>CAVSDT010000001.1:0-1503971 GCA_963726825.1 uncultured Solirubrobacteraceae bacterium | reverse complement strand
TGAGGGTCTGGCCGGCGGGGTAAGCACCGTCATCAAAAGCGCACAGGTGCATCAGCTACCGCTCCGCCCGCGACCCTCCGCAGCCGCAGGTCGCCGTCGGTAGGTGCTGCTCGTAGCCGCTTCGTCGCGTCGCGGTCAGCGGTCCATTGACGCCGGGCGTGGCCGCTCCCAGTGACCAGCTCGGACGCGACGCCTGGGGGCGGTGGGTCACCGTCGTCGAGCGCGATGCCAGGCGACCTGCTCGCGCAGGCCGCGCGGCGACATCCCATTGCGGCGCGTAGCCGAGCTCCGCTCCTGCCGCTCCGGATGTCGGCTGACGTGTCGCGCGCATCACCACGCTGGCCCTCCTCGTGGATCCAGTCGAGCTCCCGCCGAGCTCGTCCTCTGACGATGTCCAGGACGTCGAGCATCGAGACGTTCGAGCCGCCGCCGAGGTTGTACGTGCTACCCGCCGGCGCCTCGGCCGCGGCGAATCGCCGCGGCGACGATGTCGGCGACGAACGTGAAGTCGCGCGTCTGGCGGCCGTCGCCGAAGAGCCGGAACGGCGTGCCCGCCAGGCCCGCCTCGATCGCGCGGTGGAACGCCATGTCCGGGCGCTGGCGCGGGCCGTAGACGCTGAAGAAGCGCAGGTCGACGGTAGGGACGCCGTAGTTGCGGAAGTACAGGTAGGTCAGGTGCTCGCCGAGCGCCTTCGTCGCGCCGTAGGGCGACAGCGGCCGCAGCACCTGCTCCTCCGACGTCGGCAGCGCCTCGGCGTCGCCGTAGACCGACGACGACGACGCGAACACGAACTTCTGGATGTCGGCGTCGCGAGCGGCTTCGAGCAGCCGCTGCAGCACCGTGATGTTGAGCTGCGTGTAGACGTCGAAGCTCTGGCCCCAGCTCGCGCGGACCCCGGCCTGCGCGGCCAGGTGGAAGACCACGTCGCGCCGGCCAGCAGCGCGCGCAGGTCGACGTCGAGGATGTCCTGCTCGAGGTACGTGCAGCGCTGGTGGGTTGCAGAACGCGGTGGCGTTTTGGACCTTGCCGTCGGCGAGTAGTAGGTCGTCAGCGAGTCGATCGCGACGACGTCCCAGCCGCGACGCAGGCACGCCTCGAGCGAGGTGGGAGCCGATGAAGCCGGCGGCGCCGGTGACGAGGACCTTCACAACGCAGATCCTACCTGTGAACAGCAGCTTGGAGCGAGCATCGTTGGCCTCCGCGGCTTCCAACTAGGCGGGGTCCGGAGTCGTCCTGGGGCCGGCGAGCGGCGTATCTCGGCCGTACGCGGAACTGGATCAAACGTTGCTTGACAATCTGAAGGCAGCGGTCCGGAGGTCGCCTTCCAAGTATCGACCATCGCCGGGTGGCTTCTTGGCAGCGTGCCCATGACGCGGACACACCCTGCGTCGGATAGGCGTACTGGCGCCCCTGCCTGGTCGGGCCGCACTCGTCCTGCGCGCCGAGACCGCGACGTCGCCACCACTCACCGTTGGCGTCGTGTAGAGAAGCACGGCCTCGGCCAAGCCTCGCCTCAGCGCTCCAGCGTGATCTTCGTCGTCGCCATCGAGCGGTTGCCGGCGGCGTCGATCGCGAGCACGAAGACCACGAGCCTCACCCGGCGCACGGCCGTGAGCTTGTCGTCGAGCGTGATGCGCAGGGTGCCGTGGCCGTCGCCGAAGTCGCTTCCCAGCTCCATCCGCTTGCCCGCGCGCGACAACCCGAGGCGCTTGGCCGTCTTGCCGTCGACGCCGACCGAGACGATGGCCATGCACTGCTCGCTGCAGCGCGGCGACACCGGCAGGCCCCGCCGGACCGCCTTGCGCAGCGAGACGCGCTTGGCCGTCACCGACAGGTCCGCCGGCGTGCGGTCGGCGGACTCGGCGGCGCGCGGCACCGCCGGGGTGGCGGTGGTCGTCGAGGTCGCGGAGGGCGACGGCGTAGCGGTGGCGGCAGCCGCCGGGGTCGGCGTGGCCGCCGATGCCGCGACCGTCCACGACCGCTCGGCGACCGCCCCGACGTTGCCGGTCGCATCGGTCGCGCGAACGCGCAGCGAATGCTTGCCCGCCGCCAGCTCGGTGACCCCCGGAGCCGTCGTGCACGGTTCGAACGCCGCCGCATCGAGGCTGCACTCGAACGTCGCACCGACCTCGTCGGCGGTGAACGCGAACGACCCCGCCGCACCGGTGATGGTGACCTTCGGCGCACGCGTGTCCTTGAGGAGGTCCAGCGTCAGCACCGGTGACGACGAGCGCAGGGTCACGCGCCCGTCGCCGCTTGCCGCCGTCTCGCGGGCGGCGATGCAGGGGTCGGGCGAGGCGGCGCCGACGGCACCGGTGCACGACGGCACGACGGTGTCGTCGACCAGCAGGCCGAGCGTGGCGGCGGTCACGCCGTACGTCTTCAGCTGCGCCTTGGTGAAGCCGAGGCCGAGCTCCAGCGGCCGCGCCGCGGTGGTGTCGCTCGCGTAGAGGGTCAGGCGGTCGCCGACCCACGCCGCGCCGTTGGGAGCGACACCGCGCCCGGGGGCTGCCCCGATCCCGGCGGCGCCGCCGTCGGGCATCAGGACCCGCAGGCCGCCTGGCGCGTCAGGGTCCGCGTCGAGCAGGCCGACCGGCACGTGTGCCGCAACCGGCTTGATCGTCGTCCCCTCGGGCACGCGCCGCCAGCTGTACGTCGTCGCCGGGGATCGGTTCCCGGCAGCGTCGACGGCCCGTGCGATCAGGGTGTGCGGCCCGACGGCGACGTTCTGCACGTCCCCGCACCCGTCCAGCTGCTCGTCATCGAGCTCGCATTCGTAGTCCGCGGCATCGGCGTCGTCGGCGAACCACGCGAGGGCGTCGCCATCGTCGCTGGTGGTGAGCCGGTCCGGGCCCGCATCGATCACCGGCGCGGCAGGCGGCGTGACGTCGAGCGTCCAGGCGCGCTGCGCCGGGTCTCCCGTCTCGCCCCCCTGCGTCGCCCAGACGCGCAGCGTGTGAGCGCCCTCGCCCACCTTCGGGCTCTCGAAGGGCGACGTGCAGGCGACCGGCGTCCCGTCGTCGACCTGGCAGGTGAACGTCGCGTCGACCGCTGCGCTGGAGAACGTGAACGTCGGCGTCGGGTCGTTCGTGGTCGCAGCCACGTCGTCGATCTGCACCGCCGGCTTCGGCGGCGCCTCGACGGTGTAGGTCATCGTGAACGGCGTGGTGGCGATGCCGTCATCGGCCTCGAGCGTGTAGCCGGCGGGCCCGGTGTGGCCGGCGTCGGGCGTGAACTCCCACGTGTAGCTGTCGACCCGCTCGACGGTGCCGTGATCGGCGGACTTCAGCCGGAAGCGCAGCCCGTCGTTGTCCATGTCGAAGCAGTTGGGGCCGCCGAGGATCGCGACGCCGCTGACGGCGGTCTGCCCGGTGTCGTCGAGGCAGGTGGGCGCCCTGTTGGGCCGATCCGGGTCGATGGTCACGACCTGCTGGTAGGTGTCGGACGCGCGGCCGTCGGACCCCGTGGCCTTCAGCGTGACCGTCTGTGGTTGCGTGCCCGCGGGGACGCTGTAGAACCAGCCCCAACCGGCGATGTCGAGCGGGTCGAAGGACCCCAGGCCGGGGTCGTCGCCGAGCGTGATGGCGACGTCGTCGCCGTCGACGTCGGGGCAGATCGGCATGAACCAGGTCCACTGCCCAGGACGCATCCGCCGAGGGGTGGTCGGGAAGCACCCCGGTGCGTGGTTGACGTCCGCGCCGATCTCGACGGGAAGCGCGAGCGGCTTCGACGGTTGCCCATCGGCGTTGCGGGCGACGACGGACACCACACCGGACCCGTCGCGGTTGCCCCAGATGCTCAACGCGCCGTTGTTGGGGTACGTCTTCCGGACGCTGAAGCTGAAGGGGGCTGGGTCGGCATCCGCCGTCGCCGTCGCCGTCCACGACGTCGCGCCGACGCAGTACAGGTACACCTCGCGAGAGCTCCCGGTGCGCACGCGGACGTCGTCCTCGGGTCGGCACGCCGGCCGCGGTTCGCGCTTGATGCCGATCTCGGCCCAGACGGTGGGCCCAGGCGACCCGTCGGCCTCGACCGGCGCGTAGCCGATGCGGTCGTAGGTGGCCCCGGCGCCGGGCGTGTACGCGAAGGCGTCGCTCAGGGTGCCGTGCTCGGGCGGCGAGACGACCGTCAGCGAGAGCTGCGCCCCGCTCGCGTCAGCGCAGTACGGGGCGGCATCGACCGCACCCGCGTCGGTGCGCACGGCCACCGGGTCGCAGGTCGACGCCGCTGCCGCCGGCGCTGCGCCCGCCAAGACACACACGACTGTGGCGCCGAGCGCCACGAGGACCGTCTTCATACCGTTCTCCTGGGATGGCGCGAGGCGCCCGCGTACCGAATCGAACACCGAACGGTGCCGGAACGCCGGAACTTGCGCGGCCCTGCAGGCCGCTGTGCCAACTCAGGCCGGCGGCCCCACCAGCGCGATCGCGAACCCGTCGTAGCCCTTCGAGCCCACCGTCTGCAGCCCGGTCGCGTCGAGCTGGGGATGGCGTCCGAGCAGCTCGATCGCGGCGCGGGCGCCCCGCGAGCTGGCGTCGTCTGACGCCGGCTCCACCACGTCCCCGCGCCGCACGACGTTGTCGCAGACGATCACCCCGCCGACGGCCATGCGGGGCACCACGAGCTCGACCTGCTCGGCCATCGTGGCCTTGTCGGCGTCCAGGAACGCGAGGTCGTAGGGGCCGGTCAGCTGCGGCAGGACCTCGAGGGCGGGCCCGACGCGCTGGTCGATCCGGTCGGCGACCCCGGCCCGCTCGAAGTTGGCCGCCGCCACACGGGCATGATGGTCGTCGAGCTCGACGGTGACCAACGTGCCCTCGAAGCGCAGGGCGCGCGCGAGCCAGATCGTGCTGTAGCCGGCGAGGGTGCCGAGCTCCAGGATGCGATGGGCGCCCGTCGCGCGCGCAAGCAGGTGGAGGAACTTCCCCTGCGGCGGGGAGACCGCGATCGGCGGGAGGTCCCCGGGGTCGAAGTCGTCCAGGTCGCGGCCCCCGAGCAGGGTCTGCACGAACAGCTCGTCAACGGCCTCAGGTGCGTCCACGGCGCTCAGGCTACGGGCGCCCGTGAGACGGCGCGAGGCCGGGGTCTCCCCCGGCCTCGCGGTACGACCTGCGACTGCGCGGGCGGCGAGCCGCCCGGAGCTACTTGACCTCGACGGACCCGCCGGCGTCCTCGATCTCGCCCTTGAGCTTCTCGGCCTCGTCCTTCTCGATGCCCTCCTTGATGGGCTTCGGGGCCTCGTCGACGAGCGCCTTGGCCTCCTTGAGGCCGAGGCCGGTCGCGGCACGCACGACCTTGATGACCTGGATCTTCTTCTCGCCCGCGGCCGTCAGGACGACGTCGAACGTGGTCTGCTCCTCCTCGGCGGCTGCGGCGTCGCCACCGCCGCCACCGGCGGGAGCGGCAGCCGCGACGGCCGTCGCAGACACGCCGAACTCCTCCTCGAGGGCCTTGATGCGCTCAGAGAGCTCGAGGACGGAGATCTGCTTGAGCTCGTCGATCCACTCAGCGGTGCTGGTAGCCATTTCAGGACTCCTGTGATTCGTTGTTCTTCTGCTCGGCGAGTTGCGCGAGCTGTCGGCCGAGGCCGGAGATGAGGTTGCTCATGCCGGCGGCGAGGCCGGTGAGGGGCGAAGCGACCATGCCGACGAGGCGTCCGTACAGGACGTCGCGCGACGGGAGCTTCGAGATGGCGACGATCGCGTCGGCGCTCAGCGGAGCACCGTTCATCCAGCCGCCCTTGAAGACGAGGAGGCCGGACTCGCGGTTGAAGTCGGCCAGCGCCTTGGCGGCGGCGGCCGCGTCACCGCGGACGAACGTGAGGGCCGTGGGGCCCTCCAGGTGCTGCTTGAGGTCGGGCACGCCGGCCTGGTCCGCCGCACGCTCGGTGAGCGTGTTCTTGGTGACCTGGAACGTCGCGTCGCCCTCGAGGAGCGTGACGCGGAGCTTGGCGGCCTGCGGCACGGAGATGCCGCGGTAGTCGACCGCGAAGATCGCTTCGCTCTCTGAGATCTTGGCTGCGACGTCTTCGATGACGGCAGCCTTCTGGCTTCTGTCCAACTGGGTCCTTTCCTACGGGGGACTTCCGCGACCGGCCTTCGTCGGCCGGGCGCTGCCCGCGGTCTTGGGGAAGGAGGCCTGCGCGGGCTATGCGGCCGCGGGGGCCTCCGAGGGCTCACCGGCGACGATCCCGCGGGTGATGGAGGGATCGACCTTGACGCCGGGACCATGGGTCGAGGCGACGGTGACGGTGCGCAGGTAGCGGCCCTTGGCGGCGCTCGGCTTCGCGCGGATCATCTCGTCGATGACCGCGGCGTAGTTGCCGAGCAGCTGCTCGTGGGGGAAGGAGGTCTTGCCGAGCGACAGGTGCACGATCGCGGTGCGGTCGGTGCGGTACTCGACCTTGCCGGCCTTGGACTCCTCCACGGCCTTCGCGACGTCCATCGTCACGGTGCCGACCTTGGGGTTCGGCATCTTGCCTTGCGGGCCGAGGATGCGGCCCAGGCGGCCGACGATCGGCATCATGTCCGGCGTCGCGATGGCGATGTCGAAGTCGGTGAAGCCCTCTTCGATCTGCTTGGCGAGGTCCTCGGCGCCGACGACGTCGGCGCCGGCGGACTCGGCCTCGGCGGCCTTGTCGCCACGGGCGAAGACGGCGATCTTGACGTCCTTGCCGAGGCCGTGGGGCATCGAGATGGTGCCGCGCAGCTGCTCGTCCGCGTGACGGACGTTGAGGCCGGTGCGGATGTGGACCTCGACGGTCTCGTCGGCCTTGCCGGGCTTGATCGACTGAACGAGCTCGATCGCCTCGGCGGGCAGGTACTCCTTGTTGCGATCGACCTTCTCGAGGGCGGCGATGTACTTCTTCCCGTGCTTGGGCATCAGGCGGAGACCTCCACGCCCATGGAGCGGGCGGTGCCGGCGATGATCTTCTCGGCCTGATCGACGTCGTGCGCGTTCAGGTCGGCGAGCTTCTTCTCCGCGATGGCGCGAACCTGGTCGCGGGAGATGGTCCCGACCTTGTTGCGGTTCGGCTCCCCGGAGCCCTTCTCGATCCCGATCGCCTGGCGGATGAGCACCGCGGCCGGCGGGGTCTTGGTGACGAAGGTGAACGAGCGGTCCTCGAACACGGTGATGACCACCGGGATCGTGGTGCCCATGTCGTTGGAGGTCGAGGCGTTGAACGCCTTGACGAACTCCATGATGTTGATGCCGTGCTGACCGAGGGCCGGGCCCACGGGCGGCGCCGGGGAGGCTTGGCCTCCGGGCGCCTGCAGCTTGATCGTTGTGAGGACTTTCTTGGCCATTGCGAGCTTCCAGAGCTTAGGGGGTCAGACCTTCTTCACCTGGTCGTATCCCACCTCGACCGGGGTCTCCCGGCCGAAGATGGAGACAAGGACCTTCAGGCGAGCCTGGTCTTCGTTGATCTCGGCGATCTCGCCGGAGAAGTCGGACAGGGGACCGGAGATGACCTTGACGGTCTCCCCGATGGTGAACTGGGCGCGGCTCGGCGCGCGGACCGCGATCTCGCGGTGCAGCAGCCGGTCGACCTCGCCCTGCGTGAGCGGGACGGGCTCGTTGGACGCGCCGACGAAGCCGGTGACGCCGGGGGTGTTCTTGACGAGGCTCCAGGAGTCCTCGTTGAGGTCCATGTTGACGAGCACGTAGCCCGGCATGGTCCGCTTCTCGACGGACACCTTCTGGTTGTCCTTGTTGAGCTCCTGCACGGACTCGGTCGGAACGACGACCTGCCGCACCCGGCGCTGCTGCGAGAGCGAGACGACGCGGTGCTCGAGGTTCTGCTTGACCTTGTTCTCGTGCCCGGAGTAGGTGTTGATGACGTACCAGCGGAACATGATGTCTCTCTAGAGGATGGCGTTCATGACGGGCTGCCAGAGGGCGTCCATCAGGCCCAGCCAGGCGCCGGCGACGACGACGAAGCCGAGGACGACGGCGGTGGCCTGGAAGACGTGACGGCGGGTGGGCCATTCGACGCGGCGCAGCTCGGCGGCACTCGCGCGCAGGAAGGTCAGCGCACGGCCGCGCTCCTTGCGGGGGGCGAGGTCGGGGTCGCGCTCGGGCTCGTCCTCCGCCAGGTCGGGGAGACGGTCGTAGTCGTCCCCGTCGTCGCCCCCGCCGCCGGCGGCGGGCTCGATCGGGCCCTGCTCCGCCCGGCGCGCCTCGTCGGCGTACGGGGTCGCGCCGCCGAGGACGTCGGGCGTCGTGTCGTCGCCGTCTTGTTGACGGCTCCGGCGTCGGCGGTCGCGGGCCACTCTCGTGGTCCTAGCGCGTCTCGCGATGGCCCGTGTGCCGATGACACCACTTGCAGTACTTCTGCAGCGTCACCCGGTCCGGGTTGTTTCGCTTGGACTTATTCGTCTGGTAGTTCCGGCGCTTGCAGTCCTCGCATGCGAGGGTGATTGCAATCCGGACGTCTCCGCGAGCCATTAGTGGCTGACTCCGTGTGCGTCGAAGGGGCGAATCAGGCGCCGGGCAAAGGAAAACCCCGCACCGGCGCGAGGTCCAGAAGACTCTAGCGCCCGTGCGCTCGCTTATGGTGCGCACCGATGACGAGCCCGGTCTTCCTCATCGGCGGCGGCCGTGATCCGGCGGGCGTGCGCGCCTCCCACGAGCCGTTCGTGGCGGCCTGCGCGGACGGCGAGATCCTCGTCGTGTGCGAGGACGACGCGGAGCGCTGGACCGGAGCGCTCGCCTCGGCGGGCGCCGCTCGCGTGCGCGCGCGAGCGCTCGATGACTTCGTGCTGGACGACCTCGACGGCGCGGCCGGGGTCTACGTGGCGGGCGGGCTGACGCCGGCGTACGCCGCCGCGCTGGTGCCCACGGGCCTGGGCGCGCGCGTGCGCGAGCGCCGTCTGCCCTACGCGGGCTACTCCGCGGGCGCGGCGCTGGCGGCGACGCGGGCGCTCGTCGGCGGCTGGCGGCTGGACGGGCGGGCGGTCTGCGACGAGGACGCGTCGGAGGACCTCGACGAGCTCACGGTGGTCGACGGCCTCGGCCTCGTGCCCCTGACCGTCGAGGTGCACGCGACGCAGTGGGGCACCCTGACCCGACTCGTGCACGCGGTCGCCGGCGGGCTCACCGGCACGGGCGTCGCGGTGGACGAGCACACCTGCGTCGAGGTACGGGGGAGCGAGCTGACCCTCCACGGGCTGGGGAGCGCGTACCGGGTCGGGGTCGGGACGCTGCACGTCCTGACGGTCTGAGTTCTGGCGAGACGACGGTTTCGTGGGTCCCGGAGCGTTGATGGGGTGAGCGGCTGTCAGCTTTGCAGGGAAGCACACGTAAAGCGCTCATGAAACCTTGCGCCGGACCCGGCGCTCAAACCTCAAGGGAGACCTGTCCGGCATGAAGCATCGCAAGACCATCCCGCTGATGGCCATCACGGCCGTTTTCAGCTTCGGCGGCGTTGCCGTCGCCGCCACCTTCACCGGTGACAACGATCCGAACGTGCTCATCGGCACGACGGCGCAGCGACACGTTCAACGCCCTCGGCGGCAACGACACCATCCTCGGCCTGGGCGGCGACGACTTCGCCAGCGGCGGGCGCGACAACGACACGATCTACGGCGACGGCGTCTGCGTCGACGCTCCGGGCACCCCCGGCAACCCCGGCACCCCCGGCAACCCCGGCACTCCCGGCACCCCGGGCAACCCCGGCAACCCCTACACGCCGTACACCCCCTACAAGCCGCCGACCCCGGGCACGCCCGGCACGCCGGCCACCCCCGGCACGCCGGCCACCCCCGGCACCCCGGGCCAGAAGAACTGCGATCTCTCGCAGGGAACGGGCAACGACAACCTCAAGGGCGACGCCGGAGACGATGAGGTCTACGGCCAGCGCGGCGACGACAAGGTCGACGGCGGCTCGGGCGACGACGCCGTGCTCGGCGGCTCCGGCAAGGACGACGTCAAGGGCGGCTCGGGCGACGACAGCCTGCAGGGCGGTAGCGATGACGACACGCTCAAGGGCGGCAGCGGCGAGGACGACGTCGAGGGCTCCTCGGGCGACGACACCGTGCAGGGCGGCAGCGACGACGACTTCGTCAAGGGCGGCTCCGGCGACGACGACATCGCCGGCGGGTCGGGCAACGACACCGCGCAGGGCCTCGACGGCAAGGACGACATCACCGGCGGCTCCGGTGAGGACGAGCTGCGCGGCGGCAAGGACGACGACTCGATCGACGGCGGCGCCGGCGACGACACGATCAAGGGCGACAAGGGCGACGACAGCATCAAGGGCGGCGCCGGCAAGGACGACATCGAGGGCGGCTCGGGCGACGACACGATCGACGCCCGCGACGGCACCAAGGACGTCATCGACTGCGGCAAGGGCCGCGACTCGGTGAAGGCCGACAAGGACGACGTGGTCAAGGCCAACTGCGAGACGGTCGACCGTCCGGGTCGCCGCAACGACCGCCGCTAGTCCGACCGGACACGGCACAGACGGCTCTCGGGCCCCGGCGTTCGCCGGGGCCCGAGCCCGTTAAGGGGTCGGGTCAGCCGACGAGGTCGATGCGCTTGAAGACGCTCGCGGCGCCTGAGCCGCGCGTAGCGGCCTCGAAGACGCGGTCGCCGACGGCCATCTCGGCGCAGGGCGCCGCGGCTGCAGTCGCGGCGTGTGCGGCGAGGCGCGAGGCGTTGGGGTCGCCACCGATGGTCAGGCGGGTCCCGCCCGGAAGCCTGGAGGTGCTGCCGGCCGCCACGGGCGCGACGACGGCGTCGACGACGTCCTCGAGGCCGTCGTCGGCGCCCAGACGCGGGGCCCCGGCGTCCTCGTCTGCGGCCTCCTCGGCCGCCTCGGCCGCCTCGTCGGCGGCCTCCTGCGCGGCCTCGTCCGCCGCCTCGGTCCCGTCGGCCTCGCCGGTGTCCTCACCGTCGTCGGTGCCGTCTGCGTCGTCGGCGCAGACGAACACCGTCGCGGCGTCGAAGCTCGCCTTCAGCCTGCCGCCGCCGAAGAGCTTGATGGTCGCCCCCGTGGGGCTCAGCGCCGTGATCCGGCCGGCGTGCTCGTCGCCGTCGCGCAGTCCGTCGCGGTCGGTGTCCGGGCGCCGGGGGTTCAGCTTCGCGCGGTACTCCCCGAGGTTGCTCAGGCCGTCGTGATCAGCGTCAGCCCCGGCCTTGCGGACGTGGTATCGAGCCGCCCAGCGCTTCGGCAGGCGGCGATCGACCTTGCCGTGTCGCGCGCGGGCCTTCTTGGCCGACGTCGCCGGCTTCTTGGCCTTGGCCGCGGTGGCGGTGGCAGCGTGGGAGGGGCCCGCGTGGGCGGCGGGGGCGATAGCGCAGAGGACGAGGCTCGTGGCAGCGAGCAGCGTCGAGAGGGGGCGGGAGGTGGGGAGCACGTCCCCGGCATCGACACGCTGGGGCGCGCACCCCACGCGACCCCCGCTCGAGCGGACGAAACGCCGATGCGCGTCAGCGTGGTGACAGCTGCGCGGATGCCCGGCCCGCAGCGTCAGGCGGGCGCGCGGCCGTCGCGCGGGGGCGGCGGCTGCGCCCAAGCGCCATTCCCGGCTTCTCCACCCAGCGGTAGGTCGCCCAGGTCAGCGGCGCGCACACGGCCAGGGCGATCGCGAGGTTGGCGAAGAAGCCGCCGACGCCCGGCAGCGTCAGGCCGTGGCGCTCGAGCCAGATGATCACCTGGTCGTTCCAGAGGAACAGCGAGAAGGAGCCGGTGCCGACGGCCACGGCGGCCGGGTGGTCGAGCACCCGCAAGGCGAGGCCGCGCCGCCCCGGCAGCAGGACGAGCAGCAGCACGAGCGCCGACCCGCCGGCCGCAAGGAGGTTGCGGAAGTCCTGCTCAAGGGCGTCCCAGCCGAGGGGATAGGCGTAGAAGGCGCAGCCCAGGACGCCGGCCACCGCGACGGGGCGCCACCCCGACGGCATCCGCACGCGGCCGGTGTCGACGAGCACGTAGAGGACCGCGACGAGCATCCCGAACGTGAACAGGTCCGCCTGGCCCCAGAAGGACTTCACGATGATCGAATGCCAGTTCTCCGTGAAGGGGTTGCTCTCGGTCGTGGTCACGACGTGCTCGGCGACGAGCTTGCCGGAGACGCCGATCACCAGCGGCAGCGCGGCGGGCGCGACGACGGCCAGCACGCGGCCGCGCACGGAGCGCGCACGCCGCGCCAGGCGCAGCGCGAGCAGCCCGAAGACCGGGAGCAGCGCGTAGAAGGCGACCTCGACCGCCAGCGACCAGGACGGCCCGAGCCCGGCGCCGACGGTGCCTGGGGTCAGCTGGTGGGTCAGGGTGAAGGTCTGGGCGAGGTCGCGGAAGCCGAGCGTGTCGTCCGGGCCGAGCGAGTTGGTGCCGAGGACGAAGAAGCCCGCGAACAGGATCACCCAGTAGGCGGGCAGGATGCGCGTCAGCCGGCTGCGCAGGTAGCGGCGCACGCTCGGCACGCGACGGCCGTCGAGCACGGCGGCCACGTAGGGCCGGTAGAGCAGGAACCCCGACAGGACGAAGAACAGCGTCACGCCCAGGGCCAGATCGGCGAGGAGCGTGTCCACGACGCCCGACGAGCCGATCCGCTCGTCGAGGGGCACCGAGTTGATGCGGACGTGGTGCACCACGATCAGCAGTGCGGCCAGTCCACGCAGTCCTTCGATGCCGGGGATCCGTGAGCTGGAGCGCTCGCGGGGCATCTGCGACGGCTTACCCCTCGCCGACGGGCGGGGAAACGTCCGCCACCACCCGCACGAGCGGCAGGGTGCGCAGCCTGATCTGGCAGGACATGGCGACGTGGGAGGTGCTGCGCAGCACGTCGGGGTGGGTGACCATGGCGTTGATGACCTCCTGCAGGTGGCCGTTGTCGCGCGCGACGACGCGGCACAGCAGGTCGCGCTGACCGGTGACGCCGAAGGCCTCCAGCACGAACGGGATGCCCTCGAGCGCCGCGACCGTCGCTTCGAGCCGGCCCTGGGCGATCTCGAGGAACACCATCGCGAGCACGGGGAAGCCGATCTCGGCCGGGTCGATCTCGGGCCCGAAGCCGGTGATCGCGCCGCGGTCGACGAGCTTCGCGAGCCGGGCCGCCACGGTCGCGCGGGCGGCGCCGACCCGTCGGGCGACCTCGACGAGGCCGATCCGCGGGCTCGTTGTCAGCGTCTCGACAATCGCAGCATCGAGTCGATCCATGAACTAGGCAGATTGCCCAGTGAACGACCGTTCGACACGCATCGGGTGTAGCAGAATTGTCCTGAACAGATGTTCAGGGTTGTAGGGCCGGTCTGTGAGGCAAAGGTGAAGGGGATGCGCGAACCGACCTACTCGACCGAGGACCAGCAGGTCTGGCGCGCGATCTGCCGCGAGCTCTACGGCCGCCATGCCCACCTCGCGTGCTCCCCCTACCTGCACGCGTGGGAGGCGGTGGGCCTTCCGACCGCGCGGATCCCGGAGCTCGCCGAGGTCACGGCGCGGGTGCGGCCCCAGGCGGGGTTCCGCCTCGTGCCCGCCCCCGAGCGGCTGCCGCCACGCGAGTTCTACACCGCCCTTGCCGACGGCGTCTTCCACGCGCCGCTGCAGCTGCGCGAGGCGTCGCAGCTGCGCCACACCCCGCAGCCCGACCTCGCGCACGCGGTCCTCGGGCACGGCATCCTGCTGGCCTCCCCGCAGTTCGCCCGCCTCCAACGGCTCATGGGGGAGGCCGCCCGGCGGCTGAAGACCGACGCGGCCATGCAGATCCTCGAGCGCGTGTACTGGTCCACGTGCGAGTTCGGCGTCATCCGCGAGGGCGACATGCTCCTCTGCTGCGGGGCGGCGATGCTCAGCTCCGCCGCCGACCTCGACGCGTTCCGCACCGCCGAGCTGCGCCCGCTCCACGGCGCGGCGCTGGCGACCACCGACCGCGACTCGACGAACCCCCAGCACGTCCTCTTCGTGGCCGAGTCGCTCCATCACCTCGAGGACGTCGTCGGCACCCTGCTCGAGACGCTCGACGACGACACGCCCGCCCGGCTCGCGCTGACTGCCTAGCCCGCCGTCACCAGGCGTGGCCGACGAAGACCGGCTCGGGATGCAGGCGCACCCCGAAGGCGGCCTCGACGCCCGCGGCGATCTGCCGCGCGAGCACGACGAGCTCGGCCGTCGTCCCCCCGCCCCGGTTGACCAGGGCGAGCGTGTGCTTGGTGGAGATGCCGACGGCGCCCTCGCCGTCCCCGCGCGCGAAGCCGGCGCGGCCGATCAGCCAGGCCGCGCTCGTCTTGACCCGCCCATCGGGCTCGGGCCACGCCGGGGGTGGCCCGTCGCCGCCGGCCCGGGCGGCCAGCGCCTCGAACGCCTCGGCGGTCAGGATCGGGTTGGTGAAGAAGGAGCCGGCGGAGCGCGAGTCCGGGTCGGCGGGATCGACGACCATCCCCTTGCCGCGCCGCAGGCCGAGCACCGCGGCGCGGGCGGCCGCGAGCGGGACGCGGGCGCCCGGGTCGACGCCGAGCGACCGGGCGAGCTCGGCGTAGCGGATCGGCTGGGACTCGCCGCCCGGCTGCAGGTCGAAGGCGACGGCGAGCACGGCGAAGCGGTCGTCGCCCTTGAAGCGGCTGGTGCGGTAGGCGAAGCCGCAGTCGGCGGCGTCGAGCGTGACGACCTCGCCGACCCGGCGATCGAGCGCCCGGACCCAGGCGATGGTCTCGGCGACCTCCTGCCCGTAGGCGCCGACGTTCTGGATCGGCGTCGCGCCGGTGGACCCCGGGATGCCCGACAGGCACTCGACCCCGGCCAGGCCGGCCGCGACGGCGTGGGCCACGAAGCCGTCCCACGGCTCCCCCGCCTGCACGACGAGGCGGTCGCCCTCCCGGGCCACGCCGCGCGTGGCGACGCGCACGACGGTGCCGCGCACGCCCGCGTCGGCGATCACGACGTTGGACCCGCCGGCCAGCAGCAGGGCGGGCGCCGGATCGCCCGTCAGCGCGGCGACGAGCTCGTCCTCCGTGCGCGCGTCGACGAGCGCGTCGGCGGGGCCGCCGAGCTGCAGCGTGGTGAGGGGCGCGAGCGGGACGGGCACCGCGGCCGAGCGTAGGCGAGGGTCGCCGCTAGGCCGAGACGAGCGGGCCGGCCGCGTAGCGCTGGGCGACGCGCAGCAGCGGCTCGCGCAGCTCGGGCAGCGACGCCGCGCCGCCGCCGTCGACCCGCAGCCCGACCATCTGGCGCAGCGCCGCGACGAACATCTCGCAGGCGAAGCGGTCGCGCGGATCGATGCGCGCCATCAGCCGATCGACGAGCGTCCTCATGGCCTCGTCCTCGCGTGCGAGCGTCGGGCGGCCGGCGTCGCGCAGCTCGAGCAGCAGGCAGCGGGCCACCTGGGGCCGGGCGGCCATCCACTCCAGGTAGGCCCGCAGGAACGCGTCGAGGGACCCGAGTGGGTCCGGTGAGCTCCCGAGCGCCTCGCCGATCACGTGCCGGAGCTCGTCGAACGCCACCCCGACCGCGGCGAGGTAGCACGCGTCCTTGGAGGGGAAGTGCTCGTAGAAGGTCTCGCGCGAGACCCGGGCGCGCCTGACGATGTGTGCGACCGTGGTGCCCGTGTAGCCGTGCTCGGCGACGGCGTCGACGACGGCGGCCGTCAGCCGCACACGCTGCGAGGCCCTGACCTCCTCACGCGATAGTCCGTGTCGCCCTCGCGGCAACTGACGAACGTGCTCGTCCACGGGCGGACCGTACCGGAATCCGGGGAGCGCGCGGGCGCCGGTCCGGTCAGCCGGGACACCGCGATGCGCCGGCCCGAACGGGCCTCAGGGCAGCTCCCACTCGTGCACGGGGACGTTGGCGTGCATCTGCTCGCGGTAGGAGAGCGTCAGCCGGCGCAGCGCCTCGGCGCGGTCGTGACCCTGGTCGCGGTAGAGGCGATGGAAGGCCTGCACCTGCCAGGTCGCGCCGTTGCGCCCCTCGACGCAGCGGCGCTCGATGATGCCGAGGAAGCGGTCGCGGTCGGCGGCGCTGATGCCCCAGGCCTCCAGGCCACGGTGGGCGATCGGCAGCAGCCGGCGCAGGACCAGCTCGGTCGCGGAGACCTCCCCCACCCCCGGCCAGTAGAGCCTGGCGGCGATGCCGTCCCTGGCGCCGGTGTGGAAGTTCTCCTCCGCGGCGGAGAAGGACATCGCCGACCACACGGGCCGCTCCTCCTCGGCGAGCATCCGCACGAGGCCGTAGTAGAACGCGGCGTTGGCGAGGATGTCGGCCACGGTCGGCCCGGCGGGGAGCAGCCGGTTCTCGATCCGCAGGTGCGGGCGCCCGTCGACCGTGTCGTAGACCGGCCGGTTCCAGCGGTAGATCGTGCCGTTGTGCAGCGTCAGCTCCGCCAGGGACGGGGCCTCGCCGCGCTCGAGCTGGGCCTCGGGGTCTGAGTCCTCGTCGACGAGCGGCAGCAGCGCGGGGAAGTAGCGGACGTTCTCCTCGAACAGGTCGAAGATCGACGTGATCCAGCGCTCGCCGAACCAGACCCGCGGGCGCACGCCCTGGGCCTTGAGCTCCTCCGGGCGCGTGTCGGTGGCCTGCTCGAACAGCGCGATCCGGGTCTCGGCCCACAGCTCGCGCCCGAACAGGAACGGCGAGTTGGCCCCCAGCGCGGCCTGCACGCCGGCGATCGCCTGGGTCGCGTTCCAGTAGGCGGCGAACGCCGACGGGTCGATCTGCTGATGCAGCTGCACGCTGGTGCACGCGGCCTCGGGCAGGATCGTCTGGGCGGTGGTCGACAGCCGCTCGGCCCCGCGGATCTCGAGGTGGAGGTCCTCCCCGCGAGCGGCGAAGATCTGCTCGTTCAACAGCGCGTAGCGCGGGTTGTCGGAGAGGTGCTCCGCGCGCAGGTGGTCCTCGCCGAGCGTCGGCAGGATCCCGACCATCACCATGTGGCCGCCGGCCGGCTCGGCCTTGACCTCGGCCTCGTTGAGGTCGCGCCGGATGTCGTCCTCGAGCGCGGAGAGCACGTCGGGCGCCAGCAGCCGCGGCGGGATGTTGATCTCGACGTTGAACTGCCCGAGCTCCGTCTGGAAGTCGGGGTCGGCGATCGCGGCCAGCACCTCGGCGTTGCGCATGGCGGGCGCGCCGTCGGCGTCGGTGAGGTTGAGCTCGATCTCGAGCCCGATCGAGCGGTGATCGGCGTCGAACGCGGATTCCGCCAGCATCCGCGCGAAGACGTCCAGACACCGCTTGACCTTCGTGCGGTAGCGCTGGCGGTCCTCGCGGGAGAAGGTCCGGGCCTCGACGTCGTCACCCATGCGCCCGCAACCTACCCGGGCGCATGGGTGCGCAACAGTCGGTCCCTACAGGTCGACGGCCCGCGGGAGCGTGAACGTCGGGTACGTCTTCGGGTTCGTCGTGGACCTGCGGACCCGGGTCTGGAGGCGGTAGACCGTCGCCGCCTGGTTCTTGGGGGACGTCGTCGTGACCGTGAAGCGGCCCGACCGGGACGGCTTGAACGACTTGACCGTCTCGTACTTCTTGCAGGTCACGCGCCGCTTGAGCGTGATCGGGGTGATCGGGCTCGACAGCGGGCGCGCGACCCGCCCCTTGATCGTGACCTTGCCGCCCTTGGAGCGGACGGACTCGACCACCATGCGGCGGGCGAGCTTGAGGTTGAGCGACTTCTCGCCACCCGCGCGGGCGACGTAGCGCGCGCGGTTGGTGTTGCGGATCCGGCGGGCCGGCATCGGGGCGGTGGTGGTGAAGCCGCCGTCCTTGCCGATCCTGGTCTTCGCGACGTCCTTGCCCGTGGCCTGGAAGCGGATCCGGACCGTCTTGCCCGCCAGGGACTTGTCGGCCGCGCCGTAGAGCCGCACCCGGCGGCCCTTGGGGACGACGTCGATGAGCGTGAGCTTGCGCCTGGTGCACTCCAGCGCCGCGGCCGGAGCCGAGGCCGGTGCCGAGGCCGGACCCGCGCCGGCGCAGTCGACGGCACCCGCGCCGACGGCCGCCTGGCCGATCGACAGGTCGGCGATCGACCGGCCCCCGAGCGAGATCTGCGCCCGCAGCGCCCGCTGCACCGTGACGCCGTCGACGACCTCGGTGCTCGAGGGGGTCAGCTTGACCTGCGCGACCTGCGCGGGGATCTGGATCGGCGGGAGCTGCGCGAGGATCGGTGCGAGCAGCTGCAGCGCCTGCGTGCGGATGACCGCGCTCGCCGGCTGCCCGAGGACCGACACGGTCGCGAGGTCGGTGTTGAGCGTCGAGAGCGCGATGTTGGTCGTGTCGACGAGGTTGACCGCCGTGTCGACGGCCTTGTTGGGATCGACGTCGAGGCCCAGCACCTGGGCGCCGAGCACCCGGGACGCGCCGACGACGGCGGGCTTGCCGTCCTGGCACGACCCCGTGACCTGCGAGTACAGCGCCTGCGCGCCCAGGAGGTTGCGGGACGGCAGGGTCTGCAGGGCCTGGATGGCCGGGGTGAGGTCGACCTTGGCGATCTCGACGGCGGGCAGGCCCGGGAGCGCCGCCGGCACGGTGATCGAGATGGTCTTCAGCGCGTCCGGGATCGGGATCGCCGGAAGCGGGATCGGCAGCGAGCCGACCGAGACGTTGGCCAGCCCGGCCGCCGCGAACACCCCGTCCGCGTTGGCGGCCGTCGTGCCGTTGAGCAGGTTGACCTTCAGCAGGCCGTTCAGCGGGGCGGGCAGGCCGAGGGCGGGGAGGGTCGCCTCGTCGCCGGCGCACTCGCCCGTGGGGTCGCCGGCGGAGGGCAGCGGCAGGTTCTGGCCCAGCAGCGTGCCGCTGAGCGGGGAAGCGGTGCAGCGCCAGTTCGGCGCCGCCTCGGCTGCGGCAGGCGCCAGCGCGAACGCGGCGCCCACCCCGGCGGCCGCGACGACCGCCGTCCGAGCGATGGGGTTGGTCAAGGCGTGTCCCTCAGTAGATGGCGAGACAGGCGTCCATGCCTGTACGCCACTTCTATCGCGTGGCGGGTGGCCGCGCTCCAGTCTTTAGGAACGCCGCTGGACGGCTAGGCCGAGAGCACGGCGTCAAGCAGCCCGGGGAAGCGCGCGTCGACGGCCTCCCGGCGCAGGGACACGATGCGACTCGTCCCGACCTGACGGGTGCCGGTGAGCCCGGCCTCGCGCAGCACCTTGAGGTGATGCGACAGCGTGGACTTCCCCACGGGCGCGGCGAAGGTGCCGCAGCGGCACTCGCCGCCGCCGTCGAGCTGGCGCACGACGTCGAGGCGCACGGGATCGCTGAGCGCGTGCAGGACACGGGCCAGCTCCAGCTCTTCGGTCGGCGCTTCGACGGTGGTCATAGGAGCAATGTAGCTCAACGGTTCGAAGGTCGTCGAACATTTGGTACGATGTTCATCGAACTTCGAAGGAGCCCGCCATGTCCGTCCAGTCCATCCCCTCCCCCACCGCCGTCCGCAGCCCCCGTCTCGCCCGCTTCGCCGCCGCCGGCCCCGTCATGCGCTCGACCTCCGGCCGGCTCGTCACCGTCCCGGTCCGCGAAGCGCTCGCCGCACGAGACGCCGCTGTCGAGCGCGACACCCGCAGCCGCGCGCTGCGGCCGGCCGCCTGACGACCGGCGGGGCGCGCCGTCAGAGTGCGCCCCGCCGGACCGTTGGGTGGGTGGTGCTCCGCGCTCCCAAGAGCCTGACGGGCCGCTCGCTCGCGGTCGCTGCCGCCCTCGGCATCGCCGTCGCGGCGCTCTTCGGGCTCCTCGTCGCCGCGATGCTCGCCCAGCGCGACGCCGGCCGCTCCGCCCTGCGGGCACAGCAGGCCGTGACCGCCGGAGCGGACCTGCAGCGGACCGTGCTCAGCCTCGAGAACTCGCTGCGCGCGTACGTCGCGACCGGCAACCGGGAGCTGCTGGGCCCGTTCGAGGCCGCCCGGCGCGACTACCCCGGCCAGATCGCCGCCCTCGAGCGCCGGACCGCCGGGGATGGGCGCCAGGCGCGACAGGCCCGCACGATCGCCGATGAGGTGCGCGACTACGTCGGGCTCTGGGCGCTGCCCCTCCTGGACCTCGCCCGCGACGACCTGCCCGTCGCACGCAGCGTGATCGGCAACGCGGAGGGCCGTCGGCGCGTCGCCGCCGTGCGTGCCGCGTTCGCGGCCCTGTCGCGCAGCACCCGCGCGGACGCGGCGTCCACGCGGGCGACGGCCGAACGCCGCTCCGATCTCGCCCTGTGGCTCGGCGTCGCCGCCGTCCCGCTCCTCCTCGCGCTCGTCGCGCTCGGCGCCGGAGCGCTGCGGCGCGGCATCGTCCGGCCGGTCGGGCGCCTCGCGCGCGCCACCGCCGACGTCGCCGCCGGCGACCTCAGCGTGCGCGTCGCCGACGGCCGTGGCGACGAGCTGGGCGACCTCGCCCGCGCCTTCAACACGATGACCGCCGCACTGGAGGCCTCCCAGGCGGAGCTCACGCACAAGGCCGCGGCCCTGCAGCACTCCAACCGCGAGCTGCAGGACTACGCCTCCGTCACCTCCCACGACCTCCAGGGCCCGCTCGTCACGATCGGGATGTACGCCGACCTCCTCGTCGCCCGCCACGGCAGCGAGCCCAACGCGCGCCTGCTGGCCGAGCGCATCCGCGACTCCGCCAGCGGCATGCGCCGCCTCGTGCGTGAGCTGCTCGAGTACGCGCGGCTGGAGCGCGACCCGGGATCGGCGACGACGGTCGAGCTCGCCGACGCCGTCCAGGACGTGCTCGCCGACCTGGCCGGCCCGATCAAGGCCGCCGGAGCGCGCGTCGAGGTCGGCCGCCTGCCGGCCGTCTGCGGCGACCCGGCGCGCATCACGCAGCTGCTGCAGAACCTCGTCACGAACGCGATGAAGTTCGTCGAGGAGGGCGCGCCGGAGATCACGGTCAGCGCCGTCCGCGACGGCGACACCGTGACGGTGACGGTGCGCGACAACGGCATCGGCTTCCGCGCCGGCCAGGCGGAGGAGATCTTCCGGCCCTTCCACCGCCTCCATTCCACCGACCGCTTCGAGGGGACGGGGATCGGGCTGGCGGTGTGCCACAAGATCGTCGATCAGCACGGCGGCCGCATCTGGGCCGAGGGGCGGCCGGGCGAGGGCGCGGCCTTCTCGTTCACGCTCCCGGCGGACCGCACCGCGCCGCGCCTGCGCATCGACGTCTCGGGCCGGACCGCGGCGCTCGAGTCGCGCTGACGGATCGGTATCCTCCGGTGGACCGGCGGGCTGCCCACGCGGTCTAGAGGCCCTCTCCCGTTCGCGGGATGAACCTCAGCCCGGGTACCGCGCCGATCGCCCCGTGCGAGCGGCGGCCAGCCCCGGGGACCTCGAGTGTCAAACCGCCCAGGTTCGACACATTCACGCACCTGGGACGCAGTAATTCAGCGGTGGCCCATGACCGGTGCGGCGCTGGGGCGGGCCTCGTGCCCGCCCCGGACCGTCGCCGCCCCGGTACGGTCGGGCGATGTCCCTGCCGCCCGGCCCCTCCGCACCGCCCTCGGTGCAGACCGCGCGCTGGCTGACGCGGCCGATCGCGTTCCTGGAGGACAACCGCCGTCGCTTCGGGGACGCCTTCAGCGTCGAGTTCCTCGGCTTCCGCTCCCCGATGGTGATGATCAGCCACCCGGACGCGATCCGGGCGCTCTACACCGAGCGCGACAACGGGCTGCCGCCCGGGCGCTCCGCCACGCTCGTCCCGATCCTCGGCCCGCGATCGGTGCTCGTGCTCGAGGGCGCCGAGCACCTGGCCCGGCGCAAGCTGATGCTCCCCGCCTTCCACGGCGAGCGCATGCGCGCGTACGAGTCCGTCGTGCGCGAGGCGGCCGAGCGCACGGTCGCGGCCTGGCCGGCCGGGACGCCGTTCGCCGCCCACCCGACGCTGCAGGCGCTCACGCTCGACGTGATCCTGCGCGCCGTCTTCGGCCTCGAGGCCGGTCCGCGCCGCGACCGCCTGCGTGCCCTGCTCGCCGGGCTGCTGGAGCGCACGTCCTCCGCCGGTCTGCAGTTCGCGGTGCTGCTGGCGCGGCGCCTGCACCTCCCGGATCCGCTGAACCGCGTGCGCAGCGAGTCCGCCGAGCTCGACGCGCTCCTGCTGGCCGAGATCGCCGCCCACCGCGAGGCGGGCGGGGGCGACTCGATCCTCGACGAGCTCGTGGCGGCGCGCTTCGAGGACGGCGAGCCGATGCCCGACCGCGAGATCCGCGACCAGCTGCTGACGCTCCTGCTGGCCGGGCACGAGACGACGGCCACCGGCCTCGCGTGGATGCTCGACCTGCTCGCGCGCCATCCCGCCACGCTCGAGCGCCTGCGCGAGGACGCCGACGGGCGCTACGTGCGCGCCGTCGTCGCGGAGGGCCTGCGGCTGCGGCCCGTCGTCCCCCTGGCCGGGCGCCGGCTGGCGGCACCGCTGACGGCCGCCGGCCTCGACCTGCCGGCGGGCACCGACGTGACGCCCGCGATCTGGCTCGCGCACACGCGCGCCGACGCCTATCCCGAGCCCTACGCGTTCCGCCCGGAGCGCTTCCTGGACCGCAAGCCCGAGGGGTTCGCCTGGATCCCCTACGGCGGCGGCGTGCGGCGCTGCCTCGGCGCGGCGTTCGCCGAGCTCGAGATGCGCGTCGTGCTCGAGACCGTCGTGCGCGAGCGGGCGATCACGCCGGCCGGCACCCGGGCCGAGCATCCGCGGCGGCGCAACGTGACGCTGTCCCCGCGCGGGGGCACGCGGCTGGTCGCCGCGCCGCGCTGACGCCCGCGGCGCCTCAGACGACCTGCGCCTGCTCGACGGCCCGGTCCTGCACCGCCGCGGTCTCGGCCGCCTCGGCCCGGGCGGCCGCGAGCGCCTCGTCGACGTCGTAGCGGTACAGCGCGGGGAACAGCAGCATGATCAGCCCGACGCCCGCGGCGCACGCGAGGCCGCCGGAGGTGACGGAGAAGCGCGGGCCGGCGAGGCCGGCGACGGCGCCGGCCTCGACGTCGCCGAGCCGGGGACCGCTCGTGACGACGAGGGAGAAGACGCTCGACATCCGCCCGCGCATCGCGTCGGGCGTCACGGTCTGGTTGATCGTCGAGCGGCAGACGGCGCTGACGGAGTCCGCCGCGCCCGCGACGGCGAGGAACGCGACGGCCAGCCAGATCGAGCCGGCCAGGCCCGCCGCCGCGATCGCCAGCCCCCACACGACCACGGCGCCGATCACGATGCGCCCGAGCCGGCGGGCGGACTCCAGCCAGCCCGTGGTCAGGGCCGCGACGGTCGCGCCGGCCGAGACGGCGGCGTAGAGCAGCCCGGTGCCCGTCGCCCCCGCGCCGTAGACGGAGACGGCGAGGACGGCGAACAGCGCGCGCGGCATCCCGAACGTCATCGCCAGCAGGTCGATCGCGAAGGAGCCCTTGAGCGCCTCGTTGCGGTTCACGAACGCGAGGCCCGCGCGGATGGAGGCGCGGATGGTCGCCACGGGCGCACCGGCCGCCGCGCCCGGCGGGACCTGCGGCGCCATCGTCACGAGCGCCCACACCATCGCCAGGCACGAGAACGCGTCCAGCCCGTAGGTCCAGCCGAGGCCGACGCCGGCGATCAGCAGCCCGCCGACGGCCGGGCCGACCACGAGCGTGAGCTGGAAGAGGCCGAAGTTCAGCGCCAGCGCCGACTTGAGCTTCTCCGGGCGCACGAGGTTCGGCACGATGGCCGAGCGGGTGACGTTCTGGATCGCGCCGAAGCCCGCCAGCGCGCCGCCGACGACGTAGAGCGCCCAGATCGGCGGCGCCCCGGTGAAGGCCAGCGCCGCCAGCGCCGACGAGCACAGCACGAGCGCGATCTGGTCCAGCAGCAGGACCTTGCGACGGTCGTAGCGGTCGGCGATCGCGCCGCCGATCAGCGCGAGCACGATCAGCGGCAGCAGCTCGACGGCGCCGAGCAGGCCGGTGAGGAAGGCCGAGCCGGTCTCGAGGTAGAGCTGGTAGGGCAGGGCCACGAGCGCCGCCTGCGTGCCGAGGCCGGAGACGACGTTGCCGGCGATCAGAAGCCGCAGGTCGCGCGACTCGCGCAACGAGGAGACGTCGACGGCGATCTTCGGCACGGCCCACAGTCAAGTGGACCCGGGTGGTCCACCCGTAGGCTGACGGCGTGTCCCCGCTCGAGGCCCTGCTCGTCTTCTTCGCGGGGATCGGTGCCGGGGCGATCAACGCCGTCGTCGGGTCCGGGACGCTGATCACCTTCCCCGTCCTGCTGGCCGTCGGCTACCCCGCGGTGACGGCCAACGTCTCCAACGCGATCGGCCTCGTGCCGGGCTCGGTCGTCGGCGCGATCGGCTACCGCGACCTGCTCACCGGCCAGCGCGAGCGCGCGATCCGCCTGGGGGTCGTGGCGTTCGTCGGCGGCACCGCCGGCGCGATCGGCCTCCTGCTGCTGCCGCCCGGCATCTTCGAGGCGATCGTCCCCGCGTTCATCGCCTTCGCGCTCGTGCTGATCGTGTTCCAGACGCGGCTGTCGGCGTGGTTCGAGGCGCGGCGCACCGCGGCGACGCCGGCCGGCGGCGGGAAGCTGACGACCATCGGGATGGGCGTGGCGAGCGCCTACGGCGGCTACTTCGGAGCCGCGCAGGGGATCATCTACGTCGCGATCCTCTCGACGACGCTCAAGGAGGACCTGCAGCGCATCAACGCGCTCAAGAACGTCCTCGCCGCGATCGTCAACGGCGTCGCGGGCGTCGTGTTCGTCATCGCCGCGCACGTCGCCTGGCTGCCCGTCCTGCTGATCGCCCTCGGGTCGGCGCTCGGGGGCCAGCTCGGCGCGCGCTACGGCAAGCGGCTGCCGCCCGGCGCGCTGCGGGCGATCATCGTGGTCGTCGGCGTCGTCGCGATCGTCAACCTGCTCACGTAGGTTCTCGGGGCATGGCCCGGTTCCAGCGCACCGTCGGCGAGGGGGAGGAGGCGAAGGCGACGACGCTCGAGCTCTTCTACGACCTCGTGTTCGTCTTCGCGATCACGCAGGTGTCCCACCACCTGCTGACCCACCTGTCGTGGTCGGGCGCGGGCCAGTCGGCGATCATGCTCCTCGCGGTCTGGTGGTCGTGGAACTACACGACCTGGGCGACGAACGAGCTCGACCCCGAGTCCCCGGTCGTGCGCGGGCTGATCGTCGCGGTGATGCTCGGCTCGCTGCTGATGGCGGTCGCGATCCCCGACGCCTTCGGCGAGCGTGCGCTGCTGTTCGCGGGCGCCTACGTCGCCATCCAGATCGGCCGGACGCTGTTTCTCATCTTCGTCTCCGCCGAGCGCGCCAGCCCGGAGCGCCACCGGGCGCAGCGGCTGCTGGCCTACTTCGCCGCCGGCGGCGTCCTGTTCGTCGCGGGCGCACTCGCGGACGGGAGCGCCCGCACGGCGCTGTGGGTCCTCGCCCTGCTCGTGGAGCTCTCCGGCCCGGCGACGACCTACTGGATCCCGGGCCTGGGCCGCGGCTCGATGACCGCGTGGACCGTGCAGTCCAGCCACTTCACCGAGCGCTTCCAGCTGTTCGTGATCATCGCGCTGGGCGAGTCGATCGTCATCACCGGCGCCACCACCGCCGAGCTCGAGCTCGACGCCGCGCGGTCGGCCGCCTTCGTCGTCGCGTTCCTCGGCAGCGCGCTGCTGTGGTGGCTGTACTTCAACGCCGCCGCGCTGCGGGCGGCCGAGCACCTCGAGCGCTCGCGGGAGGACCGGACGGCGATGGCGCGCGACGCCTACACCTACCTCCATGTCGTGCTGGTCGCGGGCGTGATCGTCTCCGCGGTCGGGGACGAGCTCGTGATCGCGCACCCGACCGAGCACCTGCACCTCGCGGAGGTCGTCGCGGTGTGCGCCGGGCCGGGCCTCTACCTCCTCGGCCAGTCGCTGATCCGCCTGCGGCTGGCGGGCAGCCTCTCCCCCAAGCGCACGACGGGCGCCCTCGCCTGCGCGGCGTGCGTCCTGTTCGGGACGTCGATCTCCGCGCTGGCGCTGGCGACGATCGTGCTGGCGATCGTGGCCGCCGTGATCGCCGCCGAGGAGCTCGCCGGCGTGCGCCGCGACCGCGACGCGCCGCCGCAGCTCGCCTAGGCGCGGACGACCAGCACCGGCGTGCTGGACAGCTGCAGCAGCCGGTGCGGCGTCGAGCCCAGCAGCGCGCCGCGCACGGGCGACTCGCCGTAGGAGCCGACGACGATCAGCTGCGCGCCCTCGGCCTGCGCGAGGTCGGCGAGGCCGTCCGCGATCCGGCCCTCGACGATCTGCGCGCGAGCGGTCACGCCCGCGGCGAGCGCGCGGTCCACGCCCTCGGCGAGGACCTGCTGCGCGCGCTCGCGCAGGGCCACGGCCAGATCGGCGACCTCGCCGCCCGCGGGCTGCACGCGCACGCCGTAGGCCAGCACGACCTCCCCGGCGAGCGGGCCGGCGAGCCGAGCGGCCTCCGCGAGGGCGGCCTGCGCACACGCGCCGCCGTCGTAGCCGACCACGATCGGGGCGCTCACAGCGCCGCCGCCTCTCCGGCCGGCCCGCGGTCGAGGACCTTCGGGTCCGCGGTCTCGCGCTTGCGCCGGAAGAACTCGGGATGGCGGATCCACCAGGCGATCATCAGCACCGCGCCCAGCAGCAGCATCCCGACCCCGATCACCAGCGGTGGGCCGAGCCCGAGCCACGAGTCACCCGACTCGGAGTTGGCCGGATCCGCGTAGTCGATGCACGAGCGGATGAAGATGAACGCGAGCATCACGCCGCCCAGCAGCGGGCCGACGCCGATCAGCAGGGTCGTCTTGACGCTGCGGAAGATGAGGCGGCGGTAGTAGATCGTGCACGCGAAGCCGGTCAGCCCGTAGTAGAAGGCGATCATCAGGCCGAGGGCGGCGATCGAGTCGAAGAGGATGTTCTCGGAGACGATCGTCAGGCCGACGTACCAGACCGTCGACAGCACCCCCATGAGGATCGTCGAGACGTGCGGCGTCTGGAAGCGCTGGTGGATCCGGCTGAGGGCCTTGGGCATCGCCCCGACCCGTGCCATCGACAGGGAGGTCCGGGCGGTCGGCAGGATCGTCGTCTGCGTCGATGCCGCGGCGGACGTCAGCACGGCGATGATGAGGATCTTGTCCAGCGGTGACCCGAAGACCTGCTCGCCGAGCACCGACAGCACGTCGTCGGCGTTGTCGGTCAGCGTCCCGGCGCCGCCGTAGGCCTGGGCGGCGATGGAGACGATCACGTAGATCAGCAGCAGCGCGACCGTCGAGAGGATCGCGGCCTTGCCGGGGCCCTCGTCGGAGTTCTCGGACTCCTCGTTGACGGTCACCGTCGAGTCCCACCCCCAGTAGATGAAGACGGCGATCAGGACGCCGTTGATCAGCGCCCCGAAGCTCGAGATCTCGAACGGGTTCAGCCACGACAGCGACGGATCGATCGCGTCGGCGCCGCCGTTGCCCGTGTAGACCTTGATCAGCGCCACGACGGCGAACGCGGCCAGCGTCACGATCTCCGCGCCCAGCAGGCCGATCTGCATCTTCGCCGACAGCTCGATGCCGATCACGCAGATCCAGGTCATCAGGCCGATCCACACGACGCCGACGAGGGTGACGGCGAAGACGGAGTCGGCGGCGCTCTGCCAGCCCACGAGCAGGAACGAGTACAGCCCCGCGATCTGCGCGAGGTTGGCCATCACGATCACGTCGGCGACGATGATCGCCCAGCCGCCGAGCCAGCCCGCCTGCGGGCCCATCGCCCGGGTGACCCACGAGAACGTCGTCCCGCAATCCGGGTCGGCGCGGTTCATGTAGTAGTAGGCCGAGGCGATCAGCAGCATCGGGATGAACGACACGATGAAGACCGCCGGGGCCTGCAGGCCGACGCCCGAGACGGCGACCACGAAGCCCAGGGAGGCGGCGAGCGAGTAGCCGGGCGCCGTCGAGGCCACCCCGATCACGAAGCTCGACGCGAAGCCGATCGCTCCGGTCTTGAGGCCCTTCTCCTGCGACGAGTCGATGGCGGTCACCGCGGGACTCTCTCCCGGCCACCAATGGCTGTCAAGGACCGGACCCGCTCAGTCTGCGTCCGGGTTCGTGGCGGGCGACCAGGAGTCGCCGCCGCGTGACATGGCCCACTTCCACAGCCCGGGCGTGACGATGCGCAGCGCCGCAGCGAGCCCGTAGGGGCGCGGGGCGTAGCGCTCGCCCTTGCCGCCGGGGCCGGCGTCGACGATCGCCTCGGCCACCTTGTCGGCGGTCGAGACGGCCCAGCGCGTCTTCCACGAGTCCACGAGCTCCTGCTGGGGGAAGCCCTCCGTGGCGATGAAGCCGGGAAGGACGAGGCCGACGTGGACGCCGTGGGGCGCCTCCTCGAGCATCAGCGCGTCCGTGAAGCCGGCGAGGGCGAACTTCGAGGCCGAGTAGGCGGCGGCGCCCGCGCGGCCGAGCCGGCCGGAGGTGCTCGAGACCATCACGATCGAGCTCGGGGCGCTCGCCCGCAGGAGCGGCAGCAGCGCGTGGGTGAGGCGCAGGACGGCGTCGAAGTTGATCGCCATCGTCCGCTGGACGTTCTCGAAGCCGCCCTCGAAGAACGTCGTGCTCCAGCGCGCCCCCGCGTTGTTGACCAGCAGGTCGAGGCGTCCGCCGTGCTCGCGCTCGACGGCGGCCTTGACCCGGTCGGGGGCGTCGTCGGCCGTCAGGTCCGCCGCGACGACCGTCGCGCCGCCGAGCTGCGCGGCGAGGGCGTCGAGCCGATCCTGACGGCGGGCGACGAGGACGAGGGCGTGGGTGTGGGCGAGCCGGCGGGCGGTGGCCTCGCCGATCCCGCTCGAGGCGCCGGTGACGATGGCGACAGGGCGTTCGGGCATCCGGACAGTCTCGCGGGTAGGAGGAGGCCGCGGCGGTCCTCCTCGACGAGCACGGCCTGCGCCCGCCCACCCCAACCCCGCCAGTGCCCACCGGCCGCGTCATGACCTGATCGGCCGGCACCGGGCCGCCGCGCGCGGCCTTCGGAGCTGGTTCGCAGGCCCCCGGTCCGGCGTCAGACCCCCCGGCGCCGGCCGCCCGTCCTCGGGCGGTGTTATGTTCCCTCCCGCAAGTCGCCGAGTCCCGGAGGTCCATCCAGACCATCGGGAGCGGGGGAACCATTGGGTCAGGTCCGTCCTGGCCCGGGGGCGAATCACCACGTGTTCGTGGCGTAGCGCATCCGGTGCGCGAGCCCGTCAGCTCACCTCGTAGGCCGTCCGGAAACCGAAGCCGAGGAGCTGCGCGTTGTCCCGCGCCCGCACACCCAGTCGCCTGATCCCGATCCTGCTGTCCTGCGCCGTCGCCGGTCTGGCGACGCCTGCGGTCGTCGCGACCCCCGTCGCAGGGGCCAAGACCATCAAGCAGGGCTCCCGGGGGAAGGCCGTCAAGGCGCTGCAGCGCAAGCTGCACGTCAGGGCCGACGGCGCCTGGGGTCCCGCGACCACGCGGGCGCTCAAGCGCTTCCAGCGCCGCAACGGGCTGACGGCCAACGGCCGGCTGGACACGCAGACCAAGCAGAAGCTCGGCCTCGCGACCCGCGGCGGCGCGCGCGCCTCGAAGGGCGTCACGCTGACCCCGGAGCTGATCGAGCAGGTCCAGACGGCGCTCGGCATCACCGCCGACGGTGAGTGGGGCCCGCAGTCCAAGGCCGCGCTGAAGACCTGGGAGACCGAGAACGGCCTCGTCGCCGACGGCCTGATCGACCCCGAGGGACTCGCGAAGATGGGCATCGACCCGGCCGCCGAGGACTCCGCGTCCGCGCCGGTGAGCTCCGCCAACCCCAACGGCCAGGCGATCGTGGACGCGGCGCGCGCGCAGATCGGCGTCCCCTACCGCACCGGCGGCACCACCCCGGCCGGCTTCGACTGCTCCGGCCTCACCGTCTACGTCTTCAAGCAGGCGGGCATCGCGCTCAAGCGCACGAGCTACGACCAGTTCGAGCAGGGCAGCCCCGTCGAGCGCTCGGCCATCCAGCCGGGCGACCTCGTCTTCTTCGACACCGCCGGGCCCGGCGCCTCGCACGTCGGGATCGCCACGTCGGCGACCACCGTGATCTCCGCGACGTCGCACGGCGTCATGGAGCACAAGATCGGCGGCTCCTACTGGGGCTCGCACTACCTCGGGGCGCGCCGCGTCTCCTGACGCTCCGTGACGGGGGTCACCGGGTCTATATGACTCTGGAGTAACATGGTCGGCGATGAGCGTCGCCGACCGCAGCATGGGCCTCGGCTTGAAGGCCCTCCAACAGCTGGCGAGCACGGAGCTGGTTGACCGTCTCGGCCTCCGCAAGCCAACGCAGCGCCTGATCTTCCAGGGATCCAAGAACGGGTTCCGGGTCGCCGGGGCGGCTGGCCGCACGTTCAGTGCGGCCACCAAGCTCGGCAAGCCCAAGCGGCTGCCGAACACCGGGGACCCGGGGCTGTTCGACCTCACCCCGACGGACGAGCAGGCCCTGCTGCGAGACACCTTCCGCGAGTTCGGCGCGGCCGAGCTGCGCCCGCGCGCCCAGGCCGCGGACGCCGCCTGCGCCGCCCCGCAGGAGCTCCTGGACTCCGCCGCCGAGCTCGGGCTGACCATGCTCGGCGTGCCCGAGGACCTCGGGGGCGCCGTCTCGGAGCGCTCCGCGGTGACCACCGTGCTCGTCGCCGAGGCGCTCGCGCACGGCGACATGGGGCTGGCCGCCGCCATCCTCGCGCCCGCCGGCGTCTCGACCGCGCTGTCGCTGTTCGGCGATGCCGACCAGCAGTCCACCTACCTGCCGCCGTTCGTCTCCGACGACGTGCCGTCCGCGGCCGTCGCGCTGCTGGAGCCGCGCGCGCTGTTCGACCCGTTCGCGCTGCACACGACGGCGCGGGCGGCCGACGGCGGCTACGTCCTCGACGGCGTGAAGTCGCTCGTCCCGGGCGTCGCCGGCGCCGAGCTGTTCCTCGTCGCCGCGCAGCTGGAGGGCAAGGGCCCGGCGCTGTTCGTCGTCGAGTCCTCCACCGACGGCATCACGACCTCGCCGGAGCCCGCCATGGGCATCCGCGCCGCGGCGACCGGGCGGCTCCATCTCGAGGGCGTCAAGGTGCCCGAGGGTGCGCTGCTCGGGGACGCGGACCCGGCCGTGTACGCCGAGATCGTGCACCGCGGGCGCCTCGCCTGGTGCGCGCTCTCGATCGGCACCGCCCAGGCGGTGCTGGACCACGTCATCCCCTACGTCAACGAGCGCAAGGCGTTCGGTGAGCCGATCTCCAACCGCCAGGCCGTCGCCTTCGCGGTGTCGGACATCGCGATCGAGCTCGAGGGCATGCGGCTGACGACCTGGCGGGCGGCCTCGCTGGCCGACCAGGGCAAGCCGTTCGCCCACGCCACGACCCTCGCCCGCAAGCTGTGCGCGAGCAAGGGCGTCAACATCGGCTCCCAGGGCGTGCAGCTCCTGGGCGGCCACGGCTACGTCAAGGAGTACCCCGTGGAGCGCTGGTACCGCGACCTGCGAGCCACCGGCGTCATGGAAGGAGCCCTGGTCGTCTGATGATCAACCTCGAGATCCCACGCAAGCTCAAGCCGCTCGTCGGCCAGGCCCACCAGGTGGCGACGGAGATGTTCCGTCCCATCTCGCGCAAGTACGACAGCGAGGAGCACACCTACCCCAAGGAGCTCGACACCCTCGCCGCCCTGCTCAGCGGCATGGACGAGGGCGGCGGGACGTCGGGGGCCGGCGCGGCGGGTGTCCGCCGCGACTCCGGGTCAAACGGCGACGCCCCGCAGGGCAACCGCAACGGCGGCAACCTCGCCACCGCGCTCGGCGCCGCCGAGCTGTGCTGGGGCGACGTCGGCCTGCTGCTCTCCATGCCCGGCCAGGGCCTGGGCAACTCCGCGATCGCCTCCGTCGCCGACGACGAGCAGCTCGCCCGCTACGGCGGCCGCTGGGCGGCGATGGCGATCACCGAGCCCGAGGCCGGCTCGGACTCCGCCGCGATCCGCACGACCGCGGACCGCGACGGCGACGAGTGGGTCCTCAACGGCGAGAAGATCTACGTCACCTCCGGCGAGCGGGCCGAGCTCGTCGTCGTGTGGGCGACGCTCGACAAGCAGGCCGGCCGCGCGGGCATCCGCTCGTTCGTGGTCGAGCGCTCCAACCCGGGCATGAAGCTCGACCGGGTCGAGCACAAGCTCGGCATCCGCGCCTCCGACACCGCCGCGTTCACGCTGCAGGACTGCCGCGTGCCGATGGAGGCGCTGCTCGGGTCCCCCGACATCGACACCGACACCGGCAAGGGCTTCGCCGGGGCGATGCAGACGTTCGACAACACCCGGCCGCTCGTGGCCGCGATGGCCATCGGCGTCGGCAAGGCCGCGCTGGACCACACGCGCGCCGTGCTGTCGGCGGCCGGCGTCGAGATCGACGACGACGCGCCGCCGCACGTGCAGCCGGCCGCCGCCGCCGAGTTCATCTCGATGGAGGCCGACTACGAGGCCGCTCGGCTGATGATGCTCTCAGCCTGCTGGATGGCCGACAACTCCAAGCCGAACTCGCTGCAGGCCTCGATGGCCAAGGCGAAGGCGGGACGCATGTGCGTCGACGTCGCGCTGCGCTGCATCGAGCTGTGCGGCTCGACGGGCTACGGCGAGACGGAGCTGCTCGAGAAGTGGGCCCGCGACGGCAAGATCCTCGACATCTTCGAGGGCACGCAGCAGATCCAGCTGCTCATCATCGCGCGGCAGCTGCTGAAGAAGTCCTCCGCCGAGCTCAAGTAGCGGCGGGCGTGACCTGCGCGCGGCTGCCGAGCAGCCGCGCGGGGTTGCGCCGCGTCAGCGCGTCCCAGGCGGGCTGCCCGAGCGCGCCGGGGGCCTTCGGCGGCGCGACGACGGGCCGGTCGGAGCCGTGGAGCAGGTGCTCGATGCCGACGGCGCGGGCCATCGAGCGCTGGGCCTCGGCGCCGTAGCTCGAGGTGTCGTAGAACGCGTTGGCGTCGCGCGCGGCGTTCGCCGGTCCGCCGCGGGTGACGAGGCGCTCGGCGTGCAGCGGGGCGAGGCCGGCGAGCATCGCCCACAGGACCCGCAGGTCGGGGTGCGCGTCGCGCCCGGCGGCGGCGAACGCGTGCCAGGCCACGTGCATGCCCGGCACGTAGGCGGCGAGGGCCGGCCACCACAGGGGCACGCCGGGGTCCTGGCCGGCCGGGGTGGCGGCCGGATCCGGGCCGGGGTGGACGAAGACGGGCGCGTCGCGCTCGGCGAGGCGCTGGAGCACCGGCCCGAGCGCCTCGACGTGCGCCGGGGTCGCCAGCGCGCCGCTCGGCAGGCAGACGCCGACGGCGCCGGCGTCCAGGACCCGGTCCACCTCGGCGGGACCGGCGTCGGCGAGCGGAAGCACGGCCCACAGGCCGAACGCGGCGCCCAGCTCCGCGACGCCCTCGGCATGCGCGTCGGCCAGCGCCCGGGCCTCGTCCGGCGGCAGGCCCTCGATCCCCAGGGCCGGGGAGTGGGCGATGAGGGCGCGGTCGACGCCGTCGGTGGCGAGCAGGCGCCGGCGGGCGCCGACCGCGTCGCCCTCCACGTCGATCGGTGAGGCGGGCTCGCCGGCGATCTCGAGCCACCAGCCGTCGTCGCGGCGGCGCATGCGCGGCAGGTCGCGCCGTCCGGCGAGGACGGCCACCAGCGGTTCGCTCCACCGGTGTTGATGGACATCGAACCGGACCATGGGGGTGAATCTAGGCCGCAGCGCTCGTGACCATCCTGTGACGGTTCACCGGCTGGTCACGTCGACCGGGGGGCGGGGAGCCGAAAGTGCCTGCATGAGCCGCGTGATCGCAGGCGCCAGGGCCCGCCGCAGCGTCCGGCCCGACTCCCGGGTGAGCGTCGTCGTGATCGCCCGCGACGAGGAGGCCCACCTGCTCGGCTGCCTGCGCTCGCTCGCCCGGCAGTCGCACGCGGCGCTCGATGTCGTCGTGGTCGACGACGGGTCGCGGGACGCCACGGGCGCGATCGCCGACCGCGTCGCCGCGAGCGACGCGCGCTTCCGCGTCGTCCATCAGGCGCCGTCGGGGCGGTCGGCCGCCCGGGAGGCGGGGCTCGCGCTCGCCGACGGCGAGCTGCTCCGCTTCGTGGACGGCGACGACGTCCTGCCCGCGGGGGCGATCCGCCGTCAGGTCGGCGCGCTGCGCGGGTCCGGGTCCGACCTCGTGGCGGGCTCCGTCCACGTGCTGGACGGCCGGGGCGCGCGGCCGGGGACGCTGCAGCCCCATGACCGGCGTGCTTCGACCGCGGCGCGGACGCCGGAGCTCCTGCGCACCGGCGGCCTCGGCCACCTGCTGTTCACGCGCGCGAGCTGGGACGGGCTCGGCCTGGGCTTCGACGCCCGGTTGGACGTGCACGAGGACCTCCCGGTCGCGTTCGGCGCGCTGCTGCGCGCCCCGGCCGTCGACGCGGTGACCACCCCGGTGCTGCTCCATCGCCGTCACGCGGACGACCGCGCCCGCCGCCGGCTGGAGGTGGGAACGCTGACCGACCTGCTCGGGGCCGTCGACCTCACGCTCGCCGCCGTCGACGCGGACGCGGGCGGCGCCCCGCGGCTCGCGCTGCGCGCGCTGTTCGGGGGGGAGCTCGCCGCGTGCCTGCGCGTCTACGACCTCGCCTCGCCGGGCTGGCGGAGCGCGTTCGCCGCCGGCGTCCTGCCGCTGCTGGATCGCATCCCCGTACGCGACCTCGCGACGCGACCCGCGATCGAGCGGGTCGGGTGGGAGCTCCTGCGCGGCGGGCGCGACGAAGCCCTCGCCGCGGTGCTGCGCGCCGGGCGGACCGGCACGGCGCCGGCGCCCGTGCGCCGGCGCGGGCGCCGCCAGGTGGGCTGGGCGACCCTGCCCGGGCTACGGCCGGCAGCGAGCCGCCTCCTCCCGCAGGACCCCGCGGTCGGCGCGCGGGTGACCCTCGACGGCCTCGTCTCCCCCGCCGGCACGCTCGCGCTGCACGGGCACGGTGCGCTCGTGGGCACCGGCGCGCCCTCCGCGGACGCGCGCGGCGCTGCGGCCGGGCCCGGGGCGCCGAGCCGACCCGTCCACGCCAAGACCACCGTCGGACTGCGGCTCGTCGCCCGCGCCGATCAGCGCCCGCGCCGGCTGACGCCGACGCCGTTGCAGCTCGCGACGACCGACGGTGGCGTGCCGGGCACCTTCGCGGCCGGACTGGACGTCGCGGCGCTGCGCGGCGGCCACAGCTGGAGCGCGGCGACGTGGGACCTGTGGGCGGAGGTCTCCGCCGGCGGCCTGCGCCGCCACGTGGACCGCTTCGCCCTTCCGGCCGGCGCCCACGGCGCGGCCTTCCTCCCCGCCGAGGACCAGGTCCTCGTGCGCATGATCGCGCGCCCGGACGGCCGGGTGTCGATCGGCGTCGAGACCGCCTGGGCCTGCGTGCGCCGCCAGCGCACCGCGCTCGGCGGGCTGCTGATGCTCTCCGGCGACCTGCGCCTGCGCCACGCGGAGCCGGCGCTCGAGCTGCGCCGGCGCAGCGACGGCCACCGCCGGCGTCAGCCGTTGCGGGTCGACCGCGCGCGCCTGCCGCACGGCTTCGAGGCGACCATCCCGCTCCACGACCTCGCCGAGGCGCCCGCGCCACTGGGCAGCGTCACAGCTGACCCCGCGGACGCGCAGCACGTGTGGGAGCTGTGGATCCTCGACGGTGCGCACGAGCGCCGGCTCGCGCTGCCCGGCGACGTCCCCGTGGCCGCCTGGTTCGCGGGCGACCGCGTCGTCTCCCTCCTCCCCACCCCGAAGGGCCACGCGGTGCTCGTCGAGCAGGACCGCGCCGGCGTGCGGGTCGGCGCGGCGCTCGGCCCGGCGTCCTGGGCGGCCGTCGGCCTCCCGGCGGTCGGCGAGACCGACGCCTCCTAGTCGACGTTCGCGGCGCCGGGTGCGTCGGCGATGGCCGTCGCGGCCCGGACCCGGCGGCGGAAGCCCGGCACGCTGCCGGCGAGGGCGTCGATGCGCTTGAGGCTGTCGCCGAGCGCGTCGACGGTCTGGTCCATCGAGACCGTCGAGTCGCGGATCCCGGCGACGGAGCCGCCGAGGCGCTGGACGTCATGGCGCAGGCTCTGCACGCCCTCGTTGAGGTCGGAGATGTCGGCGCGCATGCCGACCATCTCGCGCTCGATCCGGACGAGGGTCGCGGCAAGGGCCTCGACCGACCCGAGGACGCTGTCGAGGCGCCCGACGACCGCGCCGACACCGCCGACGGCGGCACGTGCCTGCCGCTCGACGGCGTGCAACGGCGACCCGATCCCCATCACCGCAACCTACACGCTCGTGACAACCGCCCGCGCCGGGCGGGGTGGGGCACCTTGTGCGTCCCCACCCACCACGACGTGCCGCGCCTGGGCGACGGGCGTCGTCCCACCCGACCGGGCTACGGGACGAGCAGCGCCTGCGGATCCGTGGGCGCCGACGGCTGCTGGGGCTCCTGCGACGTCTCCGCCGCGCCGCTGGGCCGGGTCCCGAGCTTGACCGTGACGGCGCGCTCGCTTCCTGACCGGGTCACGGTGAGCTTGAGGAGGTCGCCGGGCTCAGCGGCGTCGACGGCGGAGGTGACCGTCTCGGCGCCGTCGACGGTCTTGCCGCCGACCGCGGTGATCACGTCGCCCTGCCGCAGGCCCGCGTCCGCCGCGGGGCCGCCGGAGGACACCGTCCCGACGGTGGCACCGCTTCCGCCGTTGCTGTCACCGAGCGCGACGCCGAGGAACGCGTGCGTGGCCTTCCCGGAGGACTTGAGCTGGTCGATCACGCGGGTCACCGTGTTGGACGGGACGGCGAAGCCGACGCCGGAGTTGGACCCGGTCGAGCCGTCCGAGCTCCGGTTGGCGGTCTCGATCTGCGAGTTGATGCCGACGACCTCGCCGGCGGTGTTGATCAGCGGGCCGCCGGAGTTGCCGGGGTTCAGCGCGGCGTCGGTCTGGATGACGTTGGAGATCGAGTAGCCGTCGGGGGCCGTGATGGTGCGCTGCAGCGCGGAGACGACGCCGGTGGTGAGCGTGCGGTCCAGGCCGTAGGGGTTGCCGATGGCGAACACGTCGTCGCCGACCTTGGCGGTGGAGGAGTCGCTGAGCTTGAGCGTCGGCAGGGACGTGCCGCCGGTGTCGATCTTGAGCAGCGCGACGTCGGTGGAGGCGTCGGTGCCGACGACCTCGGCGGTCTTCGCCCTGCCGTCGCCGACCTTGACGGTGACCTTGGACGCGTTCGCGACGACGTGGTCGTTGGTGGCGATGTAGCCGTCTGAGCCGATGACGAAGCCGGTTCCGGTCGAGGTGCCCGAGGCCCCCTGCTGCTGCCCGGACGGGCCGGCGGCGGGCTGCGTCACCTGGGCGGTGATGAAGGCGACCGCGTCCTTGGAGCGCTGGTAGATCTGACCGGCGGTGTAGGCCGTGCCGTCGGCGGCGGCCGGGGTGGCGGACGTCGTCGCCGTGGCGGCCGTCCCTGAGCTCGCGGCACCGGCCGTGCCGCCGGTCTGGGATTCGATGGCCGCGCCGCCCACGCCGCCGAGCAGGCCGGCGGCCGCAACCGTGATGAGTGTTCTGCGGGGATTCATGACACCCAGGGTCGGTCCGGTCGTTCGCGGCGCCCTAACGGCTCCCTGCGTGTTTCCTGAGAGCCGGCACTGATCCGTCAGGCATATCACCCGTGCACGATCCGGTATTGGACGCGAATGGGATCGGGTCGTACGCTTGCCCTTCTCCCTCCCTCATCCCACGGAAGCCGCCCCTAGCAGTCCATATCCGGGGGCGGCTCCCGTAGGACCCTCCGGGTGGTCGAGACGAAGGCGGCGACGAGCGGGGACGGATCACCGTCGCGCGACGCGACCCACAGCTCCACCTCCGGCGTGTCACCGGCCAGCGGCCGGTAGGCGACCCCGCCGCGATCCCCCGTCGCGGCCACGGAGGCCGGCACGAGCGACACGCCGATGCCGGCCGTCAGCAGCCCGAGCACCGAGCGGATCTCGGCCACCTCCTGCGTCCCGTGCGGCGTGCGCTCGACGGCGGCGGTCAGCGACGCACGGATGCCGGGGGCCGAACGGCTCGTCAGGAGCACCCAGGTCTCCCCCTCGAGGTCGGCCAGGGCGATCTCGTCGCGCGCGGCCAGCCGATGCCCGGCGGGAACCGCGGCGAGCATCGGCTCGCGGTGCACCGTCTCCATCCGCAGCCCCGGCTGCGGGCGCGACGGGCGGCAGATGCCGACGTCGATGGAGCCGTCGGCGAGCGCGTCGAGCTGGTCGGCGGTCGAGAGCTCCCGCAGCCGCAGGGTGACCTCGGGCAGCCCCGTGCGGTACTCGCGCAGGACCTCCGGCAGCCGCCCGTACATGGCCGAGCCGACGAACCCGACCGAGAGCTCCCCCGCCTCGCCGCGGGCGACGGCGCGCGTCCGGGTGGCCGCCCGATCGGCCGCGGCGAGCACCTCGCGGGCCTCGTCGAGCAGGACCCGGCCGGCGGGCGTGAGCTCGACCTTGCGCCGGTCGCGCACCAGCAGGTCGACCCCGAGTTCGGTCTCGAGCGCGCGGATCTGCTGGCTCAGCGGCGGCTGCGACATGTGCAGCCGCTCGGCGGCGCGCCGGAAGTGGAGCTCCTCCGCCACCGCGACGAAGTAGCGCAGGTGGCGGAGCTCCATGCCCTGAGTCTTACGGGTTGATGACCGCCTTGACGACGCCCTCCTTCTTCTGGAAGGCCTTGTAGGTCTCCGGCGCGTCGTCGAGCGCGATGTGGTGGGTGGCGAAGTCCTGCACGCCCAGCGGATCCTCGTCGGTGAGCAGGGGGATGATGTCGCCGGCCCAGCGCTTGACGTTGGCCTGGCCCATGTGGAGCGCGATCTGCTTGTCGAACAGCGTCATCATCGGCATCGGGTCGGCCATGCCGCCGTAGACGCCGGACAGCGAGATCGTGCCGCCGCGGCGGACGATGTCGATGGCGGAGTAGATCGCGGCCATCCGGTCCACGCCGGCCGTGGTCATGACCTTCTCGGCGACCTTGCTCGGGAGCAGGCCGGTGAGCTGCTGGGCGATCTTGCCGACGGGGGCGCCGTGCGCCTCCATGCCGACGGCGTCCTGCACCGAGTCGGGGCCGCGGCCGTCGGTCATCTCGCGGATGACGTCGCCGAGGTCCTTGGGGTGCTCGTTGAGGTCGATGACCTCGTTGCCGCGGGCGCGGACGCGCTCGAGGCGCTCCGGCACGAGGTCGACGCCGATCACGCGGTAGCCGTGGTGGGCGGCGATCCGGGTGGACATGTCGCCGATCGGCCCGAGGCCGAGGACGACGAGCGTGCCGCCGTCAGGGACCTTCGCGTACTCCACGCCCTGCCACGCGGTCGGGAGCACGTCGGAGAGGTAGACGTAGCGGTCGTCGGGTCCCTCGTCGGGGACCTTGATGTGGGTGAAGTCGGCGTGGGGGACGCGCAGGAACTGCGCCTGGCCGCCCGGGACGGAGCCGTAGAGCTTGGAGAAGCCGAACAGCGCGGCGCCCGTCTCCTGCTCGCGCACCTGCGTGGTCTCGCACTGCGTCGGCAGGCCGGTGTCGCACATGAAGCAGTGGCCACAGGCGATCTGGAACGGGATCACGACGCGGTCGCCGACCTTGAGCTCGGTCACGGCCGAGCCGACCTCCTCCACGACGCCCATCGGCTCGTGGCCGAGGATGTCGCCGGGGGACATGAACGGTGCGAGTGTCTCGTAGAGGTGCAGGTCGGAGCCGCAGATGCCGCTCGACGTGACGCGGATGATCGCGTCCGTCGGCTCCTGGATCGTGGGATCCGGGACCTCGGAGACCTGCACGTCGCGCGTGCCCTGCCAGGTGATTGCCTTCATGCCCCTGGGCTGCCCGCCGGACCGGTCGGAAACCGGGCGGCGGTCAGGCGTTCGGGCTAGACCTCGATGTGCGTGGAGGGGTCCGCGAGGGTCCCCGCGACCTGGGCCTCCGGCACCCCGAAGGCCTCGACGAGCGGGCCGGCGTGCTGGCGCAGGGCCTTGCACAGCTCGCCCACGGCCTTCACGACGGCCTTCGAGCCCTTGGAGGAGATGCGACCGTGCTCCTGGAACCAGCCGCGGTCCTGCTCGATGAGGGAGAGCGCGTAGAGGTCGCAGAGGAGGTCGAGGACCCGGCGCGTCGGCGCGTGCGGACACGCCTCGACGGCCTCGGCGAAGGACTCCAGGACGATCCGCTCCGTGTGCACGCGGGCGACCTCGAGGAGGTGGTCCTGCGTGTCGAGCAGCGTCTCGAACGGGTCGCCGCCGGCGTCGATGAGCCCCTTCAGGCGGCGGGCCGCGCTCGAGGTCAGGTGCTCCTCGCGCCAGGCGAAGGTCTCGAGCTGCCACTCGCGGTCGCGCACCGAGCGGTCGTCGTCGCCCGGGCGCAGCTCGTCGCGGATGCGGCCGACCAGCTCGCGGGCGGCGGTCCGCTCCGCGACGATGTTGAACACCTGGCCGGCGAAGAACGAGCTCTTGCCGAGCGGGTCGAGCTCGCCGAGCTCGTCGCGGAACCCGGTGAGGAGGTTCTTGGCCACGAGCTGGCGCAGGACGACGTTGTCGCCCTCGAAGGTCGTGAAGACGTCCGAGTCGCCCTTGAGCGCGGCGAAGCGGTTCTGGGCGAGGTAGCCGGCGCCGCCGCAGGCCTCGCGGCACTCCTGCACGGTCTTGGTGGCGTGCCAGGTGGCGATCGCCTTCAGGGCGGCGGCGCGGGTCTCGAGGCGGCGCTGGTCGGCGTCGGCGTAGTCGACCTCGGTGAAGGCGCGGTGGGTCTCCTCGCGTGTCGCGTCCTGGGCGAAGTGCAGGGCGTAGGCGCTCGCGAGGTGCGGCAGGAGCCGGCGCTGGTGCACGCGGTAGTCGAGCAGCAGGGCCTCGGGCTGGTCGGCGGGGCCGAACTGGCGCCGGCGCAGGGCGTGGCGGATCGCGATCAGCAGGGCGACCTTCGAGACCGAGATGGCCGCGCCGCCGACGGACACGCGGCCCTGGATCAGCGTGCCGAGCATCGTGAAGAAGCGCCGATCGGGGTTCTCGATGTCGGACTGGTAGGTGCCGTCGGCCGAGACGGTGGCGTAGCGGTCGAGCAGGTTGTCGCGCGGGACGCGGACCGCGTCGAACATCAGCTGGCCGTTGTCGACGCCGTTGAGGCCGAGCTTGGGCCCGTTGTCGGTGATCGTGACGCCGTCGAGGGCGTTGCCCTCCGCATCGCGGATCGGGACGAGCACGCAGTGCACACCGCGCTGCTCGCCCCCGACGACGAGCTGGCAGAAGACGGCGGCCATGCGGCCGTGGACGGCGGCGTTGCCGATGTAGTCCTTGCGCGCCGACAGGTCGGGGGAGTGGACGACGAACTCCTCCGTCTCCGGGTCGTACGTCGCGGTGGTGCGTGCCTCCTGGACGTTGGAGCCGTGGCCGGACTCCGACATCGCGAAGCACCCGGGGAGCTCGACGCTCGCGACGTCGGCGAGGTAGGCGTCGTGGTGCTTCTTCGTGCCGAGATGGAGGACGGCGCCACCGAAGAGGCCGAACTGGACGCCGACCTTGACCACGAGGGAGAGGTCGCCGAAGGCCAGGGTCTCGAAGCCCGCGATCGACGCGCCGACCGCGCCCTCCCCGCCGTACTCCTCGGGGTAGGCGAGGCCCGTGGTGCCCCCCTCGGCCATGCGCTTGACGAGGCCCATCACGTGCTCGCGGTACTCCGCGCGCGGCAGCTCGATGACGGGGGCGAAGGGCTCGGTGGACAGCGCTTCGCGGACCTGGTTGCGCGTCGCGGCGTGGGGGCCGTCGAGCTGCTGACGCAGCGCGGCGACGTCGACGGCGGCGGAGGCGGGCTCGGTGGCAGACATCGTGACCAGGGGTCTACCCCCTCGCGCGGCGTCCCGCGCCGGTTCGTGTCGTGGCGCACAGCGTCTGGCGCGAACGTGGTCGTTCAGATGACAGAGGTCGCCCCGCAAGGAGGCTCGCCGAGATCAGACGGCGTGACGGGCGCGCAGGTGGGCCGCGTCGGCGAGGAGCGCTGCGTCCGGCCGGACGGGGCGCGGGTGCCCCGCCGCCGCGAGCACGGCGTCGCGGGCGATCTCGAGCGTCACGCCGGGCGCGAGGTCCGCCACGGCGGCGGCGGTGCCGGGATCGAACGCCATCCCGAGCGCGGCGTGCACGTCGGTGAGCACGGCGCGGATCGGGGCGGCGTCGGCGACGACGAGCTCGGCGCCGACGAGCCAGGACCCGGCGACGAGCCGCTGCGCGATGCCCGCGAGCTTGACCCGGCCGGCACCGTTGACGGTGAACTCGCCGGGGCAGTACTCGCCGGGGACGGGGCCGACTCGCGCGTCGGCCCCGAGGCCGCGCAGGACGCCGGCCAGCGCGGCGGCGGCGCGCTCGAAGCGCGGGCGGACCCCGGCGACGGCGTCGGCGTCGGCTGCGACGACCTCGAGCACGAGCGTCTGCTCGTGGTAGGCGGCGGCGTGGCCGCCGGGGGCACGCAGCACGGGCGTGAAGCCGTGCTCGCGCGCGGCCGCGACGGCCTGTCCGAAGCCGGGGCGGATGGCGTCGAGGCGACCGAAGGCGAGCGTCGGCGCGGGTGCGTAGGCACGCAGGACGGTCTCGGCGTGCGGGTCGCGCGCCGCCCGGCGCACGAGCGCCGCGGCGAGGGCGGCGTCGAGCGGGGGGTCCTCCTCGAAGACGGTCGTCAGCAGCCGCACGGCGGTCCAGCTTCGCAGGACGCCACCCACCCGCCAGCGCCCACCCGACCCGTCATGACGGGTTCGGCGAGCACCGGCGGGCCGACGGCGTGCTTCGGCGCTGGTTCGCCGGTCACCGGAAGCGGCGCAGGCGCAGCGCGTTGAGCACCACGGAGACGCTCGAGAACGCCATCGCCAGGCCGGCCACGAGCGGGTTCAGCAACCCCGCGGCGGCCAGCGGGATCGCGGCGACGTTGTAGCCGAAGGCCCACACGAGGTTCTGCTTGATCGTGCGCAGCGTCGCGCGCGAGAGCCGGATCGCGTCGGCGGCCGAGCGCAGGTCCCCGGAGACGAGCGTCAGGTCGGAGGCCTCGATCGCGACGTCGGTCCCGGTGCCGATGGCGAGCCCCAGATCGGCCTGGGCCAGCGCGGGCGCGTCGTTGACGCCGTCCCCGACCATGGCCACGACGTGGCCCTCAGCCTGGAGCTTCTGGACCACTGCCGCCTTGTCCTCGGGGAGGACCTCGGCGATCACCTCGTCGATGCCGGTCTCGGTGGCGACCGCTTCCGCGGTGGCGCGGGTGTCGCCGGTCAGCAGCACGGTCCGCAGTCCCAGCTGGCGGAGCTGGGCGACGGCCGCCGAGGAGGTGGGCTTCACCGTGTCCGCAAGGGCGATCGTGCCCAGGAGCTGGTCGTCGGCGTACACCGCCACCCTCGTCGACGTGGGGTTCCGCACGTTGACGCCAGCATGGGTACTCAACGTGCGGAGGTCCGCCTCGCGGGGCTTCCCGACGGTGATGACCCGCCCCTCGATGCGGCCGGCGACGCCACTGCCAGGCAGGGCGCGGAAGTCCGACACCGCCCACAGCAGGCCGAACCGCTCCCGCGCGGCGGCCGCGATCGCCCGCCCGATCGGGTGTTCGGAAGCGTCCTCGACCGCCCCCGCCAACCGCAGCGTCTCCTCATCCGTGAAGTCCACCACCGCCATCCGCCCCGTCGTCACGGTCCCCGTCTTGTCGAGGAGGATCGTGTCGACCCGGCGGGTGGACTCGAGCACCTGCGGCCCGCGGATGAGCACCCCGAGCTGGGCGCCGCGGCCCGTGCCGACCAGCAGCGCGGTCGGCGTCGCCAGTCCCAGCGCGCACGGGCAGGCGATCACGAGCACGGCGACCGCGGCGGTGAAGGCGAACTCGACGCCGTCCCCCAGCGCGAGCCAGAACCCGAACACGGCGACCGCCAGGACGATCACCACGGGGACGAAGACGGCGGAGATGCGGTCGGCGAGGCGCTGCACGGGCGCCTGGCCGGTCTGGGCCTGCTCGACGAGCCGGCCGATGCGGGCCACCGCGGTGTCGGCACCGACGCGCGTCGCGCGCACGACCAGCCGGCCGCCCGCGTTGACCGTCGCGCCCGTGACGGGATCGCCGGGCGCCTTCTCCACCGGGACGCTCTCGCCGGTCAGCAGCGACTGGTCGACCGCGCTGGATCCCTCCTCCACGACGCCGTCGGTGGCCACGGTCTCCCCCGGGCGCACCACGAAGCGGTCGCCGACGACGAGCGAGTCGGCCGGGACGCGGGTCTCGGATCCGTCCGCGCCCAGCCTCGCCGCGTCCTTGGCGCCCAGCGCGAGCAGCGCCCGCAGCGCGTCGCCGGCACGGGCCTTGGCCCGCGCCTCGAACAGCCGGCCGGTGAGCAGGAAGAGGGTGACGGTGCCGGCGATCTCGAGGTAGACCTCGCTCGTGCCCGACCCGCGCTGGGGCAGCAGGTCGAAGGTCATCGTCATGCCGGGGATCCCGGCGTCCCCGAGGAAGAGGGCGTACAGCGACCAGCCGAAGGCGGCGATCACGCCGAGGGAGACCAGCGTGTCCATCTGGGCCGCGCCGTGGCGGGCGCTGCGGAAGGCGGACACGTGAAACGGCCATGCGCCCCAGGTCACGACGGGGGCGATCAGGGTCAGCGCCGCCCACTGCCAGTTCGTGAACTGCAGCGGCGGGACCATCGCGACGAGCAGCACCGGGAGGGCGAGCGCGGCGACGACCAGGACACGGCGCTCGAGGTCCTCCCGTCGCCGCCCATCGCCATGTGGTCGTGGTCGTCGTCCGCGGGCGCCTCGGACGGCAGCGCCGTCCGGTAGCCGGCGGCCTCGACGGCGCCGACGAGCGCATCGGGCGCCACGACGGCCGGGTCGTAGGCCACGGCGGCCTTCTCCGTCGCGAAGTTGACGGTGGCGCTGACGCCCTCCAGGCCGTTCAGGCGCTTGGACACCCGGGCGGCGCAGGACGCGCAGCTCATCCCCTCGATCGGGAGGTCGACGTGGGTCGGGGCGGTCATCCCCCCAGACGGTAGCGGATACCCCCTAGGGGTACCACTCAGCCCTTGCGGCAGGTGCGGTACGTCCGAGTCCGGGTCAGCCGCTTGCCCCCCTTGCGGCCCGTGATGCGGACGCGGTAGCGACCGGCCGGGCGCTTGCGCAGATCCACGCGCGCCGTCAGCCGGCCGCCGGCGCGGCGGACCGCGAGGCGCTTGCCGCGCAGCGTCACCCGCGCGCCGCGCAGGCCGCGCGGGAGGCGGATGGTGAAGGCGCGCCGGGAGGTGCAGCGCCGGGGCTTGGCCTTCGGGCAGGTCCCGCCCGCACGCGGCAGGCGGCTGCGCAGCGGCAGGTCGCGCGAGGAGCGGCCGACCGCGATCGCGTAGCACCCTCGCGCCACCCGCCAGTCCCCGGCGGCCGTGTCCCAGTAGGAGAACGCGCGCCGGTCGAGCCGGAAGGACACCGTCCTGGCCGCCCCGGGCGCGAGGTCGAGCTTCTCGAAGCCCTTGAGCTGGCGCGGCGGCTGGACGACGTCCGCCGACGGTGCGGGCAGCCCGACGTAGAGCTGGGGCACGGCGAACCCACGGCGCTTGCCCGTGTTGCGCACGACGGCGGTGACGGTCGCCCCGCCGGCCGCGGCGGCGCGGACGCGCAGCTTGGAGAAGCGGAAGCGGGTGTAGGAGCGCCCGGCGCCGAAGGGATAGGCCGGCTCGAGCTTGCGCTGGTCGAACCAGCGGTAGCCGACGAGCACGCCCTCCTTGTAGGTCACGACGCCGTCCACGCCCGGGTAGGCCTCGGGATCATCGGTCGTGGCGAGCTGCTTCTCGCTGTCGGGGAAGGTCGCGGGCAGGCGGCCGCCCGGGTCGGCGTCGCCGAACAGGACGCGGGCGATCGCCGTCCCGCCCGACTCGCCCGGGTACCACGCCTCGACGAGCCCCGCGACGTCCTTGCGCCACGGGGTCAGGACGGGCCCGCTCGTCTCGAGCACCACCACCGTCCGCGGGTTGGCCTTGGCCACCGCGGCGATCGTGGCGTCGAGGTTGCGCGCGGCGCCCTTGGTGGTGCCGAAGCCGTTGACCTGGGTGTCGTCGGTGCAGTCGAGGGCGATGCAGGGCTGGTCCTGGCCCTCCGTGGCGGTGTCGCCGGCGACGACGATGGCCACGTCGGCGCCCTTGGCCGCGGCCGCCGCGACGGCGGGGTCGTCGGAGGGCTCGTAGGTGAGCTGCACGCCGGCCTGCGCCGCGCGCGCCTCGAGCCCTTGACGCGGCGTGACGAGCTGCAGCGGCGTGACGTTGGAGGAGCCGCCGCCGTTCTTGAAGCGGTCGGCGTCGGCGCCGATCAGCGCGACCCGCTTGGCCTTCGCGGCGTCCAGCGGCAACACGGCGCCGCGGTTCTCGAGCAGCGTGATCCCGCCCGCCTCGACGTCGGCCGCGACCGCGGCGTGCTCGGCGACGGGGATCTGCGCGTCGTCGTTGGCGTAGGCGGCGCGGTCGAAGACGCCGAAGGCGAACATCGTGCGCAGGATCCGCTGGACGTGGTCGTCGACCTGGGCGGTCGTCGCAGACCCCTGGCTGAGCGCCAGCGCCGTGGAGACCGGGTTGTAGGCCGCACCGAACGGCTCGAAGTCCAGCCCGTTGCGCAGCGACGCGACGGTGTCGTGCGCGGCCGGGTAGTCGGCGAGGACGAAGCCCTTGAAGCCCCAGTCGCGCTTGAGCACGTCGGTGAGCAGGTGCTCGTTCTCGCAGGCGAACTGCCCGTTGACCTGGTTGTAGGCGCACATGACCGAGCCGACGCCGGCCTCCTTGACCGCCGCCTCGAACTGCGGGAGGTAGATCTCGCGCAGCGTCCGCTCGTCGATCTTCTCGTCGATCGACATGCGGTCGATCTCCTGGTTGTTGGCGGCGAAGTGCTTGACGTCGGCGACGACGCCCCGCTCCTGCGCGCCCTCGATCCAGCCGACCGCCGTGCGCCCGCTGAGGAACGGGTCCTCGCCGTAGGCCTCGAAGGTCCGGCCCCCGCGCGGCGTGCGCATGATGTTGACCGTCGGCGCGAAGACCACGTCGTTGCCCTTGGCCTTGGCCTCGTCGGCGATCAGCGCGCCGGCCCGCCGCGCCAGGGCCGGGTCGAAGGACGCGGCGAGGCCCAGCGGCGCGGGCATCGACGTCGCGCCCGCTCCCTGCCGGGGGCCGACGGGACCGTCGGAGAAGTACAGCGGCGGGACGTCCAGGCGCGGCACGCCGTAGTTCGTGCCGGAGTGGAACGCGCCGCCGGGCGGGTTGACGACGCCGAACTGCTCGTCGCCCCACAGCAGCTGCAGCTTCTCCTGGACGGTCAGCTGCGCGGACAGCAGCGCAGCGCGCTCGTCCGGCGTGCGGGCGGTGTCGCACCACGGGTGATCGCCGCAGCGGCCGGCCGCCTGCGCGGCGGGCGCGGTGGCGAGGACGAGCAGGACGAGCAGGGCCGCCAGGGACCCGAGACGAGGCATCCGGGCAACCTACCTGGGCGCGGGCGCGTCAGCGGTTGCGGCCGTAGGTGTCGTGGCTGGACACCCACTCGTCCGCCACGATCGCCGACCCGAGGGACAGCTCCCCGGCCACGACGGTGCCCGCCACGATCTCGGCGAACTTGCGGACCTTCCCCGCGCCGTGGCAGCCCAGCAGCTCGAGGCACTCGCGCTGCGTCGCCAGCCCGGTGCCGCCGCCGTAGGTGCCGACGATCAGCGACGGGAGGGTGATCGAGTAGTAGTAGTCGCCGTTGGGGTGCAGCTCGGCGTAGACGAAGCCGGCGTGGGACTCGGCGACGTTCGCGACGTCCTGGCCGCAGGCGATGAACATCGCCGTGATGCCGTTGGCCGCGTGGGCGCCGTTGTTGATCGTCCCCGACTGATGGCCGCCGAGGTGCGAGATCATGCGCGCCTTGTACAGGGCCTCGGTGGAGACGCCCATGTGCTCCTGCAGCACGGCGTCGGGGACCGTGATCTCGGCCACGACGCGCTTGCCGCGGGTGCGCAGCGAGTTGTTGGCGGAGTGCTTCTTGTCGGTGGCGAAGTTCGCCTCGAGCATGTAGTCGGTCAGCTCGGGGCGCTGGGTCTTGATCCACTCGCACGCCGCCCAGGTCGCCTTGCCGACCATGTTCTGGCCGGCCGCGTCACCCGTGGAGTAGTCGAAGCGGGTGAAGCAGAAGCGCCCGGCGAGGTAGGTCTCGATGTCTCGAGAGCTTGCCGGACTTCGTCGTGGTCTCGGCCTGCTCGGCCACGGCGTCGAAGTTCGCCGTGATCCACTCCTGGAAGTCGCGCGCCTCGCGGGCGGACGGGAAGAGGAAGCAGGGCGCGCGGTTCATGTGGTCGGTCGAGACCGTCGTCTTGACCCCGCCGCACGCGTTGACGAGCTTCATCCCGCGGTTGTAGGAGGCCACGAGCGTCCCCTCCGTGGTCGCCATCGGGACGTAGAAGTCGCCCTGGGCGTGCTCCCCGTCCACGCGGAGCGGGCCGGCGAGCCCGATCGGGACCTGCGCGACCCCCATGAAGTGCTCGACGTTGCCGGGCAGCGTCGACGGGTCCACGGAGTAGTGGCCGACGTGCTCGAGCGCCGTGCCGGACTTCCCGCTGGCGAACTCCCGCCGGGCCGTCGCAGCGGCCGCCGTGTAGTCGTCCTCGCGGTCGCGGGGGATCTTCGTGTCGCTCATCGCTCTTCCGTGTCGGTGGCGAGGAGGACCCCGCGGGTGTTGACGAGATGATCGCGCATCGCCGCCTCGGCGCCGGCCCCGTCGCCGTCGCGCAGCGCGTCGAGGATGCGCGTGTGCTCGTCGAGGATCACGCGCATGCTGCGGCCCCGCTTGACGGTCGACACCCCCCGGAAGCGGACGAAGTCGCGCAGGCCGGCGACGACCTCGAGCATCCGCCGGTTGCCCGCGGCGCGCAGCACGCGCTCGTGGAACGCGCGGTCGAAGGCCATGAACGCCGTGTCCTCGGCGTCGTCGACGTGCGCGGCCATCTCGCCGATCAGCCCTTGGAGGTCGGCGATGTCGTGCGCGTCGAAGCGCTCCGCCGCGAGCCTCGCGGTCGGGCACTCCAGCAGCAGGCGCAGGGCGAAGATCTCGTCCAGGTCGTGCGCGGAGGACTCCAGGACGCGCACGCCGCGGTTGCGCTCGAAGCGGACGAGTCCCTGGCGCTCGAGCGCCAGCAGCGCCTCGCGCACCGGCGTGCGGGAGACCCCGAGGCGGTCGGCGAGCTGCGCCACGGAGTACAGCTCCCCCGGCCGCAGACGCCCGTCGAGCACCGCGCTGCGCAGGGTCGAGAGGGCCTGCTCGGCGAGCTTGGGACGGTCGCCGCCGAGCGAGTCCAGGCTGATCGCGTCCTGGCTCACCAGTTGCGCATCGACGCGTTGAGGATGTGGCGCAGGTCGTCCTCGGTGGGCTGCTTCGGCGCGACGGCGAGCAGGCGCTGCTGCTTGCGGGCGCCCTCGACGAGGGCGTCGACGTCGTCCTCGGTGTACCCGAGCTCGGCGACCCCGCTGGGCGCGCCCACGTCGCGCATCAGCGACAGGAGCGCGTTGGGGAGCGCGTCCGGGCCGGGCTCGACCGGCCCGCCCTCCAGCAGCGCCGCGACCTCGTGGTGGCGCTCGGGCATCGCGTCGTAGGTGAAGCGGAAGGCGGCGGGCGCGGTGACGATCACCGAGTGCCCGTGCGGGACGAACGCGTGGTCGTCGGGGTAGCCGGCCGGGACGTAGGTGTGCTTGAGCCCGGCGATCGGATAGGCGCAGGCGTGCGGGATGTGCACGCCCGCGGAGCCGAAGCCGACGCCCGCCATCGTGGCGCCGAGCATCATGAACCCGCGGGCCTCCGTGTCGTCGGCGTCGGCGACCGCGCGGCGCAGGAAGCGGCCCCCGAACTCGAGCGCCTTCGCCGACCACACGTCGGCGATCGGGTTGGACCCCTGGTAGGGCGGGCGGTCGCCGGGCGAGCCGGGCGCGTCGCGGGAGTCAAACGGCCGCGAGAGGTAGGACTCCGCGGCGTGGCAGACGACGTCGAGGCCGGCGCTGCTCGTCACCTCGGCGGGCAGCGTCCGCGTCAGCTCGGGGTCGACGATCGCCTGGGTCGGGCGCAGGTAGCGGTGCGAGATGCCCGTCTTGACCTTGAGGTCGGGGATGTCGAGGATCGCGACCGTCGTGGCCTCCGACCCCGAGCCTGACGTGGTGGGGATCGCCAGGTGGGGCTTCAGCGGCGTCGGCGGCTTCCTGCCCTCCCCCATCGGCGGGTTGACGTAGTCCAGCACCGGCGCCGGGTGGGTCGTGACGAGGTTGGCGACCTTCGCGTGGTCGATGCTCGAGCCGCCGCCGACGGACACGAACCCGTCGACCTTCGCCTCCAGCGCGAAGTCCACGCAGTCCTGCAGCGAGTCGATCGTCGGCTCCACGCGGGAGCGGTCGTAGACCACGACCTCGATCCCCTCCGCCTCGATCGACGCGCGGACCCGGTCGGGGATCCCGAGCGCGACGATGCCCGGATCGGTCACGAGCAGGACCCGCTTGACGTCCAGCCGCGCCAGCTCCCAGCCGGCGTCGTCGACGCCGCCGGGGCCGAACTTGACCGGCGTGGCTTCCATCGTGAACACGGTCTCGTGGTCGGCCATGCGAAGTAGCATGCCACACGCCATGCCGCTCGTCCCTGACCTGGCCGCCGTCGTGGGCGCGCGCCACACGCTGGCGGATCCCGACCTGACCGCCCCGTTCGAGACCGATTGGACGGGCCGCTTCCACGGGCGCGCGACCGTCGTCGTCCGCCCGGCCGACACCGACGAGGTCGCCGGCGTCGTGCGGGTGTGCGCCGCGGCGGGCGCCGCGGTGATCCCGCAGGGCGGCAACACCGGCCTGGTCGGCGGCGGGGTCCCGCGCGCCACGGCGCGCGACCAGGTCGTCGTCGCCCTCACCCGCCTCGACGACGTCGGCGCGGTCGACCGTGCGCTCGGCCAGGTCACCGTCGGCGCCGGGGCGACGCTCGCCGCCGTGCAGGCCGCCGCCACCGCGGCCGGCCTCGACGCGGCGCTGGACTTCGCCGCGCGCGACTCCTGCACCGTCGGCGGCGCCATCGCCTGCGACGCCGGCGGGGCCCGTGCGCTGCGCCACGGCACCGCCCGCGCCCGCGTCGTCGGCCTGGAGGCCGTGCTGGCCGACGGCTCGCGCTTCTCCCGCCTCGGCGGGCTGTCCAAGGACAACGCGGGCCTCGACCTCAGCCAGCTCCTCGTCGGCTCGGAGGGGACGCTCGGCATCGTCACCCGCGTGCGCTGGAAGCTCGAGCCGCGCCAGCCCGAGCGCGCGGCCGTCCTCTTCGGCGTCCCGGACGCGACGGCCGCCGCCGAGGCGCTCGCCGTCCTGCGCGCCCGCGTCCCGGAGCTCGAGGCGTGCGACTTCATGACGGACGCCGGGCTGGACCTCGCGCTCGCGCACCAGCGCCGCGAGGACCCCCTGCCGCACCGCTCCCCGCTCTACCTCCTCGCGGAGGCCGCGGGCACCGATCCGCTGGGCCCCCTCGCCGACGCGCTGGAGGCGATCCCCGGCGGCGAGGACGCCCTCGTCGCCGACGACACCGCCTCGCGCGAGCGCCTGTGGGCGATCCGCGAGGGGATGGCCGACGCCGTCAACGCCACCGGCATCCCGCACAAGCTCGACGTCGGCATCCCCCTCGAGCGCCTCGGCCCGTTCCTGGACGCCGTCGAGGGCGTCGTCGCCGGCGCCGCCCCCGGCGCGCGGACGATCCTGTGGGGCCACCTCGGCGACGGCAACGTCCACGTCAACGTGCTCGGGCCCGACGCCGACGACGAGGCCGCCGACGACGCCGTCCTCGCGCTCGCGCTCGACCACGGCGGGACGATCAGCGCCGAGCACGGCGTCGGCGTCGCCAAGGCCGGCTGGCTGGAGCGCGCCCGCGGCGCCGACGAGGTCGCCGCGATGCGCGCGGTCAAGGCCGCGCTGGACCCCGACGGCCGGATGAACCCCGGCGCGGTGCTGCTCAGCCCTTGACGCAGGTCCGGTAGCGGCGCACGTCACGCACGCGCTTGCCCTTGCGCGTCGCGGCGACGACCAGCACGCGGACCCGCTTCCTCGGCTTGCCGCGCAGGTCGATGCGCGCCGTCGGCCGGCCGCCGCGCTTGCGCACCTTCACGCGCCTGCCGTCGACCTTGACCACCACGCGGCGCAGGCCCCGGGGCAGCGTGATGAGGAACAGCCGGCGCGACGTGCAGCCGCGGCGGGCGATGGAGGGGTCGCGGATCAGGTTCTGCGGGCCCGTCCCGGCGCAGGCCGCTAGGACGTAGCAGGCGAGGCCGGGCTCGGACGCGACGGAGGGGAAGTCCCCGGCAGGGACCGGGCTGGCCACCGAGAGCAGGCCGGGGGCGCCCGCGAGCACCTGCAGGTAGGTGTTCGCGGTCAGCGGGTCGACGCCGGGCTGCAGCAGCGTCAGGCAGACCCTGCGGTCGATCCGGGTGGGGTCGGCCGGCCCGTCGTGGGTCAGCGCGTCGATCGTCAGCGCGTAGGCGACGGGATCGATGGTGCCGACCGCGAGGTGGTCGGAGACGTCACCCGCGCACACGTCCTGGACGGCGACGTTGGCGATCCGCCCGCCGCCCGTGCGCAGCGCCGAGCTCGGGTTGGGGCCGGTGCTCGGCTGCACCACCTCGTCGAAGTGGGTGTAGACGTTCGTGTAGGAGACGCCGGAGAAGGTCTCCGCACGGGAGTTCAGCGCGCGCAGGAAGTTCGACGTGCTCCCCTGCTGCCAGCTCGCGGGCGGCTTCTTCCCCGACGAGCCGCTCAGCGCCGTCGTCCCGTGGTTGGATCCGGCGTAGCCGACCACGTCGTCGACCATCGCGCGGGTGTCGGGCCAGAAGCGCAGCGCCCAGCGCATCGACATCCCGCCCTGGCTGTGGCCGATGATGGCGATGGGGCGGCCCGCCCGGGCGTGCATGGTGCGGATCGCGTTGACGAGGTACTCGCCCGAGACCTGGATGTCGGCGAGCGTGGACTCGGGTGCGGTGTAGACGCAGTAGGGGATGCCGAGCCCCTTGAACGCGCGCTCGTAGTTCCAGGAGTAGTTCTGGTCGCCGGTCACGCCGGTCGCCGGGTTGAGCAGGACGGGCGTCCTCGTGGCCCCGTCGAGGCCGTCGGAGCAGCGCAGGGACGCCGCGAGGGCGTCCGGGGGGACGCTCAGCGGCGGACCCGTCCGGTCGAGCCCCACGAACTCCTCGTCGGCGCCCCACGCCGGAGCGACGCCCACCAGGAGCAGCACGACGAGCACCAGCAGCCCTCGACCCATGGCCGCAGTTCTAGAGCATCAGTCGCTCGAGCGCTGCACGGACGCTGTCCGGCACCCCGGCGGCGCGCCGGGTGTGGCGATCCACGAACACGTGCACGAACCACCCTTCGGCCGCGAGCGTCTCGCCCGCGTCGCCGTAGAGCCCGATCTCGTAGGTCACCGCGGAGTTGCCGAGCTTGGCGACCCGCAGGCCGGCATGGACCTCGTCGGGGAACTCGAGCGCCGCCTTGAAGGCGCAGTGGGACTCCGCGCACAGCCCGATCACCGGCCCGCCGTGGATGTCCAGGCCGCCCTGCCGGATGAGGTAGGCGTTGATGACGGTGTCGAAGTAGGAGTAGTACTCGACGTTGTTGACGTGCCCGTAGACGTCGTTGTCCTTCCAGCGCGTCCCGAGCGCGAGGACGTGGGGGTACTCGTCGGCGACGGCCATCGCGTCCGGAACCTACCCGGACGCGTGTGGTCGCGACGCCGACCGGGGAGACACAACGTCAATACCGAGGAGAGGGACGGGATGGCTGTAGCGACCGACAAGCGGAGCCCCGCGCGATCGGGACTTGACGTGATGCTCACCGACGCGGCGAGCAACGGCGGCACCCGGCTGCTCAAGCCCGGCACCGCGCTGGGCCTGGGCCTGGGCCTGGCGCGCCGGCCGCAGCGGGTCGTCAAGCGCGGCGCCGGCCTCGCCGCCGAGCTCGCGAAGGTCGCCGCCGGCCGCTCCGAGCTGGCCCCGGCCAAGCGCGACCGGCGCTTCGCCGACGACGGCTGGACCGGCAACTGGGCGCTCCGGCGCGTCCTGCAGACCCACATCGCGCTCGAGCACACCGTCGACGGCCTCGTCGGGGACGCCGAGCTCGACTGGCGCCGTGAGCGCCAGGCCCGCTTCGCGGTCACGAACGTGATGGACGCGATCGCGCCCTCCAACAACCCGCTGATCAACCCGACCGTCCTGAAGGCGACCGTCGACGAGGGCGGCGCCAACTTCGTCCGCGGGGCGCGCCGCTTCGTGCGTGACTTCCCCGGCTCGCCCGCGACGGTCGACACGTCGCGCTTCGAAGTCGGTGAGAACGTCGCCGTGACCGAAGGCGCCGTGGTGCACCGCACGGACGTCTTCGAGCTGATCCAGTACAAGCCGCGCACCCCCGAGGTGCGCTCGGTCCCGCTGCTGATCGCCCCGCCGACGATCAACAAGTACTACATCCTCGACCTGCGCGAGGACCGCTCGCTGGTGCAGTACCTGCTCGACCAGGGCCAGGCCGTCTTCATGATCTCGTGGGCCGACCCGACGCCGGAGCAGGGCGAGTGGGACTTCGACGTCTACGCCGCCGCGATCCAGGAGGCGCGCGACGTCACCGCGCGCATCTCCCAGGCCGACCAGGTGCACCTCCAGGGCGTCTGCTCCGGCGGGATCATCTCCGGCGGCCTGCTCGGCGCAGCCGTCAAGAACGGCGACATCGACGGCTACGCGAGCCTCTCGCTGCTCGTCTGCGCGATCGACTCCGACCGCGCCGGCACGGCCGACGCGCTGATCTCCAAGGAGGTCGCGGCGGCCGCCGTCGCCGAGTCCGCCCGCAAGGGCTACCTCGACGGCAAGGCCCTCGCGGGCGTGTTCACCTGGCTGCGCCCGAACGACCTCGTGTGGAACTACGTGGTCAACAACTACCTCATGGGCCGCAAGCCGCCGGCCTTCGACGTGCTGTTCTGGAACCAGGACACGGTGCGCATGACGGCGGGCCTCCACCGCGACTTCATCCACATGTCGCTGGACAACCTGCTCGCCAAGCCGGGCGGGATGGAGGTCCTCGACGAGGACGTCGACCTGTCGGAGGTCAAGCTCGACACCTACGTCGTGGCCGGGGTCAACGACCACATCGTCCCGTGGGAGAACGCCTACCGCTCGACGCAGCTCTTCGGCGGTGACACGCGCTTCATCCTGTCCTCCTCCGGCCACATCCAGGCGCTCGTCAACCCGCCCGACCCCGACGGGAAGGCGACGTTCCACGTCGGGTCCGACAACCCGGAGACCCCCGAGGCCTGGCAGCGGTCCGCCGCCCGCCACAAGGGCAGCTGGTGGGAGGACTACGACGCGTGGCTGTCTGACCGGTCCGGGCCGACGAAGCCCGCACCGCGCACCCTCGGCCGCGGCAAGCACAAGCGGCTCGACCCCGCGCCCGGCCCCTACGTGCGGGGCAACTGAGATGGCCCTCTCCGAGGAGCAGCCGCTCGGCGCCGCGCGGCCGACGGACTTCATGTTCGTCCGCGACCGCTTCACCGACGAGGAGTGGGAGTACTTCCTCGCCACGCGGCGCTTCGTCGACGAGGAGGTGCTCCCGGTCATCAACTCCTACTGGGAGGCCGCCGAGCTGCCGTGGCCGCTGATGCGGCGCCTGGCCGAGCTCAAGCTGCTCGGGGAGGACATGGAGGGCCACGGCCTGCCGGGGATGAGCCCGCTGGCACGCGGGCTGGTCAACATGGAGCTCCATCGCGGCGACGGGTCGCTCGGCACCTTCCTCGGCGTGCAGTCCGGCCTGGCGATGAAGACGATCCACATGCTCGGCTCCGACGAGCAGCAGGCCCAGTGGCTGCCGCGCATGGCGACGCTCGACGCGGTCGGCGCCTTCGGGCTGACCGAGCCCGACCACGGCTCGGACTCCGTCGCGCTGGAGACGACGGCGCGCCCCGACGGCGACGGCTGGGTGCTCGACGGCGCCAAGCGCTGGATCGGCAACGCCTCGATCGCCGACGTCGTGGTCATCTGGGCGCGCTCGACCGAGGACGACGAGGTCAAGGGCTTCCTCGTGCAGACCCCGGCGGAGGGGTTCACCGCCACGACGATGGAGGGCAAGGGCGCCTCGCGGGCGATCTGGCAGGCCGACATCACGCTCTCGGGCGTGCGGGTGCCGGAGGCGATGCGCCTGCCGGGGGCCGAGACCTTCGCCGATGCCGGGCGCGTGCTGGCCACGACGCGCGGCGCCTGCGCCTGGATGGCGCTCGGGCACGCGGTGGCCGCCTACGACGCGGCGCTGACCTACGCCGGCGAGCGCAAGCAGTTCGGCAAGCCGCTCGTGAGCTTCCAGATGGTCCAGGACCGGCTCGTGCGGATGCTCTCCGACGTGACCGCGATGCAGCTGTACTGCATCCAGCTCGCCGCGCTGGAGACCGAGGGCCGTCTCTCCCCCACGATCGCGGGGCTCGCGAAGCTGCACAACACCCGCAAGGCGCGCGAGATCATCGCCGTCGCACGCGACATGCTGGGCGGCAACGGCGTCCTGCTCGAGCACCACGTGATCCGCCACATGGGCGACATCGAGGTCATCCACACCTACGAGGGCACCGAGGCGATGCAGACGCTGATCGTGGGTCGCGACATCACCGGCGTGGCCGCCTTCACCTAGCCTCGTCGGCATCGCGGTCGTGGAAGCACCGGTGGAGCGGGAGGAGCGCTTCCTGCGCATGCGCGGGCGGGACGTCCGCGTCGTGCGCCGCGGGCCGCGGGGCGGCGTGCCGCTCGTGCTGCTGACCGGCATCGGCGCGCACATCGAGATGTGGGAGCCGTTCGCCGCCGTCGCCGGCGACCGGGAGCTGATCGGCATCGACGTCCCCGGCACGGGCGCCTCCGAGCTGCCGCTGCTGCCGATGTGGATGACGGGGTTCGCGGCGCTGATCGGGGAGATCCTCGACGAGCTCGGGCTCTCGGAGGTCGACGTGCTCGGCTACTCGTGGGGCGGCGCGCTGGCCCAGCAGCTGGCCTACGACGAGCCCCACCGGGTGCGCCGTCTGATCCTCTGCGCCACGACGCCGGGATGGGGCGCGCTGCCGCCGCGTCCGGTCGCCGCGGCGATGCTGCTGACGCCTGCGCGGTACCTCCATCCCGCTCTGATGCGCTTCTCGCTGCCCCTGATCGCCGGCGGCAGGACCCGGCGTGAGCCGGCCAAGCTCGCCGCCCAGCAGCGCGCACGGCTCGCCCACCGCCCGTCCCCGCTGGGCTACGCGCTGCAGCTGTACGCGATCTCCGGCTGGTCGAGCCTGCCGTGGCTGCATCGCGTGCGTCAGCCGGTGCTCGTGCTGGCCGGCGACGACGACCCGACGATCCCGCTCGTGAACCCGCGCATCCTCGCGAACCGGCTGCCCGACGCCCGCCTGTTCGTCGTCCGCGGCGGCGGGCACCTGTTCCTCATCGACGAGCCCGACTCCGTCGCTGCGGAGATCGCCGCCTTCCTCGACTGACCACGCCGGCGTCGCCTGCCGCGCCGCCTGCCGTGCGATAGTCCGCCTATGAGCGAGCATCCGGCCGGCTGGTATCCCGATCCTCGCGGTCGGCACGAGTATCGGTACTGGGACGGGACCGTCTGGACCGACCACGTGGCCGACCAGGGCCAGGCGTCGACCGATCCGGTGGACGTCGTGGGCCCGAAGGCCTCCGCGGACTCGCCCGCCGAGGCCACCGCGTCGTCGACGACGGCAGCCGCGTCGGCCGCGTCGCAGTCGGAGCCGGTGCGCGAGCCCGAGCCCGAGCGCAGTGCGTCGTCGTCCCCCTCCGCTGCGGATGCGGCGACCGCGGGCTCGAGCTCGCTGTGGACCACCGACCCGTCCGAGGCGCCCCTGTCGGGTGACGCGCCGGACCCCGTCCAGGCGCGTGAGCCGGCCCGCGACCCCGAGCCGACTGCCGGCCCCGAGCCGACTGTCGACCCCCCGCCGGTCACCGCCGCGGGCTCCGACCCGGGCCGCGCGGACGCGGAGGGCACCCCGGCCACCGGCGGGACACGCGCCGCGGACGCCTTGCGCTCGGCCACGGCGACCAAGTCACCCGCGCTGGCCGGCCTGCTGACCGTCGTGCTCCCGGGCTCGGGGCACTTCTACCTCGGCGCCGGGTCGAAGGCGGGCCTCGCGGTCGGGCTGCTCGCCGCGACGCTCGCGGCCTACATCATCGCGTGGTTCTCCTTCACCTCCTTCATCATCGCCTTCGTCATCTGGGCGGCGGCCGCGGCCTACGGCATCTTCGACCTCCAGGGCGTGCTCAAGCCGATCCGCGAGGCGGGGGCGGCCGCCGCGTCGATCTCCCCGCAGCAGGTGGGGCTCGTCCTCGTGACGGGCGGCGCGCTGCTGATCGTCGGCCTCCTGCTGCCCTGGTACAACATCTCCTTCGACGTCGAGCTGCCCGCCGGGGTGTTCGGCACCTCCCGGGACGCCAGCCAGAGCGTCAGCGGCTTTCAGATCAGCAAGGTGATCGACCTCGTGCTGCTGCTGATCGGGGCGGCGACGATCGTGCTCGGGCTCGCCTCGATGGGGCTCGGCCCGCTGAGCAGCAGGCCGTTGCCGTCGTGGCTGCCGGCCGCGGTCGCCGGTGCGGGCGCCGTCGCGGTGGTCCTCGTGGCCTACCGCCTCGCCGTCGATCCGCTGCCGGGCTCCTTCGGCGTCGCCGGCGTCAGCGTCGGCCGCGGCCCGGGGATCCTGCTCGACGGCGCAGCGGCGCTGGGGATCGCCGCCGCGGGCCTCGTCGCCCTGATCCAGTCGCCCCGCGCCAGCAGCTCGGCCACGCCCTAGTCAGCCGGGACGGCGCAGCAGCGCCAGCCGCTGCGAGCTGACCACGGGGACGTACCCGGCCGCCCGGGCCCAGCCGAGCTCGGGGGCGCCGCCCTCGAGGCCGACGACCACGAGGTCGTAGCGCCGGGCCCGCAGGCGGGCGGCGAACGGCGCCTCGCGGGTCTCGCGCGTCAGCAGGTGCGCGACGAACGGCCCCGCGTACTCGACCTGGTTGCCCAGCCGCGGACCGAAGGCCGGCAGCACCGGCGAGACGCCCGCGACCGACCACTGACCCGCCAGCCCGATCCGCTGCCCGGACGGGGCGTTGGCGGCGATCCACCCGAGCACGGGATCGGTGCTCCCGTACCCGGTCCCCTGCCCCCGGTCGCGGACGAGCGCGGCGGCCCCGAACGCGACGACGACCACGACGGCGGCGGCGACGGCTACGCGGCCCGCGCCGCCGCCGGCCGCGCGCGGGCGGGCCCGGACGGCCGCGGCGAGGCCACCCAGGACGACGGCAGCGGCCGCGATGGCCGGCCACGACACCGCCGGGCGGTACTGCTCGCGCACACCGGCGAGCACCGCGGCGAGCGCCGCGACCGCCAACGCGGTCCCGGCGGCCGCGGGCAGCCGGGACCCGAGCCAGGCCAGGGCGACCGCCCCGGCGAGCGCGGCCGGCAACGCGTAGCGCACGGACGCGAAGGCGAGCAGCGGGGCGCCCTCCGGTCCGAAGGCGCTGTAGGGCGTGACGAGGTAGGCGACGACGAGCCCGACACCGGCCAGCGCCACGGCGGCCGCAGCCCCCGCGCCCCGCCGGGCCCACAGGGCGATGGCCGCCAGGACGACGGCGGGTGCGACCAGGAGGGCGTAGCCGGGGGCGGCGAGGAAGGCGTCGAAGGTCGGGCGCAGGTACCGCGACCACACGTCGCCGTCGCCGAGGTAGTGCGCGAGCGTGAAGCCGGCCTGCTCGCGGATCTCGTCGCGCGGGGCGGCGAACGGCCCGAAGGCCTGGGGGAACAGCGGGTTGGCCGCCTCGACCCAGTTGCGCACGAGCCAGAGGCCGCCGGCGGCCAGCGTGCCCGCCGCCAGCAGCGCCGCGTCGCCCGCCACGCGGCGCCCCGGCGTCCGGGCCAGCAGCCGCGCGAGCACCCAGACGAGGCCGATCACCGGGAGGGTCGTCAGCGCGTACCACTTCGTCCCGAGCGCGAGACCGAAGCCGAGCGCCGCGAGCGCGAGGTCCGCCCGCGCCGCCGTCCGCCGGTGGCGCAGGAGGAAGACCCCGCCCGCGCCGGCGAACGCCAGCATCGGCGCGTCGGTCTGCGCGCCGTCGAGGGCGACCTTGCCGACCGTCGGGATCGCGGCGAACAGGGCCGCGGCGAGGACCGCCCAGCGCCACGAGGCGCCGAGCTCGCGCGCCCCGGCGGCCACCGCGAGCGCCGCGACCGCCGCGAACGGGACGGCGACGAGCCGGACGAGGAAGGCGGAGTCGAACGGGAGGACCACGCTGAGGATCAGCAGGTTGCCGTGGTGCGGGTAGGTCGCGTTGGAGTAGCCGGGGAAGAACTGGTCCAGCTGCCACAGCGACCCCGTCTGCAGCCACCGCGCGACCTGCGGGATCTGGAAGTTCAGCGCGTCGGAGGAGATGATCGGCTGCGCCACCTGCACCCGCAGGTAGGCCAGTGCCGCGCCGCCGGCCACCAGCGCCGCGGCGACGGCAGCCGCCGTGGTGACGAGATCCCAGCCCCCACGCGGCCGGTCGGCCCCCACGGCTGGGCGCGAGGCGGACGGCGCGGGCGTGCGCTTGCGCTCGCCGCGGGCCCACACGGCCGCAACGCCGAGCAGAAGCAGCCCGGCCACGATCACCGCCGGCCGGGAGAGGATCCCGAGCGCGAGCGGGACCGCGTGCGCGAGCAGCAGGGCGCTCGTCGCCAGCAGCGCCCAGGCGAGCCCGGCGGCCGGGCCGGCGAGCTCCGGCGCCAGCCGCCGCAGCACCAGCGCCCCGGTCAGGCCGGCGGCGGCCAAGGTCAGCGCGAGCAGCACCATCCCGGCCGCGAACGCCCCGAAGCCCAGCCCGATCGCCACGGGCCGGACCCTATTCGCCCCTGCGGGCGCTCAGCGCGCGCGCTTGACCCGGACCCTGTGGGTGCGGCCGACGTTGGCCACGAACGCCCCGTCGATCGGGTTCACGAGGACCCGGTAGGAGCCGCCGTGGCGCTGGCGCAGCCGCTTGGCGTAGGAGGACGTCGTGCCGGACCCACCACGCGCGGTCGTCGCGCCGATCGTCGTCCAGGTCCTGTGGACGAGCTTCTGGATCAGGACCTGCGAGCCGTTGCGGTTGGGGGTGATGGTGCCCGACCAGCGGATCGTGGCGAAGCGCTTGCGCTTGCCGCTGCGGCGCACGGTGCGTGGCGCCTTGGTGGAGATCCGCGGCTTGACGCCGATCGCCACGATCGGGCTGACGATGCTCGCCTTCGAGGGCAGCGCGACCCGGAACTGCGTGTTGAACGCGACGGCGGGCAGCCGGAACGCGAACACGCCGCCGGGGTCGGTGACGATGTCGTTGACGCCCGGCACGCTCGTCCAGTCCGCGGTGTAGGGGAAGGGCTTGTACTGCAGCGTCACCTGCCGGCCGCCGCCGTCGGTCCCGCTCAGCCGGCCGGCGAGCGTCAGGGGCTGGTCGACGGCGACCGGGTTCGCGTCGGATCCGAGCACCAGCCCGAGCGGCTGCTTCTTCGTCGTCAGCGACCGCTCCTTGCCGCGCGTCGTCCCGTTGCGGTTGCGCGCGACCAGCCGGTAGAAGTACCTCGTCGCCGGCGCGAGCCCCGTCAGCGGCGCCGTCACGTTGAGCAGCTTGCCGCCGCTGCCCGCCGGGGTCTCGGCGGTGCGGATCTCCTTGCGGTGCGTCGTGCCGAGCTGGAAGTAGTAGGTCGTGGCCGCGCCGTTGGGGCGCACCGCCCCGCGCAGCGTCGCGGTCGTCTGCTGGACCGCCGCGGCCTTGCCGGTGGACACCCCGGGCTTCGCGCTCGCCGCGGAGGCGCTCCCCGGCGCGAGCACGGCGAACGCGACGGCCGTCGCGGCGATGGACATCTTGATCCGGACCATGTGCGAACTTCCCCTCGGGACGTGGGATCCTGCCTGACCTCCGCAACACCCGATCTTCACACAAGTCGCGCTGCCGGCGCCGCTGATCGGTAGCGTCCGCGGCATGGACCGGCGGGGGCTGCTGACACGAGGGGCTGCCGCGGGCGCCGCGCTGTGGCTGCCGCTGGACGTGCGTGAGGCCGATGCCCGCGCGCACCGCAAGGCGCCGCTGGCGCGGGCGGGGACCTTCCCCGAGGGCGTCGGCTCCGGGGACCCCTCCCCCACCGCGGTCACGTTCTGGACCCGGCTCGGGGAGCAGGCCCGCGACGCCGTCCGGATCAAGCTCGTCGTCGCGACGGACTCGCGCTTCGAGCACGTGGTCCTGCGCCGGCGCATCCCGACGACGGCCGCGCGCGACCACACGGTCAAGGTGCGCCTCGGCGGGCTCGACCCGGACGAGCGCTACTGGTACCGCTTCTTCACCCAGACGACCGAGTCCCCCATCGGTCGCACGCAGACGGCGCCCGCCCCCGGCTCGGACCGGACCATCAGGCTCGGCTGCTTCTCCTGCCAGGACTTCGCCTCCGGCCACTTCGGCGTCTATCAGGCGCTGCTGGCGGCCGAGCCCGACTTCGTGGTCTGCGGGGGCGACTACATCTACGACCGCGTCTACGACACCGACGGCTACGGCGGCGCGCGGCCGGACACCGCCGGCACCGACACCGTCGCCACCACGGTGGACGACTACCGCGCCAAGTACCGCCAGGCCCGCACCGACCCGGACCTCAGGGAGCTGCACCGCCTGGTCCCCCTCGTCGCGCAGTGGGACGACCACGAGGTCACCGACAACTACGTCGGCACGCTCGACTCGAGCGGTCCCGACGACGGGGACCCGCGTGACAGCTACGACCGCGCCCGCATCACCGCCGGCCACAAGGCGTGGCACGAGTACATGCCGGCCCGCTCCTTCCGCGGGCGCTCGAGCGATCGCACGTACCGCAAGCTGCGCCTCGGCCGCCACGCCGAGCTGTTCATGCTCGACTCGCGCGCCTACCGCGACGACCAGCCCTGTGGCGGCGGCTCGCTGCAGCCCTGCGACGACGCCGCGCCGCGCCAGTACCTCGGCGCGACCCAGCTCGGGTGGCTCAAGGACGGCCTGCAGGCCAGCGGCGCGAGCTGGAAGCTGATCGGCAACCAGCAGATGATCATGCCCTTCGAGGTCGGCCCGGGGGTCAAGGTCGAGGTCGACTCCTGGCAGGGCTACCCCGCGCAGCGCACGGAGCTGCTCAGCCACATCGAGTCCAAGGGCATCGAGGACGTCGTCTTCCTCACGGGCGACATCCACACGTTCTTCGCCGGCCGCGTCCTGCGCGACGGGTCCAGCGGCCCCGCCGTCGCGACCGAGCTCGTCGTCGGCTCCACCACCTCCCCGGGCACCGCGCAGACCCTCGCCCACCAGGCGGGCGGCGTGCTCCCGGCCGATCTCGTCAAGCCGCTGTCGGACCCTGGCGTCCGGGCGGTGAACCCGTGGATCGAGTACAGCGACACGCGCGCCCACGGCGCAGCGCTCGTCGAGCTCGGCGGCAGCGGCGTGCGGACGCGCTTCCTCGCCTCGCGGGACGTGCGCACGCCGGCCGGCTCACGCGACGTGCGCCTCATCGCCGACCTGCGCGTCGCCCGTGGGGCACCCGGCGTCGACGTCGCCGCCCGCGCCGTCTAGGCTGAGGTCACGATGTCGACCGCGCGCACCAGCATCACGCCTGCCGCGATCGTCATCGTCATTGCCACCTCGGCCTGCGCCTGAGCCTCCAGCTCAACGCCGCAGGCCACGATCGGTCCCCTCGGGACCGCTCGCGGTGGCTTCGCGGACGGCATCGGAGGGACCACCCTGGAAGGGGATCCACCATGCCGCTCGCCCACCTCACCCTCGACGTCACCACGGACCCATGCGTGCTGCCACGGGTCGTCGCCGTCACCCGCCGGCGCGGCGAGATCGTCGCGCTCTCCTTCGCCGGCGCGGACCAGCACCGGCCGGGCCGGATCGAGCTCGCGGTCCGCACGCAGCACGAGACCCTGCTGCGCGGGCGCCTCGCCGGCCTCGTCTCGGTGTGCGCCGTCCGATGAGTTCCGCCGCCCCGATCCGTCCTTGCCTCCGCCGTGGCCTCACCCGACACCGACCCGCGACCGACGCTCGGCGACGTCGACGCGCTCGCGCGCGGGGCCCTGGCCGCCAAGCGGACCGGCCGGTCCCCGAGCCCGGGCACCGTCTCGCCGGCGCTGTTCGGGCTCTGCGACGCCCTCGGGTTGGTCGAGGTCCTAGGCCTCGAGGCGCGGCGGCAGGCCGAAGCGCTCGAACAGGCCGCCGAAGATGTGGTGATGCAGTCCGGAGATCCGCCCGCCCGACGTCTCGATGACGACGATCGCCCAGGGCTCCCACACCCCGGGGGCCGTGGCGTTGTAGATCGCCGCCGCGGGACCACCGTTGGCTGAGACCTTCAGGAGCCTGGAGCCCTCGCACTTCGCCCCGGTCCCGCACATGAACCTCGGCACCTCGTCGCGGTGTGACAGCCACAGCGGGAACGGCGGCATGGTGAACGCGGCGTCCTCGCGCAGCAGGGCGACGAGCCGGTCCATGTCGTAGGCCTCGAAGGCGTCCACGTAGGCATCGAGCAGGCCGGCGTCGTCGGCGCCCGCGTCGGGCGCGGCCTCCCCGTCGTCGAGCTCGAGATCCGCGAGCGTCGCGCGAGCGCGCTGCAGTGCGCTGTTGACCGACGCGACGGACATGTCGAGCAGCTCGCCGACCTCGGCCGCCCTCCAGCGCAGGACCTCACGCAGCACGAGCACGGCGCGCTGGCGCGGGGGCAGGTGCTGCAGGGCGGCGACGAAGGCCAGCCGCAGGGTCTCGCGCCCCTCCGCCCGCGCCGCCGGGTCGGCGTCTGACCCGATCCGCTCGTCCCACACCGGCGTGACCCAGGCGCTCTCGGGCAGCCCGGCGCCGAGGGCGTCCCCCGCCGCCGAGGCCGGGCCCAGGTCCATCGAGACGTGCCGGCGCTGGGCACCGTCGAGCATGTCGAAGCAGACGTTGGACGCGATCCGGTACAGCCACGCCTTCAGCGCGCCGCGAGCCTTGAGGCCGTCGGCGTTGCGCCACGCGCGCAGCAGGGTCTCCTGCACCGCGTCCTCGGCCTCCGAGCCCGAGCCGAGAAGCCGGTAGCAGTACCCGGTCAGCGGCCGGCGGTACTGCTCGAGGTCGCGCTCGAGGGGAAGGGTGCTCGCCGGGCTCGTCGTCACGCCCGCATCCTAAATGGGGAGCCCAGACATATGCAAGTGTCACATGTCTGGTGTCACTCAGGCGACGGGCTCGGGCACGCCCTCGAGCGTCGGCCAGTCCGAGTAGCCCGTCTGGTCGCCGCCGTACCAGTAGTCCTTCGGCGCCGCCGCGAGCGGGGCGCCCGTGCGGATGCGCTCGACGAGATCGGGGTTGGCGATGAAGGCCCGGCCGAAGGAGACGAGGTCGGCCTCGCCGGCCTCGAGCACGGCCTCGGCCTCCTTGACCGTCAGCTCGTTGTTGCCCATGAACGCCCCCGGGGCGCGGCGGCGCAGCTCGGCGGAGTCGATCGCGTCGCCCGTGTCGCGCGTGGTCTGGGTCACGCCCTCGATGATGTGCGTGTAAGCGAGGCCGAGGGCGGCCAGCTCGTCGAGGTAGGTGCCGTAGGTCTCCATCGCGGTGCCGTCGACGTCGGCGCCGCCCGGCTCGGTGGTGGCGGGCGAGAGGCGGATGCCGACGCGGTCGGCGCCCCAGACGTCGACGACCGCGCGCACGACGGCGAGCGGGAAGCGCAGGCGGTTGCGCACCGAGCCGCCGTACTCGTCCTCGCGCTGGTTGGTCGAGTCGCGGACGAACTGCTCGAGCAGGTAGTTGTTGGCCGAGTGGACCTCCACGCCGTCGAAGCCGGCGGCCTTCGCGTTCTCCGCAGCGCGCCGGTAGTCCTCGACGATCCGCGGGATCTCCTCCGTCTCGAGCGCCCGCGGCGTGACGTGGTCCTGCATGCCCGCCTTCGTGAAGGCCTGGCCCGTGGGCGTGATGGCCGACGGGGCGACGGGGAGGTCGCCGTCGTGCAGGTCGGGGTGGGAGATGCGGCCCGTGTGCCACAGCTGCAGCACGATGCGGCCGCCCTTGGCGTGGACGGCGTCCACGACGGGCGTCCAGGCCTGCACCTGCGCGTCGGACCAGATGCCCGGGGTGAAGGCGTAGCCGACCGCCTGGGGCGAGACGTTCGTCGCCTCCGTGATGAGCAGCCCGGCGGAGGCGCGCTGGGCGTAGTAGTCGGCCGCGAAGGCGGGGACGAGCCCCGCGTCGTCGCTGCGGCTGCGCGTCAGCGGCGCCAGCACGATCCGGTTGGGCAGCTCGAGCGCGCCGACGGTGATGGAGTCGAAGAAGGGTGAGGCCATGACTCCGTGCTACCCGTTGCGCGCGCAACGACTCTGGGTCCCGAGTGGCATGGCGCACGGACGCATGGTCCCCTCCCGTACCGATGACTGCGGGATCGGCCGGACCTGCCGAAGTCCCCCCAATGGCGGCCGAGGCCTCGAGCGGAACCTGGATCTGCCCCACGTCCGCCGAGCGGGACCGCTTCCATGACCTCCACGCCCGGCTGCAACCGGTCAACCTCCGGGTCCTCGGCGCGCTGACGGTCCTGCTGCTGCCGCTGGCCTGGACGCTCCCCCACCCGGTCGCGATGACGCCGGCCGTCGCCGCGATCGCCGGGTTCGCGCTCGTGCAGGCACGAGCGTCGGCCTTCGCCCGCCCGGAGGTCTGGGTCTTCGCCACGCTGCTCGGGGCCGAGGCGGCAATCGCCGCGGCCGCGCTGCTGTCGGGCGCACAGCCCGATCCGGCGCTCGCGCTCCTCTGCTGGCCGGCGGCCGGCGTGGCGGGCCGCTTCCGCTCGCTGCCCGTGCTCGTCGGCACCGGGTTCGCCGTCGTCCTCGTCGTCGGGTGCGAGTTCGCCGCCGACACCCAGGCGGTCCTCGACGTGCCGCTGCGCGTCCCGTTGCTCGTCGGCGCGATCCTGTGCGTCGTCAGCCTCGTGATGGCCCTGCGCGAGTCCGACGTCGAGCATCGCGGGGCCGCCGTGGTGGACGGCCTCACCGGCCTGCTCAACCGCGGGGCCCTGCACCGGCGCGTGGCCGAGCTGGAGGCGCAGTCGGCCAAGCGCCCGGCGCCGGCCGCCGTCGCCGTGATCGACATCGACTTCTTCAAGCTCGTCAACGACCGCTACGGGCACGCGGCCGGCGACGAGATCCTGCGCGAGGTCGGCGCGCTCCTGCGCGCGGAGCTGCGCGCCTACGACCAGGCCTACCGGCTCGGCGGGGAGGAGTTCGCGGTCCTGCTGCCGGGGGCGACGCTGGCCGAGGCCGTGTCGCGCGCCGAGCAGCTGCGCGCGGCCGTCGAGTCGCACGAGACGACCGTCCCGGTGACGGCGTCGATCGGCGTCGCCGCGACCGCGCCCGGCGAGGCCTTCAACTGGGAGCGCCAGTTCGAGCACGCCGATCGCGAGCTCTACGCGGCCAAGCGGGCGGGGCGCAACCGCGTCCACCCCGTCGGCGTGCCCGCCGACCGGCCCCGGGAGCCGACCGGCGCGGCCGGCTGAGGGCCGGCGGGCCGATCAGGGCAGGTCCGGCGCCGGGGTCGCGGACGGGTCCGGCGCCGCCACCGCGTGCTCGCGCTTCGCCGCCGGCCGCTGCGTCTTCTTCGCCGGCTTCTTCTTCTTCTTCGGCGTCACCAACGTGGGCATGTCCGCCGCTCCCGCGCGGATCGCCTGCCGGATGCGCGGATACGTGCCGCAGCGGCAGATGTTGCGGATCTCGTCGATGTCGGCGTTCGTGATGCGCCGGCGGCCCTCCTTGCGGCGCACCTCGTTGACCTTCGACACGGCCGACATGATCTGGCCGGGCTGGCAGTAGCCGCACTGGGCCACGTCCATCGCGATCCAGGCCTCCTGCATCGGATGCAGGTCCTCCCCCACCGTGTCGGCGAGGCCCTCGATCGTGGTGATCTCGTCCGTCTTCTTGATCTTCGAGATCGGCACCGAGCACGGGTTGAACGCCCGGCCGTTGAGGTGGCTGGTGCAGGCCTTGCAGACGTTGATCCCGCAGCCGTACTTCGGACCGCGGACACCGAGCAGATCTCGGATGACCCACAGCAACCGCGCGTCGTCCTCGGCCTCGACCGAGACGCGCTTGCCGTTGAGCTTGAAGGAGTGCTTGGGCATCGTCTCAGGTCTCCTAGCGCTGCTTCGGGGCATTGCGGTACTTGAGCCCGTTCTTCGGGGACTCCGGGATCGGCGGCGACTGCGGATAGGGCTTGAAGCCGAGCGTGTGCTGATTGACCGGGAACTCGGTCTGCATCTTGCCCGTGGCCCGGCCGAGGGCACAGGCCGTGGCCGACATGGCCGCGGCGACGCCGAGCTCGCCGGCGCCACCGGGCTCCTCCGCCGTCTTGGGCATCACGATGACCTTGACGTCGCGCGGCGAGTTCCACTGGCGCGTGTAGAACGCATTGTCCCAGGAGGCCTCCAGGAAGGCGCCGTCCTCGAGGTGCAGGCCGTAGGTGAGGACCTGGCCGATGCCGTCCATGATCCCGCCCATCATCTGGGCCTTGAGCCCGAGCGGGTTGATCGGCAGGCCGACGTCGACGACGAAGGTGGCCTTGCGCACGAGCGGACCGGTGACGGCGCCCTTGATCTTCCTGTTGACCGTCTTGGCCCGTGCGTCGATCTCGACCACGCAGGCGGCGAAGCCCTTGTACTCGCGGTGGATGCCGACGCCCTGGGCCACGCCCGCGGGCAGCTTCCTGCCCCAGTTGGCCGCCTTCTTGAGGACGGCGAGCACGTTGCGCATGCGCTCGTGGCGGGCGAACTCCTGGCGGAAGGCGAACGGGTCCTTGCCCATCCGCTTGGCCAGCTCGTCCGTCAGGACCTCGCACGCCGTGCGCACGTTCGGGCTGTAGATGTTGCGGACCGACGACGTGTTGAACGTGTTGTACTCGTAGATCTCGTTCAACAGCTGGGTGACGGTGCCGTAGTTGTACGGCACCATCGCCGTGAGGTTGAAGACCGTCTGGGAGTACTGGAGGAAGTTCTGCCCGGGCGGCGTGGACCCCGCCGCCGTCAGGATCTCCCCCAGGCCTTGGGTGAAGTCGGTGGCGACGCTCGTATGGCGCTGGTCGAAGGACAGGACCTGCGTGTCATCGTGGACGACCCGCACGCGCGAGATCGCCATCGGGTGACAGCGACCCTGACGCGGGCCGTCGGCGCGGTGCCACATCAGGCGCACGGGCTTGTTGCCCATGGCGCGCGACACGGCGGCCGCCTCGAAGGCGCCATCGGAGAACAGGTGCCGGCCGAAGGACCCGCCCCCCTCCGTCACGTGGACGGTGACCTTGTCCAGCGGCAGCTTGAGGTCGTTGGCCAGGCGCTCCTTGGCCCAGATCGGCGACTTCAGCGGAGACCAGACCTCCGCGCGATCGGCGCGCACGTCGGCCACGGCGCAGTTGGTCTCCAACGGGTCCCCGGGGCGGAAGTGGAAGATGAACTCCTGCTCGAGCTCGTCGCCGGGCAGTGCCGGCGTCAGCGGGAGCTCGGCCTTGCGGAGGTCCTCCAGGACGTCGGCGTTGTTCATGCCCTTGACCGTGCCGTCCTCCCAATCCACCTCCATGGCGCGGATCGCGGCGAAGCACTGACCGAACGTCTTGGCCCGCACGGCGACGCCCCCCGGGATCACCCCGTTCATCTTCGCGGAGGTGTTCGGGATCACGACGACGTCGGTGACGCCGGGCATCCGCCTGATCTGCGCCATGTTGCGCAAGCGCTTGGCCGAGCCGTTGACCGTCGGGGGCCGGCACAGCATCGTCGGCAGGGCGCCGGGGACCTTGAGGTCCATGGTGAAGGTCTTCTCGCCCGTGACGATGGCGCGGGCGTCGACCCGGCCGCGATCGGTGCCGACGATCGTGTGCTCGGCGTTGGACTTGAGCTTGACCTCTCGGCGCGCGCGCTTGGAGTTCGGCACCTTGATCAGGTCGATGAGCTCGCCGATCGGGATGCCGACGTTGCCACCCTCCACGACGCCCTCGAGCACCGAGAGCTGCGTCTGCGGGATCTGCAGCTGCTCCGCCGCCGCGGTCAGGATGGCGCCGCGAGCGAGCGCGGCCGCTGCGCGGAGCGGCTGGTAGAGCTCGAACGTCGCGACAGAGCCGCCGGTGAACTGGTTGAACAGCAGCTCCGGCTTGGCGTCGGCGAGCGTGACCTTGACCGCGTCGGCCGGCACGCCGAGCTCGTCGGCGACGATCATGCCCATCGACGTGGTGAGGCCCTGCCCGTTCTCGGAGCGGGGCAGGTCGAGAGCCACCGTGCCGTCCCTGTTGACGGTGACGGTGATGAGGAGGTTCGTCGGCCGCGTCGAGTCACGCAGCAGGTCCGACAGGTCGTAGCTGTCCGTCGGGTTCACCGTCGGGATCTGCGCGGCGGCCGACTCGGGCGCGATGACCTCGACGCTGGCGACCAGCGCGGCGCCCCCCATCAGCCAGCCGACCATCTTGCGGCGGTTGAACTCGGCCCGCTCGCCGAGCCCCGCCTCGTGGTCCAGTGTGTCCGACATGACCCGCCCCTCTGGTGCTGTGGCAGCACTCCGCGGAGCGCCGGCGCGTTGAGGACGAGGGTGTCGCCCGCAGCCCCCTGCCGAGACGGTCCCCTCCCCGCGACTGACCTTCATGGAACCTCGTACCGACAGTGCGTCAGCAGCAAACACGACGGTCTGCCCGCGCGGCAACCTGGCGCATAGGATCGCCGGGATGACGGCGAGACTCCGGGCGATCGTGCTGGCCGCCGGAGCGGGACGGCGCTTCGGCGGCCCCAAGCAGCTCGCGCAGGTGCGCGGGCGCCCCCTGATCGAGCACGCGCTGGCGCTCGTGGCCGCGTGGGACCCGATCGTCGTGCTCGGCGCCCGGGCGGACGCGATCCGCGCCGGCGCCGACCTGGGCGGCGCGGAGATCGTGGTGGCCGCGGACTGGGCCGAGGGCCAGGCCGCGTCGCTGCGGCGCGGGGTGGCCGCCGCCGGCGACGTCGACGGCGTGCTGGTCTGCCTCGCCGACCAGCCCGGCCTCACCGCAGCCGTCCTCGACGGCACCGTGGCGCGCTTCGATCCCGCCGCGTGCGATGCGGTCAGGCCGCGCTTCGCCGGGATCCCCGGCCATCCCGTGCTGCTCGGCCGCGCGGTGCTCGCGGGGGTGCCCGGCCTGCAGGGGGACGCGGGGGCACGCGGACTGCTGGCCGGCGCGCGCGTGTGCCTGTGGGACGCCGACGGGCTCGCCGATCCCGCCGACGTCGACACCCCGGACGCGCTGCGGGCCTTCGAGCCCTGACGCGCGCCGACCCCGGCGACCTGCCCACCAGCTCGTAGTGGCCCGATCTTCGACCGGGTGCTCCGAAGGCATGCCAAGGCGTGGTCGGTGGGCGCCGGCGGGGGCGTTGGCGGCGTGGGAGCTGGTCGGCAGGGTCGCCTCCCGCCGTCCCTCCCCCGCCGCTACCGCGCCACGAGCCGGGTCGCCGTCGCCTTCCACGTCACGCTGACCCGGCTGCCGGCGCGCAGGCCGAGCTCGGCCACGGCGGCCTCCGAGACCTCCGCGGCGATCGGCTGGCCGGCCTGCAGGCCGAGGCGGACCCGGCCGCCGACGGCGGTCAGCGTGAGCACCTCGGCCGCGAGGCGGTTGCGTGTCGACGATCCCGCCGGCGCCGCGTCCGCGGGCTCCACGGCGATCTCCCACGGGTAGACGCTGGCGGCGACGGGACCGTCGGCCTCGTCGGTCGAGACGACGGTGCCGCCCCCGTCGAGCGCGACGGTCGTGAGTCCATCGGCGCGGCCGGCGGCGACGCCGCGCAGGACGACGGCGCCGGTGAAGTCCGCCACGAAGGCCGAGCCGGGTGTCGCCGCGAGCGCGGCCGGCGCCCCGCGCTGGACGATGCGACCCCGATCCATCACGGCCACCTCGTCGCCGAGGACGGCCGCCTCCGCGAAGTCGTGGGTGACGAGCAGCGTCGGCACGCCGGCGTCGCGCAGGACCAGCGCGAGCTCCCGTGTCGCGCTCGCGCGGGTGCGCGCGTCGAGCGCCGACAACGGCTCGTCGAGCAGCAGCGCCCGCGGCCGGATGGCCAGCGCACGGGCGACTGCGACGCGCTGGCGCTCCCCGCCCGACAGCGTGGCCGGCCGGGCGTCGGCGCGGTCGGCGAGGCCGAAGCGCTCCAGCAGCTCGTGGGCCCGGGTGCGACGGTCGCTGCGGCTGCCGTCCGTGAGGCCATAGGCGACGTTCTGCCACGCGCGCAGATGACCGAACAGCGCGTAGTGCTGGAAGACGACGCCGCAGCCGCGGTCCTCCGGCGGCCGGTCGACGCCGCGCCGCGGTGTCCAGCCACGTCTCCGTCCCGCAGCGCACGGTGCCCGTGCGCGGGCGCAGCAGGCCGGCGACCAATCGCAGGACGCTGGACTTGCCCGCGCCCGACGGGCCGGCGACGGCGAGGCAGCGGCCCGGCGCGACGTCGAGGGCGACGTCGAGCTCGACGTCCCCGAGCGTCGTGCGGGCGCTGACGGCGAGCCCGCTCACGTCGGCACCCGGCGCGTCGTGAGCTTGACCGAGAGCAGCAGCGCTGCGGACACGACGACGAGCACCGCCGACAGCGCGAGCGCGGCCGGGAAGTCGTCGGAGAAGCGGTCGTAGATCGCCAGCGGGACGGTCTGGGTGATGCCCTGGAAGGAGCCGGCGAACATCAGCGTCGCGCCGAACTCGCCCAGCGCGCGGCCCCAGGCGAGGGCGGTCCCCGCCACGAGGCCGTCGCGGGCGGCGGGGATCGCGACCCGCGCGAAGGTCCCCGCCTCTCCCACCCCGAGCGTGCGCGAGGCGGCGAGCTCGTCGGGATCCACGGCGGCGAAGGCCGACTCCGCCTGGCGCAGGTAGAACGGCGCGGCGACGAACACGAGCGCGACGACGACGCCCGCCGTCTCGAGCACGAGGCGGATGCCGCTGGCCTCGACCACCCCGCCGAGCAGGCCGCGCGGCCCGAGCGCCGCGAGCAGGGCGATGCCGGCCACGGCGGGCGGGAGGACGAGCGGGAGCTCGACGAGCGTGAGGACCACCGAGCGGCCGCGGAAGCGCCGCGTCGCCAGCAGGTACGCGGCGGGCGTCCCGACGACGAGGATGATCACGAGGGCGATCACCGTCGTCTGCAGCGACAGCCAGAGGGCGTCGCGGGCCGTCGGGTCGTCCAGGCTCGCCACGAGCTTCCCGGGGGAGGTGTCGACGAAGATCGCCACGACCGGGACGACGAGGAACGCGAGCGCGAGCGCGAGGGCCGCCCACAGCAGCGCGACGAACGCCCGCCCGCGGGTCACCTGGTGGGCGGCGGCTCGAAGCCCGCGTCGCGCAGCGCCTGTGCGCCGTCGCCGCTCAGCAGGCCGTCGACGAACGCCTTCGCCTCGTCCGGATGTGCCGCGCCCTTGACCACGGCGACGCCGTACGCCGCCGACGGGTCGAGCGCCTTCGGCAGCTCGATCGCCTTCAGGGTCCCCTGCGTCGCGACGACGTCGGTCACGTAGACGAAGCCCGCGTCGACCGCGCCCTGGGTCAGCTTGCCCACGACGCCCTTGACGTCGGGCTCTTCGGAGCGGACGTTGGCGAGGATCGCCTCCGACTGCGCCGCGGGCAACCGGCCGAGGACGTCGCGGGTGTAGGCGCCGATCGGGACGGACGGCGAGCCGACCGCGATGGTGATCCCCTTGCGCCCCAGGTCGCCGAGGGCGGCGACCTTCGCGTCCTCCGCCGGAACGGCGAGGACGAGGCGGTTGCCGGCGAACACTCGCGGCTTGCGGACCATCCCCTCCTCGAACAGGGCGTCGGGGAGCTTCGTGTTGGCGGCCGCGAACACGTCGGGCTTGACGCCCTGGCGGATCTGGGCGGCGAGCTCGTCGGACCCGGCGAAGGAGAACCTGGGCGTCGGGTCGATCGTCGCGCCGTACGCGCCGAAGGCGCGCTTCAGCGACGCGGCCGCCGAGACCACGAGCGGGCCATCGCCGCCGCTCGAGCCGCCACCACCGTCGGCACCGCTGTCGCTGGAGCCGCCGCAGCCTCCGGCGGCGAGCGCCCCCGCCACTGCGATCGCGACCAGCGCGATCCATCCCCTCGTCCTCCGCATGACGGGAATCCTACCCATGCACCACCTAGGCACGTCGAGCCGCACCGCCCGGGGGGCCGGCGGGACCGTCGGCCGCGCGCCGCAGCCGGCGTCAGCCCCCGGCGGCGGCGGGCTCGCGCCAGGCGTCCGCGAGCGCGGCGACCACGGCCGCCGCCGGGCGCGGGCGCACGTCCGGGCTGTCGACGGCGCCCGCCAGCAGGCCCTCCGACGCATCGTCGCCGTGGAGGTTGTCGCGCAGCGTCACGGCGATCAGCCCCGCACCCGCCGCGCGCAGGGCGGGGATGGTCTCGGCGAGGTGGGCCGCCTGCGCGGCCTCGCCGCCCCGGGCCGCGGGATAGCCGTGCTCGGTCACCCACACCGGCTCGCGGTTGCCCCGGTCGGCGAAGAAGCGCTCCCACGCGTCCAACTGGCCCGGCAGGTCCCGCGCGTCCCCGCGCAGGTGCACGGCGCCGACGTCGAAGGCGCGCTCCGCCGCCGGGACCGCCTCGAACGCCTGACGCAGCCACGGGCGGGCGCCGTTGGTCACGCCGCCGAGCACGACGGTCGCCGCGGGTGCCGCGCGCCGGAGCGCCGCGTGGGTGGCGACGAGCGTGCGCCCGTACTGCGCCGGCGTCCCGCGGTAGGCCCAGGACTGGTCGGGCTCGTTGAGGACCTCCCACGCCGTGACGGTCGGCCCGGCGTGGGCGGCGACCTGGGCGACGAGGTCACCCCACGCCTCCGGGTCGCCGACCGGGCAGGTGTAGGCGCGGTCCTCGGGCGTTCCGGGCGGGCAGTCCGTGAGCCAGTACGGCGGCGCCAGCAGGACCCCGATGATCCGCAGGCCGTGACGCCGGGCGAGGCCGAGCGTCTCGTCCAGGCGCGACCAGTCGGGCGCGGCGCCGGGAGCGGTGAAGATCGCCGAGAGCCCGACGTCGAGCCGGACGTCGGTCATCCCGAGCGCCGCGGTCTCCCGCAGCATCGTCGCCTTCAGCGCCGGCGGGCTGTCGAGGTAGAGCATCGAATGCGCGGCCACCGGCGTCGCCGCCCGCGGGGCGGGCGCGACCATGCTCAGCGCCGCCAGCGCGGCCGCGATCCAGCTCATGCCTCGACGCTAGAGCGCGCGCGCCGCAGCGGGCGTCGGTCGCAGCCTGACCGCCCGCGCCAGCCTGCCCGGACCGGCGTTAGCGATGGCCGCCGGGCGGGGTAAGGACCGCTCGAACAGCAACCCCGGAGGTCAGCATGTTGGACGACGAAGACATCGAGACGGGCACGGGCGACGGCGGCGCGGACGGCGCGGCTGAGCCGGGCCCTGAGGGTCCCGCCGACGGCGGCGCAGGCACCGGCGACGGTGGCGCTGACGGCGGCGCCGAGCCGGGCCCCGAGGGTCCCGCCGACGGCGGCGCAGGCACCGGCGACGGTGGCGCTGACGGCGGCGCCGAGCCGGGGCCCGAAGGCCCCGCCGACGGCGGCGCGTAGCACCCGCGATCGCGCGCGTGGCGCCTGACGTGTCGGCGCTCGCGCGCTGCGTGGCCTGCTCGCAGCAGGCCTTCGCCGAGGAGCATTGGGGCCGCGCGCCGCGGTTGTCGCGCGCGGCCGAGCTCCCGGCGACCTTCGACGACCTCCTCACCGCGGCGGCGGTGGACGAGCTCGTGTCCGAGCGCGGTCTGCGCACGCCGTTCTTGCGCATGGCCAAGGACGGCGCGGTCCGCCCCGCGTCGTCGTTCACCCGTGGCGGCGGGACGGGGGCGACGATCGCCGACCAGGCGGCCGACGACAAGGTGCTCGCGGCGCTCGCCGACGGCTCCACGCTCGTCCTCCAGGGCCTGCATCGCACCTGGCCGCCCCTCGTCGCGTTCGGAAGCCGTCTCGCCGACGAGCTCGGCCACCCGATCCAGATCAACGCCTACATCACCCCGCCGCAGAACCAGGGGTTCGCCCCGCACCACGACACCCACGACGTGTTCGTGCTCCAGGTGGCCGGCCGCAAGCACTGGACCGTCCACGCGCCGGTCGTCGAGGCCCCCCTGGGCAACCAGCAGTTCGGCGCCTTCAAGGCGCAGATCGCCGAGCGGACCGCGGAGGCACCCGCGATCGACACGGTCCTCGAGCCGGGCGACGCGCTGTATCTGCCGCGCGGGACGGTCCACTCCGCCCAGGCCCAGGGCGAGACGTCGATCCACCTGACCGTCGGCGTGCACCCGCTCACCCGCTACGAGCTGGTGCGGGCGCTCCTGGACGCGGCGCAGGACGACCCGCGGCTGCGCGCGTCGCTGCCGATGGGCGTCGACCTCGGCGACCCTGACGTCCTCGCGCCGCACCTGGCCGCGACGGTGGCCGCGCTGCACGAGGCCCTCGACGCCGTCCCCGCGACGCGGGTCGCCGAGCGGGTCCGCAGCGACCTCGGCCAGCGCACCCGCCCGCAGCCCGTCGGCCCGCTGGCCCAGCTCGATGCGGCGGACGCCCTGACGGGCGAGACGCCGTTGCGCCGACGCGAGGCCCTGCGGCTGCGTCAGGTCCCCGGCGCCGACGACGAGCGCGTGCGCCTGGCCTTCCTGGACCGGACGCTCGACCTCCCGGCCAGCACGGCGGAGGCGATCGCGGTCGTCCTGAACGGCGCGGCCTTCGCTCCGTGCGACCTCCCCGGCCTCGACGCCGACGATCAGCTGACCCTGACCCGCCGCCTGCTGCGAGAGGGGATCGTCGTCCCCGCGTGAGCCCCTTCCCCCGACCCGCCGAGCGCTGCGCAGTCCGCGCCGACGCGCGCGCGGACCCCATGCTCGGCACGGCGTTCCCCGCCGCCCGGCTGCTGCTCGTCGAGCAGCCCTTCCCGTGGGGCCCCGAGGGCCTGCGCACCTCGCGCTTCGATCGCGACACCGCCCTGGCGCTGGAGGCCCGGGGGCGGGCAGAGGGCGTGCGCGTGCAGGCCGTCCGCCGCCTCGGACGCGACTCGGAAGGCACTCCGCGCCGGTGGACCCTCGTCGACACGCGCGACACGACGCGCTCCATGTGCTCGGGCCGGTACTCCGCAGACGCCGAGCTGCTCGACCTCCCCCTCGACGGCTCGCGCGGTGACCCCGATCCGGACCCCCTCTTCCTCGTCTGCACCCACGGGCGTCACGATCCGTGCTGCGCCGAGCGCGGGCGTCCGGTGATCGAGCGACTCGCCGCGCTGTGCCCCGGCCGCGTGTGGCAGGCCAGCCACCTCGGCGGCTGCCGCTTCGCCCCGACCGTGCTCGCGCTGCCCGACGGCGTCATGTACGGGCGGGTCGCGCCGGCTGCCGTCGCGGGCCTCGTCGCGGCCACCGCGCGGGGTGAGGTCCTCGAGCCCCTGCTGCGCGGCCGCATCGGCGTGCCCCCGGCCGCCCAGGCCGCGATCGCCCACGCCCAGCTGCGCCTCGGGCTCCCGCGCGTGCGCGACGTTGCGCTGCGATCGACGACGACCATGGACCGCGCGACGGCGATGGTGCGCCTCGCCACGCCTCAGGGGACGTTCGACGTCACGGTCCGGCTCGAGCGCATCGCCGCCGACGGTCTCACGTGCGGGCACCCCGCTCCCAGCGCGTTCATCGAGCACCGCCCGGTGGCCATCGAGCCCGTCGGCCCAGACGCAGGTTGACGCCCGGCTCGTGGGGGTCATCGCGTCAGCACGGGGCCGCAGCCGGCGCCCCGTCGTGACGACGTAGACTCGAAGGCACTGCGCGGCTTGCCCCCGGCTGCACGGCACCACTCCAGCGGGCGAAGCGAGGCCTCATGTCGGCCAGTCTCCCGCTGCAGGGCGATGCGCTCCTGCAAGCCGTCACCGACACCATGGTGACCTTCCACCAGCGGTACTACCACCGCGCGCCGGCCCACGCCCGGACGTACCTGATGGAGGACGACCTGATCGCCTGCGTGCTGACCGGCGTCTACACGCCGGTCGAGCAGACGCTCCTGGAGCTGCGCGGCTCGGCGGGCGTCGGTGACGCCCGCAGCGCGTTCAAGGAGGCCATGGGGCCGCAGCTCGTCGGGGAGATCGAGCGGCTGTCCGGCCGGCGGGTCCTCCTGTTCTACTCCGACACGCACGTCGGGCCCGACGTCGAGGTCGAGCTGTTCCTCCTCAACGGGTCGCTGTGAGCGTCGCCGACCCGGGCCGGAGGGTCGCCGGCCGCTAGTAGGCCGTCTCGAGCAGCCGCAAGACGGCGGTCTCCGTCGGGGCGCCGGGCGCGTTGGCGATCACCACGTCGCGCACCGCACCGGCGGCCAGGGCCGGGAGGTCCTCACGCGGAACCCGCAGGTCGCGCAGCCGCGCCGGCAGGCCGGCGCGGTCGCGCAGCGCGGCGACGGCCGCCGGCACCCCGCCCGCGTCCGGGGCGATCTGGGTCGCCGCCGCGAGCCGGGCCGTCGCCGCTTCACGCGCCTCGAGGTTGAGCGCGACGACCTCCGGCAGCACCACGGCGAGCGCGACGCCGTGGGCGGTGCCGTAGCGCGCCGACAAGGCGTGACCGATCGCGTGCGCCGTCCCCAACCCGGTGGTCGCGAAGGCCAGCCCGGCGAGGTGCGCGGCCAGCAGCATGGACGCGCGGGCCGCGCGGTCGGTGCCGTCGGCGACGAGGCCGGGGAGGTGGGCGGCGACGATGCGGACGGCCTCGGACGCCAGCGCCGCCGAGTACTCGTTGCCGGCCCGCGCCTGGACCGACTCGACCGCGTGCGCGAGCACGTCGATGCCGCAGGCGGCCGTCACGCCGGCGGGGGCGCTGAGGGTCAGCGACGGGTCCAGCACCGCGTAGCGCGGGCTCGTCGACGGATGCCCGACGTAGCGCTTGCGCTGCGCGGCGGGATCGTCGATGACGCCGAAGCCGTTGGTCTCCGCGCCGGTCCCCGCCGTCGTCGGGACGGCGATCAGCGGCGCGGCGGGCTGCAGGTCGCCCGGCTCGCGGTCGAGCGCCTCCACGCCGACGTCGTTGGCAGCATGGAGCGCGATCGCCTTGGCCGCATCCATCGGCGAGCCACCACCGATCGCGACGACCACGGCCGGCCCGAAGGCCCGCAGCGCGAGCGACCCTTCCAGGACGCACGCGAGGTCGGGGTTGCGCGCCACGCCGTCGAAGTGCCCCGTGCGTACGCCGTCGTCGGCGAGCGCGCGCAGCAGTCGCGGTGCGACACCGGCCGCCATGAGGTCGCGGTCCGTGACGACGAACGCGCTGTCGTGACCGAGCGCGCGCACGAGGCCGCCAACGCCGAGGACCGCGTCCTCGGCGAACACCACCTCCTGGCGGGCCGGGATGCGCAGTGCCCGCTCAAGCAGCACGCAGGGCCTCCGGGCGCACGACGTCGGGGGCGAAGCGCAGCGGCGTCTGCGAGATCTCCTCCAGCAGCTGCAGGACGCCCATCTCGCCCGCACCCTCGCCGAGTTGGAAGCGGGCCTGGTCGTAGAGCTCGCGCGTGCGCTGGCTGATCGGGGTCGGGACGCCGGTGCCGCCCGCGAGCTCCAGCGCCAGCGCGAGGTCCTTCGTGACGAGGCCGAGCGGGAAGCGCTCTCCGTAGCTGCCGTCCTGGAGGACCTCGAGCGCCTCGTGCTCGAGGAAGGACGAGCGGGCCGGGCCGGACGCGAAGATCGTGTGCAAGGCCCGCAGGTCGATGCCGGCACGGACGCCCACCACCATCGCCTCGGCCGCCGCGGCGGCGTGGACGAACCACTGCAGGTTCACGAGCAGCTTGACCGCGTAGCCCGCGCCGTGGGGCCCGACGTGGACGATGCCCGCCGGGTCCCCCATGGCCTCGAGGACCGGGCGCGCGCGGGCGACGGAGAGCTCGTCCCCACCGACGAAGATCTGCAACCTGCCCTCGGGGGCGCGCAGCGCGTCCGCCACCGGCGCGTCGATGGTCCCGACCCCCCGTGCGGAGGCCGCCGACGCGACGCGATGGCCGACAGCCGCCGAGCTCGTGCTCATGTCGACCACGAGGGTGCCCGGCGCCAGCGCCGCGATGGCCCCGTCGGCGCCGAGCAGCACCTCCTCGACCTGCCGGGGCCCCGGCAGCATCGTGATCAGCAGCTCGACGGCCGCGGCACACTCCGCGACCGAGGCCGCGACGCGCGCCCCAGCGGGCACGCGCTCCGGCCGCAGGTCGAAGGCGGTGACGTCGTAGCCCGCGGCGATGACCTGCTCGCACATGGGCTGCCCCATGTGTCCCAGGCCGATGAACCCGATCCTCATAGCGCCACCCATGTCGTCTTGCGTTGTCCGTACGCGTCGAGCGCTCCCAGCGAGCGGTCGCGACCGTTCCCCGACGCCTTCATGCCGCCGAACGGCGTGGTCAGGCTCCCGGCGTCGAAGGTGTTGACCCAGACGGTCCCCGCCTGGAGGCGCCGTGCGATCCGATGGGCGGCGGAGACGTCGCGCGTCCACACGGCCGCGGCGAGCCCGAAGGGCGTGTCGTTGGCCAGGCGCACGGCGTGCTCGGCCCCATCGGCGACCTGCACGGCCAGGACGGGCCCGAAGACCTCCTCGCGCACGAGCGGGGCGCGCGCGTCGAGGCCGCGGACGATCGTCGGCTGCACGTAGCTGCCGCCCGCCACGGGCTCGGCACGGCCACCGCCGGTCACCACCTCAGCGCCCGAGGCGGCGACCGCCGCGACCACGCGGCGCGCGGCGTCCTCGTCGATGAGGCTGCCCACACCGGTCGCCGCGTCGAGCGGATCGCCGGGCTCGTAGGCGCGGGCGGCGTCGACGACCCGGGCGACGAGGTCCTCGGCCACGGCGCGCTCGACGACGAGGCGTGACCCGGCGTGGCAGGTCTGACCGGCGTTGTAGAAGATGCCGCCCGCGATCGACGCCGCCGCCGCGGCCAGATCCGCGTCGGCCAGCACGACCTGGGGGCTCTTGCCGCCGAGCTCGAGGGCGACGACCTTGCCGTTGGACTCGCCGGCGTAGACCTGGAAGCGCCGCCCGATCGCGACCGACCCGGTGAAGGCCACCTTGTCGACCCCGTGATGGCGGCCGAGCGGCTCACCGACCTCAGGCCCGTAGCCGGGCAGGACGCTCAGGACCCCGTCGGGCAGGCCCGCCTCCGCGGCCAGCTCGGCCAGCGCCAGCGCCGACAGCGGCGACTGCTCGGCGGGCTTGAGAATGACGCTGTTGCCCATGGCGAGCGCGGGCGCGAGCTTCCACGCGGTGATGATCAGCGGGTAGTTCCATGGGACGACGGCCGCGACGACGCCGAGCGGCTCGTGCTCGACGACCGCGAGGGCGTCGGGGCCGACCGGGGCCGTCTCCCCGCCGCGCTTGTCGATCGCCTCGCCGTAGAAGCGGAAGCAGGCGGCGGCGCTGGGGACGTCGACCCGCCGTGCCTCCCCGATCGGCTTGCCGACGTCGATCGCCTCGACCTGCGCGAGATCCTCGGCGCGGGACTCGATCAGGTCCGCCAGCGCCAGCAGGACGCGGCGTCGCTCGGCCGGGGCGGACCGGCTCCAGACGCCGTCGTCGAACGCGCGCCGGGCCGCGCGGACCGCACGGTCGACGTCCTCGGCGCCGCAGCGGGCGACGGCGGCGAGCACGCTGCCGTCGCGCGGGGTGCGGTCGGTGAACGTCGCGCCGTCGGCGGCCTCGCAGAAGGCCCCGGCCACGAAGGCCTGGGTGCGCTCGGCGGTCGTCGTCATGCCGTCACCGCGTCGACGCGGTGGAAGGCGACGGACTCCTCGTCGAGCACGGCGCCGAGCCCGGGGCGCTCCGGGACGCGCACGCAGCCGTCGGCGTCGATCTCGACCGGCTCGGCGAGCATGAAGTCGCGCCGCTGCGGGGTCCATCCCGGCGGGTCGAAGGGGAACTCGACGAGGGGCCCGCCGCCGACGCCGCAGACGACGTGGAGGTTGGCGAGCAGCCCGATCCCGTTCGTCCACGTGTGCGGCGTGAAGCGCCGGTTGCGCTGCAGCGCGAGCTCGCCGAGCGTCCGCGCGCGGGACATGCCGAGGGTGAGGACGACATCCGGCTGGAAGACATCGAGGGCGTCCGCGTCCAGCGCCGCGAGCAGCTCGTCGAAGGAGCGCGCCATCTCGCCGCCTGCGATCGGGACGCCGGTCTGCTCGCGCAGGGTGCGCATCCCGGCGAGGTCCGCGCCGGGAAGGGGCTCCTCGACCCAGCCGACCCCGTGATCGGCCAGCGCCTCGACGATGCGGCGAGCGGCGGGGACCGACAGGCCGGGCTCGATGTCGCCCGGCATCCGCCACCACTGGTTGAGGTCGACGAGCACCTCCATGTCCTCGCCGACGGCGGCGCGGATCGCCGCCACCGCGGCCAGGCCGTCCTGCACCCGGTCGCGAGCGATCCGCAGCTTCAGCGCGCGAAAGCCCGCCTCGCGCAGCGCGAGGGCCTGCTCCCCGCGCTCGGCCGGCGTGCGCAGCTCGCCGAGCGACGCGTACGCCGGCAAGCGGTCGAGCGCCCCGCCGAGCAGCGTCGCGCACGGCACGCCCGCGGCCTGACCGGCGATGTCCCACAGCGCCGCCTCGAGCGGCCACGGCCGGCCGCCGTGGAAGTCGATCGTCTCGAGCGTGCGGACGTGGCGCGCGAGGCGCAGCGGGTCCTCGCCGACGAACAGCGGGATGGCGGCCTCGAAGCCGTCCATCGTGTCGCCGCTGCCGATGCCCGTGAGCCCGGCATCGGTCTCGACCCGCACGAGCGTGGCCTCGAACGTGGTGCGCGGGATGGGGTCCCACGCCGCGCGGAACGGCGGCTCGAGGGGGAGGACCAGGCGCTCGAGCGTGATGCCCGTGATTCGCATGCGGGCAAGGTGGAGCAGCGCTCGCGGCCGCGCCAGTCGAAGTGCTTCACGCGGGACGTAAGCTGCGCTTCAGATGCTCGACGTCCGACGCCTCCGGGTGCTGTGCGCGGTCGCCGACCACCCGTCGCTGAGCGCTGCGGCGGACGCGCTGTCCTACACGCCGTCGGCCGTCTCGCAGTCGGTTGTCGCGCTCGAGCGCCAGCTCGGCGTCCGCCTCCTGCACCGTGGTCCGCGAGGCGTGCGGCTCACCGCCACGGGCGCGCTGCTCGTGGACCAGGCCCGGCCGATCCTCGCCGGCCTGCAGGCCGCGGAGGCATCCGTCGTCGCCCTCAGCGACACCGTCAGCGCCGGCACGTTGCACATGGCGTCGTTCGCCACGGCGGGCGCGACGATCCTCCCGCGGGCGATCGCCGACTTCCGCGAGCGTCATCCGGAGGTCGCGCTGACGCTCACCCAGGCCGACCCCGAAGAGGCGATGGTGCGGCTGAAGGCCGGGACCGTCGACCTCATCATCACCGCCGACGCGACGGAGGGCGTCCACGGCAACACGGAGGTCGTGCACCTGATGGACGACCCGCTGTGCGCCGTGCTCCCGGCCGGTCACGTGCTGGCCACCCGCGCGGAGCTCAGCCTCGCCGAGCTCGCGTCGGAGACCTGGGTCGACACCCGCTCGGGGTCGGAGTCACGCGCGCTGCTGCTGCGCGTCTGCGGGGCCGCCGGCTTCATCCCCCGCGTGGCGTTCGAGAGCGACGAGTACGCGACGGTCGCCGAGCTCGTCGCCACCGGCGTGGGAGTCGCCCTCATCCCGGGCCTCGGCCTGAGCACCCGGCCGGAGGGCATCGTCACGGTGCCGCTGGCCGGGCAGACGGTCGTCCGCCACGTCAACGTGGCCCTGCACGCGGCGGAGTACCGGTCGCCCGCGGCGGCGGCGATGCTCGGCTGCCTGCGCGCGGTCGCCGCCGACCGGACGTCGGGACCGCCGGCGCCAAGCCCTCCATCGGACTCGAACCGATGACCCCTTCCTTACCATGGAAGTGCTCTACCAACTGAGCTAGGAGGGCGGGAGCGCGAAGGGTAGCGCTCGCTGCGCCGTGGTCGGACGCCGCACCCGCCCCCGGCCGGCGCCGTCGGGCATCTGACACCGAATCGTGTAACACCGGCTGATGGCGGGTGTTGGTGAGGACATGGCCGCCTCCTCCCGCCCCAGCGACGAGATCACCGCCCTCGGCAAGCTCGCCGGCGACACGTCGGACCGGCTGATGACGACGCCCGCTCAGGGCGTGCACGCCGCGATCGCCGACCGCGTCTTCGGCGGTCTCGGGGCGCTCGGGCTGCCGGCCCGCGCGCTCCACGACGGCATCGCCACCGCCACCTACGCGGGCGTGCGCGTCGGCGTCACCCAGGGCGCACGACTGGCCGCGGGGGTGGCGAAGGCGCGGGGCAACGACCCCGACGGGATCTCCCGCTCGCCACGCGGCGCGCGCGCGATCGCCGCGGCGAACGCCCTCGTCGGCCACGAGCTCGCCGCCGACGACGACCCGCTCGCGATCCACATGGGCCTCTGGCACGAGGACCGGCCCCTCGCCCCCGCCGACGTCGGCGACGTCCTGCCGCGCATCAGCGGGAAGCTCGTCGTCTTCGTCCACGGCCTCGGGGAGACCGAGCACGCCTGGCGGATCGGGACCGACGAGGACCCCGAGGGCGGCCTCGACCACCGCGGCCGGCCCGCCCGCAGGCGTCGCCCGGGCTACGGGGAGCTGCTCGACGAGCGCTCCGGGTGGACGCCGCTGTTCGTGCGGGCCAACACCGGCCTGCCGATCGCCGAGAACGGCCAGCGGCTGTCGTGGCTGCTCGCCGAGCTGCTGGAGGCCTGGCCGACCGACGTTGAGCAGATCGCGCTCGTGGGCCACTCGATGGGCGGGATGATCTGCCGCGCCGCGGGCCAGCTCGCGGTCCACGACGACAGCGCGTGGCGCCGGCGTCTCACGCACGTCGCCTGCCTCGGCACCCCGCACCAGGGCGCGCCGCTCGAGCAGGGCGTCCATCGCCTCGCGGGCCTGCTGGCTCGCGTCCCGGAGGTCGCGCCGTTCGGCCGCATCCTCGACATGCGCTCAGCCGGCATCCGCGACCTGCGCCGCGGCATCGACGCCGGGCCGCTGCTCGACGACGTCCACCACCTGTTCGTCGGCGCGACCATCACGGCCGACCCCAAGCACCCGCTCGGCCTCGTGCTCGGCGACCTGCTCGTGCGCTCGGCGAGCGCTGCCGGCCCGCCGGACGTCGAGCTCGAGGTCGACGACGCGCCGCTGCTCGGGGGCCTGACGCACTTCCACCTGCTCAACCACCCGCGGGTGTTCGAGCACCTCGAGGTGTTCCTGACGCGCGACCGCGCCCCACGGAGGCAGCTGACCGTCTAGGCTGTTCTGTATAAAGTCTACGAACCGTCCGGAAGGCCTCGAATGACCACCACCGCCGCCCCGCAGATCAACCCGCGCGACTTCCTCGCGATCGACGCGCTCCTCTCCGACGAGGAGCGCGACATCCGCGACACGATCCGGGCGTGGGTGCGCGATCGGGTCGTCCCGAACGTCGGGCAGTGGTTCGAGGACGCGACGATCCCGCTCGAGCTCGCGAAGGAGCTCGGTGATCTCAACGTCCTCGGCATGCACCTGGAGGGCTACGGCTGCGCCGGGGCGAGCGCCACGGCCTACGGCCTGGCCTGCATGGAGCTCGAGGCCGGCGACTCCGGCGTCCGCAGCCTCGTCTCCGTCCAGGGCTCCCTGGCGATGTACGCGATCCACCGCTGGGGCTCGGAGGAGCAGAAGCAGGAGTGGCTGCCCCAGCTGGCGGCCGGCGACGCGATCGGCTGCTTCGGCCTGACCGAGCCCGACGCCGGCTCGGACCCCGCCGCGATGCGCACCCGCGCCCGCCGCGACGGTGACGACTGGATCCTGCACGGCTCGAAGATGTGGATCACCAACGGGTCGGCCTCCGACGTCGCGGTCGTCTGGGCCGCCACCGACGAGGGCATCCGCGGCTTCGTCGTCCCCAAGGGCACCCCCGGCTTCACCGCCCAGGACATCCACAACAAGATGTCGCTGCGCGCGTCGGTCACCTCCGAGCTGCTGCTCGACGACGTCCGCCTCCCGGCCAGCGCGATGCTCCCCGAGGCGACGTCGCTGCGCGGCCCGCTCTCCTGCCTCAACGAGGCCCGCTACGGCATCGTGTGGGGCGCGGTCGGCGCGGCGCGCGCCTGCTTCGAGGCAGCGCTGGACTACGCCGGGGAGCGGATCGTGTTCGGCAAGCCGATCGCCGGGACGCAGATCCAGCAGGTCCGCCTCGCCAAGATGGCCACGAAGGTCAACCAGGCGACGATGCTCGCCCTGCACCTCGGCCGCATGAAGGACGAGGGCCGGCTGCGCAACGAGCACGTCTCGATGGGCAAGCTCGCCAACGTCGACGCCGCCCTCGAGGTCGCCCGCGACGCGCGCCAGATCCTCGGCGCCAACGGGATCACCCTCGAGTACCCCGTGATCCGCCACATGAACAACCTCGAGTCGGTCGTCACCTACGAGGGCACCGCCGACGTCCATGCGCTCGTCGTCGGCGGCGCGCTCACCGGCATCCAGGCGTTCCGCAGCTGATGAACCCACCCGCCACGTCGCAGCAGCACGTCTTGGACTGGCTGCGCCACGCGATCGTGGCGGGTGACCTCGTCCCCGGCCAGAAGGTCGCCCAGGAGCTCGTCGCCGAGCGCACGGGGGTCAGCGTCGTCCCGGTGCGCGAGGCGTTGCGCACGCTCGAGCAGGAGGGGCAGCTGCGCTACCTGCCGCGACGGGGCTACCAGGTGACGGAGCTGCGCATCGAGGACCTCGAGGAGATCTACGCGCTCCGTCAGGTGCTCGAGGAGCGCGCGGCCCGCCACGCGCTGCCGCTGCTCGACGCCGTGGCGCTCGACCGCATGCAGCGCGCGGCCGACGACTGCGCGGCGGCCGTGTCGGGCGGGGACGTCTCCGCCGAGCTGGAGGCCAACCGGCGCTTTCACTTCGCGATCCTCGACGCCGCCGACCGCCCCCACTCGATGCGCGTCATCCGCGGGCTGTGGGACGCGACGGAGGGCTACCGGGCCCTGTACTACAACGACGAGACGGAGCGGCGGGCCGCCGTCGCCGCCCACGACCGCATCATGGCGGCCGTGCACGCCCAGGACGCCGACGGGCTCGTCGCCGAGCTCGACGAGCACCGCTCCCGCGCGCTGACGGTGCTGCGGGCGATCCTCGCCTAGCCGAGCCGGATCGACGCGCAGGGCACGCCCGCGCCGTCCTCGATCCAGGTCAGAGGGCCGGCACGCCGCACCGTCGCCGGGCCCGCGAGCGCCGCTGCCCGGTGCTCGATCTCGGCGATGAACGGCACCGTCAAGGTCGTCCCGGCGAGCGCCTCCTCCGCCACCGTCCAGTAGGCCGCGTTGTTGACGTGGCCGGCGACGTCGAGGTCGGCGGCGCGAAACGCCCACGACGACGCGGGCGCGTCCGGCGGTGCTGCGGGATGACCGAGCCGGGCGCGCACCTCGCGGCCCCGGGTGGACGGCTCCCAGAGCGCGAGCTGCAGCGACGAGAGCGGACGCGGGCGGCCCGTGGCCGGGTCCAGGTGCACCCACAGCGCGACGGCCTCGACCAGCGCGCCGTGCGCGCCGCGGATGGTGGTGCGCCGCTGCGCCCACAGGCGGGTGCGGCCGAGCGCGTCACACCAGGTCTCGACGGTCAGCGGCTCCCCCACGCGAGGGAACGCCTCGACCTGCACGCGGCTGCGCCGCACGACCCACGCGCCGTCCTCCACGGCGCCGCCGTCGAGGACGTCGTCGTAGGCGGCGTCCTGCAGCCAGCGGGCGAGCGCGTCCAGCCGTGCCCGCCCGTCCGGCGCGGCGTCGCCGAGGTGCACACGCGCCTCGTGGCGGTACAGCCGCCCGACACCGGGCGGCGGATCGAGCGCGAGCTCAGTCACCGCGCGCGTCGCGCCACTGCACCAGCTCGCGCACGGCGCCGAGGTCGTAGCCGGAGCCGTTGCCGCCGACGCCGTGGATGAGGTGCTGCACGCCGGCGTCGGCGAGCTCGTCGGCCGCCGCGGCGTCGAGGCCCTCGTGGGTGCCCCAGGTGCGCTCGATCTCGGTGTGGTCGCGGCCGACGTCCTCGCAGTGGCCGCGCAGGATGCCGTCCTTCTCGTGGAAGGTCTCGACGTCGCCGAAGGAGTGCCACAGCTGGGCGTGCTTGGCGACGAGCTTGAGCGTCACCTTCGGGCCGGACCCACCGATCAGGATCGGGAGGTCGCCGACGGGCTGCGGGTTGAGCTTGGCCTTGCGGGCCTCGATGCGCGGCAGCGCCGCCTTGAGCTCGCGCAGGCGGCTGGCCTTCGTGCCGAACTCGAAGCCGTACTCGTCGTAGTCGCGCTCGAACCAGCCGGCCCCGATGCCCAGGATCGCCCGGCCGCCGGAGATGTGGTCCAGCGTGCGGTGCGCGTCCACGAGCAGCTCGGGGTTGCGGTAGGAGTTGCAGATCACGAGCGAGCCGATCTGCGCGCGCTCGGTCACCTGCGCCATCGCGCCGAGCAGCGTCAGCGCCTCGAAGTGCTTGCCGTCGGCGTCGCCGTAGAGCGGGAAGAAGTGGTCCCAGTTGAAGATCGCGTCCACGCCGAGCTCCTCGGCCTCCGTCCATGCACGGCGCATGCCGTCGATGTCCGCGTGCTGGGGCTGGACCTGCACCCCGATCTTGATCCTCGTCATCGACGCAGCGTATGCCCGCCACGCCAGTGGGTACGCGGTGCGCACCGATGCCCGGCTTCCTCGATCGCGCCCTCGACTTCTCCGTCGTCGGTGGCTACTCCCGCATCGGGTACGCACTGCGCTCCAGCGCGTGGGACGACGTGCCCCGCCTGGACGGGGCCACGGTGGCGGTGACGGGTGCGACGTCCGGCCTGGGCCGCGCGACAGCGATGATGTGCGCCTCCCTCGGCGCTCGGGTGCTGCTCCTGGCGCGCGACACCCGCAAGGGCGAACGGACCCTGCGCGAGATCGCGGCGGCGACCGGCAGCGAGGCCCTGGCGCTCGTCCACTGCGACCTGGCGTCGCTTGACTCGGTGCGCGCCGCCGCGGCCGAGGTGCTCGACCGGGAGGCGGGCGTGCACGCGCTCGTCAACAACGCCGGGGTGATGGCGCCCGAGCGGACGCTCAGCGAGGACGGCATCGAGCTGACGTTCGCCGTCAACGTCGTCGGGACGTGGCTGCTGACGGAGCTGCTGGCCGCGCGCCTGGACGCGTCCGCGGCCGGCGCGCCGGACGCACGCTCGCGTGTGGTGACCGTCACCAGCGGCGGGATGTACACGCAGAGGCTCGACGTCTCGGACCTGCAGACAGCCCGGCGCGACTACGACCCGGCCGGCGTCTACGCCCGCACCAAGCGCGCCCAGGTCGTGCTCACCGAGCGCTGGGCGCGCGACTGGGCCGGTGGCGGCATCGTCTTCCACGCCACCCACCCCGGCTGGGCCGCCACACCGGGGGTGACGACCTCCATGCCGCGCTTCGACCGCGTCATGGGTCCGCTCCTGCGCACCCCCGCCCAGGGCGCCGACACCGCCGTCTGGCTCGTGGCGGCCGAGGTGCCGGCGCGCACGAGCGGCCGCCTGTGGCACGACCGCGTCGCCCGGCCGACGGACCGCGTGCGCTCCACACGCGTCAGCGAAGCCGACGGCGACGTCCTGTGGACGACGGTCGAGCGGCTCGCGACCGGGGCCTAGGACGCACCGCGGCCCGCTCACGCGGGCCGCAGATGGCGGGGGAAGGATTCGAACCTTCGAAGGCGTAGCCACTCGGTTTACAGCCGAGCCCATTTGACCGCTCTGGAACCCCGCCAGGCGGTCCGGAAGGGTAGCGGCCCCTAGGCCACTGCGACGAGCGGAGCGCCAGCCTCGACCTCGAACTCGGCGTACTTCGGCCCGCCCAGCACGATCTTCGACCCCCCAGCCACTTCGGTCGCGGGCATGAACCACTGCCGCCCGTCACCCGTGAGCACGAAGCGCGCGTCGTCTGGGCTGTGTCCAAGCAGGAGGTACAGCGCGCAGCCGCTGTATCCCAACCAGTGCATTGCCGCGAACTCGCCTCTGTCGCCCTGCTGCCTCGGTCCCATGAACCAGAACGTACGTTCTGGTCCGGACGGATTCCGGCGCGCTGCGGCTACACCGCGTCGCGCAGCCGCTGGGCCTCCGGGAGGGCCTCCAGCTTCTTCAGCGTGTGGTTCTCGATCTGGCGGATGCGCTCGCGGGTGACGTTGAAGAACTGCCCGACCTCCTCGAGGGTCGAGGGGCGGTCGCCGTGCAGGCCGAAGCGCATCTCGATCACCTCGCGCTCGCGCGCGGGCAGCAGCGCGAGGGCGCGGCGGACGTTCTCGGTGCGCAGCGACTCCGAGGCCTGCTCGAACGGCGACACGCTGGTCTCGTCCTCGACGAAGTCGCCGAGCTCGGACCCGTCCTCCTCCCCCACCGGCTTCTCCAGCGAGACGGGCTGCTGGGCCATGCGCAGGATGTCGCGCACCTCGCGCACGGGACACTCGAGGCGGGCCGCGATCTCCTCCGGGGTCGGCTCGCGGCCGAGCTCCTGCACGAGCTGGCGCTCCGTGTGGACGACCTTGTTGAGCCGCTCGACCATGTGCACGGGGATGCGGATGGTGCGGCCCTTGTCGGCGATGGCGCGGGTGACGGCCTGGCGGATCCACCAGGTCGCGTAGGTCGAGAACTTGTAGCCGCGGCGGTGGTCGAACTTCTCGACGGCCCGGATGAGGCCGAGCGAGCCCTCCTGGATCAGGTCCAGGAACGACAGGCCCCGCCCGATGTAGCCCTTCGCGATCGAGACGACGAGGCGCAGGTTGGCCTCCACCATCTCCTGCTTGGCGACGAGGTCGCCGCGCTCGATCCGCTTCGCGAGGGCGACCTCGCGATCGGCGGTGAGCAGTTGCACGCGGCCGATCGAGCGCAGGTACAGCCGCAGGGAGTCCAGCGACGGCTCGACCGTGAGGTCCAGCGTCGGCTTGGGCGGCGCCTCGCCGGTGGTCTTGGACGACTGGCGGGGCGTGGTGTCGGTCGAGTCCGCGGCGCGGGCGTCGGCCTTGAGCGGCTTGCCGTCCGCGCGGAGGACGTCGATGCCCTGGTCGACCAGGTAGGCGTGGAGCTCGCCGACCTGCTCCTTCGTGACGTCGGCCTCCTCCAACGCGGAGGCGATCTGCTCGATCGACAGGTAGCCGCGCTCCTGTCCTTCGGCGATCAGGGGCCGGAGCTCGTCGATCTCCGTGACGTGTGCTTCCTCGACGAGCATGGTGGCGGGAACGGGTGACACCTTTCGGAACCTCGTAGTGCAACGGGTGTCGGCTCGGCCTGCCGGCGCCCTCTCTCATTGCACCCAACGCGTCCGACCGCGGAGTTCTTACGGTCGATCTGATGCGAGCTGCCACAAGCGCCACGCGACGGGTGCCTCGAGGTGACGCACCCCGGCCCGCGCGCCGCGCCCGAGCGAGACGCGGACGTCGGCCAGGCCGGCACGGGCCTGCAGGGGACTCACGCCGACGGCGCACCACTGGGCGCGGCCCGGGACGAACAGGACGGTGGTCCGCGCCAGGCGGCGGAAGCGCAGCGCGGACCCGTCCGGATCCACCCGCCAGCCCGCGGCGCGGTAGCACGCGAGCCCCCAGCCGGCGCCCAGCAGGGGCAGCACGAGGGCCCACGGACCGCCGAGGGGGACGAGGAGCCAGACGAGCGCCGCGACGGCGGCACCCCCGGCGAGGGGTGCCAGCACGTACCGGCGCGCGGACCGGGTCGGAACGGGCGCGACGTCCAGCGACCCGGCCCGCTCGGGCAGCAGCTCGTCGAGGAACGCGCCGACGTCGTCGCGGCGCACGAGCGGGAAGAGGGTCTGGGCCGCGGGCGGCTCGCCGTCGGCGCCGAGCACGTCGATCCGCACCGCGGCGAGCCCGAACGGCTGACGCAGGACGCCCTCGACGACGCGGACGGCGCGCACCCGGCCGACGGCGACCGACGTCTCCCGCCGCGCCAGCAGCCCACGGGCGATCCGCAGCCGGTCGCCCTCCCGGCGGACGGTGAAGCCCGCGAACGCCACCACGGTGCCGATGACCCCGAGCACCCACGCCAGCACCAGCAGCACCGCGAGGGCGAGGACCCAGCCCCCCAGGGTGCCCGGCAGGAGCTGCTCGGCCTGACGCAGCCCGCGCCCGCCGTCGCCGCCGAAGACCTCCTGGCCGAGCTGGGCGGCGCCCGCCGCGCCCGCGACGAGCAGGCTGGCCGATCCGGCCGTGAGCCCGGCCACCAGGAGCGCGCCGGTGCCCAGGCGCCGCTCGGCCGGCGTCCCCTCGGCGGCGAGCTCGACACCGGCCGCGCGGCGCAGCTCGGCCAGCTCCGCCGGGGTGACCGCCGGCAGGACGATCTCCCCCGCCTTGGCGCCCCCGGCGGTCTGCACGTGGACGGCCGCCACGCCGAGCAGCCGCTGCAACGGGCCGCGCACGGCGTCCAGCGACTGCACGCGGGCGAGCGGGACGCTGCGCTCGGACGTGTTGAGCCAGCCCTCGCGATGGCCGATGGCGGTGTCGGACACCCGCCAGGTGTTCGTCCGCCAGCGCACGACGCCCGCGACGAGGGCGATGAGCGCGCCCGCAAGACCGACGCCGAGCACCTGGAGCACGCCGTTGCCGCGGAACATGGCCACGACGATCGGCAGGGCGAGACCGCTCAGCGCCCGCAGCGCGTTGAACGCGATCGCCGCGCGATGGAAGCGCCGCCACGGCACCGCCGGCGCGTCCTGGGCCTCCGGCTCGCCCTCAGTCGTCATCGACGCGGGCGAGCTCGGAGATCCGCGTCGCGAGCGCCGCCGCCCGCTGCACCTTCAGCCCCGGCACCGTCAGCTTGCCACCGGCGGTGTGCACGGTGACCGTCGCGACGCCGAACGCGCGCTCGAGCACGTCGGAGGCGAAGTCGACGTGCTGCACCCGGCGCATCGGGACGAGCGTGCGCCGGATCGAGAACGTGCCCTCCCGCAGGTCCAGCCGGTCGTCGTCGAGCGCGATCCTCCAGCGGGCGAAGCGCAGCGGCGGGACCACGCCGACCCCGACGACCAGGAGCACGAGCGGGACGATCAGCTGCACCAGCAGCCCGAGCGCGCCGTCGAGCGCCATCCCCACCGCGTTCCCGATCACGAACGCGATCACCCCGCCGATCAACCCGTGCACCCGCCACAGCCACAGCACCTCGCGATCGAGGCGCCCGGCCGGCAGCTCAGGGGCGGCGCTCACGCCTTCGCGGTCGTGACCCGCCGCAGCTCGAAGAAGTACTCCGCGCCGGAGAAGACCGTCACCGCCACCGTGAGGTAGACGAGCACGTCGAGCCAGACCGGGTCGCCGTGGACGAGGATCAGCGCGAGCACCATCGCCACCTGCAGCAGCGTCTTGCGCTTGCCCCAGGCGCTGGCGGCCATCACCTGCCCTTGCTCGACCGCGACCTGCCGCATGCCGGTGACGGCGAACTCCCGCGCGATGATCACCATCGCCACCCACGCGTCGACCCGGTCCAGCGACACGAGCGCCACGAGCGCGGCGGTGACCAGCAGCTTGTCGGCCAGCGGGTCCATCAGCTTGCCGAAGTTCGTGATCTCGTCGTTGCGACGCGCGAGCCAGCCGTCCACGACGTCGGTGACGGAGGCGAACACGAAGATCCCCGCGGCGAGCTGCTCGCCGATCGACAGCTCCGACAGCAGCGCGACGACCAGCACGGGCACGAGCAGCATCCGCAGCAGCGTCAGGTAGTTGGGCAGCGTCGGCTCGAACACGTCAGCCGATCGCGGGCGGGCCGTGGACCGTGCGGGGGCGTGCGTGCAGGACCTGGGCCACGCGCCGCAGGCTACGCCGTCAGCCCGCCCAGCAGCGCTTGATGCCCACCTTGCCCTCGAGCTTGGTCCCGATGCCGCCCTCCGTGTTGCGCACGCCCCGCCCGTCGAAGTCCTCGCGGCTGGAGCCGCCGAACGTCGTCGAGACCGACCCCGTGCTGTCGATGCCGGCCACGAACGGGCCCGCGCCCGCACTGACGCCCGCGGTGACGTTGAAGCAGTTGAGGTCGAGCTCGACGGAGCCGCCGACCTGCCCGACCCCGAGCTTGCCGGTGAGCTGCACGAACGCCTTGAAGCTGTCGCTCTGCGCGCCGGCGAACGGATCGAGCTCGAGCCCGCCGCCCTCGCCCACCCCGACCTCGAGGCACAGCGACTTCTGGTTCTTGTCCGGGTCGTAGCAGAACTGGCTGCCGCCGCCGACGGCGACGTAGAGCGATCCGCCGATGCAGAACTGCCCGGTGGGGTCGCGCTTGGAGACCGGGTCGCTGTTGACGTAGGCGAAGAGGTTCGTGGGGCTGCCGCCGAACAGGAGCGGGTCGCGCCCCGTGAAGCGCCCGGCGGCAGGGTCGTAGTCGCGCTGGCCCATGCGCACCAGGCCGGTCATGGCGTCGGCGAGGCCGCCGGCGAACCCGATCGGGAGGAAGAAGCCCGGGGCGCTGTCGGTCTTGACGACCCCGAAGTGGTCGGCGTAGTCGATGCGCTTGGCCACCGTCCCGTCGGCCTTGAAGACCACCCGCGGGGTGCCGACCTGGTCGGCGCCGACGTAGAAGCGCGTCGCCCCCTGGTCGATGGCCACGAGCTGGCCCTCGTCGTCGTAGGTGTAGGTCCACAGCTTGTCGTCGGGCGAGACCGCGCCCGTGACGCGGTAGAGGTCGTGCGGGTCGCCGTAGAGGTAGCGCTCCGTGCCCGCCGTCGTCGTGCGCGAGGTGCGCCGCCCGAGCGCGTCGGAGCCGTAGGTGACGGTCGTGCCGCCGGCGGTCGCCGACAGGAGGGCCCCGGAGGGCGCGTAGGTGAAGGTGTCCGCTCCGCGGCCGGCGAGGAAGCCGTCGGCGTCGTAGTCGTAGTGGACCGTGCCGAGCCGGGTCAGCCGGTCTGCGGCGTCGTAGTCGGCCGTCGCGGGGGCGCTGGTGCCGAGTGCCCGCGAGGTCCGGTTGCCGTCGCCGTCGTAGGCGTAGCGCTCCGTCGTGGCCCCACCCTGCTTGACCGTCGTCAGGCGCCCGTCGGGGTCGTAGGTGTAGCTCGACGCCGTGCTCGCGCCACCGATCCGCTCCGTGCGTGCGGCGACCTGCCCGCCGGGCGTCCACGTGACGGTGTCGGCGTAGCGCACCGCGGCCGGGCTCCCGGTCTTGAGCGTGCGGGCGGTCAGCTGGCCGGCGCCGTCGTGGGTGTAGGTGGCGTCGAGGTCGGCGTCGGCGAGCCCGGTGACGAGGTCGCTGCCGTAGTCGCGCGTGACGTCGAGGCCGCCGGTGGTCGCGGGGCGGCCGGCGTCGTCGCGCCCGATGGTGGTCGCGGCGGTGTCGCCGGCGGCCTTGAGCGTGATCCCCGTCAGCTCGAGCAGGTCGTTGTAGGCGAAGTCCGCGGAGCCCGCGGCCGGGCCGTCGAACCCGTAGCCGGTCGCCAGCGGCCCGTCGCGGTGCAGGTCGAGCCCCTGGGTCGTCCCGGCGCGCGAGCGCGTCAGGCGCGTCGCCTCGTCGGTCCCCGGGGCGTAGGCGATCGCGTCGGTGACCGCGCCGTCCGTGGTGCCCGTCGCCCGGCCGGACGGCGCGAAGCTGGTGCTGATCGCGGCCCCGCTGGGCAGCCCGAGGCGCTTGAGCACGCCGTCGGCGTCGTAGTCGCGGGTGTAGGCGGCCGTCCCCGGCGGGGTCATCGACGTCGTGCGCCCCGCGCCGTCGGACGTGCTCGCGTAGGTGTTGCCGTTGGGCGTCGTCGTGGTCGTGGGTGTGCCGTCCGCGGCGTAGGCGTAGCGGTACACGGCGCCGCCCGGGAGCGTCTGCTTGACGATGCGCCCGTCCGCGTCGCGCTCGTAGCGCGTCGTGTGCCCGTCGGCGTCCGTGCGGCTGACGAGCTGGTTGGCGGCGTCCCAGCTCAGCGTGCTCCGGCGCGTGCCGACGGTGACCGCGACCGGTCGGCCCTTGGCGTCGTAGTCGGCGGCCAGCGTGTCGAGGCCGGCGCCGGGGTCGACCTCCGTCACGCGCCCGAGGGCGTCGAAGGTCGTGGTCGTCGTGACGCCGTTCCGGACCTGGACCGACAGGGTGCGGCCCGCCGCGTCGTAGTCGGCGTCGACCTGCCGGCGGTCGCCGGAGGTCGCGCCCTCGGTGATCGTCGTGCTCGACAGCCCCCGCAGCGAGAGCGGGTCGTCGGGGGTCTGGAGATCGGCGCTGCGCGTCGTCGTGGTCTCCACGCTGCGCCCGCCGGGCGTCTCGACGGTCGTCGACGCGGGGTAGGCGGCGACGCTGCCGAAGCGCGGGTCGGGCTCGCTGGCGACCGTCGTGCGCGTGCCATCGGGATCGATGCGCACGCGCCGGCCGTCCGGCTTCAGGCGCAGCTCGGTGACCGCGCCGCTGGGCGACGTCACGCTGCGCAGCCGGTCGCCGTCGGGCAGGGCCTGCGTCCGGTAGCTCGTCGACCGCCCCGCTTCTGTGGTGACGGTGACCGTGCGACCGCTCTCGGTCTCCGCCCGCGCCAGGTGCTTCGTCGCCCCGGTCGGCGAGGTGTCGCTCGTGAGCCGCCCCTGGCCGTCGTAGGCCATGTGGGACGCGGGCCGCCCGGGTCGGGCGAAGCTCGTGAGCAGGCCGGACGCGCCGTAGCCGAGCACGGTCGTGGCGCCCGTGGGATCGGCGACGCCCGTGACGCGTCCCTGCCCGTCGACGGTCAGCGTCGTGCGCTGCCCGCCGGGGGCGACGATCGCCTGCGGCGTGCCGTCGGCGGCGCGCTCGATCCGGGTGACGTTGCCAGCGGCGTCCGTGACGGTGCTCAGCCGTCGGGCGGCGTCGTAGCCGAAGCGCTGCACGACCGCCCCCGTCACCGCGTCGCGGGTGTCGAGGTGGCGGCCCTGGCGGTCGAAGCGGAACACCTGGGTGGCGTCGCTGGACGCGATCGCGTTGTCGCCCGTGCCGAAGCCCGGCATCGCGGGCTCGATGGCGCGCACGAGCGTGCGTCCGTCGGAGAAGACGATCCGCCCATCCGGGAGCGCGTCGACGCTCGTGGAGTGGTTGTTGATCATCGTGTTGCCCGCCGGCTCGCGGTCGCCGGCAACGCAGTAGCGGCACCGCGGGGCCGTCGTGCGGCCGGCCAGGGGCGTCACGAGCCCGTCGGGCTCCAGCGCGACGAGCTTGACCGGGCTGCCGTTGTAGTCGGCGTCGTCGTTGATGCGCGCGATGAGGCGGCCCTCGCCGTCCATGGCGAGGTCGATCGGGGACCCGACGCCGGCTTGGAGGCCCGAGCGGCCGAGGTCGAGCGCGCTCGTCCCGTTGCCGGCGAACCGGCGTAGGATCCCGTCGGTGCCGACGCGCACGATGCGGTGCTTGGCGGGATCGGCGATGTAGAGGGTGCCGTCGGGGGCCGGAAGCACGCCCCAGCTGGAGCCCAGCTGCGCGTCGCGGGCGGGCTCGCCGGCGCCGAGGTCGCCCGTGTCGACGTTGCCCGTCCCGCCGCCGGCGACGCGCGTGATCGTCCCCTGCGGCGTGATCCGCCGCACCTGGGGCTTTCCGCCGTTGACGGCGGCCCGCTGCTCGGCGAGGAAGATCGACCCGTCGGGGCCGACGGCGAGGTCGTTGATCGCGCCGAGCTTCGCGTTGCGGGCCGGGCCGTTGTCCCCCGCGTTGGCGGTGTCGCTGGACGTCCAGCCCTTGCCGGCGATCGTCTCGATGATCCCGTCGGGGCGGACCCGGCGCACGATCCCGCCCTCCTTGGAGACCATCTCCGTGCCGAAGTACACCGAGCCGTCGGGCCCGACGTCGAGCGCGGAGATGTCCACGCCGCCCAGGACGGCCTGCGTGGCCGGTCCGCCATCCCCCGTCGGGTCGCCCCGGTCGGCGTTGTCGTTGCCGCGGTCCACGCCGGCGATGACGGCGATCTTGCCCGCCGGGTCCACGCGCCAGAGCTTGTTCTGGTTGAGACCGGAATGCCCGTAGACCGACCCGTCCGGGCCGACCGCGGACGCGGTGAGGTAGTCGATGTCGACGCTCGTCGCGTCCCGCGGCGCGGTGGTCTCGAACCCGTCGCCGTGCACGTTGCCGGCGAGCGTGCGCGTGATGGAGCCGAGGGCGCGCGCGGCGACGTCGTTGCCGTCCCCGCGGTGCAGCACCTGCTCCGTCGGGTCGTAGCCGTGGTGGGCGGACAGGGTCAGACCGCCGAGACCGTCGACCCCGTCGACCAGCCACGGCCCGACCGGCTGCTGGACGGTCTGGCGAGCGAGGATCCCGCAGAGCAGCTGCGAGCGCCGCGACTGCTCGGGGGACGCCGCGGGGTTCTGGTTGCCGCAGTAGGGGGCGCCGTTGACGACCTGCGTCGTGTCCTCGGGAAAGGCGCCGAAGCTCGCGTCGAAGGACTCGGGGGACTCGTAGTACTCGAACTCGTAGACGTAGGTGACGACGACGGTCGCCGCCGGACGCCCGAGCACCTTGCGCCCGAACCCGTCCGTGCCGTCCCAGCCGACGTCCCAGCTCACGTTCGGGGCGACGGGGTCGAGGCCCGCGCAGGTCGAGGCGCCCGTCGTCGCGTGGTCGGGATCGCACCAGCGCTTCTCGTAGTGGTGGCCGGCGATGTCGACCGTCGCCTCGATGCCCTGCAGCTTGTCCGCGACCGCCCCCGAGGTCACCGGCACCTTCAGCGAGGACTCCGCCGTGTAGCCGGCCTGACGGTCGGAGTCGTAGCGCAGCTGCAGGTCGGTGCCCGTCACCGGCAGGGCCTCGGACAGGGTCTGGCGCTCACACCCGATGATCGAGCCCGACGCCCGGCACGGGTCCGAGGGGTCCTTCCACTCGAACTCCTTCAGCTGCGGCGGCTTGGCGTCCTTGGGGAGGCCGTAGGGGAAGTTGTGATCCCACGGCGTGAAGTGGCGGATCGGCACCCGCCACAGCTCCGTGCCCGCCGCGTAGAGCGTGGCCAGCGTGCGGCGCTCCTCGACGGTGATGCCCTTCGCGGCCAGCGCGGCGTCGGAGTCGGCACCCGGCGTGCGGTCGGCGTCGATCTGGGCGACGCCGCCGGAGATCGCCGTGATGCGGATGACGCGCCCGTTGCGCGAGGGGATCCACTGCCCGGCGCCGCGGTCGTAGTAGGCGGTCGGCACCACCGCGCCGACCGGCATGTGGATGAAGTTCTCCGTGTAGTCGAGCACGTCGCGGTCGAAGCCGACGGACTCCGCGCCGGCGGCGATCGCCTCGTCAAGGCTGAACTCGGCGGCGTAGGTGAGCCCGACGTTGCCGGGCATCGTGCCGGGCAGGCTCTGGCTGCTGGCCGGGAACTCCGTGGCGCGCACCGACATCGACGGGGCCGGCCGGGTGCTGCCGTCGGGCATCTCCAACGTGGCTTGGACCCCCTGCGGGAACAACAGCGTGGCGGGCGGGCTGCCGTCGCGCTGGCTCCCGCGCGCGACCTGGAACGGCGCGGTGGAGGCCGGATCGAGACGGGTGACCGAGGTGTCGATGGCGGTGAGCAGGACGTCGGGCTCACCCTGGTAGTCCTGCCACGGCGCCTGGACCTGGCGCTGCACCGGGAGGAAGCCCGCGTGCTCGTAGACGACGTCGAGCTCGGCCCCGTTGACGACGAGGTCGTAGTGGCCGTCGGCGTCCGTCCACGTGCGGCCGTACTCGCCGTGGTGCAGGACCGAGACGCGCACGCCCGCCAGCGGCGCCCCGGCCACGTCGAGCACGCGGCCACGGAGCACGGCGATGCGCTTGGGCGAGATCGCTCCCGGCGCGACGCCCTGCTGGGGCGCGTTCGGGCCCGTGTAGAGGAACGCGTCAGCGTCCGCCAGCGACGTGGCGGCACCGCGGTCCAGCGGCGTGGGCTCGTTGGGGTGCGCAGGCGGCCCGTCCTGGCCCGGCGGGGCGGTGGGGACGGCGGTGGGTTCCGGCGTGGGGGCGTTGCCGGGGGGCGCGGGATCGCCCGCGCCGGGGCCGCCGGCGGGGGGGATCGTCGCGCCGGGGCCGCCGGCGGCGGGGAGCGACGCGCCGGGAGCGCCAGGCCCCGGGCCGGGGACGGGCGCCTGCCCGGCCACGGTGACGACGCCGGAGCCGGCACGGCAGTTGTTGGACTCGGCGGCCTCGCGGACTCGCCGCAGGTCGTCGGCACAGGCCAGCAGGCGGTAGCGGCCGGCGACGAGCGCGCCGGGCGCCGTCACCCGCCCGCGCGCGGTGGCGCGCCGGCGGGGCTTGAGGGCCTTGACGGCCAGGGTGCCGAGCAGGCGCGTGTCCGTCCGGTCGCGGCGCGCGTCGCGGGAGAGGTACAGGCGCACGGCACTCGCCCGGGCCGGGCGGCGCCCGCCGTTGCGCACGCGCACGACGACGTTCAGCGCCTGGTTGGCGGCGAGGCTCGCAGGCGCCCGCGGGGCGCGGCGCACGACGAGGTCGGCCAGGCGCGGGCGCGCGACGTGCGCCTGGGGGCTGTCGCGTGCCACGGCCGCGTGGGCGCTCGGGGCGGCGGCGAGCAGGGCAAGCGCCGTCAACGCGAGGCGAGGGGCACGGCTGGACGATGCGGACGCACGAGCGACGGCCACCGCGCGATGCTACGCCGCCGCTCAGACCCCGTGGGATTTTCTCCGCTGGCCCGTCGTGAGCGGCGCGGCCGCCCCGCCCGGCGTCAGTCGAGCGCCGGCAGCCCGTCCAGCGACTGCGCGTTCTGCTTCTGCCGCCGCGCCTCGTAGGCCTCCGGCCCCAGGACCCGCAGGCGCTTGGCCTGCGCCGCGGCGAGGTGCACGCGGTGGCCGGCCGGTTCGAGCAGCGGCACGCCGTAGCCGCAGGAGTCCGACACGCGTGCGACGTCGATCCGGACGATCGCGCGCCGCGCCTCCGGGATCGACGGGTCCTCGAACCCGCAGCGCTGCAGCAGCGCGTCGAAGCCCGCGTCCCCGGCACGGACCACGGACCCCTGCCCGTGCAGGCGCACGATCCGCGGTGGACCTTGGAACGCGCAGAACATCACGACGATGCGGCCGTTCTCGCGCACGTGGGCGATCGTCTCGGCGCCCGACCCGGAGACGTCCAGGTAGGCGACCTCGAGCGGCCCGATGATCCGGAAGGACCCGATCGGGCCCTTCGGCGAGACGTTGACGTGGCCGTCTGCGGCCAGGGGCGCGGTGCCGATGAAGAACATCTCCCGCTCGGCGATCCAGTCACGCAGACGGTCGGTGATCTCGTCGAAGACCTTGGCCATGCGCGCAAGGCTACGGCTTGAGCTTGTGTCCCGTGCGGAACAACCAGGCGCTCCAGGCGGCGAACGCCGCCGCGAACAGCGCCGTGACGCCGAGCGCGAGCCAGACCGAGACGTCGCTGGAGCCGATGAAGCCGTACCGCATCGCGTTGACGAGGTAGAAGACCGGGTTGACGTGCGAGACCTCCTGCCACGGGGACGGGAGGGAGTCGACGGCGTAGAAGACGCCGCCGAGGAACGTCAGCGGCAGCAGCACGATGTTCGTCACGAAGGAGAGGAAGTCGAACGACTGCGCGTAGACGCCGGAGATGATCCCGGCGGTGCAGAAGATCACGAGCAGCAGGACGGTGGCGACGAGGAGCACGAGCGGGTGCGCGATGCCCACGCCGGTCAGTGGCGCGGCGATCGCGAACAGCAGGATGCCGATCGCCAGCGCGCGCACCGCACCGCCGACGTTGAGGCCGAGGTTGACCTCCCACGGGCGCATCGGAGCCGACAGGACGTCGTTGATGTAGCGGTCGAAGCGCGCCTGGAAGACCGTCGAGGAGTTGTTGGAGTACGCCGCCTGCGCCATCCCCATCGTGATCAGGCCGGGGACGATGAAGACCTTGTAGTCGACGCCCTCGACCTGCTTGATGCGCCCGCCGATCGACAGGCCGAAGACGACGATGAACAGCGCGGACGAGACCACGGGCGCGGCGATCGTCTGGCTCCAGAGCTTCGTGACGCGGTTGACCTCACGCCCGGCGAGGGCGGTGAAGCCGCGATGACGGTGCGCGAAGGTCCTCATGCGGGGCGTCACGCTAGGCGGGGACGGCCGGCGCCGGGCGGGTCGCGCCGAGCGTCGCACCCGCCGAGGCCACGATCACCAGGGCCACGGCGACGAGGTCGCTGACGCCGAGGACCTGGCCGAGGACGAGCAGGCCCGCGAGGCAGCCGATCGCCGGCTCGAGACTCATCAGGACGCCGAACACGTGGCGCGGGATCTCGCGCAGGGCGAACATCTCGAGGGAGTAGGGGACCACGGAGGAGACGACCGCGACGGCGACGGCAGCGGCCAGCAGCCCGGGGGACAGCAGGTCGGCGCCGCCGTCGGCGATGCCCACGGGCGCCACGGCGATCGCGCCCACGATCATGCCCGCCGTCAGCCCGCTGGCCTGCGCCCAGTCCTGCCCGATCCGGGCCGACAGGAGGATGTAGCTCGCCCACCCCACGGCCGCCACGAGCGTGAAGGCGGCGCCCGCCGCCGTCAGGGATCCGCCGCCGCCCAGCAGCGTGACGCCCGCCGCGGCGAACAGGATCCAGACGAAGTCCAGCGGCCGGCGCGAACCCCAGACGGCGATCAGCAGCGGGCCGATGAACTCCAGGGTGACCGTCGGCCCGATCGGCTGGCGCGCGATCGCCTGGTAGTAGCCGAAGTTCATGACCGCGAGAGCGAGGCCGAGCAGCGCGACCTCCCCCAGCTCGCGGCGGCTGCGACCGGCCAGCCGGGGGCGGAAGACGACGAAGAGGATCGCTGCGGCGAACAGCAGCCGCAGGAAGACGGTGCCGGCCGCGCCGACCCGGTCGAACAGGGTGGTGGCGTAGGCCGCGCCGAACTGCGTCGAGACGCCCCCGACCAGGAGGAACCCGACCGAACGGACCCTCAAGGAGCCATGGCCCGCACGTACACCTCGGCGAGGGTGCCCGCGCCGTAGGTCCCGCGCAGCCCGTCAGCGGAGTCGCGCGCGATGATCTCGCCGCCGCGGATAAGGGCGATGTCGCGGCACAGCGCCTCGGCCTCCTCGAGGTAGTGGGTGGTGAGGAGGATCGTGGTCCCCAGCTCGTGCAGGCGCCGGATCGCGCGCCACAGGTCCTGGCGCAGCTCGAAGTCGACGCCGGCGGTCGGTTCGTCGAGGATGATCAGGCGCGGCTCGTGCATCAGCGCCCGGGCGAGCAGCAGCCGCCGGCGCATCCCGCCGGAGAGCTTCGGCGCGCGCGTCTGGGCCTTCGCCGAGAGGTCGAAGAGGTCCATCATCTCCTTCGCCCGCCGGCGCGCGTGCGCCTTCTCCATGCCGTAGTAGCCGCCGTGGTAGACGAGCGTCTCCTCCACGTCGAGGAAGCGGTCGAGGTTGATGTCCTGCTCCGCCAGCCCGACCATCCGGCGCGCCTCGGGCTCGGTGTGCGGGACGCCGAAGATGCGCGCCTCGCCGCTCGTCGTGCGGATGAGGTTGCAGATCGCCGAGATCATCGTGGTCTTGCCCGCGCCGTTGGGGCCGAGCAGGCCGAAGAACTCCCCGTCGGGCACGGTGAGATCGACGTTCTCGAGGGCGAGGAACCCGTCGTCGTAGCGCTTGGTGAGCTTGCGCAGCTCGAGGGCGGGGACCGCGTCAGTCAAGGCGTCCGTGAGGCTAGGGTCAGTGCCATGCCGCTGGTTCCCATGGTCGTCGAGCGTTCCGCCCGAGGCGAGCGCGAGTTCGACATCTACTCCCGCATGCTCAACGAGCGGATCATCTTCCTCGGGAGCCCGATCGACGACCAGATCGCCAACCTCGTCGTCGCGCAGCTGCTCCATCTCGAGAGCTCCGATCCCGACAAGGACATCTCGATCTACATCAACTCGCCCGGCGGCTCGATCTACGCCGGCCTGGCGGTGTACGACACGATGCAGTTCATCAAGCCCGACGTGTCGACGATCTGCTGCGGCGTCGCGATGTCGATGGGCTCCCTGCTGCTGACGGGCGGCGCGAAGGGCAAGCGCTTCTCGCTGCCGAACTCCCGCATCCTGATCCACCAGCCGTCGGCCGGCTTCGAGGGGCAGTCCTCGGACATCGAGATCCACGCGCAGGAGATCCTCAAGACCCGCAAGCGCGTCGACGAGATCTACGCGTTCCACACGGGCCAGTCGGAGGAGCGCGTGCACAACGACATGGAGCGCGACCGCTTCTTCAAGCCGGACGCGGCGGCCGAGTACGGCCTCATCGACCGCGTCATCAGCTCCCACTAGGGCGCCCGTCGTGCCCGCGGGCGGCTGGCGGACGCTGCGCTCGCGCGTGGTCTACGCCAACGCGTGGCTGTCGGTGCGCGAGGACGACGTCGTGCGCCCCGACGGCTCGTCGGGCATCTACGGCGTCGTCGACACGCACTCCCCCGCCGTCTACGTCGTCGCGTTGACCGACGCCGACGAGGTCGTGCTGGTGCACCAGCAGCGCTACCCGACGGCCGAGCTGTCCCTCGAGTGCCCGGCCGGCGCCACCGACGGCGACCCGCCGCGGGAGGCCGCGCGGCGTGAGCTGATGGAGGAGACGGGCTTCGTGGCGGGCGCTTGGACGCACGTGGGCACGCTGCGGTCCATGAACGGGATCGCGTCCGAGCATCAGCACGTCTTCCTCGCCCGCGGGGCGATGGCGGTCGAGGATCCGGGCATGCACCCCGAGGAGGGCATCCTCGGCGTCCGGCTGCTGCCGTGGGCGCAGACGCTCGCGCTCGTGCGCTCGGGCGGCATCGTCGACGGGCAGACGGCCTCCTCCCTGCTGCTGGCCGCGCTGGCGCTCGGGCGGATCTGAGGCGCGGCGACGTGTCCGCGGCGGTGCGGATCGGCTGCAGCGGGTGGCAGTACCGCGACTGGCGCGGGCCCTTCTACCCGGCCGGGCTCGCGACGCGGGGCTGGCTGGAGCACTACGCGTCGGTGTTCGACGTCGTCGAGGTCAACGCGACCTTCTACCGGCTGGCGCGCGCCCCGGCGGTCGCCGCCTGGGTGGAGGCGACGCCCCCGGGCTTCGCGTTCACCGTCAAGGGCAGCCGCTTCATCACGCACATGAAGCGGCTGCGGGACATGGCCGAGCCGCTCGAGCGCTTCTACGCGCCGCTGCAGCCGCTGGTCGACGCCGGCCGCCTCGGTCCGGTCCTGTGGCAGCTGCCGCCGGACTTCCAGCGCGACGACGACCGGCTCGAGGCCGCGCTCGCCCTGCTCCGCGACCGTCCGCCCGGCCGGCACGCCTTCGAGTTCCGGCACCCGTCGTGGTTCGTCCCCGCGGTCTACGACGTGCTGCGCGCGCACGACGTCGCGCTCGTCGGCGCGCACCACAAGCGCTCGTCGCTTCCCGATGACGTCGTCACCGCCGGGTGGGCCTACCTGCGCCTGCACTGGGGCGACCGCGGCCACCGCGGGAACTACTCGAGCTCCGAGCTGGACGCGTGGGCGCAGCGGCTGCGGACGCTGCAGCGTCAGGAGCTCGACGTGTACGCGTTCTTCAACAACGACTGGGAGGCGTTCGCACCGCGCAACGCGCGGGGGCTGCAGGCGCGCCTGGCCCGCTGACCCGCAGCTCAGGCGCGGATCGTGTGCTCGATCGCGCCGAGGCCCTCGACCTCGCAGCGCACGACGCTGCCGTCGCCGAGGAAGCGCGGCGGGTCCATCGCACGGCCGACGCCGGACGGCGTGCCGGTCAGGATCAGGTCGCCGGGCTCCATGGTGATCGCCTCCGTGATGAACGCGACGAGCTCCTGCGGGCCGAACACGAGCTCGGCGGTCGAGGAGTCCTGACGGCGTTCCCCGTCGACGTCGCAGGTGATCCGCAGCGCGCGGGGGTCGGCCACCTCGTCCACCGTCGTGATCCACGGACCCCAGGGGCACGAGGAGTCGAAGCCCTTGGCGCGGACCCAGCGCGGCTCGCTGGCCTGGAGGTCGCGGGCGGAGAGGTCGTCGGCCACGGCGTAGCCGGCGATGCGGCCGCCGGCCCCCATGACGACCGCGAGCTCCGCCTCGTAGTCGAGCTTGCCCAGGACGCGCTGCGGCGGGCGGACGGCGCCGTTGGGCGGGACGCTCGAGGACGGGAGCTTGCTGAAGACCATGGGCGTCTCCGGCAGGTCCTGGCCGGTCTCACGGGCGTGGTCGGCGTAGTTGAGGCCGATGCCGAAGATCGCCCGCGGGCGCGGGACGGGCGCATGGAGGGTGACCTCGGCGAGGGCCAGCTCGGCACCGTCGGCGGCGGGGGGCGCGTCCCGGGCGAGCAGGTCGACGACGTGGGTGCCGTCGGCGTAGAGGACCACCGTCTCGTCGCGGACCTCCGCGGCGGTGGGTCGGCCGGTGGCGGGGTCGGTGACGGTGGCGAGGCGCATGCGCGTGATCGTCGCAGACGCCTCAGCAGCGGTCGGAGGCGCTGTAGGCGAGCCGGGTGAGCAGCGGGACGGACGCCCCCGTGCCGTCCACGCGTGCCCGGAGGGCGTCGATCGCGGCCGCCCGCGTCCCGGCGCCCCCCTCCACGCAGCCCGACGCGACGAGGCGCAGGCGGACGGTGCGGCCCGCGCCGGGCTCGAGCCCGAACCGCGCCGGGGTCGCGGTGCTCCGGAGCGCGAAACCCTCGACGCGCGGCGCGGCGACGTGCAGATCGCGGACATCGATCGGGTCGCGGCCGAGGTTCGTGAGGGTGAGCTCGACGGTCCGGGCGCCGGGCCGTCCGGGGAAGGTCGCGACGGGGATGCCCTTGGCGCGGTCGTCGCGGCGGGGGCGGACGCCGTAGTCGCTGGGTCCGCCGATGTCGGCGAGCTCGACGTCGCCTCGCGGCAACCCGGCCCGGGGGTTGCATGCGCTGCGGATCGCGATGCAGGCCGGGGCGGCCGCCCGCGTCAAGCGCCGGAAGCGGCGCGCGCCCCGGTCGTACTCCGTCGCGAAGCGCCACAGGTAGTACGCGCCGGGCCGGCGCGCCCGCAGGCCGAAGACGACCACGCCCCTGCCGCGCAGGCGGCTGCCGGCGAAGGGCCCGCGATCGCCCCGCGGCGGGGGCCACCGCCGCAGGCGCCGGGATTCGCCCGCGGCGAGGCGCGTGAGCCGTGGGCCCAGCACCCGCAGACCGGGGGATGCCAGGACGGGCCGCGCCCGGGTGATGCGCACCGTGCCGCCATCGACCGCGTACGGGGCGGTGATGGCCGAGACGCGGGTCCGCCGGGCCGCGGCGTCGATGACGGTGAACCCGCTCGGCTGCGTCAGGGGCCCGCCGTCGGCGCGGCCGATGTAGCCGAGCTGGCGGCTGACGAGCACGATCGCGACGAGCAGCAGGACCGCGACGATCGGGAGGCCCCAGCGGCGCATCCCTGCATGCTGTCATGGCCACCGGAGGCCGGCGGCCGCTCCCCGTGCCCCGCTACGTCCGCAGCCCCCGCAGGCCATCGCGCACGTCCTCGTCGCGCTGGGCGGCCTTCTCGCTCGTCCACTGCCAGTCGACGCCCTCGCCGATGGTGAAGTCGTCGGTCATGTGGTCCGCGACCGCGTCGACGTCCAGGCGGATCGCCACGACGCCGGCGACGTCCTCGTCCACGACCGACGTGGTGCCCGTGAGCGTGAACGCGATGTCGGTCCCGGCCATGACGCACAACGCCGCCCGCGGATCCTCCCGGAGGCGGGCCAGCGACTCGCGCCGGCGCCCGAGCCCGAACACGACCGTCCTGTCGTCGAGGCGCACGGCGGTGGAGACGGGGATGGCGTGGGCCGCCCCGCCGCCGGTGGCGAGCACGCAGGCGGTCCCCTCCGGCCAGTCGGGGACGACGATCGGACCTTCGGTCACTTGAGCTCCTTCTCGAGGCGGGCGTTGCCCTTCTCCAGCTGTTCGGCCGTCGCCTGCGTGACGGACTTCGCCCGTGTCCGCCCGTTGATGCGCGCGTGGATCGACCGGTGCGACTCCCCCGTCCGCCGCGACAGGGCGCTGACGAGCTCGGCGCGCTCGTTGCGCAGCCGCTCGCGGCGCTCGGAGGCCGTCTCCTGCGTCGGCCGCGACGGGGCCGCCCCACCCGTCACGATCGCGCCGTCCGCGTGGGACCCGGTCGCCCCGCCGCCTCCGAGACCGCCCGTCACGCCACCGCCGCCGAGACCGCCCGCTCCTGCGCCACCGCCGCCGAGGCCACCCGCCCCCGCGCCACCGCCGCCGAGGCCGCCCGCCGCGCCACCGCCGCCGAGGCCACCCGCCCCCGCGCCACCGGCCGCGATCGCACCGGCGCCCACCGCGGACCCGCCGGGGCTCGCGATCGGGGGCTTGAGCGCCGGCGGCGCCGTCGAGCCGCCGAACATGTCCAGCTGCTCGCCGGGGCGCGAGGTGTGCACGTGATCGTCCTCACGACCGGTCGACGACACGGCGTGGAAGCCTGCGTCCTCGCGCTCGCCCCGCTCCGCGCGTTCCGGCGGCTCCTCCCCCAGCACCCCGCCGTCCTCGGGCTGCAGGGCGTGGTTGCGCTCCTCCTCGACGGCGGCGGCGAGCGCCTTGAGCCGCGGGTCCGACGGCAGGAAGACCCAGCTCATCTGGTCCCCTCCGCCCGGCGTGCGGCGGATGAAGCGCCCCACCACCTGGCGGAAGAACAGCTCGGTCCGCGCCGGGGTGGCGTAGACGCCGACGCGCAGGCGGGGGATGTCGACGCCCTCCGACACCATCAGCACCGAGACGAGCCACGGCTCCCCCGACGCGGCGAACGCGGCGATCCGCTTCGACGCGTTGGGGTCGTCGGAGGTGACGATGGGCGGCTTCTCGCCGATGATGCGGCCGAGACGCGCCGCGATGCGGTCCGCATGCTCCTTGTCCGCCGCGATCACGAGGCCGCCCGCGTCGGGATGCTCACCGGCGCGCAGGTCGCCGAGCCGGCGCTCGGCGTCGCGCAGCACCTCGCTCATCCAGTCCCCGTCGGGGTCCAGGGCGGTGCGCAGGCGCCGGGCGGCCTCCGCAGCGGGCAGCCCGACGCTGAAGTCGGCGCGCCGCACGCGGCCGTCGGAGACCCACTCCATGTCGCCGTCGTAGAGCGTGAACGTGACGGGGCGGCAGACCCGGTCGTGCAGCGCCTGGGTGTAGGAGTACGCGTAGTCGGCGCTCGAGACGCCCTCGTCGTCGTAGGTGACCCACGGGATCGGTGTGTTGTCGGAGCGAAACGGCGTGCCGGAGAGCAGCAGCTTCAGCGGGGCGTCGCCGAACGCCTCCTGGGCGCTCGCCCCCCAGGCGGCGAGCTCGCCCATGTGGTGAGGCTCGTCGGCGATCAGCAGGGTCGGGATCTGCGCCGTGCGGATGCGGTGGATCTTCGGGCCGGCCGCGACCGTCTGGTACGTCACGGTGACCCCGTGGCGGTCCCGCGGCTCCGGGCCGGCGGCGTTGGGCCGGTTGGGCTCGAGGTCGATCCCGTACCGCGCGGCATCTGCGGACCACTGGCGGCAGATGTGGGTCGTCGGCGCGACCACGACCACCCGGGCGACCTGCCCGGCGCTCAGCATCCGGTGTGCGACCTTCAGGCCGAACGTCGTCTTGCCCGCCGCCGGGGTCGCGGAGGCGAGGAACGCGTCCCCCCGGTGCTCGTCGAGCACCCGCAGCGCGGCCGTCTGCCAGCGGCGCAGCGGGCGGTCGGCCGGCCAGGCGGGGAGCGAGCGGCGGGTGGAGCTGGAGCGTGGTGTGGCGACCGTCATCGAGCGGATCAGCCTGCCAACTCCAGAGGACGGAACGGCGGTCGAAACCCGCTCTGCGCGGGGACGAGAACCCGGTCCGGTCCGCACTCCGACGCCGTTCGTGACAGAAGTGCAACACCCCTGGACGTCCGTCCGCTCACCGGTCTAGCGTCGGCAGGGTCATGGACGTCTCTCTCAAGCAACTGGCCGACGCCTCGCTCGAGGTCACCGCCGCCGAGGAGGCGGTGGAGGAGGCCGCCTTCCACACCGCGCGCGAGCGCCTGGACGACGCCGAGGCCGTCCTGGCCGACCTGCGCACCCGCTGGCCGGAGATGAGCGCCGTCGAACGCGGCGTCGTCGGCCCGGCCGCCAAGGCGGTCAAGGACCGCTCAGACGCTGCCGGTCGCCGCATCCCCCGCCTCAGCGCCCTCAGCGAGGGTGCGCCGGTGGTGGACGCAGAGCAGGACGAGGCCCCGGAGTAAGCACGCAGTCCCCCGCGTGCGGAGCCGGCCCGGCGTGCCGGTCGGCACCGGGCGGGGGGGTCGGCAACCGCCAGGGCGGTGGCGTCCGAGTAGGGGTCGGTAGCCGCGCCACGTAGACGGGGCAGGGGATCGGTGACCGCCGCGTCGGCCGGGGTCGGCCGGGGGTCGGCGGCGGCGGTCGGGCCGCGTTGGCCCGGCGTCGGCCGGGGGTCGGCGGCGGCGGCCGGGGCATCGGCCGGGGGTCAGGCGGCATCGGCCGGAGGTAGGCGGCGTCGGGCGGCGGCGGTCGGGCGGCGTTGGCCGACATCGGCCGGGGGTCGGGCGGCTCGGGCGGCGGCGGTCGGGCGGCGTTGGCCGGCATCGGCCGGGGGTTGGGCGGGTCAGGCGGCATCGGCCGGAGGTAGGGCGGCGGCGGTCGGGCGGCGTGGGCCGGCATCGACCGGGGGTCGGGCGCATCGGCCGGCGTCGGTGGCCTCCACGTCCGCGGGCGTCGGCGGGGTTCGTCAGCCGCGCCACGTCCGCACCCGCGCGGGGTGGTCTCCTCCGTGGACCCCGGCGGTTCCCCAGCCGAACCACGCCCCGGCCAGAACGGGGGTGGAGCGCATGACGGACCCACACGCCCCGCGCATGCACGGACCCACAGCCCCGCGCATGCACGCCCCCCGCGCCTGCACGTCCCCGCCCCACCATCCTGTCCCCACCCCGGCCGGCACGAGGGCGGGGTGGCTCGCGGACCCACGCCCCCACGTCTCCGCGTCCCGGCCCCGGCCCCCGGCCCCCGCCCCACTCCCACTCCCACCCCACCCCGGTCCACCAGCCGCACCACGCCCCGACCGAACCGGGGGTGGGCCGGCTCGCAGACCCTCACGGTCCGTCGCGCCGACCACGTCCCCGTCGAGGCCCACCTGGTCCGGATGATGGACCGCCCCGCCGCCCCGCCGCCCCGCCGCCCCGCCGCCCCGCCGCCCCGCCGCCCCGCCGCCCCGCCGCCACGCCGCCCCGCCGCCCCGCCCCCCTCCCGCTCCAAACCCCACGCCAACGGCACCGCGACGACCCCGAGCGCCGACCGGGGACCGCCCGCGCACGAGCCCGCGAACGAGGAGGACGGAGGCCGTCGCGGGGCCACCCTCCTAGGCTCTCCAGGCATGAGGGAGACGGACTCCCTGAGGGGTCGCCTGCTGATCGCCGGCCCCACACTGCTCGACCCGAACTTCGCGCGGTCGGTGGTGCTCGTCGGCGAGCACAACGCTGACGGCGCACTTGGCGTCGTCCTCAACCGCCCGTCTGAGACGACGGTCGGTGAGGCCGTGCCCGACCTCTCGGACGTCGCGAGCGAGGACGAGCCCGTCTTCGTCGGCGGGCCGGTGCAGCCCTCAGCGGTGCTCGTGCTGGCCGAGTACCGGGAGCCCGCCGTGGCGGGTCGGCTCGTGTGCGGCGCGGTCGGCTTCCTCGCCGTCGACGACGACGACGAGCGTGAGGGCCTGGAGCTCGGGCGCGCCCGCGTCTACGCCGGCTACGCGGGCTGGGGACCCGGGCAGCTCGAGGCCGAGATCGAGCGCGACGACTGGATCGTGCTGGACGCCGACGTGGAGGACGTCTTCGACGACGACGGCCCGACGCTCTGGAGCCGCGTGCTCGACCGCCAGGGCGGCAAGCTGCGCCTCCTCGGGCGCATGCCCGTCGACCCCACGGTCAACTGACCGCCCCCGCCCCGAGGCTGGGGCGCGCCCGGACGGCGATCCCGACCGCGCCAGCGGACGTAGAGCCAACATGGAAACCGACACGTCCCGTACCCCTGACCCCCGCAAGGACGGCGCCGTCGACGACGACGAGGCCGAGGACCAGCAGTCCACCCCGTTCGCCCCGCACTCGAGCGACGACACCCCGCTGGGCGACACGAACGAGCACTCGGACGCCGACGCGTAGGACCGCAGCCGCCGTCGCAGCCGCCGCGGTGCTGCTCGCCGGCTGCGGCGGTGGCGCCGGGCCCGACCGCGCCGATCCGGCCGGAGACGGCGCGTCCCGCGCCGGCATCGACATCCCGCCCGCCACGGCCGCCCGGGCGCCCGCGCGCGACCGCTACGCCAAGCCGCTCGGCTTCGCCGTCCAGTACGACGCCTCCCGCGAGGACCCGGCCTACCTGCGCGACTGGGTCCGCAACGCGACGTCCGTCACCCCGGAGAACGCGCTCAAGTGGGAGGTCGTCGAGCCGCAGCCAGGCCGCTTCGACTTCGCCACCGCCGACGCGATCATCGACGCCGCCACGCAGACCGGCAAGCGCGTCCGCGGCCATCCTCTCCTGTGGGATCAGCAGCTGCCGGCCTGGGTCGCCAACCGGCCGTGGACGGCCGACACGCTGGCCGAGGCGCTGCGCAACCACGTCACCACGATCGTCCGGCGCTACAAGGGCCGCGTCGCGGTGTGGGACGTCGTCAACGAGCCGCTCGAGGACGACGGCTCGATGACCCCCAGCGTCTTCCGGCGCGTGCTCGGCGAGCGCTACATCGACATCGCCTTCGAGGCCGCACACGCCGCCGATCCGGACGCGAGGCTCTTCCTCAACGAGATCGGCGCCGACAAGGGCGGGCCGAAGCAGAACGCGATCCTCGACCTCGCCGGACGGCTGAAGGCCCGCGGCGTCCCGATCGACGGGCTCGGGCTGCAGAACCACGCCGTCGTCGACGACTTCCCCACGAAGGAGAGCTGGGACGGCACGATCGAGGCCGTCGCCGCCAAGGGCCTCGACTTCGAGATCACCGAGATGGACGTCGCCCTGCGGACCCCCGGCGCGCTCGACACCGCGACCGCCGGAGCGCAGGCGCAGGCCTACCGGGCCGCCGCGCTGGCCTGCCGCCGGCACGACGCCTGCACGGGCCTGACGGTCTGGGGTGTCACCGACCGGTGGTCGTGGCAGGGGCCCGACAAGCACCCGCTCCCGTTCGACGACACGGGCGCCCCCAAGCCGGCCTGGACGGCGCTGCGCGCGGCGCTCGTCGCGCAGAAGTGACAGGCTGTCGTCGCACATGAGCGGCTTCGTCCACGTAGAACGGGTGCGCTTCGGCGACCTCGACGCGATGCGTCACCTCAACAACGTCGTCTTCCTGCGCTACTTCGAGACGGCGCGGATCAAGTACCTCCAGCACCTCGTCCCCACGCACGACCCGGCGCACCCCGAGTACGACAAGTTCGGGCTGATCTTCGCCGAGTGCCACATCGCCTACCGCGCGACGGTCGGCTTCGACGCCAACGTCCGCGTCTCGTGCCGGATCGAGGACGTCCAGCGCTCCTCCGTGAAGATGCCCTTCCAGATGCACGTGGAGGAGGAGCTCGTCGCCGACGGCTACGGCGTCGTGGTCGGCTACGACTACGACGCGGGCAAGGCCGTGCCGCTCCACGACGAGGCGCGCGAGAAGCTCCAGGCCGAGGCCGAGGACGAGGACTGAGCCCGGGCGCCGGCTCAGCCCTGCGGGGAGGAGACCGCGCCGATGACCTCGCGCCACCAGGCGCGCTCGCCCTCGTCCGTCGCCAGGCGCAGCTGCCGCCGCGCCGCCTCCTGCACCGCGGCGCGTGAGCCGGACCCGACGATCGCGCCCGTGAACGCGTAGCGGCCGTCGGCGAGCACCACCAGCGCGCCCTTGCGGCCGTCGCGGCGGGTGCGCATCTGGTCGTGGACCTGGATCCCGGACACCGACGCCGGGCGGGATGCGTCGCCGTCGGCGTCGTCCCACGGGCCGATCGAGAACGGCCGCGGCGCGGCGCGGAACGCGGGCCGCTCGCGGCGCTGGCGCCCGACGGGCCCGGTGCGCCAGCGGCCCAGCAGGTCGCGCAGCTCGACGGACGCCTCCTGACGGACGAGGAGATGCAGGCGGTCGCCGGGCTCGACGATCGTCGAGCCGCGCGGCAGGATCGCCTGCTCGCCGCGGATGATCACGTTCAACAGCGCCTCGCGCGGAAGCCCGCTGTCGCGCACGGGATGACCGGCGATGGCGTCGCCGTCGTGCACGGGGAACTCCACGACCTCCGCGCCGAGCCGGCGCACGGCGCCGACGTCGACGAGCGGCTCGGGCAGCGCGGCCTCGTCGGTCGTGACGCCGAGGCGGGCTGCGAGCGCCTCGAACGTGGTCCCCTGCAGCAGCGTCGAGACGAGCACGACGAAGAAGGCGATGTTGAGGTACTCGACGGAGTCGGCGACCCCGTCGATGACCGCGAACGTCGCGAGCACCACGGGGACCGCGCCGCGCAGGCCGGCCCAGCCGAGCACGACCTTCTCCGCGGTCTGGAAGCCCATCCCGATCGTCGCGACGAAGACGCCGACCGGCCGCGCGACGAACACGACGACGAGTGCGATGATCACCCCCTCGAGGGCGACGCCCGGCAGCTGCGTGGGGAACACGAGCAGTCCGAGCGTGAGGAACATGACGACCTGGGCGAGCCAGCTGAGGCCGGAGTGGAACGTCTCGATCGTGCGCTTCGCCGGGATGCTGGAGGAGCCGAGGGCCAGGCCCGTGAGGTAGATCGCGAGGAAGCCGGAGCCGTGCAGGACGTCCGCCGCGCCGAACGCGACGCCGCCGACGGCCAGCGAGGCGACGGGGTACAGGCCGGCGGAGGCCAGCCGGGTGCGCCGCAGCGCCTCGACCCCGAGCCGCCCGGCGATCAACCCGATCAGCAGGCCGATGCCGAGCTCCTCCGCGAACAGCACGACCATGTCGCCCAGGCCGTAGTCGGGCTCCTTGACCCACGTGATGAAGCCGATCGTCAGGAGGATCGCGATCGGGTCGTTGAAGCCGGCCTCGCCCTCGAGCGCCCGGGCGAGCCGCCGTCGCAGCGTCGAGCCGCGCAGGACCGCGAACACCGCGGCGCCGTCGGTGGCGGCCAGCGTCGACCCGACGAGCATCCCCTCGAGGATCGTCAGGTCGAAGACCCAGGCCGCCACGAACCCGGTGACGATCGCCGTCACGATCGTGCCGACCACCGCGAGGCTCGCCGCGGGCAGCAGCACCGGCCGGATCTCCGGCCACCCCGCTGCGAGCCCACCCTCGTAGAGGATCAGGCCCAGGGCGATGATGCCGACGGTCCGCGCGGCCTCGTAGTCGTCGAACGGCACGAACCCGAGCGCATCGGAGCCCAGCACCATCCCGACGAGCAGGAACAGCAGAAGCGTCGGGACGCGGATGCGGCCCGCGATCAGGGACGAGGCCAACGCGGCGACCATCAGCGCGCCGAACGCGAGGATGGCCTGACCTTCGTCCATTCCCGCTAGACCCTACGGGACGCCCGCGAGCAGCGCGAGCGCCGCCTGGCGAGGGTGCCGAGTGCCACCGCGACGAGATGGCCGACCAGGACGACCAGCTCGCGGACGTCCTGGATCGGCTGCTCGCGCTGCTGCCCGCCGGCGCCTACAGCCCCGTCGCGTGCCGCACGGCGAAGCCGCGCGGGGAGCGCGATTCCGTCCGCCAGCGCGGCCCCTTCCCCCCGGAGCCGGAGGTGTCGAAGCGCAGGCCGGCGATGAGCACGTACGTGTGACCGCCGTGGGCGTAGACGGTGATCCACTCCCCCTTGCCCTTCACGCCCCAGCGCATCAGGTCGCCGGACGCGACCGGGTGCTTGAGCAGGCCCGCGCCGTGGAGCGCGTAGGACACCGCGCCCGAGCAGTCGTAGGCGGAGTCCTCGAAGTCGCCGTGGCCGCCGCCGTAGCGGTACGGCTTGCCCACGATGGCGTTCGCGGCGGCGATCGCGGCCTTCACCGGCTCAGGCGCCGCGGCCGGGGCCAGCGCCGTGCGCCCGTCTGCGGACAGCTCGGCGGTCACGCCCGCGACCTCCGTGGGCGGCGCCTGCGCGGGTGTGCGGTCGGCCTTCAGCGCTGCGGCACGGCGGGCGATGCCGCGCCCCTGCCGGCGGGAGACGCGGCCGTCCGCTTCCATCTTGTGCGCGCGCTCGTAGCGGCGCACCCCCGCGGCGGTGCGGCGGCCGAACTGCCCGTCGGCGGACATCGAGATCTGCATCGCGTCGAGCGCACGCTGCAGCTGCCGGACGTCGCGGCCACGGGAGTGCAGGCGCAGGACGCGGTCGCCGAGCGAGGCTGCGGCGTCGGCGGATGGTGGTGTTGGAACGGCGGCGCCGGCCAGGGCAAGCCCTGCCACGGCAGCGATCACGGACTTCTTGGGCACGTCGGTCTCCTCGGGTTCCACCGGCCTCCGGGGTGAGCTGACGGGCTCGTGCGTGGAATGCACGCCACCGTGGGTCACGGCGGTTCGCCCCATCGCAGACCGTCCGAGGACGGTCCGCGCAGTGGGTCCCCCGGCCGTCCTCGGACTTGGACGGCTCGGCCTGGAGTGCTGCTTTCCGGGTCCCGAACACGGCCCCGGGTGCAGGGATGCGCCCAAGGTCCGTCGTCGGACCCGGGCGCCCCCGCTCCGGCTAGCCGACCATCTCGTGCGTCGCGGCCCCCGGGACGACCATCGGCAGGCACTCCGCCGCCGCCGGGATCGCGACGTGCAGCAGCGCCGGGCCGGGCTCGGCGAGCAGCGCCGCGACGGCGTCGGCGACGTCATCGGCGTCCGTCACCGAGCGCGCGTGCACGCCGCACGCCTGCGCGAGCGCCGGCCAGTCCGGCCCGCGGCCGAGGTCGGCGGCGAACGCCCCCGCCCCGTAGAAGCGGTCCTGCTGCGCCTTGACCATGCCCAGCGCCCGGTTGTCGAGCAGCAGCACCTTCACGGGAAGCCGCTCCTCCGCCGCCGTCACGAGCTCCTGCACGTGCATCAGCAGGGACCCGTCACCCGTGACGCAGACGACCTCGCGGTCGGGTGCCGCGGCCTGCGCCCCCAGCGCGGCCCCGAGCCCGAACCCCATCGTCCCCGCGCCGCCGGAGGTGACCCAGCGGCGGCCACCGTGGAGCGCCAGCCGGCGGGCGGCCCACATCTGGTGCAGGCCGACGTCGGTGGTGACGATCGCGTCCGCGTCCAGCGCGGCGTCGAGCGCGTCCAGGGCGGCGTCCCCCGCGTGCTCGGGCGCCGCGAGGAGCGGATGCTCGGCGCGGGCGGCGTCCAGGCGGGCCCACCAGGCGCAGCGGTCGCGGACGGGCCGATCCGCGGCCACCGCCGTGAGACCGATGAGGGCCGCGCGGGCGTCGGCGTGGATCGCCACCTCGGCGGGGACGAGCTTGCCGAGCTCGGCGGCGTCGACGTCCACGTGGACGACGCGCGCGCCGGGCGCGAAGGCCTCCAGCCGGCCGGTGACCCGGTCGTCGAAGCGCGCGCCGACGGCGACGATGCAGTCCGCCTCGTGCAACGCGCGGTTCGCGACGCGGGTGCCGTACATGCCCGGCATCCCGAGCCAGCGTTCCCCGCCGCCGCACTCGAGCCCGTGGAGCGTCGTGGCGACCGGCAGGTCCGCCGCGTCGGCGAAGGCCGCGAGCTCGGCGTGAGCCTCGGCCGCGACGACGCCGCCGCCGGCGAGCAGCACGGGGCGCTCGGCCGCGGCGATCAGGTCGACCGCGAGCTCCACGGCGCGCCGGCGGGGCCGCGAGGCGCGGGGCGGGGGGTGGGCGGCCGCGGGCCGCCGCACCACGGCGGCGGCCTTCGCGACATCGACGGGGACCTCGAGCAGCACCGGCCCGCGGCGGCCCTCCAGGGCCAGGGCCCACGCGTCGGCGAACAGCTCGCCGAGGTCGTCGCCCGGCTCGGCGCAGAGGGCGTGCTTGGCGATCGGCATCGCCATCTGGGCGACGTCGGTCTCCTGGAAGGCCATCGTCCCGCGCAGGGTGGTGGCGACCTGGCCGCAGACGAAGACGACGGGAAGCGAGTCCATCCAGGCGTCGGCGACCGCGGTGAGGAGGTTCACCGCGCCGGGCCCGGACGTCGCGAACGCCACGCCGGGCCGGCCGGTCACGCGGGCCCACGCCTCCGCCGCGTGGCCGGCGGCGGCCTCGTGGCGGGTGAGGACGTGGCGGATCGTCTCCGAGCGCGCCAGCGCGTCGTAGAGCGGCAGCGCGGCGCCGCCGGGGACGCCGAAGACGTGCGTGACGCCGTGGCGCTCGAGCGCCGCGATCAGGTGGTCGGCGCCGCGCATGCCGTCCCCCTTCCCGGAGGTCGGGAGTGCGGGCTGCGCGGATGAAGGACGAGTACGACGAGGGCGAGGCGGTGCATGAGGAGGCGCTCCTTCCAGGAGGCGTCGGGGGGATCAGGCGAGAGGCGGCGGGACCGCGACGGCGTGCGTCAGCGGATCGCTACTCGGCGACGCCCAAGGGCGCGCACAAGTCGTACGCGCGTGGTGTGGCTCGGGCGAAGCACCGGACAAGGATGCCACACACGGGCGCCTCCCGCCGCGGCGCGTCCTCACGCGGCGGGTCGCGGTGCGGACCTACAGCCGCTTCGCCGCGTCCAAGGCCGCGGCCGCGAGCTGCTCGACGACCGTGGCGAACTGGTCGAAGTCCGACGCGTCCCCGCCGTAGGCGCCGGAGGAGTAGCGCTTGTAGACGCCCTCGAGGATCGCGGCGAGCTTCCAGTAGCCGAGCGCGACGAAGAACTCGACGTCGGAGAGGTCGCGGCCGGAGGCGGACGCGTAGCGGTCGCGCACCTCGTCGCGGGTCATGAAGCCCGACGCGAGGGTGGGGGCGGAGCCGAGCGCGTGGACCGCGTCGTCCGCCTGGGACCAGTACACGAGCAGCAGGCCGACGTCGGCGAGCGGGTCGCCGAGCGTGCACAGCTCCCAGTCGAGCACGGCGGAGACGGCGCCCTCCGCGTCGAGGATCACGTTGTCCAGGCGGTAGTCGCCGTGGACGAGCGCGACGCCCTGCTGCGCCGGGATGCGCTCGCTGAGCAGCGCGTGGGTCTCGTCCATCGCGGGGACCGCGCGCGTCGCGGACTCGTCCCACTGGCGCTTCCAGCGCTTCAGCTGCCGGGCCGCGTAGCCGTCGTGGCGGCCGAGCTCGCCGAGCCCGACCGACTCCGGGTCGACCGCGTGGAGCGCGACCAGGGTGTCGACGACGGACTCCCCCGCCCGCCGGCGCAGCGCGTCGTCGCCGTAGTCGGCGGCCGCCGCCTCGTCGCGCAGCACGGCGCCCTCGACGTAGTCCATGACGTAGAACGGCGCGCCCGTGACGTCCTCGTCCTCGCACATCGCGATCGTGCGGGGGACGGGCACGTCGGTGCCCTGGAGGCCGGACATGATCCGGTGCTCGCGCCCCATGTCGTGCGCGGAGCCGAGGCGCTCGCCGAGCGGCGGCCGGCGCAGGACCCATGAGCCGTCACCCGCGTCGCGGACGACGTAGGTGATGTTCGAGCGCCCGCCCGCCACGCGCTCGAAGCGCAGCGGCGGCTCGGCGCCCGGGACGTTCGCGCGGAAGTACGCCTCGACGGCCTCGACCTCGATGCCGTCCAGGCTGTCTGCGTCGGCGCTCACGGCGTCAGCACCAGCTTCCCGCTCGTCGTGCGCGCCCGCAGGTCCTCGTGCGCGCGTCGCGCGTCGGCCAGGGGGTAGCTGCCACCCTCGATCACCTCGAGCGCGCCCTCCAGGACGAGCCCGAACAGCCCGCTCATCGCCTCGTCCATCAGCGCGGGCCGCTGCATCATGTGCACGAGCCAGAACCCGATCACGCCGCGCGAGGCGCCCATCAGCGCCCCGGGGTCGACGGGCGGCGCGCCCTCCCGGCCGGCCTGCCCGAAGTGCACGAGCCGGCCGAACGGCGCGAGCGCCGACAGGGATCGGGCGAACGTCTCGCCCCCGACCATCTCGAGCACCACGTCGACGCGCTCGCCGTGGTTGGCCTCGATCAGCTTGTCCTTGAGATCGCCCTCCGCACTCGAGTCGACCACCTCGTCGGCACCCAGGCGGGCGGCCAGCTCCCGCTTCTCGGCCGAGGACGCGACGGCGATCACGCGCCCCGCGCCCCAGCGCTTGGCGAGCTGGATCGCGAGCGTGCCGACCCCGCCGGCGGCGGCGTGGACCACCACCGTCTCCCCCGCGCGCAGCTGGGCGGAGGTCCGCAGCAGATGCCAGGCCGTGGTCCCCTGGAGCACGAGCGCGAGCGCCTGGGCGTCGGAGACCTCCGGCGGGATGTCCCACGCGGCGCCCCCGGACGCGATGGCGACCTCCGCGTAGCCGCCGCCCGCGAGCAGCGCGACGACCCGGCGGCCGTCGTCGAGCGTGCCCGCCGCCTCGCCGCCCGGGATCAGCGGCAGCTGCGCGGGCGCGAGATAGGAGTTCTCCGCCTGGTGGGTGTCGGCCCAGTTGACGCCGGCGGCGCTCACCGACAGGCGATGCGCCCCGCTCGGAACCTCCGGCTCGGGCACGTCGCGCAGCTGGAGGACCTCGGGTCCGCCGAACTCGGTGATCTGGATCGCTCTCATCGGACGGGATCGTCTCACGTTGCGGTGACCTTCGCCCGCAGGGCCGCGTCGCTGTGCCAGCATGCGCGCGTGGACTTCGCCAACACTTCCCGCGGGACCGACTTCGCCGAGCGGCTCACCGCCTTCATGGACGAGCGGGTGCATCCCGCCGAGGCCGAGTACGAGGAGCAGCTCCGCGCCAGCGGAGACCCCCACTCCCAGCCGCCGGTCATGGAGGAGCTCAAGGCCGAGGCGCGCCGCCGGGGACTGTGGAACCTCTTCCATCCCGACCCCGAGGTCGGCCCTGGCCTCACCAACGCGGAGTACGCCCCGCTCGCCGAGATCAGCGGCCGGTCGGCCATCGGGCCCGAGACGATCAACTGCGCCGCGCCCGACACGGGCAACATGGAGGTGCTGACGCAGTTCGGCACCCCGGAGCAGAAGGACGCCTGGCTGAGCCCGCTGCTCGACGGCGAGATCCGCTCCGCCTTCGCGATGACCGAGCCGGCCGTCGCCTCCTCCGACGCGACGAACGTGCAGCTGCGGATCGAGCGCGACGGCGACGAGTACGTCCTCAACGGCCGCAAGTGGTGGATATCGGGGGCGATGCGCGAGCGCTGCCGGATCTTCATCGTGATGGGCAAGACCGACCTCACCGCGCCCAAGCACAAGCAGCAGTCGATGATCCTCGTCCCCCGCGACACGCCGGGCGTGACGGTGATGCGCAACCTGCCGGTGTTCGGCTACATCGACCCGGAGGGCCACGCGGAGGTCGACTTCACGGACGTGCGCGTCCCCGCGGCCAACCTCGTCGCCGGCGAGGGCGACGGGTTCATGATCGCCCAGGCGCGGCTCGGACCGGGGCGCATCCACCACTGCATGCGCACGATCGGCGCGGCGGAGCGCGCGCTCGAGCTGCTGTGCCGGCGGGCGCTGTCGCGCGAGACGTTCGGCGCGCCGGTGGCCACCCGCTCGAACATCCTCGACTGGATCGCCGAGGCGCGGATCGAGATCGAGATGATCCGGCTGCTGACGCTCAAGACCGCGTGGCTGATGGACACGGTCGGCAACAAGCACGCCCGGACGGAGATCGCCGCGATCAAGGTCGCCGCGCCCGACGTCGCGCTGCGGGTGATCGACCGCGCGATCCAGGTCCACGGCGGCGGCGGCATCTCCAACGACTTCCCGCTCGCGCGGATGTACGCGCACGTCCGCACGCTGCGCCTGGCCGACGGCCCGGACGAGGTCCACAAGCTGACGATCGCGCGGCAGGAGCTGCGCCGCCACCAGCAGGACTAGCGGCGGCGCGGCCCCGGGGCTAGGTGACGGGCAGGCCCGTCGGCGCCTCGGGGGCGCCCCAGCCGCGCAGGGAGAAGTAGATCACCGAGGCGACGAGCGCCGTCACGGGGGCCACGAGCGCCGGAAGCAGCCAGTTGCCGATGAACAGGCCGACGTCGCCACCGATCGCGTTCGCGATCGCCGTGGCGACCAGGTTCGCGACGAACGTCAGCAGGAACCCGACGACGATGCAGCCGAAGACCGTCCAGCCGTTGCCCTTCACCAGCTCCCGGCTGCGGCCGAACGCCCCGACCCCGGCGCGCTCGACCACGACCACGGGGGCGATGACGGCCCAGATCGTCAGGAGGAACAGCCCCGGGACGATGATGAGGACGAACCCGATCCCGATCCCGATCGCGGCGAGGAACGAGACCCCGATCAGCGGCGCCACCACGGGTGTGACGCTCGACAGCAGCTCGCCGACCGACGAGTCGCGCCGGCCGTCCTCGAGGTCCTGCACGAGCTTGACGACCATCCCGGCGTAGAGCGTCCCGAGCACGAGTGCGACGACCAAGAGCAGGAGCGCCCCGATCACGCCGGTCACGAACACCGCTGCGATCGCAGTGACGAGGTTGACGAGCAGGGCGCCGATGAACAGCGTCATGAACTGGGAGCCGTAGATCTCGAAGACCCGGCGATAGACCGATCCGACGTCCAGGGTGCGCATGGCGGCGATCCTCTCAGAAGCAGCGGCGTGCCATGCTCGGCCGATGGCGACGATCACCCGTGAGCGGCTCCCCGACGGCGTCGAGGTCCTGCGCCTCGACCGTCCCGCCCAGCGCAACGCCATGAGCACGGCGCTCCTCGGCGAGCTCAACGCGGCCCTCGCGGAGCTCGCCGCCGACGCCGACCTGCGCGCACTCGTGCTCTCCACCACGGCCACCTCGGCGTTCTCCGCGGGCGCCGACGTGCGCGAGGACCTCGACGCCGCCGGGGGCGTCACGCGCATGGAGGCGTTCACGGCGATGTACGCCGCGATCGAGGCCTTCCCCGCCCCCACGGTCGCGGTGATGGTCGGCAACGCCGTCGGGGCGGGCGCGGAGCTCGCCGTCGGCTGCGACCTGCGCGTGGCCGGGGACAACCTCAAGCTCGCCTGGGCGGGCGCCCGGCACGGCGTGCCGGTCGGACCGGCCCGCCTGGCGCCGTTGATCGGGGCCGCGCGGGCGCGGGAGCTGATCCTCACCGGCCGCGTTCTCGGCGGCGAGGAGGCGGTCGCCCTCGGGCTGGCCTCGGACTGCGTCGCCGCCGACGCGGCGGAGGGCCGGGCGCTCGAGCTCGCGGCCGGCATGGCCACCGCGAGCCCCGCCGGGCTGCGAGCGCTGAAGGCGCTGTTCCGCGAGCTCGACGGGATGCCCGCCCGCGTCGCGCTGGAGAACGAGCGGCTGCTCGCCTTCCAGCGCGACGGGGTGGGCCTGCCGCGCGCCTAGCGGCGCGGGCCGAGCGGTCGCGGTGACCGCTCGTGGGCGAGCCAGACTTGGCCGGTCCGGTCGTTGTGTGAGCAACTTACTTTGCGCTCGAGTGAACCAATCGCCGAGCAGGGGCGCATAGGCAGGTATGAAGCGAACACTCCCCATGATCATCGCCCTCTTCGCGACCCTCGCACTCGGCTTCGCCGCGTGTGGTGGCAGCGACTCCGAGTCCACCAGCGGCTCCTCCTCGTCCTCCGAGGCCAAGGCCACCCCGACTCCTGCGGCGGCCATCGACTCCCTCTCCGGCCAGGACACCTCCGTCAAGCTCGACGCCGGCTTCGTCAAGGCCCTCACGGCCCTGAAGGTCACCCCCGGCCCCGTCGGCACCGCCAAGATCACCGACGCCGGCGCCGCCGTCTTCCCCATCACGGGCGGCAACGTCTCCTACTACGGCCCCGATTCCGGCGTCAACCCGTACGTCCAGGGTCGCATCGAGCACGACGGCTCGGGCCTCAGCCTCACCGCCGGCGGCAAGAAGGTCGAACTGACCAACTTCGTCGTCGACCCCGGCAAGTCGCTCCTCACCGGCAAGGTCTCGGTCGACGGCAAGGAAGCCGCCGCGAGCGCCCCGCTGTTCTTCCTCGACGGTCGCACCCTGAAGAACCCGATCCAGGTCGACGAGGACAAGGGCACCGCCACCCTCACGGGCACGACGGTCAAGCTCAAGGCCGAGGCCGCTGACCTGCTGAACCAGACGTTCGGCATCCAGGACCTCAAGGGCGGGCTCGTCATCGGCGTCGCCACCATCACCGCAGATCTCCCCGCCTCCTAGGCACCAACTCGGATCCGCCTAGGCGGACCACGAACGACTCGGGCGGCCCTCAGGGGCCGCCCGAGCCCGTTAAGGCCGCCCCGCCACCTGGTCGAGCAACCACTCGCCGTGGGCGAGGAGACGCTCGACCGGGTAGGCGACCGGGTCCGTGAGGAGCAGCCGGGCGGCCTCGTCGGCCAGGGCGGACAGCGAGCGCGCCGTCAGGGCCGGGTCCGGCGACGGGCGGTCCGGGGCGAAGCCCGCGCCGACCGTCGCCGCGAGCGTGGCGACGATCGCCTCGCGCCCGGCCCTCACCGCCTCGCGCAGCGTGCCGGGCACGCCCTCGGGCGCCAGCAGGACCAGCCGCCAGGTGACCGGGTCCGCCGCCACCGCGTCGAGATAGGCGCGGAACGCGGCTTGGAGCGCCTCCCGCGGCGTGCCGTCGCTGGCGGGCAGCTCGGCGGTGAGCTGCCCCAGCGCCCGTGCCGTCTCGCGTTCCAGCATGCGGGCGAGCAGGTCGTCGAGGCCGGCGAAGTGGTCGTAGACGATCGGGCGGGTGATGCCGGCGGCGCGCGCGACGGACTCGATCGAGACCGCTGCGACGCCGTCGCGGTCGATCATCGCCTTCGCCACGTCGAGCAGCTGCTCGCGCCGCTGGGCGCCCGTCATGCGGTGTCTGGTGCCTGTCGCCATTCCCGGTCCGCGTTTACCCTACAGCCCCGTAGGTTACAGTGCTGTAACCATGAGCCTCCCAACGCACGACGTCGACATCGCCATCATCGGCGCAGGGTTCTCCGGCCTTGCCATGGCGACGTACCTCAAGCGTTCCGGTCGCAGCGACTTCCTGCTGCTCGATCGCGGTGACGACGTCGGCGGCACCTGGCGCGACAACTCCTACCCGGGCTGCGCCTGCGACGTGCCGAGCCACGTGTACTCCTTCTCCTTCGCGCTGAACCCCGCCTGGTCGCGGACCTACTCCCACCAGGACGAGATCTTCCAGTACCAGCGCCGGGTCGCCGACCAGGAGGGCCTGCGCGACCACCTCGTCCTGGGCTGCGAGGTCTCCGAGGCCAGCTGGGACGACGACGCCCGCCGCTGGCGCATCGACACGAGCCAGGGCAGCCTCAGCGCCCGCGTGCTCGTGTCCGGCACCGGTCCGCTCGTCGAACCCAAGCTCCCCGCCGTCCCCGGCCTCGAGGACTTCCCCGGCAAGGTCTTCCACTCCGCCCGCTGGGACCACGACCACGACCTCACCGGCGAGCGGGTCGCCGTGATCGGCACGGGCGCGTCGGCGATCCAGTTCGTCCCCGAGATCCAGCCCGTCGTCGGCGAGCTCAAGCTGTTCCAGCGCACCCCCCCGTGGGTGCTGCCGCGCACGGAGCGGCCGCTCACGAAGGCCGAGCACGCGCTCTACTCGCGAGTCCCCGGCGCCCAGCGGCTGATGCGGACGCTCGTCTACTGGGGGCGCGAGTCGACGGTCATCCCGATGCTGCGGGTCAGGCTCTCCGTCGCCATCAAGGCGGTCGGGCTCTCGCACCTGCGCCGCTCCGTCAAGGACCCGGCGCTGCGCAAGAAGCTCACGCCGGACTACTCCCCCGGCTGCAAGCGGCTGCTGATCTCGAACACCTACCTCCCCGCGCTCGACCAGCCGAACGTCGAGGTCCTCACCACGGGGCTGACCGAGGTCCGGGGTTCGGTCGTCGTCGGCGCCGACGGCTCCGAGCGCGAGGTCGACACGATCATCGCCGGCACCGGCTTCGAGGTCACCGAACCGCTGATCGCCACCCGGGTGCGCGGGCGCGACGGCCGCACCCTGGCCGAGCACTGGGCCGGCTCGATGTCCGCCCACAACGGGACGACGGTGGCGGGCTTTCCCAACCTGTTCCTCCTGCTGGGGCCCAACACCGGCCTCGGGCACATGAGCGTCGTGTTCATGGCGGAGGCGCAGGCGCGCTACGTCCTGCTCGCCCTCGATGCGATGGACGCCGCCGGCGCCGCCGCGGTCGAGGTCCGGCCCGAGGTGCAGGAGGCCTTCAACGCGCGGCTGCAGCAGAAGATGCCGGGAACGGTGTGGTCCGACGGCGGCTGCGGCTCCTGGTACCTCGACAAGACGGGCCGCAACACGACGCTGTGGCCGGACTTCTCCTACAAGTTCGACCTGTCGCTGCGCACCTTCGATCCGTCCCAGCACGTGTTCGAGACGGCCCCCGCCCCGAGCGCGGTGCCGGCATGACCCGCGTCGTCATCACGGGCGGCGCCGGCGGGATCGGTGGCGCCGCGGCGGTCAAGCTGCGCGAGCGAGGCGCGCGCGTCATCGCGCTCGACGTCACGGGCGAGGGCGACGACGTGATCGCCTGCGACGTCCGCGATCAGGCGTCGGTGGACCGCGCGGTCGCCGCCGCGAGCGAGCGCCTCGGCGGCATCGACGTGCTGATCAACTGCGCCGGCGTCGGCGACCCCCAGAGCGCGGGCGAGCGGCCGGGCCCGGACGCCGAGCGGGTCATCGACATCAACCTGATGGGCGCCTGGCGCGTGACGGGCGCGGCGCTCGAGGACCTGCGGGCCGCCCGCGGCCGGGTCGTCAACGTCGCCTCCGGCCTCGCGCACCTGACCGTCCCGTTCGCGACCGCCTACTGCATGTCCAAGCGCGGGCTGGTCGCCTACTCCGACGCGCTGCGACTCGAGCACGGCGACGCGCTGACGGTGACGACGATCTACCCCGGCTACATCAAGACGCCGATCCACCAGTCCTCGATCGACAAGGGCATGGGGCTGGACGGCCTCGTGCCGGAGGAGCCGCTGTCCGGCGCGGCGGACGCCCTGGTGCGTGCGGCGCTGGACAAGCCGGTGCGCGACCTCGCGACCAGTCGCCGCGGCACCGCCTCCTACGCGGCGCTGCGACTGATCCCCCGCCGGCTGCTGGACCGCGCGGTCACCCGCCAGCTGACGACAGCCGCGCGCAAGGGCCGGATGAACGGCATCGCGGCGGACCTCGGCGCCAGGTTGCGTTAGCGCGCCACCATCGCGGGCAGCGCCGGTGACATGAAGATCGGCTACTTCCTGTCGTCCGAGGAGTTCGGACCGCGCGACCTCGTCCACCAGGCCAAGCTCGCGGAGGCCCACGGGTTCCAGGACCTGTGGGTCTCCGACCACTACCACCCGTGGAACTCCACGCAGGGCAACTCGCCGTTCGTGTGGGGCGTGATCGGCGCGCTCGCGGAGGCGACGACGAGCATGACCGTCACGACGGGCGTCACGTGCCCCACGATGCGCATCCACCCCGCGATCATGGCCCAGGCGGCCGCGACGGCCGCGGTGCAGCTCGAGGGCCGCTTCATCTTCGGCGTCGGCTCGGGTGAGGCGCTCAACGAGCACATCTTCGGCGACCCGTGGCCCGAGGCCGACATCCGCCTCGAGATGCTCGAGGAGTCGATCGCGCTGATCCGCGAGCTGTGGAAGGGCAAGCAGACGTCGTGGGACGGCAACCACTTCCACGTCGAGAACGCGCACCTCTACACGCTCCCCGAGACGCCGCCGGAGATCTACGTGTCGGGCTTCGGGCCGAAGGCCATCGAGCTCGCCGCGCGCGTCGGCGACGGCTTCTGCTTCGTCGCGCCGGAGCAGGAGGTCGTGCAGCAGTACCGCGACGCCGGCGGTCAGGACAAGGTCGTCCAGGGCGGCGCGAAGGTCTGCTGGGGCGCCGACGAGGCCACCTGCCTGCAGACCGCGCACGCGACCTGGGGCAACGAGGGCCTGCCGGGCGAGCTCCCGCAGATCCTCCCGACGCCGTCGCACTTCGAGCAGGCGATGTCGCTCGTGACGGAGGACATGATCGCCGAGTCCGTCTCCTGTGGCCCGGACATGGACAAGCACGTCGCCCAGCTGCAGGCCTACGCGGACGCGGGCTTCGACGAGGTCTACGTGCAGCAGATCGGCGGCGACCACGAGGGCTTCTTCGAGGCCTTCGAGCGCGACGTGCTGCCGCACTTCGCCTAGCGCCTGAAGGTCACCCCGGGGCCGAGCCTGCCCATCCCGGCGGGGGCGAAGGTCACCTTGTAGGTGCCCTTGCCCCCGTTGGGGAAGTGCCGGCTCCAGCGCGTGCGGAAGCCGTGGATGCCGCTGCGCTTCGTGCGCAGGGTGAAGCGCTTGCAGGTCCTGGCGCCGCCCGGCTGCGTGACGCACGTCCTGACCCTGCCGGTGAAGGAGAACGTGTCCAGCCCGATCCGCACGACGCCGCGCTGCTTGAGCGCCGAGTAGCAGTAGTCGCCGGTCTCGGGCGAGCAGTAGGACGTGGCGGCCGCGGGGGCGGCGGCTGCCACGGTGGCCACGCCGGCGGTCAGCAGGGTCGCGGCGATCGAGCGGGTGCGCATCGGCCGATCATCCCAGGGTGCGGTGACGGGCGGGGGAATCGTCGGCCTGGTCGGCCTTCCTGCACGACACGAAGCGGCCCGGCAGCACTGTGGGAGCGCTCCGGGCCATGACCGCCTGGAGTAGAGGCTCACCAGCGGCCCCGTGCAGGCTAGCCCCGGGTGATCAGGCAGGTGGTCGTGGCGTGCGCGCACAGCCGGCCGTCGGGGCCGTGGAGGCGGCCCTCCGCCGTGGCGACGCGGCCGCCGACGTGGATCGTCTCCCCCGTCGCGGTGATCCGGCCGCCGTCGGCCATCACGGGCCGCAGGTAGTTGACCTTCAGCTCGAGCGTCGTGTACGTGTCGCCCTCCCCCAGCTCCGTGTGGACGGCGCAGCCGACGCAGGAGTCCAGCAGCGTCGCGAGGATGCCGCCGTGGGTGGTCCCGATCGGGTTGCCGTGCTGCGGGCCCGGGTCCATGGCGAAGACGACGCGGCCACGGGAGACCTCCGTGACCTCCATGCCGAGCAGCACCGCGACGCCGGGCGGCGCCAGCGCACCGTCGCGCAGCGCCTCGATCAGCTCCAGTCCCGTCATCGCGCCACGGCCTCGAAGGATCGCACGCCCTGCGAGGTGCCGGTGGTCCGGAAGCCGTGACGGCGCAGCAGCCCGTGCACGGCGGCGTTGTCGACGAGCGTCGTCGCCCGCAGGCGCGTGTACCCGGCGACCCAGGCGCGCTCGAGCAGCTGCCCGAGCAGCCAGCTGCCGACTCCCCGGCCCTGCAGCTCGTCGGCGACGACGATCGCGACATCCGCCACGCCCGGGGCGTCCGGGAACGGCGCGTAACGGGCGACGGCGACGATCTCCCCGGCCGGTGTCCACGCCGCCAGCGCCTCCGCGCCGTCGTGCCCGACGTCGAGCATCCGGTCGACCTCGCGGGTCGTCATCGCCCGCTTCGGCGCGCCGAAGCGCAGCAGGCGCGTGCGGTCCGAGGTGCCGGCGACGAAGCGCACGTACGTCTCGCGGTCGCCGGGGCGCAGGGGGCGGACGGTCAGGCCGGCGGCCGCGTCGACCTGCGAACCGGTTCCGAAGGCGGCCCGCGTCGCGCCGGTGCCGGCTGAACTCGTCATGACCTGTCCGGTGGGCGCCGGCGGGGTGGGGAGCTGGGTCGCCGGGTCCGGCGCGACGGTCGTCGTCATGCCGCCGCCTCCGGCACGGCCGCGGCCGGCGCCGCGGCCGGGGCGGGACCCACCACGCCCAGGCTGCCGAGGCCGACGGCACTCAGCGCGGCGGCCGCGCCGATGAAGCCCCAGACCGCGTCGAAGCTGCCGGCGCCGGCCGGTGTCGCCAGCAGCGCGACCGCGATCGCGACGCCGAGCGCCGAGCCGACCTGGCGACCCGTGGTGACCATCGCCGTCCCCGTCGCGAGGCGGTTGGCGGGGAGCGCCGCGGCCGCGGCGCCCGTCACGGTCGGAAGGACGCAGCCGACGCCGAGGCCGGTGACGAGCATGCCGGGGAGGAAGTCCGACACGTAGTGCGGCGTCCCGCCGAGGCGCACGAGCCACCAGATCGTGCCGAGGGCGAAGACCGCCGCGCCGAAGGCCCCGACGGTCGCCATCCCGCGCCTGGCGGCGACACGCGCGCCGGGGATCGCGAACGTCGCGGCCATCGCAGGGCCCGGCGCGAGCATCAGGCCGGCGGTGAGCACGTCCTCCCCCCACACCCCCGTGAGGAACAGGACGCCGCCGAGGAGCATCGCGGAGAAGCCTGCGTAGAAGACGATCGCGGCGCCGATGGCGACCCGGAACGCGCGCACCTCGAGCAGCGCGGCGTCGATCACCGGCGCGGCGTGGCGGCCCGAGCGGCGCGCGACGAGGACGGCGAGGACGACGGCCCCCACGAACAGCCCGAGGGTCCGGCCGTCCAGCCAGCCCCACTCCGGTCCCTGGACGATGCCGCCCACGAGCGCGGCGATCGCGAGCGCGAACAGGCCGGCGCCGACGGCGTCGGGCGCGACGGCGTCCGGCTGGCGCTGCTCGTGCAGCAGCCGCAGGCCGAGCACGATCGCGGCGATCCCGATCGGGACGTTGACGAGGAACACCCAGCGCCAGCTCGCCTGCACGAGGACGCCGCCCAGCGGCGGGCCCGCCGCGGCCGCGACCGAGCCGACCATCGCCCACAGCGCCACCGTCATGGCTCGCTTCTCGGGCGCGAACAACGGGATCAGCAGTGCCAGCGAGCTCGGCATCAGCAGCGCAGCGCCCGTCGCCTGCACGACCCGGAGCGCGACGAGCACCTCGACGGAGCCGGCCGCCGCGCAGGCGGCGCTCGCGCCGGTGAACAGCGCGAGGCCCGTGAGGAACACGCGCTTGCGGCCGAGCTCGTCCGCCCAGCGGCCGGCCGGGACGAGCAGCGCGGCGAACACGATCGTGTACGCGTTGAGCACCCAGGAGAGGCCGCCGATCGACGCGCCGCCGAAGTCGCGGGCGAGGTCCGGGAAGGCGATGTTGACGATGAACAGGTCCAGCCCGGCCATGAAGGCGCCCAGGCACAGGACGGCGGCGGTCAGCCGGGTGCGTTGCTTCATAGGACGGACCTTATCGGGTCCGTTGCGTGATGCAACCCCGGTGGTCTAGACTGCGACCCCGTGCTGCAGTCCACCTACGCCAGCCAGACCTGCTCGGTCGCCCGCACCCTCGAGGTCGTCGGCGAGCGCTGGACCCTGCTGATCGTGCGGGACCTGTTCCTCGGCGTGCGGCGCTTCGACGCGCTCCAGGACGACCTCGGCGTGGCCCGCAACGTCCTCGCCACGCGGCTGGACAAGCTGATCGAGGCCGGCATCGTCACGAAGGTCCCCTACTCCGAGCGCCCCGTGCGCCACGAGTACCGGCTCACCGACCGCGGACTGGACCTGTGGCCCGTCATCACGAGCCTGCTGCAGTGGGGCGACCGCAACGCGCCGACCCCAGCCGGCCCGCCGGTCGTGCTCGAGCACCGCGATTGTGGCGGCGCGGTCGACGATCACCGGCTGTGCGAGCGCTGCGGCGCGCGCCTGGGCGCCCGCGACGTCATCGCCCGGCCGGGCCCGGGCGCGACGCCGGACCATCCGCTCGTGCGCCGGCAGGCCGCCCGCGCGGCCGCGGCCTGACGCGGCCGATACCGTCCTGGGCATGGCCCCGAACGAGAAGCCGTCCATCGAGATCCCCGAGGGCGCGCCGTCCTACCAGCTCGAGATCGAGGACCTCGAGGCCGGAACGGGCGACGAGGCCACGAGCGGCCAGACGGTCGAGGTCCACTACGTCGGGGTCTCGTGGTCGACCGGCCAGGAGTTCGACGCCTCGTGGGACCGCGGGTCGACGTTCAAGTTCGGCCTCGGCAAGGGCCAGGTCATCCAGGGCTGGGACCAGGGCGTCGCCGGCATGAAGGTCGGCGGCCGCCGCCGCATCACCATCCCCCCGATGCTCGGCTACGGCAAGCGCGGCGCCGGCGGGGTCATCGGGCCCGACGAGACGCTCGTCTTCGTCGTGGACCTCATCGGCGTCAAGTAGCCCGCAGGCCGCCCAGGAGCACGTCGCAGAAGACGTCGGCGATCGCCTCCGGCGGCAGCCGGCCCTCGTGCAGCCACAGGTAGGAGTAGTTGTGCATGCCGAGCACGCCCATCACGACCAGCGGGTCCATCGGACTGAAGACGCCGGCGGCGACGCCCTCGTCGAGCACGGCCTCCCACTGGCGCTGGTAGACGAGCCGGTGCTGGACGAGGCGATCGCGGTAGGGCGGCGTCATCAGGTCGACCTCGCGGAAGCAGACCGTCAGCGCCGAGCGGTTGTCGGCGATGTTGCGCATCAGCGCCCGCCCCATCTCGCGCAGCTTGGCCTCGGGGTCGCGCGCCGAGCCGACGATCGGCTCCGTGATGTCGATCAGGTCCTGCAGGCCGAGCGTGGAGATGTCGAAGAGCAGCTGCTCCTTGCTCTTGATGTGGTGATAGAGCGCCCCGCGCCCCAGCCCCACCGCCTGCGAGATGTCCTCGATGCCCGTCGCGTGGTAGCCGCGGGTCGCGAACAGCTCCGCCGCCCGCTCGCGGATGAGGGCCTTCTGATCGGGGACACCGGCGACCGCCACGCGCCCGATCGTACGGCCGCGCCCGGTCATCAGCTCACGCCTCGACCGGATTCCGGTCCCGCAGCTCGCGCTTGAGGACCTTGCCCGAGGGGTTGCGCGGCAGCGCGTCCACGAACGTCACGGCCTTGGGCACCTTGTAGCGGGCCAGGCTCCCCTCGCAGTGGGCGATGACGCCCGCGGCGTCGAGCCTGGCGCCCTCGCGCAGCACGACGAACGCCTGCGGGACCTCGCCCCAGCGCTCGTCCGGGAGCGCGACGACGGCGGCCTCCACCACGTCCTCGTGCTCGTAGAGGACACGCTCGACCTCGGAGGAGGCGACGTTCTCGCCGCCCGAGATGATCATGTCGCCCTTGCGATCGACGATGTAGAGGTAGCCGTCCTCGTCCAGGCGCCCGACGTCGCCCGTGTGGAACCAGCCGTCGCGGATGGCGTCCGCGGTCGCCTGCTCGTCGCGCCAGTACCCCGTGAACACCTTCGGGCCGCGCAGCGCGATCTCCCCCAGCTCGCCCGCGGGCAGCGGCGCGCCGAGCGCATCGACGATGCGCAGCTCGAGATGGAGCAGCGGCTTGCCGACCGATCCGAGCTTGTCGAGCACGTGCGCGCGGTCCATGAACGTGTCCCCGCCGACCGTCTCGGTGAGGCCGTAGGCGTCGGCGACCCAGCAGTCCTCGAACGCCTCGAGCAGCCGGCGCATCAGCGGGACGGGCATCTTCTCGCCGCCGTTGATCATGAAGCGGACGCTCGAGAGGTCGCGCTGGAGCAGGTCGTCGCGGCGCAGCAGCGCGTTGACCATCGCCGGCGCGAGCCACACGCAGGTGGGTCGCTCGGCCTCGATCGCGTCGAGCACGGCGGCGGGATCGAAGCGCTCCAGCACGACCATCGAGCCGCCCTGGGCGAGGACGCCGGTGCCCGGGAGGTCCATGCCGCCGACGTGGTAGAGCGGCCCGACGCACAGCACCCGGTCGGCGGCGGTGATGGAGAACTCGACCGCCTGGCCGAGCGTCTTGAAGATCGCGTTGGCGTACGTCAGCGGCACGCCCTTGGGCCGCGACGTGGTCCCGCTCGTGTACATCAGCCGCTGCACGTCGTCGAGGGCGACGTCGGCGTCGGGGACGTGGACGCCGGCGTGCGCCACCGCCAGGGCCTGCAGCTCGTCGCCGAACAGCAGCCGGTCGCGCTCGGGGGCGACGGTGGCGAGCCGCTCCCACAACGCGGGATCGGCGATCACGAGCGACGCGCCCGCGTGATCGAGGATGTAGGTCCACTCCGGCGGAGCGAGCCGGTAGTTGAGCAGCAGGAAGACCGCCCCCAGCCGGTTGAGCGCGAACACCACCTCGACGTACTCCGTGCGGTTCTCGGCCAGCACGGCGACGACGTCGCCGCGCCCGACGCCACGCTCGCGCAGCCCGGCCGCGAGCGCGCTCACGCGGGCATGGAGCTGGGCGTGGGTCAGCCGGCACCCGCCGCCGATCAGCGCCTCCGCGTCCGGCCGGCGGTCCGCGTTGCGCGTCAGCACGCTCGAGGTGTTGATCACAGGACGTAGCCCCCGGAGACGTCGAGCACCTGGCCGGTCATGTAGTCCGCGTCGGGCCCGCACAGCATCCGGGCGATGCGGGCGATCTCCTCCGGCTGTCCGAGCCGGCCGAGCGGGCAGTAGTCGCCGGAGTACGGCCGGCCCTCGATCATCGGGGTCTCCACGGCACCCGGGGCGATCCCGTTGACGATCACGCCGTCGGCGGCGACCGAGCGCGCCGCCCACTTGACCAGCGTGTGGATCGCGCCCTTCGAGGCCGCGTAGTGGGGCCCGGCGAGGACCCCGCCGACCTTGCCCGCCACCGACCCGATGCAGACCACGCGCGAGACACCGCCGGCCAGCGCGGCCTGCACGCACCAGAGCGTCCCCTTGAAGTTGACCCGCATCACCGCGTCGACCTCGGCCTCGTCGAGGTCCTCGATCGCCGTCGTCTCCCCGTAGATCCCGGCCGCGGTGACCAGGCCGTCCCAGCCGCCGAGCTCCTCCGACAGGGACGCGAGCGCCGCCTGCACGCCCGCGCGATCGCCGACGTCGGCCGCGCGCCCCGCCGCCCGCCCGCCGGCCGCCGTGATCGCGGCGACCGTGTCGGACGGGTCCAGCAGGTCGAGCGCGCCGACGGCGGCCCCGTGCGCGGCGAGCTCCTCCGCGCACGCCCGGCCGATGCCCCGGGCCGCCCCGGTGATCAGGACGACCCGGCCGTCGAGGTCCATCAGCCCTGCAGCTCGGCCCGCTTGGCCTGCGTCGCGTCGACGTCGAGCTCGAGGCCCTCGGGGTCGTGGTCGGGGTCGCCCGTGATCACGACGCCGTAGTCGCGCAGTGCGCCGTCGATCGACACGTAGCCGTCGCGCACGTCGCGCTTGACCCGCTCCGGGTCACGCTCGAGCGGGCTGCCGAACCCGCCGCCGCCGTTGGTCAGGTAGCGGAAGACCGTGTTGGGCTTGGTGTCCCAGACGGGGACGCGGGCGAAGAAGAAGTACTCGCCCTTCCCGTCCGGTGCCAGGGCGTTGTCGTCGTCGAGCACCCCGGCGACCGGTGTCGAGCCCTTGTAGGTCGATGCCTCCAGCGGGATCAGCTTGGACTGGTCGAACGCGTCGGGCTCGAAGACCCAGACCGCGCCCCGCTGGCCCTCCTCCGCGCCGCCGACGCCGAACCCGGACGCCGACTTGACGTGCATCGGCGAGGAGTAGTGCTGCACCCCCTCCGTCCACAGCGTGTCCTTGAGCACAGCGGCGCCGCCGCGGTTGAAGCCGGCGCCGGCGGTGTCGGCGACGTACTCCTTGCGCATCACGAGCACGGGGAAGTCAGCCTCGATGGCCTCCGTGGCCGGGTCGATGTTGTTGGCGAGGTAGAACACCGTGTAGGAGTCCGCGTCGCCGGCCGACGTCGCGCCCCACGGTCCGTGCTCGCCGCCGCACTGCGCCATCGTCGCCCACGGCGTGCCGTCGGCCGTCGCCCCGTTGGCGTTGTGGATCGACAGCGACCCGTAGTCACCGCCGACGGCGTTGTCGCCGACCGCGTGCTCGAGCGCGCGCAGGATCGCGTTGACCAGCGGCATCGTGGACTCCCAGTAGAGGAAGATCACCCCGTCCGGCGGCAGCGCGCTGACGAGCGACCCCTCCGGCAGCAGGATGTCGATGTCGCGGAACGTCGCCGAGGTGAACGGCGTCGACCGGTCGATGAGGAACTTGAACGCCACCCCGATCGCGGTCTTCGCGTCCAGCCATCCGGCGTTGATCGACGTCCGCGCCTGCCGCGAGGAGCCCGACATGTCGATCTCGGCCTTCCCGCCGCGCACGCGGATCTTGACCCGGACGGTGAACTCCTCCTCGTCGTCGACGCCGTCGCAGTCGATCCGGTCCTCGCCCTCGTAGTCGCCGTCGGGGAGGCGCTCGAGCGCGGTGCGCATGGCCTCGCCGGCGACGTCGCACGCGTAGCGCATCGAGCCCTGGAAGGCCTCGACGCCGTAGCGCTCGATCGTCTCGTTCATGAGCCGCTCGCCGAGGCGGAGGTTCTCGTAGATCGTCTTGATGTCCGGCAGCAGGACGTCGCCGAAGCGGGCGTTGTCGAAGATCAGCGACCAGGCGGAGCGGACCGGCTCGTCCGCGGAGTACAGCAGCTGCGGCGCGATCACCACGCCGTTCTCGTACACGTTGCGCTTCGTGCCCGAGAAGCCGCCCGGGACCGACCCGCCCATGTCGAGCATGTGCGCCTGGAGGTTGACGAAGCCCGCGATCTCCCCGTCGTGGAAGACCGGGCGGATGAAGCAGATGTCGTTGACGTGCGTCCCCACGCGGTAGGGGTCGTTGCAGATGAGGACGTCACCCGGCTTGAGGTTCTCCGGCCCGTACTCCTCGACGGTGTTGCGGATCGCGTCGGTCATCGTGCCGAGGAACAGCACGAGCGAGTTCGACACGGCCGGCATCGAGTAGTTCTGCGACGGCGGGCCCGCGATGGTGGCGGCGAAGTCGTACCAGTCACGCAGGATGATCGAGAACGCGTTGTTGAGCAGTCCCGCGCACATGTGGTCGACGGCGTAGCGGTAGCGGTTGGCGAGCACGGTCGCGGTGAAGCGGTCGCACCCGTAGCGGGCCTCGAAGTCGGCCTCGGACAGGTCGCGCAGCAGGGTCGGGTCCTGCTCGGTCTCATGGGTGGTGCTCATCGGTCCGTCCCTCGCTCGATCACCAGTTCTCCGTATCTGCCGACGGTGGCCACCTGGCCGGTGCCGACACGCGTCGTGGACAGCTCCTCGCGGATCACCGCGGGGCCCTCGATGCGGTCGCCGGCATGGAGGCCGGACCGCTCGTACTCCTCGGCGTCGTAGGTCGTGCCGTCGAGGTCGCGCAGCTGGATCGTGCCCGTCGCCGCCAGGGGGGTCCCGTTGCGCTCACCGGCCTCGGGGTAGCTGACCTTGTCCACGGCCACGACCGCCTGGACGCGGTAGGTCACGCCCTGCACGGGGAGCACGTCGAAGCGGTTGCCCGCGCGTGCCTCGTACTCGACGTGGAACGCCTCGATCATCTGCGCGATCGCGTCCGCGTCGATCGTCCCGTTGGGAACGGTGACGAACGGCGTGTCCCAGGTCTGCCCGACCAGGCGCGCGTCCATCGCGCGCTCGAAGCGGACGTCCTCGGCGTCGGCGCCGAGGCGCTGGCGCAGGCTGTCCTCCATCTGCGTGTAGACGCCGTCGATCTCGGCCGCCGACTCCGGCGTGAGCACCGTGTAGGCGCTGCGGCTGTCGGCGTAGACGAGGTCGGAGGAGAGCAGGCCCAGGGCGCTGAACAGCCCCGGGTGCGGCGGGACGATCACGCGGCGGGCGCGCACGAGGTCGAGCGTCGCGGGCAGCAGCATCGGGCCGGCCGCGCCGTAGGCCAGCAGGGAGTAGTCGCGCGGGTCCACGCCGTGCTTGACGGCGATGTTGACGATGCCCTCGGCGATGTTGTTGAGGCCCATCGCGTAGGCCTGCGGCGCGCGCTGGTCGGCGTCGATCGTCGTCTCGAGCCCGTCGAAGGCCGCCTTGGCCGCGTCGACGTCGAGGGCCATGCGGCCGCCGGCGAAGCGCTCGGGATCGAGGATGCCCATCAGCAGGCAGGCGTCCGTCATGGTCGGCTGGGTGCCGCCCTTGCCGTAGCACGCCGGCCCGGGGTCGGCGCCCGCGGAGGCGGGGCCGACGCGCAGCTCGCCGGCGTCGGAGATCGAGACGATCGAGCCGCCGCCGGCGCCGATGGAGGAGATCTCGTTCGACAGCGCGTTGACGATCAGGTCGTGCTCGAGCTCGAACTCCGTCTGCACGAACGGCTCGCCCTCGGTGACGATGGAGATGTCGCAGCTCGTCCCGCCGACGTCGGCGCAGAGGAGGTTCGCGTCCCCGATCAGGGCACCGAAGTGCGCGCCGGAGACGGTGCCGGCGGCCGGGCCGGAGAAGACGATCCGGTACGGCGCCTCCATCGCGAAGCCGGAGTCCACGAGCATGGCCGCGCAGTCGGCGAAGTTCAGCCGGCCGTCGAAGCCGAGGTCCTTCAAGCCGGAGCCCAGACGCTCGGAGTAGCTCGTGTAGATGATCTTCATGAACACGTCGACGACGGTGGTCGACGAGCGCGCGTACTCCTTGGCCAGCGGCGAGACGTCGGAGGAGATCGAGCACGGCAGGTCCGCCCCCAGCTCCTCGGCGACCAGCTCGCGCAGGCGCACCTCGTGCTTGGCGTCGACGTAGGCGTTGATCAGGCAGATGGCCACGCCCTCGACGTCGCAGCGCTTGAGCACCTGCAGCTGCTCGCGGGCCTGGTCCTCGTCGAGCGGCATGAGGGTGTCGCCCGTCGCGGTCAGGCGCTCGGAGATGCCGCGGCGCAGGTAGCGGGGGACCAGCGGGGCGCTGGCGTCGCCGAAGGAGCGCCGCCACGTCGGGTCGGTCATCGCGCCGAGCGGGCGCCATGCGCGCCCGATGTCGAGGATGTCGCGGTGGCCCTCCGTCGTGAGGAACGCGATCTTCGGCAGCCGCCGGGTGATGATCGCGTTCAGGCCCGCGGTGCTGGCGTGGTTGAAGACCGCGGAGCCGTCGACCCCGAGCTCCGACGCGCCCTCGAGGACGCCCTTCTCGGTCTCGCGGACGTCCGTCGGGATCTTGGCGGTGACGATCTTGCCGTCGCGGAAGGCGACGACGTCCGTGAACGTGCCGCCGACGTCGACCCCGAGCATCAGACCTGGTCCGCGAGGTTGGTGATCGGGCCCATCAGGTTCCAGGGCTCCCGCGACTTCGAGGCCAGGCACTCCTGGCACTTGACGACCTGGAACCAGCCCCCCTCGCTCAGGACGGGATACGCCGCGAGCGCCGATGCCCCGCAGGCGTCGCAGGTGCCGTCGACGGACTCTCGCTCGACCGAGACTCGCAGCTCGGTCGGCCGTGGAAACGTGTGCATGGATCTCTCTCTCCCTCAGGCGCGCCGGGTGCGGTTGAACTTGCGCGCTTCGGCACTAATGTACCGACCGGTCTGCACAATGCAAGGGAGCGCCGACATGGACACGCACATCGATCACGATCGCCTCCGCGAGGCTGTCGCGGTCGCCAACGTGCCCGTCCTGTGCCTGCTGCTGGTGCAGCTGAGCGGCGACGAGCGGTGGCTGCGCGAGCCCTACGCGCCGACCCGCAACCGGGGTCTCGACGACAACCCCACGGGCGGCCTTCCGGAGGCCGTGCAGGCCGAGATCCGCGGCGCCGCCTACGCCGCCATCGCGGCGTGGCTCGGCGGCAAGCCGGTCGCGCTCGCCGCCCCCTCCCACGAGCTCCTCGTGCGGATGCTCGCCGTCTCGATGGGCGAGGAGGTCCCCGAGGAGTACGGCCCCATGCTGGCCCAGGAGGTCAGCGTGGCCCACGACCCCGAGCCGGTCCCCGCGATCGCCGCCGACCCCGGCGTGCTCGTCGTCGGCGCCGGGCTGTCCGGCCTGGCCATGACGCGCCGGCTGGCCGAGGCGGGCGTCACCGCCACCGTCGTGGAGAAGAACCCGACCGTCGGCGGGACGTGGCTGGAGAACCGCTATCCGGGCGCCGCGGTCGACACGCCGAGCACCCTGTACTCGTTCTCCTTCGCGCCGCGCGAGTGGCGCCACGTGTTCGCCACGCGCGACGAGCTCCATGCCTACCTGGAGGAGCTCTCCGAGCCGATCCGCGACCAGATCGAGTTCGGCACCCACGTCGAGTCGATGGTCTGGGACGAGCCGACCCAGCGCTGGACCGTCGTGACGGTCTGCGACGGCCGCCGCAGCGAGCGGTCCTTCCGGGTCGTCATCACCGCCGTCGGGGGGCTCAACCGGCCCAAGCTCCCCACGATCGCGGGGCTCGACGACTTCGGGGGCCCGGTCGTGCACACCGCGCGCTGGCCCGACGACCTCGACGTGACGGGCAAGCGGGTCGGGGTGATCGGCAACGGCGCGAGCTCGATGCAGGTCGTCCCCGCGATCGCCGAGCGCGTCGACTCGCTCGCCGTCTTCCAGCGCTCGCCGCAGTGGGCGGCGCCGTTCGAGCAGTACCAGCAGCCGATCGACGAGCCGCTGCGCTGGATGACGGCCACCGTGCCGCTGTACCGGATCTGGTCGCGGCTGCGGGCGGGCTGGACGTTCAACGACCGCGTCTACGAGGCGCTGCAGAAGGACCCGGAGTGGGAGCACCCCGAGCGGGCGGTCAGCGCGCAGAACGACGCGCACCGCCGCGCCTTCACCCGCTACATCGAGGAGCAGCTCGCGGGCCACCCGGACCTGCTCGAGAAGGCGCTGCCGACCTACCCCCCGTTCGGCAAGCGGATCCTGCTCGACACGGGCTGGTACGCGGCGCTCAAGCGCGAGGACGTCGAGCTCGTCACCGACCGCATCGAGCGCGTCGAGCCCGGCGCGGTGGTGACCGCCGACGGCACGCGGCGCGAGCTCGACGTGCTCGTCTGCGCCACCGGCTTCGACGCCGCGCGCTTCCTCGCCCCGATGGAGATCCGCGGCCGCAGCGGGCGCACGCTGCGCGACACCTGGGACGACGACGACCCGCGCGCCTACCTCGGCATGACGGTCCCCGACTTCCCCAACCTGTTCATCCTCTACGGCCCCAACACGCAGGCCGGACACGGCGGCTCGCTGATCGGCTCCGCCGAGGTCCAGGTCCACCACGTGCTCGACCTGCTCGCCAAGCTCGCGGCCGCCGGCGCCGCGGTGGCGGAAGTCAGGACCGACGTCTACGAGCGGTTCGGCCAGGAGGTCGACGCCCGCCACGAGCGGATGATCTGGACCCACCCGGGCATGGACACCTACTACCGCAACCGCCGCGGCCGCGTGGTGGTCTCGACGCCGTTCCGCGTCGTGGACTACTGGCGCATGGCGCGCACGGCCGACCTCGGCGACTACGACCTGCAACCGGCGCACGACAGGGAGGTGGCGCGGTCATGAGTGGCGCGCTCGAGGGACTCAGCGGGATCATCACCGGCGGGGGGAGCGGCATCGGTGCCGGCCTGGCGACGGCGTTCGAGGCGGCCGGTGCGAGGGTGGAGCGCTGGGACGTGCGCGAGGGTGACGGCGTCGTCGCCTGCGACGTCTCGGACCCGGCCGCCGTGGCCGCCGCGACGGCGGGGGCGATCGAGCGGCTCGGCCGCGTCGACTTCCTCGTCAACAACGCGGGGGTGCGGGCGCAGGGCGCGTTCCTCGACGCCTCCTTCGAGGACTGGCAGCGCGTCATCGACGTCGATCTCACCGGCGTGTGGAACTGCTCGCAGGCCGTCGGCCGGCACATGGCCGAGCGGGGCGCCGGGAAGGTGCTCAACATCGCCTCGATCGTCTCCACGCACGCCCTGCGCAACCGTCCGGCGTACGTGGCGGCGAAGGCCGGCGTCGCGGGACTGACCCGGGCGATGGCGTTCGAGCTCGGTGCCAAGGGGATCCGCTGCAACGCGATCGGCCCGGGCGTGATCGAGACGCCGCTGACGCGCGAGTACTTCGAGGATCCCGACCTCGCGGCGCTGATCCGCGCGGAGACGCCGCTCGGGCACTGGGGCCAGATCGAGGATCTGTGCGGCCCGGCCGTGTTCCTGTGCTCGCCGGCCGCGGACTACGTCAGTGGCCAGCTGCTGTGCGTCGACGGCGGTTGGACGGCCGGAAAGGGCTACTGATGGTCGTCCGCGGGACGGCGGGCACCCGCTTCCCGTACTCGCCGACGACGATCCACGCGCTGCTGGACCGCACCGCGGACGCCCACGGCGACCGCGACGCCATCGTCTTCGACGACGTGCGCTTGACCTGGGCGCAGACGCGCGACCGTGCCCGCGGGGTCGCCCGCGGGCTGCTCGCCGCCGGTGTCCGACCCGGCGACCACGTCGCGGTCTGGGTGCCCAACCACCCGGAGTGGGTGCTGCTGTGGTTCGCGTGCTCGATGGTGGGCGCGGTCGTCGTCCCGATCAACACGCGCTACAAGCCCGACGAGGTCGGCTACATCCTGCGCCAGTCCGACGCGCGGCTGCTGTTCTGCGTCCCGGCGTTCGCCGGGATCGACTACCTCGCGCTCCTCGAGCGCCTGCCGGAGCTGCCGGCGCTGCGTGAGACGGTGGTCATCGGCCGCGCCTGGGACGGGTTCGTCGCCGCGGGGGCGGTCGTGTCGGACGCGGAGCTCGACGTCGTCGCCGGGGAGCGCCGCGAGGCCGACCCGACGATCATCGTCTACACGTCGGGCACGACGGGGCATCCGAAGGGCGCGGTCCACACCCACCGGATCCTGCGCAACGAGCACTCCATCACGGAGGCGCTCGACCACGACGCCGACTCGCGCGTGATGAACCACATGCCGTTCTTCCACGTCGCGGGTGGCTTCACCGGGATCCTCCCGCCCCTGATCACGGGTGGCGCGATGATCCTGATGGACCGCTGGGACGCCACGCGCGCCTTCGAGCTGATCGAGCGCGAGCGCGTGACGGTGTTCAGCGGGATCCCGACGCACTTCATCGACATGCTCGGCCACCCCGAGCGCGAGCGCTACGACGTGTCGTCGCTGCGCTCGGGCTGGATCGGCGGGGCCAACAACCCACCGGAGGTCATCGACGGTGCGATCGCCACGCTCGGGATGGAGGGGCTGCTGCCCGTCTACGGCATGACCGAGACGACGTCGATCACCTGCATCCCCCGCCTCGGCGACCCGCTCGAGCTCATCAAGGCCGGCAAGGGCTTCCCGGTCTCCGACGTCGAGGTCAAGGTCGTCGACGTCGAGACCGGGGCCGAGCTCGACGCGGGCGCCGAGGGCGAGGTCTGCCAGCGCGGGCACCTGCTGATGGAGGGCTACTACGAGGACCCGGAGGCGACGGCCGCGGTCATCGACGCCGACGGCTGGTTCCACACGGGGGACCTCGGCGTGCTCGACGAGGACGGCTACCTGACCATCACCGGGCGCAAGAGCGACATGTTCATCGTCGGGGGCTCCAACGCCTACCCGGCGGAGATCGAGAGCGTCCTGACCGCCCACCCGGCGATCACCCAGGCCTACGTGGTCGGCGCCCCGCACCCGCGCCTGGGCGAGGTCGGTCACGCCTTCGTCGAGCTGGCCCCGGGCGCGTCGCTGGACGCCGACGGCGTGATCGCCTTCGCCCGCGAGCGGCTGGCGGACTACAAGGTGCCGCGCACGGTGGAGTTCGTCGACGGCTGGCCGCTGACCGCGACCGGCAAGGTGCAGCGCTTCGTCCTGCGCGAGCAGGCGGCGGGACACGACGGCGCGGGTGCGTCCGCCGAGGCAGCCGCCGCCGACGGTCCGCGGTGACCGCCGTCCGGATCGACCGGCCCGCCGACGGGGTCGCGCGACTGACGCTCGACCGCCCGCCGGTCAACGCGCTGGACGCGGCGGCGTTCGCCGCGATCGGCGACGCCCTGCTCGCGCTGGCCGCCGACGACGGGGTGCGCTGCGTCGTCATCACCGCGGCCGGTGAGCGGACCTTCAGCGCGGGGACTGACCTCGCGGAGTTCAGCGACCCCGAGGCCACCGCGCGGGTGTCGGCGGTGGCGGTGCGCGCCTTCGAGGCGCTCGCGGCCCTCCCGCAGCCGCTCGTCGGCGCGCTCAACGGGGCCGCCGTCGGCGTGGGCGCGATGCTGGCGGCACAGCTGGACCTGCTCGTGGCGCACCGCGGCGTGCAGTTCCGCCTCCCCGAGGTCGCGGCCGGCTTCCCGGGCGGCGGCTCGCACGTCGCCCGCCTCGCGCCGTGGTTCAAGCTGCAGCGGATGGTGCTGCTCGGGGAGCCGCTGACGGCCGCCGAGGCCGACGCGCACGGCATCCTGGCCGGACTCGTCGAGGGCCCGGCCGACGTCGCACCCGCCGCGCTGGAGCTCGCCGAGCGCGTCGCCGCGCTGTCACCGGCGGCGGTGCGCCCCGCGCGCCGGATCCTGCGCGCCGCGGGCGACGCCCAGGCCATGGCCGGCTACCGCGCCGAGCTGCATGCGCTGGCCGCCACGCTCCACCCCGCCACGGGTTGAGGGCGCCCGGTGGTTGCCCCTACAGCGCGTCGAGCCTCGGCTTGAGCTCGTTGGCGAAGAACGCGAAGAAGCCGTCCATGTCGGGCCCGGCGTTGACGATCGCCAGGTGATCGAAGCCCGGCTGCGCGAACGACCGGACCTGCTCGACGACCGCGTCGGCGTCGTCGCCGAGGGCGAACGCCTCGCGGATGTCGTCCTCGGTCACGAACGCGGAGGCCGCCTCGAAGTTGATCGGGTTGGGCAGCTCGGCCTGGACCTTCCAGCCCATGATCCCGAAGCGGAACAGCTCGTGGGCGGACTTCGCGGCCGCGGCCTCGTCCGGCGCCCACGCGGTCGGCACCTCGATGTAGCGCGCGCCGGATCCGCCGGCGCCCTCGTAGGCCTCGATCAGCTCGGGGAGCGGCTCCGTGGCGAAGATGCCGTCGCCCTCCTCGGCCGCGATCCGCGCCGCGCGGGCGCCGCCGATGGCGACCGCGATCGGCGGCAGCGTCTCCGGCAGGTCGTAGACGCGGGCGTCGTCGAGCTGCAGGAAGCGGCCGTGGAAGGAGTGGTAGCCGCCCGACCACAGCAGCCGGATGATCTCCAGCGCCTCCGTCAGCCGCGCCTGGCGCACGTCGACGTTGGGCCACGGCTCGCCCGTGACGTGCTCGTTGAGGCGCTCGCCCGAGCCGACGCCGAGCGTGAAGCGGCCGTCGGCGAGGATCTGGGTGGTCGCCGCGGCCTGCGCGACGATCGCCGGATGCTGGCGGAAGGACGGGCAGGTCACGCCGGTGGCGAGGCCGATCGTCTCCGTCTGCATCGCCATCGCGGCGAGCATGGACCACACGTGACCGGAGTGCCCCTGGCTGTACAGCCACGGGTGGTAGTGGTCGGAGACCTCGACGAAGTCGAAGCCCGCCCGTTCGGCCTCGACGGCCTGGCGCACGATCTCCTTCGGGTCGAAGGCCTCCGCGATGAGCTTGAAGCCGATCTTCATGATCGAAGGGGTGTCCAGCGACGGCCGCTTCCACGCCACCACCGGGTTTGCTCGCGCCAGCTCCGGGAACCCCCAAGCCAGCCGCAGGCGGGCGGTTGACCCCCGAGGAGGAGAAGACCCAGTGGCCGGCAAGCTCGCCGCAGCGACCCCAGACGTGACGAACCCGCGCGGCGGTGCCGAACGCGGCAGCCGCTCGACCGCGATGGAGTACTTCGCCCGCGCCGGCATCGCCGCCCGCGGCGTCGTCTTCCTGATCGTCGGGGTGCTCGCGCTCAAGCTCGCGCTCGGCGCGGGCGGCAAGACCACCGACCAGCAGGGCGCGCTCAAGACCATCGCCCAGGGGTCGCTCGGGAAGGTCGCGCTGGCGGTCGTCGCCATCGGCCTGCTCGGCTACGCGCTGTGGCGGCTGATCCGCGCGATCCTGGGCCACGGCGTCAACACGGGCTCCGACGACGCCAAGGACCGGATCGACTCCGCCGTCAGCGCTGTCGCCTACGGGCTGCTGTGCGTCACGGCGGTGCAGATCCTGCTCGGCAGCGGCGGCGGTGGCGGCGGCGGGCAGGACAAGGCGACCGCCGGCGTGCTGGGCTGGCCGGGCGGCCAGCTGATCGTCGGCGCGGCCGGGCTGATCATCATCGGCGTCGGGATCCAGCAGGCGGTCAAGGGCTACAAGCGCAAGTTCATGGAGACCTCCGACACCTCGGGGATGGACACGCGCGCCGAGCACGGCTTCGAGCTCCTGGGCGTCGCGGGGCACCTCGCCCGCGGGGTCATCTTCGCCCTCATCGGCGGCTTCGTGATCAAGGCCGCGATCGAGTACGACCCGGACAAGGCGATCGGCCTGGACGGCGCGCTCGCCGCGGCTGCGCAGGCGCCCTTCGGGAAGGTCTTCCTCGGCGCGGTGGCGATCGGGCTGCTGTGCTTCGGCGCCTTCTCCGTCGTGGACGCGAAGGTCCGCGAGGTCTGAGCTACAGCCGCACGGCGCGTCCGGTGACGCGGACCTCGGGACGGTCCGCGTCGAGGTCCACCAGCAGCAGGCTGGGCCGGCCGAGGTCCACGCCCTGGTGGATCGTCAGCGTCACGGGCGCGGTGACGGCCCCGAGCGCGCGCAGGTAGGCGCCGAACGCCGCGGCGGCGGCGCCGGTCGCGGGGTCCTCAACCACGCCGCCGACCGGGAACGGGTTGCGCGCGTGGAACGTCGTCGCGTCCGCGCGGAACACGAGGTCCACCGTCGTGAGCTGCAGCCGCAGCATCAGCTCGCGCAGGGCGTCGAAGTCGTAGTCGAGGTCGGCGAGGCGCTCGCGCGTCGCCGCCGCCAGCACGAGGTGACGTGCGCCGGCGTCGGCGATCCGCGGCGGCAGCTCCGGGTCCAGCTCCTCGGGCGCCCAGCCGAGGTGATCGAGGGCGGCGGCGACGTCGGCGGGTGCCACGTCGTGCACGGCGGGCGTGACGCTCGTGAGCGTCGCCATCGGCGCGCCGTCCTCGTCGGTGGCGGTGTCGACGGTGACGAGGCCGGCGGGGGTGTGGAAGCGCAGGAGGCCGACGCCGTCGCGGGCGGCGAGGGCGACGGCGGCGGCGATCGTCGCGTGGCCGCAGAACGGGACCTCCGCCTGCGGGCTGAAGTAGCGCACGTCGTAGGTGCGGTCGGCGTCGCGGCGGGCGTGGACGAAGGCCGTCTCGGAGTACCCGACCTCCGCGGCGACGGCGAGCATCGCGGCGTCGTCGAGACCGGAGGGATCGAGCAGGACGCCTGCCGGGTTGCCGCCGGCCGGATCCGTCGCGAACGCGACCCAGCGCTCGACCGCGGTCACGCCTCGCTCACCCGCAGGCGGCCCGCCTCCCGCACGCGCACGACGACACGCGCCGGGCGGGTCGGCTCGCCGAGCTGCAGGAACTCGCGCACCGGGCCCTCCCGGTCGCAGAACGGGCAGGCGACGACGGCGGTGGGGCGCAGCGGCCGCCCGGGTGAGACCGGCGCGTCGCAGTCCGGGCAGACCATCGACCCGACGGCCACGACGCTCGAACGACCGACCCGGCGCAGCTCGTCGTCGCCGGCGAGCCGCTGGACGGGCGCCGGCCAGAGCGGGTCCTGATCGTCGACGCCGCGTTGCAGTGCCACCCCGTCGACTCTAGGCGCGGCGGCCCCGGCCGGCCGGCAGCGGCCCCGAGGGGTGACGTAGCCTCCGCGGCATGCGCCGCTTCACCCAGGTCGACGTGTTCGGCTCCGCCGAGGGGCTCGGCAACCCCGTCGCCGTGGTGCACGACGCCGACGGCATGGACGACGCCGAGCTGCAGCGCTTCGCGAACTGGACGAACCTGTCCGAGACGACGTTCCTGCTGGCGCCCACGCAGCCGGGCGCCGACTACCGCGTGCGCATCTTCACCACGTCGGTGGAGCTGCCGTTCGCCGGCCACCCGACGCTCGGCTCCGCGCACGCCGTCCTGGAGGCGGCCGGGACGGGCGCCGACCGGGTCGTGCAGGAGTGCGGCGCCGGCCTCGTCGAGGTCCGCCGCACCGGCGGCCGGCTCGCCTTCGCCGCGCCGCCGCTCACCCGCTCGGGACCGCTGGACGACACGACGCTCGACGAGGTCTGCGCGACCCTCGCGATCGGGCGCGACGCGATCGTCGACCACGCCTGGACCGTCAATGGCCCGGAATGGGCGTCGGTCCTGCTGGAGAGCGCCGAGGCGGTGCTCGCGCTGCGCCCGCCCGGCGGCCCGGTGCGCGACGTCGGAGTCGTCGGCCTCCATCCCGACGGCACGCCCGAGCTGCGCGCGTTCGTCACGGACGTCGGCTGCCTCGAGGACCCCGTCACCGGGAGCCTCAACGCGGGCGTCGCCGAGTGGCTGCTGGACACGGGCCGCCTCCAGGCGCCCTTCGTCGCCTGTCAGGGCACCGCGCTCGGCCGCGGCGGCCGCATCCACGTCGACCGCGACGCCGACGGGACGATCTGGGTCGGCGGTCAGACCCGCACCGTCGTCGCCGGCAGCGTCGAGCCTTGAGCGCCTACTCCGGCTCGCGGTCGATGATGAACAGGCGGGCGCCGTCCGGGCCGGCCTGGCCGCGGTGCACCTGCGCGCCGGGGAGCGAGAACGCCTCGCCCGCCCGCAGCTCGAGCGGGTCGGCGCCGTCGCGGAACTCGTAGGTGACCGCGCCCTCGAGGACGAAGCCCTCGTGGCCGGCGTCGCACCACTCCTCGCGCAGCACGCCGGGCTCGTAGTGCACGCGCGCCCAGCGGTGTCCGCCGATCTCGGTCGTCTCGGAGTCGATGCCGGGCGCCTCCGGAGCGGCGTCCAGGGCGTCGAAGGTGACCTTCCTCGCGATGGGTGTCATGACCCCCATGTGCCCGATACCGTCCGTCACATGCCCACGGAGGCGCAAGCGCGCGGCGCGATCCTCGATCTCCTCGCCCAGCGCGACCAGGGGAGGACCATCTGCCCGTCCGAGGCGGCGCGGGTGCTCGGTGGCGACGACGGCTTCCGCGACCAGATGGAGCTCGTGCGCACCGCCGCCGCCACCCTCGTCGACCAGGGCGAGATCGAGGTCACCCAGCGGGGGCAGGTCGTTGACCTCGACGGCGTCAAGGGCCCGATCCGGCTCCGGCGCGTCCGATGAGGCTGCGCACCGCCTTCACCGCCGACCTCGCGCCCGACGAGCTCGAGGCCGTGCGCGTGATGGTCCGCGCGGCCTTCGACGACTTCGACGCCGAGGACTGGGAGCACGCCCTCGGCGGCATGCACGTGATCGCTGCCGACGACGACGGCGCCCCCGTCGGCCACGCCTGCGTCGTCATGCGGCGGCTGCTGCACCAGGGCCGGGCGCTGCGCTGCGGCTACGTCGAGTCCGTCGCCACCCGCGCCGACCGCCGCCGGCAGGGGATCGGCGACGCGCTGATGACCGAGATCGGCCGGCTGCTGCAGGGCGCCTACGACCTCGGCGCCCTCGGCGCGACGGAGGACGGCGCGCCGCTGTACGCGCGCCACGGCTGGCTGCCCTGGGCGGGTCCGCTGCGCGCGCTCACACCCACGGGCGTCGTCGACACGTCCAGCGACCGCGACCACGTGCGCGTCCTCCCGTGCGCCGCGCCGCTCGACCGCGAGGCGGAGCTCACGTGCGACTTCCGCCCCGGCGACCTCTGGTGATCCGGACGTAGACTCCGGCCATGCACATCGGCTGGATCGGCACCGGCGTCATGGGCGCCCCGATGGTCGGGCACCTGCTTGCCGCCGGGCACGAGCTGACGGTCCACACCCGCACCCGCTCGCGGGCGGAGGCGCTGCTGGACGCCGGCGCCGTCTGGGCCGACACGCCCGCCGCGGTGGCCGACGGCGCCGAGCTCGTCGTGACGATGCTCGGCTACCCGCACGACGTGCGCGAGACGATCCTCGGCGAGGGCGGGCTGCTCGCGGCGATGGCGGCGGGGAGCACGCTCGTCGACCACACCACGAGCGAGCCGTCGCTGGCGGAGGAGATCGCCGCCGCGGCCGGTGAGCGCGGCATCGAGGCCCTCGACGCCCCCGTCTCCGGCGGCGACGTCGGCGCCCGCGAGGCACGGCTCGTCGTGATGTGCGGCGGGTCGCAGGCCGCCCTCGAGGCGGCCACGCCGGCGTTCGACACCTACGCCGGCAAGGTCCTGCTCGCCGGCGGCGCCGGCGCAGGGCAGCACACGAAGATGGTCAACCAGATCGCGATCGCCTCCGGGATGGTCGCGCTCTGCGAGGCACTGCTGTACGCCTACGGCGCCGGGCTCGACGTCGAGGCGGTGCTCGACACGATCGGCGGCGGCGCGGCCGCGTCCTTCTCCATGGCCACCTACGCCCCGCGCCTGCTCCAAGGCGACCTCGAGCCGGGCTTCAAGGTCGACCACTTCGTCAAGGACCTCGGGATCGCCCTGGCCGAGGCGCGCCGGATGACGCTCAGCCTCCCGGGCCTGGCGCTGGCCGAGCAGCTCTACGTCGCCACCCAGGCGCAGGGGCTGGGCCAGAAGGGGACGCAGGCGCTGCTGGCGGCGCTCGCCGAGCTCTCCGGCGTCGAGCTCGCGCCCTTGCGCGGGTAGGCCGCCGGCCCGCGGCATGGTCAACCGCGCGTTCGATCCGGCCGCCGTCCCGCCGGTCGACGCGCGCGCCCGCCCGTTCCACGCCGCCCTCGCGGGCTACGCGCCGACGCCCGTGCGCGCGCTGGCCGACCTCGCCGCCGAGATCGGTGTCGCGTCGATCACCGTCAAGGACGAGAGCGACCGCCTGGGGCTGCCCGCCTTCAAGGCCCTCGGCGCCTCGTGGGCGGTCGAGCTCGCGCTCCGGACGGCGCCGGACACCCGCACGCTCGTCGCCGCCTCCGCCGGCAACCACGGCCGTGCCGTCGCCCGCGTGGCCGCGCTGCGCGGCCTGGCCTGCCGCGTGTTCGTCCCCGCGCGCTCCGTCGCCGCCCGGCGGGACGCGATCCGCGCCGAGGGCGCCGAGCTCGTGGTCGTCGACGGCAGCTACGAGGACGCGGTCGCCCGGGCCGGCATCGCCGGTCGCGAGCCGGGGGCGCTGGAGATCGCCGACGTCGGCAGCTCCCCGTCGGCCGCGGCGGTCATCGACGGCTACGCGACGCTGTTCGCCGAGCTGGCCGAGCAGACCGCGACCGACGCCCTGCTCGTCCCCGTCGGCGTCGGGTCGCTCGCCGCCGCGGCGGCGCGCTTCGGCGCGGCCGCGGGGATCCCGGTCATCGGCGTCGAGCCCGAGACCGCCGCCTGCCTCGCCGCGTCGCTGACCGCGGGCGAGCCCACGGCGGTCGCGACACCCGGGACGGTCATGGCCGGGATGGACTGCGCCGCGGTCTCCCCCGCCGCGTGGCCGTCGCTGCGACCGGGCATCACGGGGGTCGTGACCGTCGGCGACGCCGAGCTGCCCGCGGCGATCGCGTGGCTCGCCGCCGCCGGGATGGAGGCGGGCGAATGCGCCGCCGCGACGGTCGCGGCCGCGGTGCGGCTGCTGGGCGACCCGGAGCTCGTGGCGTTGCGCCACCAGGCGGGGCTCGGTGCGACGAGTCGTCTCACGCTCATCGGCACGGAGGGCCCGACGGGCCGTGACGCGGGCGCACCGGCTCGGTAGGTTCTCCTCGCCATGGCCGATCGCGAGCGGACCGGGGACCGTACCGACGATGTGAACGTCGATGACCTGCGCGACCGCCTGCGCCAGGACGAGGAGCAGATCGCCGAGCTGCGCGACCAGGTGCGCGCCGGCCACGACGAGAACGAGCTCCTGCGCGAGGCCGCCACCGACGCCTACGAGCTCGCGGGCGAGCAGAGCCGGCTCGTGCGTCAGCTGCGGTCGGAGGCCGGCATCCGCGATGCCGCCCTGAAGGAGATGCGCGAGGCCCTCGGCGCCGCCGAGGACGAGCTCGGCGACCTGCGCGCGGTGCGCGACGCCCTGACGCCGCCGGCACTGCCCGCCCGTCCCGGCCTGCAGATCGGGGCGACGTTCCTGCCGGCGGCCCGTCGGGTCAGCGGCGACTTCTACCTCGCCGTCCCCGGTCCGACGGACGACGTCACGGTCGTCGTCGTCGGCGACGTGGCCGGCCACGGCATTGACGCCGCCCGTCAGGCCGCCTTCGTGCGGACCGCCTTCGTGTCGACCGCGCGCTTCACAGACGACCCGTGCCGGCTGCTCGAGTGGGCCAACGTCGCCCTCACCGAGCGCACGGCCTACCAGGAGCGATTCGCCACCGCCGCCTGCATGACCTTCGACGCCTCCACGCAGCGCCTGCGCTGGGGCCTCGCCGGCCACCCACCGCCGCTGCGCCTCGGCTCCGGCGAGGAGCTCGACGGCGCCGGCCACGGGCTGCCGCTCGGCGTCCGGGCGACGCTCGACTGCACCGAGGGCGAGATCGACCTGCAGGCCGGCGCCGGCGTCCTCCTCTACACCGACGGCCTCGTCGAGGCCCGCGCGGAGGGCCGGATGCTCGGCGTCGAGCGCGCCGGTGACCTCATGCGCCAGCACGCGGCGGCCAGCGTCGCGGACCTGCTCGCGACGCTCAACGACGAGGCGACGGCCTTCGGCGGCGGGACGCTCGCCGACGACCTGTGCCTCGTCGCCGTCCAGGCGACCTAGCCGCCCCCCTAGGAGCGGTGGTGGACCTCCTGCAGCCCGTAGACGGGCGTGGGGATCCCGACCGCGCGCGCCTTCAGCTGCAGGGCGAGGTACAGCGAGTAGTGCCGTGACTGGTGCAGGTTGCCGCCGTGGAACCACAGGCCCGGCTGCTGGGTCGGCTTCCACATGTTGCGCTGCTCCCCCTCCCACGGGCCGGGATCCTTCGTCGTGTCGGACCCGAGCCCCCACACCTTGCCGACCCTGTCGGCGACCTCCTGGGAGATGAGGTCGCCCGCCAGGCCGTTCATCGAGCCGAAGCCGGTGGCGTAGACCACGAGGTCGGCCGCGAGCTCCGTGCCGTCGGCGAGCACGACGGCATCCTCCGTGAGATGGTCGACCTGCCCCTTGACGAGCTTGACCTCACCGTCGGCCACGAGGTCGGCCGCGCCGACGTCGATGTAGTAGCCGGAGCCGCGGCGCAGGTACTTCATGAACAGGCCGGTCCCGTCGTCGCCCCAGTCGTGCTCGAAGCCCACGGCCTCGAGCCGGTCGTAGAAGTCCTTGTCGCGCACCGCCATCGCGTCGTAGGCGGGCTTGAGGAAGCCGCCCATGATCCGGTAGGGCAACGAGGCGAAGATCATGTCGGCCTTCTCCGTCGTGACGCCGTTCTCGACCGCCTGCTCGGAGTACAGGTCGCCCAGGCCGAGCTCCATCAGCGACTGCGACCGCACGATGTGCGTCGAGGAGCGCTGGACCATCGTCACGTCGGCGCCCGCCTCCCACAGCGCGCCGCAGATGTCGAAGGCCGAGTTGTTTGACCCGACGACGACGCAGCGCTTGCCCGCGTACGCGTCCGGGCCGGGGTGCGCGGAGGAGTGGTGCTGGTCGCCGCGGAAGACGTCCATCCCGGGGAAGTCGGGCACGTTCGGCTTGCCGGAGACGCCGAGGGCGAGGACGAGCTGCTTGGGGTGCAGGACGACCTCGCTGCCGCCGCGGTCGACGGTGACCGTCCACTCCCCCGCCGCCTCGTCGTAGCTCGCCGACATCGCCGTGGTCGAGCCCCAGTAGTTGAGCTCCATCACCCGCGCATACATCTCCAGCCAGTCCGCGATCTTGTCCTTCGGCGCGAACACCGGCCAGTTCTCGGGGAACTTGATGTAGGGCAGGTGGTCGTACCAGACCGGGTCGTGCAGGCACAGCGACTTGTAGCGACTGCGCCACTGGTCGCCGGGCCGCTCGTGGCGGTCGACGACGATCGTCGGGACGTCGAGCTGGCGCAGGCGGGCGCCGAGCGCGATGCCGCCCTGGCCGCCGCCGATCACGAGCACCTCGGGCTGCGTCTCGTAGCCGAGCTCGCGGGCCTCGCGCTCGCGCTTCTCCAGCCACGTCTCGCGGCCCCGGTTGGCGCCGTGCTCGGCGCCCGGCGGCCGGCCCGGGCCCTTGGGCTCCTCGTAGCCCGTGAGCTCGTAGAGCGTCGTCAGCAGGGTGAAGGCCTTGTCGTCCTCGCGCAGGCGCAGATGCCCGCGGCCGCGCCCGGCCGTCGTCTCGAACTCGAGCCACGCCTCCGTCACCCCGTCGGCCTCGGCGGCCGGCTCGGCCATGCGGAACCCGCTCGCCCCGGCGTCCGTGTGCTCGAGCAGGTCGCGGACGCCGTCGGGCCCCTCGACCGTCTTGAAGTTCCAGGTGAACGCGATCAGGTCGCGCCAGAAGCTGTCGGCGGCGAACCCGTCCGCGGCCGCGGACGCATCCCCGCGTTCGAGGGCGCCGTTGAAGGCGTCCAGCCACCGGCCCACGCGCTGGTCGGCGGTGGTGCCGGGCTGCTCGGCGACGTCGGTCATGCGGTTCCCTCTCCTGTGACGATGACTGCCGTGCGAGTCTGTCGCGTCGGCGTGGCGAGGGCAATGTCCGCCGGCGCAGGCCTGCGCGATGACGGGCGTTCAGCGCCCGGCCAGCAGATCGTCGGTCGCCTGATCGGCCTCGCCGCCGTAGAAGCGGTCGAGCACCTGGGCGAAGACGGGCTGCGCGGGGTCCGCGCGGGCGAACAGCGTCATGGAGGAGCGCAGCTTGAGCGCGTCGACGCCGCCGAGGATCTGCTCGGCCGAGCGGTCCGTGTGCCCGGCGAGGACCTGCGCGGCGGCGATCAGCCGCGGCCCCAGCGTCGGATGGGCGAGGTAGTCGCGCGCCTCGGCGAGGGAGGCGATCGCGTAGTGGCGCGCCGTCTGGCTGCGGCCGAGGCCGGCCAGCTGCGGGAACACGAACCACATCCAGTGGCTCGTCTTGCGGCCGGCTCGCAGCTCGGCGACCGCGGCCTCGTAGGTGCCGTGCGCGTCCTGGGCCTCGACGAAGCGCTCCAGCCCGCTCACAGCGCGACGCACACGTTCTTGACCTGCGAGTAGGCGTGGAGGGCGGCCATGCCCTTCCCGCGGCCGTAGCCCGAGCGCTTCATCCCGCCGAAGGGGATCTCGATGCCGCCGGCGACGCCGTAGCCGTTGACGTAGACCTGGCCGGCCTGGATCGCGCCCGCGACCCGGTGCGCGCGTGAGACGTCCTGCGTCCACACCGCGGCGACGAGCCCGTACGGCGTCGCGTTGGCCAGCCGCACGGCGTCGGCGTCGTCGTCGAAGGTCGTGACGGCCAGGACGGGGCCGAAGACCTCGTCGTTGAAGAGCTCCTGCTCGGGCGCGACGTCCGTCACGATCGTCGGCGCGAGGTACCAGCCCTGCTCCAGGCCGGCGACGCGGCCGCCGCCGAGGGCGATCTGCGCGCCGTCGCGCGTGGCCCGGGCGAGCATCCCCTCCGCGCGCTCGATCTGCGCGGCCGAGATCAGCGGCCCGAGGTCGGGGTCGTCGGCGCCGGGGCCGACCCGCAGGGCCGTCATCGCCGCCGCCACGCGCGTGACGACCTCGTCCGCCCGTGCGGCGTGCACGAGCAGCCGGGTGCCCGCCGAGCAGCTCTGCCCGGCGTTCTGCACGAGCGCCTTGACGATCGCGGGAACGGCCCGCTCCAGGTCGGCGTCGGCGAACACGACGTTGGGCGACTTGCCGCCGAGCTCGAGCTGCAGGGGTGCGAGGCGCTCGGCGCAGGCGTGGGCGACGGCCTTGCCGACGGCGGCGGAGCCGACGAACGTGACGTGGTCGACGCCCGGGTCCGCGACGAGCGCCGCGCCGACCGCGCCGTGTCCGGTGACGACCTGCAGCAGGCCGTCCGGGAGCCCGGCGGCGGTGGCGATCTCGGCCACGATGCGCGGCGTGACCGACCCGAGCTCCGACGGCTTGAGCACGACGGCGTTGCCCACCGCCAGCGCCGGGGCCGACGTCCGCGCGAGCACCTGCATGGGGTAGTTCCACGGGATGATCTGCCCGCACACGCCCCACGGCTCGCGCACCGTGTAGTCCACGTGGTCGGGCCCGAGCGGGATCGACTCGCCGTAGAGCTTGTCCACCGCGCCGGCGTAGAAGTCGAAGTAGCGCGCGGTGACGGCGACGTCCGCGGTCGCCTGCGCCATCGGCTTGCCCGTGTCCTGGCACTCGAGCGCGGCGAGCTCACCGGCGCGGGCGCGGATGCCGTCGGCGATCGCGCTCAGCACCGTCCCGCGCGTGGCGGGGAAGCGCCAGCGGTGCTCGCGCTCGAGCGCCGCGCGGGCCGCGGCGACCGCGGCGCTCACCGCCTCGGGCGGCGTCTCCTCCAGCTGGGCGAAGGGCTCGCGGGTCGCGGGGTCGATGGCGTCGAAGACGGCGATGCTCACGTGGGAGGTGTTGCCCGCTGCGGCGCGCGTCAATCGAGGTCCCAGCCGAAGTAGACCTCGATCCGCCCGATCCGGTCACCGACGAACCCGAACAGCTCCGTGTTGCGCAGGCGGGTGCCGTCCGCCCGCGTGGCGTGGTAGGTCACGAGCACCTCGTCGCCGACCTCGGCGAGGCGGACGAACTCGAACGCCTCGATGCCCGCGGCCCCCGGCCAGCAGCGCTCGAAGTAGCCCGCCCGGTCCAGGCGGGGGTCGGGCGGTGCGGAGAAGACGAGCTCCGGGGCGAGCACGGACTCGATCAGGTCCCGGTCGGCGGTGGCGAAGGCGCGGTAGCAGTCGCGGACGAGCTGGAGGCGGTCGCTGGTCATCGTGCCAGCTTCCTCCTACGCGGCCCGGACCTCGAACTCGATCAGCTCGAGGGCGCCGAAGGAGGTGATCACGGCGACGTCGACCGCGTCGCGGCCCCGGCCGACGACGACCCGGCCGACGCGACGGCGGTTGTTGCGCGCGTCGAAGGTGCGCCACTCCCCGTCGAGGTAGACCTCGAACCAGGCGGCGAAGTCCATCGGCTCCACGGGCGGCGGGACGTCGATCTCGGGGATGTAGCCGAACACGTAGCGCGCCGGGACGTTGAGCGCGCGGCAGAAGGAGATCGCGAGGTGGGCGAAGTCGCGGCAGACGCCCTGGCCCGCCCGGAAGGCGTCGAGCGCCGTGGTCCACGGGTTCGACGAGCCGGCGACCCACTCGAGGTGGCCGTGGACGAAGTCCGTGATCGCCTGCACGCGCTCCCACCCGGGCTCGAGGCTGCCGAAGCGCTGCCACGCCTCCGACCCGAGCTCGTCGGGCAGGCAGAAGCGGCTGGGCAGGACGAAGGCGAGCGCGTCGTCGGGGACGGCGGCGATCGGCGTCTCCCGCGCGTGCGGCAGGTGGAGGTCGGCGGGCTCGGAGACGAGCACCTCCGCCTCGTAGACGATCCGCGCGACGCCCGCGGGGATCGCGACCCGCTCGCAGCGGTTGCCGTAGCCGTCGGTGTAGCCGTGGTGGCGGGCGTCGGTGTACCAGCGCTCGCCGGTGATCTGCAGCTCGCGCCCGGACGGCGCCACCTGCAGGACCGCGGACACGGGGGCCGGGCTCACGAGCCCGAAGGTGCACCCGACGGTGAGGGCGAGCGGCTCGGCGGGGGCGGCGGGCGGCAGGGGCTGCACGCTAGGCCCCACCCCCTAGGACGCCAGCGCGTCCCTGGCCCTGGCGACGATCGAGCCGTCGCCACCGTCGCCGGGCTTCATGTCCGGCATCCGGTCGAGCACCTCGTCGAGCTGGCCGGCGAGGCTGCCCATCTGCCGGCGCAGCGCGGCCGCGTCGTCCTTGAGGGCCACGACGTCCTGCTGCATCGCGGCGATCTGGTCCTGCACGGGCTCCAGGCCCGAGCGGATCGTCGTGACCTCCGACTGGAGGACGGCGATCTCGTCCTGCACGGGCTCCAGGCCGGTGCGGATGGCGTGGACGTCCGTGGCCAGCGAGGCCACGGCGTCGAGCAGCTGCGAGACGGCCCGGGGTGCGGCGAGGGCCGGGGTGAGGAGGTTCACGAAGGTGGAACGGCTGCCGGGCGGCTCGCGATCAGCGCGCCTAGCCTCGGCGGCGATGCGTGTCGCCTTCGCCACCTGCGCGGCCGTCGCGGCCGGGTCCGACGACGACCGCGCCGCCGCCGAGCTCCTCGGCGCCGACGTGCGGGTGTGGGACGACCCCACGGTGGACTGGGAGGCCTACGACCGCGTCGTCGTGCGTTCCACGTGGGACTACACGTCACGCCTCGACGCCTTCCTCGCCTGGTGTCGCGCGCGGGGCGACGCGCTGCGCAACACGCCGCAGACGATCGCCTTCAGCGCCGACAAGCGCTATCTCGGCGACCTGGCCGACGCCGGGCTGCCCGTCGTGCCCACCCGCTTCGTCGCGCCCGGCCAGCCGGCCGGGGACCTCCCGGCCCACTGCGTCGTCAAGCCGGCGGTGTCGGCGGGAGCGCGGCGGACCGGGCGCTTCGGGCCCGGCCGCAGCGCGGAGGCGCGCGCGCTCGTGGACGCGATCACCGCCGCGGGCGACGTGGCGCTCGTCCAGCCGTTCCTCGCCGGGGTGGCCGAGCGTGGGGAGACGACGATCGTCGCGCTCGGCGGCGCCGTCTCGCACGTCCTGCGCAAGCGGCTCGTGCTCGAGGGCGAGGGCGTCGCCCCCACGGACGAGGACCGGCCCCAACCCCGCGGCGCCGCCTCGGTCATGCACGACCCGGACCTCGTCGTCGCCGCCACCGCGACCGCCGCCGAGCTCGCCGTCGCGGCCGACGTGCTCGCCTGGCTCGCGCGCCGCTTCGCGACCCCGGTCTTCATGCGCCTGGACCTGCTGCCGGGCGAGGACGGGGCGCCGCTGATCGGCGAGGTCGAGCTCGTCGAGCCGGCGCTCTACACGCGCGGCGTGCCGGGTGCCGCCGCGCGCCTCGCCGACGCCGTGCGGGCGAGCTGACGCCGCCCGACCCGTGCGCCTCGATGCCGTCACCAGGGCCGCCGGGTCCATCGCGCTCGCCACGGGGGTCTACGCCGTCTCGTTCGGCGTGCTGTCGGTCGCCGCCGGGCTGAGCGTCGCGCAGACCTGCGCCCTGTCGCTGCTCGGCTTCACCGGCGCGTCGCAGTTCACCTACGTCTCGGTGATCGCGTCGGGCGCCAGCGTGGCGTCGGCACTCCCGCCGGCCGTGCTGCTGGCCGTTCGCAACGGCGTCTACGCGCTCAGCCTCAAGGGCATCCTGCGCGGGAGCCTGCCCCGGCGGGCCGCGGAGGCGCAGCTCGTGATCGACGAGTCCACGGCGATGGCCCACGCGCAGGCGCAGCCCGACGCCAAGCGCCGCGCGTTCGTGCTCACCGGCCTGGGGATCTTCCTGACCTGGAACCTCGGCACGGTGATCGGCGCGATCGCGGGCGCCGGCCTCGGCGACCCGCGCGACCTCGGCCTCGACGCGCTCTTCCCCGCGGTCTTCCTCGCCCTCCTGTGGCCGCAGCTGCAGCGCCTCGGCGCGCGACCGGCGGCGCTCGCCGGCGCCGTCGTCGCGGTCGTCCTGATCCCGCTGACCCCGGCCGGCGTCCCGGTGATGGCCGCCGCGCTGGTCGCGGTCCCCCTCGTGCTCGCGCGGCGACGGGCGATGACGTGAGCTGGGCCGGCGTCCTCGCGCTGTGCGGCGCGGCGTACGCGCTGAAGCTCGCCGGCGTGCTGCTGGCCGACCGCCTGCCCGAGGACGCGGCGGAGCGCTGGTCGCTGGACCTCATCGTCGTCCCCGTCCTCGCGGGGCTGATCCTGGTGCAGACGCTCGACGGCGGGGAGCGCCTTGTGCTCGACGCCCGGCTGCCGGCGCTGGGGGTCGCGGCGGTGCTGATCTGGCGGCGGGCGCCGTTCCTCGTCGTCGTCCTCGCGGCGGGCGGCACCGCTGCGCTGCTGCGGCTCCTGTAGACATAGCGCACGGTCGTGCGCTATAAGGTGCTCATGCGCGCCCGCCTCCTCGGATGGGCCGGCCTCGAGCTCGAGGACGCCGGCTCCACGCTCGTGATCGATCCGCTCGCCGACGCCGGAGCCGTCTGGGCGCGCGCCGGCGACCACGCCCGCGGTGTGGCGCCTCCGCCGCTCGTCGCGGCCGAGCGCGCCGGATCGGCCGTCGCGGGCCTGCTGACCCACCTGCATCGCGACCACGCCGACGCGGCCGCGCTCGCCGCCGCGCTCGCGCCCGGCGCGCCCGTGTTCGCGCCGGAGCCGTTCGGCGGCAGCGCGGTGGAGGAGGCCGGGGTGGCCGAGGCCGGCGCCGAGCTCGCCGCCGCCGGGCTCGCGGTCCGGCCGCTCGCCGCGTGGGCCACCGTCGCCGTCGACGGCTGGAGCGTCACCGCGGTGCCCGCGGTCGACGGGCTCGGCGATCCGCAGCTCTCCTGGCTCGTCGAGCGCGGCGGCTCCGCGGTCGTCCACGGCGGCGACACGCGCATGCACGGCTGGTGGTGGCGGGTGGCCGAGCGGGCGGGCGGCCCGATCGACGTCGCCTTCCTGCCCATCAACGCGGCCCGCGTCCAGTTCCCGCACCGGCGCCCCGCCAGCCCGCAGCCGGCGACCATGGGTGGCCTCGACGCGGCCCTCGCGGCCGACCAGCTGCGTGCCGGCCGGCTCGTGCCGATCCACTACGGCGCCTACCGCTTCCCGCCCGTCTACGTCCCGGACGAGCAGGCGCTCGCGACGCTCCGCGCGGCGGCGGAGACCCACGGCGTCATGGTCGACGTGCCGCCGCTCGGCGTCTGGTTCGAGGTCGGCGCCGCGGTGTCCGCATGAGCCCGCGGCGCTCCGTCGCCGACGCGCAGCGCACCCGTGCGGGCCTGATCGACCGCGCGGCGGCGCTGGCGAGCACCGACGGCCTCGAGGGTCTGACCCTCGGTCGCCTCGCGGACGCGGCGGCGCTCTCGAAGTCCGGCGTCGTGCGGCACTTCCCCACGAAGGAGGCGCTGCAGCTGGAGACCCTGGCGCACGCGCTGGACGTCTTCACCGCACAGGTCTGGGCCCCCGTCGCGGACCTCCCCGCCGGGCTCGCGCGCCTCGACGCGCTGCTGGCGAGCTGGATGACGTTCCTCGCCGGCGACACGTTCCCGGGTGGCTGCTTCCTCAGCGCCGTCTCGCTGGAGTTCGACGGCCGGATCGGACCGGTCCGCGACGCCACCGCCGCCGGCCTGCGCCGGTGGCTGGGGGCGCTCGCCCGCGAGGTGGCGGCGGCCGTGGACGCCGGCGAGCTCGTCCCCGCCACGGATCCGGCGGCCGTGGCCTACCAGCTCAACGCCCTGGGGCTGGCGGCCAACCAGGCTCGCCAGCTGCTCGACGATGACGCCGCCCCCGCACGCAGCCTCGAGGCCATGCGGCACCTGCTCACCGGCTCGACGGTGCGGCCGCGCCTATCTTGACGGCGGTGCGAGACGCCTGGGATCGGCCGCTGCAGCGGGGCTTGCGGCTCGCGCTCGGGCTCGTGCTGTTCGGGCTCTCCCTGTCGCTGTTCGTCCAGGCCGACCTCGGCGCCGACCCCTGGACGGTCTTCTCCCAGGGCCTGTCGAGGCGGACCGGCCTCTCGATCGGGACCGTGACCGTCCTGACCTCCGTCGCCGTCCTGGGCGCGTGGGTGCCGCTGCGCCAGCGTCCCGGGGTCGGCACCATCGCCAACGCACTCGTCGTCGGGCCCGTGCTCGACCTCGGCGTCGCCGTGTTCCCCGAGCCGACGGCTCTCGGCGCCCAGCTGGCCTTCGTCCTCGTGGCCATCGTCGGCGCGGCGATCGGCACCGGCTTCTACATCGGGGCCGGCTGGGGGCCCGGTCCGCGGGACGGGCTGATGACGGGCTTCGCCGAGCGCGGCATCCCGATCGGCCGCGCCCGCGTCGGCATCGAGGTCACCGTGCTCGTCATCGGCCTGGTCCTCGGCGGCGTCGTCGGCGTCGCGACGGCGCTCTACGCCCTCGGCATCGGCCCGCTCGTCCAGCGGGTCCTCCCGCGCCTGAGCGTCGGCCCGCGTCGTTGCGTTTCGCAACCGGTCGTGGCGCGCACACCCGTCCCATGACCACCATCGCGATCATCGGGGCAGGCAAGGGGCTCGGGGCGGCCGTCGCCAGGAGGTTCGGCGCGGAAGGGCACGCGGTCGCGCTGGTCTCGCGCCACCAGGGCCGGCTGGACGCGCTGGCGTCCGAGCTCGCCGACGACGGGGTGCAGGCGCAGGGGTTCGCGGCCGACGTGCGCGATCCGGCGTCGCTGGCCGCCGCGCTGGAGCGTGCGACGGAGACGCTCGGCCCGATCGAGATCCTGCAGTACAGCCCCCTGCCGCAGAAGGACTTCATGCGCCCCGTGCTCGAGACGACCCCCGCCGACCTGCGGGGCCCGATCGAGTTCTCGATCTACGGCCCGGCCGCCGCGGTGCACCAGGTCGTGCCGGGCATGCGCTTCCTCCGGGACGCCACGCCGTCGATCCTGTTCGTCAACGGCGGCACGGCGCTGACCCCGCGCCCGCACCTCGCCGGCACGAGCATCGCGTTCGCCGGGCAGGCCGCCCTCCTGCAGATGCTCCACGACGAGCTCAAGGAGGAGGGCATCCACGTCGCCCAGCTCGTGATCGGCGGCGCGATCATCGAGGGCGACGACGAGAAGGATCCCGCGATCCTCGCCGACCACCTGTGGGACCTGCACACCCGGCGCGACCGGATGCGCATCGAGGTCGCCACCGATCAGCCGTAGGGGGTCGGCCGACGTGCCCGTCCCCACCGATCACGCCGGGCTGACGGCCCTGCTGGAGGGTGGCGGGTTCGTCGCCGCGGCGGAGGAGGCCGCGGAGCTGCTCGCCGCCGCCGCAGGCGACGCGGCGCGGCTGGAGCGGCTCGTCGGCCGCCGCCTCACGGGCGAGCCACTCGCGTGGATCACGGGGAAGGTCGTCTTCTGCGACGTCGAGCTCCGCGTGGAGCCCGGCGTCTACGTCCCCCGCTGGCAGACGGAGCAGCTCGCGGAGCGTGCCTGCCGGCGGCTGCCGGCGGGTGGGACGGCGGTCGACGTCTGCACCGGCGCAGGGGCGATCGCCCGCGTGCTGGCCGTGCGCGACCCGGCCGCGCGGATCGTCGGCACCGACGCGGACGCCACCAGCGTCGCCTGCGCGCGGGCCAACGGCGTCGACGCCCTCCGGGGGGACCTGCTGGACCCCGTCCCGGCCGCGCTGCGCGGGGCGGTCGACCTCGTCGTGGCGGTCGTCCCCTACGTCCCCACGGCCGAACTGGCGCTGCTGCAACGCGACACGCTCACGTTCGAGGCCGCGCGCTCCTACGACGGCGGCCCGGACGGCCTGGACCTGCTGCGCCGCGTCGCGGCGGACGCCCGCGCGTTCCTGCGGCCGGGCGGCGTGCTGCTGCTCGAGCTCGGCGGCGATCAGGCCGCGGTCACCGGTCCGGCGCTCGAGGCGCTCGGCTACGCACCGGTGGCAACGCTGGTCGACGAGGACGGCGACGTGCGCGGGATCGAGGCGATCCGCGCGGGGTAGTCGGCCGGTTCGCCGGCGCCGGCCATGGGCCGGCGCCGGCGCGCGCGAAGGCGGTTCAGCGGCGCGCGGCGGGGCTGTTGCCCCGGCCGGCGACCACCCGGTAGACGGCGAGCAGCAGCAGCGCGCCGAGGATGGCGATGATCCAGGTGCCGATGTCGAAGAAGCTGCCGAGCTCCCCGATGCCTGCGGCGGAGGCGATGAGACCGCCGACGACGGCGCCGGCGATCCCGATCAGGGTGGTGATGATGATGCCCCCGGGGTCGTCCCCGGGCATGATGGCCTTGGCGATGATCCCGGCGATGAGGCCGAGGATGATGAATCCGATGATGCCCATGTCCAGCTCCTCTGGTCCGTGTGGACCGGTCGTTTAGTAGCGGTCGTCGCGCTCACGCACGACGGGTCGCTCGCGCACGACGGTGTCGCCGCGACGCCGATCCCCCGCCATCGTCGCGAAGAGCAACGACAGCACGAGGCCGACGGCACCGACGATCATGAGCACCAAGCCGGCGGTCTGCACGTCGAAGCCATCGGTGGATGCGTCGACGGCGAAGCGCAGGATGGCTCCGACGGCGATCAGCAGCAATGAGGTCCCGATACGCATGACTCTTCCTCCAGCTCGTGGTCTCGCCGTGGCGGCGGCGCTGCGTCCCCCCTGCCCCGCGGAGCGCGGGATGAAGCCCAGCTGGGCCATCGGCGGACGCTCGCGACAACATCCGTCCAACCTTCGGTCCTGCAGCGCGTCACCGCGACGGCAGCGGGGGACTCGGCCGAGCGGGTCATCCGAACGCCGAGTGGTGCCGTGGGAGCGGCCGTTCGCGGGTACCGTCGGGCCACGATGTCCATCGCCGACCTGCAACCGCGCGACGACGCAGCGCTGTTCGGGCTCGCCCGCGACGGCGACGAGGCCGCCTTCGCGTCGATCGCGGAGCGCCACGGGCCGTCGCTGCTGACGTTCTGCCGGCACATGCTCGGGTCCCGCCAGGACGCCGAGGATGCGCTGCAGCAGGTGCTGCTGGACGCGTTCCGCGCGCTGCGCCGCGGGGACCGCCCGGAGCGTCCGCGGGCGTGGCTGTTCGCGATCGCGCGCAACCGCTGCACGTCCATGTTGCGCGCGCGCCGTCCGGCCGACCCCGCCGGGGACGACATCGAGCTCGTCTCGACGGAGGGCCTGAGCGCCGAGGTCGAGCGGCGAGAGGACCTGCGCCAGCTCCTGTCGGACCTCTCCCGGCTTCCGGAGGACCAGCGGGCCGCGCTGCTGCTCGCGGAGCTGCACGACGACTCGCACGCCGACATCGGCGTCGCGCTCGGTGTGCCGCCCCAGAAGGTCAAGGCGCTCGTCTTCCAGGCCCGCACGGCGCTGATCGCCGATCGGGACGCCCGCGCCGTTCCCTGTGGCGAGATCCAGGCGCAGCTCGCGACGCTGCGCGGAGCGGCGCTGCGCCGCCGCAAGCTGCGCCGTCACGTCGCCGTCTGCGACGGCTGCAAGGCCTACGAGGCGCAGGTCGCCGCGCAGCGCCGCGGCCTCGCGATCCTCCTGCCCGGCGCGCCCGCCCTGCCGGTCGCCGCCCTCGCCGGCGGCGCCGTGGCCACCGGTGGCGCCGCCACCGGCCTCGGCGCGCTCCTGGGTGGCGCCGGCGCGCAGGTCGCCGCGACGATCCTCGTGGCCGGCGCGGGCGCCCTCGGCGGCCTCGCCGCCCTCTCGGGCAGCGGCACCGACCGCGAGCCCGCCCGTGACCGGACCGCCCCCGTCGCGGCGGCGGCGACCCCTGGGGCGGCGCGGACGCCCGTGGCGACGACGACCCGCGTGGCGCCCGCGCGGAGCGTCGCTGCGACAGCCACGGCCACGCCGGTCAGGCGCGGCAGGGTCGTGCGCGTGGCGCGCGGGAAGGTCGTCCGCCCGCCGCACCGGGAAGCCCGTCGGACGACGGCCGCCCCGACCCCGGTGGTGTCGGCCACCGCCGCGCCGGTGACCCCGGCACCCGCCGCCCCAGGACGCGGAGGCGGAAGCCGCGGCAGGTCATCGGTCGCCCCCGGCCGGGCGAAGGCCCCGGGCACCCCGGCGACAGGCCACGGCCAGGCCGTGCCCGCCGCCCCCGGCGACGGCGCGTCCAAGGGCCGCGCCGAGGCGCCGGGTCAAGCGGACAAGCGCGACTGATCAGGCGTCGGCGCCGGCCTTCTCGGTCTGCGAGACGCACCTGCCGAAGGCGTTCCTGCCCTTCCTGCCCGTGCCGTACTTCGCCGTGAAGGCGGCCGCGTCGGCCTTGCGCTCGGCCTTGCAGGTCTTCGCGGCGTTCACGCGCTCCTGCTCCTGCGCCTTGCGCGTGGCCTTCGCGCGCTGGGAGACGCACTTGCCGAAGGCGTTCTTGCCCTTCCTGCCGGTGCCGTACTTCGCCGTGAAGGCGGCCGCGTCGGCGGCCTGCTCGGTCTTGCATGTCGCGTTGGCGGCCGTCTTGGCCTTCCTGTCACGCTTGGCGGCCGTCGAGACGCACTTCCCGAAGGCGTTGGCCTTCGTCCTGTTGGTGCCGTACAGGTCGCGGAAGGCGGTGACGCCGATCGCGGCACGTTCGGCCTTGCACGTCGCGTTCGGGCTCGGGGCCTTGCCCTGCTTGGCGGCCATGCCGGTTGCCGGGGTGACGAGTGCGAGGGCGGTGGTGATGCCGATGATGGTGCGCTTCATGTCGTGTCCTCTGGCGTCGGGGATTCACACCGACAGACGCGAGCGCGCGGCTCAGGTTGGCCGGTCGAGATCGCTGCGCCCGTAGTCTCCGCCGGCATGCGGGTGCTGGTGGTGGAGGACGAGCTCAAGCTGGCCAAGGCGATCCGCGAGGGGTTGCGCGCCGACGGGCTGCTCGTCGACGTCGCGGTCACGGGCGAGGACGCGCTGTGGATGGTTCCCTCGCGCGGTTACGACGTCGTCTGCCTCGACGTCAACCTCCCGGGCGCCTCGGGCTTCGACGTGTGCCGGCAGCTCCGGGCGGAGGGCGTCGCCACCCCGATCCTCATGCTCACCGCTCGCGACGCGGTCGAGGACCGCATCGCCGGCCTCGACACGGGCGCCGACGACTACCTCGTCAAGCCGTTCGACCTCGGCGAGCTGCAGGCCCGCCTGCGGGCGCTCGTGCGCCGCGGCCCGGCCCGGCGGGGGCCCGTGCTGACCGTCGGCGACCTCGAGCTGGACCCCGCGACGCGTCGAGTCACTCGTCAGGGCGCCGAGATCGTCCTGTCGGTGAAGGAGCTGCAGCTCCTGGAGGTCTTCATGCGACGACCGGGCCAGGTGCTCAGCCGCCTCGAGCTGCTCGAGGGTGCCTGGGACGAGGACTACGAGAACCGGTCCAACGTGATCGACGTCTACGTCCGCTACCTCCGGGAGAAGGTCGACCGGCCGTTCGGGCTCGACACGCTGCAGACGGTCCGCGGCGCCGGCTACGTGCTGCGCCCGACGGCGTCGTAGGCGTGCTGCGCCCCGTCACCCTGCGCGCCCGTCTGACGCTCGTCTTCGCGGCGGCCACGGCGGTGGTGCTGCTGGTCGTCGGGCTCGCGGTCCACACGCTCTACGACACGGGCGTGTCGAGCTCGGTCGACGCCGGCCTGCGCCAGCGCGAGTCCGCGTTGAAGGCCCTCGCGCGGCGGCAGACGGACGCCGAGCGGATCCGGTCGCTCAGCGGAGAGCGGCTGATCCAGGTCTACGCCCCCGACGGCCGGCTGCTGGCCGGGAGCCTGACCATCCGCGGGACGCCGCTGCTGAACTCCGACCAGGTCGCCCGCGCCGCACGCGGCACCGTCGCGTCCACCCGCCGGGAGGTCCGCTCCACCGGGGAGGCCAGGCTGCGGGCGTTCCCGCTCGCCGACGGCCGCTTCGTCGCCGTGATCGCCGAGTCGCTGGACCGCGTCAACGACCTCTCCGGGCGCCTGGCGACGATCCTGGCGATCGCCCTGCCCGCGGCGCTGCTGATCGCCGGCTACCTCGGCTACCGGCTCGCCGGTGCAGCGCTCGGTCCGGTCGAGCGCATGCGGGCGCAGGCCGCGCGGATCACGGAGTCAGACCTCGACGAGCGGCTGACACTTCCGCGCTCACGCGACGAGATCTCCCGTCTCGGGCGGACGTTCAACGCGCTCCTGGACCGGCTCGCGGGCGCCGTCGAGCGCGAGCGCCGCATCGTCTCCGACGCCTCCCACGAGCTGCGCACCCCGCTGGCCGTCCTGCGCGCGGAGCTGCAGGTCGCGGCCCGGGAGGACCGCTCGCCCGAGCAGGTGCGCGGCGCGGTGCACTCCGCGCTGGAGGAGACCGGGCGGCTGTCGCGGCTGGCCGACGACCTGCTCGTGCTCGCGCGCAGCGACCAGGGCCGGTTGCCCCTGCGCCTCGAGCCCGTCGACGTCCATGACCTGCTGCGCGACGCCGAGCGGCGCAACAGCGGGGCGGTGGCCGCGGCCGGGCGGACGCTGCACACGAGCGTCGACGTCGTGGGCGGTGCGGTCGTGCTCGCCGACCCCGACCGCGTCGCGCAGGCGCTGGACAACCTCCTGGCCAACGCGCTGCGACACGGGGCCGGCCCCGTCGACGTGCGCGCGGGCGCGGAGGCCGACGGGCGCATCGCCCTCGCGGTCTCCGACGACGGGCCCGGGTTCGGCGCGGCGCTGCCGCTGGCGTTCGAGCGCTTCAGCCAGGGCGACCCCGCGCACGGGAGCGCCGGCAGCGGGCTCGGGCTGGCGATCGTGCAGGCGATCGCCGTCGCCCACGGCGGCGAGGCCCGGGCGCAGGACCTGCCGGGCGGCGGCGCCCGGGTGACCCTGGTGCTGCCGGCGGCCTAGCGGCGGACGGTGCGGCTGCGCCGGGCGCAGCCCGGGTCGTCGCAGACGTAGGGCGTGGCGGTGGAGGCGTGGAAGTGCACGCCGTCGGCGGCGGGGTTGAGGTTGCGGGCCATGCCGGCCAGGAGGCGGGAGAGGAAGGGCTTCATGCCTGCACGGCTACCCGCACGGAGCCGGCGAACCGGCGCCGACGGCCGCCGGACCCGACGCATGGGGGGTGTCGTGGAAGGAGGCTCACACTGCTGAGGGGCCCCGCCGCGGGGGTAAGGGGCCGCCGGCGCCGACCCGCACCGCGCGCCCGATGTGCGGCCGGCGCCTCAGCCGCAGCATGGAAGGCATGCACACCGCCCATCTCGCCAAGGCCATCGAGGCCGACATCGCCCGCGACGCCGCGCGCACGCGCGCGGCCCGCCGCCTGCGCGCCCTCCGCAGCCGCAGGGCCCGCCGCCGTGCCGCCACCGTCACGCTCGTCCCGGCCATGATCCGGTTCGAGCGCCCACCCACCTGGTAGCCGCGCCGGGCGGGGGCGGGTAGGGTCGCGCGCCATGCCCCCGCCCACACTGACCGGGGCCTGCGCCTGCGGCGCCGTCCGGTTCGAGATCGACGCGCCGCTGGTCGCCGCCGCCTACTGCCACTGCACCCGCTGCCAGCGCCGGTCCGGCACGGCCTCGCAGGGCTCGGCGAAGATCGAGCCGGGCTCGATGCGGATCACGGCGGGGGAGGACCAGCTGCGCGCCTGGTACGCCGGTGACGGCCTGGAGAAGGTCTTCTGCGGGACGTGCGGTGGCCACCTGCTCGCCCGCGACCACGACACGCACGCGATCGCGATCGTCCGCCTCGGCGCGATCGACGGCGACCCCGGCGTCCGGCCCGCCGCGCGGCAGTTCACCGCCAGCACCGCGGCGTGGGAGCCGATCCCCGACGACGGCCTCCCGCGCTTCGAGGGCCGGGTCCCGAGCTAGATCGCGAGCACGCTGTCGAGCCGCGCTTCCGGGTGCGCGCGCTCGAAGCGCGCGAGCTGGAACTCGGTCTCGAACACGGCCAGGCGCGCGCCGTCGCGCCCTTGGAGGACGCTGCCCGCCGAGGAGTTGCGCAGCAGCGCCTCGCCCTCGGCGTCGGTATGGCGGGCGACGGTCCAGCGCAGCGGACGGGTCATGACGGGCGCGCCGAACTCCGTCTGGAAGCGGTGTACGGCGACCTCGAACTGCAGCTCGCCGACACCGGCGAGCACCGGCTCGCGCTCCCCGTGGTCGGCGTCGATGAGCACCTGGACGACGCCCTCCTGCGCGAGCTGCTCGAGGCCGCGGCGGAACTGCTTGTAGCGGATCGCGTCGCGGTTGTGGACGGAGACGAAGCGCTCCGGCGCGAACGTCGGGATGGGCGGGAACACGACCGGGTCGCCCTCGCAGACCGTGTCCCCGATCGCGAGCTCCGCGCCGTTGACGAGTCCGATGACGTCCCCGGGGAACGCCTCCTCGAGCGCCTGGCGCTCCTGCGCGAAGACGGTGTGGGCGTAGTTGAGCGCGATCGGCTTGCCCGTGCGCGACACGGTCGCCTTCATGCCGCGCTCGAAGCGGCCCGAGCAGACGCGGGCGAATGCGATCGAGTCGCGGTGGCGGGCGTCCATGTTGGCCTGCACCTTGAACACCTGGGCGGCGAACGGGGCGTCCAGCGGCCGCGCGGCACCCGCGACGTCGGGCCGCGGCTCCGGGCGCGGGGCCAGATCCACGAGGGCGTCGAGAAGCAGCCGCACGCCGAAGTTCGAGACGGCGGAGCCGAAGAACACCGGCGTCGTGTCGCCGCCGAGGAAGGACTCGACGTCCAGCTCGGAGCCGACGGCGCTGAGCAGCTCGAGCTCCTCCTGCGCGACGGTCCAGGCGTCGCCGTCCCCGGCCGCGGCGTCGGCGGTGGTCATGCGCCGCTCGGGCGCCTCGGTGGCGCCGCCGGCGGTGCGCTCGAAGCGGATGTAGGTGTCGTCGCGGCGGTCGACGACCCCGCGGAAGTCGCCCGGGATGCCGACGGGCCAGGTCAGCGGCGCGGCGATCAGGTCCAGGCGCGACTCGATCTCGTCGATGAGCTCCAGCGGCTCGCGGCCCGGCCGGTCGTACTTGTTGATGAAGGTGATGATCGGCAGCTCGCGGCGGCGGCAGACCTCGAAGAGCTTGAGCGTCTGCGGCTCGAGGCCCTTGGAGGCATCGAGGAGCATCACCGCCGCGTCGGCCGCTGACAGCACCCGGTAGGTGTCCTCGGAGAAGTCGCGGTGGCCCGGGGTGTCGAGCAGGTTCAGGACCGTGTCGCGGTAGTCGAAGCGCAGCACGGTCGAGGAGATCGAGATGCCGCGCTCGCGCTCCATCGCCATCCAGTCCGAGGTCGCGGAGCGCCGGTTGGAGCGCGCCTTGACCGCGCCGGCCTCGTTGACCGCGCCCGCGTACAGGAGCAGCTTCTCCGTCAGCGTCGTCTTGCCCGCGTCCGGGTGGGAGATGATGGCGAACGTCCGGCGGCGGGACGCCTCGCGCTCGGCGGACCCGTTCGCCGTCGTGGTGGCGGCGACCGCGGACATGCCTCCGACTCTACGACCCCGCGCCCTCCTCCCCCGGGGGGTCCCACGCCGGATTGGGTCCCCTGGCCCCGGGCAGGTTGAGTCCCCCGCCTCTTTGCCGACCCCGCGCCGGCGGACATCATGATCGACATGAACACCACCTCGCTCGAGCTCACCGTCAAGGCCCAGAACCTCCTCGCCCGCCTGCGCGAGCAGCGCGGCCAGACCGCCGCGGAGTACCTCGGCATCGTCGTCGTCGTCGCCGCCATCATCGCCGCCATCGTCGGCGCCGGCCTCGACGACAAGATCGCCAAGGCCCTCTCGAGCGCCATCGACTCCATCGCCGGCTCCAAGTAGCCGAGCGCGACAGCTCCTTCGGGCACGGGCCCGGGACCCCTGGTCCCGGGCCCGTCGTCGTTTGGCGGGCGCCGCCGCGGTTGGTAGCTTCGCGCCCGTCATGGCCTACGACGAGGACGTCGCCAACGCGATCCGCGAGGCCCTGGCCGGCGAGTCGGCCGTGACGGAGAAGCGCATGTTCGGCGGCCTCGCGTTCCTCGTCGGCGGCCACATGGCGATCGCGGCATCACGGACCGGCGGGCTGCTCGTGCGCGTCGCGCCGGCGGAGGTCGAGGCGCTGCTCCGCGACCCGCACGTCGAGCCGGCGGGCATGCGCAACGCGGCGCGCAACGGCTGGCTCAGCGTCGCACCCGCCGGCGCAGCCGACGTCGCGGCGATCCGGCCGTGGGTCCTGCGCGGGCTCGGCGTGGTCGCCGCGCTCCCGCCGAAGGGCTAGGCCAGCAGGTCCCAGGGGTCGAAGTCGTCGATCGCGACGACCCGCAGGCGCGGCAGCGCGACGGTGAAGGCCCCGACGTCGTCCTCGAGGTCGTGGAACTCCAGGCCACGCGACGCGAGGTCGGCCAGCGCGCCGCTGGTGAGCTCGCGGAAGGCCATCAGCCCGACGCGGCGGCCGGCGTCCAGCAGCGGCGCGAGCTGCGGTGCGAAGTCGCCGTCGTGGCTGGCGAGCAGGACGTCGCCGTGGCCGCGCTCGCCGAGCGCCTGCAGCGTGCGCTGGATCGCGACGTCGACGACCTTGACGTCGCCCGGCCCGCTGAGGAGCACCGGGCGGTACTCGAGGCCGGTGAGGGCCTGGACGAACGCCATCGGGACCGAGCCGGAGGCGTTGAGGAAGAACAGGCCGCGGACGGGCTGGCCCCAGGCCGTCCGCGCGTGCTCGCGCACGCGGTCCCAGCGGGGCCGCTCCTCCGGGGCGGGACGGCGGCCGAGGACGCTGCCCCCGAGGGTCGCGTCGATGTTCTCGCCGTCCACCAGGAGGAACGTCTCGGGCATGGCGCCAGGCTACCCCGGACACGACGACGGCCCGGCGGCACGGCCCCGCGGACGGGACCGGCCACCGGGCCGTGATCTTCAGGCTCAGCCGGCCGGAGCCGGAGAGGTGCGGCTTACGGCTGCGGCTTGCCGTCGACGATGCCGAGGCGGTCGACGATCGCCAGCGTCTTGCCGAAGCTGTAGGCCGGGTTGAACTCGTTCGGGACGGGGCTGCCCGTACCGAGGCCCTTCGCGACCACGATGGCCTGCGTGTAGGCGGCGTGGTTGGCCTCGACCGAGTGGATCGACAGCGCGGCCTTCGTCACGGCGAGGTTCGACAGGTACGGGCCGGCGCCGGCGTAGGCGGCGGTCCCGACCGGCTCGAGCTGCGCGGCGGTCGTGATGAACGTCTGCTGGTCCTTCAGCAGCTCGCCGACGGCCTTGCCGTTCAGCTTGGGCTTGCGCACGGCGGCGCGGCCCAGGACATTCTTGAGCGCGTCGACGTGGGCCTGCTCGTGCTTGGCGAGGATCCTCGCGGCGGCGTTGATGTCCGGATCCGCGTAGTTCATCTGCACGGCGCCGGCGTAGAACGCGGCCTCGAGGTACTCGAGGGTCAGCGCGTAGTTGGCGATCTTGACGTCGTTGGCCGTCGGGGCCTTCGCACGGCGGTTGACCGCGCGCAGGCTGGTGGAGTACTTGCCCTTCTGGTTGGACTTCGCGGCGGCGAAGACGTCAGCCGGGGACAGCAGGCCCATGAGGGCGGAGCCGGCGGCGAAGGTGCCGGCGCCGACCGCACCACGGCGGACGAGGTCACGACGGGTGGTGCCGGTGGGATCCATGGCGCCGACTTCGTCGGCGATGGTGCGGATGTCGCCGGACTCGTCGATGGCGTCGATGTCGATGCGGTTCACTGCAGCCTCCTACTCGGGGTTTGCAGTCCCTGCGCAGGACCCGCGAGATCGGATCACAACCCGTCCCGGATCGGGCTGTCGTGTCGCCCAGCCGCTCAGCCGCTCAGCCGAGCGCGAGGGCGGCCAGGCGCTCGGCGCCCGCACGGGTGCGCGCGACCGCCAGGAAGCGCTTGGCGTGGCAGAACAACGCGTCCTCGACGCCGGTGACGGCGGCGAGGTCCTCGCCCTCGAGGCCGCCCCAGGCCTCGGGCAGGTCGCGCCGGTTGGCGAAGGCCCCGAGCTCGCGTGGGACCGCCTCGACGCCGTAGCCCTGCCGCTTGGGGTAGAGGACGTAGAGCGCCTCGGGCGCCGCGGGGACGAGCGCCTGCTTCCACGGCACGTTGACCGGCAGCTCGACGAGCCGCGGGTCGGTCGCGGCCCCGATCGCGTCCTGCACGATGCGCACCCCGCGCAGGCCGGACGCCGCGGAGGCGATCTCGCGGGCGAGGATCCCCGCGGCCAGGTCCACGGCGGCGTCGAAGCGCGCGCGCTCCTGCTCCGGCGTGAGCTCCTCGTCCCAGTGCGCGTTGAACCCGCCCACGATGGCGTTGACCGTCATCGGCCGCACGCCCTCGATCAGCGCCCGCGTGAGCTGCTGTCCCGTGTCGTTGGCGTCGACGGGCTGCACGAGCGTCGCGTCGACCGCGTCGGCGACGTCCTGGTCGCCGCCGCACGCCTGCGCGCCGTGCACGCGCCAGACCAGGCCGAAGGAGGCGTAGCGAACCCCGTTGGGGCGGACCGCGTCGAAGTCGCGCTGGTGGTGGTCGAAGTCCCCGCTCCCCGCGTCGTCGCGGAACCCGACGTCCACCCGCAGGTCCGCGGCGGCCAGCTCGGCACGGTCACGGGTGCGCACGACCGCGAGCGGCTCGCCGAGCCGCCGGAGGGCGGCGATCGCGAAGACCTCGTCGGCGTGGAAGGACCCGTCGTGCGTTGCGACCTGCATCGCGCGGACCCTACTCGCGGCGCATGGCCCCCAGCTCGCGCGCGATCCGCGTGATCAGCGCGTAGGGGACCGGCTTCGCGTACGGGAACGTCACCGAGTCGGTCTTGCTGCGGTAGGGCGCGACCTCCGCCTCCAGCTCGGGGGAGAGCGTCGAGACGGGGTACAGGCCGACGTGCGCCTTCCAGCCCGCGTAGTGCAGGTGGTAGCGCGTGCCGCCGAGCGCGACGGCGGGCATGCCGTAGCGGACGCGCTCCTCGGCGTCCGGGAGCGCGGTGCGGATCGCCGCGCGGACCTGCTCCACGATGGGCCGGGCCTCGTCGGGCAGCGCGGCGATGTAGGCGTCGGGGTCGCTCGGGGACGCGGGCATGCGGGTGAGACGGCTCCCGGACTTGCAACTCATCGCCCAGGGCGCCGCCGACGTGATCACGCGGCGCTCGCGCCTCTGCGAACCAGCTCCGAGCGACGGCCCTGCTGGACCGGTGCCGGCAGGGCCGGTCATGACGTGGCCGGTGGGCGCCGGCGGGTGCTCCGCTCCGCCGCGCCCGTACGCTGGAGGGCGTGACCCTGCTCGACGTCCTCCCGCGCGACGCGTCGGCGGACGCGGTCTACGAGGCGTTCCTCGGCTGGACGGCGGAGCAGGGGCTGACGCTGTATCCGCACCAGGACGAGGCCGCGATCGAGCTGTTCAGCGGCAACAACGTCATCCTCGCCACGCCGACGGGCTCGGGGAAGTCGACCGTCGCGGTCGCGGCGCACTTCGCGGCCCTGGCCGACGGCCGCACGACGTTCTACACCGCGCCGATCAAGGCGCTCGTGTCGGAGAAGTTCTTCGCCCTCTGCGCGATCTTCGGCGCCGAGAACGTCGGCATGCTCACCGGCGACGCGTCGGTGAACTCGAGCGCCCCGATCATCGCCTGCACGGCCGAGGTGCTCGCCAACATCGCGCTGCGCGAGGGGGCCGAGGCCGACGTCGGCCAGGTCGTGATGGACGAGTTCCACTTCTACGCGGACCCGCAGCGCGGCTGGGCGTGGCAGGTGCCGATCCTCGCCCTCCCCCAGGCGCAGTTCCTGCTCATGAGCGCCACGCTCGGCGACGTCGCATCGCTGCGCGAGGACCTGACGCGCCGCACCGGCCGCGACACCGCGCTCGTCGACGACGCCGAACGGCCCGTCCCGCTCGTGTTCCGCTGGTCGCTCGACCCGCTCCACGAGCTGCTCGAGGATCTCGTGCGCACCGACCAGGCCCCCGTCTACGTCGTGCACTTCACGCAGGCGTCGGCACTCGAACGCGCCCAGGCGCTCCTGTCGGCGAAGTTCTGCACGCGGGAGGAGCGTGACGCGATCGCCGACGCGATCGGCGGGTTCCGCTTCACCGCCGGCTTCGGCAGGACGCTGTCGCGGCTCGTGCGCGCCGGCATCGGCGTCCATCACGCCGGGATGCTGCCGCGCTACCGCCGCCTCGTCGAGCAGCTCGCCCAGACCGGCCTGCTGAAGGTCATCTGCGGGACCGACACGCTCGGCGTCGGGATCAACGTCCCGATCCGCACCGTCGTCTTCACCGGACTGGCCAAGTACGACGGCGCCCGCCACCGGCTGCTGAAGGCGCGCGAGTTCCATCAGATCGCCGGGCGCGCGGGCCGCCCCGGGTTCGACACGACCGGCTACGTCGTCGTCCAGGGTCCCGAGCACGCGATCGAGAACGCCCGCCTGGTCAAGAAGGCCGGTGGCGACGAGAAGAAGCTCAAGCGCATCCAGCGCAAGAAGCCCGAGGACGGCGTCGTCTCCTGGACGGAGGAGACCTTCGAGCGGCTGCAGCACGCGACGCCGGAGGCGCTCGTCTCGCGCATGCGCGTCAACCACGCGATGCTGCTCAACGTCATCAACCAGCGCGCCGACCCGGCCGACACGCTCCGGGCGCTGCTGGAGGACAACCACGAGGACGAGCGCGGCCGCACCCGGCTGCTCGAGCAGGCCGCGTCCCTGCGCGAGGAGCTGGTGACGTCCGGCGTGCTGGAGGAGCTCGCGGCGCCCGACGAGCACGGCCGCACCCTGCGCCTCGCGCCCTTCCTCCAGGAGGACTTCGCGCTCAACCAGCCGCTGGCGTCCTTCGCGCTGGACGCGATCGAGCTCGTCGACCCGGAGTCCGAGAACTACGCCCTCGACGTCCTCTCCGTCGTGGAGTCGATCCTCGACGACCCCTTCCCCGTGCTGCGGGCGCAGGCCAACAAGGCCCGCGGCGAGGCGATCGCGCAGATGAAGGCCGACGGCATCGAGTACGACGAGCGCATGACGCTGCTGGAGGAGGTCACCTACCCCCAGCCGCTCGGGGAGGAGCTGCGCCAGGCGCTGCGCCTGTACCGCGAGGAGCACCCGTGGGTGCTCGAGGACGACCTCTCCCCCAAGTCCGTGGTGCGCGACATGTACGAGACGGGCCGCTCCTTCAGCGAGTTCGTCGCCTTCTACGGCGTCGCGCGCTCGGAGGGGCTCGTGCTGCGCTACCTCTCCGACGCCTACCGCGCCCTGCGCCAGACGGTGCCCGACGAGGTCAAGGACGACGAGCTCGACGACATCACGGAGTGGCTCGGCGAGACGGTGCGCCAGATCGACTCGAGCCTCCTCGACGAGTGGGCGGCGCTGACGGACCCCGAGTCCGTCGAGGCGGCAGCCGCCGCGGCCGCGGCCGGCGAGCCGCTCGCCCCGCCGCGCCCGATCACCGGCAACGAGCGCGCGTTCGGGGTCATGGTCCGCAACGCGATGTTCCAGAAGGTCCAGCTCGCCGCGCGCGACGCGTGGGCCGACCTCGCCGACCTCGAGGCCGCGGCCGCCGCGCTGACGGACCCGCCCGGCCGGGTGGAGATGAAGGCGGCCGACTGGGAGGCCGCGCTCGGCGCCTACTGGGCCGAGCACGAGACGATCGGCGACGGCGCCGCCGCGCGGTCCCCGGCGCTGCTGCGGATCGACCGCGCGCCCGCCGGCGCCGAGGGCCGCGCCTGGACCGTGCGCCAGGCGATCGACGACCCGGAGGGCCACCACGACTGGGCGATCGTCGCCACGGTCGACCTCGACGCGTCCGACGCGGCGGGCGAGCCCGTCATCCGCACGCGGGCGTTCGCCGCCGGCTAAGCGGTCTCGACGGCGACCTCGACGCGCTCCGCGGCGCGAAACGGCGCCAGGCGCTCGGCCTCCGCCTCGACCGCCGCGACGGCCGTCTTCGGGAAGCGGCCGACGGGTTCGACCGTCACGACGAGCCGCTTGCCCTGCTTCGCGGCCCGCCACAGGCCGGCGAGCCGTCCGTCGCGCAGGACGATGCCCGGGCCGCCGACCGGGCGCCAGATCGCCTTGCGCACCTCCGCGTCCGGCACGAGCACCTCCCGGTCGCGCGCGGTCCCGATCGGATCGAGGTTCGGCAGCAGGCGCACGCCCGTCGCGTCCGGGGGGTCCGCCACCGCGTCGGCGTCCTCGGCGAGCACCCAGGCCCGCTCGCCGGCGAGCTTGACCTCGGCGAGCTCGCCGGCCTGCTCCCACAGCCCGCGGGCGTGAGCGGCCGTGAGGCCCGCCCACCCCGCCAGCAGCGCCGGCGTCGCGGGCCCGTAGGCGCGGAGGAAGCGACGCGCGAGCTCACCGCCCGGGTCCTTGACCCGCTTGGCGCCGGGGGGTGCGCCGAACACGGCGCTGCGACCCTCCCGGCCGACGACGGCGAGCACGCCGCGCACGCCGGTCGCCCGCCACAGGGACGGGTGGACGTGATGGGTGCCGCAGCCCTTGCACCACCACAGCAGGTCGTCGGGCAGCCGCTCGCGCAGCGCCTGGTGGAAGTCGTCGCGCCCGAGCGGGCCGTCGGCGAGGGCGTCCGCGACGGCGGCGGACACCCGGTCGAGCGCCTCCATCGCAGCGATGCCGTCCAGGACCTTCGCGGCGTTGCCGATCAGCTTCGCCGCCGCGGCCTCGTCCGGGGGCGCGAGCCCAGCGGTGAAGACGGGGACGTCCGCCGGTGCGACGGCCCACGGCGCGCCGCGCAGGCTCTGGACCAGGACCAGTTCGTCGAAGGCGTCCGGGCCGCCGTCCGCGCGGGCCGCGAACGCCGTGGCGGCGGCGCCCGGCGGCGTGTCCTGCAGCCCGACGACCGCCGCGGAGGCGGCGTCCGGCGCCCGCCCGGCCAGATGGTGGCGGGCGACGCGGAAGGCCAGGGCCTGGGCGCGGGTCACGGCGCGCACGTGCGGGAGTGTTCCCCCGTCCGCCGGAGGTCACGCCCCTTGCCCTGATGGCCGGGTTTGGCGCGTCGGCATCGGTGGGAGGCCACCTGCATCGCCTCCTCCAAGTACCGCTCGATCTACCTCAACGACCACCTCGCCGGCGCGACCGTCGGTGTCAAGCTCGCCCGCCGCACCGCCGCGGGGACGACGGATGAGGCGGCCCGCGCGACCTTGCGCGGCCTGGCCGACGAGATCGAGGCCGACCGCGACGCGCTGCGCGACGTGATGGATCGACTCGGCGTGCGCGTCGATCCCGTCAAGACCGCGGGTGCGGCGATCGCCGAGCGCGCCGGCCGGCTCAAGCTCAACGGGGAGCTGCGCACGCGGTCGCCGCTCGCGGACGTCGTCGAGCGCGAGGGCCTGATCCTCGGCGTGGAGGGCAAGCTGCTGCTGTGGGCGACGCTGCGGCGCAGCGTCGGCAGCGACCCGCGCCTGGACGGCGTCGACCTCGCCGCGCTCGAGGCCCGCGCGCAGCGCCAGCGCGACGTGCTCGGCGAGCTGCGCACGAGCGCCGCCGACGCCGCCCTCGCCTAGTCCAGCGCCTGCGCCGCCGGCACCACGCGGGCGCGCATGTTGCGCTCCATCATCCGCAGTGCCGCGTCGCCGAGCTCCGGGTCGAGGGGCGCGACCGCATCGCGCGCGACGCGCACGCCGAAGCCGCGCACGTAGGCGTCCAGCGCCGAGTAGAGGATGCACTGCTCCGTCACCTGGCCGGCCAGCACGACGGTGTCGATGCCGCGCGTGCGCAGCAGGTGATCCAGCGACGTGCTGTAGAAGGCGCTGTGGCGGACCTTCTGCACGAACAGGGTGCCGCGTGGCGGCAGGATCGGCTCCACCAGCTCGGGGTGGCGGCCCTGCATCGCATGCTCCCCCAGGTCCTTGGACGTCGCGGTGAAGTCCTCGTAGTTGTCGTTGACGTAGACGAGATCGGTCCCGCTGTCGCGGGTGGCGGTGATCAGCTCCGTCAGCGGCCCGATCCGGTCGGCCGCGTTCGCCGCGAGCGTCTCCGCGTCCTCGTGGTCGTAGGGGTTGAGCATGTCGATGACGATGGTGGCGACGCCCATGCGCGTGGGGCTTCACGGGATCGGTGCGCCCTCAAGCGCGCACCGGTAAGCCCGTTGACCTCGTGCACGCGCGGCCGGCCGACCGGCGCGGCTTCAGGCGTCGAGCGGGCGCGGCAGCCAGCGCACCGCGTCGCGGCTCAGCCGCAGCCGCGTGGTGAGGTCGGCCAGGGCGACGACCGCGCCGCAGGCCGGGCAGCGGCGGCCGCTTCTGTCCGGAACCGACAGCCAGTTCGGCGCCGCGGTGAAGACCTGGCAGTGCTGACAGCGCCACGCGGGTGGGTCTGGCCGGACGGTCATCGCGTGGCCACAGCCTGGCACACCCGCGTGCTCAGCGGGGGTTCGTGCCGGCGGTCGGGAGGTCGACCCGTCCCGAGAGCACCGTTGCGGTGCTCGCGCCCGCCAGCGACGCGGCGACGAGCAGGACGCGCGAGCGTCGCGCCCGGCGTCGGCCGTTGGGGCGCCCGTCGGCCGGGATCCACGCGAGCAGCGCGACCGCGCGCCCGACGTCTGAGCCCGCGCCCAGCAGGAGCCGGCGGCGCAGCGGCCGGCCGCGCACCGCGGCCGCGGCGACGCTGCCGGCGAAGACCGCGTCGACGGCGGCGAGCGCGCGCAGGCGGCGCCGACTGCGCGGGCCGGTGGCCGTGCCGAGCCCGTAGGCGCGCGGCTCGACGAGCCCCGCCGCGCACACGGCGACGTGCGCGGCCCCGAAGGCCAGCGCCAGCCGCCGTGCGCCCGTCACGACTTGCGGCCGGCCATGTCCGTGCGCAGGGCCTTCACGAAGGCCGGGGCCTGCAGCGCGCCGGCGCCCAGGCCGGCGACGCCGCGGACCGCGGAGGTGATGCTCGGCCGCTGCGCGAGCCCGTCGCGGGCGAAGCCCTTGCCGACCGCCGAGCGCAGCGCGTCGACGTCGGACTGCGCCGGCCGCTTGCCGGACTGGAACCAGTGGTAGACCATCCCGAGGACGAAGTCGCCGACGGGGCGGGCGGTCGCCCACAGCTGATCGACGCCGATCGCCTCGGCGCCGAAGAGCACCTCGGGGCGCGGCTTGGCCGCGAGGCGGACCAGGGCCGCCGCGACCTGCTCGGGCGGGTAGCCGTCCGGCGGCCGGCGCGGCAGGTGGCCGACCGCGCTCGGCGTCTCGGTCCACACCGGCGTGTTGATCGGCCCGGGGTGCAGCTGGGTGACGCGCACGCCGGTGTGCTGCTGGCGCAGCTCGATCGCAAGGCTGTTGAGGAAGCCGCGCTCCGCGTGCTTGGCGGCGGCGTAGGAGGACCACGCCGGCAGCGGCACGCGGCTGTTGAGCGAGCCGACGGACACGATCACACCGCGCGAGGCCTTCAGGGCCGGCAGTGCGGCGCGGATCGTGTTGACCGCACCCATGAACGTGACGGCGAAGACGCGATCGAAGTCCTCGGCCTCGACGTCCTCGAACGGCCCGTAGATCGTCATGGCGGCGTTGACGACGACGACGTCGAGGCCGCCGAAGGTCTCCTGCACCTGCTCCATCGCAGCGGCGATGGCGTCGCGGTCGGTCACGTCGCACGGGAGCACCAGGGCCTCGCCACCCGCCTCGCGCACCGTCTCGGCGCCGCGGTTGAGGCCGTCCTCGCTGCGGGCGAGCAGCGCGACGTCGTAGCCCGCGAGCGCGAACTGCTCCGCCGCGGCGACGCCGACGCCGCTCGAGGCGCCCGTGATCAGGACCCGTTTGCGAACTGTCATGCCCTTGGTGTGCACACGGGCACCGATTCCGACCGCCGCCGGGCGCGCCGGCGGTCGTCTCGGGTGCAAGCTGGCGCATTCGCCGCCCCCGGACCTCCCGGCTCGTAGCGTGGTGGCCATGGAGACGAGAGGGCTTGGCCGCACCGGCCGCGACGTGTCGGCGATCGGGTTCGGGGCGTGGCAGATCGGCGCCGACTGGGGCGACGTCGCCGAGGACGCGGCCCTCGAGACGCTCCACGCCGCGGCGGACGCCGGCGTGACGTTCTTCGACACCGCCGACGTCTACGGCGACGGCCGCTCGGAGCGGCTCGTCGGCCGGCTGCGCGCCGAGCGCGGCGACGCGATCACCGTGGCGACGAAGATGGGCCGGCGCGCGGACCAGACCGTCGAGAACTACTCCCCGGAGCACTTCCGCGAGTGGAACGACCGCTCGCGCGAGAACCTCGGGATGGAGACCCTCGACCTCGTCCAGCTCCACTGCCCCCCGACCGACCTCTACTACCGCCCGGAGGTCTTCGCCGACCTCGACGCGATGGTCGCCGAGGGCCGCATGGCCGCCTACGGCGTCAGCGTCGAGCGCGTCGAGGAGGCGCTGAAGGCGATCGCGTTCCCGAACGTCGCCACGGTGCAGATCATCTTCAACGCGTTCCGCCAGCGCCCGGCGGACCTGTTCCTCCGGGAGGCCGCCGCCCGTGGCGTCGGCGTGATCGTGCGCGTCCCGCTGGCCTCCGGGCTGCTGTCGGGCCGCTACGGCGCGGACACGACGTTCGCGGCCGACGACCACCGCACGTTCAACCGCTCCGGCGAGGCCTTCGACGTCGGCGAGACGTTCGCGGGTGTCCCCTTCGAGGTCGGCCTCGAGGCGGTCGAGCGGCTGAAGGCGATCGTCGGCGGCGACACCCCCCTGGCGGCCTTCGCCCTGCGCTGGATCCTCATGCACGAGGCGGTCTCGACCACCATCCCGGGCGCCCGCTCCGCCGAGCAGGCGCGCGGCAACGCGGCCGCTGCGGACGTGGCGGCGCTCGACGAGGCGACGATGACCGCGGTCAAGGGCGTCTACGACGAGCTCGTCGCGCCGCACGTGCACCAGCGCTGGTAGTCAGCGCAGCCGGACCGGCAGGTGCTTCCACTGGTTGAGGAAGAGCGCCATCACGCGCTCGCCCTCGCCGTCGAGGCGCATGTCGGGGAAGCGCTCGAGCGTCTGCTCGATCCACAGCCGCAGCTCGAGGCGGGCGAGCGCGGCGCCGAGGCAGAAGTGCCGCCCGCCGGCGCCGAAGGCCTGGTGGGCGTCGAGGCCGGGGCGGGTCACGTCGAAGCGCTCCGGGTCGTCGAAGCGCTCCGGGTCGCGGTTGGACGCGAGGTACCAGAGCAGCACGCGGTCGCCCTCCCGGATCGTCTTGCCGCCCAGCTCGACGTCGCGGGTCGCGGCGCGGCCCATGAACGCGAACGCCGGGAAGCAGCGCAGGCCCTCCTCGACGGCGTTGGGGATCAGGGACGGGTCGTCGAGCAGCAGCTGCCGCTGCTCCGGGTCCGCCAGCAGCGCGCGCATCGTGGCCGTGTAGGTGGCCCGCGTCGAGTCGTTGCCCGCCGCCAGCAGGAGCAGGAAGAAGACGGCGATCTCCATCTCGTCGAGGCGGTCGCCCCCGACCTCGGCCTGGATCAGCGCCGTGAGCAGGTCGTTGCCCGGGTCCTCCACCCGCGCCTCGCGGATCGCGTTGATGTAGCTCACGAGGCCGGCGAGCTCCTCCATGGAGTCGTCCCAGCGCCCGCGGATCTCGGGATCCTCGAAGGCGGTGGCGACGTTGGTCCAGTGCACGAGCCTGCCGTCGTCGGCCTCCGGCGTGCCGAGCAGCGACCCGATCACCCGTGCGGGCACGGGCTGGGCGACGTCGGTCACGAGGTCGATCCGGTCGCGGTCCTCGACCCGGTCGAGCACCGCGGTGATGATGCTCCGCACCGCTCCCTCGTGGTCGGCGATCCGCTTCGGCGTGAACGCCTTGCCCACGAGCTGCTTGAGGCGGTCGTGCCGCGGGGGATCCATCGAGATCATCTGCAGCCGCTGCACGTCCAGCGGCACGCCGACGTCATCGACGAGGAAGATCCCGCGCCGCTCGGAGGAGAACGTCTGCAGGTCGCGCGTCGCCGCGTGGAGATGGTCGGCGCGGGTGACCGACCAGAAGCCGCCCTCGTCCGGGTAGCGCCGGTTCGGGCTCCAGTGCACGGGGTCCTCCGCGCGGATCTGCGCGAACAGCTCGTACGGCGGGCCGTCGGCCCAGTGCTGGTGGTCGCCGAGGTCGACCTCGGCCAGGTCGGTGACGCTCACACGAGGGAACGCTACTACTGACGCGCCGTCAGAGGCGTCGTCAGGTGCTCGGCGACCATCCCCCGGTGCATCACCCGGTCGCCGACGACCCGCCCGTGGTCCCCGCGATGGAGCACGCACGCGTTGTCCCACATCACGACGTCGCCGGGCGACCACGCGTGGCGGAAGGTGTTCTCCGCTCGCGTGGAGTGCTCGAAGAGGTGCTGCACCGTCGCGGCGGCCTCGGCGTCGGAGAGGCCGCTGATCCCCGCGCAGCGCTTCGGGGTCGTCAGGTACAGCGCGATGCGGCCGGTCACCGGATGGGGGCGGAAGACCGGGTGCGCGGCGGCGGCCTCGTCGCCCGGCTCGAGCTCCACGCCCGTGACGACGTGCGTGATCGTGCGCCCGTCGAGGTGCTCGCGGATGTGGGCGGGCAGCGTGTCGTAGGCGCGGTACTGGTTGGTGAACAGCGTCTCGCCGCCCTCGGCGGGTATCGCCACGGCGCGCAGCGCGGTGTAGGCGGGCGGGGTGCGCACGTAGCTCGTGTCGACGTGGAAGACGCTCTTGGGCGGGGTGGCGCGCCCGACGTTGGAGACGACGTTGAGGTCGGGGAAGCCGGGGGCGTGCGCCTCCCCCTTCGTGAAGGCGAGCGGCCCGAAGCGCTTGAGGAACGCGACGAAGCCCGCGTCGTCGAGCGCCTGGCCGGGCACGACGATGACGCCGTGCTCGGCGAGCAGCGCGGCGAGGCGGGCGATGGCGGCGTCGTCGGCGCAGGCCAGGTCGAGGTCGTCGACGCGGACGCCGATCGGATCGAGGACGGTGGTCATCGGCGGGCGGCGGCGGTGGAGAGGGCCATGTCGAGCAGCTCCTTCGTCGGGGTTCCGGCCGCACGGGCCATCACGGCGATCACGCTCTGCTCGGCGAACGAGCAGTACAGCCCGGCCTCGAGGAACCAGGGGTCGCCGGCGGGGTCGATGCGGAAGTCGAACAGGCTGTAGTCGCGGCAGCCGAGCGCGACGTGGCAGCGGCGCGCCGCGTCCCAGACGGGGGCGGTGGCGGGATCGTCGACGTCGAGGATCCACGCCTTGTCCGTGGTCTTGGCCTGCAGCCGCAGCTCGCCGTCGGCGTCGCGGCCGAGCTTGTCGGCGGCATCGCGGACCGGCTTGGCGCCGCTGTCGACGGCGTACTCCTCCAGCGGCAGGCAGACGAGCTCGCCGTCGCGCTCCACGACGCCGCAGCGCACCTCGCGGCCGAGCGGCGACGTAGTCCTCGACGAGCGCCGCGCCGCCGTGCTCGAGGGCCGCCTTCAGCGCCGCGGCGTAGTCCGCCGCGGTCGTGCACGAGCGTGACGCCGTGGGAGTTGTCGGCGTCGACGGGCTTGACCACCGCCGGGGTCGCGACGGCCGGGCGGCCGCCGCGGCGCACGACCTCCCCGGCGGGGACGCGCACGCCGGCCGTGGCGACGACGGCCTTGGCCTTCGCCTTGTCCGCCGTCAGCGCCATCACCGCCGGGACGTTGCCGACGTAGGGCACGCCGAGGACGTCGAACAGCGCCCGGAAGTGGGTCATCCCGGGGACGCAGAACATCTGCGGGACCATCACGTCGAGCTCGAGCGCGGCGAGATGCCCCATCGCCGCGGCCAGCGGCAACGGGTCGGCGGCGGCGATCGCGGTCGGCGTGAGGTCGGCCGGGAAGCGCCAGGCGCCGTCGGGTGAGACGTGGGCGAGGACCTGCTCGTGCGCCAGCGTGGCGGCGACGTCGAGGCAGCCCTGGGCGTACAGGCGCGAGAGGTCCGCATGGAACGTCGAGACGGCGGAGCCGGTGAGCTGCAGGACGCGCACCGCTAGTCGCCCGCCGGCTCGACGAGCTTGCCGATGTTGAAGTCGATCCGCACCCAGCCGCGGCGCGCGCGCAGGTTCTCGAGCAGCAGGGCCGGGATCTGCAGGTGGTGCTCGAGCAGGAACGGGAGCGGGTCGGCCCAGTCGAAGATCGCGTCGCGGCCGCGCGCGATCGTGCGCAGCCGCGCGCGCGAGGGGCGGGTGAACAGCCGCCACAGCTCGTGGTAGAGCCAGTACGTCGGCCGGGTCCCCGCCGGCGGGCGCAGCTCCCCCGCCCCGTCCTCGAGGTAGGCGCGCGCGACGCCCGGGTGGTCCTGCAGCAGCGTGATCGCGGAGTGGGTGCGCGGGTTGCACTCGATCGCGTAGACCTCGCCGTCGTCGGCCTCGATGAAGTCGAACGAGTACTGGCCGGTCAGCCCGAGGCCGCCGACGAAGCGCCGCACCCAGGCGTCGATCGCGGGCTTCTCGACGTGGTCGTAGTTGATCTGCCAGGCGGAGGACGCACAGCAGAGGTGCAGCTGCACGGCGCCGTCGCGGACCGTGCTGTGGGTGCAGTACTCCTGGCCGGCGATGAACTCCTGCAGGATCCAGGGCGTGTCCTCGGAGATCGGCAGGGAGCGCGCGAACGCCGCCGTCTCCTCCGCCGTCGGTCGCGGCAGGGGCGTGAGGTCGAGCCGGCGGACCGGGTCGTAGGGGATGCTCTTGAGGATGTAGGGGCGCGCGCGGCCGCCGAAGTCGAAGTCGACGACCTGCTGCGGATCGGTGATGCGGTGCGCGTCCGGGACGGGGAGCCCGAGCTCGGCGGCCGCCTGCGTGAAGGCGTGCTTGTCGTCGACGCGGCGGATCGACTCAGGGTCGCCGTGGACGACCTCGCAGACGCCGGCGAGCGCGCGCTGGACGTCGGCGTCGTAGGCGCTCGCGACGGGGCTGCAGACGGGGACGTAGACGTCGACGCCCTCGCGGCGGACGACGTCGACGATCGCCTCGACGTAGCCGGGCGCGTCCGGCTTGGGGACGGTGTGGAAGCGGCTGACCGCGCGCGAGAAGCGGTGCCCGGTGAGCCGGTAGTGCGCGGCCTCGACGAGCACGACGCGGTGCCCGGCGCGGTGGAAGGCCCGCGCGAGCACGAGCGCCTTGGTCATCTTCCCGCCCGAGATGAGGACGGTGCGCGGCGTCGCGGCGGTCTGGCGCGCCGGGCGCGTCACGAGGCCGCGCAGCAGCGCGACGGCGGTCAGCGCGGCGTTCAACGGCGCGGTGGCCCCGAGAAGGGCCAGCATCGCCACCGTGCGCGTCATGCGCGGCGGATCAGCGTCAGGCCGTCGCGCAACGGAAGCAGGACCTGCTCGACCCGCGGGTCGTCCGCGATGGCCTGGTTGAACGCGGCGATCGCGTCGCCGTTCGGCGTCGACTCGCCGCTGGTGTACGGCAGGCCCTGCATCAGCGTGTTGTCGACGGCGATCACGCCGTGCGGGGCGAGCAGGCCGCCTTCGAGCACCGCGTCGACGTAGCCCAGGTAGCCCGCCTTGTCGGCGTCGACGAAGACGAGGTCGAACACGTCGCCGGCGGCGGCCAGCGTCCGCAGCGTCTCCCCCGCGGGACCGACGTGGACGGCGATCCGATCCCCGGCCGGTGACACGGAGAAGCACTCCTGCGCCAGGGCGGCCACGTGCGGGTCGAGCTCGCAGGCCACGACGTCGCCGCCGGGCGGGAGCGCCTCTGCCATCGCGAGCGCCGAGTAGCCCGTGAACATGCCGATGTCGAGCACCCGCCGGGCGCGGGTCATGTGCACGATCAGGCGCAGCGCCTGCCCCTCGACGTGCCCGGAGAGCATCTCCTGCTCCAGCGGCGATCCGCCGCGGGCCCCCCAGTCCTCGGCCTGCGTGCGCGCGGCCAGGGCCGCGAGCGCGGGCGACTCCGGCGTGGTGCAGCGCTCGAGGTAGGGGTCCAGGCCGGCGGCGAGCTCGCGCGCCCGCCGCAGCTCGGCCTTCAGGCCGGCGTCGACGTCGGCGGCCTCGAGCCGGCGGGAGAGGTCCGCGAGCGTCGCCGCGAGGATGCCGACCGGCGTGACCGGCCGCGGGGTGGTGGCCGGCGCCGGAACGGTCAGGCCTTGCTCGTGGCGGCCGACGTGGTCCACATGTCCACGCCGTCGCCGCCCCGGGGGTAGCCCGCGGCGAGGTCCTTGTGGACGTGCAGCGTCCGGTCGAGCTCCGCGGCCGGCAGGTCGTTGACGAAGAAGCACGTCCCGATCGGCCGCGGGACGGCGGCGCGCAGCAGCCCGTCGCGCGTCTGGGTGATCGTCTCCGTCCCCTTCGCCAGCAGGTCCGGCGTGAGGTAGGGGCTGTCGAGCGCGAGCCCGAGGCCGCTCATCACGGTGAGGATGCGGTCGCGCTCCGCCGTGGTGATGTAGCCGCGCTGCTCGGCGAGGGTCGCCGAGAGGGCCATGTCGACGTTGACGGCGTGCCCGTGGAGCATCGGGGCCTCCGGGGCGAGCTCGAGCGTCGGGCTCCAGGTGTGGCCGTAGGCGATCTCGCGGTCGAGGTCGAGCTCGTGGAGGTTCGGCACCTCGAGCTCGAGCATCGTCGCGATCGCGTCGTAGGTGACCTGGTGCGCGACCGCGCGGATCTCCGGCGTGCCGTCGACCGTCCCGAAGCGCGTGCGCAGCAGCTCCTCGCCGTGGCGCTCGAGCAGCTCGAAGACGCCGCGGTTGGCGACCACGGCGATCTTGATCAGCTCCGCCATGCCGTTGCGCACCTGGTCCTCGGGCAGCGTCTCCAGGAAGCCGAAGTCCAGCAGCACCTTCTGCGACGCGTGGTAGGCGCCGAGCCGGTTCTTCTGGTGGCCCTGGTTGACCGCGACCTTGATGGCGACGCTCGCGTCGATGAGCCCGATCAGCGTCGTCGGGATGCGGATGTAGGGCGTGCCGCGGCGGTAGCTCGCGCACGCGAACCCGGCGACGTCCGTCGTGAGGCCGCCGCCGACCACCAGCACGGGCTCCTTGCGCAGCAGCCCGAAGTCGGTGAACGCGTCCACGATCCGCTCCAGCGTGCGCAGCGACTTCTCCGTCTCTGCGATGGCGACGGGGAAGATCGTCAGGTCGACGTCGTGGTGCTCGAAGTAGGCGCGCACCTGCTCGCCGTAGTGCTCGAGCACGTTCTCGTCGACGACCATGAAGCAGCGGCCGTACTCGCGGTAGGTGTCGGCCAGCTCGTCGTTGCCGATGGCGAACGCGCCGTCCACGTACAGCAGGTCGAAGGCGATCCGTTCGTGGCCCTCGACGTGGAAGGCCGTGTCAGTCGCGGTGAACTGTGCGGAAACGGTGCCCATGGCCGCCCTACGTCCCGGGGCGGCGGGGGGACCAAGCCCTGGCCCCGCCGACGCGCCAGATCGCCGTCCGCCGTCACGCCGCCGCGACCGACTGCACGTCCTCGAAGCTCAGGCGCTCCGCGACGCGGTCGGCCTGGCCGAAGTCGTGCGCGGCGGTGTTGGCGTTCGGGAACGCGATCACGGCGACGCCCGCCGCGCGCGTGGCCTGGACCCCGCCGAGGTTGTCCTCGACGGCGACGCTGTCGGAGGCGTTGACGCCCAGCTGCTCGAGGGCGTAGTCGTAGGCGGCGCCGTCGGGCTTGGGCTGCTCGACGTCGGTCTTGTCGACGATCAGGTCGAAGCCGTCGCGCGGGAGCTCGGCGGAGACGGCGCGCAGGAGCGCCGTGACGTTCTCGGGAGCGGTGGTGGTCACGAACGCGACCTTGTAGCCCTCGTCCTTGGCGGCCTTGATCGTGTCCACGACGCCCTCGCGCGGACGGAGGTCGGCCTCGGCGAGGGCGCGCTGGTAGCGCTCGGACTTCGTCTGGTGGACGGCCGCGGCGTCGACGTCCTCGCCCTTGGAGCGGGCGTACTCGGCGACGCGGTCCTGGCCGCCGCTGGACTCGAGCAGCGCGCGGTACTCGTCCTGGTCCCACGTCCAGTCGAGGCCGTGCTCGCGGAAGGCGTCGTTGAACGCCTGGCGCTGGAGCTCGGAGGTGTCGGCGATGGTGCTGATGGATCCGAAGAGGAGTGCGGGCATGTCCGGCACACAAGGACCCCCACCCCGGGGAGTCAACGCTCTAGGCGCAGGGGCGGTCGGTCGCCCACACCCCTGGCACGTGCGCGGGGTGCTCGGATGGGCCACCGGCCGGGCGGGTACCGATGGACGTCATGAGTGACGACCCCGGCAAGGGCACCATCCGCACGCTGCGCTCGCGCGACCCGTTCACCGCAGACGGCGCGCGCCTGGTGCGCGTGGCCGACCTCGGCCCCGATCAGGTCGTCGAGGTCGCGACGCAGGACCACGGCGTGCTCGCCGTGGGCCTCGCCGACGGGCTCCCGTTCGCCACCGGCAACCTGTGCCGCCACCAGGGCGCCAAGCTCGGCCGCGGGCAGGTGCGCGACGGCTGCCTCGAGTGCCCGTGGCACCGCGCCCGCTACGACGTGCGGACCGGCGCGATGGTCGAAGGGCCGAAGGGCCGCGTGTTCGGCTTCGCGCCCTACGCGCAGGCGGTCAAGCTGTGGGCCAACAGCCCGGTGCGGCTGCGCACGTTCGACGTCCGCCTGTCCGACGGGTGGATCGAGCTCACCGGTCGCTGAGCACGACGGACGCGCCGCGCCGGTCCTTGGCGACGTAGAGGGCCTCGTCCGCGCGTGCGAGCGTCTGCTCGATCGACTCGCGCGGCCGCAGCTGCGCGGTGCCGACGGTGCATCCGACGCCGGCGGGCATCGCCGCGCGCAGCCGCTGGGCGGTGTCGGCGGCGGTCGCCAGCGTGCACCCCGGCAGCAGCACCGCGAACTCGTCGCCGCCGATGCGGGCGATGAAGTCGAAGTCGCGCAGGGTCCCGCGCCACGCGCTGGCGGCGTCGGCCAGCAGCCGGTCGCCGGCCGCGTGGCCGTGCTCGTCGTTGAAGTGCTTGAACCGATCGAGGTCGATCAGCGCGACGCTGAGCGACTGCCCGAAGCGCGTCGCGCGGTTGACCTCCACCCCGGCCCGCAACGACCAGGCGCGGCGGTTGGGCAGCCCCGTGAGGTCGTCGGTGTGCGCGAGCCCCACGAGGCGGTCGAGGCTCATGTCCAGGCGCTGCTTGAGCCGGCCGACGAACATGCCGGCCGCGGCGATCGCGCCCATGACCGTGGCCCAGTGCCCCTCGGGCGGATAGGGCGGCGGGTCGAGGGCGATGACGAGCGCGAAGGACGCCGCGACGGCGGCCATGTGACACCAGGCGGTGCGGCTGGGAAGGAAGTAGAAGGCGTACAGGGCGATCCAGAGGTACAGCAGCACCCCGTCGTTGGGCACGCCCTCGGTGAAGGAGATCGAGGCGGCGATGCCGGCCGTGCCCAGGCCCAGGAGGGCGTTGACGACGGCGCGCGGCAGCTCGGCCCGTCCGAGCAGCAGGAACGCGGCGCCCGCAGCGGCGGCCGCGGCCAGCACGAGCAGGCCCGCGACGTCGAAGCCCCCGAAGCCCGGCAGGACGCTGTTGAGCACGGCGGCAACGGCCGCGAGCGCGAAGAAGTAGCCGAGCCATCGCCGCTCGGTCTCGCCTTCGGTCCGCAGGTGCTCCGCGGCCGCGTCGTCGCCCGGTCGGGTTCGGCCCACGCAGGAAGGATCGGCAGGAGGCCGGGAACCTTCAGCGGGCCGGTCAGCCGGGCTACTCGACGTCGTAGGCGTGCCCGGCCGAGCGCAGGCGCTCGACGAGGCGCGTGCCGATCGCGGTGGCCGGCGTGAGGACGCCGGCGCGGTCCGGGAGCTGGTCGCCGTCGAGGGCCAGGGCGAGGATGCTCTCCCCCAGCATGACCGCGGTCGCCTTGTAGCCCGGGTCCCCCGAGGCGCGGACGCGGCAGACGAGGTGGCGGCCGGCGAGGGTGTGGGCGTGGGTGTCGATCGCGAAGAAGCCGTTCTCGCGCTGCTCCTCCGTCGGGCCCTCACCGGGGGCGGGCAGCTTCTTGTCGAGCAGCTTGCGGGTCGGGGGGAAGGCCAGGCCGCCCAGCAGCAGCCCGAGCCCGCCGGTGATGGCCGCCGCCTTGGCCGCGCCCATCGGGCCTGAGCCGCCGAGCTGCAGCTCGCGGTAGCGCAGGTCGCGGCCGTACGCGTGGCCCTGCAGCGCGTTGGAGCGCCGCACGACGCGGGTGTTGACCGTCCCCATCGCGAACGGGGCGAGGAAGCCGCCGAGCTCAGCGTCCTGGGAGATGCCGGTCGGGTCACCGTGGCGGGCCTTGTCCTCCGGCTCGGCGTCGCGGTCGGGCGTCAGCGAGAACGGGTCGAACATCAGCTTGCGGCTGGCCTTGTCGCGCTTGGCCTCGTCGAGCTGGCCGCGCATGGAGTCGATCGTCCCGCCGCTGGCGCCGCCCTTGAACGCCTTCACGACGAGCGTGGCGTCGTCGAGCGGCTCGCCCGCGGCCTCGCTGAGCAGCAGCACGGACAGATCGGAGGGGATCGAGTCGAAGCCGCAGGTGTGCACGATGCGGGCCCCGCTGGCCTGCGCGGCGGCGTCGGCGGCGTCGATGGAGCGGCGCATGAACAGCACCTCGCCCGTCAGGTCGGCGTAGTGGGTGCCGGCGGCGGCACAGGCCTCCACGAGCGGCAGGCCGTGCTTCATGTAGGGGCCGACCGTCGTGGCGATCGCCGTCGTGGAGGACGCCAGCTCGGCCAGGGCGGCCGCGTCGGCGGAGTCGGCCACCACGATCGGCCAGTCGAGGCCGAGCTCGTCGCGGACGCGCTCGAGCTTCTCCTGCGAGCGGCCGCCGAGCGCGATGCGCGTGCCGGCGGGCGCGGCGCCGGCGAGGTAGGCGGCGGTGAGCCTGCCGACGAAGCCGGTCGCCCCGAAGACCACGACGTCATGGGCACGGGCGGCAGGTGCGGACATGGGGCGAGCCTACGCGAGCCAGACCGTCGGGTAGCGTCGCGAGATGGCCTCAAGCACCCCGCTCGCCGCTCGCGCCGACCGCCTGGCGCAGCTTCACGCCGACGCGCAGCCGCTCGTGCTGCCGACCGTGTGGGACGCGTGGTCGGCCCGCGTGGCCGTCGACGCCGGCTTCGACGCCCTGACCATCGGCAGCCATCCGCTGGCGGACGCCCGCGGCGCGGCCGACGGCGAGGGCCAGAGCTTCGCCGAGGTCGTCGAGGCCGTGCGGGCGATCGTCGCGGCCGTCGACGTCCCCGTCTCCGTCGACCTCGAGGCCGGCTACGGCCAGGCCCCGGCCGACCTGATCGCGGGGCTGCTCGATGCCGGGGGCGTCGGCCTCAACCTCGAGGACACCGTCCACTCCGAGGGCGGCCGTCTGCGCAGCACAGCGGAGCACGCGGCCTACGTCGGGGGCCTGCGCGCCGCCGCCGAGGACGCCGGCGTGCACGTGTGGATCAACGGCCGCACCGACCTGTTCCTCCGCGCCGAGGACCCGGCCGCCGTCCTCGACGAGGCGATCGAGCGCCTCCGGGCCCTCGTCGCTGCGGGTACCGACAGCGTCTACCCCGTCCGGATCCAGGACGCCGACGAGCTCATCACCGCCGTCGTCGGCGCGCTCGACGTCCCGGTCAACATCACGCAGCACCCGGTCAGGCACGACCTCGGCCGCATGCGGCGCCTCGGCGTCGGCCGCGTCACCTACGGCCCCTTCCTCCAAGCCGCGCTCACGGACGCCGCGAAGGCGATGCTCGCCGACTGGCGCTAGGGCCTGCGGGCGCCGTGGGGGCGCCGAACCCGGCGGCGTGGAGCCCGCGCGCACCCCCCGGAAGTGGGCCTGCGGACGATCATTCTGCGCCCGAGGCGCTCGGCCTGCGAGAGTGAGGACGTGAACGACGCCCATCAAGCGCTGCTGGCCCGCCTCCGCGAGATCATCGACGCGACGCCCAGCTCCGGTGCGCTCAACGCCGGCGGCAAGCCGCTGCACATCCACCGCTTCACCCAGGCGGTCGAGGCGCGCGCCGACGACGGTCCTGCTCTGGTCGAGTACGTGCGGTCGAAGGTGCATGCCAAGACCACCGCCTCCTACGACGCGCTGATCCGCGCCGGACGCCCCGACCTGACCCCGGAAGCCGTCGCCGCGGACCCCGATGCGCCCTGGGCCGCGGAGTTCTCCGACGAGGACCGCCAGGCGGCCACCGAGCGGGTGTCGGCCCGCCTCGCGGCGCACCGCGACGACCAGGACGCGGCGGAGGCCGCGGCCGTCGAACACGACAAGAAGATCGTCGAGTCGGTCGACGAGCGCCGCATGGCCAAGGGCAGCCCGCGCCTCAGCGACCAGCAGAAGCAGGACATGATGGCCGACCGCGCCGAGCGCCGGGCCAAGGGCACCCAGGGCTCCATCTAGCCCTCGCGAGTGGTCACCCGCGCACGCTGGGTGACCACGACGGAGGCGAGTACGCCGGTGGCGGCCAGCACCGTCCCCGCCCCGACGTGCTCCCCCAGGACCAGTCCCGCCCAGGTGAAGGTCAGCAGGGGCTGCAGCAGCTGGACCTGGCCGACCTTCGCCACGCCGCCGCGGGCAAGACCGGCGTACCAGGCGAAGAACGCCAGGAACATGGAGATCAGCGAGACGTAGGCGAGGCCGAGCCAGGCGACCGGCCCCGCGTGGAGGCCGGTGGTGGCACCGGTCGCGGCGGCGAGCGGGGCGGTGAGCGGCGCGGAGAGGACCAGCGCCCAGCAGATCGTGCGCGCGCCGCCGAGGTCGCGGCTGAGCACGCCGCCCTCCGCGTAGGCGACCGCGCACACCGCGATCGCGGCGAGCAGGAGGACGTCGGCGCCGGTCACCGCGCCGCCGGCGTTGACGAGCGTGAAGCCCACCACGACGAGCAGGCCGGCGAGCGCCGCACCCCAGAACAGCGGCCCGGGCCGCTCGCCGGCGCGCGCCACCGCGGCCAGGGCCGTCGCCCCGGGCAACAGGGCGACGAACACCGCCCCGTGCTGGGACTCGCTCGTCACGAGCGCCAGACCCGTCAGCAGCGGGAACCCGATCACCGCGCCGCCGGCGACGAGCGCCAGCCGGCGCCACTGCTCCCGAGTCGGCCACGGCGCGCGCACGGCCCGCAGGTAGGCCGCGGCGAGCAGCGCTGCGACGAGCGCACGGGCGAAGGTCACGAACCACGGATCGAGATCGGCCACCGCCAGCCGGGTCGCCGGCAGGGAGAAGGAGAAGCCGAGGACGCCGAGCAGGCCGAGGCCCAGGCCGGCCGGCACCCGCGTCATCGGGGTGGCGTTGATAGCGTTACTGGCGATACTCATGGCTGATGATAACGCTTCTGACCGCATCGCGACGGCGCTGCGCGCGACCGTCCGGGCCGCCGCACCCGGCACGCGGCTCCCGTCCGTGCGCGAGCTGATGGCCCGCCACCACGCCGGGCCGCAGACGGTGCAGCAGGCCTTGACCCGGCTGGCCGGCGAAGGGCTCGTCGACCCCCGGCCCGGCCGCGGGACGTTCGTCGCCACACCGCCCGCCGATCCCGGCAGTGCGGCGCCGGACCTCGGGTGGCAGGCCCTCGCCCTTCCCGACGGCGGGACGGACGCCTCGGCGCTGCACGCCCAGATGCGGCTCCCGCCCCCCGGCGCGATCGTGCTCTCGAGCGGCTACCCCGACGAGTCGCTGCAGCCGACCGGCCTGCTGGCCGCCGCCCTCGGGCGGGCCGCACGACGGCCGGGGACCTGGGCGCGGGTGCCGACGGAGGGGGTCGAGCGCCTGCGGGCGTGGTTCGCGCAGGAGGCGGGCGGGCTCTACCGCGCCCACGACGTGGTCATCACCCCCGGCGCGCAGGCCGCGCTGTCGACCGTCATGCGGGTGCTCGGCGGCCCCGGGGTGCCGGTGCTCGTGGAGTCGCCGACCTGGACCGGGACCATCGCCGCCGCCCGGCTGGCGGGCGCGCGCGTGGTGCCGGTCCCGGTCGACGGCGACGGCGTCCGCCCCGACCTGCTCGCGGCGGCCTTCCGCGCCACCGGCGCCCGGGCCTTCGTGTGCCAGCCGCTGTACGCCAACCCGCACGGCGCGTCGCTGGCGCCCGACCGCCGCGCGGAGGTGCTGCGGATCGCCCGGGAGGCGGGCGCCTTCGTCGTCGAGGACGACTACGCCCGGGACCTCGCGCTCGGCGAGGACCCCCCGCCGCCGCTCGCGGCCGACGACCACGACGGCCACGTCATCTACATCCGGTCGCTGACGAAGGCCGCCGCCCCCGGGTTGCGGGTCGGCGCGATCGCCGCCCGCGGCCCGGCCGGCGCCCGCATCCGCGCGGCGCGGGTCGTGGACGACTTCATCGTCTCCGGGCCGCTGCAGGAGGCGGCGCTGGACCTCGTCTGCACCCCGGCCTGGCGCCGGCACCGGCGCACGACGGCCGTCGCCCTGGCCGAGCGCCGCGACCTGCTCGTCGCGGCCGTCCGCCGCCACGTCCCCGGCGCCGCGATCGACCTCGTCCCCCGGGGCGGGTTCTCCCTCTGGGTCCGGCTGCCCGACGGGCGTCGACGACGTCGCGGTGGCGGCCGACGCGGAGCGCGCCGGGCGTCATCGTGAGCGCCGGGCGCCCGTGGTTCCCCGCCGAGGCGCCGGGCCCGTTCCTGCGGCTGACGTTCGCCGCTGCGCCCGGCGCCGAGCTCGACCGCGGGGCCCGCATCCTCGGGACGGTGGTCGGTCGCCACGCGTAACCCTGGAGTTGCACATCAGCCGATTGAGGAGTAACCTGGCGGTATCACTTCAGCGCACCCGACGGAGGCACCGCCCATGGCCCAGGACACCGACAGCATCGAGACCGACGTGCTCATCGCCGCGCCGATCGAGCGCGTGTGGGCGCTCATCACCACGCCCGAGCACCTCGGTCGCTGGTTCGGGGACGCGGGTGCCGAGGTCGACCTGCGGCCCGGCGGCGAGCTGTCGCTGACCTGGAGCCGAGCACGGGACCGTGCGCGGGCCGCGTCGAGGAGGTCCAGCCGCCCCATCGCTTCGCCTTCCGCTGGCTCTCGACGTTGCGGGTCGACGCCGAGCCGACGCCGGCCAACTCGACCCTGGCGCGCTTCTTCCTCGCCACCGAGGACGACAAGACCCGCGTGACCGTGATCGAGAGCGGCTTCGACGCCCTCGACGTCGATCCCGCGGCCCGCACCGCGGCACTCGCCGGCAACACGCGCGGCTGGCGGCTCGAGCTCGACGCCCTCGCCGCCTACGCCGACACGACGGCGGTCGAGCGATGAGCGCCGTCGCCGACGCACCTCCCCCGGTCCTCGGCGCGCTCGCCGATCCGACGCGCTGGCAGCTCGTCGGCTCGCTGGCCGCCCGCGGCGAGGCGACCGCCACGATGCTGGCGGCCGAGCTGCCCGTCAGCGCGGCCCGCGGTGATGAAGCACCTCACGGTGCTCGATCGCGCCGGCCTCGTGACGCGCCGGCGCAGCGGCCGCGAGGTCCGCTACCGGCTCGACCCCGAGCCGCTCAGCGCGGCCGCCCGGCGCATGGCCGACCTCGCCATCCGCCTGGGACAGCCGACTGGCGGCGTTGAAGGCGCTGGCCGAGGAACCACCACGATGAAGGGAGACGGAACCATGGAGCTGACACCAGTCGTGTCGCACGACGGAGTGGACCGCCGCGCGCGAGGCGCTGCTGGTCAAGGAGAAGGACGCTGACCCGGGCGCGCGACGCGCTGGCCGCCGAGCGCCGCCGCATGCCGCGGCTGGCGATGGACGACGGCTACCGCTTCGAGGGCCCGGACGGCCCGGCGCGGCTGCATCGACCTGTTCGCCGGCCGCCGCCAGCTGATCGTCTACCGGTTCTTCTTCGAGCCGGGCGTCGACGGCTGGCCCGACGGCGGCTGCCGCGGCTGCTCGATGGTCGCCGACCAGGTCGCCCACCTCGCCCACCTCAACGCGCGCGACACGACGCTCGTGTTCGTCTCCCGCGCGCCGCAGCCCGACATCGAGCGCTGGAAGGCGCGGATGGGCTGGGAGCAGATCCCCTGGTACACGCTGACCGACGGCTTCGACGCCGACCTCGGCGTCGACGAGTGGCACGGCACCAACGCGTTCGTGCGCGACGACGAGGGCGGCGTGTTCCGCACCTACGCCATCGACAAGCGCGGCGACGAGATGATGGGCGGGACCTGGGACTACCTCGACATCACCGCGCTCGGCCGCCAGGAGATCTGGGAGGACTCGCCGGACGGCTACCCGCAGACCCAGGCCTACATCTGGTGGAACCGCCACGACGAGTACGACCACGCGACGCCGTTCGAGAAGGCGCTGTCGGAGGCCTCGGCCTCGCAGCGGGGCACCCGGAGCACCTGATGCCCTTCGCGCACGTCGCCGGCGTGCCGGTCGAGGAGCTCCTGCCCGCGATCACCGCGGGCGGGGGCCTCGTGCTCGCACGGGCCTGGCTCGCCGCGCGGTCCGTGCTCGGACGCCGCGTGATGCGACCCGGTCCCGGGCATGGTCTGGACCGGCATGACCGACCGACAGGAGCACCCCATGACCATCAAGCGCGTCTTCGCCGTCGTCGCCGTGCGTGACCTGCGGGCCGCGGAGGCCTGGTACGCCGAGCTGTTCGGCGCCGGCCCCGACGCGCGGCCGATGGACGGCCTGCTCGAGTGGCACTTCGGCGCCGCCGGCGACCTGCAGCTCGTGCAGGACGCCGAGCGGGCCGGCGGATCGCTGCTCACGCTGCAGGCCGACGACGTCGGCAGCGTCGAGGATCAGACCTCGGCCGGGGAGGGCTTTCGCACCGTGCAGGACCCCGACGGCAACGCGATCACCCTCGTCGGCGTCTAGCTCAGCCGGGTCGCGGCGGCGAGCAGGAGCTCGAGCAGGCGCTCGGGCTCGACCCGCGCGGTCGGGCCGCTGAAGCCGAGGAGCGCGGCGAGGGCGCCATCGGCGTCCCGGACGGGGACGGCCACCGACCACAGGCCGGGCTCGGACTCGTCCCGCAGGTCCGCCCAGCCGCGGGCGCGCACCCGGCGCACCTCGGCGAGGAGGCCGGCGCGCGTGGTGATCGTCCGCGGGGTGTGCCGGCGCAGCCGTGCGCGGGCGATCCACGCGTCCAGCGCCGCGTCGCCGAGCTCGGCGAGCAGCAGCTTGCCCGCGGCGGAGGCGTGGAGGTCGACGCCGCGGCCGACCCAGTTCGTCAGGCCGAGCAGCCAGGGCCCGTCGACCTGGGCGATGATGTCCACCGCCGGCCCTGGCGCCGGGACGGCGAGCATGGCCGACTCGCGCCCGTGCTCGGCGAGCTCCGCCAGCAGCGGCTGGGCGCGCCGGGCGAGCGCGGAGTCGGGGTCCGAGCGCCGGGCCAGCGTGACCAGCTCGGCGCCGACGACCCAGCCCTGTGGCGCGCGCCGGACGAAGCCCTCGTCGGCGAGCGTGATCAGCAGGCGCCCGGCGGTGGCCGGCGGCAGGCCGGTCGCTCGCGCGAGCGCCGCCGTCGTGGCCCCGCGCGGGTGGTGGCGCAGCGCCTTCAGCAGGGCGACCGCGCGGGTCAGCGACTGGGTGCGGGGAACGCTCACATCGTGAGCGATAGCAGGCGTAGCTTCGCGCCATGCTCGTCGACTGCGACATCCACGTGGGCTACGACTCGCTGCGGGACCTGGTCCCGCACGTCGACGGGGTGACCGCGGAGCTGATCCTCGAGTCCGGCACCAACGGGCTCGGGATGCCGTCCTACCCCTGGTATCACCCGTCCGGCTGGTTGCGCACGGACACCTACGACCGCGGCGCCGCCGCCGAGGGCGCCCAGCTCGTCGGCCAGACGCTCGAGCGCGTCCGCGACGGCCGTGCTCGATCCCTTCGACGTCACCTACGGCATCCTCACCCCCGACGAGGCCGCCGCCTTCGCGGTGCTCCCGAACCCCGCTGCTCGCGGCGGGCCTGTGCCGCGGCTACAACGACTGGCTGCTCCATGAGTGGCTCGAGCAGCGAGCCGCGCCTGCGCGGCCTGCTCGTCGTCACGCCGCAGCACCCGGAGGCCGCCGCCGCGGAGATCCGCCGGCTCGGCGGGCGCGACGAGATCGCCGGGCGTCTTCCTCCCCGGCGCCGCCCGCATCCCCTACGGCAGCCCGGTCCACGACCCGATCTGGCGCGCGTGCGACGAGCTCGGCCTCCCCGTCGCGATCCACACGCACTTCGAGGGGGTGGGCATCGGCGGCCCGATCACCGCCGCGGGGATGCCCGACTTCTACACGGAGTACCACGCCCTCTGCGGGTCCGGGTTGCTCGGCCACCTCGCCTCCATCCTCTGCCACGGCGTCTTCGAGCGCTTCCCGAACACGCGGGTGATGCTGATGGAGGGTGGGCTCGTCCCGTTCGTCGGCCTCCTCTGGCGCCTCGACACCGCCTGGCGCGGCTGCCGCACCGAGGTGCCCTTCTGCGTCCGGCCGCCGTCGGCGTACGTCCACGACCACGTCGTGTGGACGACCCAGCCGCTCGAGGAAGCGCCGGAGGAGCGCCTGCTCGCGGCAGCGATCGAGGGCCTCGACCCCGGCCGCACGCTGTGCTTCTCCAGCGACTACCCCCACTGGGACTTCGACGATCCGCGCCAGACGCTGCAGCGGCTGCCGACGGCGTGGCGCGAGCCGGTCGCCCACGCCAACGCGACGCGGTTCTTCGGCCTCCCCGCACCGGTGCACGCGTGAGCTTCGCCGAGGCCCGCGTGCCGCTCGCAGACGCCCCCGCGGCCGGCGACGTCCACCTGCTCGACCTCGGCGGTCACCGGGTCGGCCTCTTCCGCGTCGGGGCGGACTTCCACGCGCTCGCCGACCGCTGCCCCCACCGCGGCGCGCCGCTCGTCTCCGCCGGGCGCCCGGTCCGCGGGATCGCCCTCCTCGGCGGCGCCCCCACCCGCGGCGACGCCCCGGCCCTCGTGCGCTGCCCCTGGCACAAGTGGGACTTCGAGATCGCCACGGGCCGTTGCGTCGTGCACCCGCGGATGCGCGTGCGCCGCTACGAGGTGATCGTCGAGGGGGACGAGCTCGTCGTCACCACCCGCCACCCGCGGACGATCCGCGAGGCGCCGGGCGTCGAGGGCTAGGGCTCGTCCTGGCCCCTGCGGTCCGCGCGCCGCTCGCTCGGCGCGATCGGGACGTTGACCCCGTAGCGCAGGCCGACGACCCGCAGGCCGAAGCAGACGAGGACGCCGAGCACCGGGAACAGCAGACTCGAGCTCCCCGTCTCCTGCGCGACCACGATGACCCCCGCGCCGAGCAGGGCCGGCACCGCGTAGAGCTCGTGGCGCAGGACGGTGGGGACCTCGCGCAGCAGGACGTCGCGCAGCATGCCGCCGCCGATGCCGGTGATCGCCCCGAGCAGGACGGCCTGGGCCGGGCCGAGCCCGTAGTCGAGCGCCTTCGTCGCGCCCGTGACGCAGAACAGGCCGAGGCCGGCGGCGTCGAAGATCAGGACGGAGCGGCGGCCCCGCTCGATCACCGGCCGCGCGAAGTAGCAGGCCAGACCCGCGACAGCGACGACGACGAGGTAGCGCCAGTCGCGGAACGTCGCGGGCGGGACGCCGATCAGCAGGTCACGGACGATGCCGCCCGCAAGCGCGACGACGGCGGCCAGCACCACGACGCCGAAGAGGTCCAGCCGCGCCCGCACCGCCGCCAGCCCCCCGGAGATGCCGAACACGAACGTCCCCACGAGGTTGAGGACGAGGATGAGCGTCGGATCGAACCCGCGCGGGACGGCCATGGGCGCCAGCATGGCCGATCAGGGCGTGCCGGGTGTGGTCCAGGACCACGTGCACGTCAGCCGCGCCGTGCCACCCGCCGGGAGCACGTCGGCCTCGCCGAGCCGTGCCGCGTCCGGGGGGCCCGTCTGCGGCTCCAGGCACACCACGTCTGGGAGGGCATCGAAGACGACGACGTCGGAGGCCGACGACTCGAGCTGCAGCCGCAGCACACCCGGCCACGACAGCGCGGGAGGCTCGGCGAGACCGCGGAAGGCGTCGTCGTAGGGACCGGGGCCGGGCGTGTCGAGCGCCCCGGTCGGCAGGCCGTCGGGGCCCTTGATCCACTGGGCGCCGCCGCGCAGCGACAGCTCGGCCGACGCGTCCGCCAGACGGCGCGGGAACCACGGGTGCCAGCCGATCGTCACCGGCATGGGCTGTGCGGCGTGGAGCTCCAGCTCGGTCTCGAGGGCGTCTGCGCGCAGTCGCAGGCGCTGGCGCACCGTCCCGGCGGCGGGCCAGTCCGGCCCGAGGGCCGTCGTGAGCTCGGCCTTATCGCCGTCGGCCGCAACGACGGTCCAGGCCCGGCCGGCGACCGTCCCGTGGATCGCATGCCCGCCCCCGCGCAGGGGCAGCCGGTGCTCGCGGCCCTCGAGGACCAGACGGCCGTCGCGGACACGGCCCGCGTAGGGCGCCATGGGGAAGCACCCGTGGTTGAACTCCGCGCCGACGCCGGTGTCGGCGCCGGACAGCAGCTCGAGGTCACCGACCCGCCACGAGGTCCAGCGGCCGCCGTCGGCGGGGTCGACCCGCAACCTCGCCGTGCCGGCGGCCAGTTCGATCACGGCTGCGTGACGGTGAGCTCGCGCGCCTCGGCGTAGCGCTCGCGCACGTCCGCCGCCGCGGGGCCGTCGAGCTCCACGACGTCGCCGAGCGACCACTCCGGCGGCTCGCTGCCGCCCGCCAGCACCCACGCCGCCTGGCGCGCGGCGCCGTTGGCGACGTACTCGTCCGGCGGCGGGACGACGACCGGGCGGCCGAGCACCCCGGGGGCGATCCGCCGCAGCGCCTCGGACTTCGCGCCGCCGCCGATCAGCAGCACGCGCTCGACCGGCACGCCGTGCTCGGTGAGCGCATCGAGCCCGTCGGCGAGCCCGCACAGCAGGCCCTCGACCGCGGCGCGCGCGGTGTGGCCGGGCGTCATGGTGTCCAGCCGCAGGCCGTGCAGGGCGCCCGTGGCGTCCGGCCGGTCCGGCGTGCGCTCGCCCTCCAGGTAGGGGACGAGCGTCATTCCACCCGCGCCCGACGGCGCGTCCAGCGCAAGCGCGGACAGCTCGTCGAGGCTCACCCCGAGCATGCGCGCGGTCGCCTCGAGCACCCGTGCGGCGTTGAGCGTGCAGACGAGCGGGAGGAAGCGGCCGGTCGCGTCGCTGAAGCCGGCGACGATCCCGGTCCCGTCCGCCGTCGGCGTCTCGGACACGGCCGAGACGACCCCCGACGTGCCGATGGAGACGATCACGTCCCCGGGCTTCGCCCCGAGGCCGAGGGCCGCGGCGGCGTTGTCCCCCGTGCCCGGCCCGAGCCTGGCCCCGCCCGCGGTCTCCCCCGCGACGTCGGCCGGACCGAGGACCGTGGGCGTGGCCGGCCGGCGGCCGTGCAGCGCGAGCTCGAGCAGGTCGGAGCGGTAGCCGTCGGCCGCGCTCCAGTAGCCCGTGCCGCTCGCGTCGCCGCGATCGGTGACCAGGGTGTCGAGGCCGGCCGCGCCGCCCAGGCGCCACGTCAGCCAGTCGTGCGGGAGGCAGACGGCCGCGGTGCGGTCGGCGTGCTCGGGCTCGTGGTCGGCGAGCCAGCGCAGCTTGGTCACCGTGATCGACGCGACGAGCTTGGAGCCGATCGCGTCGGCCCAGGCCTGTGCGCCGCCGAGCTCGCTCGTCAGCGCCTCGGCCGCGGAGGCCGAGCGCGTGTCGTTCCACAGCAGCGCATCGCGCACGACCGCACCGTCGGCGTCGAGGCAGACCATGCCGTGCTGCTGCGCGCCGACGGCGACGGCCTCGACGTCGTCGAGCCCGCCCGCCTGCGCGACGGCCTCCTCCAGCGCCGCCTCCCACGCCGCCGGGGCGACCTCCGTCCCGTCCGGGTGCCGTGCGGACCCCGAGCGGACGAGCTCGCCCGTTCCGGCGTCGCGGACGACGACCTTGCAGGACTGCGTCGAGGAGTCGATCCCGGCGACGAGGGTCAACGCGCGCCCGTCAGGTGCTCGATGGCCAGCTGCTGCAGGCGGACGAAGCCGTAGTCGCGCTCGCCGGCCGCGGTCACGTCGAAGTCCTCGAACGCGCTCGTGTCGGCCAGCAGCGCCGCGAGGTCCTCGCCCTCGCCGAGGGTCGGCTCACGCAGCTCGGCGACGCCCGCGTGGGTCAGCGCCTCCTGGACCTCCGGGTCGGCGCGGAACGCCTGTGCGCGCTCCTTGAGCAGCAGGTACATGCGCATGTTGGCCGCGGCGGTGCCCCACACGGCCTCGACGCCGTCGGTGCGCGCCGGCTTGTAGTCGAAGTGGCGCGGCCCGTCGTAGGCGCGGCCGCCGCCCGGGGCGCCGTGCTCGAGCAGGTCCACGAGGGCGAAGGCGCTGATCAGGTCGCCGTGGCCGAACACGAGGTCCTGGTCGAACTTCGGGCCCTTCTGGCCGTTGAGGTCGATGTGGAAGAGCTTGCCCTGCCACAGCGCCTGTGCGATCTCGTGGGAGAAGTTGAGGTTGGACATCTCCTCGTGCCCGACCTCGGGATTGACGCCCATCATGTCCGCGTGCTCGAGGGTCGAGATGAACGCGAGCGCGTGGCCCACGGTCGGCAGCAGGATGTCGCCACGCGGCTCGTTCGGCTTGGGCTCGATCGCGAAGCGCAGGTCATAGCCCTGGTCGATCGCGTACTGCGCCAGGGTGTCGAGGCCCTCGCGGTAGCGCTCCAGCGCCGCCCCGATGTCCTTGGCCGAGTTGACCTCCGACCCCTCGCGGCCGCCCCAGAAGACGTACGTCCTGGCGCCGAGCTCGGCGGCGAGGTCCATGTTGCGCACGACCTTGCGCAGGGCGTAGCGGCGCACGGACCGGTCGTTGGAGGTGAAGCCGCCGTCCTTGAACACGGGCTGGGAGAACGTGTTCGTCGTCGCCATCGGGACGACGAGCCCCGTCTCCTCCAGCGCCGCCTTGAAGCGATCGATGATCGCCTGGCGCTCGGAGGCGCCGGTGCCGAAGGGGATCAGGTCGTCGTCGTGGAACGTCACGCCCCAGGCGCCGAGCTCGGCGAGCTTGTGGACGGCCTCGACGGGGTCCATCGGCGGGCGCACCGGCCCACCGAAGGGGTCGTTGCCTTGCCAGCCGACGGTCCAGAGGCCGAAGGAGAACTGGTCCTCGGGGGACGGTGTGGGGGTCATGGGGTCCTCGTGCGGGGGATGGAAGAGGGACGGACGGCCGGTGCCCGGGCGGGCACCGGCCGCGGTGGAGCTACCTGCCGACCGCGGAGGCGCGGCGGCGGGAGATGGCGTCGACGGAGGCGGCGATCAGCAGGACGATCCCGTTGATCACGAACTGGGTGCCGGACTTCTCGGTGACGAGCGGCAGGCCGTTGGCGATGATCGCGATCACGAGACCACCGGTGACGGCGTCATAGACCTTGCCGCGACCACCGAACAGGCTGGTGCCGCCGATGACCGCGGCGCCGACCGCCAGCAGCAGCGTCTGCGCGCCGCCGGTGGTCGGCGACACCGAGTTGTCGCGCGACGCGAGCAGGATGCCCGCGACGACCGCGAGCGTCGAGCCGATCACGAAGCACGCCGTCTTGATGTTGGCCACGTCGATGCCGGCGCGCCGCGCCGCCTCGGCGTTGCCGCCGACGGCGTAGACGTGGCGGCCGAACGGCGTGCGCTGGAGCAGGAAGTTCAGCCCCACGACGAGCACGCCGACCAGCGGGACGACCCACGGGACGCCCTGGATGGTGATCAGCGCCGTCTCGCGCTGGCGCTCCTGGTTGAGCAGGAACACCGCGATCACGATCGGCACGGCGAGGGCCGCGACCTTCGCGCCCCACACCGACATCGCCTGGACCGGCAGGCCCACCTTGCGACGCCGCGCGATGACGCGGAAGCTCGACGCCGCGAAGCCGCCGACGACGATCAGCGCGAACAGCCAGCCGAGCACGACCGGCATGTTCTTGTTCATCACCGCGAGGACCTGGTCGTTGCGGATCGGGATCGTCCCGCCCTCGCCGATGACGAGGAGCAGGATGCCCTGGAGCGCCAGGAAGAACGCGAGCGTCACGACGAAGCTCGGGATGCCCAGGCGCGCCACCAGCAGCGCGATGAGGAAGCCCGTGGCCACGCCGGCGAGCAGCGTCACGAGGATCGACAGCGGCCACGCCCACCCGTGCTCGGTCAGCGTGACGCCGAGGATCGCGGCGCCCATGCCGGCCGCGAAGCCGGCCGACAGGTCGATCTCGCCGAGGAGCAGGACGAACACCAGCCCCATGGCGAGCACGATGATCGCCGCGCCCTGGTTGATGAGGTTGGCGAAGTTGCCCGTCGTCAGGAACGTCTCGCCCTGCAGGATCCCGAACACGATCACCAGCACGATCGCGCCGAGGACCGCCGGGAGCGCGCCCAGGTCGCCGCCGCGCACGCGCGCCCAGTAGGCGCCCGCTGCGGAGCTGACGCCCTGCGCCTGGCCGGCGTCGGCCAGCTCGAACTCCGAGGCCTCTTGGGCGGGTGGCGAGCTCATGCGACTCCTCCGGCGTTGGCGGCCGCAGCCTCGGGTTGGAGGCCCAGGTCGCCGGAACGGCCGGCGGTGATGAGCTCCACGACCTGCTGGTTGGTCACGTCGGTCGTGCGGACCTGCGCCGCCATCTGCCCCAGGAAGAGGCAGGCGATCGAGTCCGCCACCGCCATGACGTCGTTCATGTTGTGCGTGATCAGGATGACGGCGAGGCCGTTGTCGGCGAGGCGGCGCACGAGGTCGAGGACCTGCGCCGTCTGCGCGACGCCGAGCGCCGCCGTCGGCTCGTCGAGGATGACGAGCTTGGAGTTCCACAGCACCGCCCGGGCGATCGCGACCGTCTGGCGCTGACCGCCCGACAGGCTCGACACCTGCTGGCGCAGCGACTTCAGGGTGCGGACGGAGAGGCTCTTCAGGGTCTCCCCTGCGCGCTTCTCCATCTCGAGGTCGTCCAGTGTCGGCCCCGCCTGCAGCTCGCGGCCGAGGAACATGTTGTCGACGACGTCCAGGTTGTCGCACAGCGCGAGGTCCTGGTAGACGACCTCGATGCCGAGGTCGTTGGCCTGCTTGGGACCGGTGACGTGCACCGCCTGCCCGTCCCACTCCATCGTGCCGCCGTCGAAGGGATGGATGCCCGCGATCGCCTTGATGAGCGTGCTCTTGCCTGCGCCGTTGTCGCCGACGAGGGCCGTCACCTCGCCGAGGCGGACTTCCAGGTCGACACCGCGGAGCACGTCCACGGCGCCGAAGCTCTTGTTCACGCCCCGCAGGGCGAGCACGCGCTCGCCCTGCGGGGGGGTGGACACTGCGGTCACTGCATCGCTCCCGGGAGGTCCGTTGACCTAGTTGCCGGAGATGCCCTGCTCGGAGCAGGCCTTCTTCAGCGCCGCGGTCGTGCAGATGGCGGAGGCCTCGACGAAGTCGTCGTCGACGACCTTCTTGACGTCCGGCTTGAGGATCTTCTCGGGCTTGAGGAGGACGGACTTGACGTCCTTGCCGCTCTCGGAGTCGGCCGTGGTGCCGCTGGCCAGCTGGTCGGCGGCGGCCTGGTCCTTCTTGAGCAGGTCGACGGCGAGCTCGGCCGCGGCAGCGGCCTCCTTCTTGACCGCCTTGTAGACCGTCATGCACTGGCTGCCGAGCAGCACGCGCTGCAGGCCCTCCGGCGTGGCGTCCTGACCGGTGGTCGGGATCTTGTCCGTGTCGCCGTTGCGCTTGAGGACCGCGGCGACCGCGCCACCGAGGCCGTCGTTGGCGGCTGCGACGCCGACGAACTCGCCCTTGGCCTTCGTGTACATCTGCTCGAAGATCGTGCCGGCCTTCGTGTTGTCCCAGTCGGGCACGCTCTGGTCGGCGGCGATGGTGTAGCCCGCGTCCTTGATGGCCTTCTCGTAGCCCTGCTTGAACAGCGTGGCGTTGTTGTCGGTCGGGGAGCCGTTGAGCAGCGCGACGGGGCCGGACTTGTTGCCCGCCTCGCCCATGCACTGCACGAGGCCCTCGCCCTGCGCCGTGCCGACGGCGACGTTGTCGAAGGAGACGTAGTAGTCGGCGCCGCCGCCCAGGGTCAGACGGTCGTAGTCGATGACCGGGACGCCCTGGTCCTTGGCCTTCTTGATGACCGTCGCGGCGGACGGCGAGTCGAGGTTGACGATCGCGAGGACCGACACGCCGCCGTTGATCATCTGATCGGCGATCGTGGCGAACTTCGCCTTGTCGCCGTTGGCGTTCTGGATGTCGTAGTCGACGCCGGCGGACTTGAAGGCCTCGCCGAGGTACTTGCGGTCGAAGGACTCCCAGCGGGGGGAGGACGCCGCGTCCGGCAGGATCACGCCGACCTTGCCCTTGGGCTTGTCCGAGCCGCCGGACGACTTGGACCCGCCGTCGTCGCTGGACCCGCAGCCGATGGCGACCGTGCCGGCCATGGCGAGCACGCTCGCGCACGTGGCAAGCCTCTTGATGGTGTGAAGACTCACGCTTCCCTCTCCTGGTTGCTGACGATGTGGCCGGTCATGTCCCCGGCTCCTTCTGCGGCGATCCGCGCCGCGACGGCGTGCCCGCTCTGGGCGATGGCGAGGGCAAGGGCGCCGAGCACGTTCGCGCGCTCGCCGAGCTCCCCTGCCACCACGGTCAGGCCCCGGGTCGCGGCCGGCAGCGCCGACCGCATGACCGCTTCGCGCAGGGGGCCGACGAGCAGCTCCCCGGTTGCGGACAGGTCGCCACCGATGACGACCATCTCGGGGTTCAAGATGTTGCAGACGTTGCCCACCACGCGGCCGACGGCGGCACCGGCGTCGGCGAGCGCCCGGCGCGCGCCGGGGTGCCCGTCGTTGGCCAGCTCGACGATGTCGGGCGTGCGCATGGTCGCCCCCAGGCTGTGCCCGAGCAGCTCGGCGATGGCGCGGGCGGAGGCGACGGTCTCCAGGCAGCCGCGGTTGCCGCAGCGACACAGCGCGCCGCGGTCGTCGACGGCCACGTGGCCGAGCTCCCCGGCGAGGCCGGCGGCGCCGCGGAACGGCTGCCCGTCCAGGACGAGGCCGGCCCCGATGCCGGAGGACATCTGCACGTACAGCGCCGTCGAGACGCCGCTGCCTGCACCGAGAGTGACCTCGGCGAGCGCGCCGAGATTGGCGTCGTTGTCCATGTGGACCGGGACGCCGAGGCGGGCGGTGAGCTCCTTCGAGGCCTCGACGGCGTGCCAGTTGGGGAGGATCTGGCTGTCCTGCACCCGGCCCGCGGCCTGATCGATCGGCGACGCGAGGGCGACGCCGACGCCGATCACGCGGTCCATGTCGGTCCCGGCCTGCGCAACGGCGGTGCGCACGAGCTCCCCCGCGGCGTCCAGCGCCCCGGTCGCGTCGTTGTCGACGTCGGCGTCGATGCGGCCCTCCGCCAGGACGGTGCGCGCGAGGTCGGAGACGGCGACCCGGACGTACTGGTGGTCGAAGTCGACGCCGACGACGGTGCCGGCGGACGGGTCGAGGCGCAGGAGGACCGGGGGGCGCCCCTGCGAGAGCTGACGGCCGTTGGACTCCGGCCGGGCGGTCACGAAGCCGCGGTCGAGCAGGTCACCGGCGAGCGTGGACACCGTCGAGCGCGACAGCCCGGTCTTGCGGGCGATGTCGGCGCGGCTCAGCGTGCCGTGGACGCGCAGCGCATCGACGACGCGCAGGCGGTTGAGCTCGCGCAGTGATTCCAGGGACCCGGCCATCGAGGCGCGACTGTGACAGCGATCACCCCGTTCTGTCAAGCCTTGGACGAAAGAAAGGCCCAGACCGCAAGTTACGTGCAGACAATGGACTTACATAACCAGCGTTTACACGGTGACAGCGTCAACCGCGCTCGGCCTTGAGCGTGCGCCAGCCTTCAGCGCGGTTGTTCGCGACGATCGCGCGGAGCATCTCGAGCAGGGCCTTGACGTGCGTCTTGGCCGCATGCAGCGCGCAGACGTTGCCCTGGAGCACGAAGGGGGGCTGGCCCTTGCGCTTGACGGTCTCCTCCATCTCCGGGTCGGCCGCATGCGCGATCGCGCGGACCGCCTCGCAGATCGCCTGCTGCCAGGGCTCCAGCGCGGCGATGTAGGCGTCGACGCGCTCGTCGCGTCCGGTGCCCATCCCTACGTGACGGCCGCCAGCGCCGTCCGCAGGGCGTCCACGAGGATCGGCACGTGCGGCTCGTCGAAGGCCAGCGGCGGCCGGATCTTGAGGACGGCGCCGTCGCGCCCCGTCGTGCCGATGAGGACGCCGAGCCGGCGCATCCGGTCGCGGACGGCGCCTGCCCGCTCGCGGTCCGCGAGCTCGACGCCGCAGGCGAGGCCGACGCCGCGGACGTCCTCGATCTCCGGATGCTCGGCCGCCAGCTCCCGCAGGGCGGCCCGCAGCGCCTCCCCCGTGCGGCGCACGCGGTCGAGCACCCGCTCGTCCTCGAGCACGTCCAGCACGGCCAGCGCCGCCGCGGCGCTGACCGGGTTGCCGCCGAAGGTGCTGAACAGCGTCGTGCGTCCCACGAGCTGGGCGACGATGTCTGACCGGGTGATCACCGCGGCGACCGGATGGCCGTTGCCCATCGGCTTGCCGAGCGTGACGAAGTCGGGGACGACGCCGAAGCGCTCGAAGCACCACAGCGCGTCGCCGGTGCGACCGTGGCCGGCCTGCACCTCGTCGGCGATCCACAGCGCGCCGGCGTCGCGGGTCAGCCGGACGAGCTCCTGCACGTGGCCGGGGTCGACGTCGGCGATGCCGTCGGAGGTCAGCAGGCCGTCGAGGATCGCGGCCGCCGGGTCGTGCCCGTGCGCGCGCAGCCGCTCGATCGCGGCGCTCAGCGCCGAGCCGTCGAGGTGCTCGCCGCGGTGGCCGTCCCACGCCTCCCAGGTCTCCACGTGCGCGGGACGCACCCCGGACAGCCACCCCTCGGGCGACAGCGCGGCCGTCGCCTCCGTGATCCCGTGGTAGGCGAAGGCGGTGCACAGGCCGCCGCTGCGGCCCGTCACCGCCGTCGCCATCCGCCACGCGAGGTCGTTGGCCTCCGAGCCGGAGTTGACGAGCAGCACCGTGTCGAGCTCCGGCGGGCACGTCGCGGCGAGCCGCTCGGCCAGCTCGATCGCGTTCGGATGCAGGTAGCGCGTGTGCGTGTTGACCCGGCGGCTCTCGCGGGCGATCGCCGCGGTCACACGCGGATGGGCGTGCCCGACGCAGGCCACGTTGTTGTAGGCGTCGAGCAGCTCCCGCCCGTCCGCGTCGGTGAGCCAGACGCCCCTGCCGGAGGCGACCTGCACCGGCTCGGCGTAGAAGAGCGGATCGACCGCGGGGCCGAAGGCGGCCGAGCGGCGGTCGCGCAGGCTCGTGTCGGCGCGGACGGGGCGGGCGCCGAGCGCACGCGCGAGCGCCGGCCACCCGAGGTCCGCGAACGCCTCGAGCGTGCGCAGGCAGCCGGCGTTGTAGCGCTCGGCGAACCCCTCCTCCTCCAGGCCCTGCGCGACCCGCCACGAGCTGATCGCGATGGTCACCGCGCTCCGGGCGGCCCAGGCGACGCCGAGCACCTCCAGCTCGGCCGGCTCGAGCTCCACGTGGCGCTGGTAGCCGTCGAGCATGAGACGCGCGCAGCGCAGCAGCTCCTCGCCCTCGCGTCCGGTGGCCATCGAGTCCAGGGCGGACGCGAGGTCGGCGACGAGCGTCGTGTGGCCCATGTCGCCGAAGTCGACGATGCCCGTGATCGTGCCCGCCGCGTCCATCAGGACGTTGTCGACGGTCAGATCGGCGTGCAGGACCTGGGCGCGCAGGCCCGGCCAGACCGGCAGCGCCTCCCGCTCGAAGGCGTCGAGCGTGCGCGCCACCGCCGCGCGGGCGGCCGGGTCGCGCACGTCGTCGAGCATCGGGCGCGCGAGCAGCGCGTGCGACACGTCCCAGGGCAGCGCCCGCTGGGCGCACGGGTGCGCGAAGCCGCGCAGCGCCCGGGCGAGACGGGCGACCGTCGCGCCCCACTCGATCAGCGCCTGGTCGCCGAGGCTCGCGGCCTCCGTGCGTCCCTGGCCGGGCAGGACGTCGTAGAGGCGGACGAGGTGCGTCGCGTCGCCGTCGCCCCACGCCGCGCGCAGCCGCGCCGGGTCGTCGCCGGGCCGCCCGGGCCGCGGCGGCGCGCCGGCGCCCGCCCCGGCGTGCCACGGCAGCGCGACGCCGAGCGCCGGGTCGACGGCCTCCACGTGCAGCGCGGCCGCGGCCTCCATGTCGAGCACCGCCGGCGCCTCGCCGGCGTTGGAGACCTTCAGCACCGCCCGCGGCGACCCGTCCGCGTCGAGCAGGAGGAACGTGGCGTCCCGCTCGCTGCCGAGGTCGCGCGCGGCGTGCGCCACGACGCCGAACGCCGCCGCCGCGACATCGACCGCTTCCGTCTCGCGCAGCCCCGGGCGCGCACCGCTCATGATCGCGTCCACGGCCGGGACGCTACCGCCGGCGCTACAACGGGTCGATGCCCAGACACGATGAGGTGCCCGCGGACGCGTGGCAGGTCGGACCGTTCAACCGCTGGGCCTACGTCCACGTCGACGCGGTCGCGCCGACGGTCCTGGTCCCCCGCGGTGACGGTCCCGTGCGGCCGCTGGCGGCCGGCGAGCCCCTCGCGGTGGCGATCGACGATCCCGCCGAGCTCGACGGGCTCGCCGTCCTGCACCACGGCGCGCTCGTGGTCGAGCGCTACGGCGGGGAGGCCGACGAGCACGCGCTGCACCTCTCGCAGTCCGTCGGCAAGTCGGTGCTCGGCCTGCTCACCGGGATCCTCGTCGGCGACGGCCGGCTGGATCCGGCGGCCCTCGTCACCGACCTCGTGCCCGAGGTCGCCGGCAGCGGCTACGCCGGCGCGTCGATCCGTCACCTGCTGAACATGACCGCGGCGACGGACTTCGTGGAGGACTACGACGCCGGCTTCTGGCGCTACGACGTCGCGTGCGCCTGGCATCCGCCGCACCCCGACGCCCCGGCGAGGACCGTGCTCGACTTCCTCCCCACCATCGGGCCGGCCGACGGTTGGTCGCACGGCGAGCGCTTCCACTACGCGACCCCGAACACCGACCTGCTCGGGATCGCGGTCGAGCGCGCGGGCGGGGCGCCGCTCGCCGAGCTGCTCGCCCGCGAGCTGTGGGGCCCGCTCGGCGCCGAGCACGACGCCCGCCTGACCGTCGACGACGCGGGCACCGCCACGATCGGCGGCGGCTTCTGCGCGACGCTGCGCGACTACGCGCGGCTCGGGGCCCTCGTCGCCGAGGGCGGTCGCGGGATCGTCCCCGAGGACTGGATCGCCGCGCTCGGCACGGGCGCCGGCGAGGCGTTCGACCGTCCGGTGGCGGCCGGCCTGGAAGCCGGCTGCGACAGCTACGGCTGCCAGTGGTGGCACCGCGACGGCGCCGCCCTGGCGCGCGGCATCCACGGCCAGCTGCTCGCCGTGGACGCCGCCGCCGGCGTCGTGGTCTGCGTCCTCTCCTCCTGGCCGGAGGCGACGGACACCGCCCGGGAGACCGCGCACCGCACGCTCGTGGCGCGGGTGCGCGAGGCCCTGGGCTAGGCGGTCGCCAGCTCCTCCTCCTCGTCGCCGGTGTACATCGCCGGCGGCGCCTTGCGGAACCCGCGGGTGAGGAACACGAGGTAGAGGAAGCCGGCCAGCAGCCAGCCCCCGCCGACCTGGAACGTCAGCGCCGACAGCTGGGTCCAGAGGTAGATCGTGAACGCGAAGCCGAGGAACGGGAGGACGAGGTACTTCACCGTGTCGGCGCCCCCGCGGCGGCCGCCGTCGACGTAGTAGGTCTTGATCACGGAGAGGTTCACGAACGAGAACGCGGCGAGCGCGCCGAAGGAGATCATCGACGACACCGTCGCGAGGGAGATGAACAGCGCGGTCAGGCCGAAGAGGCCGACGATGAAGTTCGCCGTCACCGGGGTGCGGTACTTCGGATGGAGCTTCGCGAACACCGGGCCCGGGAGGCTGCCGTCGCGGCCCATCGCGAACAGGATGCGCGCGACGCTCGCCTGGCTGGCCATGGCACACGCGAACGCGCCCGCCACGTAGGCGGCGGTGAAGAACGAGTTCAGGAAGTCCTTGCCGATCTCCTTCATCACCGTCGTGCTCGCCGTGTCCTGGTTGTCGGCGATCGTCCCGATGTCCGGGAAGGCCAGCTGCCCGAGGTAGGACTGGAAGATGTAGATCAGGCCGCCGGCGACCGCGCAGAGCATGATCGCGATCGGGATCTTGCGCCGCGGGTCCTCCGTCTCCTCCGACAGGGTCGAGATCGCGTCGAAGCCGAGGAACGACAGCGCGAGGATCGCGGCGCCGGCCATGACGTTGCCGATGTTCGTGCTCGAGTCATAGAACGGCGACGAGAACGACTGCACGTCGACGTCGGAGGTGATGTGGGAGATCGCGAAGACGGCGAAGACCGCGATGAACACGAACTGCACGGCGACGAGCAGGAGGTTCATGTTGGCCAGGAGCTTCACGCCGAGGATGTTCAGGCCCGTCACGAGGGCGACGGCGATGACCACCCACAGCGCCTGCGGCGTGTCGGGGAAGTAGTCCTGCATGTACAGCCCGATGACCAGGTAGTTGATCATCGGCAGGAAGATGTAGTCGAGCAGCAGCGCCCAGCCGACCATGAAGCCGACGGGCCGCCCGAAGGAGCGCGACGCGTACGTGTAGGCCGATCCCGAGGTCGGGATCTTCTTGACCATGCGGCCGTAGCTGTAGGCCGTCAGCGTGAGGGCGATCGTCGTGACGACGTAGGCGAGCGCGAGGTGCCCACCGGTCTCGGTGGTGACGACGCCGTAGGTCGTCCACACGGTGAGCGGCACCATGTAGGCGAGCCCGAAGAAGACGAGCGCGGGAAGGCCCAGCACCCGCTTGTAGGCGACGCCGCCGACGCCGCCGGCGGCGGGTTCGTGCTCAACGGCTTGGGACATGGGGGCCCTCCTCGGGCGGATGGGGGGTAAGCAGGGTGCGGACGGCACGGCCGGCCGCGAGGTCGTCGAGGGCGGCGGCCGCCTCCTCGAGCGGGCGGTGGCCGGTGATGAGCTCGTCGAGGTCGAGCTCGCCGTCCATGTAGCGGTCGACGAGCCAGGGGATGTCGCGCTGGGGATCGACGGAGCCGTAGTTGCAGCCCAGGATGCGCTGGTTGGCCTCGGCCAGCACGAGCGGGTCGAACGCGGCCGTCTGACCCGTCGCGGGCAGGCCCACGACGACGGCCGCGCCGCCCTGGCCGAGCGCCGCGATCGCCTGCTCGGTCGTCGCCGGGTGGCCGATCGCGTCGAAGACGAAGTCCAGGCCCTCGGGGGCGGCGGCGCGCAGCGCCTGGACGGGGTCGCCGGCGCTCGCGTCCACGACGTCGGTGGCGCCCACGCGGCGGGCCGCCGCGAGCTTGGCCGGATCGAGGTCGGCCGCGACGATGCGCGACGCGCCGGCCAGCCGGGCGCCCTGGACGCAGGAGAGCCCGACGCCGCCGCAGCCGATCACCGCCACGGTCGCGCCCGCCGGCACCGCGGCGGTGTTGCGCACGGCGCCGACGCCCGTCGCGACCGCGCATCCGACGATCGCGATCACGTCCAGCGGCGCGTCGTCACGGATCTTGACGGCCCCCGAGCGCGGCACGACGACCCGCTCGGCGAACGACGACACCCCGAGGTAGTGGCGCAGCGTCTCGCCGTCCGCGTCGCGCCAGCGCGAGGTCCCGTCGTGGAGCACGCCCTGGGCCGCGACGACCTCCGCGACCCGCTCGCACTGCCACGGCCGGCCGAGCTGGCACTGGCGGCACTCGCCGCACTGGGGCACCCAGGAGAGGACGACGTGGTCGCCCGCCGCGAGGTCGGTGACCGCCTCGCCGACGGCCGTCACGACCCCCGCGCCCTCGTGCCCGAGCACGACGGGCATGGGCACGTCCCAGTCGCCGCGCAGGACGTGCAGGTCCGAGCCGCAGACCCCGGCGGCCGTGATGGCGACCTCCACCTCGGTCGCGCGCGGTGCCTCGAGCTCGACGTCGAGCATCTCGACGGCACCGCCGGGCGTGCGCAGGACGGCGGCGCGCACGGACGACCGCATCAGCGACACAGCCGCCAGGCCGCGACGGCGATCCCCTGCGCGCAGGCGACGAGGTCGTCGATCGGCACCGCCTCGCCCACGGTGTGGGCGCGGTCGATCGACCGCGGCCCGTACATCAGCGCGGGCGTGGAGGTCTCGAGGGCGAACGTCGCGCCGTCGTACCAGGAGCCCAGCCCGCCAAGCGTCAGCGGGAGGCCGAGGGCGGCGTTGACGCCGAGCAGGGCCCGCACGCTCGGCGCGTCGACGGGCGTCTCGGACGGGTTGACCTCCGTGTGCCAGCGGAACGTCGGCGGGTGCTCGGCCAACCACGAGTCGGTGTCGCACCAGCGCCGCAGGAAGGCCTCGACCTCGCGCTGGGCGGCCGTCGTCCAGCCGTGCTCGTCGGCCTGCTGGGGGACGATGAGGACGGAGAAGTCGATCTCTGCGCGGTCGGGGATCGTCACGTGCCAGCCGGCGTCGGCGACGAAGCGGGTCACCACGAGGTCGGGCGCGGCGAGCAGCGGGTGGCGCAGGTCCTCGCGCACGCCCCACTCCGCGCGCAGCCGGTCCATCCCCTCGAGGAGGAAGCGGCCCTTCTCGGCGGCGTTGACCGCCCCGTCCTCGCGCCAGTGCGGCTGCTCCTGCTCCGCGTGCCCCGCGCGGCCGGGGATGGTGACGGTGCAGTAGACCGTCCCACGGCAGGCGGGCCACACTTCGAGGCCGCTGGGCTCGGGGACGATGGCGAAGTCGGCGCCGACACCGTGACGCGCGCACGCCAAGCCGCCGACGCCGCTGGACTCCTCGTCGGTGTTCGTGCACACGATCACGTCGCCGGCCAGGCCGCCGCGCTCGGCGAGCACCTCCGTCGCGAGGACCATCGCGGCGATTCCGCCCTTCATGTCGCAGCTCCCGCGCCCGGAGATCTGCCCCCCGGCGACCTGCGGGTCGAAGGGGTCGTGCTCCCAGCCGTCCTCGATCCGGGCCGGGACGACGTCGATGTGGCCGTTGAGCAGCAGGGACCGTCCGCCGCCGCTGCCGCGCAGCCGGGCCGCGAGCTGCGGGCGCCCCGCGAAGCCGAGCCCGGGAACGCTCAGCGGATGGCCGGCGACGTCCTCGGGGGTCGGCTCCCACACGTCGGTCTCCGCGCCGATCGCGTCCAGGCGGGCCGCCAGCGCAGCCTGCAGCGCCGCTTCCGCGCGGGCCGGATCGTCGACGGACGACCGGCTCGTCGTGTCGTACGAGATCAGCTCGCAGGCCAGCGCAATCAGGTCCTCGCGTCGCTCCGCAACCCGGTCGACGAGCGCCTGTTCGGCGGCGTCGAGCACGTCGGCGTCCAGCGATGCGGGTGCATCACTCCTCTCCATGCGCGGCAACGTACACGTCCCCGCAAGGGCTCGCTTCGCGCCTCGGGATCGGCGATGAGTTTCGGGCGCGCTCGCCGTCACACGAGGATGACCCTCCCCACCCCGGTCGCCGTCACGCCCGTCCTCGTCGCCGACCTGCTCGCCGGCGACGAGCGGATGCCGGTCCACGTGCACGTCGTCGACCATCCCGAGGCGCGGGTGCTGGTCGACACCGGCATCATGCAGCTGCACCCCGCGGTCGCGGACCTCGACCCGCGCCTGCGGCCCGAGGCGGCCCGCGACCTGGCCGGCATCGACATCGTGGTCAACACCCACCTGCACTTCGATCACTGCGGCGGCAACCACCACTTCGCGGGCCGCCCGATCTACGTCCAGCGCCGGGAGCTCGACGACGCGCGCGGCCAGGACGACTACACGATCCGCGAGTGGGTCGACGCGCCGGGCGTGCAGTACGTCCCCGTCGACGGGGAGCTCGAGCTGCTCCCGGGGTTGCGCCTCCTCCCCGCCCCTGGCCACACGCCCGGCATGCAGGTCGTCGTCATCGAGACGGGCACGCGGCCGGTCGTCGTCGGCGGCGACGTGGCGGTGTGGTCCGGCGAGCTCGACGACCCGCAGACCGAGGGCCAGCGCCGGGTGCGCGCGCTCCATCCCGAGCTCGTCTGGCTCACGCACACGGACGAGCCGTGGCGGCCGCCCGCCGCCTGACGCTCGGGACGGCCTGCGCCGGTGCCCCGGCCCTCAGCCTTGGAGGCCGGCGGTGAGCTCCTGCAGCGCGGCCTCGAGCGTGACCGCCGGGGCCCAGCCCCACGAGCGGGCGCGGTCGGCCAGGATCGAGCCCGTCCAGGCGGGGCCGTCGTCCCAGACCGGCGCGACGCCCAGCGCGGCGGTGACCGTCCCGACGTAGTCGCGCTTGGTCGCGCGTGGCGCGGCCGCGTTGACCGGCGTGCAGCCGCCGTCGACCGGCCCCCGCTCGGCGTCGCCGGCCGGGGCGATGGCGCCCGTCGCGACGTCGGCGATCAGCGCGGCGAGGTCGTCGACGTGGACCCAGGCGAAGGTCTCGTCCGGGAGGGCGTGGCGGGCGTCCTCGTCGTCGCGCATGCCCTGCGGGCGCAGGGTGTTCCAGACCGACGTCTCCCCCGGCCCGAGGATCGCCGGCGGGCGCACGAGCACCCGCGTGATCCCGTCCACCCCGGCGAGGGCCGCGTCGACGTCGCGCTTGGTGACCCCGTAGTCGCCGGCGTCGTCGGCGACCAGGTCGGCGTCCTCCCCCACGTCCCCGACTCCCGCCACGCGGGCGTAGACGGCGGCGGTCGAGACGTGCACGAGCGTCGCGGCGCCTGCGTCGCGTGCCGCCGACGCGAAGATCCGGGTCGCCTCGACGCCGATCCGCTCCTGGGTCTCGCGATCGCTGCCCATCGGGTGGACGGTGGTGACCGCCGCGTCGGCGCCGGCGAGGACCTCCGCCGCGAAGGTCGCGTCGCCGAAGTCGCCGACCCGCTCCTGAATGCCGTCGAGCGCGGGGGCGCTGCCGGCGCGCCGCACGATGCCCCGCACCGCGGCTCCACGCTCGGCGAGCGCCGCACAGACCTGGGCGCCCACGAACCCGTTGGCACCGGTCACGACGACGAGGGGAGTGCGCTCGGACATGCCCTCCATGCTGACAGCGGCGGCCCTGGGACGCTCAGCCGGGCGGCGCCGGGATCGGGCTGGCCGCCAGCGCGCGGGCGGCGTGGAAGAGGACGTGGGCCATCGTGTCGCCCGTCTGGTGCGTCCAGTCGGTCTCGTCGCTCGTGCGGTACTCCTCCTCACCCGGTCCGGGGCCCTTGTTCCAGTAGGTCCAGGCCTGGCCCGGGATCGTGAAGCCGATGTCGTTGGCGGCGCCCGCCATCTCGGCGATGCAGTGGTGCGCGCCGTCCTCGTTGCCGGTCACGATGAACCCGGCGAGCTTGTTGAACGCCGCGGGCGTCCCGTCGTCGGAGGTCTCCGACAGCAGGGCGTCCAGGCGCTCGAGCGCCCGCTTGACGACGCTCGACGGCTGTCCCATCCACGTCGGCGTCGCGAACACGACGATGTCGGCCGCGAGCACCTTCGCATGGATCGACGGCCACTCGTCCTGCTCCGTCACCGCCTCAGACACCACCCCAGGCTCGATCACGTGATCGGCCAGCCGGATGTGCTCCGTCGTGACGCCCAGCGCCTCCAAGCGCCCGCCGACGTACTCCGCGAGCGCCCCGGTGTTCGACGGCTCGGGGGAGCGCTTCAGCGTCGCGTTGAGCAGCAGGCAGTGCAGGGTCTCGGTCGCGTCGTCGCTCATCGCCTTGGCCTACCCGGTGGGCCCGCGGACCCACCCCCCCGTCGCGGCCTAGCGGAAGAAGGTGCTTCCGCGAGGTCCCGCGCGGACGGCCTTGTGCAGCGCGCTGCCGCGCCGCCAGGAGCGCCAGTCCTTGAACCACACGGTCCAGCCGTTGTCGAACGTGCCCGCGCGGGAGCTGCCGACGACCTTGACCGGGTCGCCGGGGATCGACATCTCGTAGTAGGTCGCCGCGTCGGCCGGGGACATGTTGATGCAGCCGTGTGAGACGTTGCTCGCGCCCTGCGAGCCGACCGACCACGAGGCGGCGTGGAGGTAGATCCCGCTCCAGGTGATGCGCACGGAGTACGGGACCGACATGTCGTAGTCCTCGCCGATCATCCGCTCGGGGTTGTGCTTCTCGATCGACAGGTACGTGCCGTTCGGGGTGTCATCACCCGGCTTGCCCGTGCTGATCGGCCAGCGCGCGTAGCGCTTGCCGTCCTTGTAGACGCGCATGGAGTGGCGCTGGGTGCTGGCGACGACGCGCAGCGAGCGGCCGATCCGGATGCTGCCATGGAGGTCGGCGTCGCCGTAGACCCCCGGCTTGAAGCGCACGCCGTCGGTGTGCGCGGTCCAGCGCACGCGCGTGTGCGGCTTCCAGTAGCGCTTCGGCCGGAAGTAGAGGCACAGGGGGACGATGCCGCACGTCTCGCTCCAGTACCACGAGCCGACGACGCGCTTGGAGGTCCTGATCTCCATCGCCCGCTCGACCGCCTTGCGGTCGACGTCCGGATCGTCGAAGTAGAAGATGAGCGGCATGCCGACGCCGTAGGTCGCGCCGTCGGCCATGATCGTGCGCGGCGCGAAGGTGCTGTGCGGCGTCAGCGTCCGGAAGCTCCGCCGGCGCGTGACCGCAGCCCCCGCCGGGCTCTCGGCCGTCGCCGTGACGCGGTAGCGCTGCGAGACGCCGAGCGCCCACGTGCTGCGCCACACCGTCCGCTTCGCGTTCAGCGTCCCGCGGACCCGCCTGCCGCCGCCGCGCACGACGACCTGCTTCAGCGTCCCGTGGGTCGCACGGACGCGGACGCCCCGCTCCGGCCTGGCAGCCGTCCCGCGTCCGTCGACCCTGATGGACACCCGCGCCGGCGCGGGCGTCTTGGTCGCCGCGGCCGCGGACGTCGGCTTGCCGTCGGCGTCCCGGCCGGACGAGCCCGGTGACCCGCCGCAGCCGGCCAGGGCCATCACGACGACGACGACGGCCGCGGGACGCACGGGCGGCATCGTACGCCGGGCAGCGGCGACACGGAGCCGACGGGCCGGGTCGGCAACGGGTGCCATCCGATGAGTTCCGGGCCGGCCGCCCGTCTCACACCCGGCATGCGGCAACGAGACGAAGGAGCACACGCCATGCGATGGAGCCTCGAGGTGATCGCCCTGCCGGTCGCAGACGTCGACCGGGCCAAGGACTTCTACGCCGAGCAGGTGGGGTTCGCCGTCGACCACGACACCGGAGACGGCTCGCGATCGATCGACGTCAGCGCCGGCAACCGGATCGTGCAGCTCACGCCGCCGGGATCGGGCTGCTCGATCGTGTTCGGCGACAACATCGTCACCGGGTCGGGCCCGGTCAAGGGCCTCCAGCTCGTCGTCGCCGACGTCGAGGCCGCCCGCGCCCAGCTCGCCGCACGCGGCGTCGCGGTCAGCGACGTCCGGACCCTCGGCCAGAACCCGACGCCGCAGAACCATCCGCTCGACAACGTCGGCTTCTGCTTCTTCGCGGACCCCGACGGCAACGGCTGGGCCGTGCAGCAGATCTCGACCCGATAGGTCGCGGGCGCCCTGCGGACCTCGTCAGGCCTGGGCCTGCCCGAGCGTCCGGTCGAGGAAGTCGATCTGGTCGCCGACGACGGCGTCGAAGTACGGGTCGAGGTAGGGCTCGAAGTGGCTGCACTCGTAGGTGCGGATCTCGGCGCCGGGGATCCGCTTCGCCGCCTTCTGCGCGACGTCGACGGGCGTGACGACGTCCTGTGTGGCGACCTGGACGAGCGCCGGAGCCGTGATCTTCTTGCCGGCGCGGCCCGGGGAGTACAGGGGAAGGCGCAGGGCGATGCGCGCGGCGACCTCGTTCTCGCGCATCAGCTTGTCGACGTTCTCGCCGGCGAGACGCACGACCAACGGGTAGGCGTCGGGGGAGGTCATCATCGCCAGCTCTCCGGGACGCCCGACCGCGGCCACGCGGTAGGGCGACCGGCCGAGCAGCGCGCCGAGCTGGTCGCGCAGCGCCGCGACGACGAGCCGGGCCGTCTGAGACCAGGACGCCGAGAACGCCGACGCCGGTCCGCTGACGTGCGGCACCTGGGCGATGACCGCCGCCAGGTCGTGGTCCTCGGCCGCGAGGTGCAGCACGTGCCCGCCGCCGAACGACGAACCCCAGGCCACGACGCGCCGACGGTCGATCCCCGGCAGCGAGCGGGCGTAGGAGACGGCCGCCCGCCAGTCCTGATGCTGCATCGAGATGTCCAGCACCCGACGAGGCTCGCCGCCGCTGTCACCCCAGCCGCGGTAGTCGAAGACCAGCACCGCGTAGCCGGCCGCCGCGAAGCGCTCCGCGTAGGCGTCCAGCCGCATCTCGCGCGTGGCCGCGAACCCATGCCCCATCACGATGATCGCCGGGTCGCTGACGCCCTCGGGCCGATACAGCCACGCGGCGCACATCACGCCGTGCGAGGTGAAGGTCGTGTCTTCGCGGTTGTACGTCGTCGTTGTCACAGTGAGCTCCTCAGCGCGTTCTTGATCGTTGTTCAAGAACCCTACCCGCGTTCTTGAACATCATTCAAGACGGGTATCGTCAGCCCGGTGCCGGCCAACAAGCCACATCAGGACCGCGAGGGCAAGCGCGACGAGCTGATCGCGGCGGCGCGGCACCTGTTCGTCCAGGACGGCTACGACGCGACGTCCATGGCCGCGCTCGCCCGGGCCGCCGGCGTCTCCCCCAACACGCTCTACTGGTACTTCGCCAACAAGGACGACCTGCTCATCGCCGTGCTGGACACGGTCCTCGTCGAAGCGCTCGCCGACCACCAGAGCATCGCCGCTCAGCCGCTGCGACAGCAGCTGCTGTGGACCGTCGAACAGCTGCAGCAGATGCGCCACCTCGTCACCACCGTGCACGCCCGCATCGGCGAGTCGGCCGCCCTGCACACCTGGCACGAGAACTTCCACGCGGCGACCGAAGGACTCCTACGCGCTGCGCTGCAGCAGCGCCTGCCCGCACCGGCCATCGACGCCGAGGTCAAGATCGCGGCCTTCGCCGTCGAAGGCCTCCTCACGCATCAGCTCGACGCCGAGCAACAACGGGCCATCTGCCGGCAGCTCGCCGCGCGATGGGACTGACACCAGGGCTCGCGCGCGCGATCGCCAGGGACGCCACCGCCGTGGGGTCGCGGACCCCGCCGTTACCTCAGGGCTACGGCGAGCGGGCGGACCGGCGAGCCGGTTGCTCCGCGGAGCTTGAGTGGCAGGGCGATGAGGGCGAACTCCGACACCCCTTCCTGCGCCACGGCTTCGAGGTCGAGGACCTCGATGATCTGCGCGCCGGCGGTCGCGAACATGTAGCTGTGCACAGGACAGAAGGTCGCGGGATCCTCGTGCGGCGCGACGTCGAGGCTGATCGCGTCAGTGCCGATGCACATCACACCGATGTCCTCACACAACCAGCGGGCCCCCGCCAGGCCCAGGCCGGGGGTGTCGGCCAGGTAGGCGTCGCTGTCGGGCCAGGTCGTCATGCGTCCCGTACGCAACGTCACGATGTCGCGCGGAAGGAGCTCGACGTCCTGCCTCGCGGCTGCACCGGCCATGTCGGCGGGGGTGATGACGTGCCCCGGGGGTAAGCACTCGACGCCGTGCAGCCCCGCGACGTCGAGCACGACTCCCCGGGCGATCATGGGCGGGTAATGCTCGACACCGCCTTTGAGCCACATGCGGCTACCGAGATCGCGATCGGCAGTCCAGCCGTTCCAGAAGGTGCCGTAGTGGCCGAAGTGGTTGAGCGCGTCGATGTGCGTGCCGGTGTGCACGTACATGTGGAACGAATCGCCGCAGTAGCTGTACTTCTCGTGGACCTCACGACCAGCACCTGAGAGGTTGTCGTTGACGGAGCCCTGGGGCGTGTGGGTCATCCAGATCTCGTACTTCGGGTCATGCGCCGCACTCCACGACGGCATGCCGAAGAAGTACTCCACGCCGAGATCGAAGAGGGCGGTCCCGTCGAGTCGCCCGAGCATCGCGTTGGTCGACTCCTTCGTGATCCAGTTCAGCCGTCCGATGTGGTCGTCCTCACCCCAGGGGCTCCGTGAGACCCGGACGTCGTCGCGATCGAGGATGGGAGCAGGGCGGGTTTCGCTGGCGGCAGGGTCGGTCATGGCTGTTTCACTCGGGTTCGACGATGGACAGGCCGCCGTCGACGACGATGCCCTGGCCGGTCACGTAGGCGGCGGCGTCGGTGGCGAGGAAGGTGAAGACCGCGGCGACATCGTCCGGGGTGCCGACCCTGCGCAGGGGGGTCGCCGCGGCGACAGCCTTCAAGCCGGATTCGCCAAGCGAGTTTCGGGCGTCAAGGCTCTGACGCGTTCGGACGACACCCGGGAGCACGGCGTTAGCCGTCACGCCGTCCGGGCCGTACTCCGCTGCGTACGCGCGCACGAGGCCGACCACTCCGGCCTTGGCGGCGCAATACGCGGCGTGCTGGTTCCACCCGTAGAGGGGTCCCGACGTCGAGGACGTCGCGAGCAGGCGACCATGTCCGGCGTCACGCATCGTGGTCACCGCCCCGCGAAAGAGCTCGTGGACGCCGACCAGGTCGACGTCGAGCACGGCCCGCATCGCTGCGGCGTCCACGTCCTCGGACGCAGCGCGTGGGGCGACGCCGGCGTTGGCGATGACGACGTCCGGGGCCGCGAAGCGATCCTGACTCGCGCTCAGCAGGGCCTGTACCTGCTCGGCGTCGGCAACGTCGGCGGCGATCACCGCGCACTCGCCGCCCGCCTGCAGGATGGCCTGCCGTACCTGTGGGGCATCCTGCTCGTGCTCAGGGTGGTGGCTGATGACGACGCGCGCACCGGCCGCCGCGAGATGCCGAGCGGTCGCGGCTCCAATGCCCGACGCCGCGCCAGTAACGATGGCGGTCCGGCCGGCGAGGGGCGCGGCGCCCGACCTCATTGCAGAACGTCCCCGCCGGAGATGTTGATGGTCGAGCCGGTGAAGAACGCACCGGCTGAAGAGGCGACGAGAAGCACCGTTGGGACGATCTCGGCGACGGTGCCGAAGCGGCCGACGAGCAGCTCGTCCTTCTTCGCCTCGAGCCAGTCGGGGGGCAACGATCGCAGCATCGCGGTGTCCACCGGCCCGGGCGCCACGGCGTTGACCGTGATGCCCAGCGGAGCGAGGTCCACCGCCGCGCACCGTGCCAGACCGTGCACGCCGGCCTTCGATGCGCCGTAGTGGGCGATGTCGGCTCCGCCCTTGAGGCCGATGTTCGAGCCGATGAAGACGACCCGGCCGCTGCCGCGCCTCTTCATCCCGGGCAGCACCGCGCGCAACGAGTAGAAGGTGCCCGAGAGGTTGACGTCGAGCATGGCCCGCCACTCGGTGGGCTCCATGTCGGTCAGCGGCGTCGACGCGTCGATCGCCGCCGCGGTGACGAGCACCGTCGGGTCTCCCAAGTCGGCGGCCATCCTCGTGACGGCGTCGGCGAGGCCCTCTGCGTCTGCAACGTCGACCACCTCGGAAGCCACCCTCCAGCCGGCGGCGGCGATCTCGTCAGCGGTGCGCTCGAGCGCCTCGGCGTCGCGGTCGATCAGCGCGACAGACGCGCCGGCATCGGCCATGGCGAGTGCGACGCCGCGGCCGATGCCGTTCGCCGCCCCTGTGATGACGGCGACGTCACCTTCGAGACGGATCTCCATCAGCGGTCCTTCTGTCGTTCTTGCATGGCCTCGAAGCCTTCCGTAGCGGCAAGACGCTCGCCGATCCGGCGGGCGAGCCCAGGCGACCGGACCACGATGGCGACGGCGACGAGCAGCCACGCGACGACGATGTACGGGAAGAGATTGGCCGGGAAGTCCGGCACCGGGACGACGCTCTTGTAGAGCACGTACGCGATGAAGCCGATGCCCAGCGTCAGCGCCGCGACGGAGACGGCCGACGCACCTACGGCCCGTCGGAGCACGAAGCGGATCGCGCCGATGCTGGTCATCGCGTATGCGACGAGCAGCGACAGCGAGCCGACCGTTCCGAAGTAGAAGTAGCTGTCCCCCAGGCTCACCCCGAGTGGACCGTGGAGCACGAGAAGGCCGATGAGCCCGAACGCCACCGCGGCCGCGATCGCGGCCGTCGGCGCCTGCGTCCGCGGGTTGATCGACGCGAAGCGGCGGGGACCGATCCCGTCGCGCGAGAGGGCGAAGAGCAACCGCCCGGCGGCAGCCACACAGCCGAGGAGGGCACCGAAGGCGCTCAGCAGCGCGCCCAGGTCGAGAAGCACCGCCATGGGCTTTCCGACGTAGAACTCGGCCAGGTCGCCGATCGGGGTCGAAGAGGAGGCGAAGGCCTTCACGCCCGCGGCGTCGGTGCCGAAGCCGATGCCCTGAACCCAGAAGGTGAAGACGAACAGCAGGCCGCCAAGCAGCACAGAGAGGCCGAGCGCGAGCGGGATGTACTTGCGCGGGTTGTTCGTCTCCTCGCCGAGCGATGCCGAGGCCTCGAAGCCCGCGAAGCTGAAGAACCCGAGCACGCACGCGGCCGCCAACCCCGAGAAGCCCACGGACCCGACGCTGAACGGGGCGCCGGTGATGGCACCCTGCTTGCGCGACCCGAGCACGTCACCACCGCCTCCGGCCTTGATGAGGATGATGACGGACAGGACGAGGATGAGGGCCACCGAGAAGGCCTCGATCACCAGCAGCGACCTTGCGATCGCCCGGATCTCCTTCGTAGCGAGCCACAAGCCCAGGCCCGCCGCCACGACGGAGATCAAGATCCACAGAACGGTGCCGTCGATGGTTGCGCCGATGCTCGACAGGAACGCCTCAGCGAACACGTTCGTGCCGGTCAGCGTCGAGCCGCTGAAGGCGAGGTAGACCCCGAGGAGCGCAAATCCGGCGAAGAAGCCGCTGCGTGGTCCGAGGGTCGTGCCGGCGAGGGCGTAGACCGAGCCGGCGTGGTTGTACGCGCGAGTGAGCACGACGAAGGCGTACGCGACGAGAGCGACCCCGACGGTCGTCATCACCATCACGAGCGCCACGGACTTGCCGGCGAGGCCCGCCACCCCGGCACCGTTCAGAGACGCGGACAGCGTGGGCGCCATCAACGCCAGCGAGAGGGCCATCGCCTCACTCGGGCCGAGTTTCTTGCTCATGCTGCCCCGTCCTGTTCTTCCGTCGGTCGTCACGTGCGGCGGAAGCGAACCACACCGGCCGGCCGTCAGCAAATCGATTTGGCAATCTGCGCCAAATCGATTTGTCGTTTCGGTCAGGCCAGTGACATCCTCAGTGTCGTGTGGAGCCGCGTTTGACGAGCTCCGCGCGGATGTCGACTGGCGCCGGCGGGCCGCCCGCGATGCGTGCCAGCAGCAGGTCCACCGCCGCTCGGCCCTGCCGCTCTGGAGAGAGCGACACGGCCGTAAGGGCCGGCGTCGTGCGCAACGCCCACGGTGAATCGACGCCGACGACGACTTGCAGCTCGCCGGGCACGTCCACACCCGCGACCGCCGCCTCGTCCATGACCGCGTTGCCGTAGCGCTCCGTCACGGCATAGATCGCGTCCGGCGTCACATCGGTCGCCAGCAGTGCCTGAACGACCCGGCGGGCCCCCCCGCTCACACCCGGGGTCGCGTCCACCCATGCCGTGTGCGGGACGACGCCGTTGTCACGACACCACTGCTCGTATGCCGCGTTGATCTGCATGGTCCACGCCCAAGGCGCGTCGGGAACCAGCAACGCCGGTCGTGCGGCTCCCCGGGCGGCGAGGTGATCGAACACCTCGGCCGTGCTGGTCGCGTGATCCGCCCGGACGTACCAGGGGTCATCCGGGCGATCGGGATCCTGTTCGAGCGTCACAAGCGGAACGCCGGCGCGCTGAAGCACCGCCATCACCGGATCCCCGATGCACGGGTCCGAAACCAGCGCCCCATCCATCTCCGCATCCCGGATGCGCGCGAAGTCTGCCGCGTAGGGCAGGAGCTGCACCGTCATCCCGAGCTCAAACGCCCTCCGGGCGACCTCGGCGGTTAGCCGCATGTAGAACTCCAGCCCGATCAGCTCATCGTCGGGGAGCCGGACGCCCACCGCGGGAGACAACAGGCCGATCACACCTGTACGTCCGGAGCGCAGCGACTGCGCGCTACGTCGGGGCGTGTATCCGAGCTGCTCGCACACAGCGAGCACGCGCTGCCGGGTCTGGGCGTCGACGCGGCCATGCCCGCTCAACGCATGCGACACCGTGGTGGTCGAGCATCCCGCTCGAGCTGCCACGTCCCTCATCGTCGGCCTGCGAGCGTCCACGACACACGAAACTCTACGGTCGGCCGAAGCTGGGAACGCCGCATCGCGCCTCTCGCCGCCGAGGGCGGCCGGGTCCGGCTGATCGGCGGCGGGCGCACCCTCCCCGGCGAGGCCGGCAGATCACCGGCGCTGGCGGTCTACGGCGGCACGTCGTCTCGGCCGGGCGCATCGAGCCGCTCACGTTCCTGCGGGAGCAGGCGATCTCCGTCTGCGCCCACCGCCTCGGCATGCCGCGCCGCCACGAGATCGCCGCCTCCAAGGCCGGCAGCGCCGCGGCAACAGCCTGCCCGGCCGGGCTCAGTCGACGCCGTTGACGTCGCGCGTGGTCGGCCCACAGCGCCGTTCGCGCCGTCTTGGTTGGCGCCAGTCGTGGGCGGTCGCGTCCTCCGCGATACTGCGCCGATGTCGTCGCTTCCTGCGTTCGCTGCCCTGGCGGTGGTCCTCGTCATCATCCCTGGCCCGGCGGTCATGCTCGTCCTCAAGCACGCGCTGACTCGAGGACGCCTTCCCGCGCTGTCGACGGCCTTCGGCGTGCTGGCGGCGGACCTCGTCTGGGTGCTGGCGTCCGTGGTCGGGCTCACGACGCTGCTGGTCTCGTCGCAGCTCGCGTTCGACGTCGTCCGGTACCTCGGCGCGCTGTACCTGATCTACCTCGGGGTGAGACTCGTCCTGTCGCGCAACCCGCTCGTCATGACGGACACGGCGGAACCTCGCGAGACGATGTCGTGGCGAGACCTGCGCGGCTTCCGAGAGGGGCTGATGAGTGACCTGTCGAACCCGAAGACCGTCATCGTCTTCACGAGCGTCATCCCGCAGTTCCTCCACGCCGGTGCGAGTCCCGTGGACGCGCTGATCCTCGGGGTCACCTTCGCGGTGCTGGCGTTCGCGGCGCTGGTCGCCTACGCGATGGCCTTCGGGGCCGCCGCCGGCATGCTGCGCAATGCCCGCGTCACCCGCGCGATCCTCCGGGTCGGCGGCTCACTGCTCGTGGCGTTCGGCATCGGGTTGGCCGTCGAGCGGCCCGCCCGCACGTAGCGCCAGCAGGCGGGCGTGTCCTCGGCTCGAGCGGTTCGACGGGGGTGAGTACACGCGCCCGTCCCGCTACGCCCGCAGCCCGCGGTCCAGCAGCGCGAACCCGTCGCGGTAGACGGCCTCCGGACTCTCGGCGAGGTCACGCCAGACGCGTGTCGCCGCCGCGAGCTCCGGCAGGCCACGGCCGAAGGCCTCGATCGTGACCCAGCCGTCGTAGCCGGAGCGCTTGATCGCCTCGAACGTCGGCCCCCATGGCACGTGACCGCGACCGGGCACCCCGCGGTCGTTCTCGGACGCGTGCACGTACGCGATGTGGCGGAGGTTGTCCTCGTACGCGGCGATCGGGTCCTGCTCCTCGATGTTGGCGTGGAAGGTGTCGTACATCCCCGTGATCGCCGGGTGGTCGACGGTGTCGAGGTAGGTGGCCAGCTCCGCCATGGTCGTGGCGAAGTAGCTCTCGAAGCGGTTGACCGCCTCGAGCGCGACGCGGACGCCGGCCGTCGTGGCGTGGTCGCCGACTTCACGGTGGACCTCGCGGGCGCGCGTGCGCTCCTCCTCGGTCGGCGGCAGGCCGGAGAACTGGCCGAGGACCTGATGCAGCGGCCCCGCGACCTGGTCGGCGCCGAGCGCCTGCGTGCAGTCCACGATCCACCGCTGATGCTCCACGGCCGCCTGGCGCACCGCTCGGTCGGGCGAGAGCGGATCGACGTCCGGGCTGGGGATGACCGAGATGGCGGTGCGCTCGAGCCCGATGTCATCGAGCAGCATCCCGAGCCGCTCGTACTCGTCCGGCGCCCCCTCGAAGACGGGGACCTCGACGCCGTCGTATCCGGTCGCCTTCAGATCCTCGAGCAACGCCCTGTCGTCCGCGGTCACCCGCGTCGTCCAGAGCAGCATGCAGAAGCCGAGCTTCACGTCGCCTCCCTCAGGTCCCACCGGCCGGGCGGCCAGCGGCCGGAGCATATCTAGACGAACGTTTGTCTGGAGCGCTCGCCGAGTCCGGTGCGCTTGAACAAGCCGGGCGGTAAGCAGGCGGATGCACGTCTGGCTGCCGTGCTCCCGATCACAGCACGGGGTCGACCGTGACGTCGGCGAAGGCATCGCGCAGCGCATCACGCACGGCGGCCACCCCCGTACGCCGCGTGGAGGCCTGACGCGTGGCGACGAACACGTCCCGATGCGGCGAACCCGCCAGCTCGTGCAGCCGGACGCTCGGCGGCGCGTCGACCCAGACGAGGTCGGGCAGCAGGCCGACCGCGTGCCCGGACGCGATGAGCCGGATGTGGGCCGCCAGGTCGGCTGCCTCGAAGCGCACGTCCGGCTCGAACCCCGCCGCCCGGCACTGCTGCGTCGCCCATGCGCGCGAGGCGGTGCCGGCCGGCTCCATGACCCAGGTGCGCTCGCGCAGCGCCGGCAGGTCGGACGCGGACTCGTCGGCCGGCAAGGCGAGCCTGATGCGGTCCCCCCCGATGCGGACCCGGTCGAGCCCGGGCCGGTGCTCGCGCGTGCTGCCGGGGTACTCCTCCGCGACGGCGAGGTCGAACGTGCGGGCCGTCAGCTCGGTCAGCCCGACCTCTGGCGGCACCTCCGCGCTCGTGACCCGCAGTCCGGGGCGACGGGCGGCGAGCAGCGTCAGCGCCCGGGGGAGGATCGTGTGCGCGGCGGACTGGAAGACCGCCACGCGCACCGTCGTCGGCGTCGCCCGCTCCGCCTCGAGCGCGCCGCGCACCTCCTCCTCGAGGTCGAGGACGCGCGCGGCGTGGTCGGCCAGCGTCTCGCCCTGCGGCGTCAGGCGCACGCGCCGGCCCTCGGGCACCAGCAGCGGGACGCCGGCCTCGCGCTCGAGCAGCGCCAGCTGCTGCGAGACGGTCGAGGGGCTGTAGGACAGCGCCGCCGCGGCCCCGGTGATCGTGCCGCGCAGGCGCAGCTCATGCAGGAGCCGCAGCCGCCGGGTCTCGAACACCGCCATCGTTCGATTCAACCACAAGTTACTCCTCGACAATGCCCGCTTTTACCGAACGCTGCTTGGACCACAATGACCCGACCATGACGACCCTGGACCCCGCGCCGTCCGCCGCAGCCACGCCGACCGACATGGCGGACCGAGCGGAGGCGCTCGTGCGCCAGTGGCTCGTGGAGGCCGAGCGCGAGCCCGTCGACGCGGCCGCCCGGCGGCTCGCCGGCCTGCTGCGGGATCCCAACGGCCTCGCGTTCACCACCGGGTTCGTCGACGGCGTCGTGCGGCCGGAGGACAACGGGGTCGCCGCGCGCAACCTCGCCGCCCTCGTCCCCGTCGTCCCCCGCTTCCTGCCGCTGCCGCTGCGCGTCGCGATCCGTGCGGCCGCCGTCGCCGGCCGGGTCGCGCCCGGCGTTGTCGTCCCGCTCGCGCGCGTCGTGCTGCGCCGGATGGTCCGCCACCTGATCGTCGACGCGCGCGACCGCCGCCTCGGCGCCGCGCTGCGCCGGATCCGCTCGGCGGGCGACGTCCGCGTCAACGTCAACCTGCTCGGCGAGGCGATCCTCGGCCACCGCGAGGCCGAGCGGCGCCTCGCCGGCACGCGCCGCCTGCTCGAGCGCGCCGACGTCGACTACGTGTCGATCAAGGTCTCCTCCACGGTGGCGCCGCACAGCCCCTGGGGCCACGCGGACGCCGTGAACGAGGCGGTCGATGCGCTGCTGCCGCTGTACCGGCTCGCGGCGAAGGACGGCACGTTCATCAACCTCGACATGGAGGAGTACCGCGACCTCGACCTCACGCTGGAGGTCTTCATGCGGATCCTCGACCACCCGGAGCTGCGCGATCTGACCGCCGGCATCGTGCTGCAGGCCTACCTCGCCGACGCCCTCGGCGCGATGCAGCGGGTGCAGGAGTGGTCCGCGCGCCGCGTCGCCGCGGGCGGGGCGCCCGCCAAGGTGCGCGTCGTGAAGGGTGCGAACCTCCCGATGGAGCGCGTCGACGCTGAGGTCCACGGCTGGCCGCTCGCGACGTGGGGCTCCAAGGCCGAGTCCGACGCCTCCTACAAGGCCGTGCTCGACTACGCGCTGCGACCCGAGCACGTCCGCAACGTCCGCGTCGGCGTCGCGGGCCACAACCTCTTCGACCTCGCGCTCGCCTGGCTGCTCGCGCAGGATCGCGGCGTCACGGACGGCGTCGACTTCGAGATGCTGCTCGGGATGGCGACGGCGCAGGCGACCGTCGTCCGCCGCCACGTCGGCTCGATCCTCCTCTACACGCCGGTCGTGCACCCGCGGGAGTTCGACATCGCGATCGCGTACCTGATCCGGCGCCTCGACGAGGGCGCCTCGGAGGAGAACTTCATGTCGGCCGTCTTCGACGTCGCTGACGATCAGGTGCTGTTCGAGCGCGAACGCGAGCGCTTTCGCGGCTCGCTCGCGCGGATCCCGCGCGAGACCCCGGCGCCCAACCGCACCCAGGACCGCTCGCGGCCGCAGCCCCCGCAGCGCCACCGGACCTTCTGCAACGCGCCCGACACCGATCCGAGCCTCGCCGCCAACCGCGCCTGGGCCGACGGGATCCGCACGCGCATGGAGACCTCCGGACTCGGCTGCGAGACGCGCGCGCAGGGCACGATCACCACGGAGGACGAGCTGGACGCCGTCCTGGCCCGTGCCGTCGCCGCCGGCGCGGACTGGCGTGGGCTCGGCGCCGCCGGCCGCGCCGAGGTCCTGCACCGCGCCGGCGACGTCCTGGAGGCGCGCCGCGCCGAGCTCTTGGAGGTCATGGGCGCGGAGGCCGGCAAGGTCCTCGAGCAGGGCGACCCCGAGGTCAGCGAGGCGGTCGACTTCGCCCACTACTACGCCGAGGCCGGCCGCCGGCTCGGCACGGTCAGCGGCGCGCGCTTCGAGCCGGCCGGGCTGACCGTCGTGACGCCGCCGTGGAACTTCCCGGTCGCCATCCCCGCCGGGTCGACGCTCGCCGCGCTCGCGAGCGGCTCGCCCGTCGTCATCAAGCCGGCCGCGGAGGCGAGTCGCTGCGGCGCGGTCATGGTCGAGGCGCTGTGGGAGGCGGGCGTCCCGCGCGACGCCTTGCAGTACGTGCAGCTCTCCGAGCGCGAGCTCGGCGCGAAGCTCATCGCCGCACCGGCCGTCGACCGCGTGATCCTCACCGGCGGCTACGAGACGGCCGAGCTGTTCCGCTCCTTCCGGCCCGACCTGCCGCTGCTGGCCGAGACCAGCGGCAAGAACGCGATCATCGTCACCCCGAGTGCCGACGTGGACCTCGCCGCGGCCGACGTCGCGCAGTCCGCGTTCGGCCACGCCGGCCAGAAGTGCTCGGCGGCGTCGCTGGTGATCCTCGTCGGCTCCGTCGCCTCCAGCGAGCGCTTCCGCAGCCAGCTGCTCGACGCGGTCAGCGCCATGCGGGTGGGCGTCCCGTCGGACGGCTCGAGCCGGATCGGGCCGCTGATCGGGCCGGCTGACGGCAAGCTCCTGCGGGCGCTGACCACGCTCGAACCGGGTCAGTCCTGGGCGCTTGAGCCGCGCCGGCTCGACGAGGCCGGGAGCCTGTGGACCCCGGGCGTGCGCGACGGGGTGCTCCCCGGCTCGGACTGCCACCGCACGGAGTACTTCGGGCCGGTGCTCGGCATCATGACCGCCGCGACGCTCGATGAGGCGATCGACCTCGTCAACGCGATCGACTACGGGCTCACCTCCGGCCTGCACGCGCTCGACACGGACGAGATCGACACCTGGCTCGAGCGGGTCGAGGCGGGCAACCTCTACGTCAACCGCGGCACGACCGGCGCCATCGTCCAGCGCCAGCCGTTCGGCGGCTGGAAGAAGTCGGTCGTCGGCCCGGGCACGAAGGCCGGCGGCCCGAACTACCTCACCGGCCTCGGCAGCTGGCAGGACGCGCCGCCGACCCACGGCCGCCCGCTCGATGGCCTCGCCCGGCGGGCGGTGCAGGCGGCGCGTGACGCCGGCACGCCCGAGTACGACCTCGGCTGGCTCGCCGCGGCGCTCGGCACGGACGCCGCCGCATGGGCGGACGAGTTCGGGGTCGCCCGCGACGCGACGGGCCTGGAGAGCGAGCAGAACGTCCTGCGCTACCGCCCGGTCCCGGTCACCGTCCGCTGCGAGGGGGAGCGCGTCGCCGAGCTCGTGCGGGTGCTCGCGGCCGGTGTCCGCGTCGGTTCGCGCGTGACGCTGTCGGCGCCCGCCATCCCCGCGGGCCTCGCGGGCTGGCTGCGCGCGGCCGGCGTCCAGGCACACGTCGAGGACGCCGCCGCCTGGGAACGCCGCGTCGCGACCCTCGCCGCCGAGGGTGGCCGGGTCCGGCTTATCGGCGGCGGCCGCACCCTCCCCGGCGAGGCCGGCAGATCACCGGCGCTGGCGGTGTATGGCGGCGACGTCGTCTCGGCCGGGCGCATCGAGCTCCTCACGTTCCTGCGGGAGCAGGCGATCTCCGTCTGCGCCCACCGCTTCGGCATGCCGCGTCGCCACGAGATCGCCGCCTCCTAGGTCGGCAGCGCCGCGCGGCGGCAGAGTGCCCGGCCGGAATCAGTCGACGCCGTAGACGTCACGCGCGCGCTCGGGCGAGACGAGCCCGGCGCGCACCTCCGCGCGCACCGCCTCGGGGTCGCGCTCGCGCGGGTCCCCGTGGCCGCCGCCGTGGCCGGTGCGGATGCGGATGACGTCGCCGGCGTCCAGGCGCAGACCGGTGACGACCGCGTGCGACTCCTCGCGCCCATCGGCCCGCACCACCTCGATGACGTTCGGCGAGCCGTCCCGTCCACCGTCGAGACCCCACGCGGGATGGACGTTGCGCGTGTAGGCACAGGTGAGCAGCGTCCCGTCCGCGCGGACGCGATACTCGAGGCAGATGCCGCGGCCGCCGCGGTGGCGGCCCTCGCCGCCCGGCGCGTCGTCGAGCGCGAGCCGGTCGACGAACAGCCCGTACCGGCTCTCGGCGATCTCGGCGGGGCAGTTGAACGTCTCGCCGTGGAAGGCGGAGAAGATCGCGCTGTTGCCGTCGCGGCCGGCGGACCCACCCCAGCCGCCGACCTGGGGCTCAACGATCGTGTAGCTCCGCCCGGAGTCGGGGTGCACGCCGCTGATGAACGTGCCGCAGATGCTCGCGAAGTGCCCGGCGGGCAGCCGATCGCCCATGGCGTCGGCGAGGCAGCGCCACACGATGTCGGCGAGGCGCACCTCCACCTCGTAGTAGACGCCGAACGCGGCCGGCTCCTGCGCGTCGAACACCGAGCCGGGGCGCGTCAGGACCTCCAGCGGGCGGAAGCTGCCCTCGTTGGCGGCCCCGTGCGGATCGGTGAGCGCCTTGAAGATCATCTGCCCGGCGATCAGCGCTCCGTCGCGCGCGCAGTTGGCCGGGCCGGTGTCCTGGTCGGGGTTGTCGCGCAGGTCGACGACGAAGCGCTCGGCGTCGATCTCGACGGCGACGTGGAAGACCCGCCCGTCGTCCTGGTCCTCCGAGAGCTCGTAGCGACCAGCGGGCAGCTCGCGCAGCCCGGCGCGCGCGACCTGCTCGCCGTAGTCCATGAAGTGATCGAGCGCGTCGAGCACGGTCGCGGTCCCGTAGCGGCCGACGAGCCCCTCGATCCGGCGGGCGCCGATCCGCACTGCGGCGACGCTCGCCCACAGGTCGCCCTCCAGGTAATCCGGCAGGCGCGTGTTGGCCTTCATGATCGAGAGCACCGGCTCGATCGGCGCGCCCGCGTCGATGAGCTTGACCGCCGGGAGCCGCAGCCCCTCCTGGAAGATCTCCGTCGCGTCCGTCGAGATCGATCCGGGCGCCATGCCCCCGACGTCGGAGAAGTGCGCGATCGTCGCCGTCCAGGCCACGAGCGTGTCCTCGGCGAAGACCGGCATTGCGAGCACGATGTCGTTGAGGTGCGTGACGCCGCCGTAGTACGGGTCGTTGGTGACGTAGACGTCACCGGGTCGCAGGGTGTCGGCGCCGCGCAGCTCCAGCACGCGCTGCACGGCTTTGTCCAGCACGCCGACGAAGGACGGGATGCCGGCGCCGCTGGAGGCGATCCGCCCCCGGGCGTCGGTGATCCCAGTGCCCATGTCGAGCACCTCGTAGATGATCGAGCTCATCGCCGTGCGGCGCATGGCCGCGAACATCTCGTCGGCGGCCGCCTGCAGGCTCGACTGGATCAGCTCGAGGGTGATGGGGTCCCGGTCGCTCATGTGGGATCGATCTCCAGATGCAGGTTGCCGTACGGGTCGACGCGGGCGCGGTCGCCGGGCCGCACGAGGGTCGTGGCGCCCGGCATCTCCACCACGGCCGGGCCGTCGAAGGCCATCCCGGGCTCGAGCCGCGTGCCGTCGTAGACCACGGCGTCCGCGACGGGCCCGGGCGCGAAGTCGACCTGCCGGTGGGCGCGCAGCGCGTCCTGCAGCGTCGCTCCCGTGGTGGGGAGCTCCGCCGGGACGAGCTTGCCGACCTCGACGGTGGCGACGAGGTGCAGCCCGATCAGCTCGACCTCCGTGTCGAGCCGGTAGGTGTACTCGCGTTCGTAGGCCGCGTGGAAGTCGCGCCGCAGGGCCTCCACCGCGTCCGGGCGCTCCAACGGCACCTCGACGCTGTGTTCCTGATTGGCGTAGCGGACCCGGGCCGCGACCGTCCAGCGGACGTCCCCCGCGCCGAAGCCCTCCTCCGCCAGACCCGCGGCAGCGTCGCCGCGCAGCGATTCCACGAGCTCGGCCAGCTGCGGGCCGGCGTCGTCGTCGAGCACCAGCAGCCGCGTCAGCAGGTAGTCCCGGCGCAGGTCGCTGACGAGCATGCCCCACGCGCTGAACACCTCCGCGGCCCGCGGGATCACCACGCGGCGCGTCCCGAGCTCGGCGGCCAGCGCCGCGGCGTGCAGCCCGCCGCCGCCACCGAACGCGACGAGGACGAAGTCGCGCGGGTCATGGCCGCGGTTGACGGACACGAGCTTGAGCGCGTTGACCATGTTGTGCTCGGCCACCCGCACGATCCCCCGCGCGGCCTGCACCCGGTCGGTGCCCAGGCGTTCGCCTAGGTGGTCCATCGCCGCGTGCAGCGCGGGCTCGTCCGCGCCCGCCCCGCCACGAAACCCGTCGGCGCCGATGCGGCCGAGCACCAGAGCGGCGTCCGTGGTCGTGGCCTCCACGCCGCCCTGTCCGTAGGCGGCCGGCCCGGGGTCGGCACCCGCAGAGCGCGGGCCGACGCGCAGCACGCCGAAGTCATCGACGGCTGCGATGCTCCCGCCGCCGTTGCCGATCTCGACGAGGTCGACGACGGGGACCATGATCGGGTAGCCCGCAGAGCGGCGGTCGCGCTCGATCCAGTAGTCCGTGTTGACCCGGACCTGCCCGTCGGTGATCAGCGAGCACTTCGCCGTCGTGCCGCCGACGTCGAGGGCGAGGATGTCGGGCTCCCCGATCAGGCGCCCGAGCTCGGCGGCGCCCCAGATCCCGCTCGCGGGCCCGCTCTCGACCATGGTGATCGGAATCGCCTTGACGTGCTCGAGCGAGTCGACGCCGCAATTGGACTGCATGATGTAGGGCCGCCGTGTGAAGCCCTGCTCGGTGAGGCCGTCAGCGAGCCGGTCCAGGTAGCGCTCGGCGATCGGCTGCACGTAGGCCGACAGCACCGTGGTGCTGCTTCGCTCGTACTCCCGCCACTCGCGCGTGATCTGGTGCGAGGCGACCGCGCTCACGCCGGGCCACAGCTCGCGTAGGCGCTCCAGCACCGCCAGCTCATGCCGCGGTTCGGCGTAGGCGTGCAGCAGGCACACCGCCACGGCCTCCACGCCGGCGCCCCGCAAGTCCGCCACGATCGCCTCCAACCCGGTGAGGTCGAGTGGTGACCGCTCGCTGCCGTCGGGTCCGATCCGTCCGGGCACCTCCCGGCGCAGCTCGCGCGGGACGAACGGTGGCGGCTTGACGTAGCTGAGGTTGAAGAAGTCCGGTCGGTCCCCGCGGGCGATCTCGAGCGAGTCACGGAACCCCTCCGTCGTGATCAACGCCGTCCGCACGCCTCGGCGCTCCGTCAGCGCGTTGATGACGACGGTCGTGCCGTGCACGAGGAACTCGACGGCGGAGAGGTCCGTCGAAGACCGCGCGAGCACGTCAAGCACGCCGCGTTCGAAGTCCGGCGGGGTGGTGTCGGCCTTCGCGACCACGACCTCCTGCACCCCGGTCTTGGGATCGGTGCGCAGCCGGACGAGGTCCGTGAAGGTGCCGCCGACGTCGGTGGCGATCCGGATGGTCATCGGCGCCTCAGCAGCTGGTCGGCGGCGACCGCGACGAGGATGAGGACGCCCTGGGTGAGCTGCTTGTACGTCGTGTCGACGCCCAGCAGGTCGAAGCCGTTGCCGATCACCGCGAGGGTGAGGACGCCGAGCACCCCTCGCCAGACGGCGCCCTCCCCGCCGAGGATGCTCGTGCCGCCGACGACCGCAGCAGCGATCGCCGTCAACTCGATGCCGTTGCCCAGACTCGCCTGCGCCGACGCGGTCCGCGACGCCGACAGGATCCCTGCGAGCCCAGCGGCGAGGCCCGACAGCGCGTAGCAGCCGCCCAGCACGAGGCCGACCCGGATGCCGGACAGGCGGGCGGCCTCGGGGTTGCCGCCGACGGCGTAGACGTAGCGGCCAAAGACCGTCCGTGACAGCAGCAGGGCCGTCAGGACGAAGAAGACGCCGAAGACCCAGACGGAGAGCTTCGCCCCGAGGAACTCAGACGTCCCGATGGTGATGAACGCCGGATCGGTGACGGTCACGATGGCGCCGCCGGTGAGCAGGATGGCGACACCGCGATAGACGATGCTCGTGGCCAGCGTCCCGATGAAGGAGTTGATGCGCGTGTAGTGGATGAGGACGCCGTTGAGGATGCCGAGGCCCATGCCGGCGATCGCGCCCGAGAGCAGTCCGATCGTCGGGTCCGTGGCGTTGGCGACCTTCGCCGCGACGACGGCGGAGACCCCGAAGATCGCCCCCGTCGAGACGTCGAAGATCCCGGCGACGATGCAGATCGTCACCGCGCACGCGATCAGCCCGAGCGGCGCCGACTGGTCGAGGATGTTCAGGAGGTTGCGCTCGGTCAGGAACGTGTCCGTGGCGAGACTCAGCCCGACGCAGAGCGCGATGAACGCCGCGACGATCCCGAGGTCCCGCAGCTCGACGGACCGTCGTCGAGGCGGCGCTGCGGTGGTGTCCGGGGAGTCGGTGCTCATCCTGGTGTCGTCTCCTGGGTTCCGGCCGCGGCGAACGCCGCGGCCATGACGGTCTCCTGCGTGGCCGTCGCTCCGTCGAGCTCGGCGATGACGGCCCCCTGGCGCATCACGAGGATGCGGTGGGCGAGGCCGAGCACCTCCTCGATCTCGGAGGAGATCAGCAGGATGGCCATGCCGCCCGCCGCGAGGTCGGCGAGCAGCTCGTGGATCTGCTGCTTGGCGCCGACGTCGATGCCGCGGGTGGGCTCGTCGGCGATCAGGACGCGGGGCTCCGTAGCGAGCCACTTGGCGAACAGGACCTTCTGCTGGTTGCCGCCGGACAGGTTGCCGACCTTGGCGCTCGTGCCGGTCGTGCGGACGTCCATCCGGCGCACGAGCTCCTCGGCTCGGGCGCGTTCGCGTCCGGCGCCGACGACCCCTGCGCGGCTGTCGCGTCCCAGGGTCGCGAGCGTCACGTTCTCGCGGACGGAGCGCAGCATCACGAGGCCCTCCTCCTTGCGGCTCTCCGGCACCATCGCGATCCCGTGGCGCGCGGCGTGGCCGGGGCCGCGCAGCCGGACGGGGACGCCGTCGAGCCGGACCTCGCCGGCGTCGGCGCGGTCGGCGGCGAAGAGCAGGCGGGCGACCTCGCTGCGGCCGCTGCCCACGAGCCCGGCGAGCCCGACGATCTCCCCGGCTCGTACCGACAGCGAGACGTCGCGGACCGCCCGCCCGCGGGTCAGGCCGGCGGCCTCCAGGACGACGGGCGCTTCGGCGGCGGGTGCGCGCCGTGGCGGGAAGGTCAGCTCGAGCGCGCGGCCGACCATCGCGGTGACGAGCGACTGGGCGGTCTCCGCGGACGCCGGGGCGTCGCGCACCACCCGGCCGTCGCGCATGACGGTCACGTCGTCAGCGACCTCGAGCACCTCGTCGAGGTGGTGGGAGACGAGCACGATCGCCGTCCCGGCCGCCGTGAGCCGGCGCACGACCTCGAGCAAGCGCGCGCTCTCGTCGTGCGTGAGGCTCGCGGTCGGCTCGTCCATGAGGATCACGCGCGCGTCACGCGCTACGGCGCGCATGATCTCGACCTTCTGCTGCTCGGCGGTCCGCAGATGACCGACGCGGGCGTCCGGGTCCACGTCGAAGCCGGTCTGCTCCCGCAGCGCGTCGAAGCGCCGCCGCAACGCCGCGCGGTTGGGCACGCCGGCGCGGGCGCGCTCGAGACCGAGGAAGACGTTCTCGAGCACCGAACGCGCCGGCACCAGCGCGAGCTCTTGCGCGATCGTCGCGATGCCGGCGCCCAGCGCGTCCCGCGGCGACTTGAAGCGCACCGGGGACCCGGCGACCAGGATGTCGCCCTCGTCGGGCTCGACGACGCCGCCCACCACCTTGGCCAGCGTCGACTTGCCCGCGCCGTTCTCGCCCAGCAGGCCGCGGGTGCGGCCTGCTGGGAGGACGAGATCGACGTTCGCGAGCGCCTGGACGCCGCCGAAGCGCTTAGACGCGCCCCGGACCTCGATCAGCGGCGGCTCACTCGTCGTACTGCCCTTGGAAGTCACCGAGGGTCTCCTTCGTCAGGCCCGGGTCCTGCAGCGTGCGGGTGTCGAAGGAGGCGGGGGCCTTCTCGCCACGGGCCATCGCGATCGCGATCTCGGCGGCCTTGGCGCCCGCGTCCTTCTCCGGCGTCGCGTACGTCGCGAACCAGCGGCCCTCCTTGACCGCCTTGACGGCCTGGCGGGAGCCGCCGTTGCCCACGAAGGCGACGTCGGACTTGGCGTCCTTGGCCGCCTGCTCGGCGCCGGCGATCGCCTGGGAGGAGCCGATCATCACGTCGACGTCCGGCTGGGCCTGCAGGACGTTCTGCGCGGCCTTCAGGCCGGAGTCCTGCGTGTACCCACCCTCGACGGAGGCCACGAGATCGACGGCGTCCGACGTCGCGAGCTCCTGCTTGACGGCCTCCGTGCGCGCGTTGTCGAGCGGCAGCGACTTGAAGCCCTCCAGGTAGGCGACCTTGCACGGGTCCTTGTCGGCGCAGGCCTCGATCCCGAGCTTGCCGAGCGCCGTGCCGTTCTCCGTCGGCGGCTCCCCGACGAACGCCATGCCCTTGACCTGGGGCTCGAGCGTGTCGTAGCGCGTCCCGACCGGCGTGAACTCCGCCACGACCGCGACGCCGGCGTCAATCGCCTCGCGGATGGGCGGGGCGACGGCGTTGCCGTCGTTGGCCTGGACGACGAACGCCTGGAACTCGCCCGTCGTGACCGCGTTCTGGATCTGCGACACCTGCGTCGCGGAGTCGAAGTTCGGGTCGAAGAACTGCACCTCGACGCCCTCCTTCTTCGCCTGCTCCTTGACCCCGGCGAACGTCGCCTGGGCGAACGAGTTGGCCTTCGCGAAGCCGAAGAAGGCGATCTTGGTGACCTTCTTGTCCCCACCGCCGCTGCTGCTGCCGCTGTCGCCGCCGCTGTCGGAGCCGCAGCCCACTGCGCCGCCCATCATCAACGCACCGCAAAGCAGTGCCGTCCATCCCCGTCGCATCTGAAGCCTCCTGATCGTCCTGGTCTCGGTCATGCCGGCAGCTCTCGCAGCTCCCTGGGAAGCTCCGACAGCAGCAGCGGGTCGCCGTCTGTCACCGCCACGTCGTCCTCCACCCGGACACCACCGACGCCCGTGGCGTAGAGGCCCGGCTCGATGGTGAGCACGTGGCCCGCCTCGAGCGGGTCGGCGGTCCGGGGCACGAGGAACGGCGGCTCGTGGATCTCGATGCCCATCGCGTGGCCCGCGCCGTGCAGCACGGCGCCGAGGTCCGCGCGCGTGGCGACGACCTCCCGCTGCGCCGTGTCGACGTCGCGTGCCGGGGTGCCGGCGCGGCACGCCGCGATCGCCCGGTCCTGTGCCTCGCAGATCACAGACCAGGCGTCGCGCGCCCAGTCGCTTGCGGGGCCCGCGGTGGCGCAGCGCGTCAGATCGCCCCAGTAGCCGTCGATGGACGCGGACACGTCGGCGCAGACGACGTCGCCGGCGGCGAGCGGGCGTGCGGACGGCGATCCATGCGGGTTGGCCGCGTTGGCGCCGAAGAGCACGAGCGGATGCGACTCCGAGGCGCCGGCCTGCGCGAGCTGGTAGGCGACCCAGGCGTTCGTCTCGATCTCGGTGACGCCGGGGCGCAGCCGCTCCCACAGCGCCTCGTAGACGGTCGCGATGGCGGCGCAGGTCGCGCGGATCGCGTCGAGCTCTGCAGTGTCCTTGCGGGCACGCAGCCGCATGATGGCCGCCCCGGCCGGCTCGGCCACGACACCCAGCTCGGCGAGCCGGTCACGGCGGGCGAGGGTCAGGTGGTCCTCCTCGACCCCGACGCGGCGCGCGCCCACCAGCGCCTCCGCGAGCTCCCCGAACCCGTCGGAGGCCGCGTCGTAGGAGCGGACGGGGAGCCCGGCGGACGCGCCGGCGGCGATCTCGGCGTCTAGGAGCGGCACGATGATGGAGGGCTCGCCGTCCACGGGCACCGCGACGGCGAAGAGCCGCTCGAAGCCAAGGGTCTCCATCCCCGACAGGTACCGGATCGATGCGGGGCTGGTGATCACCACGGCCTCGAGCCCCGCGGCGGCGGCCGCGTCGCGGACGGCGTCGATGCGGGCGATCATGCGCCGCTCCGGCCGTAGCGCTCGCGTGCGGCCTTCTCCGAGACGTGGCCGTCTCGCAGGTCGGCCGCGAGTGCGTCGGGGTCACGCTCCTGCGGGTCGCCGTAGCCGCCGCCACCGCCGGTCATGGTCCGCACGACGTCGCCACGCGAGAGCGTGAGCCGGCTGACCTTGAGCATCGACCGCTCGTCCTCCCGGCCCGGGTTGATGACGACCTGCGGCGGCGTCGCGTCCTGCCCGCCCGCCAGCCCCCAGGCCGGGGTGCGCGAGCGCTCGAACCAGAGGTAGAGCGTCGCCTCATCGCAGTCGACCTGGTACTCGCGGATGATGCCGTTGCCACCGCGCCAGCGCCCGGCACCGCCCGAGTCGGCCCGGAAGCCGTAGTGCGTGAGCCGCATGGGGTACTTCGTCTCGAAGACCTCGATCGGGAGGTCCTTCAGCGAGCCGTTGACGTTGTTGATCAGGCCGCTCTCGCCGTCGCTGCCCTGCCAGCCGCCCCACCCGCCGACGGTGGGCTCGAGGTCCAGCCACGGCCGGCCGTTGCGCGGGTCCATGCCCGAGAGGGACACGATCATCGAGTCGCCGTAGCTCGCCCCGGCGGCCCGGTCCGGCAGGACGTCGGCCAGGGCCTTGACGACGAGATCGATCAGCAGGCCGAGTGGCGTGAAGTACCACTGGCACGGGGACGGCTCCTGCGCGCCGAGCACCGAACCCGGCCGCACCGCGACCGACAGCGCGCGGAAAGCGCCGCCGTCGGGCGGGTTGTCGGGGTTGATGAGCAGCTTGTAGGCGACGCGCGCGGCGGAGATCGCCTGCGCCTCGCCGCAGTTGATCGGGCCGGCCTGAGCGTCGTCGGACTCGGTGAGGTCGACGTGCATCTGCTCGCCTTCGACAGTCACGCGGACGACGATCCGGCACGGAACGTCACGGACGCCGTCGTCGTCGAGCGCCCCCTCGGCGGTGTAGGTGCCGTCGGGGATGGCGGCGATCGCCGCGCGCTCAAAGCGCTCCGTCTGCGCAAACACCTCTGCCTTGGCCTCGGCCACCGTCTCGGAGCCGTAGCGCTCGAGGATCGCCCGCAGGCGCGCCTGACCGGTGTTGACGCAGGCGATCTGCGCGCCCAGGTCGCCGACGGCCGGGGCTGAGAAGCGGCTGTTGCGACCGAGCAGGTCGACGACGTCGCGTCGCTCCTCGCCGGCCTCGACGACCCGCAGCGGCGGAACGCGGATCCCCTCCTGGTAGATGTCGGTCGAGTCCATCGGCCCGCCCGGGTCCTTCGCCCCGACGTCGAGCCAGTGCGCGCGGCAGGCCGCAAAGCCGACGAGCTCGACTCCGGCGAAGATCGGCCCGAACACCGTCATGTCGTTGAGGTGGGTGCCGGTGAGGTAGGAGTCGTTCATGATCCACACGTCGCCGGGCCGCCAGGCCTCGCGGCCGTAGGTCTCCTCCGTCAGGCGCGTGCAGATCTCGAGGTTGCCGAGGAAGATCGGCAGTCCCGCAGACTGGCCGAGGATGCGGTGATCGGCGTCGAGCAGCGCCACCGAGCAGTCCTTCATCTCGTAGATGACCGGGGTGTAGGCCGAGCGGATGAGCGTCGCGTTCATCTCGTCGGCGGCCGCCTTGAAGGCGCTGCGGACGATCTCGGTGGTGACGGCGTCGACGCTCATGCCGCCGACTCGCCGTCGCGCAGGACGAGATTGCCGAAGTCGTCGACGGTCAGGCGCATCCCGGGAGGCACGACGGTGGTGGCCGTCGGCTCGGTCACGATCACCGGCCCGTCGATCGCCGAGCCCGCGCCGAGGTCCACGCGGTCCACGACCGGCGCGTCGTGGGTCGCGCGGTCGAACACGACGGGCCGCACGTCGCCGGTGGGCGTCGAGTCGACGCGCTCCAGCGGGCGGGGCTGCGTGCGCCCGAGGGAGCCCAGCGCGGTCATGCGCAGGACGACGACCTCGATCGGGGCGCGCGGGTTCGCGTGCCCGAAGCGATTGCGGTGCGCCGTGTGGAACCGGTCGGCGATGCCCTGGGGCCAGGTGCCGGCGAGTGGCTCGTCCAGTGACTCCAGCGGGATGGTGAGCGAGTACTCCTGGCCGATGTAGCGCAGGTCGAGCGCGTGCAGGACACGCCCGGCGTCGCCCTCGATGCCCTCGGCGCCAAGCGCGGCGGCACCCTCCGCGTCGAGCTCGTGCAGCTCTCGCGCGAGCGCGTCGGCGTCGACCTCGTCCAGCGGCGAGAAGAACGTCCGGCTCGCGTCGCGGCGGACCTCCGTCTCGAGCATCCCCCAGGCCGAGAACGCGCCGGGGAAGCGCGGGACGATCGTCTCGGCGATGCCGAGCTCCCGCGCGAGGAACGCCGCGTGCATCGGGCCGGCGCCGCCGCAGGCGACGAGGGCGAAATCGCCGGGGGCGATGCCCTTCTCGACCGTGAGCGTGCGGATCGCCTGTGCCATCTTCGCGTTCACGACGTCGCAGATGCCCTCGGCGAGCTCCGCCGTCTGCAGCCCGAGCTCGGCGGCGAGGGTCTCGACGGCCCGCTCGGCCGCGGCGCGGTCGAGCGTCATGGTCCCGCCCGCGAACGCGTCCGGATCGACGCGCCCGAGCACCAGGTCGGCGTCGGTGACAGTCGGGCGCTCGCCGCCGCGGCCGTAGCACGCGGGGCCGGGGACGGCGCCGGCGCTTTCGGGCCCGACGCGTAGGCCGCCGGCCTCGCTGTAGGCGATCGACCCGCCGCCGGCGCCGATCGTGTGGATGTCCACGACCGGGATCATCAGCGGGAAGCCCTCGAGCTCGGCCTCCGTCGACACGTCAGGCTGCCCGTCGACGACGAGCGAGACGTCGAAGCTCGTGCCGCCCATGTCCACGCAGATGAGGTTCGGCCGCCCCAGCAGACGGGCGAGGGCGACGCCGCCGAGGGTCGCGCCGACCGGCCCCGACAGCAGGGTCTGCAGCGTCTGCTCGCGGGCAGACTCGGCGGTCACGATGCCGCCGCTTGACTGCATGACGTGCAGGGGGACGCCGAGGCCGCGCCCACGCAGCTCGTCCTCGAGACGCACGAGGTAGCGGCGGACCACCGGGGCGGTGTAGGCGTCGACCACCGTCGAGGAGGTCCGCTCGTACTCGCGCCACTCGCGGGCGATGCCGTGGGAGGCAGACACCGTGACGCCCGGCAGCTCCGCGCGCAGGATCTCCGCGGCGCGCTGCTCATGGGCGGGGTTGACGTAGCTGAACAGGAACGCGACGGCGATCGCGCCGAAGCCCTCCTCCCGGGCACGCGCGGCTGCCGCGCGCACCGCGTCCTCGTCGAGCGGCTCGAGCTCCTGGCCCGCCCAGTCCAGGCGGCCGCCGATCTCGACGATGTCGCGTCGCGGCACGAGCGGCTGCGGCTTGCGGTAGTGGATGTCGTAGAGCCGGGTGCGATTGCCACGCGCGACGTGGTAGACGTCGCCGGCACCGCGCGTCGCGAGCAGCAGGACGCGCTCGCCGCGACGCTGCAGGAAAGCGTTGAGGCCCTGAGTCGTGCCGTGCACGCAGAAGCCGATGTCGCCGAGCTCGCCGGTGAGCTGCCCGATGCCGTCGAGCACCCCCTCGGTCAGGTCCGCCGGCGTCGTCGCAGCCTTGCCGGCGCGGTAGGTGCCGGAGGCCTCGTCGTAGGCCACGACGTCGGTGAACGTGCCGCCGATGTCCATCGAGATGCGCGTGCGGCTCATCCGCGTGCCTCCTCTGCGATGACGATGTCGTAGACCTCGCCCCACGGTTGCCGCGCCAGGAGCGCGTTGATCTCGTCGTCGGTCCCGGCACGCAGCGGGTGGTCCAGCCACTCCTGGTACGCGTCACGGCCGGCCCAGCTGGCCGTGACGAGCATCGGCCCGTCCGGGTCCGCGGGCACCTGCGCCTCGACGCTGAGGCAGCCGTCGAGCGTCAGCGCTCGGGTCGTGACCTCGAGCCGCTCGAACGTCGCGACCAGGTCGTCGCGGCGCCCGGGAGACGCCTGCAAGTAGAGCACGCTGCGGACCGATGCGGGACCCGGAGTTCTGATGTGGGGATGAATAGTTACCTGAGACAGGAAAGTCAACCGCGTTCTGGTTATGCTGCGCGACGTGGACGCTGCAACGGGTCTCGGACGCCGCCTGCGCGGCCTGCGCGCGGCCCGGAACATGACCCTTGCCGAGGTGGCGGAAGAGACGAACTTCACCGCGGGGTACCTCTCGCGTCTCGAGAACGGCCTAGCTACCCCGAGCCTGTCGGCGCTCGCCGACATCGCCGGAGCGCTCGGAACGGACCTGGCCACGTTCTTTCCGCTCGACGAGGCGCCGCGAGTGCGAGTCTCGCGAGCCGGCGACGCGCAGCGCATCCGCGTCGCTGCTGACCCCCATACGGAGTACACCGTCCTGGCCAGCCGTGGCGCGGACGGGGCCTTCTCCGCGCTGCTCGCCCGGTTCGAGCGCGACTCCGACGACACGGTGGCTCGGCACATCGGCGAGCGGTTCTTCTTCGTCCGCTCGGGGGAGGGGACCTTCACTGTGGCTGGAACCGAGCACCCGCTGCGGCCCGGGACGTTCGTGCACTACTCGTCACACCACGAGCACACGCTGTCCGTGACATCCGAGCACCCCCTGGAAGCCGTGTGGCTGGTCGACCCGCCGATCATCTGACGCCGGTCGGCGAGGCCCTCGCCGACCGCCTGGGAGCGCGCCTGCATGGACGCCGGACGGTGCTCGGCCGCACGCTCGCCGACGTCGCGCAGGAGGCCGAGCTGTCGGTGTCCTACCTCTCGGCGGTCGAGAAGGGCCAGAGCATGCCGTCCCTGCCGGTGCTCGGGCGGCTCGTCCACGCGCTACGGCTGACGCTCCATGAGCTCCTGCGCGAGGAGGACCGCCTGCTGCTGCGCACGGGCGAGTTGCCGCGAGACGAGGGCGTGCACGAACTCAGCCACGCCGACCTGCGGCTCACCGTCGTGACCGTCACCGCGGCACCGGGTCAGTCGGGGCCGGCGCCCGTGCCGGCCTTCGGATCCGCGGTCTTCGTGTTCGTCGAGCACGGTGCGTTGCTCGTCGAGGTCGATGGCGCGCCCTACGCGCTCGGTCAGGGCGACGCGCTGGACGCAGTGGACGTCGGCGACGTGCGCTGGCAGGTCCTCGGCGAGGTGCCGGCGACGAGCCTCTGGGGCTCCTCCCCCGACCGGAAGAAGTCCGCACCGTAGACGGCGGGGCGTCCGTCAGTAGGGGACGGGCGTGGCGTACCGCGGGTCCGCGTGCGCGGCCCAGTAGGCCTCGCGCAGCGCTGCGGTCACGGGGCCGACGGCGCCGTCGCCCACCGGCGTCGCGTCCAGCGACGTGATCGGCATGACGCCACCGGCGGTCGACGTCGCGAAGAGCTCGTCGGAGGCGATGAGCTCGTCCTCCCGTATGGCGCGCACCGCGGTTTCGAAGCCGGCGGCCTGCGCGAGCTCGATGACCGTCCGGCGGGTGATGCCCTCGAGCACGCCGCGGTCCGGCGTCGCGATGGCGCCCGCCTTGACGACGAAGAGGTTGTATCCCGGCCCTTCGGTGAGGTGGCCGTCCTGGTCGAGCAGGAGCGCGTGCGTGCCGCCCCGGTCGTAGGCCTCGAAGAGCCCGCGGGTCAGGTCGCCCCAGTGGAAGTTCTTGACGGTCGGATCCACCGAGCCGGCGGGGATCCTCGAGACGTCGCGGGCGATGACCGTCGCCATGGTCTCGCCGTCGCGGCAGATCCAGACGTACGGGACGGCGAAGGCGTAGAAGCGGTTGTCGAAGGTCCGCGGATCGCGTGTCCCGTGCCGGTCGATCCCACGGGTGCAGATGAGCTCGACGTAGGCCTCGCGCAGCCCGCTGGCGCGGACGACGTCGTTGAGCGCCGAGCCGATCTGCTCCCGGTTCGGCGGCTTCAGGCGCAGCTGCGCGCAACTCCGCTCGAAGCGGTCCAGGTGGGCGTCCAGCCGGAAGAACGCACCGCCCCAGACGCCGACGACGTCGTAGGTGACGTCGGAGCGGGTGAACCCCGTGTCGGTGATGGGGATGCGTGCCTCATCGATCGGGACGATCTCACCGTCGATCATCGCCGCGCCCCGCCCGAACGGCGCCGGATCTGCCGCAGTCTCCATGTCAGTCGACGCCACGGAGCGCCCTCGTCGCGCCGACGTCGACCACCCGCGGTGGCGTTGTGCGAACCGTGCCGATTCCCGTCTCCACGCAAGCCGACGAGCGGATTCGAACCGCTGACCCCTTCATTACGAGTGAAGTGCTCTACCAGCTGAGCTACGTCGGCGAGGCCAGCGGAGGGTAGCGATCCAGATCGAGGCGCCGACCGCTGCCGGCGGCGCGGGCTTCGGGCTCCGCGCCGCCTGCCTGGGCGGTCGCGGGCTAGCGGGTGCCGGCCGGGGGGTCGTTCGGGTTGGCGCGGGGCGCGGCGGGCTGCTCGCCGGGGCGCGTCTCGGGGATCGGCCGGCCGGTGTCGCCGCGCGCGTCGTCGCGCACGCCCGGCTCGCGGGCGGGGTCCGCGACGCCACGGTCGTCCTCGTGGGGGGCGTTGGGGCCGTGGTCGAGCTCGTGGTCCATGCGGCCCTCCTCGTGCAGCTCGGCGCGCTCGTGGTGCTGCTCGGCGTCGAGGCGGCGTTGGGCGGCCTCGTGCTCGGCTCGTTCGGCCTCGCGGCGGCGCTCGGTGGCCTGGCGCTCGGCGAGCTCAGCCTCCGTCTCACGCTTCGAAGCGACCTCGCGGTGCTGGTGGGCGGCCTGGGTGCGCTCCTTGTCCAGCGCACGCTTCTGGCGCGCCTTGGGCGACAGGACCGTGGCGAACAGGATCGCCAGGACGATCAAGACGAGTACGACGATGATGATGATGGCGGTGGTGCTCATGCGGCGGTGTCCTCCCTCGATGGACGGTCTCCCTGCTGGGGCCTGCCCAGCGAACGTGGCGCGCAACCGCGCAATAGGGTCCGACCCCGATGACCGCCTTCGACTTGCAGAGCCACTCCACCCGATCCGACGGCGCCCTGGAGCCCGCCGACGTCGTCGCGCGCGCGGCGCAGGCGGGCGTGGAGCTGCTCGCCCTCTCAGACCACGACACGATCGAGGGGGTCCCGCAGGCCGTCGCCGCCGGGCGTGAGCACGGCGTGCGCATCACCCCGTCGTCGGAGATCTCGTCGGTCGCGGGTCGCCACGCCGACCTGCACGTCGTCGGCTACGAGCTCGACGTGGAGGACTCGACGCTGCAGGACGCGCTGGCCGACTTCCGCGCCGACCGCCAGCAGCGCACGGAGGCGATCGCGGACCGCCTGGAGGAGCTCGGCTTCGCCCTGGACCGCTCGATCCTCGCCGAGCGCAAGGCGCAGGGCCGCCCGATCGGCCGCCCCCACATCGCCGACGCCGTGCTCGCGCACCCCGACAACCGCCGGCGCCTGCGCGACGAGGGCATCGAGGACAAGAACGGCTTGTTCCCCGCCTACATCGTCCCGGGCGCCCCGGCGTTCGTGCAGCGCACGCGACCGACCGTGGCGGAGGCGATCGGCGTGATCCACGCGGCCGGCGGCGTCGCGGTCTGGGCGCACCCGTTCTGGGACCTCGACGACCCCGACGAGGTGCTCGAGACGATCGACGCGTTCGCGCGCGACGGCCTGGACGGGGTCGAGGTCTTCTACCCGACCCACGACGAGGCCCAGACGCGCCTGCTGCACGGGCACTGCACGGCCGCCGGCCTGCTGACGACCGGCTCGTCGGACTTCCACGCACCCGATCACGACCGCTTCGACGGCTTCCTGAAGTACGAGCTGCACGGGCTCGAGCCGGATCTGGGTCCGATCGGGCGCTGACCCCCAGGCCGCGCGCCCCCGCGGCCGCGCCCCTGCGGTACCGTCGCACGGGTGTTCCGGCGGGCTCTGGCGCTCTCCCTGGTCGTGCTCGCCTCCGGGACGACCGCAGCCGCCGCGAACCCGTGGACCGACCGTCCGGGGCGCCCCGCCGGCACCCCGCAGCTGCGCCCGGACCACAAGCGGCTGCTGCGCCTCGACGTGGCGCAGGTCCGCACCGCCCTGGGACGTGGCCGCGTCGCCGTCCCCCGCCCCGAGGGCGGCTTCACCACGTTCGTCGTCACCCCCGCGCCGGTGCTCGCGCCCAAGGACGCCCGCCGCCATCCCGAGCTGCGCACCTTCACGGGCACGGCCGTCGGGGACCCCGCCACGACCGCCGCCCTCGACCTCACGCCGCAGGGCTTTCACGCCACCGTCCGCGGCCCCGGCGGCTCGTGGTCCGTCGACCCCTACACCGACAGCGCCTACGCCGCCTACCCCGCCGGCGCCCTGCCGCGAGGCCGCGGGTTCGAGGAGGAGGGCATGGCTCCCCCGTCGCCGCTCGCGCCCGATGGCCAGGCGCGCGCCGGTGCGGCGGCTGTGGCGCTGCGGACGTTCCGCCTCGCGCTCGTCAGCGATCGCAGCTACGCCGCCACCACCGCCGCGGCCCCGACCGACGACACGGTCCTCGCCGCGAAGGCGACGCTGGTCAACCGCGTCGACTTCGTCTACGGGCAGGACCTGGGCATCAGGCTCGTGCTCGACGCGAGCCCCGAGCTCAGCCTCAACACGCAGGACGAGGAGACCGCTGCCGGGTTCAGCCAGGCGGCGCTGGCCAAGTGCGGCAGCGGCAGTGCGAACCCGACGCTCGATCAGTCCACCGACGTCATCGACGGCCTCATCGGCAGCGCCGCCTACGACGTGGGCCACGTCGTCCTCGCCAAGGGTCGCGGCGGGCTGGCCGACGTCGCGGTCGTCGGAGACGCGGACGACAAGGGCCGCGGCTGCACCGCCCTCACGACCCCCGTCGGGGACCAGTTCGCGATCGACTACCTCGCCCACGAGCTCGGCCATCAGTTCGGCGGCCAGCACACCTTCAACGGGACGCTGGCGAACTGCGGCGGCAACCGCGTCGGCTCGAGCGCCGTCGAGCCCGGCAGCGGCTCCTCGATCATGGCCTACGCCGGCATCTGCGGCGCCGACGACCTCCAGGCCAACTCCGACCCGTACTTCTCCCAGCGCAGCATCGGGCAGATCCGGGACTTCGCCGCATCGATCCCGGCCGTCGGGACGACCACCCCGACCGCTGACGCCTCTCCCGTCGTCGAGGCCCCGGCCGACGCCACCATCCCGCCCCGCACCCCCTTCCGCCTGACCGCGACGGGGTCAGATCCCGACGGCGACGAGGTCACCTACTCGTGGGAGGAGAACGACACGGGCGCCTCCGCCGCGCTGCTGGCCCCCGCCGCGGCGACGGGGCCCCTGTTCCGGGTCTTCTCCGCCGCCGCGACCGAGCTCGGCGGCCAGTCCCCGGCCCCCGGCCAGAACCTCGTCACGACCGACCCGACCCGCACCTTCCCCGACCTGGAGCAGATCGTCGCGGGGCGCACCAACGCCGCGACGGACTGCGCCACGGGGGACGGGGTGTGCGCCTCCGAGAAGCTGCCGACGGTCGGGCGCCGGCTCTCCTTCCGCGTCACGGCGCGCGACGGGCGCGGCGGCATCGCCCAGGACGACGTCGGCCTGACCGTCGCCGGGGACACGCCGCTGACGGTCACCTCCCAGCCGGAGGACGCCGTCGCGGCGGGGGCGAGCGTCGCGACGGTGACCTGGACGCCGGTCGGCCTCGGCCCCCTGCGCGCCCGCTTCGTCACCGTCGAGGGCCGCCTGATCGACCTCGCGATCAACCTGCCCGACAGCGGCAGCGCGGACGTCCGCCTGCCGCCCGGGCGCACGGGACGCATCGAGGTCGGCGCGATGGCCGGGACGTTCTTCGACCTCTCCCCGGGCGTGGTGACCACGGACGGGACGGCGGAGGAGCCGCCACCCCCGCCCGCCGACGGCAGCGTCGTCGCGGCCCCGCGCGGCCGCGGCACCCGCCCCGACGCCCGTCCCGGTCCCCGCGCCGGCGACGGCCGTCCTGCGCCGCTCCGCCGCGCCGCTGTGCCGGCACCGCGTCCTCGTCACCAGCGCCGGGCGACGCCGGGGCGTCACGCGCCTCGCGGGCCTCGCGCGGACGCGCCGGGTGACCGTCCGGGCGGGACGCCGGACCGTGCGGCGGACGGTCGTGCGCGGCCGCTGGAGGGCGCGCATCAGGACGGCCGGACGCGCAACGCCCGTCAGGGTCGCCGGGGCTTCGACCGTGCGCCTGGACCGTCTCATCTCGCTGCGGCGCAAGGGCTCGCGGCTGGTCGGACGCGGCCCGCGCCGCGCCCGGCTCGTGATCACCCGCCGCGTCGGCTGCGGCGAGCCGAGGACGGTGCGTCGCCTGCGCGCGGGGGCCAGGGGCGCCTACTCGCTGCGCCGCACCGCCGCCGACGCCGTCGCGGTCTTCGTCGTCCGCAGCGCTGACGGCCGGCGCCGCAGCCTGCCGCTCGTCGTGCGCTAGCTCACGCCGCGACGCGGTCGGCCCGTGTGTAGACGTTCACGCGTCCCCCACGCGCGAAGCCGCACAGCGTCAGGCCGCGGTCGTCGGCGAGCTTGACGGCCAGCGAGGTCGGCGCGCCGACGCCGACCAGCACGGGCGCGCCCGCGACCGCCGCCTTCTGCACGAGCTCGAACGACAGCCGGCCGGAGACGCACAGCACCCGCGGGTGCAGCGGCAGCCCGCCGTGGGCGAGCGCCCAGCCGATCACCTTGTCCATCGCGTTGTGGCGCCCGACGTCCTCGCGCACGCACACGAGCGTTCCGTCCGGCTCGAACAGGCCCGTCGCGTGAAGCCCGCCGGTGCGGGCGAACCCCGGCTGGCGCAGGCGCTCGGGGAGGTCGGCGAGCAGGTCGCGGGGGAGTGCCGGGCCGGCGGGAAGCGGCTCGGCGTGGACGGCGACCTCCTCCAGCGCGCCCTTCCCGCACACGCCGCAGGAGGACGTGGTGTAGAAGGACCGGCTGGCCGGGTCGCGCAGCAGCGGCCCGGCGACCGCGACGACGTTGCCGGCGAAGTCGTCCGTCGGGCCGGCGGCGTGGACGCCGGTCGATCAGCCCCTCCCCCACGAGGAAGCCGAGCGCGAGCTCCTCGTCGTGGCCCGGCGTACGCATCGTGACCGCGAGCGCGCGGCCGTCGACGCGGATCTCGAGCGGCTCCTCGACCGCGACCTCGTCCTCGATCCCCTCGCCGGAGACGTGCGCGACGGCGCCACGGACGCGGACGTCCGTCATGCCGCCAGCTTGGCCTCGAGGCGGTAGGCGAGCGCCTCGAGCGCGAGCTCCTCCGTCACGTTGAGCGCGAAGCGCGCCCGGGTCTCCTCCACGAGCTCGATCGCGTCGCGGAAGGCGGTGGACCGGCGGTCGCGCGCGTCGTGGGCGAGGGCGTCGGCGCGGTCGGCGTTGTGGGCGAGGTCGGCCGCGCCGGAGGAGACGCAGGCGAGGTCGCGGAACCACAGGGCGGCGAGCTGCAGCGCCTGGTCGACCCCCTGGGTGCGGGTGCGGCGCTCGGCGCGCTTGATGCGCTCCTCCCACTCGGTGCTCTTGCGCCGCTGCTCCTTCTTGGGCGTGACCTCGAGCTCGGCGTCGCGGTCGGCCTCCATCGCGGCGCGCAGGGCCGCGGCCTGCTCGGCGCCGGCGGCGAGCAGCTCCCGCCACGGCTTGTCGCGGTTGGCCCGGCCATGGAGCGGTGCACGGGCCAGCGCCTCCCCGGAGGAGCGCAGCGGCGCGCCGGCGGGCGAGGCGAGCAGGCGGGCGCGCTCGGCGTCACCCAGCGCGAGGCGCGCGCACGCGAGGGCGGTGGCCGGCTCGGCGCCTTCCGCCTCCAGCTGCGCGGCGATCGCCTCGGGCGCCGGGGCGTCGAAGCGGACGGCCTGGCAGCGCGACGCGATCGTGGGCAGCACCTGGCCGGGGCGGTCGCTGAGCAGCAGCAGGACGACGTAGGAGGGCGGCTCCTCGAGCGTCTTGAGCAGCGTGTTGGCGGCCTCGTCGTTCATCGTGTCGACGCGCTCGAGCACGAAGACGCGGCGGGCGGACTCGAACGGCGTGCGGGTGGCGGCGCCGACGACGGCGTCGGAGACGTCGCTGCGCAGCATCTCGTGCGCGCCGGAGGGGGCGACCCAGGTGAGGTCGGGATGGGAGCCGTGCATCACGCGCGTGCGGGCGTTGTCGGGGTCACGCGATCCCGCCGCGAGCAGCTCGGCCGCGAAGGCCCGGGCGGTGGCGCGCTTCCCGGTCCCCGCCGGGCCGCCGAGGAGGTAGGCGTGGTTGGGGCCGGCGGTCAGGGCCGAGCCCAGGACGGCGGCGGCGTGCGGGTGGGCGTCCAGCGCGAGGGCCACGCGGCCGAGTCTACGTCCGGGGCGGACGTCACCTACCGTCCCGCCCATGACGCTGATCACGGTCGAGGGAGTCGACGGCGCGGGCAAGTCGACGCTCGTGGCCGGGCTCGCGGCGCGGCTGCCGGGCACGGTGACGGTGCTGCGCGAGCCGGGCGGCGTGCCGCTGGCCGAGCGGGTGCGCACGGTCGTCCACGACCCCGCCCTGCGGGTCGACGCGCGCGCCGAGGCGCTCCTGTACGCGGCGGCTCGCGCGCAGCTGGTGGCCGAGGAGCTCGCGCCGCGGCTCGCGCGCGGGGAGACGGTCCTGCTGGACCGCTTCGTCGACTCCTCCCTGGCCTACCAGGGAGGCGCGCGCGGGCTCGGGGTCGAGGCGGTGCGGGCGCTGAACGGGTTCGCGACCGGCGGCATCGTCCCCGACCGGACGCTGCTGCTGCGGCTCCCGCCGGCCGAGCGCGCCCGCCGGATGGGGACGCGCGGCGAGGCGCTGGACCGACTGGAGGCCGAGGGCGACGGCTTCTTCGCCGCGGTCGCCGCGACCTACGACGCACTGGCCGCCGCGGAGCCGGAGCGCTTCGTCGTGCTCGACGCCGCGCTGGCGCCCGACGCGCTGCTCGACGCCGCGCTTCAGGCGCTGGTGGCGGCGTAGCCCTCGGGGTTGTCCTGGTGCCAGGCCCAGGCGTCGGCGATCATCGTGTCGAGGTCGCGCTCCGGGGCCCACTCCAGCGTCTCGCGGATCTTGGCGTTGGCGGCGACGAGCTGCGGCGGGTCGCCGGGGCGGCGCGCCTCCTCGACGACGTCGAAGTCCTTGCCCGTGACCCGCTTGACGGCGTCGATGACCTCGCGCACGGAGTAGCCGTCGCCTGAGCCGAGGTTGAAGACCTGGTGCGTGCCACCGGTGACGTTGCCGAGGGCGCGCACGTGCGCGTCCGCGAGGTCCTCGACGTGGACGTAGTCGCGGATCGCGGTCCCGTCGGGGGTCGGGTAGTCGGTGCCGAAGATCGAGACGTGCTTGCGGGTCCCGGCGGCGGCGCGCAGGATCAGCGGGATCAGGTGCGTCTCCGGCTCGTGGTCCTCCCCGTGCGGGCCGGACGCGCCGGCGACGTTGAAGTAGCGCAGGGAGACGGCGGCGAGGCCGTGGGCGCGGCACTCGTCGGCGATCATGCGGTCGACCGCGAGCTTGGACTGGCCGTAGGCGTTGACCGGGTCGGGGGTGACGTCCTCGTGGATCGGGACCTCGTCCGGCTCGCCGTAGGTCGCGCAGGTGGAGGAGAAGACGAGCCGGCCGATGCCGGCGGCGCGCATCGCGTCGAGGAGGTTGAGGCTCGCGGTCAGGTTGCCCCGCCAGTAGCGCTCGGGATGGTCGACGGACTCGGCGACGAGGGCGAGCGCCGCGAAGTGCAGGACCCCGTCGAAGCCCGGGGCGAGCGCCGCGCCGAGCCCGTCCTGGTCCAGCAGGTCGGCCTGGACGAACGCCGCCTGCTCGGGGACGGCGGCGCGGTGGCCGCGGTCGAGCGAGTCCAGGACGGTGACCTCGTGACCGTCGCGGATCAGCCGTGACGCGACGACGCTGCCGATGTAGCCGGCACCGCCGGTGACGAGGAGCTTCATGTCGCGTCAGTCTGACACGGGAGTCTGCGAGGATCCTCCGGATGTCCCTGGCGGCCTTCGAGCTCGATCGCTTCGAGCGCGTGGACGCGTCCTCGGGAACCGTCCTCCTGCGCCTTGCCGGGCGCTTCGGGACCGAGACGCCGGAGGCCGTGGTGCTCGCGGTCCGTTCGCCCGCGGGCGCGACGAGCGAGCTTGCGCCGCTGGCCGACCCCGGCGGGCGCTCCGGCGACGTCTGGCGGGCCGCCTTCCCGGTCGCGAGCGCGCTGCTCGAGGACCCTGACGCCGAGTTCGCGCTGATCTCGGGCGGGACGGTGGTGGCGTCCCTGCCGGCGCCGGCGCGCCGGTCGGCACGGATCGCGCCGCCCGTGCGCCCGCGTCGCGGGCCCGTCGAGACGCCGGTCGTCGGCACCCCCGGGCGGCGCCGTGCGCAGGTCGACGCGGACTGGCTGGCGCGGCAGGGGCGCGAAGCGGCGACGCTGCGCTCCCGCGCCGAGGAGGCACGGCGCGAGGCGGGTGACCTGCGTGACCGCCTGGCGCGGGTCGAGACGCTGCGGCGCGAGGAGGTCCGGGCGCTGCGCGACGAGCTCGCGGCGGCGGAGGCGCGGGCGCAGTCCCTGGTGGAGGAGGCCGCGCAGGCGCGGTCGGCGGCCGCGACGGCGTCGACGGCGCTCGAGACGGCCCGCGCGACGGCGGCCGACCGGGATCGGCTCGTGGACCGCCTCCAGGCGGAGGTCGCCGCGGCGGCCGAGCGGATCGAGGACCTCGAGGCCGACCTCGGGGACGCCCAGGCGAGCGCGATGGAGGCGCTGGCGGCGCAGGCGAGCGCCGACGACGCACGCGGCTCGGCGGTGTCCGACGCGCAGGCGCGGGTGGCGGCACTGGAGGCCGAGCGCGATGCGGCGCAGGCGCAGGTCGCGGAGCTCGCGGCGGCCGCGGCGCGGGTGGGCGCCCTGGAGGCGGAGCGCGACGAGGCACGCGCACGGGTCGTTGCGCTGGAGGCGAGCGTCGAGCAGGCCCGGGCCGCCCAGGCGCGGGTCGCGGAGCTCGAAGGGACCGCCGCAGCGCTCGCGGCCGCGCAGGCGCGGGTGGTCGAGCTCGAGGCCGCGGCGGCCGCCGATCGGGAGCGGGTCGTGGCGCTGGAGGCCGCCGCCGGTGAGGCCGAGACCGCGCAGGCCCAGGTCGACGCGCTGGAGGGGCTGCGGCGGGCCGCCGCCGAGGCGCTCAGGGTCGCCGAGGGGCGGGCCGACGCCGCCGAGACCGAGCGCGACGCGGCGCTCGAGGCCCGACGCACCGCGGAGTCCGACGCCGCGGCGTCCCTGCAGGAGCGGCTCGGGGCGCTCGCCGCCGAGCGCGACTCGGCCCGGACGGAGCTCGCGACCACGCGATCGCGGGTCGCCGAGCTCGAGGCCGCCCTGGACACCGTCCGCGCCGAGACCGCGACGCTGGCCGCCGCCCGGGACGACGCCGCCGCAGCCGTCGAGGCGCTCCAGGCCGCGCTCGACGACGGCCTGTCCGGCTCCCGCGCAGCCCTCGACGCGGAACGCCGCCGCGCCGCGGGGCTCGAGTCGGCGCTCGAGGGCGCCCAGGCCGAGACCGCCCGGACCGCCGCTGCGCTCCGTGAGGCCAACGCTCGCGCCGAGTCGCTCGCCGGCCGCGTCGAGGAGGCCGAGGGCAGCCGGGACGCGATCGCCGAGGCGCTCGCGCTGGCCCGCTCGGAGGCGGCGACGTTCCGCGGCCACGCCACCGCGGCCGCCGTCGACGCCGCCGAGGCGCTTGCCGAGGCCAGCCAGGATGCGGAGCGTCGGCTGGCGGCGGTCGCCGCCGAGCTCGCGGCGGCCCAGGAGGCGCAGCGGGCCGGTGCCGCGGAGCTCGAGGCCGCGCGCGCGACCGGCGACGCGGCCGAGGCCGCGCTCGCCACCGCCCGTGATGCGGCGCAGGCGCAGGCCGCCGATCTGCAGGCGCGACTGGACGCCGCCCAGGCCGACGTGGCCCGGCTCGGCGACGAGCTGGCCGGCGCGCGCGCGGAGGCCGATCGGGCCGAGGCGGCTCGGCGCGAGGCGACCGCGACCACAGAGCGGCTCGCGGCCGAGCTGCGCAACGTCGAGGGCACGGCGGCGGACCTCGAGACGGGTCGCGCGCGCCATCAGGCGGAGCTGGAGGCCGCGACGAGCGCGCTCGAGACGGCGCAGGCCGAGTTGGAGGCCGCCCGCGCCGAGGCGGCCGCGGAGGCCGAGCGGCTGACCGGCGCACTCGATGCCGCGCGGGCCGAGACCGCCGAGGCCGAGGCCGCCCGCGCCGAAGCGGTCGCGGAGGCCGAGCGGCTGACAGACGCGCTCGATGCCGCGCGGGCCGACACGGCCGAGGCCGAGGCCGCCCGCGCCGAAGCGGCCGCCAAGGCCGAGCGACTGACCCGCGTCGTCGACGCCGCACGGGCCGACACGGCCGTGGCCGAGGCCGCCCGCGCCGAGGCGGTCGCCGAGGCCGACCGGCTGACACGCGAGCTCGGCGCGGCACGGGCCGAGCTCACGCTGGCCGAGGAGGCACGCGCGACCACGGAGACGACCGCCGCCGACCTGCGCGCGCGACTCGCCGCGCTCGAGGCCACCGCCACCGGCCGCGCCGAGGCGCTCGAGGGCGCCGACGCCGAGCTGGCCAAGCGTGCCTTCGCCCTCGACCTCGCGCAGACCGACCTGATCCAGGTCCGCGCCGCGCTCGACGCCGCGCGGACCGAGGTCGCGCGCGTCACTGACGAGCGCGACGCGCAGGCGGTCGAGACCGACCGGCTGGAGTCCGCGCTGGCCGCGCTGCGCGGCGACGTGGAGCGGCTCGAAAGCGAACGCGACGCGGCGCTCGAGTCCGTCGACCGCGCCGAGGGTGACCGGGCGGCGGCGATCGCCGAGACGAGCCAGGTCTCCGACGCCCTCGCGGCGGCCCTCGCCGAGACCGCGCGCGTCGAGACGGCCCGGGCCACCGCCGCCGACGCGGCGGAGGACCTCTGGTCGCGCCTCACCGCCCAGGAGGCTGCGACCGACACGGCCCAGGAGGCGCTGCGCGCGTCGACCGCGGAGGTGGACCGCCTGCTGTCCGTCGTCGCCGAGCTGGAGACGTCGGCGTCCGCCCGTGGGGAGGCAATGGAGGCCGCCGGCGCCGAGATCCGGACGCTGCAGGCGACGATCGCCGACCTGGAGTCCGTGGCGGCCGAGCGAGCCGAGGCCCTGGAGGCGGCGCAGGGCGAGGTCGCGCGCCTCCGCGAGGCCACCGACGAACGGACCCGGGAGCGCGACGGCGCCCGCGCCGAGGTGTCCCGGTTGCAGGCCCTCGCGGCACAGCTCGAGGCCACCGCCGAGCAGCGCGCGCAGGCCTTGGAGGCGGCCGACGACGAGCTCGCCGACCGCACCGTCGCCGCCGCCGCCGAGACCGCCGCGCTCGGCCAGGCGCGCGAATCGCTCGCTGCGGCCGAGACGGAGCTGGCCGCTGCCCAGACGGAGCTGGCGGCGCAGGCCGCCGCGCTCGGGGAGGCGCACGAATCGCTCGCTGACGCCCGTACCCAGCTGGCCGGCACCCAGACCGAGCTGGCCGACGCGCAGGCCCGGCTGGGCGACGCGCAGACCGAGCTGGCCGACGCCCGGACGGAGCTCTCGGCGCAGTCCGCCGCGCTGGCCGCGGCGCGTGTGGACCTCGACGACGCGACCGCCGCCGCGGCAGAGCAGGCGTCCGCGATCGAAGGCCTCGAGACCGCGCTGGCCGCCGGCGCCGCCGACCTCACCGCCGCCCGCGCCGACGCCGAGCGACTCGCCGCGGAGCGCGCCACGGCCGTCGCCGAGGCCGAGGGCCTGCGCGCGGACCTGGCGACCGTCACCGCCGAGGTGGGGCGCCTCGAGGGCGTCGCCGAGGCCGCGCGGGCGGAGACCGCCCGCGTCGAAGCCGCCCGCGCCCAGCGCGGTGGCGAGATCGAGGCGCTCGAGGCCGCGCTCGCGGCGGCGACCGCCGGTGCTGCGGAGACGAGCGCGCGTCTGCACGCCGGCAGTGCGCGCATCGCCGAGCTCGAGGCGCGCGTCGCGGAGCTCGACCGCGTCGCCTCCGGCCGGGCGGAGGCGCTCGAGGCCGCGGACGCGGAGCTCGCCGACCGCGCGCTCGCCCTGGCGGCCGCCGAGGAGGAGCTCGCGCGCACCCGCGCGCAGCTCGCCGAGGCCGAGACGACCGCCGACCGCAACGCCGCCCGGCTCGAGTCGCTCGAACACGAGCTCGCCGCTCGCGCGACCATGCTGGCCGACGCCGAGGCCGCCCGCGACAGGATCACCGCCGAGCGTGACGAGGCCGCCGCGGCCGTCGTCGAGCTCGAGGACGCGCTCGCCGCGGCGCGGGCCGACGCCACGCGGCGCGCCACCGCGATCGACGCCACCGCCGCCGACGTGGAGCACCTGCAAGCGGCGCTCGCCGCGGCCCGTGAGCAGGCCGCCGCGGCCGACACCGCACAGGCGACGGCGCTGGGCCGCATCGAGTCGCTCGCAGCGGACCTGGCTGCCGCCCGGTCCGAGCGGGACGTCGCGGCGGCGGCCATCGCCCGGCTGCAGACCGAGCTCGACAGCGGCACCGCCGAGACCGCCCGCCTCCAGGCAGCGCTCGACGACGCCTCTGCCGAGACCGAGCGCCTGCAGGCGGAGCTCGCCGCGACGCGTGCCGAGACCGACCGGCTCGAACAGGAGGTCGCCGCCGGCGCCGCCGAGACCGACCGGCTCGAGACCGCGCTCGCCACCGCCGCCGCCGACACCGAGCGGCTCGAAGACGCGCTCGCGGCCCGTGCCGCCGACACCGAGCGGCTCGCACAGGAGCTCGCCGCCCGTGCCGCCGACACCGAGCGGCTCGCACAGGAGCTCGCCGCCGGTGCCGCTGAGACCGCGCAGCTGCGGGCCGCCCTCGGCGACCGCGACGCCGACATGGAGGACGCCGCGGCCACCGCGGCCGACCTCCTGGCCCAGCTGACCGCGCGCACGAGCGCGGCCGAGGCCGCGTCGCGGTCGGCGGAGGCGCTGCAGGCGCGGGTCGCCGACCTCGAGGACGCGGTCCGCGACCGCGACGAGGCGCTCGCACAGGCCGAGGCCACCCTGACCGACCTGCGTCGCCGGGCCGACGACGCGGCCGCGACCGGGCTCGCCGGCGACGCCGATCGCGAGGCGCTCCGGGCGCGTCTGGCCGAGCGCGAGGCGGAGGCCGCCGCGCTGCGGCTCGCCGCCGCGGAGGCGCGCGCGGAGCTCGCGACCGAGTCCGCCGCGGTCGACGCCGCCCGGGAACGCGCGAGCGCGCTGCTCGCCGAGCGCGACGACGCCCGCGCCGAGCTCGCCGCCGCCACGGACCGCGCGCACGCCATGAGCGAGGAGGCCGCCGCGCTGCGCGACCGGCTCGCCGCCGCCGATGCCCAGCACCCCGGTCCCGGACAGGACGCCGCGCTCGCCGCCGCCCGTGAGCGCCTCGCGGACCTCGAGGAGCGCCTCGAGGACGCGGAGGCCATCGCCCAGGACGCACTCGAGGCGGCTGCGATCGACGCCCGCCCGTGGCCACAGGACGCCGGCCCCCACGACGATGATGACCCGTGGTCGCAGGACGCCGGCTGGCCCGAGGACGAGGGCCCCTGGCAGCAGGACACCGACTGGCCCGAGGACGCCCGTCCCCGTCCTCGCCGTCACATGACCCGGGAGGAGCGCCGCCGGGCCGACGCCGCGCGGCGCCAGCTGAGCACCGGCGAGCGGGTCTTCCGCGTCATCGGCGCGATCGCCGTGCTGCTCCTGGTCGGTGTGGCGATCGCCCTCTGCGTCCTGATCCTCACCGCAGGCTGAAGCCCCTACGGCTCGGGGGTCGGTGCCGAGTCTCCGGAGGTGCGCACCGGCGGCAGCGTCCCGTCGGGGCGCGCGGTGGGCGCGGCGGTGGGCGCCGGCGCCGGGGGCGATGTCGGGACGGGGACGGCCGGCGGCGTCGCCGGCGCGGGCTGATCGAGGAGGGGCGGCGGGATCGCCCCGGGCGTCGGCAGGGGCGACGGGGTCGGGATCGGAGCGGGAGCCGGGACGGGGACGGGGCCCGCCTGGACCTCGGTCTCGAGCGGCGTGCCCGTCGCCGAGGCGGATTCGTAGGGGAGCACGGCCGCCTGCTGGGCCCGCCGTGCGAGGTCGATCGTGATCGGGTTGATCGGGTCGAGCCTGAGCGCCCGCAGGGACTCCCGCCGCAGGCCGGCGCGGTCCTGGCGGATGAAGTCCAGCCGCGCGAGCTCGATCCACGCCTGCACGGAGTACGGCTGGCGGTCGATCGCGCGCAGCAGCAGGGTGCGGGCGAGCTCGAGGTCCCCCGCGCGCTCGGCGACGATCGCGCCCGCGTAGAGGCCGTCGTCAGACAGCGGGTTCAGCGTCACCGCGAGCGCGGCGGCCTTCGCGGCGTCCCCCAGCTGCTCCGTCGTCGGCCCGCCTTCACGGGCCGCGGTCCGCAGCGCGGTGTTGACGCGCGTCTGCGCGTACGCCGGCAGCGCGAACGACAGGCACAGGAGGACGAACGCGACGAGGGCCCCGACGAGCGCCGGCCCGCGCGGCCCGACCGGCAGCGACGGTCCCGGACGTGGGCGCGCCATCAGCAGGCCGAGGCAGAGCATCGTCGGCAGGGTCACCGCGGGGATGTCCCAGTCCCAGTCGTAGAGCCCGTGCACCACCCAGGCGACGGCGATGGCGAGCAGCGCCGCAGACGCCCCGCGCTCCGGCGGCGCCCCGCCGACCGCCCACTCGAGCGACCGCACCCGCGCGAGCCCGGCCGCCAGCAGCACGAGCAGCGCCCCGCCGCCGAGCAGCAGGCCGACGATCCCCGTCTCGGCGAGCCACTGCAGCGGGACCGAGTGGGGCTGTCGCACCGTCAGCAGCTGGTCGCGGTAGAGCAGGTGCGTGACCCCGAACGAGCCGGCGCCCCAGCCGGCGACGGGCTTGGCCGACCAGGCGCCGGCCGCCTCGTTCCACCACGCCCAGCGGTTGCCGGAGGTCGAGGACAGCAGCCGGGTCGGGTCGGTGACGCGCGTGGCCTCCTTCGGGTCCTTGAACGTCGCGATCGCGTCTCCCACCTGTCCGGAGGCGACGGAGCCGACGAGCACGACCGCCACGAGCAGCGCAGCGAGCACCGCGAGGGGGCGCCCGATCGACCGGCCGCGCGCCGGGCGTGAGCGTCCCGCGCGCCTCCAGCCCGATCGCCGCCCGCCAGGCCCCCGCGAGGACGAGGGCCGCGACCACCGTGGCGATCAGCACCTGCAGCGCCGGCCCGGTGCGCTCCGACAGGGCGACGCCGTCCGTGGACAGCTTGTCGGACCCGACCGCCGTGGCGAGCGGGAACCCGGCGGCGAACGTCGCCGCGACGAGCGCCAGGAGGGTGCGCAGCCGCTCGGTCCCGAGCGCGATCAGCACCGCCGCCCCGACCACGAGCGCGATGAAGCCGCCGCGCGAGTACGTCAGCCCGATGACGAGGACGAGCACCATCACGCCGACGAGCGCCGCCATGCGCGCACGCCGGCCGCGCCAGGGGTCGGCCGCGAGGCGCAGCAGCGGCAGCGCTCCCGTCGCGCACACGAGCGCGAGCGCGTTCCAGTAGCCCAGCGGCTCCTTCAGGCGGTTCGGGCTGGCCGCGTGATCGAGGTCGATCGGGCCGAGCGAGAGCCCCGGAAGCGTCTTGGCGCCGAGGGCGTAGAGCGCGATCGGGAGGGCGGCGAGGCCGATCGCGAGGCCGAGCCGCTCCGCCGGCCGGTCGAGCGAGGACCCGAGCACGATCCCGCACCAGAGCGCGAGCACGTACGCGATCCCGCGGTTGGCCTCCGCCCAGGAGCGGTCCGGCGTGACGGAGAAGACGATCGTGATGGCGGTCCAGCCCGCGAAGGCGACGAGGAGCGCGACCCCGGCCCAGCCGAGCCTTGACCCCGTCACCTCGAGCCCGTTCCCGTACAGCCAGCCGGCGCAGGCGACGAGGGCGATCACGGCGAGCGCGAGCTGCAGCCAGGCCTCCTGGGGCAGGTCGACGGCGCCGTCGGCGAAGCCCGCGTACGCGAGGCAGGCGGCGACGGCGACGAGCAGCAGGCGATGCGCCCGGGGCTGCGCGGCGGGGTCGGACGCCCGCGCTCGAAGCCCGGCCGGTGGCGGTGCGGCGACGGCCATGAGGGTCAAGCGACGCTAGCATCGGCGGGGTGAGCGGGCGACGGACACGCCGTGCCCTCGGGCTGGCCGGAGCGCTCCTCGCGTTCGCCGTCCCGGTCGCCCAAGCGGCCTCCCCGGCCGCCGAGCGCGCCGCCGACGAGGTGTTCCAGGACTACGCGACCGACGGGCGCATCGACCCGTGCCGGCACTCGACGAAGACGCTCGAGCTCGCACGCGACAACGTGACGCCGGACGTCGAGCAGTACGCGTCGGAGTACCCCGATGCGATCGAAGCGGCGATCGCCGCGCGGGCCCGCGGCGCATGCGCGAACACCGCCGGTGGCGGTGGTGGCGGCGGCGGGGCCGGTGCCGCGCCTGCGGCCCCCGCCACGACGCCCGCCCCGGCGCCGTCGGCCGCCCGGACGCCCGTCCCCCAGGCGGGCGCGCCGACCGAGACCGTCGTGCCGAATCCGCCCGCCCCCGCGGGCGCCGGAACGACCGCACCCGTCCCTCCCGGCGGCGACCGCGCGCTCGAGCGCGCCGCCTCCGCGCGCCCCGACGCCGACGCTCCGCTGCCGCTGGTCGCCCTCGGCATCCTGATCGGGCTCACGCTGCTCCTCGGCCTGCTCGTCCTCGCCGCCCGCAGGCTGGGCCTCGGCGACGATCGTCTCGCCCCCGTCGGACACGCCGTGCGCGAGGCGCGCTGGCGCTGGCGGGGCACCTGGGACGACTTCGGCGACTGGCTGCGCCAGGGCCGTTGATCCCCGGCTCGGCCGCTAGAATTTAAACCCGGTCGGAGCGGGTAGAAGCCCCTCTTCCGTCCGGCGCGGCTGGCACATTCGGCGACCCGCAAACGCCAACCCCGTGGCCGTCGACACCGCTCCGCGCGACGACTCCGAGGAGGACGAGGAGACACCACACGCATGGCCGTCGAGCACCCGCAGTCCACCGCAGCGCACACCGCACCTCGCACCCGAGAGGCGATGCGCATCCGCCGCGTCTTCACGCAGCCCGGTGTCCATCCCTACGACGCGATCGAATGGGAGCTGCGGGAGGCGAAGATCGGCCACGGCGACAAGGTCGCCTTCCAGCAGGCCGACGTCGAGTTCCCCAAGTCCTGGTCGCAGAACTCGACCAACATCGTCGCGCAGAAGTACTTCCGCGGGCAGCTGGACTCGCCGACGCGCGAGCGCTCCGTCAAGCAGATGATCTCCCGCGTCGCGGGCACGATCTCCGACTGGGGCCGTGAGCGCGGCTACTTCGCCTCCTCCGAGGACGGCGACGTCTTCGAGGCGGAGCTGACGCACATCCTGCTGCACCAGATGGCGGCGTTCAACTCGCCCGTCTGGTTCAACGTCGGCTTCGAGGAGCAGCCCCAGTGCTCCGCCTGCTTCATCCTGTCCGTCGAGGACACGATGGACTCGATCCTCGACTGGAACACCCGCGAGGGCCGCATCTTCCGCGGTGGCTCCGGGTCCGGCATCAACCTCTCCAACATCCGCGGGTCGATGGAGCCGCTGAGCAAGGGCGGCACGGCCTCCGGCCCCGTCTCCTTCATGCGCGGCGCCGACTCCTGGGCCGGGACGATCAAGTCGGGCGGCAAGACGCGCCGCGCGGCGAAGATGGTCGTGCTCGACATCGACCACCCGGACATCCGCGAGTTCATCTGGTGCAAGGCCAAGGAGGAGGACAAGGCCCGCGCCCTCGGCGAGGCCGGCTTCGACATGTCGATCGACGGTGACGGCTTCACCTCGATCCAGTACCAGAACGCCAACAACTCCGTCCGGGTCACGGACGACTTCATGCACGCGGTCGACGCCGGCGTCGACTGGGACCTGCTGGCGCGCCAGACGGGCCTGCCGACCGACACGGTCGACGCGCGCGAGCTGATGCGCGACATCGCGGACGCCGCCTGGCGCTGCGCCGACCCGGGCGTCCAGTACGACACGACGATCAACCAGTGGCACACGTCGCCGAACTCCGGCCGCATCAACGCGTCCAACCCGTGCTCGGAGTACATGCACGTCGACGACTCGGCCTGCAACCTCGCCTCGCTGAACCTGATGAAGTTCCGCAAGGCCGACGGCACGCTCGACGTGGGCGCCTTCCAGCACGCGGTCGACATCGTCTTCCTCGCCCAGGAGATCGTCGTCGGGCCGTCGAGCTACCCGACGGAGGAGATCGGCGTCAACGCCCGCGCGTTCCGCCAGCTCGGCCTCGGCTACGCCAACCTCGGCGCCTACCTGATGGCCAACGGCATGCCCTATGACTCAGACGCCGGCCGTGGCTTCGCCGCCGCGATCACGGCGCTGATGACGGGCCGCGCGTACCTGCAGTCGGCCAAGGTCGCCGCGGGCATCGGGCCCTACGAGAAGTACGCCGAGAACCGCGAGGCGCACAACAACGTCATGCGGATGCACCGCGACGCGTCCTACGCGATCCCGGACTCGACCTGCAGGGACACCGACCTGCTGGCCGCGGCCCGCGAGAGCTGGAACGAGGCCGTCGCGCTCGGCGAGCTCTACGGCTACCGCAACGCGCAGGCCACGGTGCTCGCCCCGACCGGGACGATCTCCTTCCTGATGGACTGCGACACGACCGGCATCGAGCCGGACTTCTCGCTGGTCAAGTACAAGGAGCTCGTCGGCGGCGGCTCCATGGTGATCCCGAACCGGACGGTCCCGCTCGCGCTGCGTGAGCTGGACTACTCGGAGGGCGACATCGCGGCGATCGAGTCCTACATCACCGAGCACGGCCACATCGTCGGCGCCCCCGGCCTCAAGGACGAGCACCTGTCGGTGTTCGACGTGGCGGTCGGCCAGCGCGCGATCAGCCACATGGGCCACATCAAGATGATGGGCGCGGTCCAGCCCTTCATCTCCGGTGCCATCTCCAAGACGGTCAACATGCCCAACGAGGCGACCGTCGACGACATCGCGGACGCCTACATCCAGGCGTGGCGGCTCGGCGTCAAGGCGCTGGCCATCTACCGCGATGGCTCCAAGACCGCGCAGGCGCTGCGCACCGACGCGCAGACGGCCAAGGGCGTCGACGCCGACGGCGTGCCGCTCTACACGGTCGAGCAGGTCGAGGCGCAGGTCAACGACGCCGTCGAGGCCGCCGTGGCCGAGGCGGTCGCGAAGGCCAAGGGCGAGGTGGCACCCGCCCGCCGGCGGATGCCGCGGGAGCGCCAGTCGCTCACCCACAAGTTCTCGCTCGGCGGCCACGAGGGCTACATCACCGCCGGCATGTACGACACCGGCGAGGTCGGGGAGATCTTCCTCACCGACGTCGGCAAGGAGGGCTCGACCCTCCGCGGCATGATGAACTCGTTCGCCACCGCGATCTCGATCGCGCTCCAGTACGGGGTGCCGCTCGAGACGCTCGTGTCGAAGTTCGCCTACGTGCGCTTCGAGCCGGAAGGGATCACGACCAACAACGAGATCCCGTTCGCCAAGTCGCTGCCCGACTACATCATGCGCTGGCTGGCGTCGCGCTTCATGGACACCGACGACCAGGAGGAGCTCGGCATCCTCACCCCGGCCGTCCGGGCGCGCAAGCTGGGCCAGGACGCGGCCATCAGCGGCCTCGGCGACACGGCAGGGCCGCCGCCGCCGGCCCGCTCCAACGGCAACGGCGGCGGCCCGGGCACGGTGTCCCCGACCCCGGCCGACGGGCGCGCGAAAGGCGCCCCGTCCACCGGCTCGACCCCGGTCCCGGCCGCGGCCGCGATGACGGACACCCCGCCGGTCGTGCCGGCGAAGCTGCTCGGGCTCGACCTCGGGCCGGCCTGCCAGCAGTGCGGCGGCATCATGCAGCGCACCGGCTCGTGCTACACGTGCCCGTCCTGCGGCAACAACACCGGCTGCGGCTGAGCCGACACGCAGACGGGTTGACCGAGGGCCGTCCGTCCGGGCGGCCCTCGGTCGTTGCGGGAGTGGGTACTGCCGAAGGCATGGCCGCCAAGACCGCGAAGGACTACGAAGCCGAGTACACGAAGCCGAAGCTGCGCGCGCGGCTCAAGGCCGAGATCCAGGCCGGCGACCGGGGAGGGAAGCCGGGGCAGTGGTCGGCGCGCAAGTCCCAGCTGCTCGTGCAGGAGTACGAGCGGCGGGGCGGCGACTACAAGCACAAGGGCAAGCGCACGGGGTCCCAGAAGCACCTCGAGCGCTGGAGCGGGCAGGACTGGAGGACGGCGGGCGGCGGCGGCGACGCCCGCGGTGCCGGGGGGACCGAGCGCTACCTGCCCGACGCCGCGTGGAAGCTGCTGACGAAGAACGAGCGCAAGGCGACCGCGGGCAAGAAGCGCAAGGGCACGACGCAGCACGTCGCGAACACGACGGCGGCCAAGGAGGCCCGCAAGGCCGCGCAGCTGCTCGACATGAAGGCGCCCGAGGCCCGCAAGGCGGTCGGCAAGCTCAAGACGCGGTCCGCGCTGCGCCGCGCGAAGCGGGCCGAGAGCAAGCTCGGCAAGGGCCGCAAGACGGTCCTCGCGGCGATCGAGGCGCGGCGCGACGCGCTGAGCTGAGCTGGGCGCCGGTCAGCGCGCCGGGGTGACCTCGTGCCAGATCCCCCACGCGGCGGTCCCGCTCGCCTCGCGGGCGAAGCGCGCCCACGGCCCGGCGTGGACCTCGCCCTTGGCACGAGCCCACGCGTCGACCGCCGGACGGTCGCTCCAGCGCTGCACGAGATAGGGCCCGCGGCGCCGGACGCCGTAGCGCGTGCCGAGCAGCCCGGTCGACCGGTCCGCCCGGACCATCCGCAGGGCGGCCGCCGGCACCCACGGCCGCGCGGCCAGCCGCCACAGCTGCGCCCAGTGCATGCCGATGAGCACGTCGACGGGGACGCCGGCGTCGGCGTCCTGGATGTCCCAGCCCGTCGGCATGCGCCCGGTCCTACCCGCGCGACCGCGGCAGGGGACCCGGCCGGGCGCGCGGGCGGTCGTCGTCGCACGCTATGATTGCATGTGCAACTACTTCGCGAGGGAGCCGAACAGCGCGATGAAGCTCGAGGGCCTGCACCACATCACGATGATCACCGGCGACGCCCAGGCGAACGTCGACTTCTACGCCGGCACCCTCGGGCTGCGGTTCGTCAAGAAGACGGTCAACTTCGACCAGCCGGAGGCCTACCACCTGTACTTCGGCGACGAGCGCGGCGCCCCCGGGTCGATCCTCACGTGGTTCGAGTTCGCCGGGGCTCGTCAGGGCCGTGCCGGCGAGGGCATGATCCACCTGATCGAGCTCGGCGTCCCCTCCGCCGCGTCGCTGGACTTCTGGGCCGAGCGCCTCGAGGCCGCCGGCACCGCTGCGACCCGCGCGGCGGACACGCTCGCGTTCGCCGACTTCGAGGGCCTCGCCCTCATGCTCGTCGTCGCCGGCGACAACCCGCCGCTGCAGGCCTCGCACCCCGACGTGCCCGCCGAGCACGCCATCACCGGCGTCGAGGGCGTGCGCGCCTACGCCGGCCAGGTCGCCCCCGACCTGCTCGGCGAGACGCTCGGCTTCACTCCCGACGGCGAGCACCGCTGGATCGTCCGCGGTGACGAGCGCCAGGTCCGCTGGGCCTACGACCCCTCCCCCGGCCGCGGCATCCCCGGCGCCGGCACGGTCCACCACATCGCCTTCGCCTCCCGCGACGAGGACCACCTCGCCTGGCGCGAACGCGTGGGCGCGGCCGGGGCCCAGGTGACCGACGTCAAGGACCGCGACTACTTCAACGCGATCTACTTCCGCGAGCCGAGCGGGGTCCTGTTCGAGCTGGCGACCCTCTCCCCCGGCTTCGACGTCGACGAGGACGCCGCGCACCTGGGCGAGGCCCTGCGTCTGCCCAAGCAGCACGAGCACCTGCGTCAGCACCTGGAGCAGACGCTCACGCCGGTCGTCAACCCGCGCGCCACGGCCGCCACGTGAGCCTCACCTTCCAGGAGCGCCCCGCCGCCGGCACGCCGGAGGGCGTGCTGGTCCTCCACCACGGCCGCGGCTCCGACGACCACGACCTGCTCGGGCTCGCCGACCTCCTGGACCCGGACCGCCGCCTGCACGTCGCGACCCCGCGCGCGCCGTTGCAGCTGCCCGGGTGGCCCGGATACCACTGGTACGTCGTGCCGCGCGTCGGGTTCCCCGAGCCGGAGAGCTTCGAAGCCAGCCGCCTCGAGCTCGCCGCCTTCCACGACGACCTGCTGGAGCGCACCGGCCTCGGGCCCGAGCGACTCGTCCTCGGCGGGTTCTCGCAGGGGACCGTGATGAGCTGGGCACTCGCGCTGTCGCCTGAGCGGCCGGCGCCCGCCGGCGTCCTGGCCCTGTCGGGCTTCGTTCCCACGGTCCCCGCCTGGGAGCCGTCCTTCCGGCCCCCGACCCGCGCCTTCATCGCGCACGGCACGCAGGACCCGGTCATCGGCGTGGACTTCGGCCGCGACGCCGCGGCCCGCGCCACGGGGGCCGGCCTGGACGTGGAGGCCCACGAGTTCCCCGGCGCGCACAACGTGGACCCGCGTCAGCTGCCGCTGATGGCGCGGTGGCTGGCCGACACGCTGGCCTGAGACCGGCCGGTGCGGCGCAGGGGTGCGCCGGGAGGAGCGGTACCCTCGTGGGCTCGTGATCGCGGAGTCCCCGCCCGAGCCCGAGCTCCTCTACGACCTCAAGGTCCTGCCTCCCGGCCGCGTGCCGTTCCGACGCGTCCGCTGGGAGCTGTGGCACGGCCAGCGCCTGCTGGCGACCGGGTGGCGGACGAGCGACGCGCACGCGGAGCGGGCGCTGCGCACCGCGGCATCGCGCTTCGCGCACCGCGTGCTCGGCCTGACGCCGCTGCGGCCCGAGATGAGCAGCTTCGCCGGGGCGTTCCGGCCCGGTGAGTCCGTCCGGCTGGACTGCGGTGCGGTGACGTGCCGGCTCGTGCACCGCCGCGCGCTCGACCGCTGACACGGACCCCGTCCCTCAACCTTTGCCCCCGCCCGCCCGATACCGGACTGGGATGACTGCGACCGAGCGACGACAGATGTTCGGCGACGACGGTCGGCAGACCGGGCGCCGCCGGCGCCTGACCGCCATGCTGCGCCTCGCCGGCCTCGCGATCGCCACCGCGGTCATCATGGAGATCGCGCCGGTGCCCGACGGCGTCCGCATCGTCGCCGCCGCGCTCGCGCTCGCCACGATCGGCCTCGCCTGGCGGACGAGCATCGCGCTCAGCCAGGAGGAGCGCCGGCAGCGCCGCCACGCCGAGGCGACGATCGACCTGGCCGGCTCGATGCTGGTCGCCGTCGACCGCGAGTGCCGGATCCGCATGGCCAACCCCGCGGCCTGCGCCGTCGTCGGGCAGCCGGAGGACGACCTGCTCGGCCACACCCTGCAGGACGCGATGCTGACCGCGCCCGAGCGAGAGGCCTCCTACGCCGCCTTCCGGGCGATCATGGCCGGCGAGATCGACGCGCGCGAGCACTCCAGCGACCGCGTCATCCGCCGCCCCGATGGATCCGAGCGGCTGATCCGCTGGCACATCGCCGTACGCCACGACGCCGACGGCGGCATCGTGGGCCTGCTGCTCAGCGGTGAGGACATGACCGCGGAGCGCGAGCGGGAGCGGCTGCGCCTGCGCGACCGCGCCGACCTCGAGCAGCTCCGCGCCCTGGCCCAGGACGTGGCCGCGTCAGACGACGCCCGCAAGGCCGTCGTGCACCGCATCCGCCGACTTCTTGAGGCCGACCTCGTCGTGCTCGGCGAGGCCACCGACGCCGGCGGCCTCGCGCACACCGCCGCCACCGCCCCGGACCTCGTCGGCACCGGCGTCCCTGCGGGCGCCCAGAGCGTCGCCCTCGCGGTCCTGGCCGACGGCGAGGCGCGCTTCGTGGCCAACGCCGCCGACGACTCCGGGGTCAACCCGGCGATGGTCGCGGCCACCGGCGCGGTCTCCATCCGCTTCGAGCCGATCCGCCTCGGCGACGAGGTCGTGGGCGTGCTCGTCGTGGCCTGGGGGGTCCCCACCGAGGCCGTCGACGAGCGTCGGGCGCAGCTGCTGGCCCTCGCCGCGGACGAGACCGGCATCGCCATGCGCCGTGTCGAGACCCTCCAGCGGCTGAAGACCGTCGCGCTCACCGACCCGCTCACGGGCGTGCCGAACCGCCGGGCCTTCGACGCCGAGCTCGAGCGCGCGATCGCCCGCGCCCGCCGCAGCGGGACCCCTCTCAGCCTCGCGGTCCTCGACCTCAACGAGTTCAAGGCGCTCAACGACCGCCGCGGCCACGACGCCGGGGACGCGGTTCTCGCGGCCTGCGCCGGCGCATGGGAGGCCGAGCTGCGCAGCACCGACATGCTCGCCCGCCTCGGAGGCGACGAGTTCGCCGCGATCCTCGCCGACTGCGGCGCGACCGACGCCCTCCCGGTCGTGCGGCGCCTGCGCGACGCCACGCCGCACGAGCCCGGCTCGGGCGCCGGCGTCGCGACCTGGAACGGCGAGAGCGCGTTCGAGCTCTACCAGCTCGCCGACCGCGCGCTGTACGCCGACAAGGCCCGTCGCCAAGCCACCCGCATCAGGGACCCCGAGCGCGTCGCCGCGGTGGCCGCCACCGGGCTCTGGGACGGCGGTCACTCCCCCGCAGTCGAGGCGATCGCCGCCGAGGCGCGCGACCTCCTTGGCCTCGACGGCGTCTACGTCAACCTCGTGGGCGCCGAGTGGCTCGCCCATCTCAGCGCCCCCGAGGGCGCCGGCGACGGCCTGCCCGTCGCCGATTCCTACTGCCAGCACGTCGTCACGAGCGGCCGGCCGTTCGTCGTCGAGGACGCGCGCGACGTGTCCGCCCTCAGCGGCAACCCGAGCGTGGCGGCGGGGGCGATCGCCTACGCCGGCATGCCGCTCTCAGACACCTCGGGCCACGTCCTCGGCGCCCTGTGCGCGGCGGACACGGAGCCCCACGCGTGGTCGGCCTCGGAGCTGCGCGTGCTGGACCGGCTCGCGCTGCGCGTCTCGCGCGAGCTGACCTCCAGCGCCGTCGCCTGACCCGCGATAGCCTCGCGCCGATGACCGCCCTCACCGGCGGCTGCCTGTGCGGCGCGGTGCGCTTCGAGCTCGCCGAGCCGCCGACCGCCGCCGTCTACTGCCACTGCACCCGCTGCCAGCGCCGCACCGGCACCGCCGCGGCGCCGAACCTCCGCATCGCCCCCGGCTCCTTCACCCTCACCGCCGGCGCCGAGCACGTCAAGGCCTGGGAGCCGCCGGGGGGCGGCGCGGCGAAGTGCTTCTGCACCGCTTGTGGCGGAGCGCTGTGGAGCCTCCGCGACGACGGCGAGGTCCTCGGGGTCCGCCGGGCCGCGCTCGACCACGATCCGGGCACGCCGTTCACCGCCCGGCAGTTCGTCGACGACGCGGCGAGCTGGGAGCCGATCCCCGATGACGGCATCCCGCGCTACGGCGCTGCGGCGCCGCGGACCTAGCCCTCCTTGCGGGCCAGCGCGTCGGCCAGCTGCGCCTTCGTCATGTCCGAGCGGCCCGGCACGTCAGCCTCCTGGGCGCGCTCGTAGAGCTCGTCCTTGGTGTTGCCCTTGACGTCGACACCGCCGTGGGTCGGCTTGGGATCGTCCCGAGCCGCCCTGCCGGACTGCTCGGCCTGATCGTCTGAGGGGCCGTAGTCGTCCTTCTCCTCCCAGTGGTCGCCGACCTTCTCGGCGACGTGCTTGACGGAGGCCCACGCGGTGCGGTGGGCGCGGGCGGTCGAGTCGTACTGCTCCTCGGCCGACTCGAGCGTCTCGGCGTAGGTGTCCTGGACCTTCTCGGGGGACCGCTGCAGGGTCCCGGGGAGGTCCTCCTTGCGCTTGGCGGGCATGCCGGTGGACTACCCGGTCTTGGGGGCCTCGATCCCGATCCGGCGGGTCAGCGCCCACAGCAGCGGCAGGCCCGGGTGCAGGATCGGCTTGCCGCTCGTGATCAGCCCGACCGACAGCTCGCGGTCGGGGTCGGCCCAGCCGAGGACGTTGGTGAAGCCGAGGTGGCCGAAGGCGTGCTCGGTGTCGACCCCGAAGAGGGAGAGGACGTCCGCCCCGAGCATGAACCCGGCCGAGTGGCGCAGCGGCGCGCCGAGCGTGAGGTCGAACTCGCGGTAGGCGCGTTCGACGACCGCCCGGCGGATCGTGCGCTCCTCGAGCACCCGCACGCCGTCGAGCTCCCCGCCGGCGCGCAGCAGGTCGAAGAAGCGGCCGAGCTCGTTCGCGGTGGTGACGACGTTGGCGGCGGGGATGACCCCGGTGAGGAAGCGCGGGTCGTTCGCGACGCGGGTGATCTCGTCCGGCGGCAGGCCGAGCGCGCGGGTCAGCACCGTCGAGACGGGCGGCAGCGGCAGCGCGCCGGTGACGTAGGAGCGCCCGACGGTGCCGATGTCCTCCGGCGCCACGCCGAACTGGCCCCAGCGGAAGCCGAGCGGGTCCAGGATCTCCTCCTGCATCAGCTGGCGGATGTCCTTGCCCGTGACCCGGCGGACGATCTCGGCCGCGATGAAGCCGCCGGACACCGCGTGGTAGGCCAGCAGCTTGCCCGGCCGGGTGCGCGGACGGGCGTCGCAGAGCGTCTGGACGATCCACTCCGTGTCGCCGATGCGGTCGAGGTCGAGCGCCTCCGCGGGGAGGTTCGGCACGCCGGCGCGGTGGGACAGGACGTGCTCGAGCGTGATCGCGCCCTTGCCGTTGGCGGCGTACTCGGGGATGTACTCGGCGACGCGGTCGGCGATGTGCAGCTGCCCACGCTCGTCGAGGAGGTGGATCAGCGTCGCCGTCATCGCCTTGGAGGCCGAGAAGATCACGTAGGGCGTCTCCGGGGTGCCGACCCGCCCCTCCTCCAGGTGCGACCAGCCGATCGAGCGGTCCAGCACGACCTCGCCGCGGCGACGCACGCACAGCGCGATGGCCGGATGGACCCCGACCCGGAACAGGTTGCGCACCGAGCCCCAGATGTGCTCGATGCCGTCGCGGGTCATCCCGAGCGGCTCCGGATCGACCTCGGCGGAGGAGATCGACGTGATCGACTCGAGGTCGCGGGGGATCGGCACGCGCCGCAGCGGATCCGGCAGAAGCGGCACGCGCGGCACCGGAAGGGCACGCATGGCGCGCAAAGCTACCGGCATCGGGCACAATGACGTCCACATGGCCCCGCTCGCCCCCGCGCTGCGCGCGCTCCTCGCCACCGTCCTGCTGCTCGCCGCCGCAGCCGCTCCGGCCGCCGCCCAGACGCCGCTGCCCCCGCCCCCGGCCGCGCCGACGCCCGCGCCGACCGCCCCGGCGCCCACGCCGACTCCGGCGCCCGCGCCGGCCACGGGCACCCTGACCGTCGCGGTGAAGGCGCCCTTTGAGGACGGCAAGGCACCGCTCGGCCTGCGCGGCGGACGTGTGCGCGTCCGCGGCACCCTCGCGCCCTTCGTGGCCGGGCAGACCGCCACCGTCCGCGTCACCCGCGGACGCCGGACGGTCGCCAAGCGCAAGCTCCGGATCGGCCAGGCCGGGGCCAACGGCACCTTCACCATGCGCCTGCGCCTCAAGACCGCCGGCAGGCTCACGATCCGGGCCACCCACGCGGGCAACGCGCAGCTGGCCAAGGCGACGTCGAAGGCCGTCCGCCTCACCGTGCTGACCCCGCGGGTCGGCCCCGGCTCGCGCGGGCCGGGCGTGCGGATGCTCCAGCGCGGCCTCAACCGCCTCGCCTACGGCGCGGGCACGAGCGGCCGCTACGACGACACGACCGCCCGGGCGATCCTCGCCTGGCGCAAGGTCAACGGCCGGTCACGCGTCTCCACCGCCGACAGCTCGATGTACAAGCGCGTGCTGGCGGGCAAGGGCGGCTGGAAGGTCCGTCACCCGAAGGCCGGCAAGCACGTCGAGGCGGTGCTGTCCAAGCAGGCCATCGCGCTCATCCGGGGCAGGAAGGTCATCCGGGTGCTCCCGACCTCCTCCGGCGCCCCCGCGACGCCCACGATCCTCGGGCACTTCACCTTCTACCGCAAGGACCTCGGGACGAACGCGCTCGGGATGGTCGACGCCGCCTACTTCATCCGGGGCTACGCGATCCACGGGTACGTCTCCGTGCCGACCTACAACGCCTCCCACGGCTGTCTGCGCATCCCCACCGCGTCGGCCCGCTACGTCTACAACTGGGTCGACCTCGGGGACGACATCTTCGTGGCGGCGAGCTAGGCGCCCGCCGCCACCCGTCGGCGCTCAGGCGGCCGCGACCCCCGCGCCGATCGGGCACGAGACGCCCGTGCCGCCCAGGCCGCAGTAGCCCATCGGGTTCTTGGCCAGGTACTGCTGGTGGTAGCTCTCGGCGAAGTAGAACTCGCCCGCAGGCGCGATCTCCGTCGTGATCTCGGGCTTGTGGGCGGCCGTGAGGGCCTGTTGGTAGGCGTCGCGGGAGGCCGCGGCGACCCGCGCCTGCTCGTCGGTCGTGGTGTAGATCGCGGAGCGGTACTGCGTGCCGCGGTCGTTGCCCTGACGCATGCCCTGGGTGGGATCGTGGCCCTCCCAGAACGCCTTCAGGACCGCCTCGAAGGCGATGACCTTGGGGTCGAAGACCACCAGGACGGCCTCCGTGTGCGCGGTGCGCCCGGAGCACACCTCCTCGTACGTGGGGTTCGGGGTGACCCCGCCGGCGTAGCCGACGGCGGTCGTGTACACGCCGTCGAGCTCCCAGAACACCCGCTCGGCGCCCCAGAAGCAGCCCAGGCCGACGATCGCCGTCTCGAGTCCCTCGGGGTACGGGGGACGCAGGGGCGTGCCCTTGACATAATGGGTGTCGGGCACTGGCATGGTTGCCTGACGTCCGGGTAGGGCCGAAGCGGCGTCGGGCAGCGTGGTCTTGGCGCGTGTGAACAGCATGGGCGGTTGCACTCCTCAGGGGGTCGTGGCTTCCTCCAGGGTAGTCCTCAAAACGAACTTGCCTCCCCCCTCTTGATCGTCGTCACCGCCCTCACCGACCGCTCCCTGCGCACCGCCCTGGGGTACATGCTCCGCGACGCCGGAGCCGACGTCTTCCACGCGCAGGGGCCGGAGGCGGCGCTGGCGGCCGTGATCGATCGCCAGCCGGACGTGCTGCTCGCCGCCGACGACATCCTGGGCGGCCCGCTGGGCCTCGTGGACGGCGTCAAGAGCGACGCGAAGGCGTTCCGCACCGCCGTCGTGATCGTGGGCGACAAGCTCGGGCAGGAGGAGATCCTCGAGGCGATGGAGCGCGGCGCCGACGACGTGTTGCGCAACCCCCTCGACGGCGCCGACGTGGTCGCCCGCACCTTCGCCGCCTCCCGCACCAAGGCGCTCGTGGAGGAGCTCACCGCGCAGAACGAGCGCCTCGAGGAGCTGGTCTCCTTCGACGAGCTCACCGGCCTGCGCAACCGCCGGGCGATCCTGCACGAGCTCGACATGCTCCTGGCCGGCGCGCGGCGCCACGGCCACCTGATCTCCGTCTGCATGCTCGACGTGGACCGCTTCAAGTCGATCAACGACACGCTCGGGCACCGCGCGGGCGACGAGGTCCTGCGCGAGGTCGCGGTCCGGCTGGACCGCCGGCTGCGCCGGGCGGACGTGGCGGGCCGCCTCGGCGGCGACGAGCTCCTCGTCGCGCTGCCCGACACCGACGCGGGCGGCGCCGAGACGCTCGCCCACGGCATCGTGGCCGACATCGCCGCGACCCCCGTCAGCACCAGCGGCGGCCCGATCACCGTGTCCGTCTCCGTCGGCGTCGCCGCCTGGACCGGCGAGGACGCCACCACGCTGCTCGAACGCGCCGACGGGGCGCTGTACGCGGCGAAGGCCGCCGGGCGCGGGCGCGCGGTCGCCGTCTAGCGGCGGATGCGCCGGGCCGGCAGCCGGCCGGCCACGATCCAGCACCACACGAACGCGACCCAGGTGACGGCGGCCAGGGACGCGTGGATCCAGACCAGGCCAGCGGGGAGGGCGTGGTGGTACTGCAGCAGTCCGACCACGCCCTGCGCGCCCATCAGGACGCAGACGGCGGCGAGGCCCAGCTGCAGGTCGCCCGACCAGCGCCTGCGCCCCGCGAGGATCCACAGACCGATGGAGAGGAAGCCCAGCACGGCCGCGGCGTGCCCGTGCCAGTGGATCAGCGAGCGCAGGGTGTTGTCGGTCAGCCCGGTCAGGCGCGCGCTGACGTCGCCGGTCCCCGCGCCGCCCGCGTGCGGCCCGGCCGCGGTGGCGAACGTGCCGGCGACGACGACGAGCCCCCCGTAGGCCGCAAGCGCGCGCGTCAGCAGGACGCCGGTGCGGTCGCCCTGGATGCGCGTCGCGTTCGGGGGGCGCCGGATCCGGTAGACGAGCAGCGCCGCGGAGACCAAGAGGGCGCAGGACACGAGGTAGTGGACGATCACGACCTGCCAGGTGAGGTCGAGCAGCACGGTGATGCCGCCGATCACGGCCTGCAGGAGCACGCCGAGCGGGAGGACGAGCGCCGGCCACCACAGGTCTGGGCGCGTGCGCCGCAGCTTGAACGCCCCGATCGCGGCCAGCAGGCACGGCAGCCCGACGACGCCGGTGACCATGCGGTTGCCGAACTCGATCAGCGTGTGCCCGGACAGCTCCGGAAGGAAGTCGCGCCCGTTGCAGCGCGGCCAGTCCTGGCAGCCGAGGCCGGAGCCGGTCAGCCGCACGGCCGCGCCGGTGAAGATGATCAGGGTCAGCGTCGCCAGGGACAGGTCGAAGATCGCCTTCATGCGGCGCTCGGTGACCGTGATGCCGAGGAAGCGGGGGGTGGGGCGGGAGACGGGGCGGTCGGCGACGGCCATGAGCGGCTCCATTGAAGCGCAACGCCGCGACTCCGGCGCGCCGGGCGCGTTAGGGTCGAACGGAGATGACGACGTCGGAGCGCCACGAGCTCGCGGCCCGGCCCGGCGGCGTTGCGCGGGGCGAGCCGCGTCACGGGCGCCGCCTCCCGGCGGGCCTGGGTGCGCTGCTGCTCATCACCCTGGTGCTGACGACCACATGGGCCATCGCGACGCCGGCGTGGCAGGCGCCGGACGAGCCTGCGCACTTCTCCTACACGCAGGCGATCGTCGAACTCGGCCGGTTGCCCGGCGGCGAGGGGCGGGCCGACTCGACGGAGGTGTCGCGCTCCACCGCCGCGGCCAACACCGACCAGGTCGTCTTCAACCGCCGGGCGCAGCCGCCCTTCGACGACGCTCCGCGGCGGGCGTTCGCCGAGACAGCGACGGACGCAGAACGCCGCGACGGCGGCGGCCCGAGCTCCACGTCGACGTACCCGCCGCTCTACTACGCGCTCGAGGCCCTGCCGTACCTGGCCGTCCGGTCGGGCGACATCTACACGCGCATGACCGCGATGCGCATCTTCTCCGGCCTGTGGGCGCTGCTGACCGTCACCGCCGCGTGGCTGCTGATCGGCGAGCTCACGCGCCGCAACCGGCTCGCGCAACTCACCGGCGCGGCGACCGTCGGCCTGTGGCCCCTCCTGACGTTCGTGTCGGCCGGCCTGAACCCGGACGGACTGCTGATCGCCCTGTGGACCCTCGCGATGTGGCTGGGCGTCCGCGTCCTGCGACGTGGCCTGACGCTGGGCGATGGGCTGGCGCTCGGCCTCGTCACGGGTGCCGCGCTGGTGACGAAGTCCGCGTCGCTCGTTCTCGCCCCCATCGTCGTTGCCGTCCTGCTGTGGGCGGCCTGGCGGGGCCGGCGGACCGCGGGCCGGACGCTCCTGGCACTGGTGGTGAGCGTCGCCGTCCTGGCCGCGCCGCTCGCGGCCTACACCGTGCAGGCGCGCTCGAGTGACAAGCCGGCGTTCGCCCAGGCGTCCGAGATCTCCACGGCGACCGGGACGGGGTTCAAGCCGCGGCAGTTCGCGTCCTACCTGTGGCAGTTCTACCTGCCGAAGCTCCCCTTCATGAACCCGCGGATCAACAACCAGATCCCGGTCATCTCCTCCAAGCCGGCGCTGAACATCTGGCTCGGGTCGGGGTCGGCGGTGTTCGGCTGGGTCAACGTCTGGTTCCCGGCCTGGGTCTACTGGATCCTGGGCGGGGCCCTGGGCCTGATGGCGCTGCTGTTCGCGGCGGCCTGCGCCCGCTGGTGGCGGGGGGCTTCGAAGGCGTCCAGGCGGCGTGCCGCAGCGCCCGTCCTCTTCCTCGCAGCCGTCGGGATCCTCACGCTGGGGGCCCTGCACTACGCCGACTACGGCTACTACGCCAACAACCGCGGCTTCTTCATCCAGGGGCGGTACCTGCTGCCGCTGGCCGGGCTGCTGGCGGCCTTCGCCGGGTTGGCCGTCGCCGGGCTGCCGCGCCGCGTCGCCTGGCCCGTCGCGGCGGTGTGGCTCGGGGGACTCGTGGCCTTCCAGTTCGCCTCCCTCGGCCTGACCGTGGCGCGGTTCTATGCGTAGGGGCGTGGCCCTCCTGCTGCTGGCCGTCGCCCTGGCCGGCGGCGCCGCAGTGCTGCTCGTCGGCGGCTCCAAGTCGCGGCCGGACGTCCTCGTCCTGGCCGACGACCCGGTCATCCCGCTCGCCGGCATGAAGCAGGGCGACCGGTTCTGCCAGGACCCCGTCCGCCTCCCGGGACGCGTGTCGAGCATCTTCCTCGTCGTGGCGCCGGGGACCGGCCGGCGCGGTCCGGTCGAGGTCACGCTGCGGACCCCGGGCATTCGCGGCGGCGACGTGCTCGCCACGGCGGACCTCTCGCGCCGGCAGCTCGAGGGGCCGACGACGCTCGACTTCGACCATGCCGTGAGCGGGCCTCGAACCGTGGCCATCTGCGTGGAGAACCAGGGCCGGGAGGTGGTGCAGGTCTTCGGTGACAGCATCTCCCAAGGGCGGCCGACGCTGCGCACCAGCGAGGGCTACCTCAACGGCGTCGACACCGGCGGGGACATGACCGCGCGGTTCCCGGCGACGAAGCCGAGGACCGTGCTCGACCGCGTGCCCGCGGCGGTCCGCGCGATGGCCGCGTACAAGCTCGGCGGCATCGGACCGTGGCTGCCGTGGACCCTCCTGGTGCTGGTGGCGGTCGGCGTCCCCCTCATGCTCGCGCGGGCCCTCGTGCGGGCCGGCGAGGCGGAGGACGCCCGACCCGCTCCCGCACCACCCCGGGAACTAGGCTGAGCGGCTGCGGCATGCGCAAGCAGATCGCCATCATCCCGGCGTACAACGAGGAAGCCGCGATCGTGCGCACGATCGACGAGCTGCGACTCCACGCGCCGGACTTCGACGTCGTCGTCGTCGACGACGGGTCCACGGACGGCACCCTGGACGCCGCGCGCAGTCACGGCGCGACCGTCATCCCGCTGCCCTTCAACCTCGGCATCGGCGGCGCGGTGCAGACGGGCTACCAGCACGCGGCGAAGGCGGGGTACGAGCTCGCCGTCCAGATCGACGGCGACGGTCAGCACGACCCGCGTCATCTGGCCGACATGGTGGCGTTCCTCGACGCGAACCCCGAGGTGAACATGGTCACCGGGTCGCGCTTCCTCGTGGGGGGCGGGGACAACTTCCGCTCGACAGCCGTGCGTCGGGCGGGCATCCGGTTGTTCGCCTGGATCCTCTCGCGCGTCGTCGGGCAACCGGTGACGGACCCCACGAGCGGCATGCGGATGGTGGACCGTCGCGGCATCGAGATCTTCGCGCGTGACTACCCCCACGACTACCCGGAGGTCGAAGCGGTCCTGCTGCTGCACTTCCACCGCCTGCGCAGCGCGGAGATCCCCGTGCGGATGAGCCCCCGCCTCAGCGGCGTCTCGTCGATCAACGCCACGCGCTCCGGGTACTACATGGTCAAGGTCCTGCTGGCCATCTTCGTCGGGCTCCTGCGTGCCCGCCCCAACGTCGAGCCCGGCGATCCCTCGCCCGTCACCGCGGAGCACGCGCTCTGATGCAGACGCAGGTCAAGATCCAGATCCTCTCCGTGGCGATCACCCTCGGGATGTTCGTCCTGGTGTTCGAGCTCGTGCGCCGCAAGCGGCTGCAGGAGCGCTACGCGCTGCTGTGGATGTTCGCCGCCGCGCTGCTGTTCGCGCTCGCCGTCTGGAGCGACGTGCTCGCCGGCCTGTCGACGCTGGTCGGGATCGCGTACCCACCGACGGCGCTGTTCGGCGTCGCGTTCGCCTTCGTCCTGGTGATGCTGCTGCACTTCTCGCTCGTGATCTCGCGGCTGAGCGACCAGAACAAGGTGCTCGCCCAGCACGTCGGCCGGCTCGAGCAGCGGCTCGATGCGCTCGAACACCCCCAGGCCCGGCCGCACCCCTCCGGCGAGCCCGAGCCCACGCCGGAGCCGGCGCGCCGGTGACCGCCCTCGCGGTCGTCATCGTCGCCCACGACAGCACCGACGTCCTTGCCACCGCGCTGGCGGCCCTCGAGCCCCAACTGGGCGCGGAGGACGAGGTCGTCGTGGTCGACTCCGGCTCCTCCGACGACCCCGCCGCCGTCCTCCCCGAGCGGGTGCGCCTGGTCGACGCGGGAGGCAACGTCGGCTTCGCCGGCGGCGCCGCGCTGGGCGCGGCGCAGACGAGCGCCCCGCTCGTGCTGTTCCTCAACCCGGACGCGATCGTCGAGCCGGGCTGCCTCGACGCGCTGCGGGAGGCACCCGCGGACTGGGCGGCCTGGCAGGCCCTGGTGCTGCTGCCCGACGGCGAGACCGTGAACACGGCCGGCAACGTCGCGCACTGGACCGGGCTCGGCTGGGCGGGGCACTGCGACAGCCGGCTCGCCGACCTCGGGCTGGACGGCCCGCAGCCGGCCGGGTTCGCCTCAGGCGCCGCGCTCGTCGTGCGCCGGGCCGACTGGGACGCCGCCGGCGGCTTCGACCCCGCCTACTTCATGTACGGGGAGGACCAGGACCTCAGCCTGCGGCTGCGGCTGGCCGGCCGCGGCGTCGGCATCATCCCCGGCGCCCGGGTGGTCCACGGCTACGACTTCGCCAAGGGCGACTACAAGTGGTTCCACCTCGAGCGCAACCGCTGGTGGACCGTGCTGTCCGTCTACCCGGCGCCGCTGCTGATGCTGGTCCTCCCGGCCCTGCTCGCGCTGGAGGTCGCCCTGCTCTTCGTCGCCTGGCGCGGCGGATGGCTGAAGGCCAAGCTGCGGGCCCAGGTGGCCGTGCTGCGGACGCTTGGCCGCACGCGCGCCCGGCGAGCGGTGGTCCAGCGCACACGCCGCGTCAGCACCGGGGAGTTCGCCGCCGGCCTGACGGCGGGGATGGCCTCGCCGTACCTGGCCGTCCCGCCGCCGGCCGAACGGGCCCAGGCGGGCTACTGGCGCGTCGTGCGCGGCCTGCTGAGCCGGAGCTAGGGTGCCCCACATGGGGCGCATGGCGGCCAGCACCCGCCTCGTGCGCAACACGCTCGCCAACGGGCTCGGCGGCGTGCTCGGCACCGCCATCGGCGTCGTCATCGCCCCGTTCATGATCAGCCGGCTGGGTCTCGAGTCCTACGGCGTGTACACGCTTGCCCTGACGCTGTCGTTCGCCGGCGGGTACGCCGCCCTGTCGGACCTGGGCATCGAGGCCGCGACCGTCCGCTACGTCGCGGAGGCCGACAGCGACGGCGACGCCCGGGCGATCAACACCACGGTCGCGACGACGCTGATCTTCTTCGCGGCCATCGCCGTCGTGCTCGCCGTCGTCGCCGTCCTGCTGGCGCCGGCGTTCGTGACCCTGTTCTCGGTCGACGACCGCCAGCGTGCGGCGGCCACGACGCTGTTCGCCCTGATCGGCGGCCAGCTGGTGTTCGAGATGCCCGCGCGGGCCTTCACCGCCGTGCTGGAGGGGACGCAGCGCTTCGTCACCTACCAGGCCGTCGAGCTGTCGAAGGCCGTCTTCATCGCCGCGGGCACCGTCGTCGTGCTCACCACCGGCGGCGGTCTCGTCGGTCTCGGCGTCGTCTACGCCTCCGGCGCGTTCGTGACCTTCAACGTCTACTGGCTGCTCGCCCACCGAGCGGTCCCCGGGCTGCGGGCGACCCCACGCCACGCCACGCGGGCGGAGTTCCGCCGACTCGTCACCTACGGCTCGAGCGTCTTCCTGTTCCGGCTCACCGGGACGGCGTACCGGCAGATGGACAAGCTCATCCTGGGCGTCGCCACGACGCCGGCGATCGTCGCGCTGTACGAGATCGCCAACAAGCTGCACCTCGCCGTCGCGCAGGTGCACTCGATCTCGGCCTCTGCGCTCACCCCGGCGGCCGCCGGCTCCCGCCGCGACCGCGACGTGCTGTGGGACATGTACGTGCGTGGGTCGCGGTACACCGCCGCCCTGTCGCTGCCCGTCACGATCGGGGCGATCGTGTTCGCCGGCCCGCTCCTGCGCGACTGGATCGGCGCCGAGGCCGACGACGCCGTGACCGCGGCGCAGGTGCTGCTCCTGTACCTCCTGGTGACGGTGTTCCACAACGTCGGCGTGACCATGCTGGTCGCCCTCGGCCGGGTGCGCTGGACGCTGGTCATCACGCTCGGCATGACCCTCGCCAACCTCGTCCTGTCGATCATCCTGGTCGGGCCCTTCGGCGTGGAGGGCGTGATGCTCGGCACGCTGATCGCCAGCCTCCTCGGCTGGGGCCCGCAGCTGGCGCTCTCCCTGCGGGTCTTCGATGTCGACCTGCGTTCGTGGTGGACGCGGGTGTTCGTGCCGCAGCTGCCGGGCGCCGCCGTCCAGGTCGCCGTCGGGCTCGGGCTGCTGGCACTCGTCGGGCCGATCGGCAACCTGCTCCTGGACGGCCTGGCCGTGCTCGTGAGCATCGCCTGCTCGCTGGCGGCGTTCGTCCTGCTCGGTTCCCGCGGCCAGGAGCGCCAGGCCCTGTTTGCTACCGTCCGCGCCGCCCTGCCGGGTTCGATCGAAGGGTCTGACCGTGCCGCTACGTGACCGCCTCCTGGACGCCAGCCACTCGCTCCGCAACCGCCTCGGCGTCGGTGACGAGACCGCGCGGGCGACCCGGTACTGGGCGTCGCTGAAGACCTACCACGAGACCAACGAGGACGACCCGATGGCGCAGGAGCGCTCGCGCTACATCGCCGACGTCCTCGTGCCCGAGCTCGGACTGACCTCCCTGCTGGAGGTCGGCACCAACACCGGTCGCAACCTCGCCGCGGTCAAGGCTGCGCACCCGGACGTCCGCGTCCGCGGTCTCGACGTCAACGACCTCGCGATCGAGCACGGCCGGAAGCTGCACCCCGACGTGGAGTTCGTGAAGGCCGACGCGAACGCGTGGTCTGAGCCCCCCGACGCCTGGGACGGCGTCCTGACGATGTCCGTGCTCGATCACGTGCCCGCAGGCGCGGTGCCCGAGCTGACGCGCAACATGGCCCGCAGCGCCAGGCACGTGATCACGTTCGAGCTCTACGACGGCGGCGAGGGCGAGCGCGCGCTGTACAAGTACTCCTACGACCTCAAGGCCCGCTTCGAGGCCCTGGGCATGGAGACCCTGCGCTGGGAGCAGGCCCCCGGGCAGTACGACACCGCGCAGAGCCTCCTCTGGCTCTACGTCGGCAAGCGCAGCTAGCGCGCCAGCACCGTCCTGATCGCAGCCGCGAACCACTCGGGGGTCGCGAAGTCCGAGGTGTGCCCACCCGTCGGCCGTTCGTCGAGCTCGACGAACCCGCCGCGCGACCGCCACGCCTCCACGAAGGGCAGCACCTGCTCCGCATGCACGCCGTGGTCGTCGGCCATGGACTGCAGCACGATGCGCGGCGACGGGTCCACCTCGGCGGCGAGCGCACGGATCTCGCGGGTCACCGGGAACAGCTCGGGCGACTCGACGTCCTCGCGGCCCACGATGGCCGCGACGTGCCGACGGCGCCCCTGGTGGATCGCGGCCAGGTCCAGGTCCAGGTGGGGGGAGACGCCGACGGCGCCGGCCAGTCCCTCGCGCAGCGCGAACCGCACCGCCGCCGTGCAGCCCATGGAGGAGCCGAGAGCGACGGTGCGCGCCGGCCCGACGCCGACCCGCTCGGCGACCTCACGCCGGATCTGCTCCACCGCGCGCTCCACGAAGAAGTCTCCGGCCTCGCCCTTGTAGTACGTGCCGTTGGCGTCGGCGCCGAACGTGTCGCAGAGGAAGAGCACGTGGTGCTCCGCGAGCGGCCAGAGCATCCGCAGCCGGTGGAAGTGCCCCTGGAACTGCCCGCGGTTCTCGCGCCGGTCGCCCCACTCGCCGAAGAACGCCGAGTAGTGCACGCACAGGGTGTCGCCCGTGCCCGGGTAGAGGACGTAGTCGTAGCGCCGGCCCTCGATCTCGGTCGTATGCCCGAACGCGGCGAGCACCTCCTCGCGGGCGAACGGCGCCTCGCGTCGCAGCCGTGCCCCCTCGGCACCGGCGGCGCGGAAGCGACGCCCGCGCCGACGCTCGCGCATCCGGTCGGCGAGCTCCAGGCCGGGCTCGGCCAGGCGACGGGCGACGCGGACCAACACGCCGCGAGTGTAGGCGCGAGATGACGCTCTAGCATCCCGGCCATGCCGCCCCCAAGCACGCTCAAGGGCCTGGACCCGCGGTTCTACCGCCCGTGCATCTTCCCGGTGCTGCGCCGACTCGGCTACGGCACCGCCGTCACCGTCAACAACGGCGTGGGCGAGGGCCCTACGGCGACGGACATGCAGCTGTCGCTGAGCGTGTTCGACCGGGCGGGCAAGCTGCTCGGCACCCGCGAGGACCTCGGCACCCTCGCCCCGGGGGCGATCGTCAAGATCGACACCCGACCCCACATCGCCGCCCTGGGCGCGCGCGACGACGAGGACGTCCTCGGCGTGCTGCACGTCATCCCGGCCGACATGGTCGGGAAGGCGGCGATCGACGCCGACGTCAAGACGCTGATGTCGCACGTGCGCTCCTCCGACGACTTCATCGAGTTCCGCCAGGAGCCCCGCGGCGTCATCACGGGCGTGGCCTACCAGACGGGTCCCCTCAACGACGCGCGCGTGTCGTCGACCCGCACGACCGTCACGCAGGCGCCCAAGGTGATCGTCGGGCCCACCGTCGACACGCTGTTCACGTTCCTCAACGTCTCCACCTCGTTCGACTACGCCGACGACGTGACGATGGACTTCTGGATCCTCGGCCCCGGCGGCGAGCGCATCACCCGGTCGCACGTGACCGTGCCCGCGTGGACGTTCCGTCAGGTGAGCGTCGCCGACGTGCTCGACAAGGCCGGCGTGCGCGAGGCGTTCGACGACGCGGGTGGGATGGGCATGCTGCTCGGCTACGCCAAGGACGGCACGCTCGTCCCCCTGTCGCTGACGCGCAACACCAGCAGCGGCGGCATCGCCTGCGACCACACGCTGCCGCCGGTCTTCTACGTCTCGACGTGGGGCGGCCAGGCCCGTCTCGACGCCAACGCGCGCCTCGAGCGCGAGCTCTTCGGCGGCGAGGCGACGACGTCCGCGGCCCTGCGCGAGCAGGCGGGGGTCGCAGCCTGATGCCCGCGCTTCGCGAGGAGGTCGTCAACCGCACCTACGAGCGGGCCGTGCGCTCCGGCAAGGTGCCGCGCAAGTCCTACGCGCACTACTTCCTCGAGGACGAGGGGATCCACTCGCGGCTGCACCTGCAGAACTTCTACTCGACGTTCTGGCCCGACGTGCAGGACCCGGCGACGGCCACCGTCCGCGCTTTCGGCGCCGACGGCGAGCCCCTCGGCCAGGTGACGATGGAGGTGCCGCGCTTCGGCTCGCTCTTCCTCGAGGCCGAGGATCTGCTGCAGCGCATGGGCGCGCAGGCCAAGGAGGGCCTCCTGGCGGCCGACCTCGAGCCGCCGGCCGCCGTCCGCGACCGCTTCGCCGACCTGCCCGCGCCGGACCAGGTCAACATCAACACGCCGTTCTGGATGGCCTACCGGGACGCCTCGGACAACTACATGTACGTCCACTCGATCGACACGATCGGGGGCGAGACGCACGGCACCACCGCACCGCTGCGCTGGCATCTCAATCGCGCCGCCGTGCAGCGCGAGGCCTGGCGCTCGTGGCGTCTGCTCGACGTCGAGCTGCTCGAGGAGCTGCAGGTCGTGGCCGTCAACCACGGCGCCGAGCCCGGGACGACGATCGTCGGCGTGCACGACGCGGCAGGCCCGACGGTCTGGTCGGAGACGGTCGAGCTCGGCCCGCGGCAGCTCAAGCGCGTGCGCGTCCCCGCGGAGGTCATCGCGGGCTTCGCGCGCGACGGGGTGCAGCAGGTGCGCATCGGCCTCGATCCGCTCCTGACCGCCAACGGCAAGCCGTACGTGATCATGCGCTACGGCGGCGGCCCGCTGTCGCTGCATCACGGGTGACCGACCCGGCGCAGCCCCTGCGGCTGCTCGTCCTCGACCACTTCTTCGACCAGGACATCGACGCACTGCGGCGTGCCGGCGGGGACCGGGTGCAGCTGGACGTCTGGCCGTATCACCCGCTGCGCTGGGAGGCGATGCAGGTGTTCCCCGCCGCGGTCGGCACGGGCCTCGAGACGTTCGCGAGCGACGCCCTGGCCCCCCAGCGGGCGGCCTTCGCCGCCCGGTTTCGCACCCTGCTGCAGGAGCGCTACGTCCACCGGCCCTTCGATGCGTTCGTCGCGCCGTCGGATGTCTTCTTCTACGTGCGCTCGGCGCCCGCGGCCTGTCACCGCCTCGGCGTGCCGTTCTTCGTCGCCCAGAAGGAGACGACGATCGCCGAGCACACGATGCGCGAGCACGCGTTGCACGTCGGCCGTCACGCGCCGCCCGTCGCCGATCACATGACCGTCTGCTCCGAGCGCCACAAGGCGTTCTGGGTCCGGGCCGGCGCGGACCCCGCCACCATCACCGTCACCGGGCAGCCGCGCTTCGACGTCTACGCGGATCTCGCCGCCCGGGGTGCGAGTCCGCGCGACGCGCCGACGATCCTCTTCTTCAGCTACCAGGTGGACGCCTACCACCCGTCCGAGGGTGACGACGCGCCCGTGTGGCGTGAGCTGCACCGTCAGACGGAGGAGGGCCTGTGGGCCCTTGCGCGGCAGGGGTGGCGGGTCCGGATCAAGCCGCATCCGCAGCAGGGGGAGTCCGGCGGGCTCCGTGAGACCGTCGCCGGTCTCGGCGCCGATCTGCGTGACCGGGTCGAGCTGATCCCCGGCGGTGCGGACACGCGCGACCTGATCGCCGACGCCGACGTCATCACGGGCTTCCAGACGACCGCGCTCCTGGAGGGGATGCTCGCCGGCAAGCCGGTGCTCTACACGGCCTGGGACCCGGAAGCCGTGCGTCTCGGGGGCGAGCTGATCCCCTTCGCCGAGTGGGACGACGCCATCGACGTGCTGCGCGCGCCCGACGCGCTGCCGGCGGTCGCGCAGCAGCGACGCGGCGTCCCCGTGACCCCGGCGGTGCTCGCGCGGCGCCGCGAGCTCGCGGAGGCCTTCCTGGGCCCCGTCGACGGCGCGGCGTCTGACCGCACCCTTGCCGTGATCGCGCGCGTCGCCGGGGAGCACGCCGCTCGGCGCCCCGCGGAGGCCGAGGCGCTGCGCGCCCGCCTCGAGGCGTCCCGGGCACCCCGGCATCCGGTGCGCACGCTGCACCGCAAGCTCGACGGGGCCCGTGAGCTCGTCCGGGACCGGCTGCGCCGATGACGCTGCGCGAACGGCTCTCGGGCGTGGGCAACATGCACGTCCGGAGCACGCCCGGTCCCGTCGATCGCGCGCTCGCCCTGCTGCGCCGCCGCCCCGACCGGTGGTTCCTGCGCGGGGTCTCCGGCCGAGCCGCCCTGGCGGAGCTCGCGGCCGACGTCGGCCGCGTCGCGCCACCCGCCACCGGCCCGCGCGTGCTCGTGCTGGCGCTGCGGTACATGCCCGACCACCTCGCGTACGAGACGGTCATCGCGCAGGCCCTGCGGATGCGCGGCGCCGACGTGACCCTGCTGACCTGCGGCGGTGGCATGCCGATCTGCGAGGTCGGGTGGGGGCGGGAAGGCTTCCCGCGCCCGTGCGACCGCTGCGGCTGGCAGACCGATCAGGTCGCACGACGCTCGGGCATCCGCGTCCTGCGGCTCGCCGACACGCTGCCCTGGGGCCGCGACCCGCGGGCGGCACCCGTCGACGGCACCGGCGAGGACTCACGGGCGCTGGCGAGCGTCTCGGCGCCGTGGTTCCTGCGTGCCGCGGATCCGGCCGCCGTCCCCGAAGGCGCACGGGCGGTGCGCGACTTCGAGGTCACGGTCGACGGTGTCCTCCGAGCGGCCGACACGGTCCTCGACGACGTGCGCCCGGACGCGGTCTTCATGCTCAACGGCCTCTTCGCGGCCGAGCGCGCGATCGCCACCCGCGCCAGGGCCCGCGGCCTCCGCGTGGCGACGTACGAGATCGCCCCCCGCGCTGGGATGCTCGTCTTCTCCCAGGACCGGCCGGCGCCCGACTACGACACGGACGCCGCGTGGACAGACGCGCGAGACCTCCCGCTGACGCCCGAGCAGGACGCGGCCCTCGACGCACAGCTGCTCGGGCGCGTCGCCGGAGACACCTCCCACGAGCGCTACTTCGACGCGCCGGAGGACGACACGGCGGTCCTGCGGCGCGAGCTCGGCATCCCCGACGGCTCGCGCGTGGTCTCGCTGTTCACGAACCTGTCCTGGGACTCGGCCTGCATCGACCACGACGTCGCCTACCCCTCGATGCTCGACTGGATGGCCGGCGCCGTGCGGGCGGCGGAGGCACAGCCGGACATCACGCTCGTCATCCGCGTCCACCCCGCCGAGCTGCGCTGGGGCACACGCGAACGCGCCGAGGACGGCCTCCGCGAGCGCGTCGGCGACCTGCCGGCCAACGTCCGCTTCGTCGGACCCGGCGAGGCCCTGTCCTCGTACGCGCTGCTGGAGCTCTCAGACCTCGTGCTCGCCTACACCACGACCGTCGGGCTCGAGGCCGCGGTGCGTGCCATCCCGGTCGCCGTCGCCGGTGAGACGCACTACCGCGGCCGCGGGTTCACCACCGACCTCGCCAGCCACGACGACCTGGTGGCCGCGGTGGCCGCGCCCGCCCGCCGCCTCAGCGCCGACGAAGTCGCGCTCGCCCGCCGCTACGCCTTCACGTTCTTCTTCCGGTCGATGCTGCCCCTGCCGCCCGTCTCGGTGACCGCCGGCCACGTCACGTCCGTCGCCACGGACGCCGGGGCGCTCGCCCCGGGGGCGGACCCCTACGTGGACTGGATCTGCGACCGGCTGCTCGACGGCGGTCGGTTCACCCTGCCGGACCCGCTGGCGCTCCCGGCATCGCCGCCAGCACCGACTCCAGGCTGAGGCCGGGCGGCTCGAGCCGGGCGAGCGTCGCCCGGACGACGGCGAGGTCCTCCGGCGTGTCCACGGTGATGCGCACGGTGCCGACGTCGGGGTCGTGGCCGACGTCGACGACGCGGGCGGCACCCGAGGTGTGGAACCAGCGCGTGACGTGCTCGCGGTCCGCCGGATCGTCGGCCGTCGCGGCGGCGCGGTCGAGCGCCGCGCGGGTGAACGCCTCGACGTCCATCCCGTCAGGCCAGCTGCGCCCGGTCGGCGGGGCGTTCGTGGCGAGGTCGGCGCCCGTGGCCCCGAGCGTCCCCACCACGCGATCGATCGCCTCGGGGACCATCAGCGGGCAGTCGGCGGTCAGCCGCACCACCGTCCCCGCCCCGGCCGCCCGCGCGGCACCGAGGTAGCGCTCGAGCACGTCGTGCTCGCTGCCGCGATGGCACGGGACGCCGAGCGCGGCCGCCTCGGCGGCGATCGGGGCGTCGCGGTCCTCGCGGGTCGTCGCGATCCAGACGGCGTCCAGCGTCCCGGCCCGCCCGACGCGCTCGAGCATGACCGCCAGCAGGGAGCGGCCGTCGCCGGCGTCCGTGAGCACCTTGCCCGGCAGCCGCGTGGACCCCATCCGTGCCTGCACGACCGCGACGACCGGCCCGGCGCACAGGTCGCGCGTCAGGCGCGTGTCCTCGCCACTGAACCCGGCCCGCCGGAACGCCCGCGTGGAGGCGACGTTGCCCGGGAGGATCCGCGCGAGCAACCGGCGCACCCCCAGCTGCGAGCCGGCCGCGGCGGCCGCGGCCTCCAGCACGGGCGTCGCCAGGCCGCGCCCGCGGGCCTCCGGCGCCATCGCGATGTGCAGCTCGGCCCCGCCGGGGGCGTCGCGCTCCGCCCGCACGGTGCCGATCGGCTGCGCGCCGGCCTCGGCGATCCACAGCCGCACGGCGGGGTCGGCGAGCTTGCGCGACAGCCAGGCGCGATGGTCGGCCGGCGCGACGGGGTCGTCGCTGAAGGACGCGGCGCGCGTGGCCGGGTCGTTGCGCCAGGCCAGCAGCCGGTCGGCGTCCCCGGGCTCCGCCGGCCGCAACGTCGCAGCGTTCGTCATGCTCCCATCATGACCTCTCGTCCCGAGCTCGCGGTGCGCTGCGACGGTGGCGCCGCGATCGGGGCCGGGCACGTCGCGCGGTGCCTGCCGCTGGCCCGCGCCTTCGCCGGGCTGGGCTGGGAGCCCGTCTTCCGGGGCGCCTTCGACGGCCTGGCGGCGTGGATGATCGAGCGGGCCGGGCTGCCGGTCGGGGACCCGGATGGCGTGGCCGGGGCGCGGGCCGCCATCGTGGACTCCTACGCGCTGGGCGCCGCCGACGTCTGTGCCCTCGCCGCCTCCCTGCCCGTCGCGACGATCGGCGAGGCCGTGCGCTGCCCGGACGCCGGGGCGTGGATCGACTACCACGCCGACCGGGCCGGCGAGGACGCCACCGACCGGCTGCTGCCCGGCCCCGCCTACGCGCCGGTCGACCCCCGGTTCGCGGACGCCGGCGCGCCCGGCGACGCGGTCCGCACGGCGCTGGTGACCGTCGGGGCGAGCGCCGCGGCGCAGGACCGCATCCCCCGCCTGGCCGACGAGCTGCGCACCGCGTTCCCCGGCGTGCGGCTGCTCGTCGCGGGCGGCGCGGCGCTCGCGGGCGAGGACGTCGAGCGCCTGCCCTTCCCCGGTTCGCTGCTCGACGTCGTCGGCCGGGTCGACCTCGCCGTCACGGGCGCGGGCATGACCGCGTACGAGCTCGCGGCCGCAGGGGTGCCGATGCTGCTCGTGCAGATCGCCGACAACCAGCGCCGGGTGGTCGACGGGATGACCGCCGCCGGGGCGGCCGCGACGACGCTCCAGGAGCTCGTGCGATCCGGCGGCGCGTGCGCGCCTGCGGGCCCGGGCGCAGGCGCTCGTCGACGGACGCGGCGCCGCCCGGGCAGCCCGCCGGCTGGACGCAGCCTGGCGCTAGAGTCCGCGTCCGCGCCGACGGACGCCGCGACTTCGCCGCCGTCCGGCCGTTCCATCCCTCTCATGGACCTTCGCGACAAGACCATCCTGATCACCGGCGGCACCGGCTCGTTCGGCACCCGGTGCATCAAGCACCTCCTCGAGCGCCACGATCCGAAGGTCATCCGGGTCTTCAGCCGCGACGAGCTCAAGCAGTCCGAGATGCAGGCCAAGCTCGCGGGCGAGGACCGCCTGCGCTTCTTCCTCGGCGACATCCGCGACGGCAACCGGCTGATCCAGGCCACGCGCGGGTGCGACCTGATCATCCACGCCGCCGCGCTCAAGCAGGTCCCGGCGTGCGAGTACAACCCGTTCGAGGCCGTCCAGACCAACGTCCTGGGCGCCGAGAACATCGTCTCCGCCGCGATCCACAACGACGTGCCGCACACGATGCTGCTGTCGACGGACAAGGCCGTCAACCCGGTGAACCTCTACGGCGCGACCAAGCTCGCCGCCGAGAAGCTCGTCATCCAGGGCAACGCCTACGCGACGGACTGCGCAGTCGCGCTTCGCCGCCGTCCGCTACGGCAACGTCGTCGGCAGCCGCGGCAGCGTCGTCCCCCTCTTCCTCAAGCAGGCCGACGAGGGTGTCCTGACCATCACCGACGAGCGCATGACCCGCTTCTGGATCACGCTCGACCAGGCGGTGGAGTTCGTCCTCTCCCGCATCCCGATGGCCGAGGGCGGCGAGGTCTTCATCCCGAAGATCCCGTCCATGACCGTCTCCGCGATCGCCGAGGGCATCGCCCCGGAGGCCGAGAAGCGGATCATCGGCATCCGCCCGGGCGAGAAGCTGCACGAGGTCATGCTCACCGAGGACGAGTCGCGCCATGCCCGCGAGCTCGACGACTGCTTCATGATCTACCCCGAGTTCCCGTCGTGGCGCACGGACCCCTACACCGCGGGCAGCGCGGTGCAGGACGGCTTCCGGTACTCGAGCGACAACAACACCGAGTGGCTGGACGCCGACGACCTGCGGGCGATGTTGCCGTCCTTGCAGGCGGTCGTGTGAGCGACGTCCTTCCCTACGGCCGCCAAGAGCTCTCCGACGCCGACGTCGCTGCGGTCACCGCCGCCCTCGGCGACCCCCTGATCACCCAGGGCCCGCGGGTCGCCGAGTTCGAGGACGCCGTCGCCGCCTACGTCGGCGCCCGCCACGCCGTCGCCTTCTCCAACGGCACGGCGGCGCTGCACGGCGCGGCGCACGCCGCGGGCGTGGGCCCCGGCCGGGAGCTGATCACCTCCCCCATCTCCTTCGTCGCGTCGTCGAACTGCGCGTTCTTCTGCGGCGGCACGCCGCGCTTCGCCGACATCGACCCGGCCACCTGGAACCTCGACGTCGCCGCGGTGGCGGCCGATCTCCGACGGCGCCGCCGCCGTCGTGCCCGTGTCGCTGACGGGCCTGCCCGTCGACCTCGGCCCGCTGCAGGCGGCCCGCGAGGCCGGGGTGGTCGTGATCGAGGACGCCGCCCACGCGCTCGGAGCGATCCGCGACGGCAAGCCGGTCGGCGGCGCCGGCGACGCCGACATGCACGTCTTCTCCTTCCACCCCGTGAAGTCCGTGACCACCGGCGAGGGCGGGGTCGTCACGACCGAGCGCGACGACCTGGCCGACGCGCTGCGGCGCTTCCGCACGCACGGGATCGTGCGTGGCGGAGGCGGCGATGACCCGTTGATGGGCGGGTGGCACTACGACGTCACCGAGCTGGCTTACAACTACCGGATCACGGACTTCCAGTGCGCGCTCGGCACGAGCCAGATGCAGCGCCTGGACGACTTCATGGAGCGCCGCAACCGGGTCGCCGCGTGGTACCGCGACAAGCTCGGCGCCACCCCCGGCCTCGTCCTGCCGCCGGAGCCGCCGGCGGGTGACCGCCACGCCTACCACCTCTTCGTCGTCCGCTTCGAGGCGGGCGCCGCCCGGCGCCGCGCCGTCTACGACGCCCTGCGGGCCGAGCAGATCCTCTGCCAGCTGCACTACATCCCGATCTACCGCCATCCGCTCTACCGCGAGCGCGGTTACGGCCACCTGGTGGACGCGATGCCCCACGCCGAGGCGTACTACCACGAGGCGCTCTCGCTGCCGATGTTCCCGGGGATGCAGGAGGCGGACGTCGACCGCGTCGTCGCGGCGCTCGGTCGTGCAGGGGCCGGCGCGTGAGCGACGTCGACGTCCGCAGCCTCGACCAGACGCAGGCCTGGCTGGCGCGGTCGCGGGCGGTCATCCCCGGCGCAGCGCAGACGATGAGCAAGGGGCCGACGCAGTGGGCGCAGGGGACCGCCCCGTCCTTCATCGCACGCGGTGCCGGCGCGCGGGTCTGGGACGTCGACGGCAACCCCTACGTCGACTGGCCGATGGCCCTGGGGCCCGTGATCCTCGGCCACGCCCATCCCGCGGTCAACGCGGCGATCGCCGCCCAGCTGGCCGACGGCATCACCTTCACGCTCAGCCACCCGATCGAGGTCGAGGTCGCCGAGCGCATCGCCGCCGTCGTCCCGGGCGCCGAACGCATCCGCTTCGGCAAGTCCGGGTCGGACGCGACGAGCGCCGCCGTCCGCGTCTCGCGCGCCTTCACCGGCCGCGACCGCGTGCTCGTGGCGGGCTACCACGGCTGGCACGACTGGTACGTCGGCGCCACCTCACGCTTTCGCGGCGTCCCGGAGGCCACGCGGGCGCTCTCGCGCGCCGTCCCGCCGCTGGACCCCGCCGCCCTGCGCGCCGCCTTCGAGGCCGACCCGGGAGGGGTCGCCTGCGTCGTCCTGGAGCCCGCCGGCGCGACGGAGCCGCGCCGACGGCGTCCTGGCGGCGATGGTCGAGATCGCGCACGAGCACGGGGCGCTCGCGGTCTTCGACGAGGTGATCACGGGCTTCCGCCTCGCCATGGGCGGCGCGCAGGAGCACTACGGGGTCCGCGCGGACCTCGTCTGCTTCGGCAAGGCGCTGGCCAACGGCATGCCGCTCAGCGCGCTCGCAGGCCGTACGGACGTCATGGCCGTGCTCGACGACGTCTTCTTCTCGGGCACGCACGGCGGCGAGACGCTGTCGCTGGCGGCCGCGCGAGCCACGCTGGACGTCCTCGAGGCCGAGGACGTCCACGCGCAGCTGTGGTCGAAGGGCCGCTTGCTGCAGGACGGTCTGCGCGAGCGCATCGCGGCACGCGGGCTCGGCGAGTGGGTCACCGCGACGGGCGCGGCCCCATGGACGCTCGTGCTGGTCAAGGAGCCGGACCCCCAGGCCGAGGGCCTCCCGGCCAAGACCCTGCTGCAGCAGGAGCTGCTCAAGCGGGGCGTGCTCTACAACGGCTCGCACTTCATGACGCCGGCGCACGGCGACGCGGAGATCGAGGAGACCTTCGCCGCCTACGACGGGGCGCTCGACGTGCTCGCCGACGCGCTGCCCGACGACGTGGCCGGCCATCTCGGCGGCCCGCCGGTCTCCGCCGTGTTCCGGGCGGTGTCGTGAGCTTCGCACCGTCCTTCGCCGTCGGCGATCGCCGCTTGGGTGGTGGTGCCCCGTGCTACGTCATCGCGGAGGCGGGGGCCAACCACAACCGCGACCTCGGGATGGCCAAGGAGCTCATCGACGTCGCCGCCGACGCCGGCGCAGACGCCGTCAAGTTCCAGGTCTACTCCGGCAGGACGCTGTACTCGACCAAGACGCCGCGCTTCGACTACCTCGCCGGGGTCGCCGACAAGGACACCCATCAGGTGCTCGAGGACGCCGAGCTGCCGCGCGAGTGGCTGCCCGAGCTCGCCGAGCACGCGCGCGGCGCGGGCATCCAGTTCTTCGCCGCGCCGTTCGACGCGGAGGCCGTCGCGGAGCTCGCCGCCGTCGACGTCCCGATCTTCAAGGTCGCCAACTACGAGCTGGTCGACCTCGGGCTCATCGAGCTGGTCGCCGCCCAGGGCAAGCCCGTGATCCTGTCCGTCGGGATGGCGACCTACGGCGAGGTCGAGGACGCCCTCGCCGCCGTCGCCAAGACCGGGGCGACCGAGGTCGCGCTGATGCGCTGCGCCGCGCTGTATCCCGCCCCGCCGCACATCATGAACCTCAACGCCATGGCCACGATGCGCCGGGCGTTCGGCGTCCCCGCCGGCCTGTCGGACCACACGGAGGGCATCGCGGTGCCGCTGGGCGCGGCCGGCCTCGGGATGGACCTCCTGGAGAAGCACTTCACGCTGGATCGCGCCCTGCCGGGCCCCGACCACCCGTTCGCGATCGAGCCGGAGGAGCTGCGCGCGCTCGTCGCCGGGGTGCGGGCGATCGAGGCCGCGATGGGCACCGGCCGGCTCGAGGGGCCCAGCGACGAGGAGGCCGCGGAGATGTACACGCTCGCTCGCCGGTCGCTCGTCGCCGCTCAGGACATCCCCGCCGGCACGACGATCGAGCGCGACCACCTGACGGTCAAGCGGCCCGGGTACGGGATCCGCCCCAAGGAGCTCGACCACGTCGTCGGTCGCACGGCGCGCGTCGACATCGAGTACGACGACATCCTCACCTGGGACATGGTGTGAGCGCGCCGCGGCGCGCGACCGTCCTCGGCCAGGGCTCCATCGGCCGCCGTCACGCCGGGCTGCTGCGCGACCAGGGGCTCGACGTCGTCACCTTCGATCCCGCGGACCCCGCCGGCGCCGCCTCCGAGGCCGAGGCGCTCGCCGGCGCCGACCTCGCCGTCGTCGCCAGCCCGTCCTCCGAGCACGCCCGCCACGCGCACGCCGCGATCGACGCGGGCGTCCCGGTGCTGGTCGAGAAGCCCCTGGCGCTGAACGCGGCGAGCGCCCGAGCCGTCGCCGAAGCGGCCGACGCGGCCGGCGTCCCGTGCGGCGTGGCCATGAACCTGCGGTTCCATCCCGGGGTGCGGGCCGTGCGCGAGCACCTCGCGTCGGCCGGCGAGGTCTGGCGGGCCGAAGCCTGGTGCGGCTCGTGGCTCCCCGGCTGGCGGCCCGGCACCGACTACCGGCGGGCCTACAGCGCACAGGCAGCGCTCGGCGGCGGTGTGCTGCTGGACGCGATCCACGAGCTCGACTACCTGACCTGGCTCGTCGGTCCGGCCGTCGCGGTGCGGGCGCACCTCCCCCGGGTCTCCGACCTCGAGCTCGACGTGGAGGACGTGGCCCTGCTGACGCTCGAGCTGGCCTCGGGCGGCGTCGCGACGATCACCCTGGACTACCTCGACCGCGACTACCACCGCGGCTGCCGCATCGTGGGCTCGGCCGGCACCGTGTCGTGGGACTGGCCCGCGGGGTCGGTGCGGATCGCGGGGGACGACGGCGCGACGCAGGAGCTCCCGGCCGCGCCGGACGCGGCGCCGACCTACCGCGACGAGCTCATCGCCTTCATCGCCGCGCTCACCGACGGCGGGGCGCCGCCGGTGCCCGCGGCCGATGGCGTCGCCGCGTTGCGCCTCGTCGACGCGGCCCGCAGCTCCGCGGCGGCCGACGGCCTCCGCGTCGCGATCTAGCGGTCCCGGCCGGGCCGCCAGAGGCGCGTGTACAGCGCCTCCTCCAGCCGGGCCGGCAGCGGACGCGGGCCCCAGAAGCCGCGGTGCAGGAGCCGCGTCGCCGGTGACGCGCCCGTCTCGGCTGCGAGCTCGTGGGCGCGCGCGTAGATCGCGGGGTGCTTGTGCCGCAGCAGCCGCCACCAGCGGCGGTACTCGGCGCGGGCGACGGACCGCGAGGGCCCGTGACGGCGGTAGTGCAGCGTGTCGGTCTCGACCAGCCGGCCGCGGTGTCCCAGCTCGAGTGCGTGGACCCAGAACGCCCAGTCCTCGTAGCCACCGAACTCGGGGTCGAACCCGCCCGTGGCCTCGAACACCACGCGGCGCATCAGCGCCGTGGCACCGATGGTGTGGCGATACAGCAGGGTGTAGGGATCGTACGGCGGGACCGTCATGCGGCCCTGCCACGCCCCGAAGAAGCGCATGTACCCGTAGGTGAAGCTCAGCGCCGGGTCGGCGTCCAGCGGCGGCTTGAGCTCGTCCAGCGCGTCCGGGAGCAGCTCGTCGTCGGCGTCGAGGACGAGCAGCAGCGGCGTCCGCGCCCGGGCGAGGCCGGCGTTGCGGGCCCGGGCCACCCCGCCGTTGGCCTGGCGGACGACGTCGACCTGGTCCGGCAACGCCGCGAGCGCGGCCGCGGCGCCCGGCTCGGTCGACCCGTCGTCGACGACGATGATCCGCGGGGCGCCACCGGTCTGCGCGAGCAGGCTCGCGACGGCGTCGGGCAGGAAGCGTGCGTAGTTGAAGTGGGTCACGACGACGGTGACGTCGTCGTGGCGCGAGGCGCTCATCGACCCCGCAGCGCCCGCAGCCAGGCGCCCCAGTGCTCGGGCCGCGTGGCCGCGACCCACAACACGGTCGGGAGCGCGGCCAAGACGGGCCGCAGGCCCTCGCCACCCATGGCCGCACGGCCGACGGCCTCAAGCGCCCGGTTGTAGCGCAGCTCGGCCCGGGCGATCCGCCGCTGCCGCGCGGTCAACCGGTCGCGCGCGAGGGCGAGGTGCAGCGTCTTCTGGTTGTTGTGCCCCTGCCGGCCCACGTCGGAGGAGACCGAGCCCTCAGCCCGTCGGTAGACCGCGAGTGCCTCCCGGTTGACGACGATGCGGTGGCCGGACTCGGCGATCTTCAGCCACAGCCCGTGGTCCTCGGTGCCGAACAGCACCTCGTCGAACCAGCCCTCGGCCTCCCCGACGGCGTAGGGCACCAGGCAGCTCATGTAGAGGACGTCACGCCGCAGCAGCCGTTCGACGGTGACGGGCTCCACGCGCGGGAACTGGTCGTAGTAGGTGCCGGGCGCGAAGCGCCCGCCACCGAGGGCGATGCGCGCGTCGCAGGCGACGAGACCGACGGGCGGCCCGGGCTCGGCGGATGCCGCGTCGTAGCGGGCGACCTGCCGTTCCAGGTAGCGGGGCGTCCACCAGTCGTCGGCGTCCAGGAAGGCCATGAGCTCGCCGGTCGCCTCTCGCAGCGCGAGGTTGCGGGCGCCGGCGGGTCCGCGGTTGATCGCCGAGCGGACGACGCGCACACGCGGGGAGACCGCTGCGGCGCGCTCGGCGGTGTCGTCGCCGGACGCGTCGTCGCAGACCACGAGCTCCCAATCGTCGTAGGTCTGCGCCAGCACGCTGGTCAGCCCCTCCGCGATGACGTCCGCCGCGTCGTGCGCGGGGACGATCACGCTCACGCGCGGCACGTCAGCCCGCTCGCCGGGCGAGCACCAGCAGGAGATCGCCGCCGGCGTACGCCGCGTCGCTCCACCCCTCGCGGCACTCCACGGCCTCGAAGCCCGCGGCGCCGAGCAGCCGCCGGACCTCTGCCTCGTCGTACAGGTACAGGCGCTCGCTGCGACCGGTGTCGACGGTGCCGTCGTGGCGGTGGACGAAGGTCTTGGCGTGGTCGAGCACGCCTGCGCGGAGCACGAAGGAGCTGAGGTAGAAGCGCCAGGGATCGTCGGCGGGCAGCTCATGCCAGGTGCGCAGCTCCCCACCAGCGGCCTCCACGACCCGGCGCTCGACGGGATGCGGATAGAGCTCGAGGCACAGCAACCCGCCGGGACGGGTGGCGGCGGCAAGCCGCTGGAGCAGGTCTCCATCGCTCCGCGGGGCGGTCGCCCCGAAGTACCCGAGCGCGCCGGTGATGCAGACGGTGGCGTCGGCGCCGGTGCCGAGGTCGCTGCGCAGCGCGTCGGCGGCCTCGAAGCTGATGCCGGCGACGCCCCGGTCGGCAGCCCAGCGCCGGGCGAACTCGATCCGGGACGTGGCCACGTCGATGCCGAGGCCCTCGGCCAGCCTTCCCGCCTCGGCCAGGGCCAGCAGCAGGCGCCCGTTGCCGCAGCCGACCTCGACGACCCGGCCGTCGTCGGGCAACAGCGGGGCCAGGACCGCCGTCTGGTGCGCCGTGCGCTGCAGCAGCCCCTCCCGGTAGCGCTCGAGCGACGCCCGGTCCGGGAACGAGTCCAGGGCCTCGATGCCGTCGTAGGCGGTGTCGCTCATGAGCCCGCCGTGCGCTCGGCCAGCGCGAGCCGCAGCCGCGCCGACTCCGCCCGCTCCGCGTCGAGCTCACGCTGCAACCCCGCGAGGACCTCGCGCTGGGCGCGGTCGGCCGGGCCGTGGGCGCGGTCGCGGGCGATCAGCTCGAGGTAGAGCGCCAGCCGGTTCTCCTCCATGCGGGCGAGGAGCGGGGACTCGTGGAACGGGTCCAGGACGGCGCGGATCGCCGCGGCGTGCGGGCCGCCCGCCGCGTAGACGGCGCCGAAGCCGAAGACGCAGGGGACGCGACGCAGCTCGAGGTCTGGCCGGCGCTCGAGCAGGTCCTCGACCGCGGTGAGGACGCCGTTGGCGGGGCCGCCCTCGGTGGTCGCGTAGGCGAAGTCCCCCGCGCCGTGGAAGCCGCGGCCAGGCTGCAGCGCGTCCACGCCCGGGACCGCGCCGCGCTCGTAGTCGTAGGGCTTGCGCGCGTCGGCGGGAACGTCGGCGGGGTCGTAGTACTGGTCGCGACGCGCGGCCGGCCAGGCGACGTCGTGGAAGAGGGCCACGGGCGTGCGGTCGGCGCCGAAGACCGCCTCCATCTCCCCCGAGACGACGAAGTGGTTGTGGTCGCCGTCGACGACGTAGAGGTCGAACGGGTCGAGGTCGTCGAGCACCGCCGGGCTCTTCGCGACCACCATCTCGACGCGGCCCTCGGCGCCGAGCGTCTGCAGGTGCGCGGACGGCACGGGGTCCACGCAGGCGACGGTCGCGCCGTGCTCCGCCGCCCAGTCGGCCAGCAGCTCGGTCAGCCGGCCGCCCTCGCCGCCGAGCTCGACGATCCGCTTCGGCTGCACGGCGTCGAGGACCGGGAGGATCAGCTCGCGGAACTCCGCGAGGGAGTGCAGCAGCCAGGGCCCGCTCATCGGCCGAGCCCCTTCTTGGCCATCCGCAGCGGCTTGGTCACGCGCCAGCTCAGCGAGCCCTCGAGGTCGCGCAGCGTGCTCTCGAGGCGCTCGACGCTGACGCCGGCCTCCTCGGGGTTGCGCACCCGGCCGGGGGTCGGCAGCAGCTCGCCGATGCCCATGACCGCGAAGCCGACCTGCACGTCGATGCGGAAGACGTGGCCGGCCACGTCCTCGGCGATGTCGAGGTACAGCGCCGGTGAGCCGGCCGGGACGACGAACAGGTTCGGGTTCAGCACGAACGCGTTCTCACGCCGCAGGCGGGCGAAGTGCTCCGGGGCGTCGAGCCGGATGATCGTCGGCTCCTCCCGGCCCTGCGCCCAGCAGCGCAGCTCGAGGTGGTCGAAGCGCACGATCGCCGGGACGTCGCACGGGCGGATGACGAGCTCGTCGATGGCGCCCGCGCGCAGCGTGCCGTGCAGCGCGCTCAGGCCGAAGCGGTTGCGGCGCGGGACGCCGCCGACCTCCTCGCCCTCCGGGAGCAGGCCTCCGCGGGAGGCGGCGACGGTGAAGCGGCCCGTCTCGGCCTCGCCCGACAGCGCGTCCCAGTCGATGATCCCGGCGGCGGCGGCGTCGATGAGCGCCGCCCACGTCGGATCGACCTGCGCGGCGACGCCGAAGGGCCAGTACAGGTCCGACATCGGCACGTCCTGCAGCCCGGCCGGGTCGAGGTGGCGCAGGGACCGGACGAGCGCGGGGCTGGCGATGTCGTCGACCCCCGCCGAGCCCTGGTTCTCGTCGTGGAGCCAGCGCCCGACGGTCGCGGCCTCCGTCGCGGTCGGCGCGACGATCGAGCGCACGAGGAGCGGACGCAGGAGCTCCTGCGCGCCCGAGAGCGCCCCGAGCTTGCCCGGGACGGCGAGCGTGTAGCGCCCCCACTCGTCCTGGAACGCGCGGATGCCGGCCCGGACCGCCTCGGCCTGCGCGGCCTGGACGGCATGGATGCCACCGTCCTCGAGCACCGGCTCGAGCTCCGCGTCCAGGCCCGACTGGGAGCCGAACGGCGGCATGCAGACCTGCTCGAGCACCTCGGGGGAGCGCACGAGGTGGCCGGTCGCGTCGTCGGGGAAGCCGAACTCGCCGAGGAAGCCCAGCGCGCGCTGGCCCTCGAACACCCGCCGGGAGGCGCCGCCGTGCAGCGCGAGGTAGAGCCCGCAGACCTCGATGTCGACGCCGGCCGCCTCCAGGGCCTGGCCGAGCAGGCCCTGGGCGCTGCCGGCCCAGCCGAGGTCGAGGCAGACGAGGCGCTGGTCCTCGCCGAGCTCGCGGCGGACGTAGGCGATCACCCGCTCGCGGGAGGCCTCGGCGTGGCGCAGCACCTGGGCGCTGACGCCCGCATCCTCCGTCAGGGCGGTCAGGAGGTTCTCGCGGGTGACGCCGTCGTCGAGCGTCGTGTGCGCGTGGGTGGCGAAGCGCGGGAGATCGCCGGGCGCGACGCCGATGGAGCGCAGGAAGCGCTCGACGGTCGGCGTCCGGCGGCGCACCATCAGCGGCCGCAGCGCCTCCGGCGTGACCTCGCCGAGCGACGCGGCGGACAACACGGCCCGGTTGAGCCACAGCTTCCGGGATCGGACGTCGGTGCCGAGCTGCTCGCCGGCGCGGTCGACGAGCTGGCCGAGGAACCCGCCCTCGCGCATGAACGCATGGACGCGCGTGACGCCGAGCGCGGCCGCGCGCTCCTGCACCCACTCGGCGAACCCGGTGAAGACGGGGCCGTGCACGAGCGCGCCGTAGTGCCAGTAAGGCTGCAGCGCGGCCGGCAGCGCCGCACCGCTCTCACGCGCCGCGACCTTGCCGCGCAGCGAGCTCAGGTCCGTCACGACGCCGGCGGCGCCGCTGCCGCGCGGGCTCTCACGGCCGCGCACCGGCTCGCGGGTCCGCTGCAGGCGCTCCGCGGCGAGCACCTCGGCCAGCGGCTCCGGCAGCCGTTCGAACGGCGTGCACGTGATCCCGAGCCGAGAGGGGAACTCCACGTCGGCTTCCTCGTTGTCCCCCATGTGCACGACCTGCTCCGGTGCCACGCCGAGCTCGCGAAGGGCGATCTCGAACAACCCGCCGCTCTTGCCCAGGCGGTGCTCGCTCGAGACGAAGATGCGGTCGAAGTCCAGCTCCCGCGTGACGGGCTGGTCCAGCAGGCCCCGCAGCTGCGCCTCGGTGAAGTAGATGTCGGAGACCGCCACGATGCGCTTGCCCGCGTCCTTGGCGGCCAGCAGCAGCGCCACGACGTCGAGGTCCGGCACCAGCAGGTCGCGCTCGACCTCGAGCTCGACGGCCATCGCCTCCAGCGGATCCCCGCCCCGGAAGACCCAGCGCGGGAGGAGGGCGTAGACCTCGTCCAGGCGGATCTCGTGCGCGCCGTGCTCGGCGCTCAGCAGCTCACGCGCGCGCTTCTCGGCCTCCTCCCGCAGGCGGCCGAAGGCCATCGGCGAGAGCCCGTCGGCGAGCATCCGCTGCGTCTCGAGGCGGGCGCCGGCGATGCCGAAGGCGTGCACGGGCTCGGGCACCTGCCGCCACAGCACGGTGTCGAAGACGTCGGTCGAGACGACCTTGACGTCCGGGCGGGCGATCGCCTCCCACATGGGTCGCAGGCGGCGGTCGAGCGGCTCGGCGGCCTTGATGGGACCCGTGGTGGCCATGCCGGGCGCCAGGGTACCCTGGGCAGGCGATGAACCCCTCCGCCCCGGCCATCGTCGTGGACGGCGTCACCAAGCGCTTCCGCCAGCCGACGGAGCAGATGCACACCCTCAAGGAGCGGGCCCTGCATCCGTTCCGGCGCCGTGCCTTCGACGCCTTCACCGCCGTCGACGACGTCTCCTTCTCCGTCGAGCCGGGCGAGTTCTTCGGCATCGTGGGCCGCAACGGGTCGGGCAAGAGCACGCTCCTGAAGCTGATCGCCGGCATCTACCAGGCCAACGGCGGCGAGATCTGGATCAACGGCCGGCTGTCGACGTTCATCGAGCTCGGCGTCGGCTTCAACCCCGACCTGGCCGCCTACGACAACGTCGTCCTGAACGGGATCATGCTCGGCCTGACCCCGCAGGAGGCCCGCGAGCGCTACGAGAAGGTGATCGACTTCGCGGAGCTGCGCGAGTTCGAGCACCTCAAGCTCAAGAACTACTCCTCGGGCATGCACGTGCGGCTCGCCTTCAGCGTGATGATCCACGTCGAGGCCGACGTGCTGCTCATCGACGAGGTGCTGGCCGTCGGCGACGCGAGCTTCCAGCAGAAGTGCTTCGACCAGTTCAACCGCCTGCGCGACGAGCACAAGACGATCGTCCTCGTCACGCACGACATGGGCGCGGTGCGGCGCTTCTGCGACCGCGCGATCCTGCTCGAGCGCGGCAGGGAGCTCGCGACGGGTGAGCCGGAGGGCATCGGCGCGCAGTACCTCGAGCAGAACTTCCGCCGCATCCCCGAGCACGCCGAGACCGTCGAGGAGGACGGGGTCATCATCGACCACGGCTTCGAGCGCTACCGCTTCGGCGACGGCAAGGCGCGCTTCACGGAGGTGTGGCTGGAGGAGGACACCGGCGAGCGCATCGCCTCCGCCACCCAGGGACGCGACCTGATCATCAAGGCCGAGTGCGAGTTCCACGCCGACGTCAAGGACCCGATGGTCGGCCTGACGATCGAGAACGAGGACCACTGGCCCGTGTTCGCGTCCTCCTCCGCCTGGCGCGGCGACCGCACCGGCGCCTTCCGCGCCGGCGAGCGCGCGGTCCTCACCGTGCGGATGCCGAACGTGCTGACGACGGGCCGCTACTTCATCTCGCCCAACATCGCCCACGGCGGCTCCGGCCTGGACCTGATGGACCGCCGGCCGCGCATGGCCGACTTCGTCGTCATCGGCGTGCGCTCGTCGGGCCACATCCTCGAGCTCGACCACGACCAGTCCTTCGAGCGCGTCCCCGCCCGGGTGACCCGGTGAGCGCGGTCGCCGAGCCGACCCCGCTGGAGCGCATCCGCGCCGGCGGCGGCGTGCGGGTCAGCGGCCCGTCCGCCCTCTCCGGCGACTGGCGCCGGATCGTCCATCTGACCTGGACGCTGGCCTACACGGAGTGGCGGCTGAAGTTCTTCGGGTCCGTGCTCGGCTACGTCTGGCAGCTCGCGCGGCCGCTGGCGATGTTCGCGATCTTCTACGTGATCTTCACCCACGCCCTGCGCCTCGGCAACGGGATGGCCTTCTACGCCCCCGCGCTGCTCATGGCGATCCTGCTCTACCAGTTCTTCGCCGAGGTCACGGGCGCGTCCGTCGGGTCGGTGGTGGGGCGCGAGAACCTCGTGCGCAAGATCCACTTCCCGCGCATCGTGATCCCGCTCTCGATCGTGCTCCAGGCGACGTTCAACCTCGTCCTCAACCTCGTCGCCGTCGGGTTCTTCATCGCGCTCGCGGGGGTGCCGCTGCGCGCGTCGTGGCTGCAGATGATCCCGCTGTTCGCGTTCCTCGTCGTGTTCGTCGCGGGGCTGGCGATGCTGCTCAGCGCGCTGTACGTGCGCTACCGCGACGTGCAGCCGATCTGGGAGGTCGTCACCCAGGCGATGTTCTACGGGACGCCGATCATCTACCCGATCACCACGCTCGACGCGGGGATCCTGCGCGACATCATCCTGCTCAACCCGCTCGCCCTGGTCGTGCAGCAGATGAAGCACGCGATGTTCGACCCCGAACCAGCCGAGCATCACCGCCGCGATGGGTGCGAGCTGGCACGTCGTCTTCCCGATCGGCCTGACCTTCGCGATCTTCGTGCTGGGCTTCTGGACGTTCAACCGCGCCGCTCCCCGCGTCGCGGAAGACCTCTAGTGCCGACCCTCTGGACGATCGGCTACGAGGCGCTGCTGCCGCCCGCGCTGGTGGCGGAGCTCGAGGCCGCGGGGATCGAGCGCCTGATCGACGTGCGCTTCCGGCCGCAGTCGCGGCGGCCGGGGATGAGCAAGACGCGGCTCGGCGCGCTGCTCGCCGAGCACGGGATCAGCTACGAGCACCGGCGCGAGCTCGGCACCCCGCCCGACATCCGCTGGTTCTACAAGCACGGCCGCGCCGCCGAGGGCGCACCGGCGTTCCGGGCCCACGTCGAGTCCGCGGCGCCGGAGGCGCTGGACGCGCTCGCGGCGGAGCTGCGCGCGGGCGGCCGCGAACGGCCCTGATGTGCCTGGAGGCCGACCCCGCCGTCTGCCACCGCCGCCAGCTGGCCGACGCGCTGCGCGAGCGCGTGCCGGAGCTCGCGGTCGTCGACCTCTAGGACGCGCCGCGCGGCAGCGCGACGGGCATCTCGCCGCGCGAGCGCTCGTCGGCGACGCGGCGGAAGAACGCGTCGAGCTCGTCGAGCTTGTTCGGCCACGCGTAGGCGTCCGCCGTCCGGCGGCCGCCGGCGACCAGGCGGGCGCGCAGCTCGGGGTCGTCGAGGACGCGCTGCAGCGCCGCGGCCACCGAGCGGACGTCGGAGGCGGGCATGAGGCAGTTCTCCCCGTCGACGCAGAAGTCGCGGTTGCCGTCGGCGTCGGTGCACACGACGGGGGCGCCCGCGGACATCGCCTCGAGGATCGGCAGGCAGAAGCCCTCGTGCTTGGACGTCTGCACGAAGGCGGTGCAGCGGTTCATGAGCCGGTTGAGCTCGGCGTCCGAGGGCCGCACCTCGTACTCGACGCCGGCGGGGAGCCCCGCGGCCACCTCGGGCTCGACGCCGAACAGCCGCAACGTCGGCCGCGGCTCGGCCAGCGCGAGCCAGGCGTCCCGCGTGAGCGGGAAGTTCTTCAGGGGATTCGCGCGGCCGACGGCGAGCAGCTCGCGCGCCTGGCGCTCCTCCCCCTCGATCTCGTGGAAGCCGACGGTGTCGAGGCCCGGCGCGATGATCGTCGCGTCCGGCGCCCACTTGCGCAGCTCGTCGTGGACCCAGGTCGAGGTGGTCAGGAACGTGAACTCGGGCCGGTAGCTCGTGAGCACCCGCCCGTGGACCTCGGGGTCGTGGTCGTAGTAGCTCGTCTCGATGTCCTGGACGAAGTAGACGGGGATGCCGGCCCCCACCGACGCCTCCCACACCGGCAGCGCGGTCTGCCACCAGGTCGCGACCTTGATCGCCTCGAGCGGCGCGAGCGTCTCGGCGAGGAGGTCGTAGTCCTCGAACGTGCGCGTGGGCACCTCGAGGTCGAACCAGTCGGGCGGCCCGTCGCCGAGGGTCCACAGCTCCGGATGGTGGCCGCGTTCGGCGAGCCCGTTGAGGTGCTCGAAGACGACGCGGTGCCCGCCGCCGACGCCCGTGTCCTGCGTGACGTAGACGATCCGCAGGCCGCCGTCCTCGGCGGCGACCGGACGGCGGTCGAACCAGTCCCCCCAGCGCGCCCAGAACAGCTGCTGGGAGGCGATCTCGCGGTCCCCCTGCGTCCGTGCCGCGGGTCTTGGACTCGTGGTGGGTCAGCGTCGCGGCGGGGGCGTACATGACCCGGCGGCCGCGCTCCCACGCCCGCAGGCAGTAGTCGACGTCCTCGTAGGCCATGCCGTAGGCCTCGTCGAGCAGGCCGACCTCGGCCAACGTGTCGCCCGTGATGTACATGCAGGCGCCGGTGACGCTGAGCGCGGGCTGCATCACCGAGGCGGGCGCGAAGTCGGCCTGGCGGAAGCGGAAGCGGTGGTCGAACCACTCCGGGGCGCCCGGGTTGCGGACGGTGCCCGCGAACTGGATCGTGTGGTCGGGGTAGAGGAGCTTGCCGCCGACGACGCCGGTGCGCTGGCCCTTCGGCGCGGACTTGTAGGCGGCGTGCTGGAGCACCTCGATCCAGCCCGGGTCCGCGATGCAGTCGGAGTTGATGAGCACGGCGTCCTCCCCGGGACGCACGAGCCGCAGGCCGCGGTTGCAGTTGGCGGCGAACCCGGCCTGGCGCTCCCCCAGGACGACCTCGGCCCCCTCGAGGTCTCGCAGCCGCGCGACGTGCTCGGGGGCGGAGCCGTCGTCGGGGACGACGATCCGCACGCGCCGGCGGTTGGAGGTGCGCCGCACGCTGCGCACGGCGGCCTCGACCAGCGACGGGTCCCCGTAGGTCGGGATCACGACGACCACGGGCCGCCAGTTGCGCCGGTACCAGGCGCGGGCCGGCCCCGAGGGGTCGTTCAGGCGCGCGCTGAGGCCGAGCCTGGCCCCGAGGGGGGTCAGGCGCAGGGGGAAGGTCGCCAGGCGCCACAGCGTCTCCCTGACGCCCTGATAGCGCAACGTCAGGTACGCGCGCTTGGGCAGGTTGGCGAACAGCCGGCGCAGGTAGCGCAGGTAGTAGGCGAGGCGGTGGGGCATCAGGCGGGTCCTGGCTTGGTGCAGACCATGTGCAGGGAGGTGCCGCCGAGCAGGGTCGTCTTGGCCCCCAGCCAGGCGCGCTTGACCGGCCGGGATCCGCGGGCCAGCTGCGTGAGCGCGCCCATCACGACCTCGCCGCGGCTCATGCCGTCCCCGAGCCCGATCCCGCCGAGCTGGAACAGGCCGTGGTAGCCGGGCCCCCGCACGTCGACGTGGAAGCCCGCGCGCCGGGCGGCGGCGGTGTACGTCGGGCGGGCGAAGACGTGCTCGTGCCCGTCGAAGCGCGCGACCTCGTCCAGCAGCCGCAGCCGCGGCTCGGCGACGGTCCGCAGCGGCTCGTTGGCGACCACGAGCAGGCCCCCGGGGCGCAGCACCCGGAACGCCTCGCGCATCGTCGCGGCGAGCCCGCGGCGGTCGTTGTGGTGCAGCACCTCGCAGGCCCACACGCGGTCGAAGCTCGCGTCGGCGAAGGGCAGGTCGAACATCACGCCGAGGACCCGCTCGAAGAAGACGTCCTTGGCCTGCATCTGCCAGTCCGCGGTGCGCAGGCCCTGCCACTCGTGCTCGGCGATGTCCATCGCCGTGACGTCGAGGCCCTCACGGGCGAAGCGGGCCGACGCCCAGCAGGTGTTCGAGCCGAGGTCCAGCAGCGTGTCGCCCGGACGCAGCGGCACCTGGGCGAGCACCTGCTCCACCAGGACCGCCTGGTGCCACCAGTAGCCCTCGTGGCGGTTGGGCAGCGCCAGGACGTCCTCGCGGGTCCAGCCCTCGTCGACCATCTTGGCGGCGAAGCGGCCCAGCCCCTGCGCCTCGCGGACGACGAACGGCGGCGGGTCGTGCAGGGCGTCGACGATCCCGTCGCGGATGGCCGCGACGTGCCCGCACACCGCGCAGGTGAGCGCGCCGGCGCGGACCTCGCCCGCGTCCTCGGCGTCCGCGCGCAGCGAGAACGGCCGCGGCGCCTTGCACGCCGGGCAGCGCAGTCGGTCGGCGAAGGGGGCGCGCACCGGGCTCAGGCTAGGCCCGGCCCTCCAGCGACAGCGCCCGCCGCAGCGGGGCGGGCAGCCGCCCCGACCGCGTCCCGAGGGCGGCGCCGAGCACCCGTGCGCCGTGGTAGGCGAGCGCCGGCACGACGGCGGAGCCGGCGGCACGGTCGGCACGCACCTCGGCCCGGACGGTGCCGGCCAGGACGCGCGGGTCCGCGGGCGCGGTCCACCCGTACACCTCGTGGAGCGCGCGGAACTCGTCGAAGTACCGGCGCAACCGGTCGACGGGCCCGAACTCGTGCGAATGGAGCACCGCGGCGTCCGGGACGAACCGCTTGGTGAAGCCGGCCCGCAGCAGGTCGATGGCCAGCCACTGGTCCTCCGCGTAGGGCACGTCGCGGAACGGGACGGCCGCCCAGGCGCGGCGGCTGAGGCACAGGTTGGCCGAGGAGGCGAAGGTCACCGGCCCCGGGTGCGGGGGCTCGGGCAGGTCCTGCCGCGTCAGCGTCCGGCCCGGCATCGCGGCGAAGAAGGCCGCGTACTCGCGCCGCACGCTGACGCTGGCCTCCGGGCGGGGGGCGTAGGGCCCGCAGGCGAGGTCCGCCCCGGCCGCCAGCAGGCGCTCGAGCCAGCACTCGTCGGCGGGCTCGGCGTCCTGGGTCAGGAACGCCACGCGCTCACCCGCCGTCAGCTCCATCAGCCGGTTGCGGGCGCGGCCGTGGCCGAACCACGCCCGCGGCACCACGTGGACCGCCGCCCCGTGGCGAGCGGCGACCGCGGGCGTCCCGTCCGTCGAGGAGGAGTCCAGCACGACGAGCTCGGCGCGAACGCTCTGGCGCCGGACGGCGGCGAGGACGCGGTCCAGCGCAGCGCCGCCGTCGAGCGTCGGGATGGCCACCGACACGGCCGCGACGGACATGCGGGGGAGCCTAGGATCCCGCGGATGCGCCGACTGAGGGTCCCCGCGCCGCTCGTCGCGCTGCTCGCGGTGGCCGCGGTCCTCGGTGTGACCTGGACGCTCGTCGTCGCCCCGTTCCAGCAGCCGGACGAGGTCGACCACATCGCCCGGACGCAGCGGATGACGACGGGCGTGGACTTCGCGGACGTGCCCGACGGCAAGAAGTGGTCCAGCTGGGAGGAGCAGGCCGTGTACGGGCTGGACGCCCTGCGGCTGTTCGGCAACCCGGCGTACAAGACCCCCTGGTCGGCGGGGAAGGAGGCGTCGCTGCGCGAGGCGCAGGCCGCCATCACTCGCGCGCAGAAGATCGATCTCAACGGCCACACGGTCGCCGACGACAACCCGCCCCTGTACTACGCCTACGCCGGCCTGTTCTTCCGCCTCGGGGGTGACTTCTACACCCGCACCTGGGCCGTGCGCGCCGGCGGGGTGCTGCTGCTGCTCGGCACGGTGGCCGGGGTGTGGCTGCTCGCCGGGGAGGTGTTCCGGCGCGATCGGCTCCTCCAAGCCGTCGCCGCGGGGTTCGCGGCGCTGCAGCCCATGACGGACTCCATCTCGAGCGCCGTCACCCCCGACGGTGCTCTGATCACGCTCTTCACGCTCGGCCTGTGGCTGTGCGTCCGGGTCGCCCGTCGGCCGCCCGACCCCCTCGGGCTCCTGGCGCTGGCGGTGGTGGTCGTCGCCGGCTGCCTGGTCAAGACCCCGGCCTACGCGCTCATCCCCGCCGCGGGCGTGGCGATCGCGTGCTCCGTGGTCCGCGCCCGCCGGCCGGATCTGCGCCTGACGCCCAGGCGGCTGCTCGTCGGGGCCCTCGGCGCCATCGCCCTGCTGGCCGCGTTGTACGGCCTCCTGCGGCTGCTCGCGGCGCTCGTGGCGCCCCAGCTGACCGGGACGCTCCAGGAGGTCACGGCGCCGCGGCGCTTCCTCTCCTACCTGTGGCAGTTCTACCTCGGCCGGCCCGACTGGCTCGTCCCCACGCCCAACGTCGGCCTGGACCGCTTCCGGGGCACGTGGATCACGGGTGGCTGGGGGGCGTTCGGCAGCCTGGAGACGACGCTGCCGTCGGCGACGCTGACCGCGATCCAGTGGGCCGGCTGGGGCCTCGTCGTGCTCGCCGTGGTGGCGCTCGTGCGCTTCCGCCGACGGATCGACGTCCCCGTCGCCGCGACCCTCCTGACCGGGGCGGTCGTCCTGATGCTCGGGCTGCACCTGACGGAGTTCCGCGTCCTGTCGGCCTTCGGCGGGCCGTTCCTGCAGGGCCGCTACATCCTGCCGCTGGTCGGCGTCGGCGCGCTGGTCGTGGCCACCGCGGTCGCGGCGCTGCCGCGCGCGTGGCGGCCGACCGGCGCCGGCGTCGTCCTGGCCGGATCGCTGGCCGTGCAGCTGGTGGCCCTCTACACGGTGGTGGTGCGCTTCTATGCGGCGTAGGGCCTGGATCGCCGGCGCGCTGGCGATCGTGGTCGTCGCCGTCGCGCTGACGGCCGTCGGCGCGACGCGCAAGCAGACGGTCGTGTCCTCGACCGCGGTGTACCCCGACATCCCGGTCGCGACCGTCAAGCGCGACGGGTTCCTCTGCCAGGCGATCACCCCCGTCCGGGCGGCCTTCGACCGCGTCGGCGTCCCACTGACGCCGCTCGGCGACGCCCGCCCGGCCGTCGACGTGCAGGTGCGGACCGCGGACGCCGTGATCGCCCGCGGGCGGATCCCGGCGGGCTGGAGCCCCTACCCCTCGACCTACAGCGTCGCGACGCTCGACCGCGAGGTGGCGATCGACCGCGACGTCAACATCTGCCTGGTCAACGCCGGCCGGCGCCCGTTCTCCGCGTTCGGCAGCTCCAACCCGCGCTTCGGCGTCGCGCCCGCGACCGACACCACGGGCGCGACGGTCGCCGGCCCGCTGACCCTGCGCTTCCAGATCGCCCCGGCCAGCCGGGCCTCGCAGCTGCCCGACACGGTCCACCGCCTCACCCAGTACCGCCCCGGCTGGCTCGGCACCGGCCTCGTCTGGGTGCTGCTCGGGCTGGTCGTGCTCGGCGTCCCGCTGGCGCTCGTCACCGCGCTGCGGGCGGCAGCGCGGCGTTAGCGGACGGCCTCGACCCAGTCGACCGTACGCCCGCACAGCGACCGCCAGCGCGACGCGTCGACGGTGCGGATCGGCGCCGCCGCCGGGTCGGCCGTCGGCGTGAGGTAGATCGGGCCCAGGATCCGGTTGCGGCCGCCGTCACCGGGCGCGAGCGAGCCGCCGGGCACGTCGACGTGCACGGGGAGGGTCCCGGCGGGCAGCCGGACGGTCACCATCGAGGCGACGGAGCGCCGGGGGTTCATCGTCGGGTGCAGCTCGAGGGGGCGCCCGCTGCCGATCCGGACGGTCACGGGCCGGGTCATGGAGGCCTCCAGCCACAGGCGGTAGGTGCCGGCGCGCGGGACGACGATCTGGCCGTCGAGGCTGCCGCGGCCGTCGACCCGGACGGCCTGCTCGTCCCCCGTGTCGATCGACCACTGGCCGGGGAGCCGCGGGGCAGCCGCGGGCAGGAACGCCGGCACGGGATCACGGGGGACGTAGGCCAGCCGCCCGCCGGCCCGGCGGGCGACGCCCGCGAGGTCCTCGATCGCCTCGCACGGCGGCGACGCCGCGGCGTCGAGGCGGGTGCCGGTCCCCTGATGGCGCAGGACCGGCGACGGGCCCGCGTCGCGGCGCCACACGTCGTAGCTGGTCCCGGAGAAGACCCGGCGCCAGCCGCTGGGCGGGCGGCTCATGGTCGGCCCCTTGCGCAGCACCATCAGCTTGAAGGCCTGCAGCGACTCGGCCGTGTAGGCGTCGGGGTCGCTCGAGAACCCGAACACGATGGGCAACGCCGCCGAGCCGTCGAGCACGTCGGGCCGGAAGGACTCGACGGCGCCGGTCGGATCGGTCTGACGCAGGAAGTGCTTCGCGTACTCCTCGAACTCGAAGTAGATCAACGGGCCCTGCCCGGCGAAGCGCTCGCCGATGGTGCGCAGCTCCCCAAGCCGCTCGGTCGGCGCGGGGTCGACGCCGTTGTAGGTCCGCGCATCGGTCCACAGCACCCCGCCCGCGAGCGCGAGGGCGAGCACGCCGGCCTCGACGCGGCGGCGCCGGTCCCAGGCCTCGGCGACCGCGGCCGTCGCCAGCAGGACGGCGACGGGCGAGAGCAGCATCAGCGCCTTGCCGTAGGCCCACGGGGACGCGCGACCGGCGACGACCGCGAACCCGATCAGCGACACCGCGACGAGCAGCAGCACCGGCCAGGCCCGTCGGCGCACGGCGACCACGAACCCGATCACGGCCAGCAGCGCGGCGACGCCGACGAGCAGCACCGCCAGCCCGTCCGTGGGGACCGGCAGGCGGAAGTCCCGGGCGGGCCAGACCCCGAGCGCGCGGACGAAGTCCAGCGGCTCGCCGAGGTTGCCGATCTCCTGCACGGCCTGCAGCGTCACCTTGTTCGTCGCCACGAAGGACCCGAGGCGGGAGAGGACCGGGAGGGCGAGCACGCCGCCGAGCACCACGAACGTCACGACCATCCCGCCGAGCGCCCGCGCATGGAGGCGCCGGTGGCGCACCACGAGCGCCGCCAGGGCGATCAGCAGCGCGGGCCCGGCCCACGGTGCGACGGCCACCGACAGCACGCCGAGCGCCCCGCCGGCGGCGACCGCGAGGGGGATCGCGGCCCGCCAGCGCGGCGTCGCCGCGAGCGTGGGCTGCACGAGGGCCACGAGCGTGAAGAGCGTCGCGAGGGTGGCCATCTCCTTGATCGCCTGCTGGTCCTGCGCGTAGGAGTAGGTCAGCGACGCCAGCGCCGCGAGGCCCGCGGCGACGGCGGCGAGCCAGCGCGTCTGCGTCAGCGACCGCACGACCGTCAGGAGCGCCAGGGCGACGATCGCGGCCAGCGTCGCGATGTACGGCGCGAAGACCCACGCGACGTCGGTGCCCACGAGGGCCCGGGCCGCCCCCAGCACCGTGTGCCCGCCGGTCGGGTAGGAGGTGCCGATGTAGCTGAACAGGCTGAGCTGGTAGCTCGAGGGCGCCAGGCCGGCGACGGAGGCCCCGTGGCCCATGACCCGGTCTGCGAGCTCGAAGTGGATCGCCGCGTCGCCGAGGTTCTGATAGCCGAGGAACGTCGCGTGGCCCGTCAGGACGGTCGGCAGGGCGTAGATCACGAACACCCCGGCGGCCATCGCCGCGGCCCAGGGGTCGACGGTGCGGCGGCGACCCACGACGAACCCGGCGATCGCCAGGACGAGCGCGATCCACGGCGTGGCGGGCGCGAGCCACCCCGGCAGCGTCGTCAGCTGCGTCGCGCCGACGAGCCCCGCGAAGCCCAGCGGGATCAGCAGCGTCCCCGGCATCCGGAACCCGGCCACCCGTTCCACGAGCAGGCCGGTCCCCAGCGCCAGCAGCCCGAGCACGAGCGGGAACGCGACCCAGGCGACGATCACGGCTGGGCCGTCAGGACTGGCGCCGCAGGCCCAGGATGCTCAGCAGGAAGGAGGAGAAGAAGACCTGGATGCCGATGATGATCAGCGACGCGGCGAGCACCGCGAGGCGCTCCTCCGACAGCGCGCCGAAGCCGCGGTCGATCCAGGTGATGGCGATGACGACGGCGATGACGAGGCCCACGAGCAGGATCGCTCCGCCGGCCATCAGGCCGTGCTCGAGCCGGAACCGCGCGCGCATCCGGTCGAACCAGGGGTCCTTCTCACCCATGAAGTAGGTGCCGTAGGCGTGGGCGGCGAGCCCGAGCGCCACGATCTGCGTGCCGACGATCATCAGCAAGGAGCCGGCGACCATCGTGTGCAGGTCCCAGGCGCGGCCGAAGATGTCGATCTGCGTGACGACGGTCAGGGAGATGAGGAAGCCGAGCAGCGTGATGAGCGCGCCGGGCAGCATGAACAGGTGCGTCGGCGAGTGCACGAGCAGGAAGCGCAGGTGCCGCCAGCCGTCGCGGAAGCTCGAGAGCTTGGACTCGCCGCCCCGGGGGTGGTACTCGATCGGGAACTCCGCGATCCGCAGCTTCTCCTTCGATGCGCGGATGACCATCTCGGAGGCGAACTCCATGCCGGTCGTGCGCAGGTCCAGGATCGGCAGGATGTCGCGCCGGAAGCCGCGCATGCCGCAATGGGCGTCGCTGACCCCGGTCTTGAAGAAGACGTTGAGGATGCCCGTGAGGATCGGGTTGCCGACGTAGCGGTGCAGCCAGGGCATCGCGCCTGGGTGGATGTTGTCCATCCGGTCGCCCATGACGAGCTGGGCGCCCTTGTCGAGCTCGGAGACGAAGTGCGGGATCTCGGCGAAGTCGTAGGTGAGATCGGCGTCGGCCATGACGATGTACTCGCCGCGGGCTGCCGTGAAGCCGGCCAGGTAGGCGGAGCCGTAGCCCGGGCGGGTCTCGTGCACGACGCGGGCGCCGGCGGCCTCGGCCAGCTCGCCGGAGCCGTCGGTGGAGTTGTTGTCCGAGACGACGACCTCGCCGGGGACGCCCGCGGCCTCGATGCCGGCGAGGGCGCGCGTGACGCACTCCTCGATGTTCTCGGCCTCGTTGAGGCACGGGATCACGACCGACACCCGGGGGGCGGTCGTCAGGCCGGCATCAGGCTGGCCGGCGGGCTGGTGCTCGATCGTGCTCATGACGGTGGTGCTGCAACGCGCGAGGCGGGCCGAAGTCGCGCGGGAAGGCCGCCTGCACGGTAGCGAGGCGGCCCATCGCCCCCGTAGCCTTCGCCGCCCGTGCGCGTCTGCCTGCTCTACGACTGCCTGTACCCCCACACGGTCGGCGGTGCGGAGCGCTGGTATCGCAACCTCGCGCTGCGGCTCGCGGCCGAGGGTCACGACGTGACGTACGTGACGATGCGCCAGTGGGACCGCGGGGCCGACCCGGACCTGCCGGGCGTGCGCGTCGTGGCCGCCGCGCCGCGGATGGCGTTGTACTCCGGGCCGGGCGAGCGGCGGATCGCGCCGCCGCTGGTGTTCGGCGCCGGCGTGCTGTGGCATCTGCTGCGCCACGGCCGCGGCTACGACGTCGTCCACACGGCCTCGTTCCCGTACTTCTCCCTGCTCGCGGCCGGGATCGTGCGGCCGCTGATGGGCTTCCGGCTCGTGGTGGACTGGCATGAGCTGTGGAGCCGGGACTACTGGCGTGCCTACCTCGGCGGCGCGGCCGGACGGGTGGGGTGGGCGGTGCAGGCGCTGTGCCTGCGGGTGCCGCAGCGGGCGTTCTGCTTCGCGCGCCTGACCGCGGACCGGCTGCGGGCCGAGCGGGTGCGGGGTGAGGTGACGGTGCTCGAGGGCGAGTACGCGGGGTCGCTGGCCCCGCGTGCGCCGCTTCCCGCCGAGCCGCGCGTGGTGTTCGCCGGCCGCCACATCGCGGAGAAGCGCGCACCGGCCGTGGTCGCCGCGGTGGCCGCGGCGCGCGATCGGGTCCCGGGCCTGCGCGCCACGGTGTTCGGGGACGGGCCGGAGCGTCCCGCGGTGCTCGCGGCGATCGCCCGGGAGGGCGTCGGCGACGTCGTCGACGCCCCGGGGTTCGTGGACGGCGAGCGCCTGCGTGCGACGATGGACCGCGCGCTGTGCCTGCTGCATCCGTCCGTGCGGGAGGGCTACGGGCTCGTGGTCGTGGAGGCGTCGGCCGCCGGGGTCCCGACGATCGTCGTCGCGCACCCCGACAACGCGGCGACGGAGCTGATCGAGGAGGGCGTCAACGGGTTCGTCGCGGCGTCGGACGACCCCGCCGTCCTCGCCGACGCGATCGTGCGGGTGCACGCCGCCGGGCCGGCGCTGCGGGCGTCGACGTCGAGCTGGTTCGCCCGCAACGCGCAGCGCCTGTCCCTCGACGGCTCGCTGGACGTCGTCGCCGAGGCCTACCGATCGTGACGCCGCGCGTCAGCGTCCTGATGGGCGCCTACGACAACGGCTCGACCCTCGCGGCGGCGATGCGCTCGATCCTCGACCAGACGGTCGCCGACCTGGAGCTGATCGTCCTCGACGACGGGTCCACCGACGACTCGCGCGCTGTCGCGGAGGCGGTGGCGGCGACCGATCCGCGGGTCCGCGTGATCGGGATGGACTCCAACGTCGGGATCGCGCGATCGCTCAACGCCGGCATCGACGCGGCCCGGGCGCCCGTGATCGCGATCCAGGACGCCGACGACTTCTCCGCCCCCGATCGCCTCGAACGCCAGCTCGCGCTGCTCGATGCGCGCCCCGACGTCGCCGTGGTCGGGTCGCGGATGCACGAGGTCGGCCCCGCCGGGGAGCCGCTGGCACCGCGCACGACCTTCGCGGCCGGGGACGTCAACGGCGTCCTGCTGCGCTTCAACCCGGTCCCGAACACCTCGGCGGCGTTCCGCCGCGATGTCGTGCTCGGCCTCGGCGGCTACGACCCCCGCTACCGCTACGCGATGGAGCTCGACCTGTGGCTGCGCGTCGCGGACCGCTGGACGGTCCACGCGATCGACGCGCCGCTGAGCACCCGGAGGATGACGGGCGTCAACGTCGCGGCGCGCAAGGACCGCGAGCAGATGGCCGAGGTCGTGGTGATCGGCGCCCGCACGCTGCGCCGGCGTCGCACGCTGCGAGGCGCGTCCGGGCTGGCCGTCCCGGCCCTCGCGTGGCTGACGCCCGGGGCGCTCAAGCGCTGGCGCCGCCGCCGGCTCGGCCAGGCTGAGTAGGGTCGCGGCATGCCTTCGCCGACGCCAGTGGCCCGCGCCCGCACGTTGGCCGGCAACGTCCTGCGCCGCCGCCGAGGCGTCACCGGGTTCGTGACGGACGCCCCGTCCGCCCGGGCCGTCGTCGAGCTCTTCGCGGGTGAGTGGGCCTCTCGTCTGCCGCCGCCCTACGCCGACCTCCCGGCGGGCAGCGCGGACCTCTTCGACGACGCCCGCATCCGCTGGGCGCTCGAGCAGCTGGGCGGTGTGGACGGGGCCGACCTGCTCGAGCTCGGGCCGCTCGAGGGCGGCCACACGCACATGCTGCTGGAGGCCGGCGCCGCGTCGGTGACCGCGGTGGAGGCCAACGCCGGGGCCTGGGTGCGCTGCCTGGCCGTCAAGGAGCTGCTCGGGATGGATCGCGCGCACTTCCTGCTGGGCGACTTCGTCGAGCACCTGGAGGCCGCGGACCGCCACCACGACGTCGGCTTCGCGGTCGGCGTCCTCTATCACCTCCCCGACCCGGTCCAGACGCTCGCGCTGCTGGCCCGCCGCGTGGACCGGCTCGTGCTGTGGACGCACTACTGGGACGCCGAGATCGTCGCCGCCCACCCGACGCTGAGCAAGCGGATCAAGACGAGCGAGACGGCCGAGCGGGCGGGCTTCCGTCACACGCTGCACCGCCACGAGTACGGCCTGGCCACGCGCGGCGCGGCGTTCTGGGGCGGCAACCGCGGCTTCGCCGGCTGGCTCTCGCGCGATGACCTCCTCGGCGCGGTCGAGGCGCTGGGCTGGACCGGCGTGGAGATCGCCTTCGACGAGCGCGATCACCCCAACGGGCCGGCGCTGGCGCTCGTCGCCTCCCGGTAGGCGGCGGCGACGCCGTCGAGCAGGCGGCTGACGGGGAAGACCGCCTGCACCCGCTCGCGCGCCGCCGGGCCGAGGGTCGCGGGCGCGGCGGCCAGGGCCCGGGCCCATCCCGCCTCGTCGCGCACGCCGACGACGACGCCGGCCTCGCCGACCGCCTCGGGGTTGCCCGCCCCGTCGGAGACGACCATCGCGAGGCCGTGGGCCATCGCCTCCAGCACCGCGAAGGAGATGCCCTCGCGCTCGGACGGGAGCACGAAGAGGTCGGCCGCCGCGAGGAGCGTGTCGACGTCGCGGCGGAAGCCGAGGACGCGGACGGGCCGGCGGGCGCCGTCCGCGGCCGCGGCGAGGGCCTCGAGCTCGGCGCGCTGCGGACCGTCGCCCGCCACGAGCAGCGTCACGCCGGCGGCGAGGGCGCCACGGGCGGCGGTCAGCGGCCCCTTGCGCTCCTCCAGCTCGCCGAGGAACAGGGCGACGCGCTCGTCCTCCCGGAGGTCCAGCGCCCCGCGGGCCGCCGCGCGCGCCGCCGCAGTCGTCGGCAGGGCGGGATCGACGCCGTTGGGCACGACCCGCAGCCGGTCGTGCAGATCGGGGCGCACGAGGGCCGCGAGCTCGTCGCGCTCGGCCGTCGAGCAGCACAGGGTCACAGCGGTGGCGGCGACCGCGGCGCGCGCGGCGGCGGCCATCGCCGCGCCCGCCGGCCCCTCCGCGCGCCGCAGCGCGTGCAGGCCATGGGTCGTCCAGACGGACGGGCGGGCGCGCAGCAGCGGCAGCGTCAGCGCCGCCGCCACGTCCCCGTGGGCGTGCACGACGTCGGCCCGCCCGGCGGCGCGGGCCGCGCCCGGCCAGCGGCGCAGGATCGACGGCCCAGCCGCCAGCGGCGTGCGCGCGTCGGCCAGCGGCCGGCGCAGGTGGGCGATCCCGTCGAGACGCTCCAGCAGGTCGAGGTAGGTCTCGGCGCCCCCGCCGCGGTGGGGCAGCAGGTGCAGCACGCGGGTCATGCCGCGGACCCGCCGCGGGCCGCCAGGCGGCGGCGCATCACGTCCGGCGCGAGCTGGATCAGCACGGCGTCGGCGCGGCCGGGCGGGAGGCCGAGGCGCTGCGCGCGCTCGAGCTCGGCGACCGGCACCCGGCGCGTCGCCTGCACCGCGCGGCGGCGGCGCAGGATCCCGGGCAGCATCCGCGCGAGCATCCCCCACGCCCGCAGGTGCTCGACCGCCATGCCGTCGCGGACGCTCGCCGCGAACCAGGCGAGCTGGTAGAGCAGCGCCAGCGGCAGGCGCTTCAGTGGCCGCGGATCGTCCTTGAGCAGCACGGCGAGGTGGTTGCGCCGCTGCAGCCGGCCGAAGAGCCCCTTCCGCCTCGACGTCGTCGCCCCGCCCATGTGGAAGCAGACCGCCCCCGGCACGTACCCCGCGGTCCAGCCCTGCAGGCGCGAGCGGTAGCCCCAGTCGACGTCCTCGAGGTAGGCGACGAGCGCCTCGTCGAACGGGCCGACCGCTTCGAGCGCCGCGCGCCGGTACATCGCCGCCCCGCCGCAGGCGCTGAAGACCTCGTCAGCGTCGCCGTACTGGCCGTGGTCGCGCTCCCCGGCCCCGCGGTTGAGCGCCGCGCCGGAGGGCAGCAGCATGTCCCCCGTGGCATCGATCATCGACCGGTCGTCGTAGCGCAGCATCTTGCCGGTGACGGAGCCCAGCCGCGGGTCGGCGTCCAGCGCGGCGGCCGCGGCGGCGATCCACCCCCGGTCCAGCTCGAGGTCGTTGTTGAGCAGCGCCACGTACTCCGCGTCGCCCGCGGCCGCCATGCCGCGGTTCATCGCAGCGGTCACGCCGACGTTGCGCTCCAGGGCGACGACGCGCACCTGCGGCCAGGTGTCCCGGACGTGGGCGACGGAGCCGTCCCGGGAGGCGTCGTCGACGACGATGACCTCCACCCCCCGTGCGGTCTGCGCCAGCAGGGACGGCAGCACGACGTCCAGGAGCTCCCGGCCCTCGTAGTTGAGCACGACGGCGGCGACACTGGCCATGGCCGGTCGAGCCTAGGCTCCGGCCCGTGCTCGACGCTGTGATCGTCACCGCGAACTCGCGCGACATGGTGCTCCGCTGCCTGGAGCACCTGCCCCCCGGCGAGGACGTCCGTCCGGTCGTGGTGGACAACGGCTCGCGCGACGACACCAGCGCGGCGGTCGCCGCCGCCCGGCCCGACGCGATCGTCGTCCGCCTCGACGAGCCGGCCGGCCTCGCCCACGCCTTCAACCGCGGCGCGGCGGCCGCGGACGGGGAGGCGATCCTGTTCCTCAACGACGACATCCTGGCGACCGCGGGGGCCGTCGCGCGGTTGCGCCGGACGCTGGCCGACCGGCCCGGGACCGCCGCCGTCGCGGGCCGCCTGGTCGAGCCGGACACGCTGCAGACCCAGGCGCGTTACCTGCCCGCGCCCTTCCCGTCCGCCGCGGCGCTCCTGGGGCACGCGACCGGTTTGGCCGCCCTGCGCCGGGCGCCCGGGCCCGACTCGGTGCTGCTGGCCAACACGACGGAGACCGTGGCCGTCGATCAACCGGCGGGCGCCTGCCTGCTCGTCCCGCGGTCCCTGCACGAGCGCCTGGGCGGCTGGGACGAGCGCTTCTTCTTCTGGTACGAGGACGTCGACGTCTGCCGCCGGTTGTCCCGGGAGGGGACGCTGTGGTGGGTCCCCTCAGCGGCGTTCCGGCACGAGGGTGGCGCGTCGTTCGCCAAGCGCGAGCGGGTCTGGAACCTGCGCACGATGCTCCACGGGGTCCTCACCTACGCGGGCATCCACCTCACCCCCGCCCAGCGCCGCAGCCTCGGCGCCGCGCTGACGGTCACCTCGCTCGCCCGGATCGCCGTGTTCACCGTCCTGCGGCGCCCCGCGGAGCGGACGCTGTACCGGGACGTCCTCGGTGCGGCGATCGCCCTGCTGCGAGGCCGGCCGGTCCCCGCCATCGCGGCCTGACCGGCGCAGGCTCGCCGGTCCGGCGCCTCAGCTCGGCCAGTGCCGGAGGCCGATCGCGTTCAGCACGCCGCGAGCGCCGACGTACAGCGCGTCGCGGGCGGTGTGCAACGGCCGTCGGGTCGCGCCGATGCGGGGCGGGAGGTCGTCGGCCGCGACCCAGGCGGCCACCGGCGCGACCACGCGCGACCAGGAGAAGTCCTGCGCCGCCCGGTGCAGGGCGGGCGCGTAGGCGTCCCGGCCGCGATCGAGCACGGCGACCACCGCGTCCGCGATCGCCCTCGGGTCACGCTCGGGCACCGCGACGCCCAGGCCGTCGGCGTCGATGCGTGCCGCGAGGTCGTCCCCCGCCGTGCAGACGACCGGCAGGCCCGCCCAGAGGCAGTCCATCAACCGGGTGCGGACGCTGAAGCGCGTCTCGAGGTGGTCGACGTGGCAGGAGACGGCGCAGTCGGCCTCCAGCAGCCAGGTCGCGCGCTCGCCGTAGTCGACCCAGCCGTCGTTGATGAACACCGTCTCGCCGAGCAGGCCGAGCCGGCGCGCGTGCTCCTCGGCTTCGGCCGCGGAGCGCAGGCCCGCCTCGTGCGAGCCCCGCCCCATGAACACCAGCCGCGCCCGCGGACGGCGTTCGCGCAGCAGCGCCATCGCCTCGATCACCGAGCCCGCGTCCAGCCAGCTCCAGATGCCGCCGTTCCACAGGACGACCTCGTCGTCGTCGGTCAGCTGCCCGAGCGTCGACCGGATGCCCGCGCCGGGAACAGCCGCCGGCGCCGCGTCGCTGACGCCGAGCGCGACGACGTCGATCGTGCCGCGCAGGTCGGGGTCGCGGTCATAGACCTCGGGCCCGAGCACACGCGCGCCGAGCAGCAGGCCGATCCAGAGGTCCCGCTGTCGCTCGGAGGCGCAGATGAGGTGGTGGCCGACGCGCAGGGCGTCATCGATGCGATCCAGCGCCAGCGCCTGCCAGCCGGCGCGGATCCGGGGCCGTTTGGTCGCGTGCGCCTCCAGCAGCTCGAATGGCTCGGGCACGTAGAGGTCGAAGACGAGGCGCTTGCCGGACCGCGCGAGCTCCCGCGTGACGGCCGGCCACTGCGGCTGCGCGACGACCGTGTCGGCCCACTCGAGGTGGGGGCGCAGCGTCGTCGGGTCCTGGTGCGCGTAGACGGCCCAGTCGAGGCCCTCGGGCGAATCGTCGGGCGCGTGCGGCATGACGAGGCGGACGTCGGCGACGGCGCCCAGGGCGTGGGCCAGTTCGAAGGGCCGCACGGCCGCGCCCAGCAGCTGTCGGCCCACCGTGGCCGACGACAGGACCAGCACACGAGGACGTCCGGAGGGCGCGGGCACCCCTGCAATACTCGCAGCCCGTGCCGGATTCCCTCGTCGCCGCCGCCACCGCCTGCTGGGCCTGCGCCACCCCTGATCCGGCGCCGAGCACCCGTCTCGCGCCACTGCCGTTCTTCCGCTGCGAGACGTGCGGCTTCGAGCAGCGCGATGCGCCGACGGCGGCACCCGCGACCGAGCACTACCTCGGCGACGACTACGCCCGGGACCGCGCCGTGGACTTCACGGAGCAGCTCGAGGCCCGCCGCCACGACGCGCGGGTGCGCGTCCGCTGGATCAAGCGCTTCCAGCCCGCCGGCAGACTCCTCGACGTCGGCACCGCCGGCGGCGCGTTCGTCCTCGAAGCCGGCGCCGCCGGCTACGACGCCAGCGGGATCGAGCCCGCCCCGACCTTCGCCGAGGCGGCGCGCGAGCTCGGTCTCGACGTCGCCAACGCGACGCTCGAGTCCGCCGACCTCGCTCCGGGCGCCTACGACGTCATCACGCTGTGGCACGTCCTCGAGCACATCGAAGACCCGATCGGCGCGCTGGCCCACGTCCGCGCCGCACTCAAGCCCGGCGGCGTGTTCGCCCTCGAGGTCCCCAACGCCGGTTCCGGCATCGGCAAGGCGATGGGCACGGCCTGGCCGATGCTCGAGCCCGAGGTCCACGTCGGGCAGTACACGGCTGCCGCGCTGCGCCGGTTGCTGCGGCGCGCGGGCTTTGACCCGCACACGATCGAGACGCCGACGAGCCTGCCCTACTCGCTGCCGCGTGACCGCTTCACCGTCGGCGCGGTCGTGCATCGCATCAAGTGGCGCACGAGCGAGGGCGAGCTCCTACGCGCTGTCGCCTCACCGGCGTAGGCCGCGCACGAAGCCGACGCCGGCGCGGGGGATCGCGGCCAGGTCCCGCACCTCGGCCATCCCGGGCACCATCGACCGCAGGACCGAGCGGCCCGTGAGCCGCTGGTAGAAGACGGCCATCAGCACGAACGTCGCGAGGTAGGTGACCGACTTCGCGACCGCCGCGCCGGTCGCCCCCTCTGCGGGGATCAACCAGGCGTACAGGACGACCGTCAGCGGCAGCGTGAGCAGGACGATGTAGAGGCCGTAGACGGGCTTGCCGCGCCCGATGATCGTCGAGGCCAGCACGTTGGAGATCCCCATGAGCGCCGTCCCCGGCAGGAGGATCAGGCCGAGGTCGATGGCCGCCCGGAAGTCCTCGCCGTAGACCGGGACGACGAGCACCAGCAGCGCGGCGGCCAGCACCGCCGTCGCGGCGACGACGAGCAGGACGACGTGGCGCAGGCTCTTGACCTCGACCATCTCGCGGTGCGCGCCGGCGTCCTCCCCCGCCTGCGCGCTGAGGTGGGCGACGCGGGGGAACAGCACCTCCGCCAGCGCACTGGGCAGCAGCCACAGGACGGTGGTGACGGCGATCGCGACGGAGTAGTGGCCGACGGCGGCCGTGCTCGTCACCGCGGAGAGGACGAAGATGTCGGCGCGCGACCCGAAGGTCTGCAGCGCGTTGGCGAGGTAGCCCTTGATCCCGAAGCTCACTGCCCGCTTGAGTGCGCCGTCCGGATCGACGTCCCCGTCGGGAAGGCGCCGTCGGGCCCAGAGCACCGTCGCGACACCGACGAGCGCCGTGGCGAGGGCCATGCCGGCGATCGCCCCCTCCAGCCCGAAGGCGATCGCGCCGCCGCCGGCCAGCATCATCGCCCCGACGGCCTGCATGGCGGGCGGGACGACGTAGGCCTCGTAGCGGTCGATCGCCAACGCGACGTAGCTCGTGTAGAAGAACGCCAGCCAGCCCGGCAGCGCCGCGGCCGCGACGAGCGTCATCACCGGCGACAGGCCGCCGAACGCGGATGGGATCAGCGCGCGTACGACGAGCGCGCCGACGACGCCGACGACGGAGGCCGCAGCACCCATCCGCAGCGACGCGCTCAACGCGGGCCGCGGCGACCAGGCGCCGGAGGAGACGTAGTACGCGATGCCGTGCTCGATCCCCAGCGTCGTCGCGACGGTCAGGAGCAACAGCACCGATTGGGCGACGAAGTAGCCGCCCGACCCGTCCGGCCCGAGCAGCCGGGCGATCAGGATCGTCGTGAGCGCGCCGGCACCGGCGATCGCGACGCGCGAGATGCCGCCGAGGACGGCCCCGCCCGTCAGGGGGCGCGGCTCAGCGGCCTCCGTCATCTACAGGCGCTGGACGTTCGGCAGCGTGCGGCCGCGCGTGATGCCACGCAGATCGAGCACGAGCGGAGCGCGTTCGATGACGCGCTCGTGGTCGACCCCCGGGTGCGCGGTCACGACCACCGCGAGGTCGACGCCGTCGAGCACGGCGTTCAACGACTCGCCCCGCAAGCCGCTGTCCTCCAGCTCCGGGACGAACGGGTCGTGGTAGTGCAGGTCGGCGCCCAGGGCCAGCAGGAGCGCGGCGATCTTCAGCGCCGGCGCCTCGCGGGTGTCACCGGTCCCGCCCTTGTAGGCCACGCCGATGAGCGCGATCTTCGCCCCGCGGACGGCCTTCGCGTGCTCGTTGAGCGCCCGCTCGACCCGCTGGACGCAGTGGTAGGGCATCTCCTGGTTGATCCGGCCGGCGAGCTCGACGAACTCCGTCGTGGTGTCGAACTCGCGTGCCCGCCAGGCGAGGTAGAAGGGGTCGACGGGGAGGCAGTGGCCGCCCATCCCGGGCCCGGGGTCGAAGCGCATGAAGCCGTAGGGCTTGGTCGCGGCCGCGTCGACGACCTCCCAGATGTCGATGCCCATGCGGTCGGTGAGCATCGCGAGCTCGTTGACGAGCGCGATGTTGACCGAGCGGAAGACGTTCTCGAGGAGCTTGCTGAGCTCGGCGGCCTCTGGTGTGGAGACGCGGACGACGGAGTCGCACACGAGGTCGTACAGCGCCTCCGCCCGGTCGCCACAGGCGGGGGTGAGACCGCCGAGGACCTTGGGGGTGGTGCGCAGGGTGAAGTCGGTGCGGCCGGGATCGACGCGCTCGGGGGAGAACGCGAGGTTGAAGTCCGACCCGGCCTTCAGGCCGCTGCCCGCCTCCAGCAGCGGGGCCAGGCGCTCGCGCGTCGTCCCGGGGTACGTGGTCGACTCCAGCACGACGAGCTGCCCGGGGCGCAGGACGGCGCCGACGGCCGATCCGGAGGCTTCGAGGGCTTCGAGGTCCGGCTCGCGGTTCGGCGTCAGGGGCGTCGGAACGCAGATCAGGATCGCGTCCGCAGCTCCGAGGGCGGCCGTGTCGGTCGTCGCCTGCATCCGGTCCAGCGCGGCGGCGAGGCGCTCTGGCGTGACGTCCTCGACGTAGGACTCGCCGGCGCCGATGGCGGCGACCTTGCCGGCGTCGACGTCGAAGGCGATGACCTCCTGGCCCGCCTCGGCGAAGCCGACGGCCAGCGGCAGCCCGACGTATCCGAGCCCGACGACACCGACGTGCATGGCGGCGACCCTAGTCTGACCAGCGGTCGTGCCCGTTGGACTCTTCGACACCAAGACGCCTCTCGCCCCGCTGCGCGCGGAGCTCGATGCGGCGATCGCGGGGGTCATCGACGACGGCCGCTTCATCCTCGGCCCGAACGTCTCGGCCTTCGAGACGGAGTTCGCCGCCTACCTCGGGGCGGGCCACGCCGTCGGCGTCGCCAACGGCACCGATGCCCTGACGATCGCCTTGCGCGCCCTCGGGGTCGGTCCGGGCGACGAGGTCGTCGTTCCCTCCTTCACCTTCTACGCCTCCGCGGAGGCGATCCCGCACACGGGCGCGACGCCCGTCTTCTGCGACGTCGACCCCGACACGATGTGCGTGACTGCCGAGACGGTGCGCGCCGTGATGACGCCGCGGACGAAGGCCGTCATCGTCGTGCACCTGTTCGGCAACGTCGCCCCGGTCGCCGACATCGAGGCGCTCGGCGTCCCGGTCGTCGAGGACGCCGCGCAGGCCGCAGGGTCCACCACCGAGGCCGGCCGGCCCGGGTCGCTCGGGACGATCGCGACGTTCTCGTTCTTCCCCTCCAAGAACCTCGGCTGCTTCGGCGACGGCGGCGCGATCACCACCAACGACGCCGAGCTCGACGAGCGCGTCCGCGTCCTGCGCTTCCACGGCTCCCACGACAAGGTCACCTATCAGGAGGTCGGCTACAACAGCCGCCTCGACGACCTGCAGGCCGCGATCCTGCGCGTGCAGCTGCCGCACCTCGACACGTGGGCGGCCGGCCGCGTCGCCGGCGGCCGCGCGTACGGCGCCGCCGGTCTGGGCGACCTCGTCCACCTGCCGGTCCCGGCGACCGGGTCAGAGCCCGCCTGGCACCTGTACGTGATCCGCCACGCGCGGGCCGACGAGCTCGCCGCGGGCTTGAAGGAGCGCGGGATCGGGCAGAAGGCCTACTACCGGGTCCCGGTGCACAAGCAGGTCGCGATGGCGCCCTACGCCACCGGGGTGGAGCTGCCCGCCACCGACGAGGTGGCCGCCAGCCACCTCGCGATTCCCATCAGCCCCGTGCTCTCCGAGGAGCAGGCGGCAGAGGTCGTCGGCGCCGTGAAGGACGTCCTCGCGTCCTGAACGTCGCGTGAGAATGCAGGAATTCGTGCGCCCGGGAGCCAATACGCGCAACTAATCCTGCAGGGCATCGTTAGAAGCACTGGCGGATCAAGCCCGCCCCTCGCCATGAGCACCATCATCCCTCCCCTCGCCCATGACCACCCGGCACGTGCCGTCCCGGCACCCCTGACGCCGCAGGTCGCAGAGGAGGCCGTGCTCGGCGTCCCGCTCGCCCTCACGGACTACGAGCAGACGCTGGACTGGATGGACGCGACGATCGCCCACCGCCGCCGCGGCTACATCTGCGTCGCCGCCGTGCACACGGTGATGTCCTCTCGCGAGGACCCCGAGCTGCGCGACGCCGTGCTCGGCGCCGACTTCACCGTTCCCGACGGGCAGCCGCTCGTGTGGGCCATGAACGCGCTCGGGCACGAGCTGCCCTCCCGCGTCTACGGGCCGGACCTGATGGACCGTGCCTGCGAGCGGGCGGCTCGCACCGGCGTGCGCATGTACCTCTACGGCGGCCGCAACCAGGGCGCGCTCGTCCAGCTCGCGCTGAACCTGCGCACCCGCCACCCGGGGCTGCAGATCGTCGGCGGCTACTCGCCGCCCTACCGCGACCTCTCCGCGGAGGAGGAGGAGCGCGTGGCGGACGAGATCAACCGCTCCCGCGCGGACATCGTGTGGGTCGGCATCGGCGTGCCGAAGCAGGAGAAGTGGATGGCCCGCATGCGCGACCGCCTCGACGTGCCCGTCCTGTGTGGCGTCGGCGCGGCGTTCGACTTCCACGCCGGCCTCGTCCCCCAGGCCCCGGCCTGGATGCAGCGCCTGTCGCTGGAGTGGGTCTTCCGCCTCGCCCAGGAGCCACGCCGGCTGTGGCGGCGCTACACGCGCTACAACCCGCGCTTCGTCGCCGGCTTCGCGCTGCAGTACCTGCGCCACCGCGCGGGCCGCCGCGGCATCTAGGCTCTCCCCCTTGAGCTACGACGTCTCGGTCATCGGTCTCGGCCGGGTCGGCCTTCCGCTGGCGCTGTCCTTCGCGGACGCCGGTCTGCGCGTCCTCGGGGTCGACAAGGACGTCGCGCGCCTCGAGACCCTCCGTGCCGGCCGGATGCCGTTCGAGGAGCCGGGCGCCGACGAGCTGCTCGCCCGCGTCGGGGACCGCCTGCACCTGTCCGAGAGCGCCGCCGACGCCGCCCAGGCCGACGGGATCGTCCTCACCGTTGGCACGCCCACGCACTCGCACATCGAGATCGACGTGTCCGACATCCGGTCGGTCCTCGACGACCTCCTGCCGCACCTCTCCGCCGGCCAGCTCGTGGTCCTGCGCTCGACCGTCGCGCCAGGCACGACCGAGTTCGTCGCGGGCTACCTCGAGAAGCGGCGAGGCTTCGTCGCCGGCGAGGACCTCTACGTCGCCCACGTGCCCGAGCGCATCGCGGCCGCACGGTTCCTGGCGGAGATCGGGACGCTGCCGTGCATCGTCGGCGGGGTCGGCCCCGGCTCGGGCGAGCGGGCCGAGGAGCTGTTCTCGGTCTTCGGCGCCCCCGTGGTGCAGACCACGCCCGTCCAGGCCGAGCTCGCGAAGATCTGGGCCAACATCATGCGCTACGCGACGTTCGCGCTGCCGAACCTCCTGATGATGGACTGCGAGCGCTACGACGCCAACGTCTTCGAGGTCATCGACCTGATCAACCGCGACTACCCCCGCGGCGGCATGGCGGCCCCGGGCTTCACGGCCGGGACCTGCCTGCGCAAGGACTTCGCCTTCTCGGAGGAGCGCTCCTCCGCCCCGGGCATGCTCCTCGCGGTCTCACGGGTCAACGAGAGCGTCCCGTCGTTCCTCGTCGACGGGATCAAGAAGCGGCTGGGCGGCGGGAGCGGTGCCCTGCGCGAGAAGCGCGTCGCGGTGCTTGGGCTGGCCTTCAAGCGCGACACCGACGACGAGCGCGACTCCCTGGCGCACAAGCTGATCCGGCTGCTCGAGCGCGAGCTGGCCGACGTGACCGTCCACGATCCTCTCGTGCCCACGCCGACCGTGGACTTCGACGCCGCCGTCGCCGATGCCGACGTGGTCGTCGTGGCGACCAACCACTCCGAGTACTCGACCCCCGCGTCGCTGGCCCGCCTGCTCGCGCTCGCCGGCGAGGACGCGATCGTCGTCGACCCCTGGAACGCCTTCGGCACCGCGCAGGTCTTCGCCTACGCCTCCGAGCTGGGTGCGCTGCGCCCTGCCGGCGCTTAGCGCAGCCTGATCCGCGCCTCCCGGGACCGATTGCCGGCGGCATCGACGACGCGGACGCGCAGGACGCTGCGCCCCCGTGCCGGGCGGGCCCTGATCCGCTTGAGCCCGCTCGCCCTGACCGTCCGACAGCGCTTGGTGCTGCGAGGCTTGCAAAGCCGAGCGGCAAGCCGCGCGAGCGGGGCAGGCCCGCGGTCCTTGATGCGCACGCGCACGCTCCGCAGTCGCTTCCTCCTCCCGCCCAACGCCAGACGCGGCCGCCGCGGCCTGCCCTCGTCGTACCCGATCGAGAACGGCGCCGCGTTCGCCGCGGAGACGTTCCCGGCCGCGTCTACGAGGTAGACGCTTCCGCGGTACAACCGCTGGCGCGGGAGCCGCAGCGTCGCCCCAGCGGGGCCGCTGGCCGCGACCGTCACGCACTCAAGCTTCTTCTTGCCGCGGCACGCACTGACGTTCGACGCGTTGATCGGCGCCGCTTGCCCGGCCGGCGCCTGCCACCTGATCGTCTGCGTCCGCCGCTTGGCCCAGACGGCCCCGCGTCCATTGCGGACGTTCGCCGGCGCGCCCGGAGCCGTGTTGTCGGTCCTGACCTCGACGGCCGGCGAGTCAGCCGAGTTCCCCGCGGCATCGACGGCCCGGAGCGCGACCGAGTGAACCCCGTCAGACCAGGCCGAAGTGTCGACCGCCGGCAGGCTCGAAGCGATGGTCTGGCCCGGCGACTGACAGGGAGCCATCCGCCCGTAGTCGCAGGTCAGCGCCTGCCGGCCGACCGGCTCAGAGCCGTCCCGGACGACTTGGAACTCACTGAGACCCGTCGCGTCGCTCCCGCTGATCTGCGCAGTGTGCGCACCCCGCAGCCACCCGCCGCTGAGAAGCGACCCCGAAGCCGGCCCGACAGCCGGGGCGACCGGATCGTCAACGGTGATGGTCGCGCCATACAGGATGGCTTGGGCCGAGTGGAGGGTGCCGCCGTGCACACAAGAGTCCCCTCCGGTGGAACGCAGCGGATGCCGAACCCGAGACGACTCGCGTTCAGTATCAGCTCGGTGGTTTGAGATGACCCTCCGGATTCGCACCGGTACTGGGACGGTCCGAGCACGCAGGCATCGACCGACTCCCCGTCTGCGACTAGCTCGGCGCGGAAGTCCGGGATCACCATTGGTGACGAGCAACCGTCGATACGAGATCGAACGAATGGAGTCTCTGGCGGCGCCTGCGCAAACCAGTACCCGAACATCCCGACGGTCGAGTCTGGTGGGTCCGAGCCGGTCTTGCACGACGAGGCCCTCGCCCGTCTCGCAGCGAGATTGAGCCTCGAATTGCGCAGAGGCATTACTGCTGTAGGCCCAAGCGGAGTTTCGAGCCGGCCCGAGCTCCTCGCCGCAGGTGCGGACCGTATACCTCGCCCCATAAGCGGCGCCCGGCCAACCAAGCAGGACGACGCCGACCCATCCGAGAAGCAGACGTCGCGCCATGTAGCCCTTATAGCGCGGCCGGCCGTTGTCAAGGCCTGCTGAGTCGCCGTGTCGCCCGGTCGGCGCGTCGAAGGATGCTTCGAAGCCCCGCTGCCCTCGCCGCCCGTCGCCCGTCAAGCGACCCCGCGGCCTCGGACATGCCGTCGGGAGCCTTCGATCCACCTAGAGCGACTTGTGAGGCGTTGACATCCGGACGAAACGTCCGTAGCGCCGCGATAAACGAAGACACCTCGACAGCGGCGACGCTTGAGCCTCCGTCTGCTGCGGGCTCGAACGCACCAGAGAGCGGCTCTGCGGCTGCAACCGGACACGCCGGGGCAACGACAAAAACGTGCGGCGTCATACGCGCCGTATCGGCAGAGCGCCCCCGCCTTCCTCCCGCCGCCACCGCAGATCGCCCCGGGTTCATCTGGCTGGGAACTGCAGCGCAGCCGGGCACATTGCCCGCGGCGACGACCACCGGCAACCCCGGCCGACGCCCTCGCCACGGCATCGCCCATCTGCTCGCCACCTGCCGACGACGGAGCGACAACGCGTGACAGCCGAGCGGAGAAGTTGATTGCAGCAATCGGGCACATCGACGCTCTGCTTGAGGCACGTGATTGATGGCTCTCGCGTAGCTCGCGATCCGGAAGGTCGTCTCCCCCTCCACCATCGCTCGCACGGAGATGATCCGGCCTGCTGGGAACATGCCGACGGTGCCCCAGCCGTTGCGAGGAGCGATCGCGGCGGCTGCCATGCGGGTGCCGTGGAGCTGCTCTGGGGCGGTGCCCTGGGGCTCGCCGGAGCCGCCGTCGATCGAGAGGCGGCGGACGATGGGTCCGCTCGGGTTGTCCGCGGGCGTGTCCGGCGTGATGGCCACACCCGAGTCGACGATGCACACCGCGTAGCGCGTTGGGGGGAGCGCGTCGCTCGGGATAGCCTCGATCCAGTCGAGGCCGTAGGCCCTGAGGCCGGCCGATGCCTTCTTGGGCTCTGCGCCGTGAGCCGAGCCGACGGCGGCCAGGACCGACAGCAGAGCGGCCGTCACGACACGGAGCGCGCGACTCACGGACGCACCAGGACCGACATCGCCTTCGTCTTGCCGGCGGAGTACGGGTAGCCCGAGTCCTGCCGGACGCGCGCGCGGAACTTGTAGCGGACCGTCTGCGTCGTCGAGACGAGCTTGTACTTGATCGTCCACCTGCCCTTCGCACGCGAGCGCTTCGTCGCGAACGTGACCCAGCCCGTGCCCCGCTTGTACGCCTGCAGGTCGACGAGGACGCCGCCCTTCGGGATCGGCTTGGACCGGACCTTGCCCGAGAACCGGATGGTCTGGCCGTTGCGGTACGAGCGATGGTTCCGGCGAAGCGTGGTCGCTGCAGTGACAGCCAGGGGGAGGTCGGTGGTCGCCTGGTAGGTGGTGTTGAGCAGGTTCGCCTTGTAGGCGAGGCGGAGCCGCCGGCTGGTGCCGGCAGGGACCGTCCAGCGAACCTTGCCGTTGCGACCCGAGACCAGCGGTCTGCGAGCGATCCGGTACCGCGCCTTCGGCAGCTTCGCGCGCTGGAACACGTCGACCTGCGCACCAGGCACCGGCTTGCCCAGCTCGTTCCGGATCGTGGCAACCACCCTCAGGCGTTGACCGAACCGCAACCGACGGACGCGGCGCGTGCGTCTGTCGAGCACGATGCGCACTTCGTTCGAGGCTCCTGCGCCGTTGGTCGGTGCGCCGAGGGTGCCAGGCCCGGAGGACCCGCCCGATCCGGCGTTGGAGACCTTGAAGGTCGTCGGGCCCAGCAGCGTCGAGCGGTTGCCCGAGGCATCCTCGAGCCCGATGCGCAGCTCGTGCGCGCCGTTGGGGATCATCGTGGTGTCGAGCGTGAGGCTCCCGCCCACCTGGGTCTTGCACGGGACGCGCCGGCTGAACTCGTACGGATCCGCCGACTCACGGTTGATGTCCATGCAGTCGCCGCCGTTGTCGTCGACGATCTGCGTCGAGATCGGCTCCCAGGTGCTGGTCGTCTCACGGTGGAGCTCGACGACGGCCCGGTACACGCCGGCGCCGGTGTCCGTCGCGTTGAACGAGAGGTTCTCGGTCCCGGTGTGGATCGGGTTGGCGACGAGTGGCCCGACGACGTCGGAGGCGACCGGGGCGGTCGTGTCGCGCAGGCTCGCCTCGAAGGCCTTGACGACGGCTTGAGCCATCGGCACGCTCGAGTTGCGATCGACGCAGCCCGCTGATCCCCCGCACCCGGCCATCACATAGACGTCGCGGACGTTGCCGTCGAGCCCGGTGAACTCGACGACATCATCGGCCGAGAGGGGGGAACCGGCAGTGCCCTGGGCGCTGCAGCCCTGGCCGGCGACGCATTGCGATCGTGCGTCCGGCGTGTAGTTCTGCGTCGGCCACGAGACGTACGCGTAGGGCGTCGCGTTCTGCTCTGCGGCGCTCGTGGTGCTGAAGAAGCGCCACAGCCGGAACCCGGTGAGCTCCAGGCCGGCGGGGACCGTGTACCGCCAGCCGAGCCGCGCACCCGAGGCCTGCGGGAAGTCGCCGTTGAGGGCTGCCCCCAGCCCGTTGCCCATGGCACAACCGTCCGCCGGCGCCGAGAACGCGCCGCCCTCCTGGAGGAGGCTCCAGCCGTCGACCGGCACGATCCGGCCTCCTGGCGTCTTGCAGGAGTACACGTGGTACACGCCCGCGTCGGCGACGGCAGGGGCGGTCAGCGCGATGGCCAGCGGCAGGGTCGCCGCGGCGAGGAGTCGGAGGAGGTGGGTTGGCATCTCGGTGGTCGGTGGTGGTGGGTATCTGGAAGGACGGCACGGGAGGCTCGGATCGAACCCCTCATCCCGCCTCGAAGCCGAATTCGGAACCGGCGCCGCTTCCGGTCGAGGGCGCGACGGGTGCTGGGGCGGGGGCAGACGTCGGGACTGGTGCGCGCGTCGGCGCAGGGGTGGGCGCCGGGCGTGTGCCCCGGCGCTGACGCCGGGAGGCACGGGCGGTGGCGGCCGGCCTCGTGGTGGCTGTCGGAGCGGGGGCGGTGACGGCGGGCGGCGCGGCCGTGGGTGTGCTCGCCGCCTGCCGTGCGGGCCGCGCCGGCTGCCGCTCAGGCGTCGCCGCCCGCTCCGCCGCGGCCGGTGTGCGGTCCGGGTGCGTCCGCTCGACCGCGACGGAGCCGCCGATCGTCGCGGCGACCACGCCCACCACGGCCGCCGTGCGACCCGAGGGCGGCACGGAGGACGCGACCTCAGCCGCCCGATGGCCCCAGCCGCCCACCCGGGTCAGCAGCGAATCGAGGGCGCCGGCAGCCCCGCCCCCAGCCGCACCGCCGACGGCCAGCAGCTCGAGCGGGCCGACCACCGCGTGCGCGGTCCCGCGGACGCCCTGCAGCTGGGCCCGGCAGTGCGGGCAGCCGTCGACGTGGACGGTGAGCAGCTCGAGGACCGCGGGAAGGCGACGGTCGTCGTATGCCTCGCAGAGGTCGAGCTCGGCCCCGAGGATCGCCCACACCTCCTCGCCCACCTTGGCGGCGATCTTCACGCGGTCCTTCTTCACCCGCGGGACCGACAGCCCGAGCGTCGCCGCGGCGACCGAGGACGGCTGGAGGTACAAAAAGCTGGACACGAAGACCGAGAGCTCGCGCGGCGTCAGGCGCTCGCGGACCAGATCGAGGATCCGGTGGACGAGCAGCTGGTAGTGCGCCTCGCCGCCGGCGTCGCCCGCTGGGTCGGCGTCGAGGTCCTCGAACCCGACCACGGCCAGACCGTGCTTCTCATCGCCTCGTGAGAGGCCGCGGGCCATGGCACGGCCCTCGTCGATGAGCACCCGGTGGACCGCCTCGGCGACGAATGCGATGGGCTTCGCCGGGCGGGACGGCCGCCCGTCCGCCCAACGGGCGATCTCCCGCGTCCACCACTCCGCGTACGCGTCCTCGAACCGCTCGCGGGGGTAGACCGGGTGGCGCTTGTGGAAGCGCGACCAGGCGGGTTCCCTCAGGCGCTCGAAGTCGGTCGAGGCGTCCAGGGCCGGCGTCACGGCGAGACCTCCCCCATCAGTTCTCCCACCGCCACGAGCAGGGCGGCAGGCAGCGAGAGGCCCGCCTCCCCCAGCAGCGTGAAGCGCTCGAGCAGCAGGCAGCGCAACTCGGGCGTCCAGCGCCGTGTGACGGCCTCGATGTCCCCGAGCGTGTCGTGAGCATGCTCCGGTTGGCCGCACAGGACGGCGTCCAGTCGCGCCCAGGCAGGCGCGGGCACCCAGGGCGGGCAGTCCATCGTCCGTTGTGACGGCACGGCGTCGCCACGCCGCACCCCTGCCGAGTCATGTGGCCCTCCTTGGCCGTCCGCCTACGGACCGTGGTTCCCGCCCGCCACGCGGCACACACTGGATTTCCGTCCAGGCCGCGGCAGGACCGGACCAGTAGCCTCGCGCCCTGTGAACCGCGTGCTCGTCACCGGCGGCGCCGGGACCATCGGACAGGCCGTCGTCAAGCGCCTCCTACGCGACCCCGACTTCGAGGTCCGCGTCTCCGATCAACGCGAGGCGCCCGACTGGATGCGCCAGGGCTGCGAGGTCCACACGGGCGACCTGCGCGAGCTCGAGCAGGCCCGCAACGCGATGCGCGGCTGCACCCACGTCATCCACCTCGCCGCGATCGTGGGCGGGATCGCGAACTTCCACAAGCTGCCCCACACGCTGACGGAGGTCAACAACGGCCTCTACAACGCGATCTTCCGGGCGGCGCTCGACCAGGACGTCTCCCGCTTCACCTACGTCAGCTCGAGCATGGTCTTCGAGCAGGCGGAGGAGTACCCCACCACGGAGGCCTACCTCCCGCGCTGCCCCACGCCCATCAGCGCCTACGGGTTCTCCAAGCTGACCGGCGAGGTCTACTGCCGCGCAGCCCACGCCGAGCACGGCCTGCCCTACACGATCTGCCGGCCGTTCAACGCCTACGGCCCCGGCGAGGTCCCCGAGAACGAGCCGGGCATCGCCCACGCCGTCCCCGACCTCCTGCGCAAGTCCCTGCGCCAGCTCAAGCCGCTTCCGATCTTCGGCACCGGCGAGCACACCCGCACGCTCACGCACATCGACGACATCGCGGACGGCATCGTCGTCGCCACGGGCCACCCGGCGGCGCTGAACGAGGACTTCAACGTCTCCGCGAGCGACGAGCTGACGGTCGCCGAGATCGCCCGCATCTGCTGGGCCGCCGTCGGCAACGACCCGGACGAGCTCGTCTTCGAGCACCTCGAGTCCTTCGAGGTCGACGTCGTCCGCCGGTGGCCGAGCGTGCAGAAGGCCAAGGACGTCCTCGGCTGGGAAGCGAAGATCGGGGTCGAGGAGGGGATCGCCCAGACGGGGGAGTGGCTTCGCCGTCTGGACGGGACGACGGCTTGAAGCGCGCGTTCGTCACCGGGGTGACGGGCCAGGACGGGTCCTACCTCGCCGAGCTGCTGCTCGAGCAGGGCTACGAGGTGCACGGGATGGTGCGCCGGTCGTCGACGGAGAAGTTCGAGCGCATCGAGCACCTGCGCGACAAGATCACGCTCCACCAGGCCGACCTGCTCGACCACCGATCGCTGACCGACGCCCTGCGGGCGTCCAGGCCCGATGAGGTCTACAACCTCGCCGCCATGAGCTTCGTGGCCGTCTCCTGGGTCCAGCCGACGCTCACCGCGGAGTTCACCGGCGTCGGCGTCACCCGCATGCTCGAGGCCGTCCGCGAGGTGTGCCCGGAGGCGAAGATCTACCAGGCGTCGTCCTCGGAGATGTTCGGCAAGGTCCGCGAGACGCCACAGACGGAGTCGACGCCGTTTCACCCCCGCTCGCCCTACGGCGTCGCGAAGGTCTACGGGCACTTCATCACCGTCAACTACCGCGAGAGCTACGACCTGTTCGCCTGCTCCGGGATCCTGTTCAACCACGAGTCCCCTCGACGGGGGCTCGAGTTCGTCACCCGCAAGGTCACCTGGCACGCCGCGGCGATCAAGCTCGGCCTCAAGGACGAGCTCGCGCTCGGCAATCTCGACGCCCGCCGCGACTGGGGCTACGCCAAGGACTACGTCAGAGCGATCTGGCTGATGCTGCAACAGGACACGCCGCAGGACTACGTGATCGCGACGGGCGAGACGAACACGGTGCGCCGCTGCGTCGAGATCGCCTTCGACCAGGCCGGCATCGGCGACTGGGAGCCGTACGTGCGCCTGGACCCGCAGTTCCTGCGCCCCGCCGAGGTCGACCTCCTCGTCGGCGATGCGAGCAAGGCCGAGCGTGAGCTCGGCTGGACGTCCGAGACCGACTTCGAGACCCTCATCCGCCTCATGGTCGACGCCGACCTCGAACGCCTCGGCGCCTGATGCTGCCCGATCCCGCGGCCTGGGCCGGCCGCCGCGTCCTGGTGACGGGGCACACCGGCTTCAAGGGCCGCTGGCTCGTGGCCTGGCTCGAGCGTCTCGGCGCGGACGTGCGCGGCCTCTCCCTTCCCGAGATCGACGTCCGGGACGGAGATGGCGTGACGCGCGCCCTGGCCGCGGCGGACCCCGAGGTCGTCTTCCACCTCGCCGCCCAGGCGATCGTCCGGCGCTCGTTCCTGGACCCGGTGGGGACCTGGGCCACGAACGTCGTCGGCACCGCGAACGTCCTCCAGGCGCTTCCTGACGCGACCGAGGTCGTCGTCGTCGTCACGAGCGACAAGTGCTACCGCGACATCGAGTCCGGCCGGGCCATGCGCGAGGAGGACCCGCTCGGCGGCAAGGACCCCTACTCGGCCTCGAAGGCCGCCCAGGAGCTCGTCGCGCACGCCGCCCGGGAGACGACCCTGCGCGCCCGCGGCGTGCAGCTCGCCACCGCCCGCGCGGGCAACGTCATCGGTGGCGGCGACGAGGGTGAGGACCGCCTCGTCCCGGACCTCGTGCGCGCCGCGCGCGCCGGTCGCCCGCTCGTCCTGCGCAACCCCGACGCGGTCCGCCCCTGGCAGCACGTCGTCAACCCGCTCAGCGGCTACCTCGTGCTGGCCGAGCGCCTGCTGGCCGGCCCCGGCTTCGACGAGGCGTGGAACTTCGGCCCCGACGCCGACGACGCCCGCCCCGTCCGCTGGGTCGCCGAGCAGCTCGCCGCGGCCTGGCCCGGCGGCGCCCCCGAGGTCCGCGTCGAGGCCGATCCCGACGCCGGCAAGGAGTCGGCGCTCCTGCGGCTGGACTCCACGAAGGCCGCACGACGGCTCGGGTGGACCCCCATCCTGGGGTTGGCGGCCGGGATCGAGGCCACCGTGCGCGGCTACACCGGCGAAGCGGCCGACTCGCAGCTGGCCGCGCTGTAGCTTCCCGCCGATGCGGACGCTCGTCACCGGCGGGGCCGGCTTCATCGGTTCCAACCTCGTCGACGCCCTGCTCGCCCGCGGCGACGAGGTGCACGTCATCGACGACCTCACCACCGGCTCGCGGGAGAACCTCGCCGCGGCGGTGACGCTGCACGAGGCTTCGGTCCTCGAACCCAACGCCCTCACCCGGGCCTTCGCGGCCGCGCAGCCGGAGGTCGTCTTCCACCTCGCCGCCCAGATCGACGTGCGCCGCTCCGTCGCGGACCCGGCCTTCGACGCGAGCGTCAACGTCGGCGGCACGTTGCGCGTGGCCGACGCCGCCCGCGCAGCCGGCGCCCGCCACCTCGTGTTCGCCTCCACCGGCGGTGCGATCTACGGCGATGCCGACACCGTGCCGTCCCCCGAGGAGACGGACGAGCGGCCGCTGGCGCCGTACGGGCAGGCCAAGCTCTCCGCCGAGGGCTACCTGCGCCTGTACGGCTCGCTCCATGGCCTGCAGGCCACCGCCCTGCGCTTCGCCAACGTCTACGGGCCGCGCCAGGACCCGCTGGGCGAGGGCGGCGTCATCGCGATCTTCTGCGGCCTGAAGGTCGACGGCGGCGAAGCGTCCGTGTTCGGCGACGGCGAGCAGACGCGCGACTTCATCTACGTCGGCGATGTCGTCGACGCGCTGCTGGCCGCCGGGGACCGAGGCGCCGGCTTCGGGCCCTTCAACATCGGCACGGGCGAGGAGACGACCGTCAACGCGCTGGCCGAGCGGCTCGGGCTGACCGTTCGGCGCGAGGCGCCCCGTCCCGGCGAGGTCCAGCGCTCGTGCCTGGACCCGAGACGTGCGGCGAGCGAGCTCGGGTGGACCCCGGCGACGTCGCTGGCCGACGGCCTCGAGCAGACGCTCGCCTGGGCCCGCGAGCGGGCCTGATCCCTCGACCCGACACGATCCGTTGCCGCGACCGGGTTGCACCGGGTAGCCGATCCGCTACCCCCTGCAACCCGGTGTCGGAAGCGACGGCCGCGCGATCGCCGTTGCGCGGCGGCGCGGGAGGACGGTGGCGATCGCGCCGGCGGTCTGGTCAGGAGCCGTCGTAGATCGCGCGCAGGCCCGCGGCGACAGCGGGTGGGGCGGCGGTGTCGCGCACGCGGGCAAGCGCACGTTGGCCGGCGGCGCCGTCTCGCCACAGCGCTCGGAGGCGGTCCGCCAGGGCGGCGACGTCGCCGATCGGGGCAAGGCCCTCGGGCGGGACGGCGTCGACGAGGCCGCCCGACCGGGTCGCGACGACCGGGACGCCCGCCGCCATCGCCTCCAGGGCGGCCAGGGGGAGGATCTCCGCGTAGCGGGACGGGACGATCGCCACGGCCGCGCGGCGGCGCAGGCCGGCGAGCTCGGCCGGGGCCAGACGGCCGCGCACGTCGACGTCGAAGCCCGGGGCCGCAGCGGCCGTGCGGACGGCGTCCAGCGCCGGCCCGTCACCGGCCACCACCAGCGGGAGCCCGGCGGCGCGGGCGGCGGCGACGGCGTCCAGGACGCCCTTCTCCTCCGCGACACGGCCGGCGAAGAGGACGAACTCCCCTCGGGCGGCCGCGGAGTCCGCGGCGATGTCGCGCTGCACGGAGCCGAGCACGGTGACGCGGTCGCCGAGCGGCGCACCGAGCTCGCGCAGGCGGGAGAGGGCGAAGGCGGACGGGACGACGAACTCGTCGACGCAGTCGGCCAGGCGCGGCTGCCACGCGGCCAGGGCGGCCCCGTAGACCGCCGCCTCGGCGCGCGAGCCGCCGCGGCAGTTCAGCCGCACGCCCGGACGAGTGTCGCGGCCGTGGCAGCGCGTGCAGTCCTCCCCCTGGGTGAAGCAGATCGCGTTGGCGCAGACCAGCCGGTAGTTGTGCAGGTGGAGGACGACGCGGGCGCCGGCGTCGCGGGCTGCGGCCAGGGCGCGCCAGCCGAAGGCGGGATTGACGTTGTGGGCGTGCACGACCCGCGCACCCGTGCGGCGGACGGCGGCGGCGACCTCCTCCGGGTCGGTGCCGCCGCGCAGCAGCGCCGTGGCCGCGGCGCGGCTCGACAGCCCCGCCGAGTCGCGCTCGAGCACCTCGGCCTCCTCACCGAGCTGCGTGCGGATCAGCCAGGCGAGGTCGTCGACCGCCCGCTCCTCCCCGCCGAGCACCCGGTACCGGTTGTGCAGCAGCAGGATCACGGACCGGCCGTAGATTACGGACGGCTGTGACGACTGCCTCGATCATCGTTCCCACGCGCGGGCCGCGTCTGGCGTACCTCGACGTCGCGCTGGCCTCCGTGATGCCGCAGGCGGCGGCCCACGGCGCTGACGTGATCGTCGTCCACGACGACCGGCCGGACGCCGCGACGCGCGCGCTGGCGGACCGGCACGGCGCCGGCTACCTCGCCCACGGGCGGCCGCTGGGGATCAACGTCGCCCGCAACACCGGGCTCGCGGCGGGGGCCGGCGAGCTGCTCTGCCTGCTCGACGACGACGTCCGCGCGTGGCCCGGATGGCTGGGTGCGCTCGTCGAGGCGGCCGGCGCGCAGCCGGACCACGAGGCGTTCGGCGGCCCGATCCGGCCGCGGCTGGAGGGCGGGCACCTGCGGACCTGCGGGCGCGAGCCGGCGCCGATCACCGCGATGGACCTGGGGCCGCAGGACGGCGACGCCGAGCGGCTGTGGGGCGCGAACCTCGCGCTGCGCCGCAGCGCGGTCGAGCGGATCGGCGGGTTCGATCCCGTCCTGAACTGGGCGGGCGACGAGGAGGAGTGGGAGGATCGCCTCGTGGCCGCGGGAGGACGCATGCGCTGGGTCGCGCTCGCGGGCGTGGACCACCGCCGCGCCGGTGCGGACGCCCGCCTCGGCCGGCTGACGCGCGCGGCCCACGCCCGCGGGCGGGCGGCGCGGCGCTTTGACCGCAGCCGCGCGGTGGAGCCGAGCGTCGCCGCCGAGTCGCGCGTGCTCGCGGGCTGCGTCTGGCACACGGTGCGGCGCGGCTGCGCGTTCGGGATCGTCATGGGCGCGCACTCGGCCGGGCGCCTGCGGGAGGCGCTGGCGCCGTCGGAGCGGGCCGCGGGCGAGGCCGGCCCTCCTCCGACGGCGGGCGACGGCGGCGGCGGCGGCGGCGCGGGCCCTGACGGCCCCCCCGACGTCTTCTCCGGCGCGTCCGGGACGCTCGGCCGCCGCGGCAGCCTCACGGGCGCCGCGCGCGACCTCGCCGAGGACGCGCTCACGCTGCCGCGCCGGATCGCCCTGCAGCAGGCCGCCCGCCAGGCGACGCCGCAGCGGGTGCTCGCGATCTCCATCGCCCGGGCCGAGCACGCCGGGGCGGCCGCCGCGGCGGCGCGCGAGCTCGAGCGCAGCCACCGTCACGAGGTCACGATCCGGCTCGCCCACCCGGTGCCCGGCGACGGGAAGTGGGCGAACCTGCGGCGGGCGCTGGAGACGACCCCGGTCGGCGGCCACGACTGGCTGCTGCTCTTCGACGACGACGTCGTCCTTCCGCTCGGCTTCCTCGACACGTTCCTGTTCTGCTGCGAGCGCTTCGACTTCACGCTCGCACAGCCCGCCCACCGCCACCGCTCGCACGCCGCCTGGGCGGTCACCCGCCGGCACCTCGGCACGATCGCGCGCACCACCTCCTTCGTCGAGATCGGCCCCGTGACGGCCGTCCGCCGCAGCGCGTTCGAGACGCTGCTCCCGTTCCCCGAGCTGCACATGGGCTGGGGCCTGGACGCCCACTGGGCCGGCGTGGCGCGCGAGCGCGGCTGGCGGCTCGGCGTCGTCGACGCGACCCCCGTGCGCCACACGCGTCCGGTCGCCGGGGACTACCCGCGCGACCGTGCGCTGGCCGAGGCGCAGGCGTTCCTCGCCGAGCGCCCGTACGTCGAGCGGGCCACCGCCGAGCGCGCCCTGTCGAGGCACCGCTGGTGGTGAGCCGCCCGTGAAGGTCGCCGTCGTCGCGGAGTACTACCCCCGGGCCGCGGACCCGGTGCTCGGCGTGTGGGCGCACCGGCAGGCGCTCGCCGCGCGCGACGCCGGCGCCGAGGTCGAGGTGCTCGTCCTGCACCGCCCCGTGCCCACGCGGGCCGCGCTGCGCAGCCGCCGGCCCCAGGCGCTGCTGGCCCCCGTGCGCCAGCCGCTCCGTGTCGACATGGACGGCCTCGGGATCACCTACGTGCCGTTCCTCGCCCCGCCACGGGCGGGGTCCTACGGGCGCTGGGGCAGCTGGGCGGCGCCGACCCTGGCGCTCGCGCTGCGGCGCCTGCACGCGCGCTTCCCCTACGACCTCGTCCACGCCCACTACGCGGCGCCGGGCGCGGACGCGGTCCGGCGCGCCCGCACGCTCAATCGCAGCCGGGTCCCCTACGTCGCGTCCGTGCACGGCGGCGACCTGCTGGCTGTCGCGCACGACTCGGCCGCCGGCGAGCGGGCGGTGCGCAGCGGCCTGGAGGGTGCGCAGCTCGTGCTCGCCAACTCCGCCGGGATGGCGGACCGCGCCCGCGTCCTCGGCGCCCGCGACGCCCGCGTCGTGCACCTCGGCACCGAGCTGCCCGACATCCCGCCCGTCCATCACGCCGAGCGGCTCGTGACCGTCGCGCACCTCGTCGCGCGCAAGCGCCACGCCGACGTCCTGCGCGCGCTCTGGCTGCTGCGCGACATGCGCCCGCAGCTGCGCTGGATCGTCGTCGGCGACGGGCCCGAGCGGGAGCGTCTCGAGGCCTTCGCAGCCGAGCTCGGGCTCGCCGACCGCGTCGAGTTCCGGGGCGAGCAGCCGCACCGGGAGGCCGTCCGGCTCGCGCAGTCGGGCGCGGTGTTCGTCCTGCCGAGCATCGATGAGGCGTTCGGCGTCGCCTACGTCGAGGCGATGGCCGGTGGAGTCCCCGCGATCGGGTGCCTCGAGGAGCCGGGGCCGGAGGAGGTCGCGCGCCTGTCGGAGGGGATGTTCCTCGTCCCGCCCGGCGACCCGGAGCGGCTGGCCGGCCGGATCGACTCGATCCTCGACGACGAGCGCCAGCGGCGGCGGCTCGGCGCGTCGGCGAAGCTCACCGTCGAGCGGCACTTCACCTGGGCCGGCTGCGGCCGCGCCACCGTCGCGGCCTATGAGGCGGCGCTCGCGGGATGAGCGACGAGCGGCCCGTCCTGCTCGTCACGAACTTCGCGCCGCAGTTCCGGGTCGGGGCGTTCGCCGCCCTGCACGAGCGCGAGGGGATCGAGGTCGCGCTCGTCGGCGGCGCCGTCCGTCACGGCGCCGACACCGCGACCGGGAACGAGCCGCCCTTCCCCGTGCGCCAGGTCGCCCAGCGCGAGGTGCTCGGGCTCGCTCGGTCAGGGGCCTACCGCGCGGTGATCGCCGGGATGTCCGGCCGCGTCGCGCTGCCCGCCGCCCACCTGGGCGCCCGCCGCGCCCGCGTCCCGTTCGTCCTGTGGGCCACGATGTGGGCCCACCCGCGCACCGCGGCGCACGCGCTCTCCTTCCTCCCGACCCGTCACCTGTACCGCGACGCGGACGCGATCGCGACCTACGGGCCGCACGTCAGCGCCTACGTGCGGGCCAAGGGCGCCCGCGCGCCGGTGGTGGAGGCGCCGCAGGCCGCCGACGGCGCGTTCTGGGAGGCGACCGCCGACGCGCCCATCCGTCAGAGCGACTACCAGGTCGTGTTTGTCGGCCGTCTCGAGGGGGAGAAGGGCCTCGCGGTTCTCACCACGGCTTGGCATCGCTCAGGCCTCCGAGCACCCGCAGCTGCGCTGGTTCTGGTCGGCGGAGGACGGTTCCGAGCCCCGTCCTTCGCCACCAGCGCAGTGGTGTCCGCCGGCCGCCGCACGCCGGAGGAGGTGCGCGACTTCTACGCCGGGTCGGACGTCGTCGTGGTGCCGTCGATCCCCACACGCGACTTCCGCGAGCCGTGGGGGTTGGTGGTCAACGAGGCCTTCCACCAATGCCGACCCGTCATCGCCACCCACGCCGTAGGAGCCGTCGCCGGAGGACTCGTCGTGCATGAGTCAAACGGCCTCGTCGTCGCCCCCGGCGACCCTGACGCGCTCGCCGCCGCGATCGTGCGCCTCCGGGAGGACCCGCAGCTGCGCCTGCGCCTCGGCCGGCAGGGTCATGCGGACGTCGCCGCCTACTCCCAGGCCGCCTGGGCGGCCGGGATGAGCCGCGCGCTGGCCGCTGTCGGCGTCGCCCGCAGCGGGGTCCCCGAAGCCGGGGTGTCGCTACCGTGAGCCGCGCGATGACCCGCAAGGCCCTCGCCATCTTCACCCTGCTGCTGGCAGCGTTCGCCGTCCTTCCAGCCGTCTCGAACGCCGGGGTGCGCGACAAGATCCTCAACGACTGCCAGGACGGCGATCTGGACGGCTCGTACACGCCGGCGCAGCTCCGGGACGCCCGCCAGAACCTCCCGGGCGACGTCGCCCAGTACACCGACTGCGCCTCGGTGCTGCGTGCCGCCGAGATCCCCGCCCGCCCCGCGACCTCGGGCGGCGGGACGGGCACCGCCCGGACCCCGGGCAGCGCCGGAACCGGCGCCCCCGCCCCGGAGGTGGGCGAGAGCGGCACGATCCGCCCCAACAGCTCCGATCAGGGCACGCTCGACGACGCCCGCAAGGCCGCCGCCAAGGCGATCACGCTCGATCCCAACAGCCTCAAGCCCCAGAGCGCGGTCCGCCTGGACCGGGTCTCCAACGGGCTGCCCAGCTCGCTGCTGATCGCCCTCGCCGCGCTCGCAGGCTGCGCGCTGCTCGCGGCGGGCGCCGCGCTGCGCGACCGCGTGTCCTTGCGGCCACTGCGGTTGCGCGGCCGGTGACCGCGCTCCCGGGGCGCGCACCCGCGCGCACCCTCACGACCGTGACGGACGCGCTGCAGCAGACGCTCGCGCGCGTCACCCCCGGCGGGGCGCTGACCACGGGCGTCGCCCTCACCATCGTCCTGCTCGCCTTCGGCGCGCAGAGCGGGGTCGCCGTCGGGGCCAACACGCGCGCGCAGGTCCTCCTGATCGCCGTCGCCGCCGGCCTCGGCGCCGTCGCTCTGACGAGCACCAACCGGGTCACCACCCTGAAGCGCTTCCACGGTGCCGCGGCCCTGGGCGGGGTCGCGGCGCTGGCGCTCTACACCGCGCTGTCGATCATCTGGTCCCTCAACGCCGACCAGTCGTGGCTGGAGACCAACCGGACCCTCTCCTACTTCGCGGCCTTCGCCGGCGCGATGGCCGTCGCGCGCCTCGTCCCCGACCGCTGGGACGCGCTCCTGCGCGGCATCGCCGTCGGGGCCGTCGTCGTGTGCGGGTACGCGCTGTTGACGAAGGCGTTCCCCGAGGTCTTCAACCGCGACGAGACCTTCGCCCGTCTGCGCGCGCCGTTCGGGTACTGGAACGCCGTCGGCCTGATGGCGGCCAGCGGCGTCCCGCCGCTGCTGTGGCTGGCAGCCCGCCGCTCGGGCCACGCCGCCGTCAACGCCCTCGCCTACCCCGGGCTCGGGATCGTGCTCGTCACGCTGCTGCAGGCCTACTCGCGCGGCGGACTGCTGGCACTGGCGATCGGGCTGATCGTGTGGTTCGCCGTGGTCCCGCTGCGGCTGCGCGCCGCGGTCGCGCTCGTGCTCACCGCCCTGGGGTCGGCCGGCGTGACGGCCTGGACGTTCAGCCAGACCGCGCTCACGAAGGACCTGCAGCCGCTGGTCCAGCGTGCCGACGTCGGCCATCAGTTCGGCATCCTGCTGCTGCTGTTCCTCGTCGTCCTGCTCGCCGTCGGCCTGCTGATCGGCTTCTCGACCGCGCAGTACCCGCCGCAGCCGCGGACGCGCTTGATGGCCGGTCGGGTCGTGATCGGCGTGCTGGCGGCCGGCCTGGCCGCGGGCGTCATCGCCCTCGCCGCCGCTCCCGGCGGCATCGGCGGCCAGGTCTCCAGCGCCGCGAAGTCCCTGACCAGCCCGAGCGCCAAGGCCCCCGACAACGGCCCGGGCCGCCTGACGGCCACCTCGAGCGTCCGGGCCCGCTACTGGGACGAGGCCCTGCAGGTGCATCAGCTCTCCCCCTGGGTCGGGACCGGCGCCGGGTCCTACGGGCAGGTCCGCAAGCGCTTCCGCTCCACCCCGCTCGAGGTCCAGGACGCGCACGGCTACGTCGTGCAGACGCTGGCCGACCTCGGCTGGATCGGCCTCGGGGTCTCGCTGGCGGCGCTGGCCGCCTGGATCGCCGCCGCCGTGAGCGCACTCGGTCTGCGACGCCGCGACCGCGGCCTGGGGTGGGACGCCGAACGCGTCGGCATGGCCACGATCGCCGTGGTCGTGCTGGTCTTCGGCGTCCACTCGCTCGTGGACTGGACGTGGTTCGTCCCCGCCAACGCCGTCCTGGCGATGATCTGCGCCGGCTGGATCGCCGCGCGCGGACCGCTGCACGCGCGGTTGGCCGCCGAGGGTCCGACGGGCATGGTCAGCGCCGCCGAGAAGGTCGGCATGGTCCCGCGCACCCCGTCGTGGACGTTCAAGGACCGCGCCGCCGCGTGGCGCCCGCCGCCGGCCCGGGTCGGCGCGGCGCTCGCCGTCGTCGCCACGGCCGTCGCGGTCTGCTGGGCGGTCGTGCAGCCGCTGCGCGCGGTGCACGCGGGCGACTCCGCGCTGGCCCGCCTGGACGCCGGCCAGACCGCGGCCGCGATCTCCATCGCCACCGTCGCCACCCGGCGCGACCCCCTCTCCCCCGAGCCGTGGTTCGAGCTCGCCGCCGCCCGCGCGGCGGCAGGGGACGGCGTGGGTGCCGAAGCCGCGTTGCGCCGCGCCATCCGCACGCAGCCCGCGGATCCAGAGACGTGGCGGCGCCTCGGTCAGTTCCGGCTGCAGGACATCGCGCGTGCCCAGGAGGCGCTGCAGCCCTTCCAGGCCGCCTACTTCCTCGACCCCAAGTCCGTCGAGTCGCAGTCCGACCTCGTCAAGCTCGCCCGCGCGCTCGTCGCCGCCCAACAGGCGGCCGCTGCGCAGAAGGCCGCCGCAGAGGCCGCCAAGGACCAACAGGCCAACCAACGCAAGGACCAACGCCCGTGATTCGCAGGACCCTGCTCCTCATGCTGCTCGCGGTGCTCCTGCTCCCGGGCGTCGCCTCCGCCTCGAGCAGCCAGGAGGCGACGTTCCAGGACGACAACCTCCTGATCTACACCGACGACGCGAGCCGGGCGGCCAACCTCGACACGCTCAAGGCGCTCGGGGTCGATCGCGTGCGTCTGACCGTGCTGTGGGCCGCGATCGCCCCCGATCCGCAGTCGCGCACCAAGCCGGCGTTCGACGCCGCGGACCCCGCGACCTACGCCGAGGGGATCTGGCACAACTACGACGCGGTCATCAAGCTCGCGCTCGCCCGCGGCATCCAGGTCAACCTCAACCTCACCGGGCCGTCGCCGTTGTGGGCCAACCAGGTCCCGCCGCGCGCCGACATCAACGACACCTACGAGCCCTCCCCCGGTGAGTTCAACGCGTTCGTCACCGCCGTGGGCAGGCGCTACGACGGCACCTACCCGGACCCCGAGGGCGGCGCGCTGCCGCGGGTCGACTACTGGTCGATCTGGAACGAGCCGAACCAGTCGGGCTGGCTGACGCCGAACTGGCAGAAGGCCAAGGGCCGCTGGTACGAGCGCGCCGCCTCGCTGTACCGCGAGCTGCTCGACCAGGCCTGGGGCGCACTCGGCGCGACGGGCCACGGACGCGACACGATCCTGCTCGGCGAGACGGCGCCCGCGGGCAACGACTCCAAGCAGCTCAAGCGCCAGATGACGCCGCTGACGTTCGTGCGGGCGCTGTACTGCGTCGGCCGCAAAGGCAAGCGCCTGAAGGGGACGCGGGCCTCCCTGCTGGCCTGCGGCAAGAGCGCCCGGGCGTTCAAGCGCGCGCACCCCGCGCTGTTCGGCGCCCGCGGCTACGCGCATCACCCGTACCAACTGCTGCTCCCGCCCGGGATCAAGCCGCGCAACCGCAACCAGGTGACGATCGCCGCGCTCGGACGGCTGACGTCGGTGCTCGATCGCGCGATGCGCCGGTACCGCTCCCGGACGCGCTACCCGCTGTACCTGACGGAGTTCGGCTACCAGACGCCGCCCGACCGCTTCGGCGTTCCGCTGCGCTTCCAGGGCGCGTTCCTGAACCAGTCGGAGTACATCGCGTCGCGCAATCGCCGCGTCAAGACGCTCGCGCAGTTCCTCCTCAACGACGACGGGGACCCGATCGGGACGACGTTCCAGAGCGGCCTGCGGACCCGCGACGGCGTGGACAAGCCGGCCCTGGCCGCCTACCGGCTGCCGCTGTTCGTCACCGGCCGCAAGGCCAGGCGGCGCGTCTGGGGCGTCGTCCGTCCCGCCGCCGTCGGTCAGCGGGTGCGGGCGAAGGTGCAGTTCCGCCGCAGCGGGACCTCCAAGTGGCGGACGGTCAAGACCGTCAAGACGCGCGGCAGGCGCAACGTCTTCACCACGACGGTGCGGCTGCGCCGCCGCGGCGACCTGCGCGTGACGGCCCTCGGCACGACGTCGCGCACCGAGCGGATCTTCTAGTCGACGAGCTCCGGCGGGAGCGGGCCCGGGCGACGGCGGGCCCGCACCTCGTGCAGGAGCGCCTCGTAGGCGTCGGTGACCGCGTCCCAGGAGTAGGAGCGGGCGCGCTCGCGGGCGCGGCCGGCGTAGTCGGCGACGGTCTGCGGCTCGTCGAGGAGGCGCCCGAGCTCCTCCGTCAGGGCGTCGACGCCGCGCTCGCCGGAGAAGAACAGGCCGGCGTCGCCGACGGTCTCGACGTTGGGGGCGTGGTCGTTGACCAGCACGCAGTTCCCGGCCGCGAGCGCCTCGAGGATGACGGGGTGCGTGCCGCCGACCTCCGTCGGGGCGACGAAGGCGTAGGCGTGGTGCTGCAGCTCCCAGTAGCCGCGGCCGAAGACGTAGCCCGGGAAGACGACGCGCGGGTCGCCCTCCCGCATGACGGTGCGGATGTAGTCGTCCGCGTACGGGGCGCCGCCGACGACGACGAGCTTCATCCCGTCGGTGCGCGCGGTCGGGATGCGCGACCAGGCCTCCACGAGGACGTGCGGGTTGTTCTCCGGCTCGAGGCGGCCGACGAACAGGACGTAGCGGCCGGGCTCGAGGCCGAGGCGATCGAGGGTGTCCGTGCCACCGTGCCCGGGGTCCTCCACGCCGTAGGGGACGACGCCGATGCGGCGGCCGTAGCGGCGCTCGTAGACGTCGGCGACGACGTGGGAGTCCGTGATCGTCTCGTCCGCCCAGCGCGGCGCGTTGCGCTCGGCGAAGCGCAGGTAGCGCTTGGCCAGCTGCGGCCACTTGCGCCGGTCGGAGTCCAGCCCGTCGACGTTGATGACCGTCGGGATGCCGGCCAGGCGGGTGAGCAGGCACAGCGGCGCGTTGCCGGCGATGAAGAACAGCGCGACGTCCGGCGGGTCCCGGCGGGCGGCGTGCCAGGCGCTCAGCAGGGTGTGCACGAACGTGTCGAGGTACTTGTTGCGCACCGTCGGCAGGTGCACGAGCCGGGCGCCCTTGTAGGTCTTGTAGCGGCGGTCGACGACGTGCGGGCGGCAGTAGACCGTCACCTCGTGGCCCCGCCGCGTGAGGCGGTCCGCGAGCTGCTCCACGGCCGTCTCGAAGCCGGAGTAGGACGCGGGGATGCCGCGGGTGCCCAGGATCGCGATCCTCATCCGGCGCCCGAGGCTAACCGGAAGGCCGCCAGGTGCGCCCGGCCGCTGGCCTCCCAGGAGAACGCGGTCGCCCGGGCACGGCCGCGGCGGCGCAGCTCCTCGCGCAGGGGGGCGACGGTCGCGAGCTCGGTCAGGTGCCGGGTGATCGCGGCGGTGTCGCGTGGGTCGGCGTAGCGGGCGGCGCCGGCACAGAGCTCCCGGAGCGCGGGGATGTCCGCCGCCAGCACCGGCGTTCCCGCGTGCATGGCCTCCAAGGCCGGCAGGCCGAACCCCTCGTGGAGGGACGGGAGGATCAGCGCGGCGGCGTGACGATGGCGGGCGGTCAGGTCGGGCGCCGGGTCCAGGACGAGGCCCGGCGCGGGGTCGACGTGGCGGGCGGCGGAGCCGGCGATGACGAGCTCCAACGGCTCCCCAGCCTCGGGGTGGCGGAGGTTTACCGCATCCGGTGCGGTCGACCTCCGCCACCCCGGGGCGGTCGGCGCCGGTCCGTTCTCGTCCCGGTAGCGGCGGTAGGCGGCGAGGAGGCGCGGGAGGTTCTTGCGCGGCTCCGCGTCGCCGACGTAGAGGAACCAGCGGGCCTGGCCGCGGTCGGCGGCGGGCGCCTGGCCGGGTCCGTGGGGCGCGACGAGGGCGCGCACCCCCCAGTGCGCCCACAGCTCGTCGGCGGTGGCCTGCGACGGGCACACCACGGCGGCCGCGCGCCGGGCGGCCGCCCGGTGCGTGCGCGCCGCGACGGCGGCGAAGCGGGCGTCGAAGCAGCCCGGGAGCGCGACGAAGGCGAGGTCGTGGACCATGACGACCTGCGGCGTGCGCGTCGGCGCGCGTGCGGGGAGCGCATGGTGGAGGACGTCCGCGCCGCGCGCCCACCGCGCGAGCCGGGCCTGCCAGCGCGCCTCCGCGAGCGGATCCAGGTGGCGCCCGGCACGACCCGCGACGGCGTCCGCCCGCACGCCGAGCGCGGACAGCGCGCCGAGCAGGCCGTCGATGTAGACCTGGGTCCCGGACGGTCCCCGCGCGGCGTAGGACGCGTCGACCAGGACCCTCATCGCAGCGCCCGGGCGACGAGCATGCCGCGGTGGGTCGCGACGTGGTCGGGCGGGAGGCCCGCCGCCGACAGCGTCGCGGCCAGCGATCGCGTCGTGAAGAAGCGCAGGTGCTCGCCGAGCGGGTCGAAGTGCGCCTCGAAGCGGAACGCCGCGACGGCCGTCCGCCGCAGGAGGCCGTGCGCGGGCGTCGTGAGGACGAGCCGACCGCCGGGGGCGAGCACCCGGCGGACCTCCTGGAGCAGTCCGAGCACGTCGGCGACGTGCTCGACCACCTCCGAGCACCAGACGAGGTCGACGGCGCCGTGGTCGAGCGGCAGCGGCTCCCCGACGGTGCCGAGGCGCAGATCGGCGCCGGGCGCGACGGCGGCGGCGCGCTCCAGCGCGGACGGCGCGACCTCCACGCCGATCCCCCCCGGCGCGGCGGTGAGGAAGCGCCCGGCGCCGCAGCCGAGGTCCAGCCAGCGATCACCGTCGCGCAGCTCGCTGACGAGCAGCGCTCGCCGCTGCTCCCAACGCCAGGGCTCGGGGTCGGCGGGCGCGTCGCGCCAGGTCGCCTCGAAGTCGGCGCCGCTCACCGTCGGGCCGCCCGACGGCACGCAGCTCGCGGCGCGCTCATCGCCGTCCCGCCCACGTGCCCGCCAGCCGGGCGACCCGCCGCGGATCGAGCCGCGCGCGCAGCAGCGACCGATGCCAGCCCTGCTGCGTCCACCACTCCGTCGCTGCGTCTCGCGCGCCGTAGCGGTCGCGGTCCAGGAACATCGCGTACCCGCGCGCCTCCCGGCGGGCGCGCACGAACGTCTGGCGCAGGCCGTCGTGGAGGTGGTCGTGCTCGACGGCGAGCGCCGGGTCCAGCACGCAGAGCCCGTGGCGCTCCTCGAGCGCCCACAGCGCCCACTCCCGGTCCTCGGTCCCCGGCATGTCGGCGCGGAAGGGGCGCTCGGCCCAGAGGCTGCGCCGGAACGCGCCCGCACCGTTGGAGTACCCCCACTCGGGCGCGGCCCGCAGCCGCTCGGCGTCCTGGAAGACGGGATGGGCGAGCGGGTCGCCGGCGGCGTCGCGCTCAGGGCCGAAGGCGCAGGCCACCCGCGGGTCGTCGAGCGCGCCGGCCATGCGCTCCAGCCAGCCGCGGTCGCGTGGGAACGCGTGCGCGGAGAGGGCGACGACGACGTCGGCGGCGCACACGCCGGCGCCGACGTTCAGCGCGCCGCCGAAGGTGAAGTCGGCCGGCGCGAGCGCGAGGACCCGCGCGCCGGCGGCGCGCGCCACGTCCTGGCTGCCGTCCTTGGACCCTGAGTCGACCACCACGACCTCGTGCGCCGCGGTCTGGCCCGCCAGCAGCCCGAGCACCCGATGAAGGGCCTGCGCCTCGTCGCGGACCCGGATGACGACGCTGGCTCGCACGTCGCCTGACGCTATCGAGGGCGGCCGCCGCACATCGTTCTGCGCCCAATGGGTATGGTCGCGCTGCCAATGCCCTCCCTCCTCGCCGTCGTCGCGGCCGATCACCCCGGCGGCGCGGAGATCGGTCTCTTGCGCCTCCTTCCCCGCCTGCGCCACGCCGGCTGGGAGATCACCCTGACCACGCCCGGGGACGGGCCGGTGGCACGCGCGGCGTCCGCCCGGGGCCTGCGCTGCGCGCGCCTGGCGGTCGGCGGACTCGAGCGCCGCCGCGGGGCCGCCGCGTTCGGGGCCTTCCCGCGCGCCCACCGTCTCGCGGGCGACCACGACGTCACCTACCTCAACGGTGGCGTCTGCGGCCGGCTGCTGCCCGCCGTCCCGCGCGGGCACCGGGCGCTGCTGCACGTCCACGACATGGTCGACCGCGTCCCGTCGCACTGGCGGCGCGCGGACGTCGTCCTCGCCGACTCCTGCGCCGTGGCCGACCGCCTGGCCTCGCTGGGAGACCGCGTCCACGTCGTCGGCTGTCCCATCGAGCCCGAGCCCCGTCCCGTCACGCCGCCGTGGGAGCCCGACGGGCGCCCGGTCGTCGGCTACGTCGGACGGATCGAGCGTCGCAAGGGCGTGCTCGACCTTGTCGAGGCCGCTCCGGCCATCACCCGCGCCGGCGCGCGCGTCGTGCTCGTCGGCGACGACCCGTACGCGTCGGATCCCGAGTACGCCGACCAGGTGCGCTCGAGCCCAGCCGTCGAGCACTACGGCTGGGTCAAGGGCGCGTCGGGGCTGATGAGCGCGTTGGACGTGCTCGTGCTCCCCTCCCGCCAGGAGCCGTTCGGGACGGTGCTGGCCGAGGCGATGAACGCGGGGACGCCGGTCGTCGCGACCCGCGTGGGCGGCCTGGCGGAGGTCGTCGAGGACGGAGTCACCGGCCGCCTGGTGGCGCCCGGTGACCCGGCGGCGCTGGCCGCCGCGGTGCTGGAGGTGCTGGATCGCCACGAGGCGTTCGGCGCCGCAGGCCGCGAGCGCGCGAAGCGCTGGCACGCCGACGTCTACGCCCAGCGCGTCATGGGGCTCCTCGCCGCATGAGCCTGCGGGTTCACTTCGACGACCGCGCGGCCGCCGACGGCCGTGGGATCGGCCGCTACACCCGCTCGCTGCTGGCCGCCCTGTTCGACGAGGCCGAGTCCCGCGGCGGCGAGGTGCTGACCTCGCATCGCCAGCGCGGGGCGGACTGCTTCCACTCCCCCTGGATCGACGGCGCGCCGCTGCGCCCGCGCCGCCCGACGATCGTCACGCTGCACGACGTCGTCCCGCTCAAGCGGCCCGGCGAGTACCTGCGCTCCGGGTTGCGCTTCCGCATGCGCTACCTCGCCGTGCAGCGGGCGACGGCGATCATCGTCCCCACCGCCGCCGTGGGCGGGGACGCGACCGGCCTGCTCAAGCTCGACCCCGCGCGCCTCCACGTCGTCGGCGAGGCCCCAGACGCGACCTTCACCCCCCGCGACGCCGCCGAGGTGCGCGCGGTGCGCGAGCAGCACGGGCTCCCGGAGGACTACATCGTCTGGGTCGGCGGCCTCAAGCACCCCGACCCGCGCAAGCGGGTCGCCGCGATGGCCGATACGCCGCGGGACATCCCCCTCGTGCTCGTCGGCGACACCGGCCAGTGGGCGCGCGAGCTGCCTGACGTCCTGCTCACCGGCGCCGTCGGCGACGACGAGCTCGCCGCGATCTACTCCGGCGCCCGCGCGCTCGTGATCCCCTCCGACGACGAGGGCTTCGGCCTGCCCGCCGTCGAGGCGCTCGCCTGCGGGACGCCCGTCGTCGCCTGCGACGTCCCCGCGCTGCGCGAGGTGCTCGGCGATCGTGCCTCGTTCGTCGACCCCGACGACCTGCCGCGGCTGCTGCACCTCGCCGCCCGCGCCGAGCGTCCCGCGCCGCTCCCGCCCGACTTCTCCTGGGCCGACGCCGCGCGCATGACGTGGGACGTCTACGAGCGCGCGGTCCTCACGGCCTAGCCCGGGGGCGGGCCGAGCAGCCAGGCGAACCTGCGCCAGCGGTCGATCTCGCAGCTGTTGGTGAGGCTGAACTCGGCCTGGATGGCCCGGCTGTCGGCGCGGCCCGTGACGGTCGCCACGGCCGGCCCCCCGTAGATCTGCGCGCAGACCTTGCTGCCCCCGTCGGAGAAGTCCGCGGCGCGCAGCTTCTTGCACTTGGCGGTGAAGGCGGTGCACTTCAGCGACGAGCGCACCGTCTTGCCCTGCGGCCCCTGCGGCTTGACGACCACCTCGACGCGGTCGGTCGAGCCGGCCGGCAGGTCGCCGGTCAGCCGGTCCGCCGCCCCGCAGCCCGTGGCCAGCAGCAGCGCGAGGCCGGCCGGGACGAGCGCGCGCCTCATCGCGGCGGCTCCAGGCCGAACGGCGCGGTGCTCACGACCCGCTCCTGCACGAGCGCCCGGCGGCGGGCGGTCGCCACCCGGGCGTCCCAGGCGTCGCGGTAGCCGGCCAGCAGGTCACGCTCACGTGTCAGGGCATACCCGAGCCGTGCCGTCTCATGGGCCGCGAGCCCGAGGGCGGCGCGGCGGGCGCCCGCCCGCGTCTCGTTCTTGGCCCACATCAGCAGCCGGTTGCGGAACTGCAGCCGGCGGTGCGCCGGGTCCACCTGCGCCCGGGTGGAGGGGGAGTAGGTCCGTCCGTGGCCCGCACGGGCCGCAGGCTCGTAGACGGCCCCCCAGCCCAGGAGGCGGGCACGCCAGGCGAGGTCGGCGTCGGTCGCCCACAGGGCCATGTCCTCGTCGAGCACCTCGGCGACCCCCGAGCCGCCCGGCGCCGGCGGCAGCGCGCAGGCGTCGATGACGGCGCGGCGGTAGAGGGCGCAGGCGCCGTCAGGCCCGAAGCACGGGGCGGCGGTCGTGTACGCGGTGGCGGGTTCGCCGTGGCCGACGAGGCCGTTGGTCCGCAGCCGGGTCACGGACATGCCGGCGGCGTCGAGGCGCCCGTCGCGCGCGCGCAGGAGCTTGCCGGCGACGCTGCCGACCGCGGAGTCGGCCAGGTGCGGGAGCGCGGCGGCGAGGAACCCCGGCTCGAGGTCGCAGTCGGCGTTGAGCAGCAGGACGACGTCGGCGTCGGCGCAGGCGGCGAAGCCGCGGTTGATCGCCGCGGCGTAGCTCAGCCGCGTGTCGAGGCGCAGCAGCTCGGCGCCCGAGGAGCGCACCAGCGCGTCCGTCCCGTCCGTGGACGCGTCGTCGACGACGAGCACCCGGGCGTCCGGCTGGGCCAACGCGGCGGGCAGCGACGTGCGCAGGCGGTGTGCCTCGTCCACCGAGAGCATGAGGATCGTCGTGGTCATGTCACGCCGCCGTCACGTCTCGCCGTGATCCCGTCACGGGGTGGCCGCAGTTCCGTGCACGCCTCGCGGCAGTCCCGTCACGGGGTGGCGGAGGTTGACCGGATGGGGTGCGGTCAACCTCCGCCACCCCCACGGGATCGGGCCGGGTCGGGTCGGGCCTGGATCGGGCCGGGTCGGGCCGGGAGCGGCTCGGGAGCGGCTCGACGCGCGGCCGGGATCGGCGGGGATCGGGCCGGGAGCGGCCGGGAGCGGCGCTCCGACGGCCCGCACGGCCCGCGGGCGCCACCGCCGTCATCCGCGCTCCTGCACGGCCGCCGCGTAGACCCCGGAGAGGGACGCCGCCGCCGCGTCCCACGAGAGCTCCGCCGCCCGTCGCAGCCCCGCGGCGCGCAGCTCGTCCGCGCGGGCCAGGGTCTCGAGGATGGCCGCCGCCACCGCGTCGTCGTCGTGCGGGTCGAAGACGACGCCCGCGCCGCCCGCGGCCTCGGGAAGCGCCGTTCCCGACGCCACCGCCACCGGCACGCCGCGCGCCATCGCCTCCGCGACCACCAGTCCGAAGCCCTCGTAGAGCGAGGGATGCACGAGCGCGCGCGCCCCGCGCATCAGCGCGTCGAGGGTCGCGTCGTCGACGAAGCCCGGCAGCTCGAGCGGCTCCGGGCCCGCCAGTGCCCGCAGGGCAGCGGCCTCACCGGCGTCGCGGCCGGCGATCACGAGCCGCAGATCGGTCTCCCCCGTGGCCCGCAGCGCGCGCCACGCCCGCACCAGGGCGCCCCAGTGCTTCTTGACCCGCAGGTCGCCGACGCCGAGCAGGTACGGCGCGCCCGCCGGGACCGGCCCGTCCCCGAGCGGAAGCGACGGCGCCCCCAGGACCACCGCGGTGCTGGACTCAGGGATCCCGTAGCGCGAGCACACGTCGTCGCGGGTGAAGGCGCTGACGCACACCACCCGCTCGGCGGACCGGACCGCCCGCGGGGCCAGTGCCCGGAACTTCGCGCCCGTCCGCGCCGAGAAGTCCGCCGGGAACGCCTCGAACGCGAGGTCGTGGACCGTCACGACGCCCGCGCATCCGCGCAGGAGCGGCAGGAAGCAGTTGGGCGCGTGCACCACGTCAGACTCGTGACGGCACGCGGCCAGCGGCAGCACCGTCTGCTCCCAGACCACCTCCGGACCGGGGAACCGGCGCGCCGAGAGGCCGACGAGGGCAAGATCGTCCCGTGCCGCCAGAGCACGGGCGACATCGCGGACCCACCGCCCCGTCCCGTGCAGCCCGGCAGGCCCGACCGCGTCGGTGACGTCCATGGCGATCCGCAACACCACCCCGTACGATGCCGCATCAGCGGTGGAAGCGGCATTGATGGCACCCGATCTCGAGGCGCTGGCGCGACGCCAGGCGCGGATCTTCGAGATCCCCATCGATCTCGGCCGGCCCGAGGAGCTCCTGCACATGGTGGCCGACTGGGTCGGCTCCGAGCAGCCCCGGCGGGTGATGTACGTCAACGCGCACGTGCTCAACCAGTCCCAGGAGCGGCCGGAGCTGCGTGCCGCCCTCCAGGAGGCCGACCTCGTCTACTGCGACGGCTACGGGGTGCGGGTCGCGGCCAAGGCGCTCGAGCTGCCGACGCCGCACCGGATGACGGGCGCGGACTGGATCTGGTCGCTCGCCGCCCTGTGCGAGGCGCGCGGGCTGTCGATCTACCTGCTCGGCTCCGAGCCCGGGATCGCCGCCGAGGCCGGTGAGCGCCTCAGGCGCTGGTACCCGCGGCTGCAGATCGCCGGGACCCACCACGGGTACTTCGACGTCGACTCCCCCCACGCCGACCGCGTCGTCGAGCACATCAACGAGTGCCGCCCCGACATCCTCCTCGCGGGCATGGGCACGCCCAAGCAGGAGCTGTGGGTGCAGCAGCACGGCGACGAGGTCCAGGCCGGCGTGCTGTGGACGGTCGGGGCGCTGTTCGACTACGTCTCGGGCCGCATCCCGCGCGCGCCCGGCTGGTTGGCCGACAATGGGTTCGAATGGATCTTCCGACTCGGGATCGAGCCGCAGCGGATGTGGCGCCGGTACCTGCTGGGGAACCCGATGTTCCTCGGCAGGGTGATGGCCCAGTCGCGCGACCGCGAGTGACGCGGCGCGTGCGGCGCGGGCTGTGGGTCACGCTCGTCGTCCTCCTCCCCGGTCTCGTCGCGCTGCGCATCGCGACGTACTCCGGCGTCGTCGGCATCGACGTCGTGCTGCCGACGCTGCGGATCGTCCTGGTCGCCGGGCTGCTGTTCGGCGTCACCGGCTTCGGCCTCACCCGGCTGCTGCTCCCGGAGGGCCTGCGTCGCCACGAGTGGCTGTGGATCCTGCCCACCGGGGCCGTGGGGACGGCGTTCACGATGACCCCGCTCGGGTTCCTCGGCCTCCCCTTCGCCGCCAACCTCGGCCTCGTGGTCGCCGGGGGGCTGGCGCTGACCGTCGTCGCCGCCCGCACCCGCGGCCTGCCGCAGCTGACCGGGCCCGACGCCTCATGGCGGGCACTGAGCTGGCCGGCCTACCTCGGCCTGCTGCTCTTCCTCGTCGCCCTCGTCCCGCTGTTTCGCTCCGGCTTCCTCACCGTGATCGGCGAGGGGTCGGACGCCCACCTGGCCGCCGGCACCGCCGAGTTCCTCAAGCACGCCCCGCCGCGCGGGGTCGACGCCGCCCAGCCGGTCGACCAGGTCCCGCTCGTATGGCGCTCCAAGCAGGCGATCTACTACGCGTTCGCGGCCGTCTCCGCACTCAGCGGCCTAGCCACCTGGCAGGTGCTGTCGGTGCTGTGCGTGGGCCTGCTGACGCTGGCCGCGGTCGGCTGGTTCGTGTTCGCCCGCGAGGTACTCGGCGCGACCTACGGGGCGGCCGCCGTCGCGATGCTCCTCGCCGGCACCATCCGCATGGTCGTCCACACCGGCATCCACCCCTACTTCAACCAGACCTGGGGCTACATGACGGTCCCGTTCGCGATGGTGCTGTCGTGGTGGGTGGTCCGGCACCCGTCGCGCGGCGGCTGGACGCTCCTGGCGCTGTTCCTCGCCGTCTGCGCGCTCGCCTACCCGCTGGCGGTCCCGATCCCCGGCCTCGTGCTGCTCGTCCTGTGGTGGACCGACCGCCGGCGCCGCCGCGCCGCGGGGGAGCCGCTCGTCGGCCCGCGCGACCTGTGGGCCCGCTTCCGCGGCCTGCGGCGCCGCTGGCGGGTGCTCGGCTACGTCGTGGCGTTCCTGCTGATCGTCCCCGCCTTCGGCGTGTGGGAGAAGCTCACCGGCGCGTCGCAGCTGCTCCTGAGCCCGCGCTACTCGCTGTCGGCGTGGGGCGGCGACCTGTTCACCTGGTTCCCCGAGCAGCAGTTCTTCGCCATCGGCGCCGAGCAGGGCTGGTGGATCGCGCTGCTCGTGATCGCCGGGCTCGCCGGGTGGGAGCTGCGGCGGCTCGACAGCGGCATGCGCTGGGCCCTGGGCCTCCTGATCCTCGTCGGGGCCCTGATCGCCCTCGAGATGCGGGTGCGCGACTACGGCTGGTACTTCCACTTCAAGCTGCTCGCGTTCGTCGGCCCGCTGGTCGTCGTGCTGGCGGCGGTCGCCGCGGTGAAGGCGCGCCAGGCGGCCGGACCGCTGCTGCGGGTCGTGATCACCCTCGGGCTGGCGGTCTGGATCGGCTGGGGGGCGAGCGGTGCCCGCGACGAGGTCGCCACGACCTACGACGAGCTCCCCCGCTCCACCCAGGCGCTGCGCGACTGGAGCGCCGACCTGCCCGCGGGCGCCTCCGTGCGCCTCGACATCCAGCCCGCGATCCAGCTGTGGGCGGCCTACATGCTCGCCGACCACCCCCTCTGCTCCCAGCGGCCGCTGTCGGACACGAGCTACCCGCACGTCGTGCTGAGCCGCAAGGCCGACTTCGTGCTCGTCCGGTACCTGCGCAAGCCCGTCGACGCGGTCGGCGACCCGCTGTTTCGCAACGCGGAGTACGAGCTCTACCGGATGCGGCCGGACGTCCCGGGCCGCGACGGCTGTTCGCAGCGGATGGTCCAGACGGTCCAGAAGATCCAGCGGGGTTGAGCCAGGGCGCGCGGTCAGGTCAGCGCGCGCACCGCAGCCGTCACGGCAGCCGCCGTGACGAGGGGCACGACGATCCCGCCGACGCGCGTCCGCAGTCCGGCGGCCACGGCCAGCCCGGCCAGCACCGCCGGGTCGACGTCGTCCCACGACCGGCCCGCGACGTCGGCGATCACGAGACCGGCCAGCAGCGCCGGCGCGAGGAGCGCCACGACCGCGAGCGCCCGCTCCGACAGCGACTCCGGCCCGAGCAGCGCGCCGGCGGCCTTCGTCGCCACCGTGACGAGGAGGATCCCGGTCAGGCCGAGCCAGACCGCGCTCACGCCGGCGCCCGCAGCCTGCGCCGCGCCCCGACCAGGGCCACGGCGCCGCAGGCCAGGACGGCCAGGCCCGGCGGCATCAGGAGCACGAGCACCCCGGCGACCAGGGCGGCGGCGACCGCGATCGGCAGCCCACCGGGCCGCTCCTCGAGCTCCTCGAGCAGCAGCACGAGGAAGAACGCCGGGTAGATCGCGTCCAGGCCGAGCGTGGCGAACAGGTCGCCTGAAGGGGCGACCACGACGCCGATGACCGTCCCGAGCACCCACATCGGGTACTGCACCGCGGTCGCGCCGAAGAGCTTGCCGCGGTCGAAGCGGCCGGCACCCTCGTGGGCGAGCACCCAGGAGGCGTCGACGATGGCCATGCTCTCGAGTGCCCGTCGCGGGCGCCGGCCCTTCAGCCACGGCGCCATCGAGAGCCCCATCGGGATGAAGCGGGCGTTGACCAGCGCGGCCGCCCCCACGCCGGTCAGCCACCCGGAACCGCCGGTGAGCGCGCCGAGCAGCGCGAACTGCGCCGACCCGGAGAACACGAGCCCGGACGCCGCGATCGGCGCGGCGACGCCCCAGCCCGCGGCCGCGGCGGTCGCCCCGAAGGAGATCGACAGCAGCAGGGCCGACACGGCCAGGGGCAGGCCGAGGCGCATCCCCTCCCGGAAGCCGGCGTCGCGCAGCATGCGCGCATCCTAATGGTCATCCACAGTCAAGAGCGTTATCCTGGTGCCGATGGCCCGTGAAGCCACCTGGCTGGAGGGCAAGGGCGGCCACCTCGCCCTGGACCTCGTCAACACCGTCTCCTGGCGCCACGACCCGGAGCGCTTCAGCGACCGGCTCGACGGGCCGGACGCGCTCGCGGCCTGGACCACGGCGCGCGGCCTCCCGGCGGTCGCCGACGCGGCCGCGGACGAGCTCGCGGCGCTGCGCGCGCTCCGGGAGGCGGTGCACGCCGTCGTGATCGCCCGCGTCCCGGGCGCCGAGCCCAGCGCCTTCGGCCTCGACCCCCGTGCCGTCGCCGCCGCCCGGCAGCTCCTGCGCGACGGTGCCGCGGCAGCCGTGGCCCGCGCCGAGCTGGACCTCGACGGGCCCGCGCGCTGGCGCGTCGACGTGCGCGACGCACGCAGCCTGCGCGACCACCTCGCCCTGAGCGCCGTGGAGCTGCTCGCCGACGCCGATCCGGCCCGCCTGCACAGCTGTGCCGCACACGACTGCGGATGGGTCTTCCTCGACACGAGCCGCTCCGGGACCCGTCGCTGGTGCGACGCGGCCGGCTGCGGCAACCGGGCTCGCGCCCGCCGCCACCACGCCCGCCACCGCAGGAGCGCCACGTGACCGTCGTCCGCCTCGCCGACCTCGACCGCATCGACGTCGCGGGGCTGCAGTGGCGCCCGCTGCGGGCCGCCCTCGGGGTGACGGCGTTCAAGACGAACGCCTACTCCGCCGACGCCGGCGAGCGGCTGATCGAGGCCCACGACGAGACCGAGAGCGGACAGGAGGAGATGTACGTGCTCGTCAGCGGCGCGGCCACCTTCGACCACGACGGCACGGACGTGGAGGCCGAGGCCGGGACGGTCGTCTTCTACCCCGACCCTGCGATGCGACGCGGTGCCGTGGCCACCGCGGACGGGACGCTGGCCGTCGCCGTCGGCAACGTCGCGGGCGCCGCGGGGCCCGTCTCGGCCTGGGAGCCGCGCTTCATGGCGGCCTCCGTCGCCGCGGCGGGCGACCCCGAGCGCGCCTACGCGATGGCCTCCCCCGGGCTCGACGAGGCCCCCGACGACGCCGATCTGCACTACGACCTGGCCTGCTTCTCGGCGCTCGCCGGGGCGCGCGAACGCGCGCTCACCCACTGGCGGCGGGCGCTCGAGCTGCGGCCGCAGGCGCGCGAATGGGCGGCCGACGACCCCGATCTCGACGCGATCCGCGACGACCTGTGACGCGCCCGGGCGCGTTTGCGCCGCCGCCGTCGCGCGTACCCTCCAGGCCATGTCCGGTTCCGGTTTCCGTCAGGCGTTCACGGTCCTCGCAGGGCTCGCGCTCGGCCTGTCCACGCTGCAGTTCTTCCTCGCCGGGCTCGGCGTGTTCGCCGACGAGTCGTTCGCGCCGCACAAGGCGGTCGGCTACGCGCTGCAGGCGATCGCGCTGCTGATCCTGCTGACCGCCGTCGTCGGCCGCCTCGGACGCTCCGGGATCATCTTCGGTGCCGGCCTGCTGGTGATCGTCGTCGTGATGGGGGCCATCGCCGAGCAGGACAACGTCCTCGGCGCGTTCCACCCGCTGCTCGCCATCCTGTTCTGGTTCGGCAGCTTCCAGGCCTTCAGCTGGAGCCGCACCGGCGCGCCGCTCGTGGACTCGCCCGCCACCGCGCACGAGCACTAGCTGCCAGCGGTCTTGCATGCCGTCCGGGCCGCCGCCGAGGCTGCCCGGCGATGTTGCGCGAAGCCAAGGCCGCCCGCTTCACCGTCCGTCGCACCCTGCTGGGCCGCCGCTACGCGCTCGCCCTGCGCGGGGACGCCGAGGCGGTCTGGCGGCCGCGTGCCTTCGCCGCGCTCCAGGCGGCGTCCGACCGCGAGCCGCAGCCCCTGACGGTCGACGCGGAGCGCACGTGGTGGCTGTTCGAGCGGCGCCTGTGGTGGACCGACGACGAGACGCTCGAGGCCCACGACGTGCTCGCCCTGGTCCGTGCTCGCGACCGCCGCGCTCGCCGCGCCCTCGAGCGCGCGCACGCCCTGCTCGCCGTGGAGGACCGCGAGATCGGGATCGAGCCGCCCTGGGCGGCTTCAACCCGATCTCGCGTGCGCCGGCCCATCCCGCGCGACGTGCGGCGGGTGGTGTGGGAGCGCGACGGTGGCCGCTGCGTCGACTGCGGCGCGGCGTTCGACCTCCAGTACGACCACGTCATCCCGCTCGCCCTGGGCGGCGCCGACACGGTGGAGAACCTCCAGGTCCTGTGCGCGCCCTGCAACCAGGCCAAGGGCGCGGCGCTCAGCTAGCGACGCGCTCGACCGCCGCCCGCAGCGCGGCCTCGGCGTCGGCGAGGGCGTAGGCCGACAGGCGCGCCTGCCCGCGCAGGCGCAGGGTCGCGCGCAGGTCGCTGTCTGAGACCGCGCGGTGCATGAGCTCGGCCGTCAGCGCGAGGTCGGGGTCCGCGGGGCCGACGGGCAGGATCGCGTCGCCGCCGACCTCCGCGACGCCGCCCAGCGGGCGCGCCACCACGGGCACCCCGAAGTGGAACGCCTCCAGCAGCGGGATGCAGAACCCCTCGTGCTCGGACAGGCTGACGAAGGCGTGGGCGCGGCGCCAGCGCTCGGCGAGCTCCGCGCGCGTCAGCTGGGACTCGAGCGTCACGGCCCCGGGCGCCAGGCGCTCCCCCAGCGCGCGGATCGCGTCCCCGTACAGCGGCGTGAGCGGCTCTCCCACGAGCACGAGGCGCGCCTCGGGGGCACGCTCGCGCCGGTAGAGCGCGAAGGCGCGGATGAGCAGGTCGTGGCGCTTGTGCGGCGAGACCCGGCCGACGAAGAGCACCGTCGGCGGGCCGTCGGGCTCGGGGCCGGCGGGCGGCCACGACGACGGGTCGAACAGGATCGGGACCACGGCGGTCGCAGTCGCGCCGGCCGCCGCGAGCTCGTCGGCGTTGAACTGCGAGACGCCCGCGGCGAGGTCCACCGCCGTGGCGAAGCGCGGCAGCTGCTCGCGGCCGATCGCGCACTGCACCGCGGTCATCGGCTCGTGGTTCCAGAACCAGCGGGCCGGCGTGATGTTGTGGGACACCAGGAGCTTGCGCTGCGGGCGCTCGAGCTGCTCGGCGAGCTTGGGTGCGTAGGCGGAGAAGTGAAACAGCAGCACGTCGTCGGCGGCGAGTCCGTCGGCCCCCAGCGCGTCCAGCGGCTTGAAGTCGCGCCCGGCACGCGGATCGACGTGGACCGCATGGTCGCCCCCGCCCCACCCCCACGCGCGGAAGCGCTCCCGGTAGGCGCGCGCCTGCGCCGTCACGGCGTCGACGGGGCCGACGCCCGACAGCAGCTGGTGGACCCTCACGCCTCGAGCTTCTCGATGCGGTCCTCGAGCTCCATCAGCTTGCGCAGGACGTGGATGTTGAAGCGCGTCTGCTGCGAGGTCAGCTCGTTGAAGTACTGGCGCAGCGCACGGTGCTGCAGCCGCTTGAGGGCGGTGATCGGCCCGCCGAAGCGGCGCGTGGAGCGCAGCTTGGACATGTCGGGCTCGAGCAGCGCCCACTCGAGCAGCTGTGCGCGCGTGACCTGGTCCAGCGGCTCGACCACGACCCCCTCCGCCGCCTCGGCGTAGCGACCCGCCGCGCGCATGGCCGCGACCTCCGCGCGGGCCGCTGCCAGCGCGTCCTCGGGCGTGCTCATCCGCGCACCGCCGTGCCGGCGCCCGCGGCCAGGAGCCGCCGATAGGCCGCCAGGCCCTCGGCCGTCGGGCCGTCGAAGGCGACGTGCCCCGCGTCGAGCACGACGACGCGGTCGCAGACCGTCTCGACCGCCGCCGCGTCGTGGGAGACGAGCACGAGGGTCATCCCGCCCGCCTGCAGCTCGCGGATGCGTTCCAGGCACTTGCGCTGGAACGCCTCATCGCCGACGGCGAGCACCTCGTCGATCAGCATCACGTCGGCGTCGAGGTGCGCGGCGATCGCGAACCCGAGCCGCACGAACATCCCCGAGGAGTAGGTCCGCACGGGGGCGTCGATGAACTCCCCGAGCTCGGAGAAGGCCACGACGGCCCCCTCCCGCGCCTCGATCGCCCGGCGGTCGAGGCCGTGCAGCGCCCCGTTGAGGTGGATGTTCTCGCGGCCGGTGAAGTCGCGCCCGAACCCCGCGCCGACCTCCAGCAGAGAGACGACCCGGCCGCCGCAGTCGGCCGTGCCCGCGTCGAGCGGGACGATGCCGGCGAGCACGCGCAGCGTCGACGTCTTCCCCGCGCCGTTGCGCCCGATCACCCCGAGCGACTCACCCGGAGCGGCGTGGAGCGACACGTCGCGCAGCGCGTGCACGGCGTCGGGGCCCACCGCCGTCCCCTTGCGGCGGATCAGCAGCTCCTTCAGCGTCCGCGCCGGGTCCGCGCGGACCTCGAACGCGCGCGACGCGTGCTCCAGCACGACCTCGCCGGCCACCGCGCTCACACGACCACCGCCAGTTCGCCTTCCATGCGCCGGAACACCCAGCGCCCGAGCGCGAGGGCGATCGCCGTCGCGACGAGGATGTAGGCGAGGGTCCCCGGCGACGGCCAGACGCCCGCGTAGAGGACGTCGCGCACGCCCTCGATGAACGGGGCCACGGGGTTGCCCCAGCGCAGCAGGTCCCCCAGCCAGGGCCGGGCGCCGAGGCCCGGGAAGTCGGTCGGGACGAAGAAGATCGGCGTCACGAAGAACCACGGCAGCAGCACGGCGGACAGGATCGGGGCGACGTCGCGGAAGTACGCGTGGAGGACGCTCACCGCCAGCGCGAGCCCGAGGACGAACAGGCCCAGCAGCACGAGGAGCACCGGCAGGAGGATCAGCGGCGGCGCGAACGTCTCGCGCACGATCACCGTCACGGGGGTCACCAGCACGAGCAGCACCGCGAAGATGACCCATTGCACCGAGACCGTCGCGGCCGGCACGATCTCGCGCGGGAAGCGGACCTTGCGCACGAGCGAGGCCTGGTCGAGCAGCGAGGACGCGCTCGCCAGCAGCGCCTGGGAGAAGAACAGCCACACGGCGATCCCGATCAGGAGGAACAGCGGGTAGTCGTCCACCGCGTCGTAGCGCAGCACGTAGGTGAACATCAGGCTGTAGGCCGCCATCAGCACGAGCGGGTTGACGAGGTAGTAGAGGACCCCGAGCACCGAGCCCTTGTACTTCTGCCGCAGCTCGCGCCGGACCATCTGCTCGTAGAGGTAGCGGTACCCGCGCATCGGCGGCGAAGGATCGCAGAGGCCGCGCTCGGACCGCCCGGGGGCAAGGCTTAGGGGGGCTTTCGGATCGCTGGGGACGATGCGCCCATGACCACCGACCGCCGCCTCAGCCCCCGCTCCCGCCGCCGCGCCTCCCTCGCCCTCTCGGCTCCTGGGCCGGGCCGCTACCTGGCGGTCGAGGACGGGGACGAGGTCGTCCTGCTCGCCCTTCGTGCCGGGATGACGCGGATCGGGCGCAGTCCCACAGCCGACGTCGCCTTCGACGACGGGAGCGTGTCGCACCGCCACGCGGTGGTGATGATGCGCTCCGACGGTCGCGCGGAGCTGCTCGACGACGGCTCGCTCAACGGGACCTGGGTCAACGGCGAGCGCGTGCGCCGCCACCTGCTCGAGCCGGGCGACGTCCTCGGCATCGGCCGTCGCTCCCTGCGCTTCGTCGAGGTCGAGGCCGGCCAGGAGGCGCTCTCGGACAAGACCGAGGAGCTCACGCGGGTCGACGCCGCCGCCGCGACCTAGCCGTCGATCCCGCGGCCGGTGTCGCCGAGCCGGCCGCGGACGTCCTCGAAGTACCTCCGGGCGTTCGCGGGCGTGATCAGCTTCGCGCCCGTGTCGACCTTGCGGCGCACGTCGCGCCCCTTGAGCTTGGCCACCGCCTCGCGCACACCACTGGCGGCCATGCCGTAGGGGTCCTGGGCGATCGTCGCCTGCATGTCGCCCTCGAGGATGTGCTGCGTCGCCTCGAGGGCGCCGTCGAAGCCGATCAGCTTGATCTGCTTCGTCTTCTTGCGCGCCGCGATCGCCTCGATCGCGCCCAAGGCCATCTGGTCGTTGGCCGCGAACACCGCATCCACGTCGGGGTTGGTCTGCAGGATGTCCTCCATCGCCCCGACGGCCTGCTCGCGGTCGAACTGGCCCGCGACCTCCTTGACGACCTTCGTCTCGGCCTGCGCCGCCTTCAGACCCTGCTTGACGCCGTCGACGCGCTCGATGCCGACCTGCGAGCCGGGGATGCCGGAGATGATCGCCAGCTCGCCCTTGCCCTTCAGCAGCTTGGCGATGTACTTGCCGGCCTTCACGCCACCCGCCTCGTTGGCCGTCCCGACGTAGGCGGTCTTGCCCTTCCAGTCGGGCATGTCGGAGTCGAACAGGACCACGGGCATGCGCTTGGCCGCCTTGTCGAGCACCGGCTCGAGCAGCTTGGAGTCCGCAGGGGCGATGACGAGCGCGTCGACGTCCTGGGCGAGCAGGTTCTCGACGAGGTCGATCTGCTCGATGATCTGCGTGTCGTCCTGGGCCGACTTCGTGAGCACCTCCACGCCCGCCTTGCGGGCGGCGGCCTGCGCGCCCTTCTTCGTGTTGACCCAGTACTCCTGGTTGAGCGACTTGGGGACGAAGCCGATCCGCACCCCCTCGTCCGCGCCGCCGCAGCCGCCGAGCCCGACGACCACCGCGAGCAGAGCGCCCGCCGCCCGCCTCACGTCTCGTCGCCTCCGACGATCATGCCGACGATCTTCTCGTGCGTCTCCCGGCTCGGCTGCTCCTCGCCGACGTAGCGCCCCTGGCGCAGCACGACGGCGCGGTCGGCGACCTCCATCACGTGCTCCATGTTGTGGGAGACGAGGATCACTGAGACGCCGTCGTCGGCCGCGTCGCGGATCAGCCGCAGGACGTTGCCGGCCTCGCGGGCGCCGAGCGCCGACGTCGGCTCGTCGAGGATCACCGTCCGCTTGCCGAACGCGATCGCACGGGCGCAGGCCACCGCCTGACGCTGGCCGCCCGACATCATGCTCACGTCGGCGTTGGGGTCCGGGAGGTTGACCTGCAGGCGGTCGATGATCGCCTCCGTCTCCCGGCGCATCTCGCCGTCGCGGACCCAGCCGAAGGGGCCGAGCCAGCTCGGCCCGCGCCGCTCGCGACCCGCGAAGAAGTTGCCCACCGGCCCGGCGTTGTCGAACAGCGCGAGGTCCTGGTAGACCGTCTCGATGCCGAGCGCGCGGGCGCGCTGGGGCGAGTCGATGCGGACGGTCTCGCCGTCGACCCTGACCTCGCCCCCGTCGGGCGTCTCGACGCCCGAGAGGATCTTGATCAGCGTCGACTTGCCGGCGCCGTTGTCCCCCAGCAGCGCGAGGACCTCCCCTTCGCGCAGCTCGAGCGAGACGTCGCGCAGCGCCGTCGTGGCCCCGTACTGCTTGCGCAGGCCCTCGACCTCCAGGACGGTGGTCATGCCTCGCTCCCCTGCAGCGAGCGGAAGCGCTCCTCCAGCCGTCGCCGGACGACGTCGAGCTCGACCGCGAGGACGACGATCACGCCGATCGCGATCAGCTGCACGTAGACGGAGACGTTGAGCAGGTTGAGCCCGTTCTGGATCACGCCGAGGATGAGGACGCCGACGATCGCGCCGCCGACGGTGCCGCGCCCGCCCCAGAACGAGGCGCCGCCGATGATCACCGCCGAGATCGCGCGCAGCTCGTCGAGGTCGCCCGCGGACGGGTAGCCCGCGTTCGTGCGACCGGCGATGATGAGGCCCGCCAGCCCGGCGGCGAGGCCCGAGAGGACGAAGACCGAGATGATCACCCGCTCGACGGGGATGCCGAGACGCCGCGCGGCCTCCTTGTCGGCGCCGACGAGGTAGATCCAGCGACCCCACTGCAGCTTGGCGGCGAGCATCCAGGCCAGCAGCCCGAAGACGACGACGATCAGCACGGGTACGGGGATCGGGCCGAGCTCACCGCCGCCGGCCGTCTGCACGACCTGCGGCATGCCGGGTCGCGGCGCGCCGTCGGAGAGCATCAAGGCCAGGCCGCGCGCGGCGTTGAGCGTCGCGAGCGTGGGGATGAACGCGTGCGGCATCCGGCCCTTGACGAGCATCACGCCGTTGAGCAGACCGACCGCCATGCCCGTCGCGAGCATCATCGGGATCACGAGCGGCGTCGCGATCCCGCCCCATCCGTAGGCGAGCGAGCCCGTGACGGTGCACAGCGCCAGCAAGGACCCCACCGACAGGTCGATCCCGCCGATGAGGATCACGAACAGCTGCCCGATCGCCAGGCAGGCCAGCGGCGCCACCTGCACGAGGACGTTCGAGATGTTGTCGCCGGTGAGGAAGAACGGCGACGCGATGCTCATGATCACGAGCAGCAGGAGGAGGATCAGCGCGGGGCCGACCCGGATGACCTTCAGCGCGAGGCTGAGCACGCGTTCGGGCGACCCGGCGCTGCGGTCGATGACGGACGTTGCGCTGCTCACGGGGCTCCTCTCCTCGGGATGCGGCGGGGCCCGGAGGCCCTCCCACGGGGCTCGTACCCGCTGTCACAAGCATCAAGCCCGCCCGCGGCTACGGTCCCGTCCATGGGCGCCGTCATCGTCGTCGGATCGGTCAACGTGGACCTCGTGGTCGCGGTCGCGACGCTCCCCGCACCCGGCGAGACGGTGACGGGCGGGACCTTCGCCCGCCACGGCGGCGGGAAGGGCGCCAACCAGGCCGTCGCCGCCGCACGGGCCGGCGCGGACGTCCGGCTGGTGGGCGCGGTCGGGGCCGACGACCTCGGCCGCGAGGCGCTCCAGGAGCTGCGCACCGCCGGCGTCGACGTGTCCTGCGTGGACGTCCTCGACGGCGAGACCACGGGCGTCGCCCTGATCGCGGTCGACGCCGACGGGGAGAACCAGATCGCTGTGGCGTCCGGCGCGAACGGATCGGTGGACGGGAGCGCGGCCGGCGGTGCGATCGGCGCGGCGGCGGACAGCGGCGGGGACGGCGAGGCAGGGTCCGGGGTCGGCGCCGCCGGCCTGCCCGGACACGACGCGCCGGGCGCCCCCGACCGTGCCGGGCGCGGGGTCGTCCTGCTCGGCCACGAGGTCCCCGACGCCGCCGTCCTCGCCGGGGCCCGGGCCGCCGCCGACGCCGGCTGGACCGCCGTCCTGAACCCCGCCCCCGCCCGGGAGGTCCCCGCCGCCGTGCTGGCGCTCGGACCGATCCTCACGCCGAACCGCTCCGAGGCCGTCGTGCTCGCCGGCAGCGACGACCCGGAGCAGGCCGCGCGCATCCTCGGCGAGCGCACCGGCGCCGCGGTCGTCATCACGCTCGGGGGCGACGGGGTCCTGCTGCTCGCACCCGGCGCGGAGCCTGAGCGCCTCCCCGCCCCGGCCGTCGAGGTCGTCGACACCACAGGCGCGGGCGACGCCTTCAACGGCGCGCTGGCCGCCGCCCTCGCCGACGGAGCGCCGCTCCGAGCCGCCTGCGAGGCCGCGATCGCCGTCGCGGCGGACGCCGTCACCCGCGGTGGGGCACGTTGAGCGTGCCCACCCACCACGACGTGACGGACCCCCAGGCCGCCAGCCCTCAAGGAGACACCGGATGAAGTTGCACGCTAACGCGAGGACCTGCCCGAAGAGTGCGGATGTTGTTCGTCGATCGCAGTCCAGGCCGCGTGCCGGTAGAGCCCGTGGCGGCTGAGGCTGGCGAATGCTCGATCGAGCGACGGTCAGCAAGTGGTTGGCGCGCTACCGGGCTGAGGGTGATCGCTGGGCTGTTGGATCGGTCGTCGGCGCCGCGATCGTGCAGCCGACCAGCGACGACCAATGAGCGAGTCACAGCGATCGAGGCGTTGCGGCGCGTGCGGATTCACCGGGCCCGAGATCGCGGAGCTGCTCGATCATGCCGTGCTCGACGGTCTCAGCGGTCTTGACCAGCGACCGGGATGTGCGCGCTCGGCCGGCTCGGACTAGAGCCCGCTCTGCGCTATGAGCGAGCGCGGCCGGGAGAGCTGCTGCACATCGACGTCAAGAAGCTCGGTCGCATTCACTGCGGCGCCGGCAAGCTGGTCACCGGCATCGAAGCAACGCTAGAGCAGCAGCGTCCGCGCCCGCCAGGAGCCGCGGGCGAGCGCCGCGACCTCCGCGGCGTCGACGGCCAGGTGCGCCGGGAGGGCGCGCGCGAGTGACGCCCGGGACGGGTGCTCGCCGCGGTGCACGAGCGCGTAGGGGAGCACGACGGCGAGGGACGCGCCGCGCGTCGGCCGCGCCAGCGCCGCTCCCGCGAGCGCGAGCAGCAGCCGCTCGTGCGCCGGCTTCCAGAACCAGCGGTGGGCGAAGTGCGCCCGCAGCCCGGGGTGGCGCTTGACCAGCCGGACGGCGCTGCCCCAGCGCGGCGCGTCGGCGACCAGGCCGCGCCATCCCGGCTCGTGGACCGCGTGATGGACGAGCGCGTCGGGCGCGAAGACCGCCGTCGCCCCGAGCTCGAGCGCCCGCCAGCCCAGGTCCGTGTCCTCCCCCGCCGGGGCTTCGAACGCCTCGTCGAACCCGCCGAGATGCTCGAGCAGCGCGCGGGGGTAGAGCACGTTGGCGGTCTGGAAGAACGGCCCGGCGCCGCGCACCCACAGGGTGCGGGCGAACGGCCCGATCCGCTCGCGCTCGTCCGGCAGCGGCTCGACCCGGCCCTGGACGATCCGGTCCTCCGGACCCGCCGCCGCCTGCAGCGCCGCGGCCCAGCCGGGCACCGGGACGCAGTCGTCGTCGGTGAACGCCACGAACCGCCCCGTCGCCGCCCGCCACCCTGCGTTGCGCGCCGCCGCCGGGCCGCGGCCGGGGTCCAGGCGCAGCACGCGCGCGCCCACCACCCCGTCGAGGACCGCCAGCACCTCCGGTGTCCCGCCGTCGGCGACGACGACCACCTCCACGGGTGCCCCCTCCTGCCCGGCGAGCGCCGCGAGCAGCGTCCGCAGCCGCCCGGGCCGGGCGTGCGCGGTGACGACGACCGAGAGCACGGCGCGGGGGCGCCGCTAGTAGGCGCCGCGCTTGCGCAGCACGGCCGGCACGGTCTTGAGCAGGATCGAGAGGTCCAGCCCGACCGACCAGCGCTCGAGGTAGAGGAAGTCGAGCCGGACGAGGTCGTCGAAGTCGAGATCCGAGCGGCCGGACACCTGCCACAGCCCCGTGATGCCGGGCAGGACGAGGTAGCGCTTCTTGTGCCAGTCCTCGAGCTGCTCGAAGTCGCGCTCGGGCAGCGGGCGCGGCCCCACGAGCGACATCGTCCCGCCGAGCACGTTGAACAGCTGCGGCAGCTCGTCGAGGGAGTAGCGGCGCAGGAAGGTCCCCACGCGGGTCATCCGCGGGTCCGCCTTGATCTTGAACAGCGGTCCCGACGCCTCGTTGAGGGACTCGAGGTCGGCCTGCAGCTGGTCGGCGTCGTCGCGCATGGTGCGGAACTTCAGGCACCGGAAGGACTCGCCGCCGAGGCCCGGCCGCACCGAGCGGTAGAAGATCGGCCCGCGCGAGGAGATCCGCACGGCCGTCGCGAGCGCGAGCAGCAGCGGCGACATGACGACGATCAGGGCGGTGGACCCGACGATGTCGAACGCGCGCTTGAGCAGGTAGTCGAAGCCCTCGAACACCGGCGGGCGCAGCTCGAACAGCGGGACGCTCGCGCCGGGGACGAACTCCGCCCGCTGCACGAGGATCTCCATCGTCGTCGGCGCGATGCGCACGTGCACCCCGCGGCGGTGGCACTGGTCGACGAGCTCGACCGCGATCTCCTGCGGGAAGTCCGGGTCGGCGATGATGACCTCCTGCACGCCGTGCTCGTCGAGCACGCGCGGCAGGTCGCCGATCTGCCCCAGGGAGCGCAGGCCGTTGTCGGGCCTGGGCGTCAACGAGATGAACCCGAGCATCTCGATCGGGACGTCGACCGCGTCGTGCAGCGCATGCGCGACGCTGTCGATGTGCCCGCCCGTGCCGACCAGCACGGCGCGGCGCCGGTAGCCGGCGGCGCGCAGCAGGCGCCCGCTGACCCACTCGTAGCCCCAGCGGATCGTGGACACGATCACCACGGAGAAGGCGAACGTGCCGTAGAAGATGTAGTAGCTCGAGTACTGCGAGCGGTCGGTGGCGATCAGGGCGTAGACGAGCGCGACGAGCCCGACCTGGAACATCGCCGAGACGATCTTCGGCAGGCCCGGCCGGGCGGCCCGGCTGGCGTAGAGGTTGTCCTTGGCGAACAGCAGCACCATCAGCAGGAAGGCGAACCAGACGTAGCGCTGGGTCGTCTGCAGCGAGGTCTCGAACGCCCAGTTGCCGTTCTTGACGCCCTCCTTGATCAGGAGCGCGAGGTAGATCGCCGTGAAGATGCCGATGAAGTCGGCGATCATCAGCGTCGAGACGCGGAAGAAGCGCCGCAGGGTCTCCATCCGCAGCAGGAACGACAGGGCCGGCGGACGGCGTCGACGGACGTCCTGGGCCTGGGGCCTCAGGGACTGCGGCGACGACGGGAGCGGGGGAACGCTCCGGGGTGGGCTTTGGGTTCTGCCCTCAGGCACGGCTCATCAGTGGCAACGCGCCGACGGGCGCAAAGTCGCGCAGGAACCGCGAGACGGTCATGAGCCCCCGACGCCGACCAGCTTGTCCGTGCCGGCCTCCTCCAGCGTGCGGGCGAGGCCGTCGCGCAGCTCGACGGTCGGTTCCCAGCCGAGCAGCTCGCGGGCGCGGGTGATGTCGGGCTGGCGGATCTGCGGATCGTCGGTCGGCAGCGCCTCATAGACGATCTCAGACCGGCTGCCGGTCACGTCGATGACCGTGTTGGCCAGCTCCAGCAGCGTGAACTCGTTCGGATTGCCGACGTTGACCGGATCATGCAGCCCCGACTCCTGCAGCCGGATGATGCCCTCGATCAGATCCGCGACGTAGGTGAACGACCGCGTCTGCGAGCCGTCACCGAACACCGTGATCGGCCGGTCCTGCAACGCCTGACGCATGAACGTCGGGATCGCCCGCCCGTCCTGCGGACGCATCCGCGGCCCGTAGGTGTTGAAGATCCGCACGATCGCGGTATCCACACCCTGCTGACGGTGATAGGCCATCGTCAACGCCTCCGCGTAGCGCTTGGCCTCGTCATAGACGCCGCGCGGCCCGATCGGGTTCACATGCCCCCAGTAGGACTCCGGCTGCGGATGCACCTTCGGATCCCCGTACACCTCGCTGGTGGACGCGATCAAGAAGCGCGCCCGATGCTTCTTGGCCAGCCCCAACGTGTGATGGGTCCCGTAGGAGCCCACCTTCAACGTGTGCAACGGCAACCGCAGGTAATCGATCGGCGACGCCGGCGACGCCAGGTGATAGACGAAGTCGATCGCCTCATCCACGAAGTACGGCTCGATGATGTCGACCGGCAGAAGCTCGAACTCCGGCACCCGGATGTGCTCGATGTTCGCCAACGAGCCCGTCTCGAGGTTGTCGACGCAGACGACACGGTGCCCACGACGCAGCAACTCATCACAGAGATGCGACCCCAGGAACCCCGCACCACCCGTCACCAGGGAGGTAGGCATCCGGAGAAGCCTACCGAGAGCAGGGGCGTCAGCGCGCGCGTGCGAGCTTCAGATCCCGCTTGGTGACGTCGATCAGGACGTAGTGGCGCTTGTCGATGCGCTCGGCCTTGCCCGCCAGCGAGAGGCGCTTGCAGACGACGGGGCACCGCTTGCAGCGGGGCTTGTCCTTGCAGCACTTGGCCTTCGTCTTGATGGGTCCGGAGAGCACCTTGGCCACGGCCTCCGATGGTAGGGGACCCTAAGCCCCGGTGCGTCCCGGGTGGGTAGCTTGGGGGCCATGCCCGCCTCCTCCGCGTTCGTCGCGAAGCTCAACGAGCAGATCGCCAACGAGTTCGCCGCGCACCAGCAGTACGTCGCCTGCGCGGTCTACTACGACGACGAGACGCTCCCCCAGCTCGCGAACTTCTTCTACCGCCAGGCGATCGAGGAGCGCGACCACGCGATGATGATGGTGCGCTACCTGCTCGACGTCGACGCGGAGGTGACGATCCCCGGGGTCGCGGCGCCCGTCGTCGGCTTCAGCGACGTGATCGCCCCCGTCGCGCTCGCACTGGAGCAGGAGCAGCGGGTCACGGACCAGATCGTCGCGCTCGTCGGCGTCGCCCGCGAGCACGGCGACGTCCTCGGCGAGCAGTTCATGCAGTGGTTCATCAAGGAGCAGGTCGAGGAGGTCGCGACGATGACCGACCTGCTCAAGGTGGCCCAGCGCTCCCGCCACGTGGAGGACATCGAGGACTACATCGTGCGCGAGCAGACCGGCGAGGGGGCCGACCCGACCGCGCCGACGGCGGCGGGAGAGGGCGCCTAGCGTCCCGGCCGACGGCGGCGCAGCACGCGCTCGTCGCCGCGGCGCAGGGTCACGCGGTCGGCGTCCAGGCGCTCCAGCAGCGCCTGCACCACGCGGCGTGACGAGCCGAGGTCGTCGCGCACGCGCGCGAGGGTGACCGTCCCCTCCGCCTCGAGCAGGCGCACGACCCGGTCGCGGGCGCCGGCGTAGACGTCGGCGGCGAGGTGCATGGCCGGGCCGAGCCGCAGCGCGTCGCCGCGGTCGCGCAGGCGGGCCAGCGCGGCGTCGTCGGCGACGTCCTCGTCGCGCGGCGGCTCCAGGCCGCCGGCGCGCAGGACGGCGAGGACGGCGTCGGCGGCAGCGTCGGCTCCGGCGGCGGCCTCGGCCGGGACCGACGGCTCGGGCTCGGGCTCGGGCGCAGCCGCCGCGACCCGCCCCGCCCCCGCGGCGCGCCGGGGCGGCGCAGGATCGAGCACGACGCCGCCACCGAGGGTGTCGGGCGGGGCGATCGCCCGGACGACGACGCGGTCGCCGACCGCCGCGACGATCGGCGCCTGCAGTCGCAGCTGCCACTCCCCACCACCGAGCGCGACGGCGCGGGCCACGGTCTCACGCGTCCCGTGGTGGACCGTCACCCGGTCGGACGGCGTGCAATCCAGGCGGACGTCGACGCGGTGGGTGGCGACGGGCAGGGCGGCGCCGGCGGGTACCAGGACGTCGCCGCGCCCCACCTCGTCGCGGTCCACGCCTGCGAGGTTGAGCGCCACGCGCTGCCCGGCGGCGGCGCGCTCGAGCGCCGCGTCGTGGACCTGCACGCCGCGCACACGGGCACGGCGGCCGTCGCCCGGCAGGAGGGCGAGCTCGTCACCGCGGCCGGCCGTCCCCGACCACAACGTGCCCGTCACGACCGTCCCGGCACCGCGGACGCTGAAGACCCGATCGACGTGCAGCCGCATCGGGGCCGCGGACGTCGCACGCGACACGGTCCCCGCGGCGAGCGCATCGAGGGCGGCGCGCAGGTCGTCCAGCCCGGCCCCCGTGTGGGCGCTGACCGCGACGACCGCCGCGCCGGGGAAGCAGGCCGCCGCCTCCCGGGCCGCGCGTGCCGGATCCGCGCGGTCGGCCTTCGTGATCGCCACGACACCCCGGTCGACGGCGAGGGCGCGCAGGACCGCCGCGTGCTCGCGCGTCTGCGGCATCACGCCGTCGTCGGCCGCGACGACGGCGAGGAAGCAGTCGATCCCCGTCGCCCCCGCGACCATGGTGCGGACGAAGCGCTCGTGCCCCGGCGCGTCCACGACGCTGAGGCGGCGGCCGGACGGCAGCTCGAGCTCGGCGTACCCGAGCGCGATCGAGATCCCGCGGCGGCGCTCCTCCGGCAGCCGATCGGTGTCCGTGCCGGTCAGCGCGGCGACGAGCGCGGTCTTGCCGTGGTCGATGTGGCCGGCGGTCCCGAGGGTCAGCGGGGCGGGGGCAACCACGCGCGCAAGCGTACGCGGCGGGGCCCGCGCATCGTCCGCAGGGATGATCTGCAGATCCTCAGACCGGATGAACCCGAACCGCCCCCGCCCCGATAGCGTTCGCAGACCGTGCCCGGCCGGCCGCCTCCATCACCCAGGGCGCGGGCGCGCACGTGGGCCCACGGGCGCGTCGATGCCCTGCTCGCCCTCGTCGTGGTCGTGGCCTCGGCGCTGGAGCTCCAGGTCATGGGGGACGTCTCCCTCGGGACCGCGCTCGGTGCCGTCCCGTCCGTCGCGTGCGTCGCCGCCGGGGTCGCCGTCCGCCGACGCACCCCGCTGGTGGCCGCGCTGGTGACCGCGATCGGGCTGGGGACGGTGTCGCTGACGGCCGGCGCGGTGTTCGACGCCCTGACGACGGTCTACCTCGCCTGGGGCCTCGTGACCTACACCGCCGCCGTGCGGCTGCCGACGCGCCCGGCGATCGGCGCCGCCGCGGCCGCGATCGCCGTCGTCCTGGTGACGGCGATCGGGCAGGACGGCACCTCGGCCGCGCAGACGACCACGGGGCTCGGCCTGTTCGTCGCCGCCCCGGTCGTCGCCGGTCGGCTGCTGCGCAGCCGCATCGCCATCGTCGCCCGGCTCGCGGACCAGGCCGCCGAGCTCGAGGCCCAGCGTGCCGGCCGCATCGAGGAGTCCGTCACCGACGAGCGCGTCCGCATCGCCGGGGAGCTGCACGACATCGTCGCCCACGCCCTCGGCGCGATGACCATCCAGGCGGCGGTCGCGCGGCGCATGGCCGACCGCGACGCCGAACGCGCCGGCGCCGCGTTCCAGGCCGTGGAGACGACCGGCCGCGAAGCGCTGACGGAGCTGCGGACCCTGATGGAGGTCCTGCGCCGCGGGCCGCGGGAGGCCGCGGCCCTCGAACCCCAGCCGGGCATCGACGGTCTCGCGGCGTTGGCCGAACGCAGCCGCGAGCGCGGACTCCCGGTCGGGCTCACGGTCACCGGCGCGGCCCCCGGCGCCCTGCCGCGCGGCGTCGAGCTGACCGCCTACCGCGTCGTCCAGGACGCGCTCGGCGAGGCGCTCGCCCGCGGCGGCGCCGGTCGCGCGAAGGTCTCGCTGGCCTACGGCGAGGACGCGCTCGAGCTCGCCGTCGTCGACGACGGCACCCGCACCGCCGGCCGTCGCCTCGTCGGCCTCGAGGAGCGCGTCCGCGTCTGCGGCGGCACGGTGCAGGCCGGCGCACGAGCCGCCGGCGGATACGCCATCCAGGTGTCCCTCCCGTTCGCGGGGGTGGCGGCGTGAGGCAGCGGCTGGACCTCGTCCTGGCCGCGGTGGTCGTCGCCGTCGGCGTCGCCGAGCGCCTCGCGCGCCCCCCCGGGGAGTTCGCGGGCCCGCCGGCGGCGGACATCGCGGCCCTCGCGCTCATCGGCGCGCTGCTGGCGGGCCGCCTCGGCGCCCCACGGGCCTGCACCTGGGGCTTCCTGGTGGTCGCCGGGATCCAGGCCGGGCTGCTCAGCCCGCCGACGGCCTACCGCATCGAGCTGCTGCCGACGCTGCTGCTCGCCTACACCGCCGGCACCCGCCTGCGGGGGCGCGAGCTGCCGGCGTGGGCGCTGGTCTACGTCGCCGTCGTCACCGTCGCAACCGTCCGGCTCGACGAGGGGGTCGGGTCGGACTTCGTCTTCTACCCCGCCATCGGCCTCGGCGCGTTCGCTGCCGGCCGGGCGGCCTACAACCGCAGCCTGCTCGTCGCCCGGCTGGAGCGCCAGACCCGCGAGCTGGAGGACCACGCGGCCGCCGCCAGCCGCCGGGCCGTCGCCGAGGAGCGCCGCCGCATCGCCCACGAGCTCCACGACGTCGTCGCGCACGCGATCTCGGTGATGGTCGTGCAGGCCGGCGGCGGCCGCCGGACCCTGGCGTCCGACGCGACGCGTGCCGCCGAGGCCGCCGCCCAGGTCGAGCACACGGGCCGCGAGGCCCTGCTCGAGATGCGCCGCCTCCTCGCCGTGCTGCGCGACCCCGACGCGCCCGCCGAGCGCGAGCCCAACCCGACCCTCGACGGCCTTCCCCGGCTGATCGAGCGCCTGGCCGCCGACGGCCTCCCGGTCACCCTTGCGGTGACGGGCGAGCCCCGACCCGTCCCGGCCGGGCTCGGGCTCGGCGCCTACCGCGTGGTGCAGGACGCGCTCGAGGACGCCGTCCGCGCCGCCCCGGGCGCGCCGACCGCGGTGCGGGTGCACTGGGGCGAGGACGTCCTCCAGCTGCGGGTGACCGACCGGCGGCCCGGCGGCGCCGACGCAGCACCGGGCGACCCCGGCCTGCTCGGCGCGCGCGAACGGGTCGCCGTCTACGGCGGCAGCCTCGACGTCCACACCGTGACGGGGGGCGGCCACGAGGTCGTCGCCGAGCTCCCGTACGGCCTCACCACTGAACCGACCACCACCCAAGGAACCACCGGAGGTGCCACGTGATCCGCATCCTGATCGCGGACGACCAGGCGCTCGTGCGCGCAGGGTTCAAGATGATCCTCGACACGGAGGACGACCTGTCCGTGATCGCCGAGGCCGGCAACGGCCGGGAGGCCGTCGATCTGGCCCGGCGGCTGAAGCCCGACGTCGTGCTGATGGACATCCGCATGCCGGAGCTCGACGGCATCGAGGCGACCCGGCTCGTGCTGGAGCAGGCGGACGCCTCGGACGGCTCGACGAAGGTCCTCATGCTCACGACGTTCGACCTCAACGAGTACGTCTACGAGGCCCTGCGCGCCGGCGCCTCGGGCTTCCTGCTCAAGGACGTCCCGCCGGAGCAGCTGGCCGCCGGCATCCGGGTCGTCGCGAGCGGCGAGGCGCTGCTGGCCCCCACCATCACCAAGCGGCTGATCCGGGACTTCGCCTCCGCGGCGTCGCCGGACCCGCAGCCGCCGAGCGGCTACGACGAGCTGACCGAGCGCGAGCGCGAGGTCTTCGGCCTGATCGCCCGCGGCCTCTCCAACGCGGAGATCGCGGCGGAGCTCATCGTGTCCGAGACGACGGTCAAGACCCACGTCGCCCGCGTGCTGATGAAGCTGCGGCTGCGCGACCGCGTCCAGGCCGTGGTCCTCGCCTACGAGTCGGGGCTCAGCCAGCCGAGGCGCGGCGCCTAGCGCGCCGCGGCGACGGCCGCGGCGACGAGCTCGGCCTCCGCGTCGGTGAGCGTGCGCGGGTCCAGCAGCACGCGCCCGTCCTCGATGCGGGCGAGCACCGGCGGGTCGCCGGCGCGCAGCCGGGCGGCCAGGCCGTCGGGATCGGGGCCGGCGAGCGCGACGGCGGGGCCGGGGAGCTCGGCGAGCGGCAGCGCCCCGCCGCCGACGCGGGCCACGGCGCGCACGACCTCTCCGCCGGTCGCCGCGGCCAGGCTGCCGGCGCGCGCCCCCAGCACGTCCTCGGAGGCGGTCAGCATCGCCTGGAGCGGGAGCTCGTGGCGGGCGAGCCCCGGGTCGCGATGGATGCGCAGCGTCGCCTCCAGCGCGGCCAGCGTGAGCTTGTCGGCGCGCAGGGCGCGGGCCAGGGGATGCCGGCGCGCGAGCGCCACCGCCTCGGCGCTGCCGACGATCAGCCCGGCCTGCGGGCCGCCCAGCAGCTTGTCGCCGGAGAAGACGGTCAGCGCCGCCCCGGCCGCGACGGAGCGGCGCACCGACGGCTCGTCCCCGAGGAGGTCGTCGCCGTCCTCGGCCAGCCGGCCGGAGCCGACGTCGTCGACGACGGGGACGCCGAGGCCGCAGAGCGCCTCGATCTCGACCTGCTCGACGAACCCGAGCTGGCGGAAGTTGGACTGGTGCGCGCGCAGGACCGCGCCGGTGCGCGGGGTCAGGGCGCGCTCGTAGTCGGCGAGGCGGGTGCGGTTGGTCGTCCCGACCTCCACGAGCCGCGCGCCCGCCTGCGCGACGACGTCGGGGACCCGGAACCCGCCGCCGATCTCGACGAGCTGGCCGCGGGAGACGACGACCTCGCCCAGGCCCTCCCGCGCGCCCAGCGCCGCCACGGCCAGCAGCGCCGCGCCCGCGCCGTTGTTGACCGCGATCGCGGCCTCGGCGCCGGTGAGCTCCCGCAGCAGGCCTTCGACGTGGTCGTGGCGGGAGCCGCGCCCGCCACCGTCCAGGTCGAGCTCCACGTTGGCGTAGCCCTCGGCCACCCGCGCGACGGCGTCACGCGCGGCGGCGGCGAGCGGCGCCCGGCCGAGGTTGGTGTGCAGCAGGACGCCCGTCGCGTTGAGCACCCGCCGCAGCGAGGGCCGCGCGTCCGCGCGCAGGGTCGCCTGTGCGCGGGCCACGAGGTCCGCCTCCGCCGCGTCGCCCGCGAGCAGCTCCGCGCGGCGGGCGTCGATCACCGACCGCGCGGCGCGGACCGCGGCGTGGGGGGACGCGTCCAGCTTCCTGGCGAGCGCGTCGACGGACGGCAGGGTGCGCGGGTCCTCCACCCCGCGCACGCTACTCAGCCCAGGAAGCCCCGCTCCGTGAAGGCCTGGCGGAACGCGGCGGCGGCCGCCGTGTCGGACCCGGCCGCGGCGATCGTCGCCCGGGCGGCCTGCGCGAAGGACGCATCCGGCGCGAAGGCGAACTGCGCGTTGACGATCACGCGGTCGGCCCGGCGGGCGTCGCCGAGCAGCTGCCGCGCGCGCCACAGGGCGCCCGACCACAGCTCGCCGTCGGCGTGGACCTCGCCCGCGACGTCCTGCGGGTAGTGCTTCGTGGAGTCCAGCCGTCGCAGGCAGTGGACCGGGCCGGGCGTGTAGGAGGTCGAGTCCCAGTCGGCCACGCACGCGGGCTCGAACGTGTTGCCCGTGACCGCCGTGGAGACCTCGACGGCGAGGTAGTCGCCGAAGCCCTCGCCGATGGCGCCGGCCTCCGGGCCCGCGCCGAACCCGCGCACCTGGTCGTCCTGCACCGAGTGCCCGTACTCGTGCACGATCACCTCGCCGTCCTCGGCGTCGTCGACCCCGCCCTTGCCGAGCGTGATCGTGAGCTTGCCGGTGCCCTCGCGGTAGAAGGAGTTGTCGCCGCCGTACTGCGAGATGCGCAGCAGCTGCTGCCGGGCGTTCACCGGGCCCCGGAGTCCGAGCGACTGCAGGTAGTGCTGGGCCTCCGTGATCCAGAAGTACCCCATCACCTGCTCGAACTGGTCCTCGTCACGGGTGTGGACGAAGCCCGTGGTGTCCCGGCGCGCGGGCTTGCCGGTCGAGGACTCGACCCGGGCGTAGGTGCCGCTGAGCGTCCCCGAGCCGTCGAGGTCGCGCAGCGTCACGCGCTTGTAGGCCGTTCGCAGGCGTGGATCGGGCGAGAAGAAGTCGGCGTCCTTGCGGTCGGTCAGCGACTCGTCGCGCAGCGACTGGACGGGATTGGGGTAGAAGACCTGGCCGGTCGCGGTCGCGGCACCGGCGGCCGCGGGGGCCGCGAGGCCGAGGGCGACCGCGGCGAGCGTCGCCCGGCGGGCGCAGCGTGAGAGGAGGGGCATGGGTGACAGGATGCCAAGCGGCCCGCCAGGTTGGACGCTCGGACCCGCGACGTCGCCGTGCGGACCGCGGTCTGGCGCCTGCGCACCGGCTAGCCTCAGCACCAGTGATGGCCGCCGGCCCCGCCGACGACTCCCAACCTCCCAGTACCCCGCGCGCCCGCGGTCGGCTGGACGCCGTGGGTGCGCGATGACGGAGGTCCTGCTGCTGCTGGGTGCGCTGGTGCTCGTCGCCGCCTGCGGCGCGTTCGTCGCCGCCGAGTTCGCGTTCGTCACGATCGACCGCGCCAACGTCGAACGCGCGGCCGAGAACGGCGAGCGCGGCGCCGACGGCGTGCTCGCCGCGCTGAAGTCGCTCTCGACCCAGCTCAGCGGCGCGCAGCTGGGCATCACCATCACGAACCTCGCCATCGGCTACATGGCCGAGCCGGCGGTGGCGAACCTCGTCGACGGCCCGCTGGAGGCGATCGGCCTCCCCGGGGGCGCCGTCGACCCGGTCTCCCTGGTGCTCGCCCTCATCCTGGCCACCGCGGCGACGATGACCCTCGGCGAGCTGGTCCCCAAGAACCTCGCGATCGCCGCGCCGATGACCACCGCGGTGCGCGTCCAGCGCTTCATGCGCCTGTTCACCGCGACCTTCGCGCTGCCGATCCGCTTCTTCAACTCCGCCGCCAACGGGATCCTGCGCCGCTTCGGCATCGAGCCCCAGGAGGAGCTGGCCTCGGCCCGCTCGGCGGAGGAGCTCACCTCGCTCGTGCGCCGCTCCGCGCAGGAAGGGACGCTCGAGGCCGGCACCGCGACGCTGCTGCAGCGCTCCCTGGCCTTCGGGGAGCGCCGCGCGGAGGACGTCATGACCCCGCGCGTGCGGATGCGCTACCTCGAGGCCGACGAGCCGGTCGGCGCCGTCATCGAGCTCGCCCGTGAGTCGGGGTACTCGCGCTTCCCCGTCGTGGACGAGGGCCCCGACCACGTCGTCGGCGTCATCCACATCAAGCACGCCGTGGCGGTCCCGGTCGGCGAGCGCCAGACGGCGCTCGTGCGCGACCACCTGACCGAGCCCGTCGTCGTCCCCAACTCGCTGGAGCTCGACGCGCTGCTCGAGCAGCTGCGCGAGGGCGGCCTGCAGATCGCGGTCGTCGTCGACGAGTACGGCGGGGTCGACGGCGTGGTCACGATGGAGGACCTGATCGAGGAGATCGTCGGCGAGGTCGTCGACGAGCACGACACGCCGGAGGACGCCGTCGTGCGCACCCCGCAGGGCTGGCTCGTCTCGGGCCTGCTGCGTCCCGACGAGGCCGGGCGCGCCGTCGGGCTCGTCCTGCCCGAGGACGACGAGTACGAGACGCTCGGCGGCCTGATGGCGCTCCACGTCGAGCACATCCCCGAGGTCGGGGACGAGGTCACCCTCGACGTCATCGACCTCGAGCGCAACCCGCGCACCGCGACCTTGAAGGTCGTCCGCATGGACGGCCTGCGCGTCGACCGCCTGCGCGTCACCGACCGCCGGCGGCGCGTCGAGGACGGCGAGGAGGAGGACCGGTGAGCGACGGCTTCGCGATCGGCTTCTCCGTGCTGCTGCTCGGGCTCAACGCGTTCTTCGTCGGTGCGGAGTTCGCCCTCATCTCCGCCCGTCGCGCGAGCATCGAGCCGCGCGCCGAGGAGGGCTCACGGGCCGCGAGGATCGCGCTCAACGCGATGGAGCACGTATCGCTGATGATGGCCGGCGCGCAGCTGGGCATCACGATCTGCTCGCTCGGGCTCGGCTACCTCGGCGAACCGGCCGTCGCGCACCAGCTCGAGCCGGTCTTCGAGGCCGTCGGGCTGCCCGAGGCCGCGGTGCATCCCGTTGCCTTCGCGATCGCGCTGACGATCGTCGCGGCGCTCCACGTCGTGCTCGGCGAGATGGTGCCGAAGAACATCTCGCTCGCCGGCCCCGAGCGCGCGGTGCTCGTGCTCGCCCCGCCGCTGGTGTTCATCACCCGCACGCTCGGGCCGTTCATCTCCGTCCTCAACGCGACCTCCAACGGCATCCTGCGCCTCGTCGGCGTCGAGCCCCAGGACGAGGTGGCCTCCGCGTTCACCCGCGACGAGGTCGCCGGCTTCGTCGGCGAGTCCCGTCGCGAGGGGCTGCTCGAACCGGCGGAGGAGCGCCTGCTCGTCGGCGCGCTGGAGTTCTCCGAGCGCGACGCGTCCTCCGTCCTGCTGCCCCTGTCGGAGCTGCGCACCGTCGCGCCGGACGTGACGCCGGCCGAGGTCGAGGCGCTGTCGGGCGAGACCGGCTTCTCGCGCTTCCCCGTCCTCGACACGGGCCAGCTCGTCGGCTACCTGCATCTCAAGGACGCGCTGGAGTTCGAGGAGCGCCACCGCCAGCGGCCGATCGCCCCGAGCTGGGTGCGACCGCTCCCTGACGTCTCCGTGGCGGCGCCCCTGCGCGCCGTGCTGCAGATCCTCCAGCGCGAGAAGGCCCACCTCGGCCGCGTGCGGGCGGCGGACGGCAGCGTCCTCGGCGTCGTCTCGCTCGAGGACGTCCTCGAGGAGCTCGTCGGCGAGATCGTCGACGAGACCCAGGCCGGCGTCTCGTAGCCCACGGCGCGGGGGTAGCCTTCCCCCATGGCCATCGACGAGAAGGAGGAGGGCGCCGACCTCTCCGTGGCGCCGATCGTGGGACCCGACGATCCGCGGGTGTTCACGGACTCGGGGATCGAGGTCAAGGCGCTCTACGGGCCCGAGGACGTCGCCGACGGGCTGCCCGAGCGCCTCGGCGCCCCGGGCGAGGCGCCCTACACCCGCGGCGTCCACGCCGAGATGTACCGCAAGCGCCTGTGGACGATGCGCCAGTACGCCGGCTACGCGTCGGCGAAGGAGTCCAACGAGCGCTACAAGTACCTGCTCAAGAACGGCTCGACCGGCCTGTCGATGGCCTTCGACCTGCCGACCCAGCTGGGCCTGGACTCCGACGACGGCCGCTGCCTCGGCGAGGTCGGCCGCACCGGCGTCGCGATCGACACGATCGACGACATGCGGACCGCCTTCGACGGCATCCCGCTCGACGAGGTCTCGACCTCCATGACGATCAACGCGCCCGCCGCGTGCCTGCTGCTGCTCTACGAGCTGGTCGGCGAGGAGCAGGGCGTCCCCAGCGACCAGCTGCGCGGGACGACCCAGAACGACATCCTCAAGGAGTACATCGCGCGGGGGAACTACATCTACCCCCCGCAGCCGTCCATGCGGCTCACGACGGACCTGTTCGCCTACTGCGCCGAGAACATCCCGAAGTGGAACACGGTCTCGATCTCGGGCTACCACTTCCGCGAGAAGGGCGCCTCGGCCGTGCAGGAGGTCGCCTTCACGCTCGCCAACGGGATGGCGTACGTGCAGGCCGCGATCGACGCGGGCCTCGCCGTCGACGACTTCGCGCCCCGCCTGGCGTTCTTCTTCAACGGCCACAACAACGTCTTCCAGGAGGTCGCGAAGTTCCGCGCCGCCCGGCGCATGTGGGCCAGGGCGATGACGGAGCGCTTCGGCGCGAAGGACCCGAAGTCCACGATGCTGCGCTTCCACACGCAGACCGGCGGCGTGACCCTGACCGCTCAGCAGCCGGTCAACAACATCGTCCGCGTCGCCCTCCAGGCGTTCTCCGCGGTCGCCGGCGGCACCCAGTCGCTGCACACCAACGGCTACGACGAGGCGCTCGCCCTCCCGTCGGAGCGCGCGGCCAAGATCGCCCTGCGCACCCAGCAGATCGTCGGCCTGGAGTCCGGCGCCGCCGACACGGTCGACCCGTTCGCCGGCTCCTACTTCGTCGAGGCCCTGACCGACGAGATCGAGGCCCGCGCCACGAAGCTGATCGAGCTCGTCGACGGCCAGGGCGGCTCGGTCAACTCGATCGGCTTCATCACCGCCGAGATCGACGAGTCCGCCTGGGGCTATCAGGAGCGCTACCGCACGGGCCAGGACATCGTCGTCGGGGTCAACCGGTACGAGGAGGACGACGTCGAGGTCGAGGAGACCCTCCGCGTCGACCCCGAGTCCGAGCGGGCCCAGGTCGAGCGGCTGAAGGCGTTCAAGGCCGACCGCGACCAGGACCAGGTGGACAAGAACCTCGAGGCGATCCGCACGGCCGCCAGGGGCGACGAGAACCTGCTCCCGCCGCTGCGCACCGCGCTGAAGGAGCGCGCGTCGCTCGGCGAGGTCTGCGGCGCCATGCGCGACGTCTTCGGGGACTACGAGCCCGAGAGCTAGCCGGCGGCGCTGACCGCGGCCTGCCGGTCCATCGCGGCCCGGAACGCCTCGACCACCACCGGGTCGAACTGGGAGCCGGCGCAGCGCCGCAGCTCCGCGATCGCGCTCAAGGGGGTCTGCGCCGCGGCGTAGGGGCGCTCGGTGACCATCGCGTCGAACGCATCGGCGACGGCGACGACGCGGGCGCCGAGCGGGATCGCCTCTCCGGCGAGCTGGTCGGGGTAGCCCTGGCCGTCCCAGCGCTCGTGGCTCGAGCGCACGATCTGCGCGACCCGCTGCAGGGCGGGCGCGGCGGCGATGATGCGCTCGCCGATCAGCGTGTGACGGCGCATGAACTCCCACTCGGCGCTGTCCAGCGGCCCGGGCTTGTCGAGGATCGCGTCCGGGATCGCGACCTTGCCGACGTCGTGCAGCTCGGCGGCGTGGACGACGTCCGCGCGCTCCTCGTCGGGGAGCGCGAGCTCGCGGCAGGTGCGGTCGGCGAGCTCGGCGACGTCGTGCATGTGCGAGGTCAGGACGGGGTTGCGCTCGGCCAGCACGCGCAGGAGCACGTCCTTGGTCTGGCGGCCGGCGGACGTGCGCCCGCCGTGCTTGTGGGCGTACATGCGCCGGTCGGCCAGGCGCAGCGCCGTGTCGGCGTCCTCGGCCTCCAGCGGCAGGACGATCGAGCCCCAGGAGCAGCCGATGTCGAAGCCCTCGCCGCGCTCTGACAGCGTCGAGGCGGCGCCGGCGACGATCGGCTCGACGATCTGGTCGCCCGGCTCGAAGATCGCGCAGAACTCGTCCCCGCCCATCCGGAAGGCCGTGCCGCGTCCGCGCAGGTAGCGCTGGAGGCTGGACCCGAGGCGCTCGAGCAGGGCGTCGCCCGCGGGATGCCCGAAGGCGTCGTTGTAGGCCTTGAACCCGTCGAGGTCGAACAGGGCCAGCACGACGGGGCGCTCCGGCGTGGCGCGGGCGATCCCCGCCTGGAGGCCGCGGGTGAGCGCGCGCCGGTTCGGCAGGCCGGTCAGTGCGTCCTTGAGCGCCTCCTCGCGGGAGGCGCTGAGCATCGACAGGTTGTCGTTGAAGGTCAGCACCAGACGCGCCATGACCGCGAGGATGGAGGCCGCCGCGAGCGCGATGACGAGGCCGTTGGTGCGCTCGAGGGCGCCGTAGACCAGCAGCCCGAGACCGGCGGCGCTGAACACCAGCGGTCCGAGGATGAGGCGGATGCCGCGGTGGGTGCGGTCGGCGCCCGCGGGGCGCGCCGGCGTCCAGGCGGCGAAGGAGAGGCAGGTCAGCCCGATCCACCAGCCGGCGTCGAACCAGCTCGGGGAGACGAAGGAGTCGGTGGCGTTCTGGACGACGTAGAGGGAATCGGCGATCCAGAACGTCGCGATGCCCGCACCGGCCACGAGCCAGGTGCGGTCCGACCGCCAGCCGGCACCGGCCACCACGCCGACGACGAAGGCGCCGAGCACGAGGTCCCACAGGGGATAGGCGAGCGTCGTGGCGACCCCGGCGGGGTCGCCGGACGCCGAGCCGGCGGCGGCGTCGACGACGAGCGCCGCGCTGAAGGCGGCGGTGGCCAGGGCGGCGGTCAGCCCGTCCGCCCAGGCGGTGGCGGGCAGCCGCGGATGGCGGCTGCGCGCGAGCAGGATGAGCCCGGCGAGCAGCAGCGGCGGGGCGAGCAGGAAGCCGACGTCGGCGGCCGAGGGGAACGGGACGACCTCCACCGTCCACAGCACGGAGGCGTAGTAGGCCTCGCCGGCCGTCCAGGCGAGGATGCCCGCCGCGATCAGCCCCCAGGCGGCGCGCTCGCGATCGCCGCGCGCCGCGCGCACGGCGCACAGCCCGGCGGCGAGGAGCAGGACGCCGACGTGGACGAAGCGGTTCGAGAGCGGCGCGAGCTCGAGGCCGGGCCAGAACGCGTTGCGCAGCGCGGCGAGCACGAGCCACGCCGCGATCGCGACGTAGGTCCGGCGCACCCAGCGCGGCATCCCTTCCACCTCCTCTTCATCGGCAGGGTCGGCCGGGACTTGACGAACCTGGCGGCCTCACGCGAACAACGACTGGCCGACGAACTCGCCGCGCCGCACGCCGCGCGGGACGGCGAAGACCGCCGAGCCGACGTGCTTGATGTACTCGTTGAGCCCGTCGGAGGCCCCCAGCCGCGTCTGCAGCGTGACGAAGGCCTGCGGGTCGCGCATGAACGCGATGAAGAACAGGCCGGCGTCCAGCTGCCCGAAGTCGTCCATGCCGTCCGTGAACGAGTAGCCCCGGCGCAGGATGCTCGTGCCGCCGTTGACCTCTGGGGCCGCGAGGCGGACGTGCGCGGTCGCGGGGACCACCGGGAGGCCGTCCTCGCCCGTGGCGGACAGGTCGACCGCGTCGAACTCCCGGGCCTTGCCCAACGGGGCGCCGGCGGCCTTCGTGCGGCCGATCGTGCGCTCCTGGTCCTGCAAGGAGGCGCGGTCCCACGTCTCGATCAGCATCCGGATGCGGCGCGCGACGAGGTAGGAGCCGCCGTCCAGCCAGTCGGGCGTGCCGGCGCCGCCGGTCCAGACGTGCTCGGCGAACGCGGCGCGGTCCTCGGCCTTGAGGTTGTTCGTGCCGTCCTTGAACCCCATCAGGTTGCGCTCGGTCTGCTGCGTGCGCGTGGTGGACGAGGTGCGGCCGAAGCCGAGCTGGGACCAGCGCATCACGGCGGTCCCGCGCGCGATGCGCGCGAGGTTGCGCACGGCGTGGAACGCGACGACCGGGTCGTCCGCGCACGCCTGGACGCACAGGTCGCCGCCCACGCGGTCGGGGTCGAGCTCGTCGCCCGGCAGGCCGGGAAGCGCCCGCAACGCGGCCGGCCGCTTCCTCGCGAGGCCGAAGCGGCCGTCGAAGAGCCCCGGACCGAACCCGAAGGTGACCGTCAGCCGTGCCGCGGCGAGGCCGTCGGCCTCGCCGGTGTCGTCGGGCGGCGCGAGCGCGACGTCGTTGACGTCTCCGACCGGCTTGCCCTGCGTCATCCGCTGCGCCGCGCGGGTCCACGCCTGCAGCAGCACGATCACGGCGGCCCGATCCGTCGTCGTCAGATCGAAGGCCGCGAAGTGGAGCCGGTCCTGTGCCGCGGTCGCGATCCCGGCCTGGTGGCGCCCATGGAAGGGGACGGGGCGCTGGCCGGAGGCGGATGCGTCCTCGTCGGCGACGACCGCGGTGCCGCCGACGCCGAGCGCCACGCCGGCCGCCCCGGCGGCGCCGCCGGCGAACAGGCCGCGCCGGGTGAGGCCGCGCCTAGGCAACGACCTTCGCCGGAACCCGCGACAGCGGCTCGGCGAGTGCGTCGATCGCCTGCGAGAGCTTGCGCGTGTCGGCCTGCGTGAGGTCGTCGTAGCGCGTGAAGCGGTCGCCCTGCTTGTACGGCGCGAGCGCCGCGTCGACCTTGGCGAACTCCGCCGCGACCGTGCGGGCGAGGTCCGGCTGGGTCTGGCGCAGGATCGGGGCGACGATCTCGTAGGCCGCGCGGGCGCCCTGGACGTTGGCCTCGAAGTCGTCGAGGTCGGTGCGCGAGTAGCGCTCCTCCTCCCCCGTGATCTTGGACTTGGAGACCTCGCCGAGCAGGGCGACGGCGCCGTTGGCGACGTTGGCCGGCTCGATCTCGACGGTCTTGACCAGCCGCTCGAGCTTCTCGACGTCGGCCTGGAGCTTGTCCGCGACGGGGCGCATGCCCTTCGTGGTGCTCCTGACCCACAGCGCCTGCTCGATCTTGTGGAAGCCGCCCCAGCCCTTCGCGGGGACGTCGCCCGCGCGGGCGTCGATGACGGGGTCGAGGTTGCCGAAGCTCTCGGCGACCGGCTCGATGCGCTCGTACGGCCGGCGGGCGGGGACGTAGAGCGCCTTCGCCCTGGCGACGTCGCCGGCCTTGACCGCGGCGACGAAGCTCGCGGTCCTCCGCGTCAGGTCGGCGGTCTGGCGCTGCAGGTAACCGCGGTAGGCCTTGACGGCGGCATCACCCTCGGAGGAGGCGGTGACCGGCTCGTCGCCGCCCGTGACGGTGAGCTTGCCCGTGGGCTCCTGGCTGCCGCCGGTGCACGAGAGGACGTAGTCGCCGGCCTTCAACGTCAGCGCGAAGGAGCGCTTGAGGCCCGGGGCGACGTTCTCGACCTCGCCGAGGATGCGCGGGCCGTCGAAGACCTCGAACTCGGTGACCTTGCCCGAGCCGCCGCCCTTGACCTCGAAGGAGGTGGCGCCGGCCTCCAGCTCGAGGTCCTGCGGGGTGCAGCCCGTGTCGTTGAGCGCGATGGCGACCACCTTGGCGCCGTCGGCCGCGGCCGAGCCGCCGGAGGAGCCGCCGCAGCCGACGAGCACGACCAGCGCCATCAGCGTGGTCGCGACGCCGGCCATCTGCCTGGCGTGGGCCGACCGCGTGGCGGCCCGCAGGCGCTCCGGCATGAGGACGTAGGCCATGAGGGGGATGGCGACGAGCAGCCAGGCGAGGATCTCGCCGGTCGTCGGCTTGGGTTGGAGGCCGAACATCCCCGTCAGCAGCGAGGCGGACACGGTGCCGGGCTGCACGAGCCCGGAGAGGTCGAGCGGCTTGGCCTGGAGGGCGTTCCACCACCCGGCCTCGTGCGCGGCGTGGACCGCGAACGAGGCCAGGCCGGCGGCGACCAGGACGAGCACGACGCCCGTCAGCTTGAAGAAGCGCCGCAGGTCGATGCGGACGCCGCCGCGGTAGATGCCGTAGCCGATCACGAGCGCGACGAGCAGGCCGAGGATGGCCCCGCCGCCGGCACTGACGGTGTCGTCGGCGTCGTTGAAGACGGCGAGGAGGAAGACGGTGGTCTCGAGACCCTCGCGCATGACGGCCAGGAAGGCCATGACGACGAAGGCGGTGGCCGAGCCGGCGGCGAGCGCCCTGGAGGCCTGGCCGGTGAGCGCCCCCTTGAGGTCGCGGGCGTGGCGGCTCATCCAGACGATCATGTACGAGACCATCCCGACGGCCACGACCGCGATGACGGCCTCGAGGCCCTCCTGCTCCTGCTGGGGCAGGGCGTGCTCGGTGAGCCGCAGGGCGACCGCGACGACGAGGCACAGGGTGACGGCGGCGCCCACCCCGAGCCACATGCGGCTGAGCTGGTCGCGCCGGCCCTCCTTGACGAGGAACGCGGCGACGATCCCCACGATCAGCGAGGCCTCGAGCCCTTCTCGGAGCGTGATGACGAACGTCGGCAGCATGGTCCGGCGGATCTTAGGGTACCCAAACTATTAGGCCTACCGAACCACTTCGCGGCCGGTCCAGAGCCGGACGCACGAGCTCGTGCAGCCGGGAGGGGGCCACGCCGGCGCGCGGAAGCCCCGCGGGATGCTGCAAGCCACCCGCACCCTCGTGAAGTCCCCACCCGAGCTCTGGGCGGAGGTGGCCGACCCGGCCGCGTTGGAGACCCACCTCAAGCCGTTCGGGACGGTCTGCATCGAGGCCACCGAGGACGAGCGCGTCGTGCGCTGGAGCGCCGAGCACGCCGCAGGGACGCTCGAGCTCGAGCCCGCCGGCTTCGGGACGCGCGTGCGGCTGCGCGCGGAGATCGCCCCGATCTCGGAGCCGGTCCCCGACCCGGTTCGCGAGCCCGCCGCGCCCGCGCCGCGCAGCGGGTGGCGGCGCCTGCTGCGCCGGTCGGCCACGGCGCTCGTCCCGACCGACCCCTCGCAACCCCAGGCGATCCCCGCGCTGCCCGACGAGCAGGTCCTCACGGTGCTGCGCGAGACGCTCGAGGCGCTCGGCACTGCCCACCACCGGCCCTTCAGCCGGGCCTGAAGGCGGGCGGCGACGCCTGATCCGTAGGATCGGGCGCCACATGCGCAAGAAGAACCCGGAGACGTACGAGGAGAAGCTCGACCAGCTCACGGAGCTGCGCGAGGCCGCCATCCACTCCTCGCCGGAAGCGGAGGAGAAGCAGCACGCGCGGGGCAAGCTGACCGCGCGCGAGCGGATCGAGAAGCTGCTCGACCCCGGGTCCTTCCAGGAGCTCGACACCTTCATCCGCCATCGCGTCGTCGAGTTCGGGATGGAGAAGAACCGGCCGTGGGGCGACGCCGTCGTCACCGGCCACGGCACCATCGACGGCCGTCGCGTGTGCGTCTTCTCCCAGGACTTCACGGTCTTCGGCGGCTCCCTCGGCGAGGTGATGGCCGAGAAGATGTGCAAGGTCATGGACCTCGCCACGAAGATCGGCTGCCCGGTCATCGGCATCAACGACTCGGGCGGCGCGCGGATCCAGGAGGGCGTCGTCTCCCTCGGGTCCTACGGGGACGTGTTCCTGCGCAACGTGCGCTCGAGCGGCGTGATCCCGCAGATCTCGGTGATCATGGGCCCGTGCGCCGGTGGCGCGGTCTACTCCCCCGCCATCACGGACTTCATCTTCATGGTGAAGGAGTCCTCGCACATGTTCATCACGGGCCCCGACGTGATCAAGACGGTCACGGGCGAGGAGACCTCCTTCGAGGACCTCGGCGGCGCGATGACCCACTCGGCGAAGTCCGGCGTCGCGCACTTCGCGGCCGAGGACGAGGAGAGCTGCCTCGAGGACGTCCGCTACCTCTTCTCCTTCCTCCCGCAGAACAACCTCGAGATCCCCCCGCGCGTCCAGCCCACCGACGATCCGCAGCGCATGGACGAGGAGCTCGACTCGATCGTCCCGGACGCGCCGAACAAGCCCTACGACATGCGCGACGTCGTGCGGCTGATCGTCGACGACGGGGAGTTCCTCGAGGTCCACGAGCACTTCGCGCAGAACATCATCATCGGCTACGCCCGCCTCGACGGCTACGCGATCGGCGTCGTCGGCAACCAGCCCAAGGCGATGGCCGGCGTCCTCGACATCGAGGCGAGCGAGAAGGCCGCGCGCTTCGTGCGCACCTGCGACGCGTTCAACATCCCCATCCTCACCATGTGCGACGTCCCCGGCTTCCTCCCGGGCACGACGCAGGAGTGGGGCGGCATCATCCGCCACGGCGCGAAGCTCCTGTACGCCTTCGCCGAGGCGACCGTCCCCAAGCTGACCGTCATCACGCGCAAGGCCTACGGCGGCGCCTACGACGTCATGAGCTCCAAGCACCTCGGCGCGGACTTCAACTTCGCCTGGCCGCAGGCCGAGATCGCCGTGATGGGCCCCGAGGGCGCGGTCAACATCATCTACAAGCGCGACATCGCGAGCTCGCCGACGCCCGACGAGCGACGCGAGAAGCTCATCGACGACTACAAGTTCCGCTTCGCCAACCCGTACTCGGCGGCCGAGCGCGGCTACATCGACGACGTCATCGTCCCGCACGAGACCCGCCCGAAGCTCATCAACGCCCTCACCACGCTCCTGACCAAGCGCGAGCCGGGGCCCAAGCGCAAGCACGGCAACATCCCGCTGTAACGGGCCCGGGCGTATGCTCGGCTCTCGAACCGCTGGACGAGGGAGAGCTGGATGCGAAGGATCGCCGTGTCGGCCGTCGTGGCCGCAGTGCTGGCTGTGGGACCCGCGAGCGCGGGGGCGTTCACGGTCACCGTGCCCAAGGCCGCGCCGGCGAGCACCGCCGCCGGGGCCAACGCCGACTTCGCCCTCCAGGTGCAGTTCGCCGACGGGACGCCGAAGGACCTCGCGATCGACCTGCCGCCCGGCCTGATCGGCGACCCCACCGGGACGCCGCGCTGCCCCGTCGCCACGTTCACCGCCGGGAAGTGCACCGACGCGTCCAAGGTCGGGACGGCCAACGCGCAGGTCACCGCGCTCGGCCTGCCGGTCTCCGCGCCCGGCAACGTCTACAACCTCGTCCCCAACGCCGGCGAGCCCGCCCGGCTCGGGATCGCGCTCAAGCCCTCGGTCGGTGCGCCGCTGTACTCCCAGAGCGCCATCTCCGTGCGTCCCGACGGCGGCCTCACGTCGACCGTGACGGGGCTGCCGAAGGAGCAGGACGGCCTGCCGATCTCGATCACGTCCCTGTCCCTGACGCTCCTCGGCAAGGCCGGCGGCGGGACGTTCATGCGCAACCCGACGTCCTGCGGCGCCGCGACGACGGTCGTCAGAGCCGTGCCGCACGAGGGCGCGCCGGCCGCGGGCTCCGCCGCCTTCACCCCCACCGCCTGCGACGCGCTTCCCTTCGACCCGAAGCTCGTGGCGACCCTCGGCGGCAAGGGCCAGACCGGCGAGACGGGCAAGCCCGGCCTGAGCACGGAGATCACCCAGGCCAAGGGCGAAGCCGGTGCCAGGACGGTCGCGGTCACGCTGCCCCAGGGCGTCGGGGCGCAGATCACCGCCCTCGCACGCGCGTGCCCGGCCGACCAGGACGCGGCCGGCACGTGCGCGCCGGCGTCGCAGATCGGCACCGCCTCCGCCGTCGTCGGCGTCCTCCCCGAGCCGCTCACCGGCGCGGTGCGACTGCTGCAGGGAAGCGGATCGCTGCCCGACGTCGGCGTCGCCCTCACCGGCGTGATCTCCCAGCGACTGCGCGGCGTGTCCTCCGCGGGCGCGTCGGGGATCACGACCACCTTCGACGACATCCCCGACGTCCCGCTCGCGGACTTCAAGCTCGTCTTCAACGCCGGCGAGGCCGGCCTGCTGCAGAACCAGCGCGACCTCTGCACGAGCAACCCGCCGCTGGCGGCGACCATCACGTCGCAGGGCGGGGTCGCCAGGCAGCTGTCCGTCACGCCGACGGTCGAGGGGTGCGCGAGGACCTTGAAGCGGAAGCGGTCGACGCGGGCCTCCGTCCGGCTCTCCCGGGTGGGCGGCGCACGCGGCCGCGCCGTCAGGCTGCGCCTGAAGGCCCGCGCCAGGGGCGCGAGGCTGCGCCGGGTCACGCTGACGCTGCCGAAGACCCTGCGGATCTCGCCCCGGCGCGCGAAGGCCAGGACGCCCAGGGGCGCGAAGCTGCGGATCCGCTCCTCCCGCACCCTGCGCGTGACGCTGGCGGGCAAGGGCGCCCGCAGCGCGACGATCACGCTGCGCAAGGGCCTTCGGGCCAAGCCGGCCCTGCGCCGGGCGAAGGGCCGCCGGACCCTGCGCTTCAAGGTCGCCGCGACCTACGTCGGCGGCGGCAGCGGGAAGGCCACGGCGAAGACCCGCACGCGGCGCTAGCCCGGTGGCGCTGCAGCTCGCCGCCAACGGATCGCGCACCCGCGATGACCATCCGGCGGTCCCGCTCGACGCGGACGCGCTGGTGCGCGACGCGGTGGCGTGCGCGGCGCTCGGCGTCACGTCCGTGCACCTGCATCCCCGCGACGACGCGGGCCTGCAGACGCTCGACCCGGTGACCACCGACACGGTCGTCCGAGCGGTGCGCGCGGCGAGCGGGCTGCTCGTCGGCGTGAGCACCCAGGACGGGATCGAGCCGGACCCCGCGAGGCGCGTCGCACTCGTCGCGCGCTGGCGCGAGCCGGACTTCGCCTCCGTCAACACCGCCGAGGACGGCTGGGAGGACGTGATCCGGGCACTGACGGCGAACGGCATCGGGATCGAAGCCGGGCTCTCGACGGCCGAGGACGCCGAGCGACTCATCGCCTCCGCGCTCGCCGGCACCGTCCTGCGCTGCATCGTGGAGCCCTACGGCGACGAGGGCTCAGACGCCGCGCTCGCCCGCTGCGCCGCCATCCACGCGGTGCTCGACGCCGGCGATGTCCTGGCGCCCCGCCTGCAGCACGCCGACGAGGCGGCCACCTGGCCGGTCCTGCGGGACGCGATCGGCCGCGGCCACGACACGCGCGTGGGCCTCGAGGACGTCCTCGAGCTGCCCGACGGGACCGTCGCGGAGGACAACGTGGCGATCGTCCGCGCCGCCGGCTCGATCGGGGCCGATCGAGACAAGCAGTAAATCCCGATCGGGTATTGGGCTATTGTGCCCGGATGGCCCGCACCGGCACGATCGCCAACCCGGAGGTCCTCGAGGACGTTCCCGGGCACATCATCCCGATCATCCATCGGGAGTTCGACGACTTCGACAACGAGGCGCACAAGTTCCTCGACGGCAAGACGCCGGAGACCGAGTTCATCGGCTTCCGCCTCAAGCAGGGCGTCTACGGCCAGCGTCAGGCCGGGGTGCAGATGTGCCGCATCAAGCTCCCCTTCGGCGGCGTCACCCCAGAGCAGATGGACACGTTCGCCGACGTGGTCGAGCGCTACGCCCCGTTGAACAAGGGCCACGTCACCACCCGCCAGAACGTCCAGATCCACCACGTCCCGCTGGACGAGATGGCGAAGCTGATCCGCGAGGTCTCCGCCTCCGGCCTCTCCTCCCGGGAGGGCTGCGGCAACACCGTCCGCAACGTCACGGCCGACCCGTGGGCGGGGGTCTGCACCGACGAGACGTTCGACCCGACCCGCTACGTCGGCGCCTACGTCCGCTACTTCGTCCGCCACCCGACGACGCAGCTGATGCCGCGCAAGATCAAGACCGCCTTCACGGGCTCGGACGCCGACCGCGCGATCACCGGCATCCACGACATCGCCTTCATCGCCCGCGAGCGCGACGGCGTGCGCGGCTTCGAGGTCCGGGTCGGCGGCGGCACGTCGATCATGCCGCGCATCGCCCCGACGCTGTACGAGTTCGTCGAGGCCGACAACGGCGACTTCATGAAGGTCGCCGAGGCCGTCTTCCGCATCTTCGATCGCCAGGACTGGCTGCGCAAGAACCGCGCCCGCGCCCGCATCAAGGTCTTCGTCGACAAGTACGGCATCGACGAGCTGCGCTCGCAGGTCGAGGCGGAGCTCGAAGGCGACTGGGTCGCCGAGCGCGACTTCACCATCGACCCGTTCGACCACGACGAGGCGCGCACCGCCCCGGCGGCCCCCGCCGCGCCGAGCAGCCCCAACGGCGACGCGCGCGAGTTCGCGCGCTGGGCCGAGTCCGCGATCCAGCCGCAGAAGCAGGCCGGCTTCGTCACCGCGCACGTGCACATCCCGCGCGGCGACCTGACGCCGGAGCAGTTCCGCGGCCTCGGGCAGATCATGCGCGACTTCACCGGCGGCAACGCCCGCACGACCGTGCACCAGAACATCGTCCTGCGCTGGGTGCGCGAGGAGGCCGTCTACGACGTGTGGCGGGCGCTCGACGCGCTCGACCTGGGCGGCTTCGGCGCCGACGAGGTCGTCGACGTCGTCTCGTGCCCCGGCACCGATTCCTGCAAGCTCGGCATCACGTCCTCCATGGGCCTCAACCAGGCCATCCGCCGGCGGCTCGCCGAGATCAAGGCCGACGACGACCTCCTGGTGCGCAAGATGCACATCAAGATGAGCGGCTGCCCCAACGGCTGCTCGCAGCACCACATCGCCGACATCGGGTTCTACGGCGCGTCGATCAAGGTCGGCGAGCACACGGTCCCGGCCTACATCCCCCACGTCGGCGGCCAGTTCGACACGGGCGAGGTCGCCTACGGCCAGCGCCTGAAGCTGCGCCTCGCAGCCAAGCGCGTCCCGGAAGCCGTCGACCGCTGGCTGGCGCTCTACCGCGAGCAGCGGCTCGAGGGCGAGGCGTTCCGCGACTTCGCGCCCCGTGTCGGGACCACGACGTTCGAGGACGCCGTCAAGGACCTCACGATGCCGATCGAGTTCGGCCTGGACACGATGAACGAGTTCATCGACTGGACGAAGGACGTCCCGTTCCAGGTCGTCCGCGGCGAGGGCGAGTGCGCGGTCTAGCCATGAGCCTCGACGCGCTCATCGAGCAGGCCGGCCGCGAGCACGGCGACGGCCTGGTGCTCCTGTGCTCCTTCCAGAAGGAGGAGTCGGTCCTGGTCGACGCCGTCGCCCGGATGGCCCCGCGCACGCGGATCGTCGCGATCGACACCGGGGTGCTCTTCCCGGGCACCTACGAGACCTGGCACGCGTTCGAGGACCACTTCGGCGTCCACATCGTGTCCGAGGACGCAAGCCGTGCGTCGGGCGCGTGGACCGGGCCGGAGGACTGCTGCTCGGCCGCGAAGGTGGCCGGCCTCGAGCGGGCGCTCGAGGGCGCCACCGCCTGGATCACCGGCATCCGCCGCGAGCAGGGCCCGACCCGCGCCGCCACCGAGGTGGTCGAGACCGACCCCAGGCGCGGGATCGTGAAGTACAACCCGCTCGCCGCCTGGACGGAGACGGACCTGTGGCGCCACATCCACGCCAACGGGCTGCCACATCACCCGCTGCACGACCAGGGCTACTCGTCGATCGGCTGCGAGCCGTGCACGCTGCCGGGCGAGGGCCGCGAGGGCCGCTGGGCCGGCACGGACAAGACGGAGTGTGGCCTCCACGTCGTGGAGGTCGGATGAGCCTCGCCGGAAGCGGCCGCGACGACGCGGTCGCCGCCGGCCCGGCCGCCTGACCTACGCTCGGGCGATGGCCGCCGAACCTCGTGATGTCCCGGTCCGCGGCGAGATGATCCGCCTCGGCCAGCTGCTCAAGCACGCCGGGCTCGCGCAGACGGGCGGGCACGCGAAGCTGCTCCTGACCGACGGTGCCGTGACCGTCAACGGCGAGCCGGAGGCCCGGCGCGGGCGCCAGCTGCACCCCGGCGACGTCGTCGCGGTCGGCGACGACGCCGTCAAGCTCAGCTGAGCCCCGAGGCGAGGGACCCGATCGACGCCGGGGGAACCCGGGTCGTGGGGGCGTGGCCGCGCCCGACCACTCCCGCCGGATAGATTTGCCCCATGTTCTCGAAGGTGCTCGTGGCCAACCGTGGCGAGATCGCCGTGCGCGTCATCCGCGCGCTCGACGAGCTCGGCGTCGAGTCGGTGGCCGTCTACTCGGAGGCCGACCGCGACGCCCAGCACGTCCAGCGGGCGACGGAGGCCTTCCTGCTCGGTCCCGGCCCGGCGAACGAGTCCTACCTCGTGGTCGACAAGATCATCGAGGCGTGCAAGCAGTCCGGCGCGGAGGCCGTCCACCCCGGCTACGGGTTCCTGGCCGAGAACGCCGACTTCGCCCGCCGCCTGGACGAGGAGGGCATCGTCTTCATCGGCCCGCCGGCGAGCGCCATCGACGACATGGGCTCGAAGACCAACGCGCGCGAGATCATGAAGGCCGCGGGGGTCCCGATCGTCCCCGGCACCACCGAGCCGGTCAAGACCGTCGAGGACGCGGAGCCGATCGCGGAGGAGATCGGCTACCCGATCGCCGTCAAGGCGGCCGGCGGCGGTGGCGGCAAGGGCTTCCGCGTCGCCATGACGCCCGACAAGCTCAAGGACGCCTTCGAGGGCGCCGCGCGTGAGGGCGAGAAGTTCTTCTCCGACGACACCGTCTACCTCGAGCGCTACCTGGAGGACCCGCGGCACGTCGAGGTCCAGATCCTCGCCGACCAGCACGGCAACGTCATCCACCTCGGCGAGCGCGACTGCTCCATCCAGCGCCGCCACCAGAAGCTCATCGAGGAGTCGCCCGGCCCGCTGGTCGACGACGAGATGCGCGAGAAGATCGGCAAGATCGGCGTCGACGCCGCCAAGGCCGTCGGCTACCACTCCGCGGGGACGATCGAGGGCCTGTTCGTCAAGCAGGACGACGGTCCCGACGAGTACTTCTTCCTCGAGATGAACACCCGGGTGCAGGTCGAGCACTGCGTCACGGAGGCCGTCTCGGGCATCGACATCGTGCGCGAGCAGATCCTGATCGCCGCCGGCGAGGAGCTGACGATCAAGCAGGAGGACGTCCAGCTGCGCGGGCACGCGATCGAATGCCGCGTCAACGCCGAGGACGCCTCGAAGAACTTCACCCCCGCCCCCGGGCACGTGTCCGCCTACTTCGAGCCCTCCGGTCCGGGCGTGCGCGTCGACTCCGGGGTGCTCGCGGGCTCCGACATCACGCCGCTGTATGACCCGATGGTCGCGAAGCTGATCGTGTGGGACTCCACGCGCGAGCTGGCCACGAAGCGGATGCTGCGTGCGCTGGACGAGTTCGTCGTGGAGGGCGTCACCACCCTGATGCCCTTCCACAAGGCGATCATGGCCTCCGAGCAGTGGGCCAACGCGGAGACCTGCCGCGATCTGATCGAGGACAAGAACTGGCTCAAGACGCTGGCCGAGCCCAAGCCGGAGACCCCCAAGGGCGACGACGGCGAGGAGAAGGAGATCGAGGCGCGCGACTACGTCGTCGAGGTCGGCGGCAAGCGCTTCGAGGTCGTCGTGCACGGCGAGGCGATGGCGGCCGCGCCGGCCGCCGCCTCCAACGGGGCCGCGGCCGCGCCGCGCAAGCCGCGCGAGCGCAAGTCCAGCGGTGGCGGAGGGGGCGACACGCTCGACTCCCCGCTGCAGGGCAACATGTGGAAGGTGCTCGTCGCGGAGGGTGACGAGGTCGAGGAGGGCCAGCTCATCTGCATCATCGAGGCGATGAAGATGGAGAACGAGATCACCGCCCACAAGGCCGGCAAGGTCGCCGAGCTCGCCGTCAAGGAGGGCGAGCCGATCAAGTCGGGCGACCGCATCGCGGTCATCACCTCCGCACCCGCCGAGGGGTAGCGGCCACGTCCGCCGGCCCGCCCCTGCAGGGCCGCGCGGTCGCGCTGCGGCCGGTCGAGCCGGCTGACGTCCCGCGGCTGCTCGAGCTGCGCGCGCAGCCGTCGGTGGAGCGCTGGTGGGGGCCGCCCGAGACCGGCGGCTGGCCCTCCGGCGACGACGAGGTCGTCTACGTCATCGAGGCGCGCGGCGAGATCGCCGGGTTCATCCAGTACAGCGAGATCACCGAGCCCGCGTACCGCTCGGCCGGCGTCGACGTCTTCCTCGGCGAGGAGCACCAGCGACAGGGTCTCGGCACTGACGCGATCCGGACGGTCTGCCGCCACCTGCTCACCGAGCGCGGCCACCACCGGATCACGATCGACCCCGACGCGCGCAACGGCCCGGCGATCCGCACCTACGCCCGCGTCGGCTTCCGTCGTGTGGGGATCATGCGCCGCTGCTGGTGGGACCACGTCGAGGAGCGCTGGGCGGACGGCCTCCTGATGGACCTGCTGGCCGGCGAGCTGATCTGACGCGCCCGAGGTCGCGTTAGCCTCGCGTCATGCCGCGCATCTGGATCGCCGACCCCGCCGAGGCCCCCGAGGTCGCGCGGCTCCTCGCCGCCTTCCGCACGTGGTACGGGGTCGAATGGCCGTCAGACAACGCGTTCCTGGCGGGCGTCGAGGGCCTCATCGAGGACCGCCGCTCGACCGTCTTCCTCCTCGGCAGCGCCGACGACGACTCCCCACCGGCCGGCGTCGTGCAGCTGCGCTTCCGCCACTCGATCTGGACCGCGTCCGACGACTGCTGGATCGAGGACGTCTTCGTCGCCGAGGACGCGCGCGGGACCGGCCTCGGCCGTGCGCTCGTCCAGCGTGCGCTCGACCTCGCCCGCGAGCGCGGCTGCGGCCGCGCGGAGCTCGACGTCGACGACGTCAACGAGCCCGCCCGCAAGCTGTACGAGTCGCTCGGCTTCGGCGAGAAGCACGGCGGCTCGGCCTGCATGGGCGTCGCCCTCGGCGTTTGAACGCGCCAACCCCCGGACAACATCCGCTCCGGGATGGAGGGTCGCAAGCCGTCACGGGCGTGGTACCTGCTGCTCGTCCTGCCGTTCATCGGCCTGCTCGTCACGCCGATCTTCGCGCGTGAGGACCCGCAGCTGGCCGGGATCCCGTTCTTCTACTGGTACCAGTTCGCCTGGGTGCCGGTGGCGGCGGGCCTGACCTGGTTCGTCTACCGCAAGTTCCGCGCCTGATGGACCGGCCGACCGACACCGTCGCGCTCGTCGTCTTCGGCGCGTTCTTCGTGCTCGTGACGGGGATCGGGTTCGGCGCCGCGCGCTGGCGCCGCGGGGACGCGCAGAACCTCGACGAGTGGGGACTCGGCGGCCGGCGCTTCGGGACCGTGGTGACGTGGTTCCTGCTCGGCGGCGACCTCTACACGGCCTACACCTTCATCGCCGTGCCGGCGCTCGTGTACGGCGTCGGCGCGCAGGGCTTCTTCGCCCTGCCGTACACGATCCTCGTCTTCCCCCTCGTCTTCCTCATCATGCCGCGGCTGTGGGCGGTCTCGCACCGTCGCGGCTACGTCACCGCCGCCGACTTCACGCAGGGCCGCTACGGCTCGCGCGGCCTGTCGCTGGCGATCGCCGTCACGGGGCTGCTGGCGACGATGCCCTACATCGCGCTGCAGCTGCTCGGCATCGAGGTGGCGCTCGGGGCGATGGGCGTGGAGGGCGAGTGGCCGCTCGTGATCGCCTTCGCCATCCTCGCCGCCTACACGTACTCGAGCGGGCTGCGGGCTCCCGCCCTGATCGCGGTGGTCAAGGACGTGATGATCTGGATCGTCATCGTCGTCGCGCTGATCGTGATCCCGTCCAAGCTCGGCGGGTTCGGGGAGATCTTCGACGCCGCGCGCTCCGCGCTGCCGGAGAAGGCGGTGCCGGGCGCGCTCGTCCCGGGGACCGCCGACGCCCAGGTCGCCTACCTCACCCTCGCGCTCGGATCGGCGATGGCGCTGTTCCTCTACCCCCACGCGCTGACCGGCGTCTTGAGCGCCAAGAGCGCGGACGTGATCCGCCGCAACGCCGCGATCCTCCCCCTGTACTCCTTCGTGCTCGGGCTGCTGGCGCTGCTCGGCCTGATGGCGATCGCCGCGGGGCTCAAGCCCGACGATCCCAACTACGCCGTCCCCGACCTCCTGCGCCAGTTCTTCCCCGACTGGTTCGAGGGCTTCGCCTTCGCCGCCATCGCGATCGGCGCGCTCGTCCCGGCTGCCGTCATGTCGATCGCCGCCGCCAACCTGTTCACGCGCAACGTCTACACCGCCTTCATCCGGCCGGAGGCCACGCCGGAGGAGGAGTCGCGCGTCGCGAAGCTCTTCTCCCTCCTGGTCAAGGTCGGGGCGCTCGCGTTCATCATCTTCCTCCCGCTGGAGTACGCGCTGGACCTGCAGCTGCTCGGCGGCGTCTGGATCCTGCAGACCGCCCCCGCGGTCGTGATCGCCCTCTACACGCGCTGGTTCCACCGCTGGGCGCTGCTCGCGGGCTGGGCGGCGGGGATGCTCACCGGCACGCTGATGGCCGCCTCGCAGGAGTTCAAGTCGATCTACCCGCTCGAGCTCCTCGGGCTGTCGATCAACGGCTACGCGGCGCTGTTCGCCCTCGTCGCGAACCTCCTGGTCGCTGCCGCGCTGACGCTCGTGCTGCGCGCCGCCGGCGTCGCGGAGGGCGCGGACTCGACGGCCCCCGAGGACTACGAGGAGCGCGGCGAGGTGGAGGGCGCCAGGCCGCTGCCCGCCCAGCCGTCGGAGGCCTGACCCCCGGCGCGGGCCGGCGGGCGCGTGCTGCCCGCGAGCATCGTCGCGACCCCCAGCAGCACGGCGACGGCGATGATCGCCTTCAGGACGGAGGACTCGTGGCCGAGGAAGCCGATCAGCGGCGGGCCGCCGAGGAACGCGCAGTAGCCGATCGAGGCGATCACGCTGACGCGCATGGGGGCGAAGCGCGGCTCGTCGGCCCCGGCGCTCATGCCGACCGGGAAGCCGAGCGAGATGCCGGCGCCCCACAGCACCGCGCCGGCGAACGCGACGGCCAGCGTCGGGCCGAACACGAACACGAGGACCCCGACGACGGCGACCGCCGCGAGGGTGCGGGTGACGACGACGCGCCCGTAGCGGTCCAGGAGGCCCGGGCCGAACCAGCGGCCGACGGTCATCGCGGCGAGGAAGAGGGCGAAGGTCAACGTGCCGAGCGCCTCCGGGGCGCCGTAGCCGTCGATGGCGGCGACGGAGATCCAGTCGTTGCCCGTCCCCTCCGCGAAGGCGAACGCGAGGACGAAGACGCCGATCAGCAGCGTCCGCGGCTCCCGCCACGCCGCGAGGACGTTGCGCGGGCCGGCGCTCATGTCGAGCGCGACGGCGTCCCCGTCGGCGTCGGTCTCGACGTCGGGGACGAAGCCCTGCACCCCGAAGAAGACCGCGGCGGCGACGATGACCGCCACCCCGCAGAGGTGCGCCGACACGGGGATCGACAGGGCCACCATCAGCGTCCCGAGGAGGGCGCCGGCGACGGTGCCCAGGCTGAAGCCCGCGTGGAAGCGCGACATGATCGAGCGGCGCAGGTGCTGCTCGACGACCGCGCCCTGGACGTTCATCGCGACGTCCCACGCGCCGTTGGCGAAGCCCAGCAGGAACAGGCCGACGACGAGCACGACGACGCCGACCTCATACCCGACGGCCACCACGGCGAGGGCGACGCCGAGGAGCACCGCCATCGCGGTGACCGTGCGGCGGGAGCCGAAGCGGGTGATCAGCTGCCCGGAGAGGGGCAGCGCGATGATCGCCCCGACCGCGAGGGCGAGCAGGACGAGCCCCAGCTGGGCGGCCGAGAGCTCGAGCTCGGTCCGCACCTGCGGGATCCGCGACGCCCAGGAGGCGAAGCCGAAGCCGGAGCCGATGAAGGCGAGGAAGACGGCGGTGGTCGCCCGGCGCAGGCGCGCCGCGTCCCCGGCGGCGCCGACGCTCACGGCGCCTTCACGAGGTGCGCCGCGTTCTCGGCGTGGATGCGCTTCTGGGCACCGGAGCGGCGGGCCATCGGCAGCGGCGCGTCCGCGCCGCGCTCGGCGAGGTCCTGCAGGTAGCGGCGGTCCTCGCGCAGGATCGCCAGCGCACGCTCGCCGTCCAGCGGCTCGCCGTGGCCGGGAACGACCCAGTCGGCGTCGGCCACGACCCCCTCGAGGCGCTCGAGCGTCGCGAGGTAGGCGTCCAGCGAGCCGGCGGCCTTGCCGAGCCACGGGATCTCCACCGGGGACAGGTGGTCGCCCGCAAGCAGCGTCCGCGCCCACGGCACCCAGATCGCCATCCCGTCGGCCGTGTGGCCGCTGACCTCCAGCAGGTCGAGCTCCTGCTCCCCCAGGCCGCAGCGGCCGGGGACGGGGAGCTGCTGCGGCGCACCGAGCTTCAGCGGCGCGGGCCGCGTGACGTAGTGCTCGTCGTCGAAGGCGCGCAGCTCGCGCTGCGCCTCCCCCGGCGTGGCCCCGAGCCGCGCGGCGGTCGACTCCGCGACGCCGAGCGGCACGTCACCGAAGGCCAGCGGCCCGAGCAGGTGGTCCCAGTCGCCGTGCGTGGCGAGCGTCCCGACGACGGGGTAGCCCGCCTGGGCCGCGATCGTGGGCAGCAGCTCGAGCTCGTCGGGGAGGACCGGGGAGTCGACGAGGAAGGCCTCCTCCCCGGAGCGGATCAGCGCCGCGGTGGTCTGGTAGACCCGCGACGTGGCGACGATGACGTCCGCGTGCAGCGCGAGGACGCGCACGGCCTACAGGCCGATCAGCTTGAGGGCTTCCTTGAGGTTGGCGACCTCTTCGGTCGGCTTCTTCGCACCGGACTCGAGCGCCTCGCCGTGGCGGTTGACCCAGATGACGGGCACCTTCTGCTTCAGGCAGGGCTCGATGTCGTGGTAGTAGCTCGAGCCGATGTGGACCCAGCCCTTCTTGGTGCCCATCCGGCGCTCGCACTCCTTGAAGTGGGCGGGATCCGGCTTGTAGGACCGCACCTGCTGCGCGGTGACGACGAGCTCGAAGTCGATGCCGAAGTGGCGCCGGGTCTGGCCGAGCAGCTTGTCGTCGACGTTGGAGATCAGGCCGAGCTTCTTCTTCGCGTTGGCCTTCTTGATCACCGGCATGGTCTCCTTGAACGGCTTCCACCGCATCACGGAATCCGGCAGGAACTGGGCGCGGGAGGGCTCGAGGGCCCATCCGAGGTCCTTGGCGACGGCGATCGCAGTGCGGCGCAGGACCTCGGCGTAGAGCTCGTAGGAGCCGCCCATGATCTCGCGCTGATGGGAGATGAAGAGGGGGACGACCTCGTCCTTGTCGACCGAGAACCCGTCCCGGTCGGCCTCCTTCTTGAACGCCTGGTAGGCGCCGTCCTCCCAGTCGATCAGCCCGCCGTAGACATCGAAGGTGACGAAGGTGATGTCCTTAGGAAGCGGCATGGCGGGGGGATTGTAGGGTCAGCCCCTCATGGACCTCCTCGAATACCAGGGCAAGCAGCTCTTCGCCCGCCACGGTGTTCCGGTCCCCTCAGGTCAGCCGGCGACATCCGTCGACGAGGCCGTCGAAGCAGCCGAGGGCATCGGATACCCCTGCGTCATCAAGGCGCAGGTGCAGATCGGCGGTCGCGGCAAGGCCGGCGGCATCAAGGTCGCAGCCAACCGCGCGGAAGCGACCGAGCACGCCACCAACATCATCGGCATGGACATCCGTGGGCACACCGTCCACGAGGTGTGGGTCGAAGCCGCGTCCGACATCGCGTCGGAGTACTACGCCTCCGTCGTGTTCGACCGGGCGGCGAAGAAGCCGCTGATCATGCTCTCCACGCAGGGCGGCGTCGAGATCGAGGAGGTCGCGGAGAAGGATCCGACCGCGATCGCCCGCCTCTGGGTCGACCCGCTGCTCGGCTTCCAGGCCTTCCACGGCCGTCGTCTCGCCTACGAGGCGGGCGTCGACGCCGACGTCGTGCGCCCGATCGGCGCGCTCCTGGAGAAGCTCTACGACGCCTTCGTGGCCGAGGACGCGACCCTCACCGAGGTCAACCCGCTGATCGTCACCGGCGACCGCCAGGTGATGGCGCTCGACGCCAAGGTCACCCTCGACGACAACGCGGCCTACCGGCACCCGGACAACGCGGTGCTGCGCGCGTCCTCCGAGGAGGACGAGCAGGAGTCCATGGCCCGCGAGCGCGGCCTGACCTACGTCAAGCTCGACGGCGACATCGGCATCCTCGGCAACGGCGCCGGGCTCGTCATGTCCACCCTCGACGTCGTCAAGTACGCGGGCGGCGAGCCGGCGAACTTCCTCGACGCGGGCGGTGGGTCCGACGCGGCCCAGATCACGGCGGCGGTGGAGGTCATCCTCTCGGACCCGAAGGTCAAGGCCGTCCTGTTCAACATCTTCGGCGGCATCACCCGGTGCGACGAGGTCGCGGCCGGGCTGATCGAGGCGTTCAAGACGCTCGACCCGAAGGTCCCGTTCGTCGTCCGCCTCGACGGCACCAACGACGAGGCGGGCCGCAAGCTGCTCGCCGACGCGGATCTGCCCAACGTCCACCCCGAGTCGACGATGCTCGGGGCGGCCAACAAGGTCGTGGAGCTGGCGAAGTGAGCATCCTGGTCGACAAGAACACGAAGCTCTGCACGTCCGGCATCACCGGCCGCGAGGGCACGTTCCACTCGCTCAACAACCGCCGCTACGGCACGCAGGTCGTCGCCGGGGTCACCCCCGGCAAGGGCGGCCAGGACGTGGAGGGGATCCCGGTCTTCAACACGTTCCACGACGCCGTCGCCTCCGAGGGCGCCAACACCGCGATGGTCTTCGTGCCGCCGCGCTTCGCCGCCGACTCGATCCTCGAGGCCGCCGACGCGGGCATCGAGCTCGTCATCTGCATCACGGAGGGCATCCCCGCCCACGACGAGCTGCGGGTCTACAACCACCTGCTCGGGACGAAGACCCGCCTGGTCGGGCCGAACTGCCCGGGCATCCTCTCCCCCGGCAAGGCGTCGGTCGGGATCATCCCGGCCTCGTTCTTCTCCGAGGGCAACGTCGGCGTCGTGTCGCGCTCCGGCACGCTCACCTACCAGATCGGCAACGAGCTGGCCCAGAAGGGCTTCGGCAACTCGTCGATCGTCGGCATCGGCGGCGACCCCGTCCCCGGCACGTCGTTCATCGACGTCCTCGAGCTCTTCGAGGCCGATCCGGAGACCGAGCTCATCGTCATGTCCGGTGAGATCGGCGGCTCGGCCGAGGAGGAGGCGGCGGCCTACATCGCCGAGCACGTCTCCAAGCCGGTCGTCGCCTACATCGCGGGCTTCACCGCCCCTCCCGGCAAGACCATGGGTCACGCCGGCGCGATCGTCTCCGGCTCCGCCGGCACGGCGATCGCCAAGAAGGAGGCCCTCGAGGCCGTCGGCGTGAAGGTCGGCCAGTCGCCGACCGAGGTCGCCGAGCTCGCGGCGGAGATCGCCGCCTCGCTGCAGCAGTAAGCCGCACCGCTTCAGACGGGCGTCCGGCCGGGGCAGAACTTCCCCCGGCGGGCGCCCGTCCTCCGGTAGCGTCTCGTCATGCGCCGGTGTCTGGCCCTCACCCTGCTCGCGTTCGGGCTCGCCGCAGGCCCCGCACACGCCCTCGAGCGCTTCGCCTCGCCGAGCGGCTCCGGCGTCGCGTGCACCGCCGGATCCCCGTGCTCGCTCCGGGGTGCGATGACGCAGGCGCTGGCCGCCTCGCAGCAGGCGCCGGCGGAGACGGACGACGTGGTCACGCTCGCGCCCGGCTCGTACGCACCGGACGGCTCGCCCCTGCCGCTCATCGACGGCTACGCCGTCCGCGGCGCCGCGATCGGCGCCGGCGCGCGACCCGTCGTGCAGCTCGCGGACCAGCTGTCGGTCACCGGCACGGGGGTCGTCCGTGACGTCGAGCTCCGCAAGGCGGCGGCCGGCGGCTCCGCGGCGATCTCCGCCATCGGCATCCCCGCCGGGGGCGGCGCGCCCGCCGAGCGCCCGCTGATCGACCGCGTCGTCGTCCGCAGCGCCGACGACGGCTGTGCCGTCGACGCGCTCGCGCAGCTGCGCGAGTCGCTGTGCACCAGCACCGGCCCGACGTCCTCCGGGATCCGCGCCTCCGGCGATGCCGTGGTGCGCAACACCACGGCGGTGGCGACGGGCGGCGACGGTGTCACGCTCGAGGCCGGCTCGACCGCGTCCATCCTCGGCGTGATCGCGTCCGGACCGCAGCACGGGATCACCGGCCCTGGGGCCGGGGCCGCGACGATCAGGTGCGTCTCCACCTCGCCCGAGGTCCGCGCCATCGCCTTCCCCGCGACCTTCACCGACTACCGCGCGCCGGCCGGCTCGGCGACGATCGACGCCTGCGTTCCGGCCGACTTCGACCCGTTCTACGCCCCGGGGGAGCTCGATCTCGACGGGAACCTGCGGCTCATCGACCCGAAGATCGACGTCGGCGCCTACGAGGCGGTCAAGCGCAAGCCCGACGTCACGGGCGCGGACGCGACCGGCGTCTCTCAGACCGCCGCGACGATGAACGCGTCGCTCGCCACCAACGGCGGCTTCACGACGTTCTCCTTCGACTGGGGCGTCGACACGAAGTACGGCGCGACGACGGGCAGCGGCTTCCGCACGGGCGCGACCGCCACCGCCGCGCTCGCCGCGCCGCTGACCGGGCTGCGACCGGGCACGACCTACCACTACCGCCTCGTGGCCAACAACGACGCCGCGGGCACCGCGACGCTCGGGCCCGACACGACCTTCACCACCCCGGCCGCGACGCCGAGCGACGCCGGCACCGGCGCCGGGGGCGGCGACGGGGCAGGCGGTGGCGGGAGCGCGGGCCAGCCGGTCACGCCGGCCAACCCCGGCGTCATCCTCGGCATCACCCCCACGCCGATCAGCCCGTCAGACCCCGGTGCGTCGCTCGTCCTCAAGCCGACGCTGCATCTCGACGGCTCCGGCAGGGCGACGGCGAGGCGCCTGCTGCGCGGCAAGGTCGTCAAGCTGCGCCTTCGCTGCGGCGGGCCGGCCTGCCGGGCCAGGGTCCGCGGGGAGCTGCGGCGCGCAGGCGCCGGCCGGCTCGGGCGGCTGGCCGTCCCGCCGAAGGCCCTGCGGATCGCCAAGGGCGGCCGCGGCACCGCGTCCGTGCTCGTCGGCCGGCGCCTGCGGCGCACGGTCAACCGCCGCCTGCGCGCCGGCCGCCGGGTCGTCCTGCGCCTGTCGGCGCGCTTCACCGACGCCGACGGCACCGAGGTCACCCGGACGCTGCGGATCCGCGTCCCGCGCCCGCGGGCCTGACCGGGGGCGCCGGTAGCGTCCGGCGCCGTGGCCAGGGTCCTGACCTCCTGCGTGCTGGCGCTCGCCCTGCTGGCCGCGCCGGCGCGGGCCGCCGACGTCGCGCTGGACCCGATCCTGACGCCCTGGCTCGACCGCCAGACCCCCGAGGGCACGTTCACGGACTGGCCCGGGGCGAGGGTCGGCGGGGCCGGCGGGTACGCCGAGTCGATGCTCGGGCTCGCGCTGGCGTCGCGAGGCCTTGCCGCCGGCGATGCCGCGATGACGGCCGCCGGCGAGCGCGCCCTGCGCTGGGCGATCGAGCACCCCGCGAGCGTCACCGCGGGGAAGCCGAGCGTGTTCGAGGACCTCGCCCTCGCCACCGCCTACGACACGCTCGGGCCGCGCCTGTCACCGGAGCTGCGCACCGCACTGGGTGCCCGCGTGGCGGGCACCGTGCTCGTGCGGACCGTCGGGACGCGGTACTCCAACCACAGCCTGACCGAGGTGCTGCGCCTGCTGACGGCGGCGCACGCGGGCGTCGGGCTCGCGCCGGGCGAGGCGGTCGACGCCGCCGGCGTGCTCGACGTCGGCGTGCCCCGCTACGCCGCCGTCTACAGCCAACGCCGGCGCGGCGTCCGCGGCTCGGTGTTCTCCGACCCGGGGGCGAACCCGATCGCCTACCACGCGCTCACCCTCGCCTTCCTCGCCCGGGCCGTCGAGCTGCTCGGCCCGTCCGCGACACCCGAGCTGAAGGCCACCGTCGTCGCCATGGCCGAGGGGAGCGCGACGCTCATGGCCCCCGACGGGGACGTCGCGTACTGGGGCCGGTCGCAGGAGGAGTCGTGGGCGCTGCCGTTCACCGCCTACGGCGCGCAGATCGCGGCGCGACTGAACCCGCCCGCGGCACCGCGGATGCGGGCGCTCGCCCGCCGCGCGCTCGAGCGCTTCCGTGCCCGCCACCTCGGACCCGGCGGGCTCCTGCTCGTCCCCGCCCTCGGCCTTCCCGCGCCGGACGGCGACGAGCGCGCCGGGCTGGACGCCTACGCGAGCCTGCCGGCCTACACCGGCCTCACCGCGCTCGGGCTGCTGTGGCTGGACCCGGCGTTCCCTGACGGCCCGATCGCGGCGCTGCCCGCCGACGTCGACGGCGCGGCGATCTCCTCCGGGCGCGGCTCGCGCTTCGCGACCGTCCGCTCCGGCGACCGCTGGTGGGCGGTCAAGCTGCGACCGGCGCACCGGACGGCCGACGACGGGCGGGCCGACTTCGGGCTCGTCGCCTTCAAGCGCCGTGGCGCCGACGGCCACTGGGAGGACGCGCTGCCGCTGCGCCCGTTCGACCGCCGCGTCGCGTGCGCGCGCGGGACCTGCACCAACCCGCCGCCGAGCGCCGGGCCCGTCGCAGTCACGAGCACCGGCGACGCCCTGCCGATCGGCGACGACATCCGGCTCGGGACGGGCCGGCGGCGCCGGTGGGTGACGATCACCGGCCGCTTCGTCAAACGCGACGGGACGACCTTCGCCCCGTTCTCCGCGACCTACCGGCCCGATGTCGACGGCGTCCGTCTCGATTGGACCGCGCCCGCCGGCCAGGCGTTCCGCGTGCAGGGCCTCTTCGACGAGCGTGGCGGCCCGGTCTGCCTCAACGGGACGACCCTCGGCAACGCCCGCAGCTCGCTGCGGCTGCCCGACGCCGCCGAGCCGGTCCTGCGCCCGGGGCTCAGCTCCGGCGCCCAGCGCGGCATCACCGCCGCCACCGTGCTCGTGCGCGCCGCGACCGCCGGCACGCTGACGGCGGTCTACGCCGACCAGCCGGCCGGCTGTCCTTGAGCCGCCGGGCGCTCGCCCTCTTCGTCGTCGTCTCGGCGCTGTCGGGCAGCGCCTACCTGTTCATGGCGGTCGCCGTGGAGACGCTGCCGGCGGCGGTGGTGGCCGAGGGCCGCGTCGCGATCGGAGCGGCGCTCCTGCTGCCGCTCGCGCTGCGCCGCGGGGAGCTCGGGGCGCTGCGCGGCCGTCGGCGCTCGCTCGTCGTCCTCGCGGTGCTCGAGTTCGCCGCGCCGTTTCTGCTCATCATCGCCGGCTCCGCACGCATCCCGTCCTCCCTCGTCGGGGTGCTGATGGCGGCGGGGCCGATCGTGACCGTCGCCTTCGCCCGCCGCTACGACGCGACGCAGGTCGTCGGCGGGATGCGGCTCGCCGGCATGCTCGCGGGCGCCGCCGGCGTGGTGCTCCTGCTCGGCGTCGAGGTCGGCGGGGGCGGCGCGGGACTCGCCGGTGCCGGCCTGGTGCTCGCCGGCTGCGGCTCGTTCGCGGCGGGCGGCCTGTACCTCCATCGCCACTTCGTGGGCGTCCCGACGATCGGACTCGTCGGCACCTGTCTCGCGATCAGCGCCGTGGTGCTCCTCGTCCCGGCCGCCCTGACCGCACCGGGGTCGGACCCGACGGCGCAGAGCCTGCTCGCGGTCGTGGCCCTCGGCGTCTTCTACGGCGCGGTGAACTTCTCCCTCTTCGGGATGCTCGTCGCGACGGCGGGCGCGTCGCGGGCGGCCGTCACCGCCTACGTCGCCCCGGTCGTCTCCGTCCTGCTCGGCGTCCTCGTGCTCGGCGAGCCGCTCGGCGCCGGGCTGGCCGTCGGCCTGCCGCTGATCCTGGCCGGCTCCTGGCTGGCGACCGACAGCCCGGGCCGGCGGACGGGTGGATAGATTCACCTCCATGGCCGACACGATCTCCTTCGCCCGCGGGGCCCCGTCCCTGGACATCGTCGACGTGGACGGCCTCAAGCAGGCCGCGCTGGACGCCTTCGACTCCGACCCCGCCGGCACGACCGCCTACGGCACCTCGGTGGGCTACGTCCCGCTGCGCCAGTGGATCGCCGACAAGCACGGCGTCGAGGCCGACCAGGTGCTCGTGACCAACGGCTCGATGCAGGCCGACGCGTTCCTCTTCCAGCTCCTGGTGCAGCCGGGTGACGCCGTCGTCGTCGAGTCCCCGACCTACGACCGCACGCTGCTGAACCTGCGCAACCGCGGCGCCGACGTCCACATGGTCACCCTCGAGGAGGACGGCATCGACACCGCCGCGCTCGAGGAGCTGCTCAAGGGCGGCCTGCGGCCGAAGCTCGCGCACGTCATCCCCAACTTCCAGAACCCCGCCGGCTACACGCTCAGCGCCGCCAAGCGCGCCGACCTGCTGCGCCTCGCCGCCGAGTACGACTTCGTCCTGTTCGAGGACGACCCCTACATCGACATCCGCTTCGAGGGCGAGGGGCTGCCCACGATGGTCTCCCAGGACGACGCGGGCAAGGTCGTCTACGCCTCCTCGTTCTCCAAGACCGTCTGCCCCGGCATCCGGGTCGGCTACCTCGTCGGCTCGGCCGCGGTGATCAAGCAGATCCAGGGGATCGCGACCAACACCTACATCTCGCCGAACATGGTCGCCCAGTCGATCGTGAACTCGTTCGCCCGCTCGGGGCGGATGGACTCGGCGGTCGACACGGTCAAGAACGCGCTGCGCGACCGCCGCGACGCGCTCGTGGCGGCACTCGGCGAGCACCTGCCCCAGGCGCGGTTCGAGCCGCCGTCGGGGGGCTACTTCATGTGGGTCGAGCTCCCCGAGGGCACCGACGTCGCCGCGCTGGAGACCGCCGCCAAGGAGCGCGGCGTGGTCTTCGTCAAGGGGACGGACTTCCTCCTCGACGGCGGGGAGAACACCCTCCGGCTCGCCTACTCCGGTGTGACCGTCGACGAGATCGGCGAAGGCGTCAAGCGTCTTGCCGATGCCCTCGACGCCCTCTAGGCACGCGTACGGGACGCTCCCCTCCCAGTGGGGGGAGCTCCACCTGCCCGAGGGCGACGGCCCGTTCCGCGTCTGCGTGCTCGTCCACGGCGGGTTCTGGAAGGCGGAGTACGCGGCGGAGCTGATGGACGACCTGGCCGCCGACCTCATGGCGCGCGGCTGGGCGGCGTGGAACATCGAGTACCGCCGGCTGTCGCCGGGTCCCGACGACGCGCGCGGGGGCGAGTGGCCCGCCCTGTTCGAGGACGTCGCCGCCGCCGTCGACCTGCTCGTCGATCTCGCGGCCGCGCACCCGCTCGATCTCGACCGGGTCGCCGTGGCCGGGCACTCCGCCGGCGGGCACCTGGCGGGCTGGATCGCCGGCCGTCCCGGCCTGCCCGCGGGCGCGCCGGGTGCAGGACCGCGCGTGCGCGTCGTCGCAGCGGTGCTGCAGGCCGGGGTGCTCGACCTCGCGGCGAAGGCGGCGCAGGACGACGAGGGCGCCGAGCGCGTGGCCGCCCTCATCGGCGTCACCGACGTCGAGGTCGCCGAGGCGGATGTCGCCTCCTCCCCGTGCGGGCAGTGCGAGGTCGCGCGCGAGCGCCTGGCCACCACCTCGCCGATCCACATGGTGCCGCTGGGCGTCCCCACGCTGGCGGTGCACGGGGAGGCCGACGACGTCGTGCCCATCGCCCACTCGCAGCGCTTCGTCGCCGCCGCCCGCGCGGCGGGCGACGAGGCCGATCTCGCGGCGTTCGAGGGCGAGGACCACATGGGCCACGCGGTGGCGCTGAACCCCATGTGGCGGCGGGCGGCCACCTGGCTCGGTGAGCAGGTGCCCACGTGAGCGCCCCGACCCGCGCCGACGCCGCGGCGCTGGACGCCGCGGACCCGCTCGCCCCCTTCCGGGAGCGCTTCGTCGTCACCGACCCCGAGCAGCGCTACCTCGACGGCAACTCGCTCGGCCGCCTGCCGGTCGCGGCGCGCGACGCCGTCCACGCCGTCGTCGCGCGCTGGGGCACCGACCTCGTCGGCGGCTGGTCGGACTGGATCGACCTCCCGCGCAGCACCGGCGACCTGATCGCCCGGGTCATCGGCGCCGAGCCCGGCACGACCGTCTGCTGCGACTCCGTCACCGTCAACCTGTACAAGCTCGCCGGCGCCGCGCACGTCGGCGGCCCGATCGCCGCCCAGGCCGCCGCCTTCCCGACGGACCGCTACGTGCTGGAGGGCCTCGCCCGCCAGCGCGGTGTCGACCTCGTGCTCGAGGACGACCTCGGAGCTGCGCTCGCCGCCGGCCCCGGCCTCGTCGTCTGGTCCCACGTCGACTACCGCACGGGCGAGCTGGCCGACCTCCCTGCGGTCACCGCCGCCTGCCGCGCCGCGGGCGTGCCCCTGATCTGGGACTGCTCGCACTCCGCCGGCGCCGTCGAGATCGAGCTCGCCCGCCACGGCGCGACGCTCGCCGTCGGCTGCACCTACAAGCACCTCAACGGCGGCCCCGGCGCCCCCGGCTGGCTCTCCTGCGCCGAGCCGCAGCTGCGGACGCCGATCCAGGGCTGGTTCGGCCAGCGCGACCAGTTCGAGATGGAGCGCCCCTACGACCCGCTTCCCGGCCCCGAACGCTTCCTCGCCGGCACCCCGCCGATCCTCGGCCTCGTCGCCGCGCAGGAGGGCGTGCGCCTCACCGCCGAGGCCGGGATCACCGCCGTCGCCGCGAAGGCGCGGGCGTTGACCGACCTCGTGGTCGCGCTGCAGGACGAGTGGCTCGCCCCGCTCGGCTTCACCCTCGGCTCGCCGCGCGACGCCGGCGTGCGCGGCGCCCAGGTCGCGCTGCGCCACCCGGAGGGCTGGCGGATCGTCCGCGCGCTGATCGAGCGGGCCGGCGTGACCCCCGACTTCCGCCCGCCCGACGTGGTCCGCCTCGGCGTCGCGCCGCTCTACACGCGCTTCACCGACGTGTGGGACGCGCTCGAGCGCCTGCGCGACCTCGTCGCCGCCGGCACCCACCTCGAGCTCGACGCGACCCGGCTCCGGGTCACCTGACTAGCGTCCGGCGGCATGGCCGTCACCGTCTACCTCTCCGGCGAGATCCACTCCGACTGGCGGGCGCGCGTCGTCGCCGGCGCCGACGCGGCGGGCCTCGACGTCACGTTCACCACCCCGGTCACCGATCACGCGGCGTCGGACGCCGCCGGCACCGCGATCCTCGGCGGGCAGGACCAGCCGTTCTGGCGCGACCACCTCGGAGCGGGCGTCAACGCCCTGCGGACGCGGACGCTGCTCGAGGCCTCCGACATCGTCGTCGTCCGCTTCGGCGAGCAGTACAAGCAGTGGAACGCGGCCTTCGACGCCGGCTACGCGGCCGCCCTCGGCAAGCCCCTCATCACCCTCCACCCCGAGGCGCACGACCATGCGCTCAAGGAGGTCGACCGTGCGGCGCTCGCCGTCGCACGCGAGCCCGAGCAGGTCGTCGACCTGCTGCGCTACGCCCTCACGGGGGCCCTGCCGGCCTAGCGGCCGTAGCGGTGGTCGGCGAGCACGAGCGACCGCGGCAGCAGCGTGCGCTGCGGCGGCGACGGGTCGGCCAGCACGGAGACCGTCTCCGCGACGGAGCGCGAGACCACGCTGGTCTCGCCGTCGAAGTCGATCGTGATCTCGTCCTCGTCGGCCGACGCGAGCGTGCCCTTGCGGCCCGGGTCCAGGCCTGCGGCCTTGAGGTAGTGCAGCAGGTCCTCCGCCTCGTTCTCGAAGCGCATGATGGTCACCTCGGCGTCGACCTCGACGTCGGCGAGGGGCACGCCCTCCACGCGGGAGCCGACCTCGATCGGGTGGCCGTGGGGACAGGTCCTGGCGTCGCCGATGGCCGCGTACATGCCGGCCTCGACGGCCGGCGACATGGCGTGCTCCATGCGCTCGGCCTCCTCGTGGACCTGGTCCCAGGCGATGCCGAGGACGTCGGTCAGGAAGCGCTCGATCAGCCGGTGGCGCCGCACGATCGTCTCCGCCTGCTCCAGGCCCTGCGGGGTGAAGGCGATCTTCTTGTCCTGCCCGCGCTCGATGTAGCCGTCGCGCTCGAGGCGGCCGACCATCTCGTGCACCGTCGGGGCGGACAGCTGCATGGCGCGCGCGACGTTGGCCGCGGACATCGGCAGGCCGGCCTCCCAGAGCCAGTAGATCGACTGGAGGTACTCCTCCTCGGCCTCGGTGGCGTGATCGTGCGACATGGCGCTCAGACTACCTGCGCGACAGCCTCTGCTCGCGCCCGGGCATCTGCGACAGTGACCGGGTGTCGCTGCCCCTCTCCTCCCCGCTGCTGCCCCAGCTCGCCCGCGGAGCCAAGGCCCTGCCGACGGGCGGCGGCTGGGCGTACGAGCCCAAGTACGACGGCTTCCGCTGCGTCGCCTTCGTGGACGCCGACGGCGTCGAGCTGCAGTCGCGCAACGGCCGCGACCTGACCCGCTACTTCCCCGAGCTGCGCTTCCCGCCCGGGCGCTACGTGCTCGACGGCGAGATCGTCGTCCTCGACGAGCGCGGCCGCCAGGACTTCGACCGGCTCGGGCAGCGCATCCATCCCGCGAAGTCGCGCGTGGACATGCTCGCCGCGCAGACCCCGGCCCGCTTCGTGGCCTTCGACGTGCTCTGCATCGAGGACGAGGTGCTGCTCGGGCTGCCCCAGCGCGAGCGCCGCGCGCGCCTCGCGGACCTCGTGGCGGAGCCGATCGAGCTGACGCCCTCCACCGAGGACCCCGCCGAGGCCGAGCCGTGGCTGCACGAGGCCGGCTCCGAAGGCGTCGTCGCGAAGCAGTTGGACGCGCCCTACAAGCCGGGTGAGCGTGTCGGCATGCTCAAGGTCAAGCGCCTGCGCACGATCGACGCCGTCGTGCGTGGCTGGCGTCCCGGCAAGGCGCCGGGGACGCTCGGCGCCCTCATCCTCGGCCTCCACGACGAGGACGGCAACCTGCGCGAGGTCGGCCACTCGTCCGGCTTCACCGCCAAGGAGAAGCGCGAGCTGCCCGCCAGGCTGGCGCCGTACGAGACGGGCGAGAAGGGCTCGGGCGAACCGTCGCGCTGGTCGGGCGGCAAGGACCTCTCCTGGGTCGGCCTGCGCCCCGAGCTCGTCGTGGAGATCACGTTCGACCACGTCTCCAACGGCCGCATCCGCCACAACGCCAAGGTCATCCGCTGGCGCGAGGACAAGCCGCCGGCGGACTGCACGCTGGACCAGCTCGACAGCTGATGGCCGATCACGTCCTGGGCCGCAACCCGGTGCCCACCGCGGTGCTGGGCGCCGCGGTCATCGCGTTCTCGGCCATCCTCGTCAAGCTGGCCGACACCACGCCGGAGACCGCCGCGCTGTATCGCTGCGTCTACGCGATCCCGTTCCTGCTGCCGCTCGTGCTGATCGAACGCCGCCGCTTCGGCCCGCGCCCCGCCAACCACCGCTGGCTCGGCGTCGCCGCCGGCGCGTTCTTCGCCGCCGACCTGATCTTCTGGCACCACGCGATCGACAACGTCGGCGCCGGTCTCGCGACCGTCCTGGGCAACCTCCAGGTGGTGCTCGTCGCGTTCCTCGCCTGGGGGCTGCTGAAGGAGAAGCCGGGCCGCCGCATGGGCTACGCGGTCCCGGCCGTCCTGTTCGGCGCGGTGCTGATCTCCGGCGTGTTCGAGACCGGCGCCTACGGCGACCGTCCGGGCCTGGGGACGATGTTCGGCATCGCGACGAGCTTCGCGTACGCGGGCTACATCCTGATCCTGCGCGTGACGAACTCCAACCCGCGCCGGCCCGCGGGGCCGCTGCTCGACGCGACCGTCGCCTCGGCCGTCTTCACCCTCGTCGTCGGCAGCCTGTACGGGGCGATCGACATCGTCCCCTCCTGGCCGTCGCACGGCTGGCTGCTGCTGCTGGCGGTCTCCAGCCAGGTGATCGGCTGGCTGCTGATCTCGACGTCGCTGCCGCGCCTGCCGACCGCGCTGACCTCGCTGCTGCTGCTGATCCAGCCGGTCTCGTCCGTCGCGCTGGGCGCCCTGATCCTCGGGGAGCGACCGACCTGGCCGCAGGTCGTCGGCGTCGTGGTGATCCTCGGCGGCGTCGTCTACGCCACCCGCGGGCGCAACCCGCGCCCGGTGCCGGCCGCCGCGCCGGTCACGTCGGTGGCCGACTGAGCCCGCGCCGCTGCGCGCGTCGCGCGCTACGAGCTCGTCGTGCCCGGCGCGATGCGCAGGACGCGCTGGAACACGGTCCCGCCGAGGACGCGGTGGCCGAGGACCAGGTAGGCGATCACGAGCGCGAAGACGAGCAGGGCAAGGCCGCCTTCGAGCTGGAAGCTGCCGCCGTCGAGGTTGCCCGACACGGCCGCGACGACATAGCCGAAGACGACGAACGCGAGGATCAGGTCCAGGACGAAGGCGAGGATGACCTTCCACTGCGGCGCGGGCTGCACGCCGCCATCATCCCACGGCGTCGAGCGCCTTGAGCTGCTCCACCGTCAGCGCGAGGTCGGCGGCCGCCAGGTTCTCCTCGAGGTGGTCGACCGAGGACGTGCCGGGGATCAGGAGGATGTGATCACCGAGCCCGAGCAGCCACGCGAGCGCGACCTGCGCCACGGAGGCCTCGTGCGCCTCGGCGGCGGCCTTGACCGCCTCGATGCGCCCGAGCTTGCGCGGGCCGGCGGCGAAGCCGGAGCCCAGCGGGAAGTAGGGGACGAAGGCGATGCCGCGCTCCCCGCAGGCCTCCTGCACGGGCATCGAGTCGCGCTGCATCACGTTGAGCAGGTTCTGCACGCAGGCGATCTCGGTGACGGCCTGGGCGCGGTCGAGCTGATCGAGGGTGACCTCCGAGACGCCGAGGTGCTCGATCTTGCCCTCGTCGCGCAGCGCCGCGAGCACGCCGAGCGGCTCCTCGATCGGGTCCTCGGGGCCGTGGACGCGGAGGTTGACGGTGTCCAGCCGGTCGAGGCCGAGCGAGTCGAGGTTCTGCTCGACCTGGTCGCGCAGCTCGTCGGCGCCGAGGGCGGGCAGCCACGCGCCCGCGTCGTCGCGCCGGGCGCCGACCTTCGTGACGATCCGCAGCCCGTCGGGGTAGCCGCCGGCGCTGAACAGCGCCGAGTGGATCAGCTCGTTGGCGACGTCGGGCCCGTAGAACTGCGCCGTGTCGATGTGGTCGACGCCGAGCTCGACGGCGCGCCGCAGCACGGCGAGCGCCGCCTCGCGATCCTTCGGCGGGCCCATCACGCCCTTGCCGGGGAGCTGCATCGCGCCGAAGCCGACCGGGGCGACCGGGCGGCCGCCGAGGGAACGTGGATTGGCCATGGCCCGGGCCTACCCGCTAGGTGAGCGCCGTGAGCGCCAGGTCCACGTCGGCCGCCGTGGCCGGGACGTGGCAGGCGAGGCGGATGCGGCCCGCGCGGCCGGCGCAGCGCACGCCCGCGCGGGCGAGCGCCGCCTCCGCGCCCGGCTGCTGCAGCGACACGATCGCACTGTCGGACGCCGGGAGGCCGAGGCCGTCGCGCAGCCGGCCCGCGAGCTGCAGCGCGTGGGCGTGGAGCGCGTCGACGCCGGTCGCCGCGATCCACTCGAGCGCCACGGCGGCGCCGGGCCAGCACGACCACGCGGGTGAGAGGTCGAAGCGCCGGGCGCTCTCCGCGAGCCGCAGCGGCGTGCCGTAGATCGCCGTCCACGGGTCGGCCCCCGCGTACCAGTTGGCCAGGCTCGGGCGCAGGCCGGCCGCAGCGTCGGGCCGGATCGCCATGAACGCCGTGCCGCGCGGGGAGAGCAGCCACTTGTAGGCCGCCGCGACGACGTAGTCGAAGCGCCCGGCGCCCAGCGGGAGCCACCCGGCCGCCTGCGTGGCGTCCAGCAGGACCCGCGTGCCGTGGTGATCGGCCGCGGCGGCCAGGGCGGCGAGGTCGAGCACACACCCGTCGGCCGACTGCACGGCGCTGACGGCGACGAGGTCGGTGCGGGCGTCGACGGCGTCGAGCAGGTCCGCCAGCGCGACGGCGCGGACCTCGACGCCGCGGTCGGCCTGCGCGAGCAGCGGGAACAGGACGGAGGTGAAGTCGCCCTCCGCGACCAGCACCCGCGCGCCCGCGGGCAGCGCCGCGGCGACGAGACCGACGAACATGGAGGCCGAGGCGCCCTGGGCGACGTCCTCCGGTGCGCAGCCCGCGATCGCCGCGAACGCGACCCGCGCGCGCTCGACGTCGGCGTCGTAGCCGCGCGCGTCCGCGGTGCCGAACGCCCACGCGTCGACGGCGCGCCGCGTCGCGGCCGCGGCGGCCAGGGGTGGCACGCCGACGGTCGCCGTGTCGAGGTGCCCGCGGACGGGCGGGAAGGCGGACAGGTCCACGGCGAGAGGGTACGGTTCGGCGGGCCGTGACCCCAGCCGAGCCACCCGTCCTCGTCGCCCCCGATTCGTTCAAGGGGACGCACCGCGCGACGGAGGTCGCCGCCGCCGTCGGGCGTGGCCTGGAGTCCGCCGGCCTGGTCCCCCCCGACCTGTGCCCCGTCGCCGACGGTGGCGAGGGGACGATGGAGTGCCTGCTCACCGCGCTCGGCGGCGCGACGGAGGCGGCGACGGTGCGCGGGCCGCTCGGCGCGCCCGTCGCGGCGGGCTTCGGGCTCGTCGAGGACGGCGGCACCGCCGTGCTCGAGATGGCCGCGGCGTCCGGGCTCGGGCTGGTGCCCGAGGGCGAGCGCGACGCCTGGGCCGCCTCCACCCACGGCACGGGCGAGCTGATCTGCGCGGCGGTCGACGCCGGCGCGGCGGTCGTCGTCCTCGGCGTCGGCGGCAGCGCCACCACCGACGGCGGCGCGGGCGCGCTGGAGGCGATCGAGGCCGGCGGCGGCCTGCGCGGCGCGCGGCTCGTGGTGCTCTGCGACGTGCGCACGCCCTGGGAGCGCGCGCCGGCCGTCTTCGGCCCGCAGAAGGGCGCCGACGAGGCGACGGTGAAGCGGCTCGAGGGCCGGCTGGACGCGCTGGCGCAGACGTTCCCGCGCGACCCCCGCGGCGTCCCCATGACCGGGTGCGCCGGCGGCCTCTCCGGCGGGCTGTGGGCCGTGCACGGCGCCACGCTCGAGCCCGGCGCGCCGTGGATCCTCGACGCGCTGGACTTCGACCGGCGCATGCGCGCGTCGCGCTGCGTGATCACCGGCGAGGGCAAGCTCGACGACCAGACGCTCGAGGGCAAGCTGGTCGGCGAGATCGGCACCCGCACCCGCCAGGCCGGCGTCCCCCTCCATGCGGTCGTCGGCCTCGACGCGATGGACCGCTTCCACAAGCGCATCGTCGACCTGCAGCTCGTGCTGGAGGCCTCCACGCTCGAGGAGCTCGAGGCGGCCGGCGAGGCCATCGGCGACCGCCTGCGCTCGGGCAAGGCCTGAGGCGCCGGCGTGGGCGATCCCTCCCTCACCTACGGCGGCTACCTCGACCTGCCGACCCTCCTGTCGGCGCAGCACCCGCGCAGCCGGCCCGAGCATCACGACGAGCTGCTGTTCGTCATCCAGCACCAGACGAGCGAGCTGTGGTTCAAGCTCGTCCTGCACGAGCTCACCTACGCCCGCGAACGGCTCGCCGCCGACGACCTGCGGCCCGCCCTGAAGGCGATCGCGCGGGTCAAGGCGATCCAGCGCACCCTCGCCGAGCAGTGGTCGGTCCTCGCGACGCTCACCCCTGCCGAGTACGTCCAGTTCCGTGACGTGCTGGGCCACTCGAGCGGCTTCCAGTCCGCCCAGTACCGCGCGGTCGAGTTCGCCCTCGGCAACAAGGACCGGCGCATGCTCGACCTCTTCGACGACGAGCCCGAGGCGCAGGCGACGCTGCGCGCCGCGTTGGAGGCGCCGAGCCTCTACGACGAGTTCCTGCGCTTCCTGGACCGCGGCGGCGCGCCCGTCCCGCGCTCGGCGCTCGACATCGACGTGACCGAGCCGCACGCCTTCGCCGACGAGCTCGTGGCGTTCTTCCGCGTCGTCTACACGACGCCCGCCGAGCACTGGGAGACCTACGAGGCGTGCGAGGAGCTCATCGACCTCGAGGACGCGTTCCAGACGTGGCGCTTCCGCCACCTCAAGACGGTCGAGCGCATCATCGGCTCCAAGCCCGGGACGGGCGGCACGTCGGGCATCGGCTTCCTGCGCCGGGCGCTGGACCGCTCGTTCTTCCCCGAGCTCTACGCCGTGCGCACCGTCGTCTGAGCGTCACTCCGCGGCCTGCTGGCGCAGCGCCTCGATCACGGCCTCGGCGGCCGGGCCCGGCTCGGCGCGGCCGCGCCGGGAGAGGACCGAGATCATGCGCGCGCCCGCGTCCAGACCGCCCGAGACGGCCCGCACGTTCGGGTGCGGGAGGTACTCGAGCACCAGGTCGGTGACGAGGGACGCGCCGAGCCCCGCGCCGACGAGCGCGACCATCGAGGTGAACTCGTTGCAGGTGTGGCGCACGTCGAGCGGGGTGCCGTCCGGCGCGTCGAGCCGGTCGAGCGCCGCGCGCGCCGGGGTCCCCGGCAGCCCGGCGACCCACGGCCCGGTCAGCAGGGACGCGTCGTCGGTGGTCATCCACGACGCGGGGACGATCACCCGGTAGGCGTCGCGCAGGAGGTCCTCGACCACGAGGCCGCGCGGCGCCGGGGCGTCGGGCAGTCGCTCGGCCACGAGCAGATCGAGCTCGCCGCCCCGCAGGCCGGCGAGGCCGGCGGGCTCGTCGACCTCCGTCACCGTCGGGACGATGGCCGGCTCGTTGATCGCGAGATCGACGATCGCCGGCCCGATCAGCCGCCGGATCACCGTCGAGAAGCCGGCGAGGCGGACGGGGCCGCCGCGCTCGCCGCGCAGCGACCCCGCGTCGCGCTCGGCCTCCGCGAGGACCTCCGCCATCCTGTCGCCGTGCTCGGCCAGCGCGTGCCCCGCCGCGGTCAGCGCCAGGGAGCGGCCGCCGCCGCGCCGGGACCGGTCCACGAGCGCCAGGCCCGTCTCCTCCTCCAGCCGGGCCAGGTGCTGGGAGACGGCGGAGGGCGTCAGGTAGAGCGCGCGCGCCGCCGGGAGCACGCCGCCGGCGCGGCGCACGGCGCGCAGGACGAGCAGTCGGCGAGGTTCGATCGGCATGAAGTCTCACTACATCACAACGTGACTCAAAGTCATCCTGCTTCACACCGAATCTGCCTAACACTGTCTGCGTGAGCTTCACCCTCCTCCTCACGCTCCTCGGCTTCGGCGGCGGCATCGCGGTCCTCGCGAGCTACGCCGGCGCCGCCACCGGCCGCCTCGATCCGCAGGGCGCGGCGTCGCACCTGCTCAACGGCGTCGGCGCCGTCCTGCTCGTCGGGGCGGGGCTGGCCGCCGGGGCCTGGCCGTCCGTCGGGGTCAACGGCATCTGGACGCTGATCAGCCTCTTCGGGCTGCGCTCCGTGGTCCGCAGCCGCCGTCCGCGCGTCACGTTCGAGCCGCCGACCGCCGAGCTGCGCCGCGCCGACCCCCCGACGGCCGAGCTCGCGGCCGTCTGCTGAGCCGACCGGGGGCAGAAACCGACCCCGGACGGCGGAGTAGGTCCCCGCAGTGCCTTCCCGCCGCCAGCTGACCCTCCCCTCCCCCGGAACCCGCCGCGCCGTCGTCATCGGCGCCGGCTCGTTCGGGACCGCCGTCGCCGTGCTCCTCGCCCGCGGCGGCTTTCGCACCACGCTGCAGACCCGCACGCAGGAGCAGGCCGACCTCCTGCTGGAGGCGCGTGAGAACGCCGCCTACCTGCCGGGCATCGAGTTCCCCCCGCAGCTGAAGATCGAGTGCGCCGACGAGGGCATCGCCCGCGCCGACTACGTCTTCCTCGGCGTCCCCTCGCGCGGCATGGACCGCGTGATCGCCGGCCTGCCCCAGGCCGGCCTGCGACCCAAGACCCCCGTCATCTCGATGGCCAAGGGGCTCGTGCCCCCGCACGGGGTCGCGCCGACGGTCCTGCTGGCCTCGCTGCTCGGCGGCTCGCGCGTCGCGTGCATCGGCGGCCCCGCCCACGCGCGGGAGATGGTCACGGAGGGCGCCGCGCTCGTCGCGGCCGCCCAGGACGAGCGGCTCGGGCTGGCGATCGCGGACGTGTTCCAGCGCGCCGGCGTCGTGTGCGAGCGCTCGAGCGACCCGATCGGCGTCGAGCTGGCCGGCGCGGCCAAGAACGCCGCCGCGCTCGCCGCCGCCGCCACGGAGGCGCAGGGGCTCAACGCCGCCGGCGCCGCGGCCGGCCACGTCTTCCTCGAGGTGTGGCGCTTCGCCGAGATGCAGGGCGCGCGCCCGGAGTCGATGATCGGGCTGGCCGGGACGGGCGACCTCGTCGGCACCGCCCTCGCGCCCCAGAGCCGCAACCGCCGCGCGGGCGAGCTGCTCGGCGAGGGCGTCCCCGCGGCCGAGATCCCCGGGCGGATCGGACAGGCGGTCGAGTCGCTGGACCTCGTCCCCCTCCTGTGCCGCGCGCTGGAGCGCGCGGACGTCGACGCCCCGATCGTCACCGCCCTCGGCGGCCTCATCTCGGGCGAGCTGCCGCTGGAGGAGTGGGTGGCGAAGGTCCGCACCACCACCCCGCCGCCGGCGCGCTTCTCGGACACGCGCGGCTGGTGGCGGCGGCGCAACGACGCGTTCCGGGGCTGGTGGCGGCGCGTGGTCCGGCGCCGCAGCGCGCCGATCCCGACGGCCTAGGGTCACCGGCGCTCGGCGAGCTCCGTGAGGATCGCCTCGTAGACCCCGGCGCCGTGCGTGGCCTCGGCACGGCGGATGTTGGACCCTCCGGTCCAGGCGCCGTTGCCGACGAACCAGAACGTCCCGACGGCGGCCGCCATCCCGGCGTCCTCCTCCGAGTCGCCGACCGCGATGCACGCGTCGGCCGCGTGGCCGCGGATGCGGCGGTGGGTCGCGACGGCGTTGGCCTTGGAGGCCTCGCCGGGAAGCAGGTGGAAGACGTGGCCGCCCTCCTCGACCGCGCCGTTGTCGAGCAGCCGCAGGTCGCCGAGGCCGGCCGCGCGCAGCTGGTCGTTGGCGACGCCGGCGTCCGCCTCGCCGACGAAGACGTGCGAGATCTCGCGGACGTGCATGGCGTCCTCGTGCGGGCGCAACCGGCCGTCGAAGTGGTCGAGCAGCAGCTGCGGTGCACCTGTGGCCTCGATCTGCGCGTAGACGCTCACGTCCGCCGTCGGCTGGAAGCGGCCGGTCAGGTAGATGCGCTCGCCGCCCACGACGAGCAGCGCGCCGGCCTCGCAGGCGTAGGAGCGGACGCCGAGCAGGCGCGCGTCGTGCGACAGGGACGCGAGCCGGCGACCGGAGACGAGCACCACCTCGACGTCGGCGCGCGCGCACGCCTCGAGCGCGCGGACGCCGGCGGTGGTGAAGACCCCGTCCTCGTCGTGGAGGACGGACCCGCCGCGCCCGAGCAGGGTGCCGTCGAGGTCGAGGTAGACGGCTCGGAGCGCCGTCGGCCGCCCACCCGTGCCCACCGTGCCAGCGACGCTCACCGCGCGCCCAGCACCGTGTCCATGGGCGGGCGCTCGGTGACCTCGTCGTCGGCGACCCCCGTCAGCCGGCCGTCGCGGCCGAGACGCACCGCGGCGGCGGCCAGCACCTCGTCGCTCATGCGGCTCAGCGCCTGCAGCGACTGGTGGTCGTTGAGGCGCAGGTCCAGGTCGACCTGCGCGATCCGCTCGAGCCGCACGAGCCCGGCGACGTCGAGCAGCATCGCGATCTCGACCGCGTAGCCGATCGAGAACGGGATCCGGCGCAGGAGCTTCGCCGAGGCGGCGGTCTCCCCCGCCAGCGGCTGGCGGACGCCGGCGAGCACCGGCCAGAAGCGGCGCAGGAGCGGCCGGGCGGTGAGCTCGGTGACGCGACCGCCGTCCTCGGGGCGCTCCGATCCCTCGCCGGTGGAGAAGGGCCGGCGGAAGTGCGCCTTGACGAAGTCCACGCCCGACTCGCACAGCAGCGGCCCGAGGGTCCCGCAGGGGAAGTGCTCGCCGAAGCCGCCCGAGTCGCCGTCCATGAAGCAGACGACGTCGTGCTCGACGGCCACGAGCGAGCGCCACATCGCGTCCCCCTTGCCGCGCACGGGCCCGAAGGCGGGCAGCAGGTCGTCCTCGAGCACCACCTGGGCGCCGGCGCGGTCGGCGATCTGGGCCGTCCCGTCGGAGGACCCCGCGTCGACGACGAGGACCTGGTCGAGCACGCCGCGGTCCTTGAGCGAGACGAGCGTCGCGCAGATCGGCCCGATCGTCGCCGCGCACTCGCGCGTGGGGACGACGACGGTGACCGTCCTGTCGCGCTCGACCGCGAGCCTGTCGGCCGGGAACCGCGAGTGGTGGTAGGACCGTTCCCGCTCCCAGCGGACGACGCGGTTCTCGACGCTCAGCACCCGGCCTAGTGTCGCAGCGAGTGGGCGTCGTCCGGGAGATCGAGCCGTGGGATGCGTTGCTGGCGCGTGGCCGCGAGGACCACCGCCTGGTCGACGCGGCCGCCCAGCACGGGCGCGAGCCGCGCGTCGCCCCGATCCCCGCGGACCTGCATCCGGACGTGGCCGCCGCACTCGCTCGCCGGGGCATCGACGGCCTGTGGTCGCACCAGGCCGCGGCCTGGGACGCCGTCGCCGACGGCTCCGTCGTCGTGACCACCGGCACGGCGTCCGGCAAGTCGCTGGCGTTCAACCTCCCCGTGCTCGACGTGCTGCACCGCGACGGCCTCGCCCGCGCGCTGTACCTCTACCCCGCCAAGGCGCTCGCCCAGGACCAGGCGCGCGCGTTGAACGCGTTCGGCCTGGACCCCGTGGTGCGCCCGGCGATCTACGACGGCGACACCCCGCGCGAGCAGCGCACGGCGGTCCGCAAGCGCTCCAACCTCGTCCTCACCAACCCGGACATGCTCCATGTCGGGATCCTCCCCAACCACGAGTCGTGGGCCGGCTTCCTGCGCAACCTCGCCGTCGTCGTGGTCGACGAGGCGCACGTCTACCGGGGCGTGTTCGGCTCCCACGTCGCCAACGTCCTGCGCCGGCTGCGCCGGGCCTGCGAGCGCTACGGCTCCAGCCCGCGCTTCATCCTCGCCACGGCGACGATCGCCAACCCGCTCGAGCTCGCCGAGCGCCTGACGGGCCTGCACGACTTCACGCTCGTCGACGAGGACGGCTCGCCCGGCGCCCGCCGCACCGTGGCGATGTGGAACCCGCCCGTCACCGACGCGGCGCTGCAGACGCGCCGCTCGGTGCTGGCGGAGGCGGCCGACCTCCTCGCCGAGCTCGTCGACGAGGGCGCCCGGACGATCTGCTTCATGAAGTCGCGCCGCGGCGTGGAGCTGATGAGCCGGATGACCGCGGACGCCCTCGCGGAGCGCGGCAGCCCGGAGCTGGCCGGGCGCGTCGCGCCCTACCGCGCGGGCTACACGGCCGCCCAGCGGCGCGAGCTCGAGGAGCGCCTGGTCAACGGCGACCTGCTCGGCGTCGTGGCGACCTCGGCGCTCGAGCTCGGCATCGACATCGGCGCGCTGGACGCGGCGATCGTCGTCACCTTCCCCGGCACGGTCGCCTCGCTGCGGCAGATGTGGGGACGCGCCGGCCGTCGGGGCCGCGGGCTCGCGCTCTACATCGCGGGGGAGGACGGGCTGGACCAGTTCTTCTGCCGCCATCCCGACGAGTTCCTCGACCGCCCGGTGGAGTCCGCGATCCTCGACCACGAGAACGAGCGCATCTACGCCGGCCACCTCATGTGCGCCGCGCACGAGGGGCCGCTGGAGGGCGTCGACGCGCGCACGCTCGGCGCCGACTGGGAGTGGCACGCACGCAAGCTCGTCGCCGCGGGGCACCTGCGCCGGGACCGCCACGGCCGCTACGTCGAGCGCCGGACGGAGGGCTATCCCGCCGCCGACGTCTCCCTGCGCTCAGGCGACCCGCGCCAGTTCGCCGTCGTCGAGGTCGACTCGGGGGAGCTGCTCGGGACCGTCGAGGCCGCGCGCGCGTTCACCACCGTCCACGACGGCGCGATCTACCTCCATCAGGGCCGCTCCTACGAGGTCCAGCACCTCGACCTGGACGCCGACGCCGCCATGGTCAAGGCGTTCACGGGCAACTGGTACACGCAGCCCAAGACGGAGTCCGACACCGAGATCCTCAAGGTGCTCGACGAGACGCAGACGCACGGCGTGACGCTGCGCTTCGGCGAGGTGCAGGTGACCGAGACGGTGCTCGCCTACCAGCGCAAGCGCCTGTCAGACCACGAGTCGATCGACCTCGTCGCCCTCGACCTGCCGGAGACGTCCTTCACCACGCAGGCGCTCTGGTACGAGCTGCCGGACGAGACGCTCGGGGGCGAGCTGCCCCTGGACCTGCTGCTTGGCGCGCTGCACGCGTCCGAGCACAGCCAGATCGCGGTCCTGCCGCTGCTGGCGATGTGCGACCGCTGGGACATCGGCGGCCTGTCGACCAACTACCACCCCCAGACCGGCCGGCCGACGATCTTCATCTACGACGGCCACCCGGGCGGGATCGGCATCACCCGCCGCGGCTTCCTCGCCTTCGACGCCCTCGTCGAGGCCGCCCACAGGCTCGTGAGCGAGTGCAAGTGCGAGTCCGGCTGTCCGTCCTGCGTGCAGTCGCCCAAGTGCGGCAACCTCAACGAGCACCTGCACAAGGCGGGCGCCGTCGACCTCATGGGGCGGATGCTGGCGAGCTGACGAGGTCGGTGCGCGCCAGCGGCAGGCCGTGCGGAGCGCCGCCCTTGGCGACGAGGACCTGGAAGATCGAGATGTCGGCGTCCTCGAACGCCAGCGCGGAGCCGAGCAGGTAGAGCTCCCACACGCGCACCCGGTCCTCCCCGGCCTCGGCGACGAGTGCGTCGCGGTGCGCGGCGAGGTTGGCCAGCCACGCCCGCAGGGTGAGCGCGTAGTGCTCGCGCATCGACTCGACGTCGCGCGTCTCGAGGCCGGCGCGCTGCAGGGCGCCGATCACGTCGCCGACGGGGAGCAGCTCGCCGTCGGGGAACACGTAGCGCTGGATCAGCGACTTCGGTCCGGCGGGCGTGGAGAAGAGGCCGGAAATGCCGTGGTTGAGCGCGAGGCCGCCCGGGGCCAGCAGCCGCTCGACGATGGCGGCGTAGGCGTCGAGCTGCTCGTACCCGACGTGCTCGTACATGCCGATCGAGGCGATCTTGTCGTAGGGCCCGTCGGCGATCTCGCGGTAGTCGGCGACGCGGATCTCGATCCGGTCCTCCAGGCCGCGCTCGCGGACCCGCTCCCGGGCGAGCTCGGCCTGCTCCCCCGAGATCGTCACGCCCACCGCGCGCACGCCGTGGTGCTCGGCGGCGTGGAGCACGAGCGAGCCCCAGCCGCAGCCGATGTCGAGCATCCGCTCGCCCTCATGGAGGCGCAGCTTGCGGCAGATCCGTTCGAGCTTGCGCTCCTGGGCGGCCTCGAGCGTGTCGGTGGCGTCGTCGTAGTAGGCGCAGGAGTAGACGAGGCTCGGCCCGAGCAGGGCGCGATAGAAGGCGTTGGAGACGTCGTAGTGGTGGCGGACGGTCTCGGCGTCGCGACCGGTGCTGTGGCGGCGGCCGCGCGGGCGCAGCTCGATCGCGGGCACCTCGGGGGGGCGCAGGGCGTCGGCACCGCCGAGGCGCACGAGCGCGGCAGCGGCCAGCGCGAGGTCGGCGGGCGTCGCGTGGAGGCCGCCGAAGGCGGCGCGGTGCGCGAGGACGTCCTCCAGGCGGCCGGACTCCAGCGCGAGCTCCCCGCGCACGTAGGCGCGCACGAGGCCGAGCTGGTTGGGCTCGTGCAGCAGGTGGCCGAGGGCGCGGCGCTGCACCCCGACGACCGGGGCCTCGGGGCCGGCGCTGAGCTCCGAGCCGTCCCAGAAGCGCAGCGTCACCGGCAGCGTCGTGCCCCGGTCACCGCCGATGCGCTGGACGAGGGACCGGACGGTCGTGGCGGCGTCGGGGGACGTGATCATCGCGACCGCGATCGTACCGTCGGTCGGACCGTGAGCGTCCGTGCCGTCAGCGGCGCAGGCGTTGCACCGCGAGGAACCCCAGGCCCGCGACCAGGCCCCAGAAGGGCGCGCTGACGCCGGCGACGTCGATCCCCGACGCCGCGACGAGCAGCGTCACCGCCGCGGGCTCGCGGAGCGCGTCGTCGCGGGTGGCCGCGCCGATCGCGTTGGCCAGCGGCGCGAACAGCGCGAGGCCGACCGCGGTGGCGATGAGACCGTCGGGGGCCGCGGCCACGAGGGTCGCCGCCACGCCGGCGCCCAGGCCGAGGACGATGACCCCGATGCCGTTGGAGATGCCGGCGGGCCAGCGCCGGGCCGGGTCCGGCCCCGCGTCGGGACCGGCCGCGAGCGCCTGGGTGATCGCGGCGAGGTTGATGCCGACGACGCCGGCGGGCGCGCCGACGACGGTCGCGCCGCCCGTCGCGAGCAGCACGGGGCGCAGCGGCGGATGGTGGCCGAAGCTCGCGAGCACCGCCAGTCCGGGGATGTTCTGGGAGGCCATCGTGACGATGAACAGCGGGATGCCGAGGCCGAGCAGCGTCCCGGCGTGCAGCTCGGGAGCGACGAGCACGAGGCGCGGGCTCAGGCCCGCCGCGTCGACGCCCCCAGGGTGATCGACGAGGACGATGAGCACCGCGACGGCGAGCATCCCCACCACCGCCCAGCGGCGGGCGAACCGCAGCAGGACGAGCCAGACGAACACCAGCAGGCCGGAGGTCAGCGGCTCGGCGGCGACCCCGCGGGCGGGTTCGAGGCAGATGGGGAGCAGCACCCCGGCGAGCACCGCGGCGGCGATCGGGGCCGGGATCGCGCGGATCGCCCGCTCGAGCGTCGCGGACAGGCCGCAGAGCGCGAGCAGGACGCCCGAGAGGAGGAAGGCGCCGACGGCGGCCGGGTAGCCGCCGGCCACCGCCCCGCCCGAGATCAGCAGCGCGGAGCCGGGGGTCGTCCACGCGATCGAGACGGGCAGGCGCAGCCGCGCGGAGAGCCCGATCGCGCACAGCCCCATCAGCACGGAGACGGCGAGCAGGCCCGACGCGGCCTGCGCCTCCGTGGCCCCGGCGGCGCGGGAGCCGGCCAGGACGATCGGGAACGCGCCGACGAAGCCGACGATCGCGGTGATGAACCCGGCGGTGATCGCCTGGCCGCGCTGGCTGTCACCGCTCATCCGCGCCGACCCTACTCGCGGACCCGGCCCGGCGCACGATGGCGTGCACCGGTGAAGAGCACCTGCAAACACGCCGAAACCCACCCCCATGCGCTGCCGGCCCCTCCTTCCGCTCCTCGCGGTGCTCGCCCTGCCGGCGACGGCGAGCGCACAGGCCGAGGCCCCCGCGGACCCCGCGCCCGTCCCCACGCCGGCGCCCGCCGCCGCACGGCAGGCGCTCCCCCGGCCGCTGGTCGCGAGTGGCTTCACCGTCTCCCCCAAGGCCATCGTCGCCGGGGCCAGGCCCGCCCGGGTCCTCTTCCGCCTCGACGGTGGCACCGGCCGTCCGCGCGTGCGCGTGGAGCTCGTCCGCGCCACGGGCGGCAAGCCGGTCGCCACCCTGCGCGCGGGGCGCCGCCGCACCGGCCGCCTGATCGCGAAGGGCTGGTCGATCGACGTGCCCGCGGGCCGCTACGTCGCCCGGCTGCGCGCGACCGACGCCGCCGGGACCGCCCTGACGGCGGCCGGCGCCAACCGCGCGCCCCTGACGGTCAAGGCCCGACGCGCGAGCAGGCCCGCCGGCACCGCGCCCGTCCCGGCCACGGTCCCCGGCGCGAGCCCGGTCCCGACCGCGACGCCTGCGCCCACGCCGGCCCCGGCGACGCCCGCGCCCGTCATCGGCGCCGGCCCGTTCCCGATCCGCGGCGCCTACTCCTTCGGCGACACCGGGGCCCGCTTCGGCGCCGGCCGCCCCGGCCACGTCCACCAGGGGCAGGACGTGTTCGCCGCCGAGGGCACCCCGATCGTCTCCCCCGCCGCCGGGACGGTCTACTGGCGCGCCGTGCAGGACGGCGGCGCCGGCCACTACCTCGTGATCCGCTCGTCCGCTGGTCCCGACTACGTGTTCATGCATCTCGTCGCCGGCTCCGAGACGGTGGCCAAGGGCGATCGCGTCGCGCAGGGCCAGGTGATCGCGGCGGTCGGCCACACGGGCCGGGCCGACGGCAGCCACCTGCACTTCGAGCTGTGGCCGGACGGCTGGTACGCGCAGGGGTCGAGCCCGATCGACCCGCTGCCCCAGCTGAAGGCCTGGGCGGCCGGCGGCTGACCCCCGCGCCGGCGGGTAGCGTCCACGGCCGTGCGGATCGCGACCTGGAACGTCAACTCCGTCAAGCAGCGGGTCCCGCGACTGCTGCCGTGGCTGGACGAGCGCCGCCCGGACGTCGTGTGCCTCCAGGAGACCAAGCTCACCGACGCGGCGTTCACGGAGCTGCTCGCCGACGACCTGTCCGAGCGCGGCTACGAGGTCGCCCTCCACGGCGAGCCGGCGTGGAACGGCGTGGCGATCCTGTCCCGGGTCGGCCTGGACGACGTGGTCGCCGGCATCCCCGGCGGTCCCGGGTTCCCCGAGCCCGAGGCCCGCGCCGTCTCGGCGACCTGCGGCGGGATGCGGATCGTGTCGGTCTACGTCCCCAACGGGCGCCAGGTGGGCTCCGACCACTACGCCTACAAGCTCGAGTGGCTCGGGGGCCTGAAGGCGATGGTCGCCGCGCGCGACGAGCCGGTCGTCGTGCTCGGCGACATCAACATCGCCCCCACCGACGCCGACGTCTTCGACCCCGAGGCCTACGCCGACCAGACGCACGTCACCGCCCCCGAGCGCGCGGCGCTCGCGGACCTGCAGTCGATCGGGCTGCGCGACGTCGTGCGCGAGCGCTGGCCCGACGAGCGCGTGTTCTCCTACTGGGACTACCGCGCGGGGATGTTCCACCAGGACCTCGGGATGCGGATCGATCTCGTCCTCGCGGCCGATCCGGTCGCCGACCGCGTGCGGGCCGCCTGGATCGACCGCCAGGCGCGCAAGGGCAAGGGCCCCTCCGACCACGCCCCGGTGATCGTCGACCTCGACGAGGCCCCCGACGGTGACATCGGCCCCGTGGTGCCCCCGCCGTCGGCCCCCGTGACGCGCCGCGGGGCCAAGCGCCTGCCGCAGTCGCAGTAGCCCGCCCCGCTACCCTGACCGGCGCTCGGCGAGATAGCTCAGTTGGTAGAGCACACGACTGAAAATCGTGGTGTCCCCAGTTCGAGTCTGGGTCTCGCCATCCGGCAGTTCGGATGGGCCAACGGCCAGGAGGCGCGGCATGATCGAGATGACCGACGGCGGGCTGGAGACGGTCCTCATCTTCGAGGAGGGGCTCGACCTGCCGGCCTTCGCAGCGTTCCCACTGCTCGAGAGCGAGCAGGGGCGCGCCGCGCTGCGCCGGTACTACGAGGGGTTCCTGACGCTGGCCCGTGAGCGGGGCGTCCGCTTCGTGTTCGGCACCCCGACGTGGCGGGCGAACCCGGACTGGGGGCGGGAGCTCGGCTACTCGACCGAGGCGCTCGCCGAGACCAACCGGCGCGCGGTCGCGTTCGCGCGTGAGCTCGGCGCGGACGTCGTCGATGGCGTCCTCGGGCCGCGCGGCGACGGCTACGTGGTGACTGACCGGATGAGCGCGGAGGAGGCCGAGCGCTACCACGCCTGGCAGATCGGGGTGCTGCGCGACGCGGGCGTCGACCGCATCACCGCGCTGACGCTCTCCTATCCCGAGGAGGCGATCGGCGTCGTGCGCGCGGCGGAGGGCATGGTCGTCGTCCCGTCGTTCACGGTCGAGACGGATGGGCGCCTGCCCGACGGGACGCCGCTGGCGGAGGCGATCGCGCAGGTCGACGCGGCCACGAACGGCGCAGCCGCGTTCTTCGGCGTCAACTGCGCGCATCCGACGCACGTCGCGGCGGGCGTGCACGAGCCGGTCGAGCGCGTCGGCCTGTTCCGGACCAACGGGTCGGCGCTCAGCCACGCCGAGCTCGACGCGATGGAGGAGCTCGACTCCGACGATCCGCAGCTCCTCGCTCGCGACCACGGCCTCGTCCGGGAGCTGTTCCCGCAGGTGCAGACGCTGGGCGGCTGCTGCGGCACCGACCACCGCCACGTGGCGGCGGTGGTCGCGGCCTGGGGCTGACGGCGGCGCAGGCGGCGCGTGTCGCCCTCAGCGCTGCGCCGCGAGTCGGGCGCGCACGGCCTGCAGCAGCAGCTCCCCGCGGTGGACGCCGTTCTCGGTGACGAAGACCTCGCCGACCCAGGGCTCCCCGAGGGTCTCGCCGCCCCGGAACTGGTCGAGGGTGAGGTCGACCTCCTCGCCCGACGGCAGGCGGTTCCAGGCGTGGTGCTCGTTCGGGAGCGCGCTGCCGTGCACGGGGGCGACGAGGATGTCGCCGCCGAGCAGGCGCTGCAGCACGTAGGCGCTCACGCCGCACTGCCCGCGGGTGCTCCAGTCGGGCGCCCACTCGTCCGGGTCGTCGGACGTCGCGCGCGACCAGCAGGCGCGGATCGCGGCGCTGACGGTCTCGAGGTCGGCGTTCATCCCGGGTCCCCCGTCAGATGGGCCACGGCCGCCGCGGCGAACGCCTCGGCGTCCTCGAGGTGGACGAAGTGGCCCGCCCCCGCGATGACCGTCTCCTCGTAGCCCGCGCGGAACGCCCGCTCCTGGCCCGCCGCGACCTCGACGCCGATGCAGGCGTCGTCAGCCCCGTGCACGTACGCGGTCGGGGCGGTGACGGGGGCGAAGGCGAGTCGGCGCTCGGCGGCGGAGCCGAGGTCGCGCGGCAGGCCGCGGTAGCAGCCGAGCGCGGCGCGGACGGCGCCGGGGCCGCGCAGGCCCGCCACGACCGTCTCGAGCTGCGCGTCGGACGGGTGCCAGGTCGGCGACCAGCGCCGGGCGAGCCCGCGCACCCACGCGAGATCGTCACGGGCGAGGACGCGCTCGGGCAGCCAGGGGAGCTGGAACTGCAGCATGTAGCGCGAGCGCCACAGCTGGGTCGGTCCGGCGTTGCGCACGAGGGCGCTCGGGTGCGGGACGGACGCGACCACGAGCCGCTCCAGCCGCTCAGGCGCGAGCCCGTCGAGCGCCCAGGCGGTGACGGCGCCCCAGTCGTGACCGACGACGGAGAACGTCGACGCCCCGAGCGCGTCGGCGACCCCGAGGACGTCGGCCGCCAGCCGGCTGACGGTCGTGGTGCGGCCGGCGGGCCCGGACGGCGCGTACCCGCGCAAGGCCGGCGCGACGGCGCGGAACCCGGCGGCGGCGAGCGCGTCGAGCGTCGGGACCCAGCTCCACACGGAGTCGGGGAAGCCGTGGAGGCAGAGGACGAGCGGGCCGTCACCGCGCTCGATCCACGCGAGCGTCGTCCCGTCCACCGCCGCCCGGCCGGCGGGCGCCTCGAGCTCAGCGTGGGCGGTCATCGCCGCGCAGCGCGCGCCAGAGGACGAACAGCAGGGCGACGAGCAGCGCCGGCGCGAGCGTGAGGCTCGGGATCACGTCCCCGGCCGCCACGCCGGAGACCCCGGTCGCCACCGCCATCGTGACCGCGAGCAGCGCCGCGGTGGGGACGACGAACCGGCCGCGCAGGAGCAGGACGGCGCCGGCGACCTCGATCACCCCCGCGGTGATCACCCAGACGGGGGCGACGGGCAGGCCGAAGCGCTCGAAGGCATCGAGCTCCCAGCCGTAGGCGACGAACTTGACGAGGCCCGCGGGCACGAAGATCGCGCCGACGACGCGCGCGACGAGCGTCGCGACGGGATCGGCGGCAAGGGTGCGGTCCCCCGCGGTGAGCAGCTGCATCGCTCCCATCATCGCTACCGGCCGACCGCGTAGCCCTGCATCCCGCGCGGGTTGGCGCCCGCGCGCAGCACGCCGTCGGGCGAGCGCGACACCGCCGAGAGCCGTCCGAGGCTCCAGTCCCCGGCGTCGACGACCTCGTGCCCGCGACGGCGCAGGTCGGCGACGAGGTCGGTGCGGCCGCGCACCTCGAGCTCCAGGCGCCCTGGGCGCGACGCGCGCGGGAAGAACGACGAGGGGAAGTGCTCGGAGTGGTGGGCGGGGAAGTCGATCGCCTCCTGCAGGCCCATGCCGTGGTCGACGACGTTGAGCAGCAGCAGCAGCGACCACTGGTCCTGCTGGTCCCCGCCCGGCGTGCCGTAGGCGAGCCACCCCTCGCCGTCGCGCAGCGCCAGCGACGGCGACAACGTGGTGCGCGGGCGGACCCCGCCGACCAGCGACGCGGGCAGGCCCTCCTGCAGCCAGCACATCTGCGCGCGCGTCCCGAGGCAGAAGCCGAGGCCGTCGATCGCGGGGGACGCCTGCAGCCAGCCGCCGCTCGGTGTCGCGGAGACGAGGTTGCCCCAGCGGTCGGCGACGTCGAGATGGCAGGTGTCGCCCCGGGTGGGCTCCCCCACGCCCGCGGCACGGCCGTCGCGCACAGGGCCACGAAGGTGATCGGGCAGCACCGGCGTGACGCCGCCCGGCGAACCGGGGCGCAGCTCCATCGACGCCGCCTCGCCGATCAGCGCACGACGCTCGTCGGCGTAGGCGGCACTCAGCAGCACGTCGAGGGGAACGGCCGGGCCGGAGTCGCCGTAGAAGGCCTCGCGATCGGCGAAGCTCAGCTTCGCCCCCTCCACCACCTGGTGCACGAAGGCCGGCGAGTCGGGACCGAGCGCGGCGACGTCCACGCCGGCCAGCAGCGCGAGCTGCTGCAGCTGCACCGGACCCTGGCCCCACGCGCCGGTCTTGCAGACGGTCACGCCGCGGTAGTCGAAGGTCGTCGGCGGCTCGATCGTCGCACGCCAGCCGGCGAGGTCGGCCTCCGTGAGCAGGCCGCGGTGACGGCGGCCTGACGCGTCCATCGCCTCGAACCCGGCCTGGAACGCGACGATCGCCTCCGCGACCCAGCCCTCGGCCCACTGGATGCGGGCGTGCTCGATCTGGCCGTCGCGATCGCGCCCGGACGCCTCCGCCTCGGCGGCGATCCGCCGGAAGGTCGCCGCCAGCGGCGCGTTGCGCATGCGACTGCCGGGTGCGGGGGCGCGGCCCTGGTCGAGCCACAGCTCGGCCGAGGTCGGCCACTCGTCCTGAAACAGCTGGGCCACGGAGCCGATCGCCGCGGAGATGCCCGTCAGCACGGGGAAGCCGCCCGCCGCCAGGTCGATCGCGGGGCGCAGCGCGTCATGCAGCGACAGCGTCCCGTGCTCGAGCAGCAGCCGCATCCACCCGTCGAAGGCGCCCGGCACGCAGGCGGCGAGGAAGCCCGTCCCCGGGATCACGTCGAGACCGAGCTCGTCGCGGAGCAGCCCGACGCTCGCGGCGGCCGGTGCGACGCCCTGCCCGCAGACGACGAACGGCTTCCCGGCGGCCGCGTCCCACGCCACGAGGGGCATGTCCCCGCCCGGGCCGTTGAGGTGCGGCTCGACGACCTGCAGCGCGAAGCCGGCGGCGACCGCCGCGTCGAACGCGTTGCCGCCGCGCTCCAGGACGCCCATCCCGACCGACGAGGCCAGCCAATGGGTCGACGCGACCATGCCGAAGTCGCCTTCGAGCTCGGGGCGGGTGGTGAAGGGCATGGGTGCAGTCTCCCCGCGCCGGCCTGATCGCACCCCGCGTGCCCGCGCCCCTAGCCTGCGGGGATGAGGCTGGGGACGCGGATCATGCTGGCGGCGCTGTGCGCCCTGATGCTGGGCGCGCCTGCGGCCCACGCCGGAGAGGGGAGCGGACCGACCGCGGTGGTCACGCTGGGCGACTCCTACATCTCCGGCGAGGCGGGCCGCTGGGCCGGCAACAGCACCAGCCCGACGCCCGGCAACGACGGCACCGACCGCGCCTGCCGGCCGGCCGGCCCCGGCTGCCAGGTGGACGCGTCGACGGTCTACGTCGACGGGACTGCCGCCAACGGCTGCCACCGCTCCGACGTCGCGGAGGTGCTCAGCGCCTCGCTCCCGGTCGCCGCGCGCGTGAACCTCGCCTGCTCCGGTGCCGTGACGACGAACCTCGTCCCGGCCGAGGGCGGCGGGGAAGGGCAGAACGGGGAGGCGCCGCAGGGCGACCAGCTCGCGACCGTCGCGCGCAGCCACGACGTGCAGGCGGTCGTGATCTCGATCGGCGGCAACGACCTCGGCTTCGCGAGCATCATCGCCGCCTGCCTGCAGGCCTACACCGCGAAGACCGGCCCGTGCAAGCCGTCCCAGCAGGCGAAGCTCACCGCCGCGATCCCCGCCGCGACGGAGAAGGTCGTCAACGTCATCGACGCCGTGCGGGCGGTCATGAACGGCGCGGGCTACGACGACCGCGGCTACCGGCTGATCCTGCAGACCTACCCGTCGGTCGCCCCCCGAGCGGCGGAGAACCGCTTCGCGGAGGACGACCCGCAGCGCACGAACCAGGGCTGCGCCAACTACGACGTCGATCTCGACTGGGCGCGCGACGAGGCCTCCAAGCAGATCGGCGACATGGTCGTCACGGCGGCCCGGGCGCGCGGCGCGGAGGTGCTCGACCTGCACGGTCTCTTCCAGGGCCACGAGGTCTGCTCCAAGACCGCCGCCGAGTCGACCCCCTTCGCCCAGCCCGGCCCCGCCGGCGCCGAGTGGGGCCGCTTCACCGGTGGGAGCACCGTCGCCCAGGGCCAGCTGCAGGAGGCCTTCCATCCCAACGCCTACGGGCAGCGGGCGTTCGGCACGTGCCTGACCGCCGTCTACGCCGCCGCGCCGGGGGAGTTCGCCTGCACCGGCGCCGCCGGCATCACGCCGGACGCCGTCACGCTCCGCCGCACCGGCGATGCGTCGCCGCTCGTCCTCCCGGCCTCGGCGGGGGCGGGCAAGAAGGCCAAGGCCCGGCGGCTGCGGCTGACCTACCGCCGGGTGCACCGCGGCCGGCGCGCCGTGTGCGTGCGCTTCCGGGTGCGCTCGGGCGGCAAGGCCGTGCGCCGCGCCACCGTGCGCTTCGCCGGCGGCCGGCGGCGGACGGGCCGCAGCGGCCGCGTGACGATCTGCCGCCGGGTGGGCGCGGGCAAGCGCCGTGCGTCAGCGCGCAAGGCGGGCTACAAGCCGTCCCGCCGGACCGTGCGGATCAGGCACCGCTAGGAGTCGAAGCCGAGGCCGAGCCGGTCGAGCGTCCGCAGCCAGGCGCCGCGGCGCCCGCCCGCCTCGTCCGCGGCGGCGAGCCGGTTGCGCGTGGCCTGCACCACGGCGTAGCGCAGCGGCTCGGGTGGGAACGGCACCGGCTTGGCGCGGACGTAGCGCAGCCGCGTCGCCTCCGTGTCGCGGCCGTCGACGAGGTCGAGCGCGACCCGCGCGCCGAAGCGCGCCGCGCCGACCCCGAGCCCCGTGTAGCCCGTGGCGTGCGAGACGCGGCCGCCGTGCGCGGTCCCGAAGAAGACGGAGAAGCGGCTGCAGGTGTCGATCGCCCCGCCCCAGCGGTGGGTGAAGCGGAGGCCGCGCAGCTGCGGGAACGTCGTGAAGAAGTGCTGCGCGAGCCGGCCGAACACCGCGGCGGACTCGTCGTGCTGCGGCCCGACGCGCCCGCCGAAGCGGTAGATCGCGTCGTAGCCGCCCCACAGGATCCGGTTGTCCGCGGTCAGCCGGTAGTAGTGGAAGCGGTTGGCCGCGTCGCCGATCCCCTGCCGGCGCGACCACCCGATCGACGCGAGCTGCGCGGCGCTCAGCGGCTCGGAGACGAGGACGTAGTCGTAGACCGCGAGCACGCGGTGGCGGACGGACGGCAGCAGGGAGCGGTGCGCGCTCGTGGCGAGCAGGACCCTGCGCGCGCGGACCCGGCCCTGGGAGGCGAACACGTCGACCGCGTCGCCCTCCCGCCGCATGGCGCTCACGGGTGAGTGCTCGAACATCCGCACGCCCGCGCCCAGCGCCGCCGCACGCAGCCCGGCGACGAGCTTGCCCGGGTCGACGATCGCCGCGCCGTCGGTCTGGCACAGGCCGGCCTGGTAGGTCGGGGAGGCGACCTCGGCCTGCATCGCCGCGGCGTCCGGGAAGACCTCGACCGTGTGCCCGAAGCGCCGCAGCAGCTCCGCCTCCTCGTCGAGCCACTCGAGCTCGTGCGGCTCGAGCAGGACGGTCAGCTCGCCCGTCGGCTGGAAGTCGCAGTCGATGCCGTGGCGCTGCAGGTCGGCGCGCAGGCCGTCGTAGTTCTCCGTCCCGAGGCGCTCGAGCGTCTCCATCTCGGGGCCGAAGCGGGCCAGGCCGTTGGCGAGCCCGTGGGTGAGGGAGGAGACGAGGAAGCCGCCGTTGCGACCGCTCGCGCCGAAGCCCGCGCTCTCGGCCTCGACGAGGACCACGTCGCGCGCCGGGTCGTCGGCCTTGGCGTGCAGCGCGGCCCAGAGCCCCGTGAAGCCGCCGCCGACGATGCAGAGGTCGGCGTCCTGCACGCCCCGCAGGACCGGCAGCGCGTCCAGCGGCTCGCGGGTCCAGAACGAGCGCGGCTCGGCGTCGGCGAACGTCGCCAGCTCGGCGCGGGTCGGTGCGGTGGTCGGCCAGGGCGGCGTCATGCGGGCAGTCTCGCGCTCCGCGACGATACGCGCCGTAGGCTGGCGAGCATGTCCTACGTCGCCCAGGAGGCCCGCCAGGAGCTGTTGGACGAGATCGCGGTGGCGATCGACGAGCTCGGCGCCGGTCTTGCGGCGCTCGGCGACGCCTACGAGGGCCTCGACGAGCAGAGCGGCGACCGCCTCGAGGCGGAGCTGTTCCGACCCGCCCAGGCCGCCTACGGCCGGGCCAAGCGCACCCACGCGGAGTTCGCCGCGCGCCACGGGCTCCCGGGCCGGACGTTCGGCGCCGCCGCGCCGGGGCTCCCGTCGACGGGCGTGAAGGGCTTCATCGAGGCGGCGGCGGACGACATCGCCAACGCGGACGCGACGCTCGCCGACCTGCAGGACTCGCTGCGGCCCGTCGAGATCGGGGACCCGCAGCTGCGCGCCGGCCTCGGCGAGGTGCGCACGCTGCTGGGTGACCTCGTCACCCGCGCCGAGCAGGCCGTCGGGCGCTTCGGGCGCTGATCCGCCGACACGAGGGCCGTCGAAGCAGCAGGGGGTCACCCTGTTGCCAACCGGTCGCGTCGCAGGGATGATCGGCCCATGCGAGCTCGATCGGCCCGACGGCTGGTGCTGTTGGCTGCGCTTGCGCTGGGCGGCGTGCACGTCTGCGACGCGTCGGCGGCCTCGGAGTTCCGACCCGCCCAGAAGCTCTCCGCGGGGGAGAACGACGGCCAGGTGCCACAGGTGGCGATCGCCGACGACGGCACCGCTGTGGTCGCGTGGCTCTACCACGACCCCGTGACGAACCGGGACCGCGTGCAGGTCGCCACGCGCGGGCCGGGACAGAACTTCGCGGTGCCGAGCACGCCGGCGGAGACGGCCGGCACCTACGTGTCGAGCGCGGCACGCAACGCCCGGCCGTGGATCCGGCTGAAGATGAACCGGCGTGGTGACGCCGTGGTGGTGTGGGAGGCCGACGACAACTTCGTCTACTCGGCCTACAAGCCGTACGACGGAAGCTTCGGCGTAGAGCAGCTCGTCACGCCAGGGCGCGCCTCCGCGTCACCGGACGTCGGCATCGACGGTCGGGGGGTGGCCACCGCCGTCTTCCGCTCCGCGACGCAGAGCGGCGGCGGAGCGTCGTCGGTGTCGACGAGCTCGATCATCCAGTCGACCATCCGGACTGCGGGCGAGCGCGGTGCATGGGGATCCGGTCGCCAGGTCGTGGCGCACCCGTTCGGCTTCGGCACCAACGAGATCCCGACCCTCTACGCCGAGACGGACCCGGCGATCGGCGTCGACGAGGCGGGCAACCGCCGCGTCGTGTTCGCCTCCAGGAACCCCGCGGACAACCCCGGCAGCGACGACCTCTACTACGTCTACCGCGCGGGCTGGTCCACCCTCGACACGAACTGGCAGGCCGCGCCGCCGACGCGCTACAGCACGACGGCCCCCGGCAACCTCCAAGCCGTCTTGCGCGATGGAGGCGCGCCGGGCGGCTCGCTCTTGGGCTGGTCGGTCGTCGACGGCGCGAACGCCACGCTCTACGCCGTCAACCAGAACGTCTTCGTCGAGGACGGCGTGGAGAAGGTCAACAACGATCAGCTCTTCCGCGGCGGGCGCCGCACCGCAGCGTTCGCGATCGACTCCTCCAACAACGGGCTGGCGCTGTGGAGCACGGGCGTCGCGCTGAAGAGCCACTACTCGCAGCCGGGGAGCGGGTTCTCCGCGCCCGCCGAGGGCAACCCGGTCGTGGAGGAGGAGCGCAACGCCACCCGGCCGTGGCTCGCCACCGACGGCGCAGGCACGGCAATCGGCGTGTTCCAGCGCAGGGGGATCCTCGACGGGCTCGAGACCGTCCAGGCGGCGATCCGCCCCGCCGAGCACGGTGCCAAGTTCGACGGCCCGGCCACCGTGCGCCTGGCCGACGGCAGCACGCGGACCGGCGCCCCCGCCGCCGTCTCCGAGCCCTGCGACACGGCCGCCGACGATCCCTGCGACCTCGAAGCCGACACCGCGACGAAGCTGAACACCGGTCCGCGGGTGGCGATGAACGCCCGCGGCGAGGGCGTGGTCGTCTGGGCCCAGGCCGACGCGCTCGAGGGCGGCGACGGCAACCTCCGCGTCTACGCGTCGCTGTACCTCCCGCTGTCCGACACCCCCGGGAGCGATCCGGGAGCGGGGACGGTGGTGGTCCCGCCGCTGCCACCGCCGCCGCCCAAGCCCGCGGCCCCGAGCGCCATCGAGCTGGCCCGGCCGATCAAGCGCGGGCAGGCGGTCGTCCTCACGTTGCGCTCCGCGGGGGCGAGCGCCACGACCTCGCCCGGCGCGGCCGATACGGCCACCCGCCTACGGTGGCGGTTCGGGAGCGCGGACGAGCCCGACATCGTTGTGGAGCGTCAGGGCGGGAGGCTGGACCGCAGCATCCGCCTCCGGCTGCCCGACCGGTCGTTCACGGCGACGGTCACGGCGGAGGGCCCGGGAGGGACGCAGACCTTCAGCCGCAGCTTCACGACGCCCGCGCTGTCGGAGAAGGGCGACGACGGCAAGGCCGCCAGGGGCTTGCGCTCCCGCAAGACCCCGCCGGTGTTCGCCACCGGCAGCGCGGCCGCGCTCACCGGGCAGGGCGGATGCGCGCCGACGCAGATCTTCACCGGCAAGCAGAAGCTGAGCGGGTGCTTCAAGCCGATCGAGGCGCTCGGCGGCGTCCCCGCCTCCGAGACGGGCGCCATTCGGGCGCTCGCGGACCGAGTGCGCCTCAAGGAGACCGACACGGGGGCGATGAGCGCCGCATTCAAGCTCAGCGACGGGTACGCGACCGCCGACACGGCGCTGCTCAACGACCGGTTCCCGGTCGACCCCGGCACGGGGTCCAGCCTCGTCGTCCTGCCCCAGGCCGACGCGCTCATCGCCCGCAAGGCGTCGCTGCCCGTGGCCGGGACCGACTTCGCGCCGAAGGGCGGCTTCAACCTCAAGCTGGACCCCAGGAAGGAGGACATCCCGCTCGGCGTCGTGCCCAAACCCGCGAACCTCCCCAAGCCGGGCGGCCTGCCGATCACGGGGGACTGGAACGTGAACCTGCAGCGCTCCAACGCGCGGGTGCGGGCGAAGGTGGCGCTGCCGAGCGTGATCACCCGCGGTGGCCTGCCGGTCAACGTCGACGTGGAGCTCCGCGCGACCCCGGACCGGGTGATCGTCGACCGGGCGAGCCTCGGACCGCTGGACGCCGACGTCGGTGCGCTGTCGGTCAAGGGCTTCCGGATCGCCTACGACGGCGCCCAGGACCAGTGGGACGGCCAGGGGAAGGCGTGCCTGGTCGGCAAGGTCTGCCTCGACATGGCCCCGCCCAACGGCCATGTGACCCTCAAGGGCGGCAGGCTCGCCTTCGCCGGCGCCACCCTGCAGTTCCCCGGCCCGGGCATCCCGCTGTTCCCGGCCGTGAACATGAACCGGATCGGGTTCGGCATCGGCACGGGACCGACCCGGATGTTCGGCAACGTGGGCGTCACGGCGGTCGAGGTGGTGCAGATCGACGGCCGGGTCGTCATCGCCTTCCCGACCTCGCAGACGCCGTTCGTGCTCGATCGCCGCGAGGTCGGCGACGACTTCCCGGCCGATCTCTACGGCATCCCCATCACACGGACGGCGATCGGCGTGACGGGGCGGGTGGGGCTGCGCATCCCCGAGACCGACCTCAGCTTCCAGCTCGCCAAGGCCCACCTGCTCTACGAGCAACCGGGCTTCATCGACGTGGGCGGCGGTTTCGACGTCAACCTCATCGAGATCATCCAGATCCGTGGTGGGGTGCGCGGGTCGTTGGACATCGAGCGGGCGCTCTACAACTTCCACGGCGACCTCCACGCCTGCCTGTTCGACTCCGACGACATCTGCGGCGGCGCCGTGGCCAACGTCTCGCACGGGCCCGACCGGCAGGGCGGGGCGGGCGCGTGCATCGACGTCGGTCCCGTCTCGGTCGGCGGCGGCGTCCAGTGGCGCCGGCTCGACGACCCCTTCATCTGGCCGCTCGACGGCTGCCGGTGGTCGCCGTTCAGGATCGTGGTGCGACCCTCGTCCGCGGCAGTCCCCCACGGCGGGACGGCCGGGTACCCGATGGAGGTCAAGGCGGGTGAGCCGGCACCGCTGCTGAAGCTCTACGGCCGTGAGGCCGCGCCGGGGATCCGCGTCACGGGCCCCGGCGGGCAGACCCTCGACGCGCCGGCGGACAAGGAGCTCTCCTACACGCCGGACGGGAACATCCGCGTGCTGCGCTTCAAGGGCAACGAGTACGCGAAGCCCTTCACGGTCGTCGGCCTGCAGGACGCCCGGCCCGGCCGGTACGTGGTGCAGCCGCTGCCGGGCTCGGCGGTCACGGGGCTCGCGCGCGCCACGGACCAGCCGGCGGCCAAGGTGTCGGGGCGGGTCTCGGGGAAGGGCGGCAACCGGGTACTCGAGTACGTGGTCCGCCGTCGCGAGGCCCAGCGCGTGGTGTTCCGCGAGGTCCAGCCGGGCGGGGCGGCCCGGGAGATCGGCGTGGTCGACGGCGGCGGCAGGGGCCGGCTGCGCTTCCACCCGGCGCCCGGTGGCGGGACACGCCGCGTCGAGGCGCAGTTCGAGCTGTCGGGGATCCCCGCCGAGCGCAAGACGATCGCCAGCTTCCGGCCACCCTCGATCATGCTGCGCGCGCCCCGGCGCATCCGGGTCAAGCGCGGCGCCAAGGTCCGGGTCAGCTGGCGGGGCGTGAAGGGCGCGCGCCGCTATCAGGTCGTGCTGCGGACCTCCGGCGGGGGGACGGTGTTCGCCGCCACGCGCCGGCGACGGGCCACGCTCGCGGTGCCCGCCTGGCAGTCGGGCCGCGCCTACGTGCGCGCCGTGGACTCGATGCGCCAGAGCCGGCCGGCGGCCGGCGGGCGCTTCCGGGCCCGGCGCAAGCCGCCGACCGCCTTCCGCGCACTTACGCGGTGCAAGGTCACCAAGAAGAAGATCCGCTGCGGCAGGGCCACGTCAAAGCCCAAGAAGCGCAAGGCGCGGAGGTAGAGGGGGGCGAATCTCGCCCCGCCCACGGGTAAGGAGGGCATGGACCGCACCGCCCGCCGCCGCGCCACCCACCACGTCGCCGACGTCCCCGACTTCGATCCCGCCGACCTGCGGACGAGCGCCGGCGCCGTCGCCCGCGCGCTGATCCCGCTCGTCGCCGGCTGTCCTGACGCGCTGAGCGCCGAGCGGGTCGTGTCCGACCTCGCCTGCGCCTGGTCACCGGAGGACGCCGGCCGGGTCGCGCTCGCGATCGAGTGGGAGGAACCGACGAGCGTCGCGACCGCTGCGCTCCATGCGCTGGCGTGGACGCTCGCCTGTCCCGACGCGGCCGCCCTCGTGAACCTCCGGGCGGACGAGGAGCAGCTCTCGCCGCCGTGGGCGGCCGACCTGGGCGGGGCGGTGCCGGCGGGCGCGACCGGGGTGCGCGACGGGGGCGAACGGCTCGCGTTCATCGCCTTCGACGGCCCGCAGCCGCACGTGCTCGCCGTCGGCGTCTTCGGTGGCCGGCGCACCCGGTTCGGGCTGCTGCGCCCCGACGGCGACATGGACGGCGCGGCGCCGCTGGCGCTGGAGGACGCGGCAGCGCTGCTCGCGACGGCGCTCGGCCCGTCGCGGCGCCACTGCTCCGACGGCGGGCCCGACCTGCGCCATCTCGCCCGAAGGCGACTGGAGGCGCTGACGGCGGCGGGCGGGGACTAGGTCGTGGCGCCCAGATGCGCGATCGCGTCCAGGACCAGGGCCCAGAACGCCTCGACGTCGAGCCCGACGGCCACCTGCGCGTTGACGGGACGGTCCGTCACGCCGTGGCGGTCCACGACGGTCGCGCCGCGGGTGTAGGTGCCGCTCGTCTCGACCACGACGTTGGCGCTGATGGTCGTCACGATCGCCGGGTCGATCACGCGGGCGATCGCGACCGGGTCGTGCAACGGCGGATCGGGGAGGTCGAACGTCGTCCGGTAGGCGTCGCGGAAGAAGACGAGCAGCTCGCCGACGGTGCGGGCGAGCTCGGTCCCCTGCGCCGCGAGCCGCTCGAGCACCGCCGGCGTCGCCAGCGCCTGGTGGGTGACGTCGAGCCCGCACAGCGTCGTCGGCACACCGCTGTCGAGCACGACCTGCAGCGCCTCGGGGTCCGCCCAGACGTTGAACTCGGCGACGGGGTGGCGGTTGCCCTCCCCCATCGTCCCGCCCATGAGGGAGATCTCGCGGATCCGCGGGACCAGCTCGGGATGGAGGGAGAGCAGCAGCGCGACGTTCGTCACCGGGCCGAGCGGGCACAGCGTCACCGGCTCCGGGTGGGTCGCGATGAGGCGCGCCATCAGGTCGACGGCGTGCTCGGCGGCGAGCGGCACGGCGTCGCCGGAGGGCAGGTCGGCGCCGTCGAGCGCGGACTCGCCGTGGATGTCGACCGCGGCGGCGTGGGTGCCCACGAGCGGCTGTGGCGCCCCCGCGGCGATCGGGACTTCGGTGATGCCCCCCAGCTCGCAGACCGCGCGTGCGTTGCGGGTCGTCGCCTCGAGGCTGCCGTTGCCCGCGACCGTCGTGATCGCGAGCAGGTCGATCGCCGGGTGGGCGGCGGCGAGCAGGATCGCGACCATGTCGTCGTGGCCGGGGTCGCAGTCGACGATGACGGGGGTCGGTGGCACCCCGGCGTCGTACCCGGCCCGCCTTGGGGTCAGGCGGTGACGAGGCGGGGGCGGACGCGGCGACCCGCGCGCGCGTCGCCCCGGCGCACGAGCGCGATCGTCGCGCCCGCCGACATCACGATCAGCGGCAGCAGCATCCACCGCGAGACGCTGATGCCGTGCGAGGCGGCGAGCCCGACCTGGAGCGCGACGGTGCCCGACCAGCCGCCGAGGTTGACCAGCGCGGCGATGGCGGCGGAGTTGTGGCCGTCGTCGCCCTCGCGGCCGGCGTCGAAGCCGAGCATCGACCCGGACATGCCGACGGCGGTGACGGCGAGGGCGGCGGCGAGCACGACCGGCGGAGCGCTGCCGGCGGTGACGAGGAGGACGACCAGCGCCGCGGTGATCGCCCCGCTGATGGCGACGACCGCCGTCTGACGCAGGTCGCGCCGGCGGGCGGCGAGCAGGCCGATGGCCGGGGCGGCGACGCCCGACGCCGCGACGGCGACGAGGAGGATGGCGCTCGCGGTCGCGTCCGAGACGTCCGCGACCTCGACGAGGTACGGGTGCCCCCACAGGGTGCTGAGCGCGCCGAACGGGGTCATCAGCGCGAAGTGGATCAGGCAGCCGGTGCGGGTGGTCGGCTTCGCCCACGCCGCGCGCAGACCGGCGAGCACGGGGGGATGCTCGTGACGCTGCGGGGCCCGGACGCCCGGCGGGCGCTCCCGCACGGCCGAGAGGATGACGACGGCGACGACGAGCGTCAGCAGCGCGCCGGCGCCGAACGTGGAGGTCCAGCCGAAGGCGCCGAGCGCGAACGTCAGCGGGAGCGTGGTGGCGAGCTGGCCGAGGCAGCCCATGGAGGCGGTCAGGGCGGTCACGAAGCCGAACTGGCGGCGCGGGAACCACGACGCGGCGACGCGCAGGACGCTGAGGAAGATCGTCGCGTCGCCCGCCCCGATCAGGACGCGGCCGAGGACGGACGGGGCGAGGGTCGTCGACAGCGCGAAGACCCCCTCGCCGACGGCCATGATCGTCAGGCCGATCGCGATCGTGCGGCGCGGGCCGATCCGGTCGGCGAGCAGCCCGGCGGGGATCTGGCCGAGCACGTAGACGAGGATCTGCACCGCGGCGAGCAGCGTCACGGCGCCGGCGCCGACCGCGAGCCGCTGCTCCGCGTCGACCGCGGCGACGCCGAGGCTCATGCGGTGGGCGAGATCGACGAGGTAGGCCGTCGCGGCGATGCCCCAGGCGATCCACGCACCACGCCCGCCGGGCGGGTCGGCGGGGCGCATGCGGGCGCGCGGCAGGGGAGCGGTGACGACGGACACTTGCATGCAAGATAGATGCATGATGTGTCCATCGTCGATCGGGGGTAGGCGTGCTGACATGGAGGGGTCCCGACCCAGCGCCGCCCGGCGCGCCTACGCGCACGTGAAGGAGCGCGTTCTCGACGGCCGCTTCGCCGAGGGCAGCCTGCTGAGCGAGGTCGAGGTGGCCGCCGCGCTGGGCGTCAGCCGCACGCCGGTGCGCGAGGCGTTCGTGCACCTGGAGTCCGAGGGCGTGCTGCGCCTCTATCCCCGCCGCGGTGCGCTGGTCGTCCCGCTCGGCCCGCGCGACGTCGCCGACCTGATCGAGACCCGTCTGCTGCTCGAGCGCCACGCGCTCACGCGGCTGCTCGCCGACGGCGCCGGCGCCGGCGCCGCCCTCGAGGCGATGGCGGCCACGATCTCGGCGCAGCGCGCGGCGCTCGACGCCGGGGACGAGGCCGGGTTCGCCGCGCGCGACCGCGAGTTCCACCGCGCGGCGGTCGCGGCCACCGGCAACGCGCTGCTGCTCGGCCTCTACGACTCGTTGCGCGAGCGCCAGCAGCGACTGGCGCGCCGCTCGATGGGTCTTCGCGCCGAGGCGATCCTGACCGAGCATCGAGCGCTGCTGGACGCCGCCCGCGACGGGGACCTCGACCGCGCCCTGCGCATCCTCGAGGAGCACCTCGCGTCGGTCGGCGACCCGCGCACGGGACGCGCCTGACGTGCTGCGTTCACCATGGCAGCGCGTCGCGCTGGCGATGTTCGCCGTCGGCTGGGGCGCGAACCAGTTCGCCCCGATGCTCGTCGTCTACCGCGACGAGCTCGGGCTGTCGGCCGAGACCCGGGCGCTGCTGTTCGGCATCTACGCCGCCGGGCTGATCCCCGGGCTGCTGCTCGGCGGGGGAGCCAGCGACCGCGTCGGTCGCCGCCGCGTCGTGCTGCCGGCGGTCGCCCTGTCCCCGCTGGCCAGCCTCGTGCTGGTGGTGGGTCGTGAGGAGGTCCTCGGCCTCGCGGCGGGACGGCTGCTCGCCGGGATCTGCTCCGGCATCGTGTTCGGGGCCGCGAGCGCCTGGGTGCGGGAGCTGTCGGCGGGTGATCCGCCCGGCACCGGGGCGCGCCGCGCAGCCATCGCCCTGTCGGCCGGCTTCGGGACGGGACCGCTGGTCGCCGGCCTCGTCGCCGAGTGGGCGCCGCACCCGCTGTGGGTCCCCTACCTCCCGCACGTCGTGCTCGGGGTGCTCGCCACGCTGGTGCTCGCGCCGGCGTCGGACGCGACGAGCCCGCGCGCCGCGGCGGCGCGGCTCGTCTCCCTCCCGGCCGCCTGTCGCCGGCCGGCGTTCCTGCTCGGGGTCGCGCCGATGGCGCCGTGGGTGTTCGGCTCGGCCGCGATCGCCTTCGCCGTCCTCCCCGCCGAGGTCGCGACGGGCGCCGGCGGCCAGGTCGCGCTCGCGGGGGCGCTGACCGGGCTGACCCTCGCCACGGGGGTGCTGATCCAGCCGCTCGCGCGGCGACTCGACGACGGCCGGCCCCTCGCCGCCGGACAGCTCGGCCTCGTGAGCACCGCCGTCGGCACCGCGATCGGCGTCCTCGCCCTGCAGACCGACGCGCGCCTGCTGCTCCTCCCTGCCGGCATCGCCTTCGGCGCCGGGTACGGCTTGATCCTCGTCTCCGGCCTGCGCGAGACGGAGCGCCTCGCGTCCCCGACCGAGCACGGTGCGACCGTCGCGATCTACTACGCCGTCACCTACCTCGGGTTCGCCGCGCCGTACGTCCTCGGGCTGCTCGACGACCTCGCCGGCCGGGAGGGCGCACTTGCGGTGGCCGGCGTGGTCGCGCTCCTGTGCGTCCTGCCGCTGCGGGTGGCCGCGGCGAGGCCGCGACCGTAGCCTCGACCGGGTGCCCGCGCCCCTCGTCGTCGCAAGCGTCCGCACGCTCGCGGACATGCGGGCGTTCGTGGACCTCCCCTACCGCCTCCACGCCGGCACCCCGTGGGTCCCGCCGCTGCGCCTCGAGCGCTACGCCTACCTCTCCCGGCGGCTGAACGCCTTCTTCACCCACGGCGGCGCCGTCTACCTGCTCGCGCGACGCGACGGCCGGGTCGTCGGGCGTGTGTCCGCGCAGGTCGACGACGCCTTCAACGCCTTCCACGGCACGCGGCGCGGGATGTTCGGCTTCCTGGAGTTCGAGGACGACGACGCGATCGCGCCCGTGCTGCTCGACGCGGCTCGGGCCTGGGTGCGCGCGCGGGGCTGCGACGAGCTCGTCGGCCCGATGGACCTGACGATGAACGACGAGAGCGGCCTGCTCGTCGAGGGCCACGAGCTCGCGCCGATCGTCAAGCAGCCGTGGCACCCGCCGCGCTATCAGGCCCAGCTCGAGGCGACGGGCGTGACGAAGGCGATGGACCTGTTGAGCTACGCGCTCGACGTGTCGGAGCGCTCGAAGGTCAAGCCGTCCCTGTGGCGGATCGCCGAGCGGGCGCGGACGCAGCACGGCATCACGATCCGGTCGATGGATCGCCGCCACCTGCGCCGGGAGCTTGAGGCGTTCGCCGACATCTACAACGCCGCGTGGGCCGGCAACTGGGGGTTCGTCCCCTACGGGAGGGCCGACCTCGACGCCTACGCCGCGGAGCTGCAGCTCGTGTGGTCACCGGGCTGGTTCATGGTCGCCGAGCTCGACGGGAAGCCGATCGCGATGGCGATCACCGTGCTGGAGATCAACCAGGTGCTCGCGAGGATGGGCGGGAAGCTGCTGCCGCTCGGGTGGTGGCACTTCCTGCGCCGGCACCGGACGGTGGACCAGGTGCGCGTCGGCTTCCTCGGCGTCAGGCCGGAGTACGAGATGACCGGCGTGGCCGCTGCGCTGTACGAGCGGCACTTCCAACTGGCCGAGACGACGCGGCTGAAGGGCGGCGAGGCCGGCTGGATCCTCGAGACCAACCGGGGCATGAACCGCGGCCTCGAGGCGATGGGCGGCGAGGTCGTCAAGCGCTACCGCGTCTACACCACGCCCGCCTAGGCGAACAGCGTGACGGCCTTGAGGAGGAAGCCCTCCGCGCCCGCGCCGTGGCAGGCGACGAGCACGTGGCCGACACCCGCGTCCGTCGCGTCGGCGGTCGGCGCCCAGCCCGTCACCTCGTAAGCCTGCACCATCGCCGGGCCCTTCGTGAAGGGGAGGCGGAAGTGGCGGCGGAAGCGGCCGACGACGAGACCGTCGCGGCGCAGCTGCGCCTTGCGCGGGGAGCGGTGGTGCAGGTGGTAGTCGCGGCCGGCGATCGTGGTGCGGCGATCACTCGACCGGCGCCGGGCGAACCCGGGCCCGTCGTGGACCGGCGCGCTGCCGAGGGGCGTGGTGAGCGTCGCGTCGCCGAGCCCGTCGAGCTCGAAGCGCCCGATCGCCGGCCCCTCGGCGACCCACGTCGCACCGTGGCCGGACAGGCGGATCGCGCCGAACGTGGGGTCGTCGAGGTCGCGGGCGCCTTGCAGCATCGCGACGCCGCATACCCCGGCGGCCGGGTCCCGGAACTGGACTAGACCAGTATTCTGCGGCCCATGCGCCTCGGGGTCTCAGCCGCGCTGGTCGACGGGGTCGTGGTCGCGGGCGACGTGGACGTCGCCGACGGGCTCGTGACCGCCGTCGGCTTGGCGGCCGGTGCCGACGCGAGCGGGCTCGCGGCCCCGGGCTTCGTGGACCTGCACATCAACGGCCTCGCCGGGGTGGACTTCCTCCACGCCGACGCGGACGGCTACGCCCGGGCCGGGGCCGCGCTGGCGGCGACGGGCGTGGTCGCCTACCGGCCGACGTTCATCACGGCGCCGGAGGCGGACACGCTGGCCGCGCTCGCAGTCGCTGCCGGGCTGCCGTGCGGGCCGGGTGCCGCCGCGGCGCAGCGCGTGCCGGGCGGGGCGACGATCCTTCCCGAGGTCCTGGGCGTGCACCTCGAGGGGCCGTTCCTCTCGCCGCGCTGGCCCGGTGCGCACGACCCCGCCGACCTGCGGGCGATCTCGGACGACCTCGTCGACCGGCTGCTGGCCGGCGGCCCCGTCACCCACGTGACCCTGGCGCCCGAGCTGCCGGGCGGGATGGATCTCGTCGCCCGGCTGTCCGCCGCCGGGATCCTCGTCTCGCTGGGTCACACGGACGCCGACGCCGCGGACGCGCACGCCGCGTTCGACCGCGGCGCGCGCTCGGTCACCCACCTGCACAACGCCCAGCGCCGCTGGTCGGCGCGCGATCCGGGCGTCGCCGGCGCTGGGCTCGTCCGCCCTGACGTCGTCGTGCAGCTGATCTGCGACGGCGTCCACCTCGCGCCCGAGACCGTCCTCGGCACCTTCAACGCCGCCCCCGGCCGGACCGCGCTGGTGACGGACGCGATCGAGGCGACCGGCCTGCCGCCCGGCGACTACCGCCTCGGTGACCGCGACGTCGTCGTGACCGACGCCGACGTCCGCCGCCCCGACGGCCGCCTCGCCGGCACCGTCCTGACGATGGACGCGGCGGTCCGCCACGCGGTCTCGTTCGGGGTCGACCGGGTCGCCGCCCTCGAAGCCGCGAGCGCCGTCCCGGCCCGCCTGGCCGGCCGCGCCGACCTCGGCGTCCTGCGCCCAGGATCCCCCGCGAACCTCGTCGTCCTCGACGACGCAGGCGAGGTGCGGCGCACGCTGATCAGGGGCGAGACCGCCTACGCCGCCTGACCCCCGAGGGGACCTAAAGTCGCGTTTCGGCTGCCCCAGCAGCACATCCGCGCCTTTAGGTCCGTTACGGATCTGCGCGGCGGCGCCCGCTCAGCGGCGCTGGTCCAGCTCGATCGCGTAGCGGTCCGCGCGGAAGAGGGAGGTCGCGTGGTAGACGGGGTCGCCCGCGGCGTCGCTTGCGTCCGTGCGGAAGTGCAGCGCCGGCGAGCCCGGCGTGACGCCGAGCAGGCGCGCCTCCCCGGCGTCGAGCACCACCGCGACGACCCGCTGGCGACCGGCGCTGACCCGTATGCCCCAGCCGTCCTCGAGCGCCTCGAGGAGCGAGCCGGCGGCGAGGTCGGCGTCGGCCAGGGCGCCGAAGCGCACGGCCGGCAGCAGCACGACCTCGATCGCCATCGGCCGGCCGTCGGCCGTGCGGAGCCGTTCGATCAGCACGACCGGCTCACCCGCCCGCATCCGCAGACCGGCCGCGGCCTCCGCGGGCGCCGGGACGACCTCCTGCCGCAGCACCGTCGACCCCGGGGTGAGGCCCCGTGCGCGCATGTCCTCGGTGAACGACGAGTACCGGTTGGCCTGCTCGACCGCGGGCTCGGCGACGAACGTCCCGCTGCCGTGCACGCGCTCGACGGCGCCCTCGGCGGCCAGCCGGTCGACCTCCGCCCGCACGGTCCCCCGCGCGACGCCGTAGCGCTCGGCCAGCGCGCGCTCGGACGGGAGCGGGTCCCCGGGCGCGAGCGACCCGATCAGCTCCGACAGGATCGTGCGCAGCTGCCCGCCCTTCGGCCCGCCCGCGTCGAGCGCGACGGGCAGGCCCTCGGCATCAGAAGGCGCGGAAGTGTCGTCCTGGCGACCGCTGCGCGACTTTAGGTCCCCCTCGGGTGGCGGCATCAGTGGGTGACGGTGACCTTGGACAGGCCGAGCGGCGCGTCCGGGTCGATGCCCCGCCACAGGCCGAGCTCGCGTGCCAGCTGCTGACCGCGGACGAGCAGCGGGAGCAGCGCGAGCGCCTCGGGCAGCTCGCCGGGGACCGGCAGCTCGGCAGTCGCATCGGCCGCCAACCGCTGCACGTCGCCCCCGCGGGAGCGCAGGTCCGCGACGAGCTCGTCGACATCGCCTGCGACGGGACCGCCCGCCGAGAGGGCCAGCACCGGGAAGCCTGCGCCGACCATCGCGATCGGCCCGTGGCGGAAGTCCGCCGTCGAGGCCCCGGAGGCGACGATGCCGGAGATCTCCTCGAGCTTCAGCGCCACCTCGAGCGCGCCGGCGAGCAGCAGCCCGCGGCCGACGACGGCCATCGCGGGCGCCGCGCCGATCCGCTCGGCAGCCGCCCGCGCCGGGCCCGGGTCGTCGAGCACGGCCTGGACCGCGCCCGGCACCGCCTCCCAGTCCGCAGCCGACCACGGGACCTGCGGCCCGTCAGGCCCACCCACCAGCGCCTCGGCCAGGATCGCGAACGCCGCGCACTGCGCCGTCAGCGTCTTGGTCGCCGGGACCGCGGCCTCGTGGCCCGCGGCGGTCGCGATCGTCGCGTCGGCCACGCCGGCCAGCGGCGCGGACTCGTCGTTGGTGATCGCCACGGTGTGCGCGCCGCGCGCGGCGAAGGCCTCCAGCACCGCGACGATCTCAGGCGTGCGCCCCGACTGCGACACGCCGACGGCGAGCCAGCCCTCCAGCGACCCCGTCACGCCGTAGCGCGTCACGAGCGACGGCGCCGCCAGCGCGACGGGCATCCCCGTGACGAGCTCGAGCAGGTAGCGCCCGAACACCGCCGCGTGGTCGGAGGACCCGCGCGCGACGAGCACGATCCCGGCCGGCGTCCCCGCCGGTGGCCGCAGCCGCTCCCCCAGCTCCGCCCGCCGACCGGCCAGGGCGGCCAGGACCGCAGGCTGCTCGGCCATCTCGGCCTCCATCTGCGACCCCGGCGCGCTCACTGGAGCAGGCCGGCCTTCTGGCAGGCGGCCTTGTAGGCCTTCGTGCACACCTGGTCGGGCGTCGCGAACCCATCGCGGAAGATCACGCTCTTGATCTTCTCCGTGTCGATCGCGATCGTCGGCAGCAGCACCGACTTGACCTTCGCGTCGGAGCCGTTGTCGACCTCGTCCTTGGCCACGTCCGGCGGCGTCTTGCCCTGCGCGAGCGCCACGGCGAGGTCGGCGGAGACCTTCGCGAGCTCGGGGATCGGCTGGTAGACGGTCATCAGCAGGTTGCCCGCGACGATGTTCTGCAGCCCGGTCACCTCCGCGTCCTGCCCGGTGATCGTCAGCGGCTTGGGATCGATGCCCTGGCCCTTGAGCGCCGCGATGACGCCGCCGGCCATGCCGTCGTTGGCCGCGTAGACGGCGTCGAAGCCGTCCTTGCCCAGCGCCGTGGCGGCCTGCTGCATCTCCGAGGAGGCCTTGTCCGGGCTCCAGTCGGGGGTGTCGAAGGACTGGACGATGTCGGCGCCCGCGGCCTTGAACACGTCCTCGGCGCCGCGCTTGTACGGCGCGGCGTTGGAGTCCGTCGGGGACCCGTTGATCATCACGACGCGCGGCTTGTCGTTGCCCTGCTGCTTCTGCGCGGCGAGGAGCGCCTCGGCCTGCTGCTTGCCGACCGCGTAGGGGTCGATCGAGACGAAGTAGTCCAGCGGCGCGCCGGAGACGAGGCGCCCGTAGGAGATGACCTTCACGCCCTTGGCCTTCGCCGTCTGCGCGATCGAGGCGGCGGCCTTGACGTCGACGGCGTCGAGCACCATGACCTTCACGCCCTGCGTCAGCGCGGAGTTGGCCTGCTCCTGCTGCTTGGCCGCGTCCTGGTCGGCGTTGGCGTAGACGACCTCGCACTTCGGGCAGGTCTCCTTGACGCGCTTCTCGAAGCGCGGGCGGTCCTGCGACTCGTAGCGAGCGGTCTTGGACTCGGGCAGCAGGAGCGCGATCTTGGCGCCCCCACCCGAACCCCCGGACGAGGACGAGCCCCCGGAGTCCGAGCCGCCGCACCCGGCGGCTCCGATGGCCAACAGCCCGGCGACGGCCAGGACAGACGACGACTTGCGCATGCGTTCCCCTCAGAAGATGCCACGGACGACAACTGGTATAGACCAGTTGTACCCGCCGGGTGGACGCCCGTCAAGCGCAACGCACCGTCGGACACCCTGTCGTACGATCCGTCGGGTGCCGTCGGTGACCCGTCGCAGCGCCACCGGGCGCGAACGCCGCGAAGCCGTCGAGACGCGGGTCTTCGAGGCCGTGGAGCGGCTGCTCGAGCAGGGCGACTCCTACACCGCGCTCGGCGTCGGCCGGATCGCCGACGAGGCCGAGATCGCCCGCTCGACGTTCTACGTGCACTTCAGCGACAAGACCGATCTGCTGCTGCGCCTGGCCGACGACACGACCGACACCGTCTTCGGCCCGCTCACCGCCTGGGTGCGCGACGGCGGCCAGGACCTGCCGGCGCTCGAGGCCACGATGATCGACCTCGTCGCCGGCTTCCGCGACCACCGCCGCATGCTGGTCGCCTTCAACGAGGTCGCCGCCTACGACGCCGAGGTCGCCGCCCACTGGCGCGCCCGCGTCGAGGGCTTCGCCCGCCGCCTCGCCGAGCGCGTCGAGCGCGATCGCGCCGGCCGCTCCGGCGAGGACGTCGACTGGCACATCACGGCGTCCTGGATGGCGTGGGGCACCGAGCGCACCCTTGCCCAGCACGTCGCGACCACGACCGACCCGGACGGCGACCGCCGCCTGGCCGTCGGCGTGGCGCGCGCCATCTGGCGCCAGACGCACGCGGACGAATAAGCTGTCGGACAGCCTGTCCGATCTTCACCGGATCACCTGAGAACGCAGAGGAGCACCACCCCATGGCAGCCACCGAGGCCCTCGTCTTCGACGCCGTGCGCACCCCGCGCGGGAAGGGCAAGAGCAACGGGTCCCTGCACGGGACCAAGCCGGTCGACCTCGTCGTCGGCCTGATGCACGAGGTCCTCGGCCGCAACGCCGACCTCGATCCCAACGCGATCGACGACGTCGTCCTGGGCTGCGTCTCGCCCGTCGGCGACCAGGGCGCCGACATCGCCAAGACCGCCGCGATCAAGGCCGGTCTGCCCGACACCGTCGCCGGCGTCCAGCTCAACCGCTTCTGCGCCTCCGGCCTCGAGGCCGTCAACATCGCCGCCCAGAAGGTCGCCTCCGGCTGGGAGGACCTCGTCTTCGCCGGCGGCGTCGAGTCCATGTCCCGCGTCCCGATGGGCTCCGACGGCGGCGCCTGGGCGATGGACCCCGAGACCAACTACGAGACGTCCTTCGTGCCGCAGGGGATCGGCGCCGACCTGATCGCCACCGTGGAGGACTTCTCCCGCGACGACGTCGATGCCTACGCCGTGCGCTCCCAGGAGCGCGCCGCCGCCGCCCAGGAGGCCGGGTACTTCGCGAACTCCCTCGTCCCGGTCCTCGACCTCAACGACAACGTCGTGCTCGACCACGACGAGTTCATCCGCAAGGGCACCACGACGGAGGTGCTCGGCAAGCTCAAGCCGTCCTTCGCGGCCATGGGCGAGATGGGCGGCTTCGACGCCGTCGCGCTGCAGAAGTACCACTGGGTCGAGCAGATCAACCACGTCCACACCCCCGGCAACTCGTCCGGCATCGTCGACGGCGCCTCGCTGGTCGCCGTCGGCAACCAGGCCACGGCGGACCGCCTCGGCCTCAAGCCGCGCGCGCGCATCGTCGCCACCGCCGTCTCCGGCGCGGACCCGACGATCATGCTCACGGGCCCGGCACCGGCCGCCAAGAAGGCGCTCGCCAAGGCCGGCCTGACCAAGGACGACCTCGACCTCGTCGAGATCAACGAGGCCTTCGCGGCCGTCGTCCTGCGCTTCGTGCGTGACATGGAGCTCGACATGGACAAGGTCAACGTCAACGGCGGCGCGATCGCCATGGGCCACCCGCTCGGCGCGACCGGCGGCATGATCCTCGGGACGCTGATCGACGAGCTCGAGCGCCAGGACAAGCGCTACGGCCTCGCCACGCTGTGCATCGGCGGCGGCATGGGCATCGCCACGGTCGTGGAGCGCATCTGATGGCCGAGTCCACCACCATCAAGTGGCAGCAGGACGACGACGGGATCGTCGTCCTGACCATGGACGACCCCAACCAGGGCGCCAACACCATGAACGAGGCCTACGTGACCTCCATGGGCGCCACCGTCGACCGCCTCGAGGCGGAGAAGGACGCCATAACCGGCGTCATCCTGACCTCGGGCAAGTCGACGTTCTTCGCCGGCGGCGACCTCAACGACCTCAAGAAGGCGACGAAGGACAACGTCGCCGAGGTCACCGAGATGGTCCGCAAGGCCAAGGCGCAGCTGCGCCGCCTGGAGACGCTCGGCAAGCCGGTCGTCGCCGCCATCAACGGCGCGGCGCTCGGCGGCGGGCTGGAGATCGCGCTCGCGACGCACCACCGCATCGCGGTCGACTCCCCCAAGGTCCAGCTCGGGTTCCCGGAGGTCCAACTCGGTCTGCTGCCCGGCGGCGGCGGGGTCGTGCGCTCCGTGCGCATCCTCGGCATCGCCAACGCGCTGCTCAACTGGCTGCTCCAGGGCCAGCGCCACCGGCCCGAGAAGGCCAAGGAGCTCGGCCTGCTCGACGCGATCGTGCCGACCCAGGACGACCTCGTCCCGGCAGCGAAGCAGTGGATCTCCGAGCACCCCGAGGCCGTCCAGGTCTGGGACGTCAAGGGCTACAAGATCCCCGGCGGCACCCCGTCGAACCCGAAGTTCGCGGCCAACCTCCCCGCCTTCCCGGCGAACCTCAAGAAGCAGATCAAGGGCGCCAACTACCCCGCCCCCGTCCACATCATGAGCGTCGCCGTCGAGGGCGCCCAGGTGGACTTCGACACCGCGATCGAGATCGAGGGGCGCTACTTCGTCGACCTCGTGACCGGCCCGGTCTCCAAGAACATGATCCAGGCGTTCTTCTTCGACCTCCAGCAGGTCAACGGCAAGCGCGGCCGCCCGGACGACATCCCGCCCTACGAGGCCAAGAAGGTCGTCGTCCTCGGTGCCGGCATGATGGGCGCGGGCATCGCGTACCAGTGCGCCAAGAGCGGCATCGAGGTCGTGCTCAAGGACGTCTCCCAGGCGGCGGCCGACCGCGGCAAGGGCTACTCGGAGAAGCTCGTCGCCAAGGGCGTCGAGAAGGGCAAGGTCACGCAGGAGAAGGGCGACGCGCTGCTCGCGCGCATCACCCCGACCGACGATCCGTCGCTGGCCGAGGGCGCCGACCTCGTGATCGAGGCCGTCTTCGAGGACCCGAAGGTCAAGGCGCAGGTCTTCGGGGAGATCGAGCCGTTCCTCGCCGCCGACGCGCTGCTGGGCTCGAACACCTCGACCCTGCCGATCACGGAGCTGGCCGAGGGGGTCTCGCGCCCGGCCGACTTCATCGGGCTGCACTTCTTCTCCCCCGTGGACAAGATGCCGCTGCTCGAGATCATCAAGGGCGAGAAGACGTCCGACACCGCGCTGTACAAGGCGCTGGACGTCGCCAAGCAGATCAAGAAGACGCCGATCGTGGTCAACGACTCGCGCGGCTTCTTCACCTCCCGCGTGATCGGGACGTTCGTCAACGAGGGCATCGGCATGCTGCTGGAGGGCATCCCGGCCCAGACGATCGAGCAGGCCTCCTCGCAGGCCGGCTACCCGGCGCCGGTGCTGCAGCTCTCCGACGAGCTGAACCTCAAGCTCATGAAGAAGATCCGCGTGGCCGCCGAGGAGGCGGGCGCGACGGGGTCGGGCTTCGACAACCACCCGTCCACGCAGGTGATCGACCGGATGCTCGAGGAGTTCGAGCGCCCCGGCCGCCTCGAGGGCAAGGGGTTCTACGAGTACGCGGAGGACGGCAAGCGGAGCCGGTTGTGGCCTGGGCTCCGCGACGCGTTCCCGATCAAGGGCGATCCGTCCGAGATCGACCTCCGCGACCTCGAGGAGCGGATGATGTTCATCGAGACGCTCGAGACCGTCCGCTGTGTCGACGAGGGCGTCATCGAGACGGTCGCCGACGCGAACATCGGGTCGATCATGGGCATCGGGTTCCCGGGCTGGACCGGGGGCGTGCTGCAGTACGCGAACACCTACACGCACCCCGACCACGAGGGCGCCGGCCTGGCCGCGTTCGTGAGCCGTGCGCGTGAGCTGGCGCAGCAGTACGGCGAGCGCTTCGAGCCGCCCGCCTCGCTGGTCGAGAAGGCCGACCGCGGCGAGCAGTACCTCGACGCGGGGCAGCCCGTCGCCGCCTAGCGCCCAGGCGTAGCATCCCCGGCATGGCGCAGGTGCTCCATGCCGGGGACGCGTTCTGGCGGCCGTCGAACCAGCTCGGCGTCGCCAACACCGACCTCGCCGGGCAGCTGGGGGCGGGCGCCCTCGGCGCGCGGCTGTGGCGCCTGGTCCCCGGCCAGAGCTCGACGCTGCACCGCCACGTCGAGCAGGACGAGCTCTACGTGGTGCTGGCCGGGACCGGCCGGATGCGCGCCGGCGACGAGGTCCTCACCCTCGCGCCGCTGAGCGCGGTGCACGTGCCCGCCGACGAGGCCCGCCAGGTGTTCAACGACACCGGCGCCGACGCGCTGTGGCTCGTCGCGGGCGCCCCGCCCGAAGCGGCGAACACGCTTGCGATGACCCCCGAGCAGCTCGCCCACACGTACCCACGGGGCCCGCTGGCCCAGCCGCCCGAGCTGGCTCCGGGCGCGCCCGAGCTGTTCTTCGACGTCGGCTCGCCCTACGCCTGGCTCGCCGTCGAGCGCTGCGAGCGGGTGCTGGGTGTCCGCCCGGTCCTGCAGCCGGTCCTGCTCGGCGGGATCTTCGCGGCGACCGGTCGCTCGTCGTGGGCGCGCACCGACGCGCGCGCCGAGGGGATGGCCGGGATCGAGGCCCGCGCCGCGGCCGCGGGCCTGCCGCCCGTCGTCTGGCCGGACGGCTGGCCGTCCGACTACCTGGGCGCCATGCGCGCCGTCGTCTGGGCGGGCCGCCACGGGCTCGGGGATGCGCTGGCCCGCGCGCTCATGACCGCGGCCTTCACCATCGGCGCCGACCTCAGCGACCCGTCCGTGGTGCGCTCGGTCGCGGCCGCCTGCGGGCTGGACCCCGAGGCCCTGACGGCCGGCGCGGCGTCCCGGGCCGTCAAGAACGAGTTGCGCGCCCGCACGGACCGCGCGATCCGCCTCGGTGTCACGGGCGTCCCCACCCTGCGGCTCGGCGACGAGCTGTGGTGGGGCGACGACCAGCTCGAGGCCGTGGCCGCCGCGCGACGCTGACCGGCGCCAACGATCAAGGTGGTCAGGCGGTCGGGCCCCGGCGGGGTCCTCGTCGCCCGGACTCTGGGAAGGTTGCGTCCATGCGCCGCCTGCTGCCCCTGCTCCTGCTCGCCGTCGCCGCCGGCTGGCCCGCCGCAGCCCACGCCGGGACCGCGTCCGACGAGATGGCCCGCTGCGCGGACTTCGGGGCCAAGCGCCCGGGCTCGGCGGCCGGGTACGCGATGGGGGACCGGATCGCCGAGCGCTTCCGGGCGGCGGGCCTGGAGACGAGCCTGGAGTCCTTCCACATGCCCGTGTGGCAGTCCGGCGCGACGCAGATGGCGATCGCCGCCGGTCCGGGCGCGGGCACGAGCTACCCGACGGAGACGTTCCCCTACTCGGGCACGGGCGACGTCAAGGCCCCGGTCGTCGACCTCGGCAACGGCGGCCCGTCCGACTACGACGGCAAGGACGTCAAGGGCAAGGTCGTCCTCGTCGACCGCTCCGACACCTACCACCGGACGGTGCAGATCCAGCAGGCCGCCGACCACGGCGCCGCCGCGATGCTGCTGATCTCCGCCTCGCCGGACAACCTGATCCAGACGGGCACGGTCAAGGACGCGCAGCGCCCGCCGGCGGCGATCCCGGGGGTGACCGTCGGCAGCGCGGACGGCGCGAGGCTGCGCGCGCAGATGGCCGGCGGAACGGTCACGCTCGCGATCAAGGCGCGGGGCGCGCGCGTCGACGGCGTGGCGCGCAACGTGATCGGCGTCCGCCGCGGCACCACGCACCCGGACAAGTACGTCGTCGTCGCCGGCCACTACGACTCGTGGTACGCCGGGGCCTTCGACAACTGCACCGCCGTCGGCTCGCTGCTCGCGCTCGCCGAGCCGGCCGCCAACCCGAACCCGGCCTACACGACGATCTACATCGGCTGGGACGCGGAGGAGCCCGGCCTCAACGGGTCCTACACGTGGCTGGCCGAGCACCAGGACCTCGTGCCGAACATCGTCCTCAACGTCAACCTCGAGGAGACGGCCAACGACGGCCCGCCGCAGTTCGCCCTCACCACGGGCGCCCCGGGGCTGCTGACCTCGATCGGCGCCTCGGCCCTGACCGCAGGCTTCACGCCCGTGATCGCCCCCGTCACGGCCTACCGCCTCACGAGCGGCGGCGTGATCGCCACCGACCTGGAGGGCTTCTACGGCTCCGGCGTGCAGGGCGTCTCCACCGCGTCGCTGTCGGACTACTACCACACGACCGCCGATACGGCCGAGAAGATCAACCTTGGCGACCTCGAGCGCGTGACGAGCTACCTGCGCAACCTCGTGCGCAACGTGCAGGCGCTGCCGCCCGAGGCCCTGACCCTGCGCGAGGTCCCCGCGATCACGGTCAGCGCGCCCGCCACCGCCGACGCCGGCGCGGCGGTCCCCGTCGACGTGACCGTCACCGGTCCCGCCGGGGCGCCCGTCACCGGGGCGCGGCCCACGGTGCTCGCCGACCAGCGCGACAACTGGGCGATCGCCGAGGGCGAGGCGCAGGAGCTCGGTGGCGGCCGCTACCGCTACGAGCTCCCGGCCGGCGCCGCGGACGCCGACATCACCAAGCTGCGCGTGCAGATCTCCGACACCGGCTACCTCTCGGTCGGCTTCGCCAAGGTCGATCAGCGCGGCGGCGGCCTGCTCCCGGCCTCGAAGGCTGCGTGCAGCTCGCGGCGGGTCATCCGCGTGCACGTCAAGCGCCGACTCGGCAAGGGCCGACGGATCGTCAAGCTGCGCGTCCGCGCCGCGGCCGGCAAGGCGAAGGTCGTCAAGCGCTCGCACCGGCAGTTCGTCGTCCGGGTCGATCTGCGCGGCGTCGCCAAGCGGCCGGTGCGGGTGCGCCTGACCGCGAAGACCAACCGCGGCAAGCGGCTGCGGCAGACGCGCACGTTCCGGACCTGCACGCCGAAGCCGCGATAGCTTCCCGCCCATGAGCGAGACAAGCGTGCTGGACCTGTTCCGCCTCGACGGGAAGGTCGCGGTGGTCACCGGGGCCTCCTCCGGCCTCGGCGTCGACTTCGCCCGGGCGCTCGCGGAGGCCGGCGCGGACGTCGCGATCGGCGCCCGCCGGGTCGAGAAGCTCGAGGCGACCAAGCGCCTCGTGGAGGAGACGGGGAGGCGCTGCATCGCCGTCGCGACCGACGTGACCAATCCCGAGGACTGCACCGCGCTGATCGCGGCCGCCAAGGAGCAGCTCGGCCGCGTCGACGTGCTCGTCAACAACGCCGGCGTCGGCACCGCCGTCCCTGCCACGCGCGAGACGCCGGAGCAGTTCCGCGCCGTCGTCGACATCAACCTCCACGGCGTCTACTGGATGGCCCAGGCCTTCGCGCGCGCCGCCGACGAGGGCGGGACGATCGTCAACATCTCGAGCGTCCTCGGCCTGACGACCGCAGGGCTGCCGCAGGCGGCGTACGCGGCGTCGAAGTCCGCGGTCATCGGCCTCACCCGCGACCTCGCCCAGCAGTGGACCGCCCGCAAGGGGATCCGCGTCAACGCGCTCGCCCCGGGGTTCTTCGCCTCCGAGATGACCGACCAGTACCCCGACGGCTACCTCGAGAGCCAGAACCACCGCAACCCGAGCGGCCGCGCCGGCGACCCGCGCGAGCTCAGCGCCGCGCTGCTGTTCCTCGCCTCCCCCGCCTCCGGCTACGTGACGGGTCAGACGCTCGCCGTCGACGGTGGCATGACGATCGCCTAGGGGCTCAGTCGTCGCCGGACCACGGGAAGGTGATCCAGTGGTCCGTGCGGCGCCAGGCGTAGTCGCACTTCACGACCGAGCGGGACTTCTCGTACAGGCAGGCGACCCGCGTCTCGGCCACGTCGCCGCGGCAGAACCCCTCGACGACCTGGAGGGTGAGGCCGGTGTCGGCGACGTCGTCGACGATCAGGACCTTCGCGTCGGACAGATCGGCGAGGACCGGCACGGGCGGGAGCACGAGCGGCATCGGCAGACGCTCGTCGACGCCGGTGTAGAACTCGACGGAGATCGAGAACGTGTTCTTGACCCCGAGCGCGTAGCCGAGCGCGCCGCCCGGGAGCAGACCGCCGCGGGCGATCGCGAGCACGATGTCCGGCTCCCATCCGCTCGCGCGGACCTGGCCGGCGAGGACCTCCGCGGCCTCGCCGAGCTCCTCCCAGCGCATGACCTCACGGACGGGTGCCTCGGGCATCGCGCGAGCCTACGCCACACTGGGGGCATGCGTCGCTGGCCCCTCGTCGGATTGCTCGCCCTCGTCCTCGCCGGTTGTGGCGGGTCCGGCGAGTCGCCACGGACGACCGGTCCGCAGCCCCAGCTCGACCCCCCGCAGGCGGCCGAGCCCGTCGGCGGACCGAAGGTCACCGGCACGCCCGCGGGCCGGATCGTCGAGGTCGGCGCCAAGCCGGAGGGCGTCGCCGTCGATCCCGAGAGCGGCCTGGCCGCCGTCGCGGTCCAGTCGCCCAACCGCCTCGTGCTCGTCGACATGGCCACGGGGGACGTCCGCAGCGAGGTGCCGCTGCCCGGCTCCGCCCGCCACGTCCAGCTCGCGAAGCCCGGCGGGCCCTTCATCGTCGGAGCCGAGACCGCAGACCAGCTCGTCACCGTGTCCCTCAACGGCGCCCGGCGCGTGACGCCGGTGGGCAGCCACCCCCACGACGCCACGCAGTCCGGCGACCGGACCTACACCGCGGACGAGTTCGGGGGGACGATGTCGATCGTGCGCGGCGGGCGCCAGGTCGGACGGGTGGCCGTCGACGCGCAGCCGGGCGGCGTCGCGGCGGTCGGGGACAAGATCGCGATCATCTCCGTGCGCGCCTACACCGTCGAGCTGTTCCCGGCGGGCGAGGACGAGCCGCGCGGCGAGGGTGCCCAGAGCGCCGGCCTCGGTCCCTCGCACGTCGTCGTCGGACCCGGAGGGCGACTCGCGATCGCGGACACGCGGGGGAAGGCCCTGATCGTCTACGACACCCGGCCGCGCCTGCGCTTCCGGGCCCGGATCGCGCTCGGTGGCACCCCCGTCGGGCTCGCCGCCGACCCCGGCCGCGGCATCGCCTGGGTCGCGTTGAGCGAGAAGGCGGCCGTCGTGCCCGTCGACCTGCGGCCGCAGAAGCCGACGCTGGGCGACCCCGTCGAGACGGTGCGCGACCCCTTCTCGGTCGGCGTCGACACGCGGACCGGGGCGCTCGCCGTGGCCTCCCGCTCGGACGGGACGCTCCAGATCGTCACGCCCTGACGTGTCCCCTCCGCGACGCCGATCGCCTGCTCCCCGCCGAACGCCAGGACACCCCGGGGAACGCTGGCCACCTGGTCGCCCCCTGACGTGCGACGATGGCCGCGATGGCCGCCGTCACCTTCCACGAGCCGGCGCCCGGGATCCTGTCCTGGACGCACCCCGATCCGCCGTTCATGCAGCGCGCCGGGCACGCGATCCGCGCCGGCGGCGGCGTGTGGGTGATCGACCCGCCGCTCGGTGACGACGTGCTGGAGCGCATCCGCGACCTCGGCGAGCCCGCCGGCGTGGTCCAGGCGCTCGACCGCCATCCGCGCGACAACCGGGCCGTCGCCGACGCGCTCGGCGTGCGCCTCCACGTCACGCCGTTCGCCGGCGTCACCGGGGCGCCCTTCCGCGTCGTGCGGCTGTGGAACCTGCCCGTGTGGAAGGAGACCGCGCTGTGGTTCGGCGCTGAGCGCGCGCTCGTCGTCCCCGAGGCGCTGGCCGCCGCGCCGGCGTTCGTCGCACCCGGCGAGGCCGTCGGCGTCCACCCCGCGCGCCGGCTCCTGCCGCCCACCCGACTGCGCGACTTCATCCCGGAGCACCTCCTCATGGGTCACGGCGCGCCCGTCAGCGGCGACGCCGCGCGCGCCGGGATCCTCGACGCGCTCGATCACTCCCGCCGACGCCTCCCCGCCTTCATGCTCAACACCATCCGCACCCTCCCGAAGCTGCGATGACCGGCCCCCCCGATCTTGTGCAGACGCTGATGACGACGGCCGCCGAGCCGCCGTTCCACGACGAGCTCACGGCCGTCTGGGGCGCCGAGTGGGGCGCCTGCGACGAGGTGGGCCCCCTGAGGAAGGTGCTCGTGCGCCACCCGGGCGACTCGCTCGGCCAGGTCCGCGCGGACGCGTGGGACGAGGAGGCGCAGGCGCTCGTCGACCCTGACGGCGGCTGGTACTACACCCGCCGCGAGCCGCCGTCGCTGGACCGGGTGGTCGCGCAGCACGCGGGGCTCGTCGCGGCGCTCGAGGCCGAGGGCTGTGAGGTCGTCGTCGCCGATCCGCTGCCCGGGTTCCCGAAGGCGATGTACATGCGCGACCCGCTCGTGACCGTTCCGGGTGGCGCGATCATCGGCCGCATGGCGGTGCGGATGCGCCGCGGCGAGGAGGCCTCGCTGACGAAGATCGTCGCCGCGGAGGGCCTGCCCATCCTGGCCACCATCACCGGCACGGGGACGCTGGAGGGCGGCTCGTTCACGAAGCTGCGCCCCGGCCTGGCGGCCTTCGGCACCTCCATCCGCTGCAACGAGGAGGGCGCCCGCCAGCTCCAGGAGGTGCTCGCGCGGCTCGGCTGGCAGCTGCTCGTGGTGCCGCTGGCCGGCTACACGATCCACATCGACCTGCACTTCACCATGGTCGACGTCGACAAGGCCCTCGTCAACGCCGCGGGCCTGCCGTTCTGGTTCCTCGAGCGCCTCGAGGCCGAGGGGATCGAGGCGATCCACGCGGACCCGTCGGAGACGTGGGGGCTCAACGCCCTGACCCTGCGGCCCGGGCGCGTGCTGATGGCGGAGGGCTCGCCCCGCAGCGTCGAGCGTCTCGCCGCGCGCGGTGTCGACGTCGTGCAGATCCCCTACGACGAGCTGCATCCCAACGGGGGCGGCATTCACTGCTCGACGATGGAGCTGCTGCGGGAGCCGGCCGTCCGCTGAGGCGGGCGGCGCGCCGCGTCCGTAGTCTTCCGCCGCGATGGATCGGATCGAGGAAGCCGCCGGGCTGGTCCTCCCGGCCGGCGGCCTGGACGCGCTGGAGCGCAACGAGGCGCGCTTCCGCTCGATGGTCTCCGCCTTCTCGGACTTCCTCTTCGTCTGCTCGCCCGAGGGGCGCCTGCTCACCGACATGCCCCCGTGGCGCGCCGTGACCGGCCAGACGACGGACGAGCTGCTCGGCTACGGCTGGCTGGATGGCGTGCACCCCGACGACCGCGAGCGCGTGGCACAGGTGTGGGCGCAGGCGGTCGCCACCGAGCAGCTCTACGTCGTCGAGTACCGCATCACCGGGCCCGGTGGGGTGCGGCACCTGAGCGTCCGTGGCGCCCCCGTGCGCGACGCCACCGACGCGATCGTCGAGTGGATCGGCAGCTGCGACGACGTCACGGAGGCGCGCCGCAACGAGGCCGCCCGCCGACAGCTGGAGCAGGACCTGCGCGGCGAACGCGAGACGCTGCGACTCGCGATCGAGCAGGCCTCGATCGGGATGCTCCTGCTCGAGGGCCGCAACCTCATCGTCAGTGAGTACAACGACCACTACCTGGCGATGCTCCCGGCGGGCCGCATCGAGGTGGGGCGCCGGCTGTTCGACGCGGTCCCGGAGGCCGAGCACCTGCGTCCGGAGCTCGAGCGCGTGCTCGCGGGCGAGACGCTCGAGTTCCGCGAGCTGCCGATCGCGTTCGAGGACTCGCCGCTGACGCTCGATGGCTTCCGCTACTACGACGTCACCTACACGCCCGTGACGGGCACCGACGGGGAGCCCGGGGTCCTGGCCGTCGTGAGCGAGGTCACCGACGAGCTGCGCCGGCGCTCGGACCTCGAGCAGCGCCTGGAGGCGGAGCGCCGGCTCGGCGCCGAGCTGCAACGCACCCTGCTGCCCGAGACGGTCCCCGCGATCGACGCGCTCGACATCGCCGTCCGCTACGCCCCCGCGTCAGACCGGATCGGCGTCGGCGGGGACTGGTACGACGTGCTGACCGTCGCCGGCCACACGACGCTCGTGATCGGCGACGTGTGCGGCAACGGGCTCCCGGCGGCGACCGCGATGGCACAGCTGCGCGCCGCCATCCGTGCCTACGTCCTGGACGGCCTGCGTCCCGCCACCGTGCTCGAGCGCGCGTCGCGCTACTGCGCCCGGCTCAAGCTGGCGGAGATGGCCACCGCGGTGGTCCTGCAGCTGCGGCCGGAGACGGGCGACCTGTCCTGGGCCGGCGCCGGCCACCCGCCGCCGCTGCTGACCGAGCCCGACGGCTCCAGCCGCCTGCTGTGGGCCCCGCCCGGGCCGCCGCTGGGCACCGAGGACGCCGCCTACGACGAGCACGACGACGCGCTCGCGCCCGACGGCGCCATCGTCCTGTACACCGACGGGCTGGTGCAGGGGCGCCGCCGCTCGCTCGACGAGTCGCTGCAGGGCCTGCGCGACACGGTGTCGGGTCGCTGGGCGTCGGCGGGCGAACTGCGCGACGTGATCTCGCGCCGCCTCCCCGGCCGCGGCGAGGACGACGTGGCGCTGCTGGTCTGCCGGCGACCGCCAGGGGACCGGGTGCACCGGCGCTTCGCGCCCCTGCCCCACTACGTGAGCGCGATGCGCGACCTGGCCGCCGGCGTCGCCGCCGACGCCGGGTTCGGGGACGACGCCGTCGCGCGCGTGCGGCTCGCGACCTCGGAGGCGGCCACCAACGCCGTCATGCACGCCGCGCGCAATCGCCCGGCACCCATCGACGTGATCGTGACGGTCAACGCGACGGAGCTCGTCGTCGTCGTCATCGACGGCGGCGCCGGCGTCAACCCACGCCCCGACAGTCCCGGTGCCGGGGTCGGGGTCGAGATCATCCGCGCGGTCACTGACCGCGCGGAGTGGCGCCACCCCGAGACCGGCGGCACCGCAGTCCGCATGGGCTTCCTCCGGCCCACCTAGGGGACGAGCGCGAAGCGGACCTCGCGCGCGGCCGGGTCGGCCCGCACGAGCCGCAGCTGCACCCGGCTGCCGACGGCCGGCTCGCCCTCCGCGAGCTTGGCCCGCACGGCCAGGTCGGCGAGCTGCACCAGCCCGTCGTCGATGACCACGGCATCGAAGCGCTCCCCCTCGCGGCCCTGCAGCAGCAGCGCCTCCGCGAGGTCGACGACCTGGCGCTCGACCGCGTTGGCGCGGCGGGTGCCGGCGGCCATCACGGCCGGGAGCGCCTCCAGGCCGCCGCGCACCCAGTCCGGGACGCCGCTTCCCGTCGACGCCGCCAGGCAGCACTCCGACACGAAGCGGTCCTGCAGCCGCCGCAGCGGGGCGGTCGCGTGCGCGTAGTGGGCGGCGACGGCGAAGTGCTCCGCATCGGGCGGCGGCGCGCCGTCGAAGACCGTGTAGCCGGCGCCGTGCGCGAGCCCGGTCGCCTGTTGGGCGAGTGCCGCCTCGGCGGGGACCGCCGGGTCGAGCCGGCGCACGAGCTCCGGGTAGGGCTCGCCGGGGGGCCAGGCGACGCCCAGCGCCTCGGCCTGCCGCCGCAGCCGTGCGTAGTCGCGGTCATCGGGCGCAGGCTGGGTGCGCAGGATCCCCGTGCCGGCGGCGAGCATGAGCTTCGCCGCCTCCATCCCGACGAGCAGCGAGATCTGCGCGTTGTCCGCCTCGGACAGGAGGCCGACGCGGTAGCGCGTGCGCCACGAGCCGTCGGCAGCCTGGACCACCTCCTGCTCGGGGACGTTGAGCTGGACGCCGCCGCGGGCGCGCTCGAGCGCGCTGCGACGCTCCCCGACCTCGCGCAGCAGCGGGGCGAGCTGCGGTGGGACGTCCGCGTAGGTGTGCTGGGCGGCGCTGCGCACCTCGGCCCGGACGACGGTCGTGGCGACGGCCGCACCCGCCCCGTCGAGATCGACGGTCCACACGACCGCCGGCGTCCACTGCCCGGGGAGCAGGCTGGCCGGCCCCTCCGACAGCTGCGGCGGATGCAACGGCACCTTCTCCCCCGGCAGGTACACCGTGACCCCGCGGGCGTGCGCCGCACGATCGATCGCGCCGCCCGGGCGGACGAAGGCGGCGACGTCGGCGATCGCGTAGCTCACCCGATGCCCGTCGCCCCGGCGCTCGATGTGCAGCGCCTGATCGAGGTCGCGGGCGCCCGGCGGGTCGACGGTGACGAACGGGAGCTCGACGCGCGGCGCGGCCGGGCGGGTCCCCGCCGCGGCGGCCGCCTCCGCCAGCACGTCCTCCGGGAAGCCGGCGGGGAGCTGCGCCTCGGCGCGCACGGCTGCCAGACCGGCCGCGAGCGGGCCGGCACCGGCGACGCGGACCCGCCGCAGGGGCATCGGCTAGTCGCTGATGAAGTAGAACGGGTTCGGGAGCTTGAAGCCCCGGTCGGCGAAGCCGCCGTCGAGGTCTGACTCCTGGTCGCCGACGTTGGCGATCACGTCATAGCCGCCGTCCACGAGCTTCTTGCGCTCCCCGGCCTTGTAGTCGAGCGTCCCGATGCCCGACGGCTTGAGGATGAGCTGCTGCCAGCCGTCGAAGCCCGCCGCGCGGAGGTTGCGCTCGGTCGTGCCGCGCAGCGCCTCGGGCCGGCCCGTGATGAAGAAGACCGCCACGCCCTTCGCCTTCGCCGCGTCGAAGAGCTCGAGCGTCGGCCGCAGCGCCGTGCCGGTCCCGGCGATCGAGTCGGTCACGATGCTCGCGGCGGTGAAGCCGCCGGCCGACGCCCCGCGGTAGTTGGACAGCGAGGTCTCGTCGATGTCGAGCACGATCGCCGGCTTGCCCGTCAGCCGCGGTGGCGTGACGGTGCGACACCGGCGGGCGCGGCGGAACAGCCGCTTGCCGCGCAGCTTGCGCTGCGTCCTGACGTAGCGGGTGCGGCAGCGCTTCGTGGCGGCGGCCGCCTGCTGGGCGAGCCGCTCGTCGAGGTACGCGCGGGCGGCGCCGGCGGTCTTCGCGACGTCGGTCCCGTAGCGGCCGGACGCGTAGTACTCGCGCACGGCAGCGGGCATGTCCCCGGCGCCGTAGGTCCCTGCCGTGCCGAGTTGCGGCAACCCGACGGCCGTCGGGTTGACGCCGGTGAACGTCCCGCCCTTGCCCTCGTAGGCGACGGGCGCACCGTCCTGGGCCCCGGCGACCGCGCCCGCCCCGGCGGCGAGCACGGCGACGAGGGTGGCAAGGATCAGCCGGGCGCGCACGCGGCGAGCATACGCTCGACGAAGGGCACCTGCGCCGGGTTCAGCAAGGTCCTGGCCATCGCGGGCGTGGCCCACGTCGCCCGGTCGACCTCGGGGAACGTCGTGTGCCGGCCCGAGCGCGGTGGCCATTCGAGCTCGAACGTGTTCGAGACGAGCGCGTCGACGTCGAAGTCGCCCTCCGCGGCGTAGCCGATCACGCGCTTGCCGCTCTTGAGACGGACGTCGCCGAGCTCGATCAGCGCCACGTCGGCGGGCAGGGCCAGGCCGGTCTCCTCCTGCAGCTCCGTCCGCGCGCGCACTCGCGGATCCTCCTCCGGGTCGTCGAGCTCGCCCTTGGGGATCGACCAGGCCCCGGCGTCCTTGGACGCGAAGAACGGCCCGCCCGGGTGCACCAGGAGCACCTCGAGCGGGTCGCGGCGAAACAGGAGGACGCCGGCGCTGGTCTTCGGCATGGGGGCGAAGCTACAAGCGGCGGCTCGTGAGGGTCGAGCGGACGACGCGGTCACCGGCGGTCACCGTGACGCGGACGCGCACGTCACCGCGGCGCAGCCCCGTCGCCGCGAGCGAGCGGCGCAGCGTCTTGCCCGCGCGGACCGTCCTGGTGGCGTAGCGCTTGATGACGCGCTTGCCGCGCAGGACGTCGAAGCGGACCTTCGCGGTGCGCGACACCGTCGCCGCGAGCTTCAGCCGCGCGCGCGTCGTCCCGCCGAACACCGGCCGGCCGAGCTTGAAGGAGCGCAGGACCCCGCAGCTCGCGCGACGGTGGAACGCCGGCCGCACGGAGAAGCGACCCTTGGCGCGGCGCAGCGTGATCCGCCGGGTGTCCTGGCCCGACGGCGTCTCGATCCGGTAGCGGGCGAACAGGTACCCGTCGGTGACGCGCCGGCCCTTGCGGTTGGCGCGGCCGTTCCAGCGCAAGCCGCGGGAGCGGCCGGCGAAGCGCGCGACCAGGCGCTCCCCCGTGACCCGGCGCCCGCTGGACTGCTGGAACACCGAGATCGTCACGGGCCGCTTCACGCGCCGCGAGAACGCGAAGCGCACCCCGCGGCCGGCCGCGGTGGCCTTGGCCGTCCGCAGGCCGCTGGCGGAGGCGCACGCCGTCGGCTGCGCGCCCGCCGCGGTGCCCGCGGGCGGCTGCGCGCCGGCTGCGGTGCCCGACGGCGTCGCGGCGGCGTCGACGGCCTTGCGGCAGCCGTCGAGGTCGGCGCGCGCCACCTGGCCGCGGTCGACGAGCACGGCCTGCGTCTCGAGCACCTTGCCGCCGACCTCGCAGGTCAGCGACCAGCTCTCCCGCTGCGCGGGCTCGAAGGGCAGCGGAGCGGTGTAGGTGCGCTTGAGCGTGTAGCTCTCCACCGCCGCGAAGTTCGTCATCCGCACGACGTACTTCTGGCCCGGCTCGGGCAGGATCGTGACCGTCTCGCCCGAGTCGGTGCCGGTGGCCGACGTCGCGATCACCGGGTCACCGGCGGACAGGCCGTCGCCGTTGACGTCGCGCATGACCTCCATGTCCCAGTCCGACGTCGGCGTGTCCCAGGTCGCCGCGATCGAGAGGGTCGCGTTCTTGATGCCGTTCTCGTGCAGCGGCGCCGTGAACGGATGGTCGTTGTAGTTCGTCGTGCTCGTGGCGGGGAAGGTCCCGCCGGGGGCCGCCCCGTCGCCCATGCCGACCGGCCCACCGGTCTCGGTCTCCGGCGGGCTCGCCTTGCCGCCCTGCGGGTCGCCCTTCGCCTTCGCCACGATCGGCCGGGTCGACGGGTTCGTGTGCCAGCGGTACTTCCCGTCGGCCCCCACGGTCATCGTGGACTCCAGCGCGTCGTCGAAGACGATCGGCTTGCCGTCGGCCTGCGGGAACGTCTCCGTCTTGAACGCCTTGCGCAGGCGCAGCGTGGCGCCGGCGGGAGCGTTGCCCTCCACGACGGAGTGGCGCGCCTCGTTCAGCGTGCTCTCGGCGGCGATGTAGTAGGCCTCCCGGTTGCCCTTCCCGTCGTAGCCGGCCTCCATCCCGTAGGGCGCGGCCGGGCCGGGGTCGGCGACGTGGTTGGACTGGTCGCTCGTGCCGTCCCACTCCGCCACGACGCGGCTGTAGCGGGGGTGGAAGAACGGCGCGTCGCAGTCACCCGTCGTGTAGTTGGGCTGGCCGCAGAAGATCTCGAACGTGAAGCCGAACCCGCCGGCGACGTTGTAGGTCCAGTCCTCGGTGGTCCCCGTCGTGTCGTAGAGCTCGAACGACTTCTGGCTGAAGTAGCCGTTCTCCTTGGCCATCGCGTCGCCGAGCGCCTTGTAGGTGGGCTCGTCCACCGCGTCGCCCAGGGACGCGATCCCCGGCGCGCGCAGGACGAGGCCGGCCGTCGTGTGGTTGGTGATCAGCGTCTGGACCTGGTGGGTCGCGACGTAGTCGCGCACGTTGCGCGACTCGGGCTCCGAGAACGGCCCGGGGCCGGGGTAGGTCTGGGCCAGCGGGTTGGACTGGTCCGCGCCCGGGCCGCCCCACAGCGCGCCGTAGTTGCGGTTGGGGTCCACGCCCGGCTCGGCGAGGCCGACCGAGAGGGTCAGGCAGGAGCCGGATGCGTCGCCGGTCGCCGAGCGGCAGTTCTTGCGGCGGTACTCGTTCGGGCTCGTGGCGATGTTGACCGTGTCGTCAACACCCTCCTTGCCGTCGTCGCCGATCGCCGCGCTCCGCGACGAGTTGAAGCCGTCCGGGTTGACGACGGGGACGATGACGCTGCGGCTGTCGCGCACGATCCGCGTCGCGCGCGGGTCACCGGCGAGGTAGCCGTTGACGAGCTCGTGGGCCCACTCCATCGACAGCTCGGCGGCCGGCCACTCCCGGGCGTGGTGCACGCCCATGTTGAAGAACGACGGCCGGCCGTCCTCGCGCTGCACGTCGGCGGCGATCTCGACGCCCATGACCTCGCGCCCCTCGTAGGTCTTGTGGGGCAGCGTGATCAGCTTCACGAGGGTCGGATGCTGGGCCGCCAGGGCCTTGAGCTCGCTCTCGTAGTCGGCGAGGACGCGGTAGGAGTCGCGGCCGGTCGGGAGGGTGGAGCGGTTGACCCGGGCCGCGTAGCGGTCCTCCTGGCGCTGCTCGGCCAGACCCTGGGCCACGAGGTCGTCGACGAGCACGTCGTACCCGAGCCCGGCGTCGCGCAGCTTCGCCCGGTCGGCGGCGCCGTGCAGCACCGCGCCGACGCTCTTGGATCCTGCGTGCTCGGACAGGTCCAGACCCAGCCCGGTCAGCGCGGTCTTGGCGGCGCGGGTCGGGGTGCGCACGGACACCATCTGCGGCGGCTCGATCCTGCCCGCGTCCGCCGGCAGCGGCGCGTGCTCGACGAGGACCCGGGCGGAGGGCGCGTCGCCCGTGCGGCGGCAGGCCTGCACGGTCAGCGGCTGGCCACCCGTGATCCAGCCGGAGGCGACCTCGGTCCCGTCGGGGCTCGCCCCCGCCGCGACGGCCTTGCCGGCGAGGTCGAACAGCGCGACGTCCCAGTCCCCCGTGCCCGTGAGGTGCACCTGGACGGCGCCCGCCCCCGTCGCGACGGCGCGTCCGGTGGCCACGCCCGGCGTGCCGGGTCGCAGGCGCGTGTGACAGGCCCCGCGGGCGGTGCCCTCCCCGGCCGTGAGCGTGTCGTCGAGGATCGGGGCGAGGTCGAGGGTGACGGCGCCGGCCGGCGCCGACGATGCCAGCGCGGCGGCCGTGGCCATCAGGGGGAGCGCGAGGCGCAAGGAGATCCGGGTCACGACCCCTTCAACGTCCGGGCCGTCGCGAACTTGCGCCCGGCGGAGATCCTCCGCGCGGCCGAGCGCAGATCGTCCGCACGGACGACGACCTCCGGGCGCAGGAGGCGCACCATGGCGACCATGACCGCCACCCCCGACACCACCGCCGCCGCCTTCACGATCCGCGCCGGCCTGCGCACCGGCCTCGTCCACACGCCGGGCGATCCCGACTACGACCGGTTCCGCGCCGCGTGGAACCTCGCCCTCGATCAGCGTCCCGCCGCCGTCGCCGTGCCCCGCACCGCGGGCGAGATCTGCCTCGTCGTCCGCGAGGCGCGCGTCCGCGGCATGCGCGTCGCCCCCCAGGCCACCGGCCACGGCGCCGCCGCCATGGGCGATCTCACCGGCACCGTCCTCCTGCGCACCGACGAGATGCGCGGCGTGACCGTCGACCCCGTCCGTCGCGTCGCCCGCGTCGAGGCGGGCGCGCAATGGCAGGACGTCGTCCCCCTCGCCGCGCAGCACGGCCTGCGCGCCCTGCACGGCTCGGCCCCCGACGTGGGCGTCGTCGGCTACACGCTCGGCGGGGGCTACAGCGTCTACGGTCGCCGCCACGGCCTCGCGTGCGAGCACGTGACCGCCGTCGACATCGTCCTCGGCGGCCACGTCGTCCGCGCCACCCTCGGCTCGCACCCCGAGCTGCTGCGGGCGATCCGTCGCGGCGCCGGCGCCGGTCTCGGGGTGATCTGCGCGATGGAGTTCGAGCTGTTCGCCATCGAGCGCACGCAGGCGGGCCACCTGTGGTTCCCGGCCGAGCGCGGCGGCGAGATCCTCGACGCGTGGAGCGCCTGGGCCCCGCAGCTCCCGGACACCGCCTCGAGCAACGCCCGCTGGCTCGCCTTCCCGCCGCTCCCTGAGCTGCCCGAGCACATCCGCGGCCAGGCGTTCTTCCTGGTCGAGGCGGTCGTGATGGGTGACGCCGCCGACGCGGCGGCGCTGCTGCAGCCGCTGCGCGCGCTCGAGCCGGCGATGGACACGGTGGCCGAGATGGACCCGGTCGCGATGATGGGCCTGCACATGGATCCGCCCACCCCCGTCCCGTTCCGCGGGGACGGCTGCGTGCTGACGGCCCTCCCCGCCGGCGCCGGCGAGGCGATCGCCGCCGCCCACGCGGCGGCGCCGTCGCTGATGCTGTTCCAGTTCTGCCTGGCCGGCGCGGCGCAGTCGCGCATCCCCGGCGAGCTGATCGTGTTCGCCGGCGGCGTCGTGACGGGCCCGGAGGCCGCCGCGGCGGTCGGTGCCGACCTCGAGCGCGTCCTCGCGGCGCTCGAGCCCTACCGCGCGGACCGCGACTTCGCGAACTTCCGCGAGGCGCCGGTCGCCCCCGAGCAGCTGTGGGACGCGGACACCCTCCGCGATGCCCGCGCCCTGCGCGACGCGGTCGATCCGCGCGCGACGGTCCTCGCCGCCCACCCCCTCTAGTCAGACAGCGCGTCGAGCGCGACCTGCGCCCAGTCCTCGGTGGCCCCGAGGTGGGCGAGGGTCGCGCCGAGCTGGCCCAGCATCCGCAGCGCGGGCAGGTCGTCCGGCTGCGGCGTGGCGCGGGCACCGAGGGCGAGCCCCGCCCCGAGGCGCTCGTAGGCGCGCTCGCCGGCCGCGGCGAGGGTGGGGCCGTCCAGCAGGGCGGGCCCACCCGTGACGAGGTCGCCCAGGATCTCACGCAGGAGGCCGTGGGCGGTCGCCGCATCCTCCGCGCCGAGCACCCCCTGCTCGAGCGCCGCGGCGACGAAGGCCGCCGGGTCGGCGTCCGCCAGCGCCGCGAAGCCCCGCACGGCGGGTGCGAGGTGCTCGCGCGGCACGGCGCGGGCGACCCCGGCGCCCAGGAGGCCGACGCGCCCGTCGTCCATCAGCACGACGTGCGACGGGCGCAGGTCGGTGATCACGAGGCCGGCCTCCTTCCAGGCGACGAGGCACGCGGTGACCAGCGCGCGGGCGACCGCGCCGGGATCGTCGGGCCGGGCGCCGGAGGCCAGGGTGTGACCGTCGAGGCGCTCGGAGACGAGTGCCCCGGAGGCGGTGTGCTCGTCGTGCACGGCGGGGACGACGACGCCGTCGAGCCGGCGCAGCGCGCGCCGCACCCGCGCCTGCTGATCGCCCTCGTGCTCGAGGTCGAGCTCGTCGGCCGCGGCCTCGCGCACCTCGCGCAGCACCCCGCCGACGTCGAGGGCGCCGAACACCGCGCCGATGGGGGCGGCGAGGAGGTCGAGGAGCGTCAGCTCGCTGCGGACCGCCTGCGCCACGCCAGGACGGGCGACCTTGACGACGACCGGCTCGCCGTCGAGCGCGGCGGCGTGCACCTGGGCGAGGCCCGAGACCGACAGCGGCTCGGGATCGAGCTCGTCGACCACCTTCGACGGCGCCGTCCCCCAGGCGGCCTTGAGCGCCCGGTCGACGGCCTTGGCGCTGAGCGGCTCGGCGGACTGGGCGTGCGCCGCGTCGAGCGTCCGGCGGACCTCGGGACGGATGACCTCCGGGACCATGTCATCGTCGATGACGCCCGCCACGCGCGACAGCCCGACGGTCCCGCTCGTCGTGCGCCGCGCGAGCCCCATGGCGGCCTGGACGAGGCCCCGCAGCGCGTCCGTGCGGTCGCTCATGCCGTCATCGATGTTGATTGAACGCTCGCGTGCATGGGCATGCTGGGAGCGTAGGTTCCATCCTCCAGGAGGCACAGACCGCATGAGCACCGACGGCAAGACGGACGACGCCAAGGGCCGCATCAAGGAGTCGGCCGGCGCGTTGACCGGCGACGACGAGCTGAAGCACGAGGGCAAGAAGGACCAGGCCTCCGGCAAGATCAAGGACGGCGTGGACAAGGTCGCCGACGGCGTCAAGAAGGCCGTCGGCAACTAGCGCTTGACCTGCCCGTGGTTCCCGGCGGATCCAGTGGCGAACGCTACTGTTTCTCACCGTGGGAGCCACGGGTGCCCAAGCTGAAGGCGACCGGCCGCTGCCCCGCGGCCCGCACGGCCTCGCCCGCGAGGCCGTCGTCGCCTCCCAGCGCGGGCGGCTGCTCGCCGCCATGAGTCACGCCGTCGCCCGCAGGGGCTACGGCCGCACCACCGTCGCCGACGTCATCGGCGGCGCCGGCGTCTCACGCAAGACGTTCTACGAGCACTTCGCCGACAAGGAGGGGTGCTTCCTCGCCGCCTACGACGCGGCCGTGGAGCTGCTGCTCACCCGCGTGCGGGAGGCTGCAGGGCCTGGGGGCGACCAGCACGCCGCCGCCCGTGCGCGCGTCACCGCCTACCTGGGCACCCTCGCCACCGAGCCGGCGCTCGCCCAGACCTTCCTGATCGAGATCGGCGCTGCCGGTCCCGCCGCCCTGGCGCGCCGTGACGACGTGCACGACCTCTTCGCCGAGATGATGGCCGACCTCGCGCCGGACGCCCCGCCCGGGCGCCGGCTGGCCACCGTCGGCGCGACCGACACGCTCGTCACCCGCTGGGTCCGTGCCGGCGACGCCGAGCGTCTGCTCGAGCTCACCGACGAGGTCGTGGCGATCAACGCGGCACTGCTCGGCTCGACGGACTGAGCAGCTGCCTCGCCGCGCGGCGCGCGCACCGCAACGGCTCACCGGCGTCTAGGGGAGCGGCTGTCCCGGGAGCACGATGCTCTCGCCCACCTGGACCCGCGTGTCGACGTCGGCCTGGAGGCGCTCGCGGCGCAGCTCGATCCCCGCCGCCGCCACGGAGGCGACCGGGACGGCGAGGAAGGCGCCGGGGATCCCGGCGACGGTGGCGCCGAAGGTGACCGACAGCAGCACGGCGATCGGATGCAGCCGCAGTCGCGGCCCGACGACGGCCGGGTAGAGCACGTTGCCCTCCAGCTGCTGGACGGCCACGATCACCACGGCGATGATCGCCGCGGCCGCCGGCCCGGCGGACACGAACGCCACGAGCACCGAGACGAGGCCGGCGGCGATCGCGCCGATGATCGGGAAGAAGGCGGCCAGGAACGTCAGCACGATCAGGGGCAGCGGGAGGTCGACGCCGACCAGCACGAGCGCGATGCCGATGAAGACCGCGTCGACGGTGGCGACGAAGACGATGCCGTGGACGTAGATCGTGAGCGCCCGCCACGCGCGGTCGCCGAACTCCTGCAGCATCGACCGCTGCCCCTTCGGCGCGATCTCCACCAGCCACCGGCCCAGCCGGGCGCCGTCCTTGGTGAGGAAGAAGGTGAGGAACAGGACCAGCACGAGCGCGGCCGCCGCCGACGCCAGCGCGGTGGCCCCCGTCACGAGGCCGCCGACGAGCCGCCCGCGGTTGGAGCCGATCGAGTCCAGCGCCGCGGAGACGGCCTCGTTCACCTGGGCGCGCGAGACCCCCGCGATGTCGTGCACCGCGGAGAAGGCGACGCGCTGCAGGCCCTCCTCGACGTTGCTGCCGAGCGCGCCGAGGCGGTCGACCACCGGCGGGACGATGAGCCCGATCGCCAGGGCGAGGAACAGGACGACGAGCAGGACCGAGAGCGCGGTGGCCAACCCCGTCGGCACCCCGTGGCGTCGCAGCCAGGCGGCCGCCGGCGTCAGCAGCGTCGCCAGCATCAGCGCGATGATGGCCGGCAGCAGCACCGGCATCACCTGGCGCACGAGCCACAGGGCCGCGACGAGCAGGACTCCGATGCCGATCAGGCGCCACGCGGCGGTGCCGGCGCGCGCGAGCGCGCCCTCACGGGCGATCGCGACGTACGCGGGTTCCTCGTTGCGGGGCACGGGACCGACGGCGCCCCCGGTGTGGTCGGCATCTGCCATGGCGCGTCGGCACTACCCGGATGGCACCGGCGAAACCCGACCGGTGCCGTCCGGCTCGCTACGCGACCTGGGCGACGGGCGCCGACCGGTCCTCCTGTCCTGCCGGCGGCTGCCGCAGGACCCTGGCGATCAGCACCGCGACGCCGACCATGATGGCGCTGCAGACCAGCGCGACCACCGACATGCCGTGCGTGAACGCGGCGGCCCGGCCGGCGTCGGCGACGTCACCGCGGGCGATCGCCGTCCCGAGGCTCCCGAGGAGGGCGATGCCCAGCGCGCCACCGAGCTCGTTGGCGGTCTGCGCGGCGCCGCCGGCCGCACCGGTGGCCTCCGGCGGGGCCGAGCCGAGGATCAGGTTCATGCCGAGCGTCACCAGCGGCGCGACCCCGGACTGGAAGACGAGCAGGACGAGGGCGGCGGTCAGCGGGCTCGTGGCAGCGTCCAGCCGGCTCAGCAGCGCGAGCCCGACGGCGACGATCAGGGCGCCCCCGGCCATCAGCACCGCGGCCTCACAGCGAGCGGCCAGCCGCGGGACGACCACCATCGTGCCGAGGGTCATGCCGGCGATGCCCGGCAGGCCCCACAGCGCGGCGGCCAGCGGCGTCAGCCCGAGCACGACCTGCAGGTACTGCGCGACGAAGAAGAACGTCCCGAACATCACGAACGTGGTCAGCGTGTTGGCGCCCAGGGCGACGCTGAAGGTGCGCACGCGGAACAGCGCGAGGTCGAGCAGGGGCTCCGCGAGCCGGCGCTGGCGACGCAGGAACACCGCGCCGACCGCAACACCCGCGGCGAGCAGGATCGCGACCGCGACGCTGCCGTGGCCGTGCGCGAACTGCTTGATGGCGTAGGTCGCCGCCAGGACCGCGCCCACGAGCAGCGCGGCGCTGCGAACGTCGACGCGGGGCGCGGACGGGCTGCGGAACTCGGGGACGATGCGCGGGACGGTCACCAGCACGGCGATCATCGCGGGCACGTTGATGAGGAACACGGCGTGCCAGCCGGAGACGTCGAGCAGCACACCCCCGATGATCGGCCCGAGCGCGGCGCCGCCCGTGAAGCCGAGGGAGATCAGGCCGATCGCCTTCATCCGGTCGCCCTCATGGGGGAACATCGCGAACAGGAGCGCCATGGTGGACGGGATCAGCGTCGCGCCGGCCAGACCCTGGAGGCCGCGGGCGGCGATCAGCATGGCGGGGCTCGTCGACGCCGCGGCGAGCAGGGAGGCCAGGCCGAACGCGGCCGACCCCCACAGGAGCACCCGGCGGCGGCCGACCCGGTCGCCGAGCGTGCCCATCACGATCAGGGCGCCGGCGATCAGGAAGCCGTAGACGTCGGTGATCCAGAGGAGCTCCGTCGCGCTGGGCTCGAGGTCCGCGCTCAGCGCCGGGACGGCGAGGAAGAGGACGCTGAGGTCCATGACCACGAGCATGCAGGGGAGCATCAGGGCCGTGACGCCCAGCCACTCGCGGCGTCCGGCTCGGGGGAGGGCGGGTTCGTCGTGCATGCCCCCTAGGACCGGCGGTCCGCCGGGAACTCATCGCTGTACTTCCGGCGGGACGTGAGCCCCGCCGCGTGCGCCTCGTGCTCAGCCGCCGACGGCGGCGCCGGCCTTCGCCTTGCGCGCCGCGCGGGTGCGGTCGACGCCCGACAGGAACACCTTGCGCAGGCGCACGTGGTGGGGCGTCACCTCCACGCACTCGCCCTCGCGCAGGAACTCGAGCGCCTCCTCCAGCGAGAGCTTCTTCGCCGGCACGAGCCGGACGAGGACCTCCGAGGTGGACTGGCGGATGTTGTTGAGGTGCTTCTCGCGCACGGCGTTGACGTCGAGGTCGTCGGCGCGGGCGTTCTCGCCCACCACCATGCCCTCGTAGACGTCGTCGCCGGGCTCGACGAACAGCACGCCCCGCTCCTGGAGGAGGAAGCACGAGTTGGACGTCACGACGCCCGTGCGGTCAGACACCAGCGCGCCGGACGGCCGCAGGCGCATGTCGCCGTGCCAGGGCTCGTAGCCCTCGAAGACGTGGTTGGCGATGCCGGTGCCGCGGGTCTCGGTGAGGAACTCCGTGCGGAAGCCGACGAGACCGCGGGCGGGCACGACGTAGTCCATGCGGACCCAGCCCGTGCCGTGGTTGACCATCTCCTCCATGCGCCCCTTGCGCAGGGCGAGCATCTGGGTGACGACGCCGACGAAGTCCTCCGGCACGTCGATGGTCATGCGCTCCATCGGCTCGTGGATCTTGCCGTCGACCTCGCGCGTGACGACCTGGGGCTGTCCCACGGTCAGCTCGAAGCCCTCGCGGCGCATCATCTCCACGAGCACGGCCAGCTGCAGCTCGCCACGGCCCTGGACCTCCCAGGCGTCGGGGCGCTCGGTGTCCTGCACGCGCAGGGAGACGTTGCCGATCAGCTCGCGATCGAGCCGGTCCTTCACCTGGCGGGCGGTCAGCTTCGAGCCGTCCTTGCCCGCCGTCGGCGCCGTGTTGGTGCCGATGACCACCGACAGCGACGGCTCGTCGACGTGGATGACGGGCAGCGCCTTGGGGTCCTCCATGTCGGCGAGCGTCTCGCCGATGGTGACCTCCTGCAGGCCGGCGACGGCGACGATCTCGCCCGGGCCCGCCTCGTCGGTCGGCACGCGGTCGAGCGCGTCGGTGACGTAGAGCTCGGCGACCTTGGCGCGCGTGATCGTCTCGCCGTCGGCGCGGCACCAGGCGATGTCCTGACCCTTGCGGATCGTGCCCTGACGCACACGGCAGACCGCGAGACGGCCCATGTACGGCGACGCGTCGAGGTTGGTGACGTAGGCCTGGAGCGGATGGCCCTCCTCGTACTCCGGCGCCGGGACGGTCTGCACGAGCAGGTCGAGCAGCGGCCGCAGGTCCGTGCCCGGCTGCGTGCGATCGAGCGACGCCCAGCCGGCCTTGGCGTTGGTGAAGACGATCGGGAAGTCGAGCTGGTCCTCATCGGCGTCGATGTCGAGGAACAGGTCCTCGACCTCCTGGACGACCTCGTCGATGCGCGCATCCGGGCGGTCGACCTTGTTGACGACGAGCACGACCGGCAGGCGCGACTCGAGCGCCTTGCGCAGGACGAAGCGCGTCTGCGGGAGCGGGCCCTCGGAGGCGTCGACGAGCAGCAGGACGCCGTCGACCATCGTCAGCGCGCGCTCGACCTCGCCGCCGAAGTCCGCGTGGCCGGGGGTGTCGACGATGTTGAGCTTGACGCCCTCGTAGCGGACCGCGGTGTTCTTCGCGAGGATCGTGATGCCCTTCTCGCGCTCGAGGTCCATCGAGTCCATCACCCGCTCGTTGACGTCCTGGTTGTCGCGGAACGCCCCGTTCTGCCACAGCATGGCGTCGACGAGCGTCGTCTTGCCGTGGTCGACGTGGGCGATGATGGCGACGTTCCTGAGGTCCTCGCGGCGGGTGGTGCTCACCCCTTCAACGCTAGGGGCGGCTCAGAAGAACCCGTCCGCGCAGAAGAAGCGGCCCGTCACCGAGACCTCCCCGGCGCCGTCGTCGCCCTTGACCTTCAGGCGCGCGTTGACCGAGCCGGAGGCCGTCTTGCCGTCGTAGGCGTCGACGGTGACGGTGGAGGTCGGCTGCAACACGGGGTACCCCTGCGCGTCCTTCGTGCCGGTGTCGACCTCGTAGTCCGTGTACGCGTGACCGCTCGCCTCGTCGGCCAGCGTGATGTCCTCCGTGTAGGTGCCCGGGCCCTTCCAGCGCAGCGTGAACGTCAGCTGGGCGGTGCGGTCATCAGGCTGGACCTGGACGAAGATCATCCGCAGGTCGCCGTCGGAGTCGATGCCCTGGCCACAGGCTCCTTCGATGGTGAAGCGCCGCGCGATCGCGCCGGAGGCGGTCATGTCCGACGGGGAGCTGCCCGGCGCACCCCCACCCCCGATCGTGTCGTCGTCGTCGCCCCCACCGGCGGGGGCGACGCGCTTGGGGTCGGCGCACCAGTCCTTGAGCTTGCGGCCGCGGGCGCTGAGCGTCGCGGTGGTCTCGTGGCCGACGAGGCCGAGGCGGGCGACGCCGGGGGCGATGCTCGGGAGCGCCGGGCAGCCTTCGGGCGGCGTGCAGCCGGCGAGGCGTGCGCAGTAGGCGCCGTCGGCGAGGGGACGCAGGACGCCGGAGGCGTCTCGCAGGCGGCCGTGCGCGCCCGCGGCGCGGAGCTCGACCACGTCGGCGGAGAGCTGCAGGCGGCGCACCGCCACGCTCCGCGCGCCGGTGGTGACGGTCGCCGCGTCCCCCGTGCCGACCGTGCTGGTCTTGATCGCGGGCTTGGTCGCGGTGATGAACGGCCCGGTGAGGTTCCAGCCCGCCCCGAGTCCGGCGTCCCGGTAGTAGCCGGAGCCCCAGGACTCGACGAACTGGTCACCGGCGGCGGCGTAGGCGGCCTTCGCCGTCTGCTTCGGCAGCATCCGGCGCAGCGCGGCCCAGACGTCCGTGCCGCTCATCTGCAGGGTCGAGAAGAAGCCGATCGCCGAGTACTCACGGCCGAACAGCGGGTGCCCCGGACTGGTGAGCCAGTCGTCCCAGTTGCCGTCGACGGACGGGAAGCCGCCGAGGTCGAGACCCGCGGCCTGGACGAGCGTCTCGGCAACCCAGTCCGCACCACCCTCGTTGAGCCATCCGAGGCCCGGTCGCAGGAAGCCCTTGCGCTGGATCTGCAGCTCGTAGCAGTGGAACAGCTCGTGGGTGGCGACCAGCGCGCCCGCTGCCGTGCCGGCACGGGCCTTCTGGTCCCAGGCGAGTGGGAGGACCTGGATCTGGCAGGCGTCCCCCTCCTCGTCGGCAGGTGAGGTCAGCGCCCCGATCGAGCCGTCCACGTTCGCCGTCTCCAGGTACACGGCGTACGGAAGGGTGAGTGGGACGCCGAACGCGGCGTCGATGCGGACCCTCGCGGCCGCGAGCTCGGCCTCCCACTGCTGCTTGATGGCGGCCGGCGCGGCCTTCGCCGCGACCGCGCTGCGCGATCGGGGAGCGCGCCGCAGGAACCGGTCGACGGCGCGGCGCTGCCCGGCCGTGAGGCTGCGGCGGTTCGCGAGCACCGCCCGGACGATGCCGGTACCGAAGAACTGGCGGCCGGTGGCGCCCCTGCGCACCTTCACGCCGGGCAGGGGCGCGAGCTGGGACGCGAACGCCTGCAGCGCCGCGGTCTTCGGGACCCTGCCGGACGGGAGGATGGCGAGCGGCTCGCGCCCGCGCAGCCTGGCGAGGCACCGGATCTGCGTGGAGGTCCTGCCGCAGCGCTTGCGCTTGGCGGCCTCGGCGGCGGGCTGCGGCGCGAGGGTCAGGGCGGCAAGGAGGATCCCGAGGAGGAGGGCGAACCGGCGCATGCCGCCTTCTACCGGACCCCGGTCGGGCCGTGGGACTTCTCCGGACGGCCGTTCTAGGCCGTGACGAGCGGCGGGCGCGCGTCGCCCTGCGTCCCAGCTCCGAGCGGCGCTGGATCGGTCCCGGTGCCCGCCGATCCGGCCATGACGTGGTCGGTGGGCGCTGGCGGGGTGGGGGGCGGCGTGGGAAGCGGGCGGCCGTCGTCGATCAGGGCCTCCAGCAGAGCGAAGCCGTTCGGCTCCACGCCCCGGCGGCCGAGGGCGCGCACGGCCCACTGGGCGGCGCCGCGGTCGAGCCGGATCGCCCCGGCGACGCCGACGGCCGCAAGCACGCGCAGGCGCGCGAGCCGCGGCGGCCCGCCGGCGCCGATCCGGCGGCCGGCGGCGAAGGCGAGGCAGCGGTCGCGCCGCGCGCGGCGGGCCGCGCGGTCGCCGGCGGTGCCGATCACGAGCGGCGCGTAGGGCTTCAGCCGCTGCCGGCTCACCTCGCCCATGGCGTCGTTGAGGTCGCGCATGAAGGCGGCCAGCACGGGGTCCACGCAGCGGGGACGATCGCTGAAGCGCTCACCCGCGAGCATCGACGCGAGCTCCATCACGCAGGCGCCGTCGCCGGGCGACGTGTGTCGTCCGCGCTCGAGGACCAGCGCGTGGGGTGACGCTCCCCAGGTCACGGACCGGAATCTACGTCCTGCGGCGAGCGTCGGGGCGCCCGAGGTCGGATGTGGCGGGCTCAGGCCCCGTCGTCGGCGGCGACCCGGCCGCCGTCGACACGCAGGGTCACCTCGCCGGCCAGCAGCCGGGCGAGGTCCTCCCCCACGAGCTCCCCGCGCCAGCCGCGCAGCGTGCGCACGTCCGGCGGGTCGAGGCCGCGGCGCGCCGCCACGACGATCGGCGACAGGTCGGCGCGGGCGGCGATCAGCTCGTACGCGAGACCGGACTCGAGGGCCTTGGCGCGCACGAAGGACTCGGCGAGCGCGATCACGGGCCCGTCCCCGGACTCCGTGCTGAGGCGCTCGGACGCCTCGAGCGTGATCGGATCCGCCTCGCGGCCGCGCTCGATCGCGGCGATGAGCTCCTTGCCGCGGCGGCGCACGACGTCGGGGGTGACCCCGCGGACGTTGCCGAGGGCGCCGCGGTCCAGCGGCTGACGCTTGGCGAGCTCGACGACGGACGGGTCGCGCAGCACGGAGCCGACGGGGCGGTCCTCCTGCTCGGCGGTGCGCTCGCGCCAGGCGGCGAGCTCGCGGGCGACGGCCCGCTCCTGCGGGTCCAGCGAGCCGTTGCGCGGGAGGCGGCGCCACACCTGGTCGGGGTCGCGCTCGTCGGTCGCGTCGGCGATCGGCTGGCACTCCTCGCGGGCCCAGCCGAGGCGCTCGCGGTCGGTCAGTCGCGCCTGGAGCTCGTCGGTGAGCGCGAGCAGGTGCTCGACGTCCTCGGCGGCGTAGTGCAGCTGCTCGTCGGTGAGCGGTCGCTTGTCCCAGCGCGTGAAGCTCGCGGACTTCTTGACGCGGATGCGCAGCACGTCGTGGAGCAGCCCGAGGTAGCCGGCCTGGGCGGAGAAGCCGGCGAAGCCCGCGGCGACCTGGGTGTCGAAGACGTTCGTGATCTCCGTGTGCCACTCGCGCCGCAGGATGGCGACGTCCTGGCGCCCCGCGTGGAGGACGACCTCGACGTCGGGGTCGGCCAGCAGCCCGGCCAGCGGCTGCGGGTCCCACGGGTCGCCGGCGAGCGGGTCCAGGAGGGTGATCTCGTCGCCGACCACGATCTGCACGAGGCACAGCAGCGGGCGGTAGCGGCCCTCCGGGAGGAACTCGGTGTCGATGCCGAAGCGGCCCTGCGCCCGGGCCCGCTCCGCGATCGCCTGGGTGTCTGGGGCCGCCATCGCCGCGGACCCTATCCCGGCGGCGGCGTCAGCGTGCCGTGGCGGTCTGGACGTGGTGTCCGCCGCGGACGTAAGGTCAACGACATGGCGCAGCAGCACCTCGACCGGCTCTCCGCCGTGGACGTCGGCTTCCTCGCGCAGGAGAGCCCCACGACGCACATGCACATCGGTGGCGTGGTGGTGCTCGACGGGCCACCGCCGCCGTTCGAGGAGATCCGCGCGCACGTCCAGTCGCGCCTGCACCTCGTCCCGCGCTACCGGCAGAAGCTCGCCCACCCGCCGCTCCAGTCCGGCCTGCCCGTCTGGATCGACGATCCGACGTTCAACCTCGGCTACCACCTGCGCCACACCGGGCTGCCCAAGCCGGGCGGCGAGGAGGCGCTGCTGACCCACGCCTCGCACGTGTTCTCCGTGCCGCTGGACCGCGACAAGCCCCTGTGGGAGCTGTGGGTGGTCGAAGGGCTCGACGCCGGCGGCTGGGCCCTCGTCTCCAAGAGCCACCACGCGCTCGTGGACGGCGTCGGCGGGATCGACATCTCCGGCGTCCTGCTCGACCTCTCCCCGGAGGGCACGCCGCGCCCACCGGCGGATCCGTGGGTGCCCCAGCCCGAGCCGACCGGCGTCCAGCTCGCGGCGCTCGGCGTGCGCGGGGCGGTGCGCCGCGCGTCCGGGCTCGCGACGGGCGCGGTGGCCGAGGTCGCGGACCCGCGCCGATTCGGCAGCCGCGTGCGCGAGGTCGCCGAGGGGATCGGCGCGGTCGCCAGGACCGCGCTGGACCCGCCGTCGCCGACCCCGTTCAACGTGGCGCCCGGCTCGCACCGGCGGATCGCCGTCGTGCGCGCGGAGCTCTCGGAGCTGAAGGCGATCAAGACCGTGCTCGGGGGGACGGTCAACGACGTCGTGCTCGCCGCGGTCGCCGGCGGCCTCGCCCACTTCCTGCGCCACCGCGGGGAGGAGCCGAGTGCCCTCGAGCTGAAGGCGTGCGTTCCGGTCTCCGTGCGCGACGAGTCCTCCCGCCACGCCGGCAACGCCATCACGGTGATGATGGCCCCGCTGCCGGTGCAGATCGCCGACCCCGTGGCGCGGCTCGCCCGCGTCCGCGAGGTCATGGGCGGCCTGAAGGACTCCAAGCAGGCGCTCGGTGCGAAGGCGATCGCGACCGCGCAGGACCTCGCCCCGGCCGGCCTCGTCGCCCAGGCCTCGCGGCTGCAGTTCGCGAGCCGGATGTACAACCTGCTGGTCACGAACGTGCCCGGCCCGCAGCTGCCCCTGTACATGCTGGGGCGCCGCATGCAGACGGTGATCCCGGTGCCGTTCCTCGCCGGCGACCGCGCCCTCGCCGTGGCGATCCTCTCCTACGACGGCCACATGGACTTCGGCCTCCTCGGCGACTACGACGCCCTGCCGGACCTCGACGTCGTCGCAGAGGGCATCCACGGGGCGCTCGCCGAGCTGCGCGCGGCCGCCGACCGCGCAGAGCGGACGGAGGCCCGCAAGGCCCGCCGGCGGGGCCGTTCGCGCTGACCCGGGGCGTGTTCGCACCGTGACCCTGCACACGTAGACGTGACACTGATCGGTGTAGCATCGCCTGACGATGGATGCACCGCTGCCCGATCCCCGCCGCACCGTCGCCGACTCCGCCTGGGTCGCCGGACGGCCCGGCCTTCCCGCCGCCGCCGCGTCCTGGCAGCGTGAGCTCGGACGGGTCCGCGACGACCTCGACCACGAGGCCACGCGCCTCGCGCGCCCGCGCCTGTGGGTGGACACCGTGGCCACGCTGGCCTCCACCGGCTGGCGGGCCGCGGCCCAGGCCGCGCCCGACCTCCCCTTCGCGCTGCTCGGGGCCGCTTCCGGGCGCTTCGGCCGCGCGGCGGACGCCCGCCCCGACGACGCGCTCGCCGGCCTGCTGACCGCCGCGGCCGCGGCGTTCGGCGCGCCCGTCGGCCCGCGGCGCGCGGGCCTCGGATCCGTCCGCAGCGCGGAGCAGCTCGTCCGCGCCGGCGGGCCCGCCTACGTCAAGCTCGGCCAGTTCATCGCCTCCGCCGACGGCCTGCTGCCCGAGGAGTGGGTGCAGGCGTTCGGCTGGTGTCGCGACCGGGTGCCGCCGCTCCCGCCCGGCGTGGCGCTGGGCGTGCTGGAGCGCGAGCTCGGCGAGGACCACGGTGGCCTCGTCGACGTCGAGCCCGAGCCATTCGCCGCCGCGTCGATCGGCCAGGTCCACCACGCCCGGCTCGGCGACGGCACGCCCGTCGTCGTGAAGGTCCGCCGCCCCGGTCTGCGCAAGCGCTTCGCGGCCGACATCGAGGCGCTGGCGATCGTCGCCGCCGCCCTGCACAAGTGGCAGCCGGCGACGCGGGTGGCCAACCTCCCGGGCTTCGTCGCGCTGTTCGCGCGGCTGTCGCTGCAGGAGCTCGACCTGCGCCTCGAGGCGCTCAACATGGTCGAGCTCGGCGCCGCCTTCCACGCCACCGACGGCCAGGGCTGCACGATCCCGCGGCCGATCCCGGGCCTCGTCACGGAGCGGGTGCTCGTGATGGAGGCCGTCCCCGGCGTGTCAGCCAGCCGCGCAGCCGCGGAGTTCGGCGCCGACCTCGACGGCGAGGCGCTCCTGCACCTGGCCGTCCGCGGAGTCCTCGAGGGCACCCTCGTGCACGGGCTCTTCCACGGCGACATGCACGCCGGCAACGTGCTCGTCGACGGCGGTGACCGCTTCTCCCTCGTCGACTTCGGCATCTGCGGCCGCCTCAGCGCCCGCGAGCGCAGTGGGCTCGTCCGCTTCCTCCTCGCGTTCGCGACGATGGACGCGGCCGGCCAGGTCGAGGCGCTCGACCGCTTCGGTGCGCTGCCCGACCACGCGGACCGGGACGCGCTCGCCGCGGCGCTGCAGGTCGAGCTCGACGCCCTGCCCGCCGGCGGCGTCGCGTTCGACGCGCTCGGCACGCATCTCGGGAGCGTCCTGCGGCTGCTGGCCGCCCAGGGCTTCGAGCTGCCGACGGAGCTCGTGCTGTTCTTCAAGAACGTCCTCTACCTCAGCGCGCTGGCGGCCAACGTCGCCCCCGAGGCGGACCTGCTCGCCCTGCTGGGGCCGACGATGGCGTACTTCTCCGACCGCTACGGCGACGAGCTCGTCTCGATGGCGGCTACAGCCTGAAGATCCGCCGGGCGTTGGAGTCGAGGAACAGCTCGCGCGTCTCGGCGTCGAGGTCGAGCGCGTCCAACCCGGCCAGCGCCTGGGTGCCGAGCACCATCGGGTAGTTGGTCCCGAACAGCACCTCGTGACGACCGGAGCCCGAGCGCAGGTAGTCCACGAGCTCGGGCGGATAGCGCTCGGCCGTGTACGCCGACGTGTCGATGACGACGTGCTCGTGCTTGCGGGCGACCGCCACCATCTCGGTCGTCCACGGGTACCCGACGTGCCCGCACACGATCGTCAGCTCGGGGAAGTCGATCGCGACCTGATCGATGTAGGGGATCGGCCGGCCGGGCTCGGAGGGCATCAGCGGGCCGGTGTGCCCGACCTGCGTGCAGACGGGCACGCCGAGCTCGACGCAGGCCGCGTAGAGCGGGTAGAAGCGCCGGTCGGTCGGCGGGACCTCCCACAGCCAGGGCAGGATCCGCAGGCCCTTGAACCCGAGCTCGGTGACGCAGTGGCGCAGCGTGCGGACCGCGTCCATCGGCCGAGCGACGTCCACCGCGGCGAGGCCCGCGAAGCGGCTGGGATGGGCGGCGACCCAGCCGGCGACCTCGTCGTTGGCGATCAGCGGACCGGCGCCCGGGGCGTGCCACGCGCTCAGAAGGCCGAAGTCGATCCCAGCGGCGTCCATCGCGGCGACGGTCGCCGCGATCGGCAGCTCCTCCGTGAGCGCAGCCTGTCCCGTCCAGCGCCGCAGCGACGCGAACATCGGCTGCTGGGAGAAGCGGACCGTCGGGTGCTGCATCCATGCGTCGACCGTCATCGGCCGGGACGCTACCGACGTCGTCAGTCGAGCAGGCGTCCGCGCATCGCGCGGATCTCGCCGGCCTGGCCGGCGATGACCTGCTCGGCCAGGCGCTTGAGCGCCGGGTCCCGGCCGTTGGCGATCTCGGCCTTGGCGATCGCCAGCGCGCCCTCGTGGTGCGGGATCATGAGGCGAAGGAACACGGGGTCGAACGGCTGGGCCCCGCGCAGGGTGGCGACGTCGTCGCCCATCGAGGGGTCGTGCGCCGCGACGTCCAGGCTGCCGCGTCGGACGCCCGCCCGGGCGAGTCTCGCGTCCTCCGCGCGCAGGGTCGCGATCTCGCTGCGCTGGGTGCGGATGATGTCCGTCGCGAGCTGGGCCACGAACGGGCTCTCGGCCCGGGCGCGGCCGACGTCGGCCATCTGCAGCGCTGACTCGTGGTGGGGGATCATGGCCGCCACGAAGGCGCGGTCGGTCGCGTTCCCCGGGGCGGGGGTGGTCCTCCCGCCGCCGCAGCCCGTGAGGGCGACGAGGACGAGGAGGGCGAGCAGGGCGGGCGGGCGCATCGCCTCTCACCGTACGAAGTCGGCCGAGGCGCGGTGCGTCAACTGAAGCGGTCGGGGGCGAACGGCGCGAGGTCGAGCACCGGCGTCTTCCCCATGATCGCCTGCGCCAGGACGCGGCCGGTGATCGGACCGAGCGCCACCCCCGCGCCCTCGTGCCCCGTCCCCACGAACAGGCCGGGGACCCGCGCGGAGGCGCCGATCGCAGGGAGGTGGTCGGGCAGCCACGGCCGGAACCCCACCCATGCGCGCGCGACGGGGAGGTCGGCGATGGCGGGGACCAGACGGGCGGCGCGCGCCTGCATGGTCGCCCCGAGCGCCCCGTCGACGGAGGCGTCGAAGCCGGTGAACTCGCGGCTGGAGCCGACGACGACGTGCCCGTCCCAGGTCGTCTCGACCACCGTGGAGAGCTGGGCACCGGGCGCGTCGCTCGTCAGCGACAGCAGGTAGGAGCCGTCGACGACCTTGCGGCGCAGCAGCAGGGGGTCGGGCTCGGCGACCCGGAGCTGCAGCAGCTGCCCCTTGCGCGGCTGCAGCGGGAGCCGGAGGCCGGCCGACGCGGCGAGCGGCCCGCTCCACGGTCCGGCGGCGAGGACGACGGCGTCGGCGTCCAGGCGGGTGCCGTCGGCGAGCCGGACGGCGATCCGTCCGGGGTGTCGCACGTTCGCGACCGCAGAGGTGCTCAACGTGCGGACCCCGGGCCCGGACGCGGCCCCGGAGGCGTCCGGCGCGCCATGCCCGGCCTCGATCGCGACGACCTCGACGCCCGTGCGGACCTCCGCGCCGCCGGCCGCCGCCTCCCTCGCCAGGGCGCGGGCGATCGCCTGCGGGTCGCACTGGAGGTCGCCGGGGACGTGGAGGGCGCCGTGCACGTCACCGGTCAGGCGCGGTTCGAGCGCCCGGACGCCGGCGGGGTCGACGAGCTCGCACTCGACGCCCGCCGCCCGCAGGCGCTCGGCGCGGGCCGGCTCGGCGGCCCAGGTCGCGGCGAGCGGATGGACGATCAGGGCGCCCTTGCGACGGATCCTCGCGGCCGCGCCGAGCCGCGCCTCCAGCTCGTCGTAGAGCGCCCGGCCGGCGACGGTGAGGTCGAGCTCCGGCCCCGCGTCCTTGTCCGCGCACAGGACGTTGCCCTCCCCCAGCCCGGTCGTGCCGGCCGAGACCTCACCGCGGTCGAGCAGCGTGACCCGCGCGCCGCGGGCGACCAGCTCGGCCGCAGCCGAGCAGCCGACGATGCCCGCGCCGACGATCACCACGCGCGGCACGGTCACCTCATCCGAGGTCGAACCCCGCCGGGAACGGATCCTCGGGGTCGAGCAGGTAGGTGCCCGTCCCCGTGATCCACGCGCGGCCGGTGATCTCCGGGACGACCGCCGGCCGGCCCGCGACCGTCGTCTCCGCCGCCACGACGCCGGTGAAGCGCGTCCCGATGACCGACTCGTTGACGAACGGGACGCCGATGGCCAGCTCGCCGCGGGCGTGCAGCTGCGCGAGGCGCGCGCTCGTCCCCGTCCCGCACGGCGAGCGGTCCAGCCAGCCCGGATGGATGGCGGTCGCGGCGACGGCGTCGGCGCCGTCGGCCCCCGGCGCGTGGAAGACCACGTGGGCGCAGCCGGCGATCCGGTCGTCCTCCGGGTGGACGGGGCGGTCGGCGGCGTCGATGGCCGCGATGATGGCCAGCCCCGCGTCGATCAGCTCGCCCTCGCGCGCCGGATCGACGGTCAGCCCCACCGCCGCGGCGGGCAGCAGCGCGTAGAAGTTGCCGCCGAAGGCCATGTCGTAGGTGACGGCCCCCAGGCCGGGGACGTCCACCACGCAGTCGCGGGCGTGGAGGAAGGCGGGGACGTTGCGCAGCGTCACCGAGACGGCACGCCCGTCCGCGACCGCGACGCGCACCACCACGAGCCCCGCCGGCGTGTCGAGGCGCACGATCGTCTCGGGCTCGGTGACCTCCACCATCCCGGTCTCCACCAGCACCGTCGCGACGCCGATCGTCCCGTGACCGCACATCGGCAGGCAGCCGGAGACCTCGATGAACAGCACGCCCCAGTCCGCGTCGGCGCGGGTGGGCGGTTGCAGGATCGCGCCGGACATCGCCGCGTGCCCACGCGGCTCGCGCATCAGCAGCAGCCGGACGTCGTCGAGCTCGGCCTCGAAGTGCCGCTTGCGCTCGAGCATCGTCGCGCCCGGGAGCGCGGCCATGCCGCCCGTGATGACCCGGGTCGGCATGCCCTCGGTGTGGGAGTCGACGGCCGCGAAGGCGCGGCGCGCCCTCATGCCGCGACGGGCTCCTTCAGCGCGGCGACCGCGGCGCGGACGACGTCGCGACCGGGCTCGCCGAGCGCCAGGCGCGGCGCGCGGACCGGGCCGCCGACGAGGCCGACCTCGTCCAGCGCGGCCTTGAAGAACTGCACGAGCCACGGCGTCATGTCCAGACGGCCGAGCGGCAGCAGCCGGGCGTTGAGCGCCCGCGCCTCCTCGAGGCGACCCTCCTGCACCGCGTCTTGGAGCGCGACGCACTCGGCGGGGGCGATGTTCGCGACGCCGGAGACCCAGCCGACCGCGCCGGCGGCGTAGCCCTCGAGGGCCCAGTCGTCGCCGCCGACGAACACGTCGGCCTCGGTGGCGTTGACGAGGGCGGCGATCCGGCGCGCGTCGCCGGAGCACTCCTTGACGGCGACGATGCCCGGCACGGCGGCGAGGAGCGCGACGATCTGCTCGACCGCGAGGTCGATCCCGCTCGCCTCGGGGTTGTTGTAGAGCATCACCGGGAGGCCGACGTCGGCCACCGCGGCGAAGAACGCCTCGAGCTCCTCGTGGGTGCCCTTGTAGTTGAGCGGCGGCAGGCACATGACGCCGGCGGCGCCGGCCTCGCGGGCGGCCGTGGCGTGGCCGACGGCCAGGCGCGTGGCGCCGGCCGAGACGCCGGCGATGACCGGGACGCGGTCGCCGGCGACCGCGACGACGGTGCGCAGGACGAGATCGCGCTCGGCGGTGTCGAGCGAGCCCGCCTCCCCCATCGTCCCGTTGGCGACGATGCCCGAGACCCCGTTGTCGAGCAGGTGGGTGACGTTGGCGCGCAGGGCGTCGAGGTCGATCTCGTCGGCGTCGGTGAACGGCACCATGGCGGCGGGGACGATGCCGGTGAACGTGCTCATGCGTCTTCAGTCCTCCTGATCAGGGGTGAGCGCCATGAACTGACGCGCGCGGGTGAGGTGGCGGGTGACGTGGTCGGCCGCCGCGTCCGCGTCGCCCTCGGCGACGGCGGCGGCGATCAGCCGGTGCTCGGCGAGCTGCAGGACGGTGCGGCCGGGGGTGGCGACGGAGTCGTCGCGCAGGCGCTGCCACAGCGGCTCGTCCATCGCGCGCTCGATCGCGTCGGCCATGGCGACCAGCACCGGGTTGCCGGTCAGCACGGCGAAGCGGTGGTGGAAGCGGCGGTCGGCGTCGGACCAGCGGCGGCGCTGCTCGGCGTCCGTCGGGTCCAGGTTGGTCTCCATCTCGACCAGCAGGGCCTCGACGTCGGGATCCGTGGTCGGACCGGCCGCGGCAGCGTCGCCCGGGGCCGCGCGCATCGTCAGCGCGGCCAGTCGCGCGACGGCCGGCTCGAGTGCGGCACGCGCGTCCAGCAGCGCGGCCGGGCCGGCCTGGCTGACGGTCGCGCCGGCGTCCGCCGCGAGTGCGCCGTCGAGGGACGCGAGCCGCGCCGCGACGTCGGCGACGACGAAGGACCCCGCGCCGCGGCGGGTCTCCACGAGGCCCTCGACCTGCAGCCAGCCCAGCGCCTCGCGCACGACGGCGCGGCTGACGCCCAGGCGGGCGGCGAGGTCGCGCTCGGCCGGCAGGCGCGCCCCGGGACGCAGCGCGCCGCGGCGCATCTCCCCCGTGAGGTGGTCGGCGAGCTGCTCGTAGGGCTGTCGGATCGCTGAAGTGGTCTCGATCAAGACCACTTCAGCCTACACGCGTCGGCTCAGCGGCGCAAGTGGTCCAGACGAGGACCTATGGGGCGATCAGCACCGGGGTCCCCAGCGGGGTCCGGTTGAACAGGTCGATGACGTCGGAGACGTGCATGCGCAGGCAGCCGTGGGAGGCGCGCGTCCCGACCGAGTAGTCCTCGCCCGTGCCGTGGAAGCCGACGCCGCCGGCGAGGCCCATCCACCTCGCCTTGAGCGGGTTCGACGGATCCGAGCCGCTGACGGACGAGCCCTGCAGCTCCCCCGCCCACGGCGAAGAGGGGACGTTCCACGTGGGGTTGACCTGCTTGGACGTGACGGAGAAGCGACCGTTGGGGGTCGGGTACGCGGGCTGCCCCACGGCGACCTTGTAGCGCTTGACGACCCTGCGGTGCTTGAACAGGCGGGCGGTGAACTCGGACTGGTCGACCGTGATCACCGTGGCGTTGGCCCGGCGGACCTCGGCGGTCGTGACGTTCGGCTTCACGGCGAAGCGGCCCGGCTTGAGCAGGCGCGGCTTCGCCGGGTGGGCCAGCGCGGCCTCGATCGCCGGGTTGAGCTTCTTCCCGGAGACGGCGCGGCCCTTGCGGCCCTTGGAGAGCGTCACGCGGCGCACCTGGATGCCGACGCGCGCGTCCCTCGGCGCCTGGTAGGCACCGCGCTGGACCTGCTTGACGAAGCGGCGGATCGGCGTGCGGATGAACTCGATCGCGAGGGGCACGGCCTTGGTCGTCCCGGCGGCGGGCGGCTTGGCGGACGCGTTGAGCGCGCGGCGGGCGGTCCGGTTGGCGTCGAACGCGAGCTTGACCTTCCGCGTCTTGAGCGTGTAGCGCTTGCCGGCGACGGCCACGATGACGGGTGCCGTCGCGGGGGCGGCGAGGGGCGCGAGCGCGGCCTCGGCCTGCTCGACGGTCATCCCGGAGAGATCGATCCCCCCGGCGGTGATGCCGGCGGCGATGGTCGGCGCGGGGGGCGCGGGCGTCGGCGCGGGCGTCACGGTCGGCGCCGGCGTGGGCGCCGGGACCGTCTGCGCGGCGGCAGGACCGGCGAGGCCGAGGGCGATGACGCCCGTGAGGATGGAGAGACGAGCGGGCTTCACCCGTCTGAAGGTACCCGGGGGTGGACCTAAAGTCGCGAGAACGCTGTCATAGCGACACAAACGCGACTTTAGGTCCGTCACGGGACTGCGCGCTTGGTCGTCCGTCACGGAGCTCCGCGCGTATCCCCTTCATGTCCGTCGCCGTCATGTGGTTTCGCCGCGACCTGCGGGTGCGGGACCTCCCCGCCCTCGTCGCCGCCGCCGGGCACGACGCGATCGTGCCCGTCTTCGTCTTCGACGACCGGCTGATCACCGGGGGGCGCTTCCCCAGCGTCAAGCGCGTGAAGTTCATGCTCGGCTGTCTGCACGAGCTCGACGAGGCGCTGCGCGACAAGGGTGCGCGGCTCGTCATCCGCGAGGGCAGACCGGAGACCGTGATCCCGGCGCTCGTGGAGGAGACGGGCGCCGACGCCGTCTACTTCACGGGGGACGCCTCACCGTGGTCGCGCCGCCGCGACCAGGCCGTCGTCGACGCGCTCGGCTCCAAGGCGCGCCCGATGCCGGGCTCCTTCGTCGTCGACGACCCGAGCACCATCCGCACCAAGCAGGGCAAGCCGTACACGGTCTTCTCCCCCTTCGCGCGCACCTGGCTGGCGCAGGAGCGCCGCCCGGTCCTGCAGGCGCCGCGCAAGCTCCAGATGCCGTCCGGCGTCAAGGTCGGGCGCATGCCCGCCCTGCGGTCGCTCGGCTTCGACGAGGATCCGGAGCTGACCTTCGAGCCCGGCGAGACCGCCGGCCGCAAGGCGATGACGAGCTTCCTGCGCACGCGCCTGCAGGGCTACGACGAGGCGCGCGACCACGCCGCGGGCGGCTCCTCGCGGCTGTCGCCCTACCTGCGCTGGGGCTGCGTCTCGGCGCTCGAGCTCGACGCGCGCGTGGAGGACGACGGCGGGGCGGACGCCGACGCCTACCGCAACGAGATCGCCTGGCGCGACTACTACGCCGCGGTGCTGATGCACTTCCCGCACGTCACCCGCGAGGAGTTCCAGGAGCGCTACCGCAAGCTCGAGTGGCACGAGGAGGGCGAGACGTTCGACCGCTGGCGCGAGGGCACGACGGGGTATCCCTTCGTCGACGCCGGCATGCGCCAGCTGCTGCACGAGGGATGGATGCACAACCGCGTGCGCATGGTCGTCGGCTCGTTCCTGACGAAGGACCTGCACCTGGACTGGCGGCTGGGCGAGGCCCACTTCATGCACCACCTCGTCGACGGCGACATGGCCGCCAACAACGGCGGCTGGCAGTGGATCGCGTCCGTCGGCACCGACCCCAAGCCGTACTTCCAGCGGCTGTTCAACCCCGTCACCCAGCAGCGGAAGTTCGACCCCGAGGGCGAGTACGTGCGCCGCTGGATCCCCGAGCTCGCGAACGTCCCCGACGACAAGCTGTTCGAGCCCTGGACGATGAGCGACGAGCAGCAGGAGGCCGCCGGCTGCCGGATCGGCGAGGACTACCCCGAGCCGATCATCGATCACGCCGAGCAGCGGCGCGTCGCGCAGGACCGCTACCGCGCCGTCTGACGCCGGCCTAGACGGCGCTCGCGCGCAGCGGATCGAGCACGTCGACCTTCGCGCGCTCGAACTCGGCCGCCAGCGCGCCCGCGCCGTGCTCCTCGGCGTGGACGCGCTCGGCGTCGGTGATCGGGACGACCTGCAGCCAGGTCGTCACCCGCCCGTCCTTGCCCATGTCGGGGATGCCGTCCTCCCCCCACATGAAGGGAAGGGTCAGCAGCGCGTGGCGGCAGGCGACGCGCTCGTCGTTGATCGCCACGGCGTCCGGGAAGATCGCGTCCGGGACCGGCGTGCGGTCACCGCGCGCGAGGTCGAGCGCGCACGAGGCGAGCACGTGGCCCATGAGGTCGAACTCGCGCCGGGCGACGCCGACGAGCTCGACGCGGACCTCCTGGCCCTCGGCGGTCGTCAGGCCGGTGGGGAACTGGCTCATGTCGACCGTCCCCCACGAGCTCAGTGCGGGGGTGGGGAACCCGGCGCTGACGGCGACGTGGACGACCTGGTCGCCCTGGGGATCCTCGTAACGGCGGACCTGCGGCTCGGTGCTGTCGGGAGCGGACACCCGCCTGACGGTACGGGCGTCCAGCCGGCCAGCAGCGCGTCGACGGCGTCGGTCGCCTCCAGCTGCGGGCAGTGGCCGACGCCGTCGAGCAGCTCGACCTCCGTCTCGGGCAGGGCGGCCCGGAGGACCTCGGCGCCCCGCGCGGAGACCATCCGGTCACGGGTGCCCCAGATGAGCAGGACCGGACAGCGCGTGCGCTCGAAGTCGAACGGGGCGTGGGTGATCTCGGGCAGCAGCCGCCGGCCGGTCTCGAGCAGCCGCAGGACGGCGCCGCGGTCGGGGTGGTGGCCGGCGAACGCCCGCAGCACGCCCGGCTCGGCCTTCGCGCCGTCGGCGTAGGCGAGCCGGTGGAACACCTCGCCGACGATGCGCGACAGCACCGGGCGGGGGATCGGGACCGGCAGCGCGAGGACGCTGCGCACGACGGGGTCGCGGTCGATGACGTGGAACCAGCGGGGCATGTCGAGGCCGGCGGGGGCGACGGGGACCACGCCGGCCAGCGGGAGGTCGCGCTCGGCCGCACGCAGGGCGAGCACGCCGCCGAGGGAGTTGCCGACGAGGACGACGTCGCGGCCGGCCTCCGCGGCGACGTGGCGCACGAGCGCACCGGTGAAGGCGTCCCACTGCTCGAGCACCGGCCCCGGGCGCAGGCGGGCGGCGGCGCCGAAACCGGGGAGATCGACCGCCACCGCGGCACGACCCCGGCGGGCGAGGCGGTCGAGCAGCGGGCGCCACGTGTCGGCGGAGTCGGCGTAGCCGTGCAGGAGCACGAGCGGGTCCCCGTCGCCCTCCAACTCGAGCACGCGGGTCTCGAACCCCGAGTGGCGGATCCGGTGCTCGAACAGCGGCTGCACGTGCCGCATGATGGTCATCCGCCAGGGGCGGCGCGGCGGTTGACGATCAGCTCGAAGGCGTCCGGGACATGCCACTCGAGCGAGCGCAGCACCGGCCGGCCGTCGTGGGCGAGGTCGACCTGGTCGACGTGCAGCAGCGGGGTGCCGCGCTTGATCTCCAGCGCCCGGGCCAGCCCGGCGGACGCGACCGTCGGCGTCAGGCGCGCGGTCGCGCGCTCCACCGGGACGCCCGCCCACGCGAGGATCGCGTACAGCGACGCGTCGAGGCGGACCTCCTCGATCCCGGCCACGAGCGCCGCCGGAAGGCAGTCGCGGGAGTAGATCACCGGCCGCGCGTCGGCCAGGCGCACGCGCTCGATCTCGACGACGTCCTCGCCGTCGCCCAGGCACAGGCGCAGCGCCTCCTCGCCGGTCGGGGCCCGCGTCGCGCGGCCGAGCACGCGTTCTCCGGGCTCGTGCCCGGCCTCGCGGATCATCGCGGTGTAGGAGACGGTGGTGTCCAGTGCGTGACGGCTGCGCGGCGTCGCGGTGACGAACGTCCCCGACCCGTGCCGGCGCACGAGGTAGCCGGCCTCCAGCAGTCCGCGCACGCCGTCACGGACCGTCGCGCGGCTGACGCCGAAGCGCCCGGCGAGATCGTCCTCGTTGGGGAGCTTGTCCCCGGGGGCCAGCCGCCCGTCGAGCAGCTCCGCGAGCAGTCCGGCGCGGACCTCCTCGACGCGCGAGCGGCGGCGGGTGGGGTCCGTCAACCCCCGTCCCCCCCGGCCGCGGCGAGCACGCCACGCACCTGGGCGGCGACGTCCGGCGCGCCCGGCATGCGGCCCTCGAAGATCGCGCCGCCGATGGTGAAGCCCCAGGCCCCTGCGTCGGCGAGCGCGGCGATCTGCTCGTAGCTCGCGACGGAGCCGGCGGCGACGACGGGCCCGGCGGAAGCCGCCACGACCGCACGCGTGAGCTCGACGGGGTCGATCGTCTGGTGGCGGTAGGCGAGCAGGTCGACGCCCGCGACGCCGTCGAGCGCGGTCAGCCGCGCGGCGTCGGCGGCGATCTCGTCCTGCGTGCCCTCCAGCAGGCTCGGATGCCCGACGATGCGTCCGGGGAACGGGCAGTAGGCCACGTCGGCGCCGGCCAGGATCGCGAGGCCCTCCTCGGCGCGCGTGCCGCCGAGCACCCAGTCGACCCCGATCCCGACGGCGGCCTCGAGCGACCGCCGCTCGTCGTCGGCGGAGGTCGAGACCACCTCCAGCATGACCGTCAGCCCGGCGTCGTGGGCCGCGCGCGTGACCTCGCTCAGCTGCTCGGGCGTCGCGCCGACGTCCTTGAAGCCGATGTAGCGCAGGCCCGTGTCCTTGACGGCGTCCAGGACCGCGCGCGCGTCGTGGACGGTGCGGTCGTCGCGGGTGAGCATGAAGACGAACTCGATCACGGTGGGGTCGCTCCTTCGGGGATGAGCTGGTGGATGCCGTCGAGGACGTGGTCGGGCGTGATGTCGCCGGCGGCCAGCTCGGCCGCCGTCGTGACGCCGGAGAGCACGAGGATGCCCGCCGCCCCGACCCGCTGACCCATGCGGACGTCGGTGTGCAGGCGGTCACCGACCATCGCGGCGCGCCCGGCGGGGATGCCGAGCCGGTCCAGCAGGGCCGCGGCCATCTCCGCGCTCGGCTTGCCGAGCACGACCTCCGCGCGGGCGCCGGTGCACGCCTCGACGGCAGCGAGCATGGCGGCGCAGTCGGGCAGCCCACCCTCGGGCGTCGGGCAGAACGGGTCAGGGTTGGTGGCGACGATCACCGCGCCGTGGTCGCGGACGGCGCGGAACGCCGCGTGCAGCTTCGCGTAGTCGAAGCGGCGGTCGAAGGAGACCACCAGGACGTCGGTCGCCGCCGGGTCGGTGACGACGGCGAAGCCGGCGGCGCGGACGCTCGCCTCGACCGTCTCCTCCGCGATCAGCATCACCCGGGCGCGCGGGTGCCGGTGCTCCAGGTGGTGGATGAGGTTGTCGACCGCGGTCACGACCTCCGCCGGCGTCGTGGCGATCCCGAGGCGGGTGAGCTTTTTGGCGTACTCGGCGCCGGTGTCGAGCGGCTTGTTGGTGGCGAAGACGACGCGGGCGCCGGTGGCGCGCAGCCGCGCGACGGCGTCCCGGGCGCCGGGCAAGAGGGCGTCCCCGAGGTAGACCGTGCCGTCGAGGTCGAGCGCGTAGCCGTCGAAGACCGGCAGGGCGCTCACAGGCCCGCCCCCAGCGCCGCGGCGTCGGCGAGCAGCGCGTCCACGTCGGAGGGCTCCCAGCAGCCGAGCAGGAACGCGAGGTCGGCGACGGTGAAGCGGTCGCGCATCAGGTGGCAGTTGGCGAGGGCCCAGCGGGCGTGCCCGGCCTCGTAGCCGAGCTCGCCGAGGCGGGTCGGGGCGCCCGCGGCGCGCAGCGCGGCCAGCAGCTCGGCCGGGGCGGCGAGCAGCGCGCCGAGCTCGGCGTCGAGGGCGGGCCACTCCCCCGCGAGGCGCTCGTGCCGGTCCGGCCGGGCCGCGTGCCAGCGCTCGAGCTTGCGCGCGTAGTCGCGCCAGCACTCCGCGCCGGCGGCGCCCGAGGGGTCGACCCGCTCGAAGGCCGCGAGCACGCGGGGACGCATCTCCTCCGCGGCCGGGTAGCGCAGCCCGCCGAGCCCTTCGGCCGCGACGTGCGCCCGGACCCGCTCCCACAGCAGCGCCCCGAGGACCGAGAGGACGCCGACCTGCGCGCCGTGCAAGGCGGACGGGCCGGGGGCCATCTCGAGCAGATGGCTGACGGTGTGCTCCATCCCCGAGCCGGGGGCGGTGCGGCCCGCCACGCCCATCGAGACGCCGCTGAGCACGAGGCCGGCGGCGAGCTCGTCGAGGGCAGCCGGATCGCCGGCCGGGATGCCGCCGGCCTGCGCGAGCAGGTCGGCGGCGTGGCGGCGGGCGAGCGCGACCGCGGCGGGGCTGTAGGAGTCGTCCTGCCCGACGGCCTTGGCGAGCCGCCAGTCGGCGGGGGCCGTGAAGGACGCGAGCAGGTCGCCGAGGCCGGCGCGGTTGAGCGCGGCCGGAGCGGCGGCGAGCACCCCCGTGTCGATCAGGAGCGCGTCCGGCCACGCGGTCGGCGTCGTGCGCTTGACCCCGTCGACGAGCAGGACGGACTGGTCGTCGGCGAACCCGTTGACGCTGGCAGCGGTCTGGACGACGACGTGCGGCAGCCCCAGCGCGGCGGCGGCGGCCTTGCCGACGTCGGCGACGGTGCCCGAGCCGACCGAGACGACGAGCGCCGCGCCGCGCGCGCCGTCCGTCGCGGCCGCCACCGTCGCGGCGTCGGCGTGGGTGCGCCCGTGCGCGTCGCCGAGCGTCACCCGCCGCACCGTGCCGAGGGCCTCGGCGACGGTGGCCTTCAGCTCGCCGCCGGACGCTCCCGAACCCATCGGCGTGCCGTCGGCGACCAGCGCGACCCGGCCGTCGCCGCGGCGCAGCGCGGCGACGAGCGCCGGCAGCTCGGCGAGCACGCCCGCGCCGAGCAGGACGCGGCCGAGGCCGAGGGGCTGCAGGCGGCCCGCCTCCGGCGCGGCGGCGAGCTCGGCCCGCAGCCCGTCGATGTCGCGCGCGGCGCGGACGGCGGCGCTCGCGCTCACGCCAACGCCCCCTCGAGGCCGTCGAAGAGCCGCTGGTAGCGGCCGTAGGCGTCGTCGTAGACGGCCCGGTCGGCGGCGTCCGGCAGCACCGGCTCCGGGGCGAGCGCCACGCTGCGGCGCGCGGCGTCGGGCAGGTCGGCGAACGTCCCCGCCGCGACGCCGGCGAGCATCGCCGCGCCGGTCGCCGAGGCGCTCGCGCCGAGCACGGGCCGCAGCGGCCGGTCCGTCACCCCCGCCTTGATCTCGAGCCACAACGGCGCAAGCGACCCGCCGCCGACCACGCGCACCTCGTCGTCGCACAGGCCGAGCGCGTCGAAGCGGTCGACGATGTCGCGCAGCGCGAACGCGCAGCCCTCCAGCACCGCGCGCGCGAAGTGCTCGACGCGGTGGTGCATCGCCATCCCGGCGAACGCCCCGCGCATGCGGCCGTTCCAGCGCGGTGCGGTCGAGCCCGACAGCGCGGGGACGAAGAGCAGGCCATCGCAGCCCGCCGGGGCGTGCGCGGCGCGGGCGAACAGCTCGCCCTGGTCGATCCCCCAGACCTCCGCGGCCCACCGCGTGCTGCCGCCGGAGACGAAGCCCGGGTTCTCCACCAGCAGCATCCCGGGGACGGCGTGCGCGTGGGTCTCCACGAGCCGGCGCTCGTCGATCACCACCGTGGCAGACCCGACGGCCACCGGCTCGGCGGTCCCGGTCACGTCGACGACCGTCCCGGGCTCGAGGGCTCCGGCCCCGACGACCGCGGCGTGCTCGTCTCCCGTCCCGACCACGACCTGGCAGCCCGCGGACAGGCCGAGGACCTCGGCCGCCTCGGGGCGCAGCGTCCCCGCGACGTCGGTCGCCTCCCGGATCGGTGGGAGCTTCGCGCCGTCGAGCCCGGCGGCATCGACCAGGCCGTCGTCCCAGGCGCGCGTGCGCAGGTCGTAGAGGAGCGTCGAGGACGCGTTGGCGTGGTCCTGCTCGACGGTGCCGGTGAGCCACCCGAGGACGTAGCCGCCGACGGGCGCCAGCCACCGCGCCGCGGCGTAGTGCTCCGGCTCGTGCGCGCGCAGCCACATGGCCTTCGGCGCCGTGTGCGAGGCGTCGGGGTTCAGGCCCGTGCGCTCGACGAGCGCTGCCTCGCCGGCACGCTCGGCCAGGGTGTCGCTCTCGGTCGTGGCCCGGCGGTCCAGCCAGGTGATCGCCGGCCGCAGCGCGCGGCCGGCGGCGTCGATCGCCACGAGACCGTCGACCTGGCAGGACAGGCCCAGCGCGCCGACCTCCGCGCCGTCGACCCCGGCGTCGGTGAGCACGCGCCGGACGGCCTGCCCCATCGCGGCCTCCCAGTCGGCCGGCGCCTGCTCGGCCCAGCCGCTCGCGGGGTGCGCCATCGGGCAGCCCGCGGCGGCCTCGCCGAGCGCGCGGCCGTCCGGATCGACCAGGACGGCCTTCACGCTCTGGGATCCGACGTCGATCCCGACGACGTGCACTCAGTCGGTCCTCGCCGGCGGAGCGTCCTCCGCCTCGCCCGTCGCGAGCACCGACCCCGCTCGCGCGAGGTCGTCCGGGCGGGTGCGCGACAGCCAGACCGCACCGAGCACGACCACCGCGATCCAGCCGACGATCACCCACGGGAACCACGTGTACGGCGCGTCCGTCTGCTCGACGATCTGCCCGATCAGCAGCGCGACCATCAGGCCGCCACCGACCGCGGGCAGGAGCCCGTGCCGCAGCACGTTGAAGCGCCCCGCGCGGTGGAAGTAGCGCATCGCCGCGAGGTTGGTGAGCACGTAGACCGGCAGGATCGCCAGCGTCAGCAGAAAGCCGAGGTAGCCGTAGACGTTGGACCCGCCACCGGGGTCGCCCAGCCCGCCGGCGACCACCCCGACGAGCAGCGCGAGGACGATCGCGAAGGCCCCCGTGACGAACACCGCGCGCGAGGGCGTGTGGCGCTTGGGGTCCACGAAGGCGAAGAATCTGCGGCAGCAGCCGCTCGCGACCCATCTGGTTGAGGATCCGCACGATCCCGTTGGAGGAGTTGACCATCACGGCGAACATGCTCGAGACCGAGGCGATGATCACCGGCCACTTCATCCACGAGGCGTAGTCGGCGGCGAGGGTGTTCCAGGGCGTCGCGGAGCCGTCCAGCCCGTTGGTCGTCGCGATGCCGAGGCCGTTGACCTCCGCCCAGGTGCAGAACACGTACAGCAGGCCGACGGCGAGCACGCTGAGCAGGACGGCTCGGGGGGCGATCCGGCGCGGGTCCCTGACCTCGTCGCCGAGCGTCGTCGCGGCCTCGAAGCCCACGAAGCTCAGCGCGGCGAAGACGAACCCGGTGGTGATCCCGTTGAAGCCGTTGGGCGAGGCGCCGGGGTTCAGCGGCTCGAGGGTCAGGCCGTCCTTGCCGCCCTGGGCGACGATGATGATCGCCAGGAGCAGGACGACGATCACCTCCACGGTGAACAGCACGAGCGCCGCCCGCAGGGAGGACCGGATGCCCTCGAAGGCGAGGAAGATCATCAGCCCGGCGGGCACCATCCCGATCAGCCACCACGGGACGTTGACGTCGAACTCCGCGCGGAACGTCGACTGCAGGTAGGAGCCGATGAGGCCGATCTCGGCGGGCGGCAGCAGCGCGTAGGCGACGAACATCAGGCCGCCGGTGACGAAGCCCGCGCGCGGCCCGAGGCCGCGGCTGACGTAGGTGTAGAACGCGCCGGCGCTCGGCAGCTCGCGGGCCATCTCGAAGATGCCGCTGGCCGCGATCAGGATCGCGATCAGGCACAGGAGGTAGACGAACGGCGTCGCGGCCCCCGAGAACGGCATCGAGAACTGCGGGTTGAAGAACGTCGAGACCGCCGGTCCCATGATGGCGGCGGACATGATCACCGCGCCGCCGAGCCCGACCGCGTTGCGGCGCAGGCGTGGTCCGGCGTTCGGCACGGCCAAGGTCTCCTGCGACATCGCTCGCTCCCTCTCCTCGCTGATCGGGGCCGGACCCTCACCCGTCCCCGCGACGGGCAGATGTCTAACGTCTGACGACTTCGCCGTCAAGGGGAGGAGCGTGCCCCAGCGGGCGAGGGCGTGCCGGGGTCAGCCCAGGCGGCTCGCGAGCGCACGGCCCGCGACCCGACCGCTGAACATGCACCCGCCGACGAAGGTGCCTTCCAGCGAGTTGTAGCCGTGCATCCCGCCGCCGCCGAACCCTGCGGCCTCCCCGGCGGCGTAGAGGCCCTCGAACACCTCGCCGCCCGTCGTGAGCACGCGGCCGTCGAGGTCGGTCTGCAGCCCGCCGAGCGTCTTGCGCGTGAGGATGTTGAGCTTGACCGCGATCAGCGGCCCGGCCTCGGGGTCGAGCAGCTTGTGCGGCTTGGCGACGCGGGTGATCCGGTCCGCCCGGTAGCGCCGGGCCGCCCGGATCGCCGTCACCTGACCGTCCTTGGTGAACGGGTTGTCGAGCTCGCGATCGCGCGCGACGACCTCGCGCTCGACGTCCTCCAGGGCCAGCAACGGGGTGTCCGTGCGGGCGTTCATCCCAGTCGACCAGGGCGGCGAGGTCGCGCTCCACCACGAAGTCCTCGCCGTGGTCCATGAACCGCTGGATCGGGCCGGGAACGCCGGGCATGACCCGGGTCCTGATGAGCTCCTTGACCGACCTGCCGGTGATGTCGGGGTTCTGCTCGGAGCCGGAGAGGGCGAACTCGCGCTCGATCATCTTGCGCGTGAGGACGAACCAGGTGTGGTCGTGACCGGTCGTGCCGATGTGCTTGAGCGTCGCGAGCGTGTCGAAGCCGGGGTACAGCGGGGCGGGCAGGCGCTTGCCGGTCGCGTCGAGCCACAGCGACGACGGTGCCGGGAGGATGCGGATGCCGTGCGCGGTCCAGATCGGGTCCCAGTTGCGGATGCCCTCGACGTAGTGCCACATCCGGTCGCGGCCGATCAGGCTCGCGCCCGCCTCCTCCGCGATGGCCAGCATGCGCCCGTCCGTGGAGGCCGGCACGCCGGAGATGAGGTGCTTCGGCGCCGGGCCGAGACGGTCGGGCCAGTTGCGCCGGACCATGTCGTGGTTGGCCCCGATCCCGCCGCTCGTGACGACGACGGCCTGCGCCGAGGCCTCGAACTCGCCGGCGATCTCGCGTGAGGAGTCGGCGCCACGGACGACGTCGGACTCGACGAGGACCGACCCGCTCACGCCGGTGACCGCGCCGCCGCTGACCGTGAGCGCGTCGACGCGGTGGCGGAAGGCGCAGACGATCCGGCCGGCCTCGCGGTGCGCCTGCACGCGCCGCACGAACGGCTCGATCAGGCCGGGGCCCGTCCCCCACGTGAGGTGGAAGCGCGGGACGGAGTTGCCGTGGCCCGTCGCGTTGCCGCCGCCGCGCTCGGCCCAGCCGGGGTTGGCCATCACGCGCACGCCCATGCCGCTCAGCCACGCGCGCTTCTCGCCCGCGGCCCACTCGACGTAGGCGCGCGCCCACCTGCGCGGCCACTCGTCCTCCGGCCGGTCGAAGGCGGCGGAGCCGAGCCAGTCCTGCCACGCGAGGTCGAACGAGTCCCTGATCCCCATCCGCCGCTGCTCGGGCGTGTCGACCATGAACAGGCCGCCGAGCGACCAGAACGCCTGGCCGCCGAGGGACTGCTCCGGCTCCTGGTCGAGGAGGAGGACCTGCGAGCCGCGGTCGGCGAGCTCGGCGGCGGCGGTCAGCCCGGCGAGGCCGGCTCCCACCACGATGACGTCGGCCTTCATGTCGCCGACCCTAACCGTGGGCGACGAAGTCGCGCGGCCGGATCAGGATCACGCAGAGGATCCCGCCGACGATCGCGAGGATCCCGGCCAGGAGCACGATCACGTCGAAGCCGTCCAGGAAGGCCGTCCGGCCCGGGGTGATCGCGCGCGCGCCGATCTCGCGGTAGGCGCCGAAGGAGACGAAGTCGCTGAAGGAGCCCGACCCGCGCGGCGCCTTCCCGCCGCCGAGGGCCGCGGCGAAGGTGCCGGCCTTGTCGTTGACGACGCCGGCGAAGACCGCGCCCCACAGCGCGACGCCGGTGGCGATGCCGACCTGGCGGAACGTCGAGTTGATCCCCGACGCCATGCCCGACCGCTGCGGCGTGACGACGCCGACCGCCGTCGTCGCGAGCGCGGGGTTGACCATGCCGATGCCGAACGCCGCGACGATCAGGCCGGGGAGGAGCACGGTCCAGTCGTCGGAGGCGTCGATGCCGCTCATCAGCAGCAGGCCGATCCCGACGAGGCCGAGGCCGATCCCGATCACCCAGCGGATGCCGATCCGCTCGCCGTACTTGCCCGAGACGGGGGCGACGAAGAACGAGATCAGCGAGGTCGGGAGGAAGCGCAGGCCCGCCTCCAGGGCGGAGTAGTCGAGCTGGTTCTGGATGTAGAGCGTGATGTAGAGGAACAGGGCGAAGATCGTCGCGCTGAGGGTGAACGCCGCGATCGAGGCGCCGACGAACGTCGGGTTGCGAAACAGCGCCAGCTCGAGCATCGGGGACGCGACGCGCCGCTCGACGAGGACGAAGACGACCAGCAGGACCGCCGCGCCGATGAGCAGGGTGAGGATCAGGGGCGAGCCGAAGCCCTCGTCGTTGCCGCGGATGAGGCCGAAGACGAGCGCCGCGAGGGCGGCCGAGAAGAGGAGCAGGCCGAGGACGTCGGTGCGCCCGGCCGCCTCGTTCCTGGACTCCGCGACGGAGCGCAGCGAGAGCCAGATCACCGCGAGGCCGAACGGGATGTTGACGAAGAAGATCGCCTCCCAGCCGATCGCCTGGGTCAGCGCGCCGCCGGCGAGCGGGCCGACCGCGACGGCCGCACCCGTCGTGGCGCCCCAGATGCCGAAGGCGGTGCCGCGGTCCTTGCCCTGGTAGCCGGAGGCCAGCAGGGCGAGCGCGCAGGCGAACATCAGCGCGCCACCGACGCCCTGCACGGCACGGGCGAGGTTGAGCGCGAGCGGCGAGGCGGCCAGGCCGCAGACGAGCGAGGCGGCGGTGAAGATGCCGACGCCGAGGACGTAGATGCGCCGCCGGCCGAACAGGTCGGCGAGCGAGCCCGCGGTCAGCAGGATCGCCGCGAGGGCCAGCGCGTAGGCGTCCACGACCCACTGGAGGTCGTCGAAGGAGGAGCCGAGGTCGCGCTCGATGCTCGGCAGCGCGACGTTGACGATCGTCACGTCCACGAGCAGCATGAACGTGCCGAGGCACACCGCGACGAGGGTCCACCACTTGGCCATGTCGCGAGCTTACGGGGACCGTGCGGGTCCGGATGAAATGCTGGGTAGGAGGCCGCCATGGACGACGATCGCGAGCTGCGCGACCTGCCCGCCGGCCTCTGGCACGCGATCCGCGACGACCCCCGGCACGCGCCGGAGCAGCTCGCGCTGATGGCGGCCGACTACCACGGGCCGTCCGCCCGCGACTGGGTCGCCAGGCAGCGGGCCGAGGGCCACACGGAGGGCCGCGAGCTCGCCAAGCGGGCGAAGCTCCATCACGCCCGGCTCGCCCGGGCCGGCGGCGCCGCGACGGGCGTCGGGGGCTTCGCCACCGTCGTCCCGGACCTCGCGTTCGCCGCCTGGGTCCAGTCGCGGCTCGTGTTCTACGTCGCCGCCGCCTACGGCCACGACCCGCTGGACCCGATCCGGCCGGCCGAGCAGCTGGTGCTGCAGCGCATCTACTCGAGCGTCGAGGAGGCCCGCGCCGGGCTCGATGGCGTCGGCCGGTCGATGGCCGTCGCGATGGCCAACCGGCGGCTGCGGGGCGAGCACCCCAAGCGGGGCAAGAACCCGACGCTCGTCTCGCGCCTGGCCCTCATGGTCGGCAAGCGGGCGGCCTCGCGGTTCTCCGGCCGCCTGGTCCCCGGCCTGGCGATCGTCACGAACGCCGTCGGCAACGAACGCGACACGCGCGACCTCGCCGACCGGGCGATGCAGTTCTACGAGGGCCGCTGACGCCGTGCTCGAGCGCGCGCTGGCCGAGGGCGTGCGCCTGCGGCTGCCGGAGGAGTCCGACGCGCGCGAGCTCGCCGCGGCCGTCGACGCCAACCGCGCGCACCTGGACCCGTGGATGCCCTGGACCCGGGGGTACTCCGAGGCGGGCGCGCTCGCCTGGATCCGCGCGGCGCGCCGCCAGATCGCCGACAACCGCGGCATCCAGACCCTCGTGGAGGTCGACGGCCGCATCGCCGGCACCCTCGGCACCCCGGCGGTGGACTGGGTCCACCGCTCCATGGCCATCGGCTACTGGCTGACGGGCGATGTGGTCGGCCGCGGGATCATGACGAGCGCCGTCACCGTCTTGATCGACCACGCGGTCGACACCTGGGGCGTCGAGCGCATCGAGATCCGCGCGGGCACCGAGAACCACCGCTCCCGCGCCGTCCCGGAGCGGCTGGGCTTCGCGTTCGAGGGCGTCGCCCGCCGGGCCGAGCGGGTCGGGACGCGGGTCCTCGACCATGCGGTCTACGGGCTGCTGGCCGAGGAGTGGCGCGCACGACGGAGCTCAGGGCCGTCGCGACCGGCGACCGACCTGCCTACCAGCTTCGAGTGACGTGATCCTCGCGCCGGTGCTGGGAGATCAGGCCATGACGTGGCCGGTGGGCTCCGGCGGGTCGGTGGGGGTGGGGGTGGCGGCCTAGCCGGCCGCCGCGGGGTGCGCCTGCGCCCACTCCACGATCGCGGCCGTGCCCGTCACGACCGTGCCGTCGCCGACCTCCAGCACGGGCACGTCCTCCTGGCCCGTGAGCTCGCGGATGTGGTCGCGCCTGCCGCGGCGGGTGAAGCCGAGCGCCTTGAAGCCACCGGCGGGGACGAGCTCCGGATCGTGACCCGCGTCGCGCACCGCCTTGACGGCCTTCGCGCACGGATGCATGGGGGCGCCCTTGTCCTTGGCGGGACACGTGTGGAGTCGCATGGGGCAACGCTACCGAACGCGTCCGCCCCCGCGTCTAGCTTCCAGGAGGCCATGAGCGTGCGCGACCTCACCGACGGTCAGGAGTGCGATCTCGTCCTCGTCCTCAAGGGCCGGGAGGACCGGGTCACGCGAGCGGGCGCGCGCTGGGTGAAGCTCTCGCTGGGGGACCGCACGGGCGTCGTCACCGGCGTCGTGCGCGACGGCTGCGAGGACGTGCCGGACGGCTGCCGCGCCGGCACCGTCGTGCGCGTCGCGGGCCGCGTGGCCTGCCACCCCCGGCACGGCACCGAGCTCGTCGTCGAGGCGATCCGCCCCGCCCAGCCCGCCGAGGCGGACCTCACCGCGCTGCTCGACGGCCCCCCGCTGTCGGCGGAGGCGATGGAGCGCGACCTGCGCGAGCTCGTCTCGACCGTCCAGTGCCGTCACCTGCGCGGGCTGCTGGACGCGGTCTTCGCCCCGGGGAGCGAGACGTGGGCCGCCTACCGCGAGGCACCGGCGGCGAAGTACTACCACCAGGCCTACCGCCACGGCCTGCTCGAGCACACGCTCACCGTCGCCCAGGGGGTGAGCGCGATGGCCTCGACCTTCCCGGGCATCGACCGCGACGTCGCCGTCACCGGCGGCCTCCTGCACGACATCGGCAAGCTCGACGCCTACACGACCGACCCGCTCGCGATCGAGATGACCGACGGGGGCAAGCTCCAGGGTGAGATCCCGATGGGCTACTACCGGGTCCGCCGCCTGATCGAGGACCTGCCGGGCTTCCCGCCGCAGCGCGCCGCTGCGGTGCTGCACATCATCCTCAGCCACCACGGCCGGCTCGAGCACGGCTCCCCCGTGGTCCCCTGCACGCGCGAGGCGACCCTCGTGCACATGATCGACAACCTCGGCGCCTCCCTCGGGTCCTTCGACCGGATCGAGAAGGAGCTCCCCGAGGGCGCCCAGTGGTCCGGCTTCGACCGGGCGCTGTCGGGCGCCGCCTGGTTCGGCGACCGCCTCGCGGCCTAGCCGGGCGTCGACGGCCGCGGCCGACGGTCAGTCGCCGAGGCGCTGCTCGAGCAGCCGGGTGACCTCGTCGCCGGCCTTCGCGATCCGCCGGGCGTAGTCCCGGCGCAGCTCGGGGTCCAGGTCGCCCTCGGCGGCCAGCAGCTGCGCGAAGCCCGTGACGATCACGAGCGGCGCACGCAGGTCGTGATGGAGCTGCCTGAGGCCGCCGGGGTCGTCGTCCGTCACGGCCGGTCGGACGTGATCAGGCCCTCACGCAGCGCGATCGCGATCCCGTGGACCCGGTTGCGGGCCTCGAGCTTGTTCAGCGCGTTGCGGATGTGCGTCTTGACGGTCTCGGCGGACAGGAACAGCCGCTCGGCGACCTCCTCCCCGGTCAGCCCCGTGGCCAGCAGCCCGACGATCTCGCGCTCGCGGGCCGACAGCGTGCGCGACTTCTCCACCGCCCGGCGCGACAGGAGCGCGGGCCGCAGCCGAGGGTCGACGTAGGTGCCGCCGTCGGCGACCGCGTCGATCGCCTGCATCAGCTCCGACGGCGCACCCTCCTTGAGGGCGTAGCCGCGGGCGCCGGCGTCGAGGCCGTCCTCGAGCAGCTCGATGTCGCTCGACCCCGTGTAGAGGACCACCCCGCGCTCCGGGCACTCGGCGAGCACGTCGCGGGCGAGGGCGATCCCCGAGTCCTCGCCGAGGCCGACGTCGACCACGACGACGTCGGGGTCGGTGGCCCGCACGAGCGCCAGGCCGGTCGCCCGATCGCCGGCCGTGCCGACCACCTCGCAACCCTGCGCGCCGAGCAACAGCTCGAGCCCCTGCAGCAGGGCCTGGTGATCCTCGACCAACGCCAGGCGTGTCGCCATCGCGGGGGACCCTACCGGTCTGGGGCGGGTGCCGAAACCACGCAAAGAGCGCACGGATCACCACCTCCCGTCCCGGCGCTCGAAGGCCCGGTCTATGGTTGGTCGACCTTGGCCAAGGACACCGAGAAGCTCATCCGCCAGCTGTCGTTGATCTCCTACCTGATGGCGGAGCGGCGGCCGGTCACCGCCACCGAGATCCGGCGCGACGTCGAGGGCTACTCCGACATGACCGAGGACGCGTTCGCCCGGCGCTTCTACGCCGACCGCGCCGAGCTCGGCGACCTGGGCATCACCCTCTCGGTCGACCGCCCCGCCGACGGCTTCTCCGAGCAGGAGAACTACTCGCTCGCGCGCGAGGCCTTCCACCTGCCCGCCATCGAGTTCACCGACCAGGAGCTCGCCTCCCTCCAGACGGCCCTCAGCCTCCTCGACGGCGAGTTCGCCTACGCGGAGCCGCTGCGCCTCGCGCTGCAGCAGATCACCTGGGGACGCCCCTCCCCGCTGGACCTGCCGCACCAGCGCACGGTCGGCCTCGGCATCACCGCCGCGGCCGGCGGTCACGAGGTCTCGCAGCGGATCGCCAAGATCGACACCGCGATCTACCGCCGCAAGCGGATCGAGTTCGAGTACCACACCATGGCCACGGACGAGACCGCCACGCGCCGTGTCGACCCGTACCACCTGCTCTTCGAGGGCGGCCAGTTCTACCTCGTCGGCCACGCGCACGAGCGCCAGGCGACGCGGATGTTCCGGCTGGACCGCGTCAAGGGCAAGGTCGCCTACGCCACGAAGGCCGAGCACGACTTCCAGCGCCCGGAGGACTTCAACGCGCGCGAGTACGCCAACCGGATCCCGTGGCAGCTGGGCGACGCCGTCGGCACCGCGGAGATCTGGGTCTCGGACCGGATCGCCTGGCACGTCGAGCGCCACTTCTCCCGCTACGGCGAGTTCGCCCCGGCCGAGGACGACGGCGGCGCCGTCTTCCGCACCGACTACGCGCTGCCGCGCCTGCTCATCTCGTGGGCGATGGGCTTCGGGGAGCACGTCCGCATCCTCGGCCCGGCGCCGCTGGTCGAGGAGGCCCGCGCCCGCATGGACGCGCTGGTGGAGGCCCACCGCGGTGAGCCCACCGTCGCGATCACCCGTGCCGACACCGACCGCGCCGCCGCCCACCTGCGCGAGACCGAACCCGAGCCGGAGCCGCGCAGCCGGGCCGCGCGCGCCGAGGCCGCGATCCGTCCCGAGCGCTTCGCCCGCCTCGTCACGCTCGCGTCCGTCCTGATCAAGGCCGGCCGCGACAACCGGCGGATCCCGATCGCGGAGGTGCTCGAGACGCTGCAGATGTCCGAGCAGGAGCTCAAGGAGGACATGAACGTCCTCAACGTCGTCAACTTCGGTGGCGGCACGTACGTGCTCTACGCGGAGATCGTCCCCGGCGGGCTGATCGAGGTCGACACGGAGCCCTACTCCGACACGTTCGACCGCCCGGCCCGGCTGCTGCCCATCGAGGCCAAGGCGCTCGTGGCCGCCATCGACCTGATCGGCGACCACCTGCCCGCCGGCGCGCTGGACTCCGCCCGCGTGAAGATCGTCGCCGCCCTCGGCGAGGATCCCGTCGGCGAGGGCCTGCACGTCACCACCGCCGCAGGGGACGACTCGCGCCACGCGCGCCTGGTCACCCAGGCGATCGAGGACCGCCGGCTGCTCGAGTTGCGCTACCACGACGCCAAGGGCGACGCCACCGACCGCACCATCGAGCCCTACGCGCTCATCAACGGCCGCGAGGGCTGGTACATCTCGGCCTGGGACCCGGAGAAGGACGCCACACGCCACTTCCGGCTGGACCGCATCGAGCACGCGGTCATCTCCGACACGACCTACGAGCCGCGCCAGGATCTTGACCCCGTCGCCGACATCGAGGGCTGGCCGCGCACCGGCGAGGTCGGCGGCTCGCGCGTCGCGCACGTGTGGATCTCCGCCGAGCAGGCGCGCTGGGTGCGCGAGGAGCGCACCGTCGTGGCCGAGCTCGCCGACGGCTCGATCGTCGTCGCCTGGTCCTTCAAGGGCGAGGGCTACCTCGTCAAGGAGGTCCTCAAGGAGGCGGGTGACGCCGTCGTGCTCGAGCCCGCGGACCTGCGCAGCGCGGTCCTCGCCGCCGCGGAGTCCCTGCTCGTGGCCTGATGGCCACCCGCCGCGCCGCCATCGAGATGACCGCGGACGAGGTCGGCGTCTTCCTCGACGAGGAGCGCATCGTCACCGTCGCCACGCACGGGCCGCGCGGGCTCCCGCACCTGATGCCGCTCTGGTACGTCGTGCGCGAGGGCACCATCTGGGCGTGGACGTTCAGCAGGTCCCAGAAGGTCGTCAACCTGCGCCGCGACCCGCGCGCGACGCTGCAGGTCGAGGCGGGCCGCGACCGCTACGACCTCCTGCGCGGCGTGATGCTCGAGACGGCGGTCAGCCTCCATGACGACCTCGACACGACGCTCGGCGTCGGGATCGACCTCGCCCGTCGCTACGGCGGCGCCGAGCCGGAGGGCCCGGCACTGGCTGCCCTGCGCGCGCAGGCCCCGAAGCGCGTCGCGCTGGAGTTCCACGAGACCCACCGGGCCTCGTGGGATCACCGCAAGCTCTGACGGCGCCGGCCGGCCGGCCCCGATCTCACGCGGCCTGCAGCAGCTGCCGGACGGCGGCGACCAGGCGGTCCGGCTCGCCCTTGTCGACGGTGCGCAGCTGCAGGGCCTGGGCGCGGCCGGCCACCGCAGGGTCCAGGTAGGCCGAGTAGAGCACGACGGGGGTGGTGTCGCCCCGTTCGCGCAGCGCCTCGGCGACGTCGATCCCGTCGGGGCCCGGCGGCATCCGCTGGTCGAGCAGGATCAGGTCGTAGTCGCGCTCGGCGGCGAGCTCCAGCGCGGCCGCCCCCGAGGACGCCTCCTCGAACGCCACGCCGTCGTCCTCGAGGTAGAGGGACAGCATGAAGCGGACGTCCGCCTCGTCGTCGACGAGCAGCACCATGCGCCGACCCTACCCGCGCCCGTAGGGGTCGACGTAGACGTCGTCGATCTCGAACGACCCGCCCTCGGCGCTGAAGCGCAGCTGCGCCGGCGTGTGCTCGCCCGGCAGCAGCGCCAGCAGGTTGCCGATGAGGGGTGCGACCGGGGACGGCTGCCAGCTCGAGCCCGCGGTGACGACCCCGACCGGCAGCGTCGTGACGGCGCCGGTGGCGAGCTCGAAGCGGGCCTCGACGCGCAGGGCCGACCGCAGGGCGGAGCCGCTGGTGCGGCGGACGAAGAAGCGGGCGGTGGGGTGCTCGAGGCCGACGCAGAAGGTCGGGGAGGTCGCGCTCGCGCCGGCGGGCAGCGCGAGGGCAGCGCCGCCGACGCCGAAGCCCTGGTTGCCGGCGACGACGGACGCGCCGTCGAGGCTCCAGTCCGCGGCGTCGGCCTCGAAGCCGCCGTCGGGGGCGAGGAAGTACTGCGCGGGGTCCAGCCAGGGACGAAACGGCTGGGACGTCTGGCCGTTGTCGCAGTCGGGGGCCGAGGAGACGAGGACACCTGCGGAGGCGGGGACGGCGGCGACGACGGACACGAGCAGCGTGGCGACCGCCGCGAGGAGGGCGTTGGACCTGCGGGACATGGGGTGGACTCCTTGGACTGGATGGGCACCGTGGACTGGCGCACGGCCACCATCGGCATGAGGGATCCGGACCGACAGTCCGACGTCCGTCCACCTGGGAGGATGCGCGCGTGGGTGAGACGCCGCAGCTCCGCACGGGCGCGCCGAGCGCTGCGCAGCCGATGGACCGGCGGCGCCGGCTGGCCGAGGCGCCGGTCAACGCCGGGTTCCTCGTCGCCGCCGTCGCCCTCGGCGTGCTCGCCACCGACGACCGCGCCTGGCCCGTCTCAACCGCGATCCTCCTGGTCGTCCTCTTCGCCGCCGCCGTCCGCGTGCAGATCGTCATCGGCTTCGGCTACACGACCCCCGTCCAGCTCGCGTTCGTGCCGATGCTGCTCCTGCTGCCCGTCGGCTGGGTGCCGCTGCTGGTGTGCGGTGCGTGGATCGCCGGCCGGCTGCCGGACGTCGTGCGCGGCCGGGTGCACCCCGACCGGCTGCTGCTCCTGCCCGGGTCGTGCTGGTTCGCGATCGGCCCGGCGCTCGTCCTGGAGCTCGGTGGCGCGGGCGGGCCGAGCTACGGCGACTGGCCCCTGTACCTCGCGGCGCTCGCGGCGCAGGTGGTCTTCGACCTCGGCTTCGGCCTCCTGAGCGAGTGGCTGGCGCGGGGCTCGGTGGACATGCCGCCCCTGCGCGACCTGCTGCTGTCGCCGGGCATCGACGCGCTCCTCTCCCCGCTCGGCCTGCTCGCCGCCCTCGCCACCCAGGCCGCGCCGTTTCACTACGCCTACCTGCTCCTCATCCCGCCCACGGTCCTGCTCGCGTTCTACGCGCGCGAGCGCACGGGGCGCCTCCAGGCCGCCGTGGCCCTGGCCGACGCCGCGACGGAGCGCGAGCGGCTGATCGCCTCCGCCTCGCACGAGCTCAACACGCCGCTGGGGGTGATGGCGGGCCTGCACGAGTGGCTGGGCCCGCACCGTGACCTGTCGCCGGAGCGGCGCGCCCATGCGTACGCCGCGATGGGCCGGGAGCTGCACCAGCTGCGCCTGCTGATCCGGCAGTTCGGGGACTTCGCCGACCTGCGCACCGACCGCCCGTTGCGGCTGGAGATCGGCCCGACGTCCGCGCGTGGCGCCGCCGACACCGTCGCGACCGCCCTCGCCTCCACGGTGCGGGTGACCGTCGAGGCGCCCGAGGGCCCCGTCTGGGTCTACGCCGACCCCGCCCGGCTGGACCAGATGCTGACCACGCTCGCGCGCGCGGCCATGCGCGGGAGCGAGCCCGTGACGATCCACCTGCGGCCCGACGCGATGAGCGTCGCGTTCGAGGTCCGCGGCGGCGCCGACCCGGCCGCGGCGGCCGACGGCCTCGGCGGGGAGGGCGAGGGCGAGGGGCTCGCGCTGTTCGTCGCCCTGCGCCTTGCCGAGGCGCAGGACGGCACCATCACCGCGGGCGCCGACGACGCGGGCGGATGCGTGCTGGAGCTGCGGCTGCCGCTCGCACGGCTCGACTAGGGGCTTGTAGGGTCGGCGCCCATGGCGGACCTCAAGGGCCTGATCCTCTCCGGTGGCCGTGGCACCCGGTTGCGGCCGATCACGTACACGTCGGCCAAGCAGCTGGTGCCGGTGGCCAACAAGCCGGTGCTGTTCTTCGGCATCGAGGCGATGGCGCGGGCGGGGATCTCCGAGATCGGGATCATCATCTCCCCCGAGACGGGCGACGACATCCGCGCGGCGGCCGGTGACGGGTCGCTCTTCGGCGTGCGGCTGACCTACATCGTCCAGGACGAGCCGGCGGGCCTCGCGCACGCGGTGCTGACGGCCGAGCCGTTCCTCGGCGACGCGCCGTTCGTGATGTACCTCGGCGACAACCTGCTCCAGGGCGGGATGACGGAGCTGGTCCAGGCCTTCCAGGCCAACGGGCCGCAGGCGCTGATCCTGCTCACGCAGGTCCCCGATCCCGAGAACTACGGGGTGGCGCAGCTCGACGCCGACGGCAAGTCGATCGTCCGGCTGGTGGAGAAGCCCAAGGACCCGCCGAGCGATCTCGCGCTGGTCGGCGTGTACATGTTCACGCCGCTGATCCACACGGCGGCGAAGTCGATCGAGCCGTCCCCGCGCGGGGAGCTCGAGATCACCGACGCGATCCAGTGGCTCGTCGACAACGACCACCAGGTCGAGAGCCACGTCGTGCGCGGCTGGTGGAAGGACACCGGCCGCCTGGCCGACATGCTCGAGGCCAACCGGCTGATCCTCGAGACGATCGACCGCCGCGTCGAGGGCACCCTCACCGATTCCCAGGTCGACGGCCGCGTGATCGTCGAGGCCGGCGCGGTGCTCGAGCGCGCCACCGTCCGCGGCCCCGCCGTGATCGGCGCCGGCGCCGTCGTGCGCGACGCCTACATCGGCCCCTACACCGCGATCGGCGACTCCTGCGTGGTGGAGTCCGCCGAGGTCGAGCACTCGATCCTGCTGGAGGGCTCGAGCGTCATCGGCCTCGACGGCCGGATGGAGTCCTCCCTGCTCGGCAAGGACGTCAGGATCGCCCGCGACCAGCGCCAGCCGCGCGCCTACCGCTTCATGGTCGGCGACAACTCGGAGATCTCCATCCTATGAAGCTCCTCGTCACCGGAGCGGGCGGGATGCTCGGCCGGGACGTCGTGGCCGCCGCCGAGTCGGCCGGCCACGAGGTCCTCGCGCTCACCCGCCGCGAGCTCGACATCACCGATCCCGACGCCGTCCGCCACGCGGTGCTCGACGCCCGGCCCGCCGCGGTCGTCAACTGCGCCGCGTGGACGGACGTCGACGGCGCCGAGGACGCGGAGGGGGACGCCACCGCGGTCAACGCCGCGGCCGCCGGACTGCTGGCCCGCGCCGCGGGCGACGCCGGCGCCCTGATCGTCCAGGTCTCCACCGACTACGTCTTCGCCGGGGACGCCGAGCGCCCCTACGTCGAGTCCGATCCCGTCGCGGCGCCCCCCGCCACGGCCTACGGGCGCTCCAAGCTCGCCGGCGAGCAGGCCGTGCGCGAGGGCAACCCGCGCTCGGTGATCGTGCGCACCGCCTGGGTCTTCGGACCGCACGGCTCCAACTTCGTCGACACGATGCGCCGCCTCGGCAGCGAGCGCGACGAGCTGTCGGTCGTCGACGACCAGCGCGGCTGCCCGACCTACACCGGCCACCTCGCCGCGGCGCTCGTGGAGATCGCCGAGCGCGGCCTGACCGGCACGCTCCATGTCGCCGGGGCGGGCGACTGCACGTGGTTCGACCTCGCCGCGGCGACGTTCGAGGCCACCGGTGCCGACGTCGCGCTCAAGCCCACCGACAGCGCCTCGTTCGCGGCCAAGGCGCCGCGTCCCCCCTACTCCGTCCTGGCGACCGAGCGTGATGACGCGCCGCGGCTGCCCTCCTGGCGAGCCGGTCTCGCCGCCCACCTGCAAGCGTCCTCGGAGGTCGTTGGATGAAGCTGTTGGTCTGTGGTGGAGCCGGGTTCATCGGCTCCAACTTCGCCCGCATCCGGGTGGCCGAGCACGGCGACGAGGTCGTGGTGCTCGACAAGCTCACCTACGCCGGCCGGCGCGAGAACCTCGCCGACGTCGAGCACCAGTTCATCCACGGCGCGATCGAGGACGCCGATGCGGTGAAGTCGCGCACTCGACGGCGTCGACGCGATCGTCAACTTCGCCGCCGAGACGCACGTCGATCGCTCGATCGCCGAGCCCGACGCGTTCGTCAAGACCCACGCGCTGGGCACCTACACGCTGCTGGAAGCCGCCCGGGTCGCCGGCGTGCGCTACCTGCAGGTCTCCACCGACGAGGTCTACGGCTCCATCGACGAGGGCACCTTCACCGAGTCCTCGCCGCTGAACCCGTCGAGCCCCTACTCCGCCACCAAGGCCGGGGCGGACCTGCTCGTCGGCGGCTACCACGAGACCTACGGGATGGAGACCGTGATCGTGCGCGGCTCCAACAACTACGGGCCGTTCCAGTACCCCGAGAAGCTGATCCCGCTGATGATCCTCAACGCGATCCACGGCGACAAGCTGCCCGTCTACGGCAACGGCCAGCAGGTCCGCAACTGGATCCACGCCACCGACTTCGGCCGCGCCATCGGCCACGTCCTCGAGCACGGCAAGCCCGGCGAGGTCTACAACGCCGGCGGCCCCGACGAGTGCGCCAACCTCGAGGTCGTGCAGCGCATCATCAGCCTGACCGGTGCCTCCCCCGACCTGCTCACCTACGTCACCGACCGCCCCGGCCACGACGTCCGCTACTCCCTCTCGAGCCAGAAGGTCCGCGACCTCGGCTGGGAGCCCCGCGTCTCCTTCCAGCAGGGCCTCGAGGACACCGTCCGCTGGTACCAGGAGCGCACCGACTGGTGGGAGCCGATCCGCTCCGGCGACTACCGCGCCTACTACGAGCGCCAGTACGGCAGCGCCCTCGGCTGAGCCTCAGCCGCGGTGGACGTCCGTGAGGCGCCCGCGCGCGTCGCCGCGGGCGAGATCGCCGTCACGCCAGAACGCCGTCCAGCTGATGCCGTCCCCGAGGCCGCGGGTGGCCACGAGGTAGGTGACCCGGTCGCGGGCCTTGCCGAGCCGCCGGGCGCCGGCCGCGATCAGCCGCCGCGGTGCCCGCACGTCGATCTCGCGGTAGGCCATCGTCGACACGGCCGATCCGGTCGAGACCGTGGCGATCACGCGGGCGGCGCCGGCACCGCGCTGGTACTGGGCGATGCGCGTGCGGCCACGCCGAACGGCCTGGAGGTCGATGCGGGCGGCCTCGACGCGGAAGGTGCGGATGCGTCCCGGGGCCGCGCGGCGCAACGCGGCCTTGCCGCGCGTGAGGCCGCCGGTCGTCAGCAGCGACGGACCCGGCCTGGGGCCGGTGTCCTCGGCGTCTGAGCCGGGGAAGGCGGTCGGGGCCCGGATCGGGCCGCCGAGGCCCTTGAGCGTGTCGTGCGCGGAGTCCACGGTCTCCGACACCGCCCCCACCAGGCCCAGCGCGATCACCCCGACCACGCCCAGGACGGCGACGGCGACGCCCCACGCGGCGAGGCCGCGCAGCGCATTGCCACGGTGACGACGGCCTGCCGGTGGCGCGGGCGGTGCGGGCGTGGGTCCGGGTCCGGGGGCGGGCGACGCCGGTGCCGGGGGCGACGAGCCGCTGCGCCACCCCTGCTCGGCGAGCGGGTCCTCCCCGACGGGTCGGCCGAAGGCGTCGTACTCGGGCATGCCCGGTCAAGCATGCCGCCCCGGGGGGCGTTACGGGGTCAGCACCGGCTCAGCCGAAGCGCAGGATGCGCCACGTGCCCGACTCGTTGCGCAGCGTGTACTTCCGCGTGGTCTTCTTGCCGCCGTCGGTGGACTGCACGTCGGCGGTGGCCTGGGTGCCGTTGACCTCGACGTCGGTGACCTTGAGGTCGAAGCCGTCGGCGTCCTCGATCGCCTTGCGCATCTCGGTGGCGCACTTCGCGCCCGCGGACTCGATCCGCTGCTTGAGGCCCTTGGCGAGCAGGTCGTCGCAGATGTCGCCCGGCTTGCGCCCCTTGCCGTCCTCGGAGAGGTCGGCGATCACCTGCGCCACCTTCGCGTCGGCGCCCTTGAACGCGCCCACATCGGTGGTGGTCGAGCCGCCGCTCTGGCCGCATCCGGCCAGAGCGAGGACGAGAAGCGGGATCACGACGGCGGTCGGGCGCATCTGGGGCCGGAGGCTAGCGGGCTACATTGGCGAAACGATGGCCCAGCGCACCGTGGTTCCTCGTGGTCGGCACGCCCCGCCGCTGCACGTCCGCAAGGATCGCCAGCGGGCGCGTCTGCACGACGCCGCCGCTGCGGTCTTCGCCCGGATGGGCTACGCGGACGCGACGGCCGAGCTGATCGCCCGCGAGGCGGGCATGTCGAAGGCGACGTTCTACGAGCACTTCGACAACAAGGAGGACTGCATCTGCGCCCTGTTCGACGCCGCGCTGACGCACCTCCTCGGCGCGCTGCGCCCAGATGAGGACGTCGCGGCCGAACGGGACCCCTATCGCCCGTCGGTCATCCGCCTGCTCGGCGTGATGGCCGACAACCCGTCCATGTCGCAGACGCTCGTCGTCGAGATCATCGGTGCCGGCCCGCGCGCCAGCGAGCGCCGCGACCTCTTCCTCGCGGAGCTGGCCCGCTACGTGGACGCCCGCAACGAGGCGACGGCCGCCGCCGGCAACTCGCGGCGCTTCGCCTCCCCGCACGACGCGTTCGCGATCGTCGGGGCGGTCGCCGAGCTGGCGTCGCGGCAGCTGCGCACCGGCGTCCCGGCCGACATCCGCGAGCTCGAGCCGGTCGTCACCCGGCTCGTCCACGGCCTCGTCGCGGCAGGCGTCGGACGTTGAGCGCCGGCCCGAGCGTGGCGCCCGCGCCACGCGACGGCGACGACCCGGAGCTCCTCGGGCTCACGCACGTCGCGTCCTGCTCGTTCCTCGCCTCCCGCATCGCGCCCGGCGGCCTGCAGTTCTGGTCCGCGCTCGGCGGCGGCATGGCGCTCGCGCGCGTCGCGGCCGAGCGCGGAGCGCGGCAGGGCTACGGCGCGAGCGTCGCGGCGATCGTGCAGACCGTCGCCCTGATCGGCCCCGCGCGCGTCAACGGCCCGCTGACCCAGGCGCTCAACGCGCCGGTGATGGGGCACCTGCAGGGCCGTGGCGCCTCGCGCGCGGCGCGCCTGCTCGCCGGCCTGGCGATCCGCTACGTCCACTACCTGTTCGTCAACGTCGTCTACGTCGCCCTGATCCTGGGCGGGCTGGACGAGTTCGTGGCCACCTACGACAAGGTCTCGGACTTCACGCACTTCCTGCTCGGGCTCGTCGGCATCGACGGCCGGCTGCCGCAGGGCCAGGCGTGGGCGATCGGCTTCACCGTCGTCCTGTCGATCTTCTACGGGCTGGTCTGGACGACGATCCAGCTGCTCGCCTACGAGCGGGCGCTCGGACGCTGGCCGGCGCCCGACCACGCGTCGACGCCGCCCCCCGAGCCGCCGCCGCGCATCGGGCGCAAGCCCGTCGTGGTCCTCTCGCTGCTGCTGGCCATGTGGGTCGCGGTGCTCGTCAGCCACGACTGGCTCGTGCTGGGGGCCGTCGCCGCGATCCTCGCCCTGGCGGTCCTCGCCACGCGGACCTGGACGGTCGGCCGGCGCCCGTGGATCATCGCCTTCTCGCTCGCCGCCGTGCTCGTGCTGGCCGCGATCGTCCCCGCGATCATCGGCGCCGTCGACCTCGAGCCCGCCGCGCAGCGCGCGATCCGCGCCGTCGCGCTCGTGCTGTCGGCGACCTGGGCGCGGGAGGCGATGGGCACCGCCGCCACCCGCGAGGTCGCGCGCCGGCTGCTGGCGCGGCTGCGCTTCATCCCCTCCTTCGGCGAGGCGGCCGACCTCGTCGGCCGGCTGCAGTCCGACGAGCGCCTGGCGCCCGCCGGCAAGGACCTGCTCGAGCGACTCAACGTCGTCGAGCTCAAGCCCGCCCCGGTGGCGGACGCGCTGACGGACTGGATCGTGACCGAGTCGCGCGCCTACGTGCCGCCGGACACCGCCCTGGCGGACACCGCGCCGGTGTGAGCACGCTCGCCGAGGTCGAGGCCGGGATCGTCGGCTGCCGGCGCTGCCCGCGGCTCGTCGCCTGGCGGGAGGAGGTCGCGCGGGTCAAGCGCGCCGCCTACGCCGACCAGGACTACTGGGGCCGCCCCGTCCCGGGGTTCGGGGACCCGGCGGCGCGCCTGGTGATCGTCGGCCTCGCCCCCGCCGCGCACGGCGCGAACCGGACCGGCCGCATGTTCACCGGCGACCGCTCCGGCGACGTCCTCTACGCCGCGCTGCACCGCGCCGGCTTCGCCTCGCAGCCGCACTCCGTGGCGGCCGACGACGGCATGCGGCTGACGGACTGCTTCATCACCGCCCCCGTCCGCTGCGCCCCGCCGGCCAACAAGCCGACCCCGGAGGAGCAGGCGCGCTGCCGGCCGTGGCTCGAGGCGGAGATCGCGGCCCTCCCCCGTCCACGCCTGCTGCTCGCCCTCGGCGCGATCGGCTGGGACGCGGCGCTGAAGCTGCGCGCCGCCCTCGGCGAGCCGACGCCGCGGCCCAAGCCGCGCTTCGGCCACGGCGCCGAGGTGCCCGGCGAGCGGCTCGGCCTGCTGGGCTGCTTCCACGTCTCCCAGCAGAACACGTTCACCGGGCGGCTGACCCCCGCCATGCTCGACGCCGTCCTCGCGACCGCGCGCGAGCGAATCGACGCCTGAGCACCGCAACCCTGGACCCGAAGGGGGGTTTCAACGGACATGCGACGCGGTGCCCTGATGGACGAGGCCATTGACGTCCTCGATGCGATCCCTGACCTCGAGGACGCCCTGGAGCCCGAGCGGATCCAGCTGGCCCGCCGGCACCTGCGGGCCCGGACGATGACGATCCGCCGCGGCCGCTGGCAGGCCGGGCTCGACGCCCCGCTCGTCGAGGGCGGGCTCGGCTTCCTCGTGCTCGAGGGTGCGCTCGTGCGCTGCGTCACCGCGGCCCACCGCACCTCCGGGGAGCTGCTCGGCCCGGGGGACCTGCTCAACCCGTGCCCGGAGAGCGATCCGCTCGAGCCACCGTTCGGCGGCTACTGGCGCGCGATCGAGGAGGTCCGCGTCGCCGTCCTCGACGCGCGCTTCGCCCGCGTCGCGGCCGGCCTGCCGGAGATCATCCCCGTCCTGATCGCCGGCCAGCTGCGCCGTGCCGGGACCCTCTCCCGCCAGCTCGTGATCGTGCAGTCGCAGTCGGTCGAGGCGCGCGTCGTCGTCCTGCTCGAGCACCTGGCCGAGCGCTGGGGACGGGTGACCCGCGACGGCGTCGTGCTCCCCGGCTTCCTCTCCCACGGCACGCTCTCGCTGCTGCTCGGCGCCCGCCGCCCGAGCGTGACGAGCGCGATGGTCCGCCTCGACGCCCGCGGCGTCGTGCACCGCCGCGAGGACGGGCGCTGGCTGCTGCCCGTCGCGCTCGCGCAGCCGGTGCCCGCCGCCGCGTAGCGCCATCGCGGACATCTCCTGACCGCGATCGCCCGTACCCTCGGTGCGATGGCCGCCGACCCGCTCAGCGACTTCACGCCCGCGGTCCGGGACTGGTTCACGCGGGCGTTCGAGGCGCCGACCTCCGCCCAGGCCCAGGCCTGGCCGGCGATCGCCACGGGCCAGCACGCGCTGATCTCCGCGCCGACGGGCTCGGGCAAGACGCTGGCCGCGTTCCTCGCCGCGCTGGACTCGTTCGTCGCCCGGCCGCGCGACCCCGACGAGAAGGAGCGCAGGACCCGGCTCGTCTACGTCTCGCCCCTGAAGGCGCTGTCCTACGACGTCGACCGCAACCTGCGCGCGCCCCTGCGCGGGATCGGGGCCGAGGTGGGCGTCGCGGTGCGCACCGGCGACACCCCGCAGAAGGAGCGGGCGGCGATGCTGCGCGTCGCGCCCGACATCCTCATCACGACGCCCGAGTCGCTCTACCTCATGCTCACGTCGCAGGCCCAGCGCCTGTTCGAGGGCACCGAGACGATCATCATCGACGAGATCCACGCCGTCGCGCAGACCAAGCGCGGGGCGCACATGGCGCTCACGCTCGAGCGGCTCAACGAGGCCGCCGGCCGCGACGTCCAGCGGATCGGCCTGTCGGCGACGCAGAACCCCCTCGCGGAGGTCGCCCGCTTCATGGTCGGGCCCAAGCGCGAGTGCACGATCGTCGACACGGGCGTGCGCAAGCCGCTGGACCTGCAGATCCAGGTCCCCGTCGAGTCGATGGTCGAGCCGGAGCAGTCAGACGGGGCCGAGCTCGATCCGCTCGCGGGCGGCGAGGCCACCCGGCAGTCGATCTGGCCGGCGATCTACCCGCGCCTGCTCGACCACGTCGAGCAGCACAAGTCCACGATCATCTTCGTCAACAACCGCCGCGGCGCCGAGCGCCTCGCGCTGCGCCTCAACGAGCTGGCCAAGGACCGCGCCGCCGACGCCGAGCGCGAGTTCCACGACGTCGCCCGCGCCCACCACGGCTCGCTCGCGCGCGAGGAGCGCACGGTGATCGAGGAGCAGCTGAAGGCCGGCGAGCTCCCGTGCCTCGTGGCCACCTCCTCGCTCGAGCTCGGCATCGACATGGGCGCCGTCGACCTCGTCCTGCAGGTCGAGTCCCCGAAGTCCGTGACCCGCGGCCTGCAGCGCATCGGCCGCGCCGGGCACGGCGTCGGCGAGGTGTCCAAGGGCCGCATCTTCCCGAAGTTCCGCGCCGACCTGCTCGAGACGACCGTCGTCGTCAAGCGCATGCGCGAGGGGCTGATCGAGGAGACCGTCGTCCCGCGCAACCCCCTCGACGTGCTCGCGCAGCAGATCGTGGCGATCGCCGCCTCCGCGGGCGAGGACGAGGGCGTCCCCGTGGACTGGCTCGCGGCGCTGATCGCGCGCACCTACACCTACGCGGAGCTCTCGCGGGCGCAGCTCGAGAACGTCCTCGACATGCTCGACGGCCGCTATCCGAGCGAGGAGTTCGGCGACCTGCGGGCGCGCATCGTGTGGGATCGCGTGGCGGGGACGATCCGCGCCCGCAAGGGCTCGCGCGGCCTGGCCATCACGAACGCCGGCACGATCCCCGACCGCGGGCTGTTCTCCGTCAACCTCCCCGACGGCCGCCGCGTCGGCGAGCTCGACGAGGAGATGGTCTACGAGGCCCGCCCGGGCCAGACGTTCCTGCTGGGCGCCTCCACGTGGCGGATCGAGGACATCACCCGCGACCGCGTGATCGTCACCCCCGCGCCGGGTGCGACCGGCGCCGTCCCGTTCTGGAAGGGCGACCAGATGGGCCGCCCGAAGGAGCTCGGCGAAGCCGTCGGCGCGTTCGCCCGCTGGGCCGTGGAGCAGGACTCGCCGACGCTGCAGGCCGAGTACGACCTCGACGAGCTGGCGGCCAACAACCTGCTCGCCTACCTGCGTGAGCAGCAGGAGGCCACGCGCGTCATCCCGTCGGACCGGACCATCGTCGTCGAGCGCTTCCGCGACGAGATCGGCGACTGGCGGGTCTGCATCCTCTCCCCCTACGGCGGCCGCGTGCACGCCGCGTGGGGCCTCGCGCTGAGCGCCCGCATCCGGGAGGAGCACGGCCTCGAGTCCGACGCGATCTGGTCCGACGACGGGATCATCGTCCACCTCCCCGACGCGGACGAGCCGCCCGGGATGGACTTCGCGCTGATCGAGCCCGACCTGCTCGAGGACCTCGTCGTCGGCGAGCTCGGCGGCTCCGCGCTGTTCGGCGCGCGCTTCCGCGAGAACGCCGGCCGGGCGCTGCTGATCCCGCGCGCCTATCCCGGGCGCCGGACGCCGCTGTGGCAGCAGCGGCTGAAGTCGCAGACGCTGCTCGAGGTCGCGCGCCAGTACTCCCAGTTCCCCATCGTCCTCGAGACCTACCGCGAGTGCCTGCGCGACGTGCTCGACCTCCCGGGCCTGCAGGACCTGCTGACGAAGATGCACCGGCGCGACATCACGGTGCTCGAGGTCGAGACGCCGACCGCGTCGCCGTACGCCTCGTCGCTGCTGTTCGACTACGTCGCGACCTACATGTACGAGGGGGACACCCCCAACGCGGAGCGCCGCGCGGCCGCCCTCTCCCTCGACCGCGACCTGCTGCGCGAGCTGCTCGGGCAGGAGGGGCTGCGCGAGCTGATCGACCCCGTCGCGCTCGAGGACGTCGAGGCGGACCTGCAGCGGCTGTCGGAGCGCACGCGGGCGGACTCCGCCGATGCCCTCCACGACGTGCTCCGGCGCCTCGGCGACCTCTCCACCGCGGAGCTGCAGGAGCGCACGACGGGGGACGCCGAGGCGTGGCTGGACACCCTGGCCGCCGACCGCCGCGCCGTCGAGGTGCGGATCGGCCCCGACGACCGCTGGATCGCCACCGAGGACGCCGGCCTGTACCGCGACGCGCTCGGGATCGTCCCCTCCGGCGGCCTGCCGTCCGTCTTCCTCGACGACGTGCCGGACGCCCGGGAGCGGCTCGTGCGCCGCTACGCCCGCGTCCACGGCCCGTTCGAGACGGAGGTGCTGCGCGACCGCTACGGACTCGACGTCTCCGCGACCCTCGTGGCGCTCGAGCGCCGCGGCGACCTCGTCCGCGGCGAGCTCCGTCCCGGCGGCACCCAGCGCGAGTGGTGCGACCCCGACGTCCTGCGCCGCATCCGCCGCGCCTCGCTGGCCGCGCTGCGCAAGGAGATCGAGCCGGCCGACCAGGCGATGCTCGCGCGCTTCTACCCCTCGTGGCAGGGCGTGGACCGCCATCCGCCGACGGGCGCCGGCATCGACCGCCTGCGCGAGGTCCTCGTCCCCCTCCAGGGCATGGCGCTGCCCGCCGACGTGTGGGAGCGCGACGTGCTGCCGCGCCGGGTCGGCGCCTACTCGCCGACGTGGATGGACCAGCTGTGCGCCGCGGGCGAGGTCGTCTGGGTCGGCGCCGGGTCGCTCGGGCGCAACAGCGGCCGCGTCGCGCTGTACTTCCGCGAGGACGCGCCGTTCCTCGGCGCCCCGCCGCCGCCGCGCGGATCGACGCCGCCCGACGACGAGCTCCACGACCGCATCCGCGAGCGCCTCGGGACCGGCGCGGCGTTCTTCACCGACCTGCTCCTGGCGCTGGACGGGGTCCCCGCGGAGGAGATCCAGACCGCGCTGTGGGACCTCGTCTGGGGCGGCGAGGTCTCCAACGACGCGTGGGCGCCGCTGCGCTCGCCGAAGCTGACGGCCTCCCAGCGCCAGTCCTCCCAGCGCGGCCGGGCCGAGCGCCGCGCCCGCTTCGGCGCCCGCAAGCGCGGGTCCGCACCCGCGATCCAGGGCCGGTGGTCACTGACGGCGCCCCTGTTCGCCGGCGGCTCCGGCGACCCCTCCGACGTGCGCCGCGCCCAGGCCGAGATCCTCGTCGAGCGCTACGGGATCGTCACCCGCGAGCAGGTGCTCGCCGAGGGCGTCCAGGGGGGCTTCTCGGTCCTGTACGACTCGTACATGGCGATGGAGACGCTGGGCTCCGTGCGCCGCGGCTACTTCATCGAGGGTCTCGGTGGCGCGCAGTTCGCGCTCCCCGGGGCCGTCGAGCGCCTGCGCGCGCAGAAGGAGGAGGACCGTCCCCGCCCCGTCGTCCTCGCCGCCACCGACCCGGCGCAGCCCTACGGCGCGACGCTGAAGTGGCCCAAGCGCGAGGACCGCTCCCCGTCCCGCACCGCCGGCGCCTACGTGGTCCTCTGCGGCGGCGAGCCCGTGCTCTACCTCGAGCGCGGCGGCAAGGGCCTCCAGGTCCTCGTCGACGCGCTCGACGAGCGCATCATGCCCTCCATCGCCGAGCTGGTCGACAGCGTCCACAAGGGCCGCGTCAAGCGTCTGCAGCTCGAGCGCGTCGACGGCGAGTCGATCATCGGGTCCGAGTGGGAGGACGCGTTCATCGAGCTCGGGTTCCGCGGCGGGACCCGCAAGCTCACCCTCGGCTGAGGCCGGTCAGCACGCGCGCGCCAGCTTCGCCGCCACGTCCGGTCCGGTCAGCGGTCCGAGGTGCCCAGGGACGACGGTGACCGGGTCGAGCGCCACGAGCCGCCGGAGGCTCTCGCGCGCCTGCCCGGTGTCCAGGTTGTAGGCGTGAAGCGGCAGGGCGGGCGGCTGTGGGCGGCCCCACATGTCGGTCATGTAGAACGCGTCGGAGACCAGGGCGAGGCGGTCGCGCTCGCGCCACAGCCCGATCAGGCCCGGGGCGTGGCCGGGCAGCTCCACGACGGTGAAGCCGGCCACCTCGTCCCCCGCGGCGACCGTTCCGTCGACCGTGACCGGGCCGTCGTCCCAGACGCGATGCATCACGCCGTGGAACGCGCGCACGGGCACCGGCAGCAGCTCGGGCCGCCAGTACTGGCGCCCGCCCTGCCCCGAGACGGAGACGATCGCGTCGGCGTGGCACTCGATGGGGGCGCCCGCCGCCCGCAGTGCCGGCGCCGCGCCGCGATGGTCGGTGTCGCCGTGACCGAGCACGACCCGCGCGATCCCGCCGCGCGCGCGGGCGGCGTCGAGGATCGCGGGCGCCATCGCCCGCTCGCCCGCGTCGAAGACGACCACCCCGCCCGACGCCGCGTCGTCGAGCAGCAGCACGTTCATCGTGCGCGCCGGGCCGCCGCGCAGCAGGGTGACGCCCGTCGGCCACCGCCTCCGGACGGCCGGTCAGCAGGCGCCGCGGATCGCGCGGCCTCACAGCAGCGGCCGCAGCGGGACGATGAGGGTCTCGGAGAACTTCGCCGCGACCGGCCGCGCGCGCCACTCCGACAGCTCGAGCCGGCGCGCGTTGGTCAGGTCGGTCTCGAAGACGTGCTCGAGGTGCGCGGCGAACGCGTCGTCGAAGAGCTCGACGTTGACCTCGTAGTTGCCCGTGAGGCTGACCCGGTCGATGTTCGCCGTCCCGACGGTGCTCCAACGGCCGTCGATCGTCGCGGTCTTCGCGTGCACCATCGCGTCCTGGTAGAGCCACAGCTCGATCCCGCCGGTGAGCAGCGTGGAGTAGAAGCCGCGCGAGAGCCAGTCGGCCACGATGTGGTTGGACCCCTCGGGGACGAGCAGCCGGACCTGCACGCCGCGGCGCGCGGCGGCCAGCAGCGCGCGCACGATCTCGCGGTCGGGGATGAAGTACGGCTGCGTGATCAGGATGTGGTGCGTCGCCCGGTCGATCGCCTCCAGGTAGACGCCCCGGATCGGGTACGTCAGCTGCGCCGGGACGTTGCGGTAGACGCGCAGCCGCGGTTCCCACTGCGTCGTCCCGCGCTCGGGCAGCCGCGGGTGCTGCTCGCCCCGGTGCATGTTCCAGAAGTCGACGAACGCGTTCTCGAGCTCCCACGCGGACGGGCCGGCGATCCGCAGGTGGGTGTCGCGCCACTCCGTCGCGTACGCGGCGCCGACGTTGTAGCCGCCGACGAAGCCGACCTTCCCGTCGACGACGAGCAGCTTGCGGTGGTCGCGACCGGACTTGCGGATGTCGAGCAGCAGCATCCCCGGGTTCAGCGCCGGATAGCGGAGCACGTGCACCGACGGCGGGAAGCGGAAGAAGGACGGGCGCACGACGAGGTTGGCGAACCCGTCGTAGACGACGTAGACGTCGACGCCGCGCTCGGCGGCCGCGATGAGCGCGCGCTTGAAGCGCTCGCCGACCTCGTCGCCCTTGACGATGAAGGACTCGAACAGGACCCGCTCGCGCGCCGACTCGATCGCGGCGAGCATGTCCGCGTACAGGTCGACGCCGTAGGTGTAGACCGTCGCGACGGAGTCCCCGACGGGCAGCTCCGTGGCGGCCGTGCGGGGGAAGGTGGCCCGGTGCGGCCGGACGCGCTTGCGCCACGCGTCACCGACCGTCAGCCCGAGCACGATGCCGGCCTGGGCGCCGACGACGCCCAGCGCCGTGCGCCGGACGGCGGTGCGGACGACGCGTCGGCGGCGGGCCATGGACGGAATCTACCCCCGTGCTCTTCTAGGGTCCTGCGGCGACGGTCAACGCGAATGGGGGAGCACCGGGTGACGGCGATGAAGTGGTGGGGCTGGGGACGCGAGGACGTCGCCTTCGACCACGCCGACAAGCCGGCCTTCCGGCCGTTCGTCCAGCGCATCCTGGGTGTCGACGTCGACGAGCCCGGCCAGGCGCCGCCGTCGTTCGCGGAGCTCGACGTCCCCGCACCGCGGGTCGAGGACGCCTTCCTCGACGCGCTCCGGGCGCGCCGTCGGGGACGCCTACGTCTCCACGGACGACGCCGAGCGCGTCGTGCACGCGCGCGGGAAGAGCCTGCGCGACATCATCGCCCAGCGCGAGGGCCGCTTCCAGCGTCTGCCCGACGTCGTGGTGCGCCCCGGCGACGAGGACGCTTGCACCGCCGTCCTGACCGCGGCCCTCGAGGCCGACGCCGTCGTGATCCCCTTCGGCGGCGGCTCCACGATCGCCGGCAGCCTCGAGTGCGCCGTCGACGAGGAGCGCACGATCGTCTCCGTCGACCTCGCGCGGCTGGACCGCGTCATCGAGGTCGACGCCATGAGCCGCCTGGCCCGCATCCAGGCGGGCGCCTTCGGGCCCGCGATCGAGTCGCAGCTGCAGGCCCAGGGCTTCACGCTCGGCCACTACCCCGACTCCTTCACCCACTCGACGCTCGGCGGCTGGGTCGCCACGCGCTCCTCCGGGATGCAGTCCGACAAGTTCGGCGACGTCGCCGACCTCACGCGCGGCCTGCGCATGGTCACCCCCACGGGGACGCTCGTCGTGCGCCCCGTCCCGAGCACGTCGACGGGCCCGAGCGTGCGCGAGATGGTGCTCGGCTCCGAGGGCCGGCTGGGGATCATCACCGAGGTCACCGTGCAGGTGCACCGGATCGCGCCCGAGCGCCAGATCCTCGGCTTCCTGTTCCCGGACTGGGACGCGGGCCTCGCCTGCATGCGCGACATCGCCGCCTCCGAGGCCGACCCGTCGGTCACGCGCGTCTCCGACGCGCAGGAGACGACGTTCTCCTTCGCCACCAAGAAGGGCGGCGGGGTCGCCGACAAGCTGCAGTCGCTGGCGCTCAAGACGTTCCTGCGGCGCGTGAAGCACTTCCCCGACCTCGACGCCATGTGCCTGGGCTTCATCGGGTTCGAGGGCTCCGAGCGCCACGTCAAGCGCAACAGGCGCGTGGTCGGTCGCATCGTCAAGGCCCACGGCGGCCTGTGCGTCGGCGCGGGCCCGGGCGAGCTCTACGACCAGAAGAAGTTCGACACGCCCTACATCCGCGACTACATGCTCGACCGCGGCGTGCTCGCCGACGTGTCCGAGACCGCGGCGCCGTGGCGCCTGCTGCCGGGCCTCTACGAGCGGGCGTCGGGCGCGGCGCGGCGCGCCTTCGCCGACCTCGGCGTCCCGGGCATCGTCATGTGCCACCTCTCGCACTCCTACCACGGGGGCGCGTGCCTGTACTTCACGTTCGCGATCCGCGCGAGCACCGCGCCGGGCGCGCCGAGCGCCGTCGAGCAGTACGGGGTGGTCAAGTCCGCGGTCCAGCAGGCGTTCGTCGACGCGGGCGGGACGCTCTCGCACCACCACGCCGTCGGCACCGAGCACGCCGAGTGGCTGGAGCAGGACATCTCCGCGCCCGGCGTCGCCATGGTCCGCGCGCTGCTGGACGGCACCGACCCGGGCCACAACCTCAACCCCGGCAAGATCCTCTCGGACACCCCCGCGTCACTTCTGCGCTGAGCGGGAGTAGTTCTCGCCGTGGACCCCAGTCCCCAACGCCCGCTGGCGGCGCTCGACGAGCGCTGGGCGCGCACGCTCCCCGCCCGCCTCGTCCGTGACGCGATCGTCTGCGGCGCCCTCGGCGCGTGCATGGACTGGTGGACGACGCGCACCGTCGAGGGCCGCGGCGCCCTGGACGCGATCGACGGGCCCGTGATCCTCGTCGGCACCCACGGCAGCCACATGGACACGCCCGCCCTGCTGCGGGCGCTGTCGCGCAAGCGGCGCCACAAGACGGCCGTGACCGCCGCCGCGGACTACTTCTACCGCGACCGGCGCAAGGCCGCCCTCGTGTCGCTCGCCTTCGCCACCGTGCCGGTGCGCCGGGACGGGACGGGTCTCGATCCGGCGTCCTCCGCCCACCTCGACCAGCTGATCCGCGACGGCTACAGCCTCGTGATCTTCGCCGAGGGGACCCGGTCCCGCGACGGGAGCGTCGGCCGTCTGCGCTCCGGCGCCGCGGTGCTGGCCGCCCGCCACGGCATCCCGCTCGTGCCGGTCGCGATGAGCGGGACGCACGAGGCGATGCCGCCCGGCCAGAAGTGGATGAGGCGCGACGCGGGCCGGCGCCGGCCGATCTCCATCGCGTTCGGGAGCCCGATCCGCGTGCGCGACGTCAAGCAGCGCAAGGACGCGATGGAGGCGGTCCGGCTCTTCTTCGCCGAGGCCGGGGCCGACACCGCGCAGGACATCCCGCCGGAGCGCCAGCGCGCCGGCGCCGCCGGCTGACACGCGCAGGCGCGCGGCCCGTCCGGCGCAGCGCGGCGCTGTGCCGGCACACACCTGTCACCCGTGGCGCACCCCCAACCCCGGGGTGTGGCGCACCCCCAACCCCGGGGTGTGGCGCACCCCCAACCCCGGGGTGTGGCGCACCCCCAACCCCGGGGTGGCGGAGGTTGACCGCCTCTGGTGCGGTCAACCTCCGCCACCCCCGCTGGTTCGGCGGGACGGCGGCGGCGGACGGCGGGACGGCGGGACGGCGGGACGGCGGGACGGCGGGACGGCGGGAGGATCAGCCCCCAGCCGTCCGACGTCCGTACCCTCGGCAGGGTGCCCGAGGGCGACACGATCCACTACGCGGCCAACCGCATCCGGCCGATCCTGGAGGGGCACGTCCCCGACGAGATCCGCACGCCCCACATGCGCTTCCGGCGCGACCGCTGGCCCGAGCGGCTCCGCGGCCAGGCCGTGCGCAAGGTCGACGCCCGCGGCAAGCACCTGATGATCCGCTTCGCCAACGGGCTGACCATCCACTCGCACCTGCGGATGACCGGGAGCTGGCAGACGCTGCCGATCGGCGCCCAGTGGCGGCGCAGCCCGAAGGCGGCCTGGCTCGTCCTGCGACGCGGCGACCGCGAGGTGGTGCAGTTCAACGGCCCGGTGCTCGAGCTGATGACCGACGGCCGCACCCGGCTGGACCAGCGGATCGCCGGCCTGGGACCCGACTGCGTCGCCAAGGAGCCCTTCGACGAGCGCCGCTACCTGATCCGCCTGCGCGAGACGGACCCGACGCGCGGGATCGGCGACGCCCTCCTGGACCAGAGGATCGTCGCCGGGATGGGGACCGTCTGGCGCACGGAGGCCTGCTGGCGGGCCGAGGTCGACCCGTGGCGCCCCGTCGCCGACATCGCCGAGGACGAGGCGCTCAGGCTCGTCCACGCGGTCCGCCCGCTGATGCAGAAGTCCTCGATGGACGGCTTCCAGAACCGCGACATCCACTGCTACAACCGCGGCGGCGCCAAGTGCCTCCGCTGCGGGACGACCATCCTCTCCGCCGGCCAGGGTGACAACGACCGGCGCCTGTACTGGTGCCCGGGATGCCAGACGTGAAGCGCGTCGGCCACAAGGGCGCCGACCTGATCGCCCCCGGCAACACGCCCGCGTCCTTCGACGCCGCCCTCGCCGCCGGGGTGGACATGATCGAGTTCGACGTGCTGCCCCTCTCCCACGCCGACCCGGCCGCGAGCCCGCTGGTGCTCGCCCACGACTACACGCTCGACCTCTCGACGGCGCCGACCCTCGAGGCCGGGCTCGACCATCTCGCAGGCCCCGCCTTCGCCGGCGTCGAGCTCGACGTCGACCTCAAGCTGCCGGGCTACGAGGACCGGGTGGTGGCCGCCCTCCGGGAGCGGGGGCTCGTCGAGCGCACGCTCGTCTCCTCCATGTTCGTCGAGAGCCTCGACCGGGTCCGCGCGCTGGAGCCCGGCCTGCGCCGCGGCTGGTCGATCCCCAAGGTGCAGAAGGACTACCTGGCCCACCGGGCCTGGCGGCTCCCGGCGCTCGCCGCCCTCGCCTTCGGCCGCATCGTCGTGCCGATCCGCGCCGCCGCGGAGCTCCGCTCCGGCCGCTTCGACGCCGTGATGGTCCTCCAGCACCTCGTCACCCCGCGGCTGGCCCGCAGCGTCGCCAGGGCCGGCGGCGAGCTCTACGTCTGGACCGTCGACGACGGAGAGCGCATCGCGGCGTTCGAGGCGATGGGCGTCACCGCGGTGATCACGAACGATCCGCGCCTGTTCGGCGCGGGGCGCCCCGTCGCCGTCAGCTGATCACGCAGGTCGCGGCCGAGAAGCTCCCCGGGTCCGCGCCCGCGGAGGACCGGTGCCCGGCGGCGGTGATGCGCGTGCGCTCGCGGACGACCGTCCCCTTGCGCGACCAGCGGTAGTCCACCACGCCGCGCAGGACGTGGCTGCCGCTGGCCGGCGGCTCGAAGGTGAAGTCCTGCCCGGACTCCAGGACGGCGCCCGTGACGGCGCCGAGCCGCTTCCAGCCTGATCTCGCGTCCGGCCCCGCGTCGAGCCAGGCGCCGTCGGAGGGGCGCTTGAACTGCACCTTGAAGCGCATCGAGGCGATCGTCCGGCGCTTGCCCAGGCCGGGCATCGATCCGCGCACGCCGACCGTGTCGGGGAAGTCGGACGTGTCGCACTTGTTGATCGAGGCCCACAGGCCCTTCGTGGCGCCGGCCGCCCGGGTGGACGCCGCCGTGGCCGCCTGGACGTCGGCACGCTCGGCGGAGTGCGCGCCGGCGTGCCAGGCGAGCACGCCGGCGACGGCGGCGGTCAGGAGGGTGAGGACGCGGGCACGCATGGCGAGAGCTCAAACGGTTCGCGGGGCTCGAGGTTTCGGTCTCGCCACATTCGTGTGATCGTGCACGGACCGGGCCGTAGTGCCGGTGTGACCACGACCGTGACCCGCCTGCGACCCGCATCGCGCTCCGGCCCGCCGCTGGACTTCGAGGCGCTCTACCGAAGCGCCCGCGACGACGTGCACGCCTACGCGACCACGCTGCTGCGGGACCGCTCCGCCGCCGAGGAGGTCACGGCGACGGCCTTCGAACGCGCCTACCGGCGCCGCGGGCGCTACGACGCCGGTCGCGGGACCCCGCGGGCGTGGCTGTTCGGCATCGCCCGCAACGCCGCGCTCGACGAGCTGCGCCGCCGCTCCAGGCAGGCCACCCTCGTGGCCGACCCGATCGACCCCGCCGCCCCCGCGCCCGGCGATCAGGCCGGCGACGCGATCGATCGCGAGGTCCTGCGCGGCGCGCTGCGCGGCCTCCATGTCCGCGACCGCGAGGTCATCGCCCTGCGCTTCCACGCCGGACTGGAGACCGCCGAGGTCGCCGACGTCCTCGAGGTCTCCCCCTCCTACGCGGGGACGCTGCTCCATCGTGCCATGACCAAGCTCCGGGAGGCCCTTGATGCCTGACGCCCTCGAGACCGCGCTCCGAGACCTGCGCGAGCCCGCTTCCCCCGAGTTCGCCGCCGAGCTCGACGCCCGCGTCGCCGGCGGCTTCGGGGCGACCCCCGGCCGTCGCGACGCGCCGCCGGTGCGCCCGCGCAGGAGCCCGGGCCGCTGGCGCCGCCTGCTGCTGCCCGCGGGCGGCCTGGCCGCGACGGCCGCGCTGCTGCTCGTCGTCGTGACGATCGGCGGCCAGATCGGCGGCGCCGAGAGCAACAGCACCGCCTCCGGCGGGAGCGGCGGCGCGACCTCCGCCGAGTCCGCCGCCCGGCCCTCCACGGAGCAGCGGGACGGCGGCGCGGCAAGCGCCCCGTCGCCCGCCGTCCCCGGTGGCGCCGCCCGGTCCCCGGGCGCGCGCGACCGCAAGGTCGAGCGCACCGCCGCGCTGACGCTCTCGGCGCCCGCCAAGGGGATCGAGGCGGCCGCCGCGGGCATCTCGGACGTCGCCGGCCGCTTCGGCGGCTACGTCGAGTCCTCCGCCGTCGACGCCGGGAGGCGCTCGGGGGAGGGCGCGTTCGTCCTCCGGCTGCCCGTCGACCGCCTGGACGCGGCGATGGCGGCCCTCGCCCGGGTCGGGAGCGTCACCAACCGCCGCCAGACCGCGGCCGACATCACGGGCGGCTACGACACCGCCCGCGCCGCGCTCAAGGAGGCCCGTGCCGAGCGGACCTCCCTGCTGCGGCGGCTCGCGGTCGCCACCACGGACGCGCGGACGGCGAGCCTGCGCGCCCGCCTGCGGGACGCCAACACCCGGATCGGCCGCGCCCTGACCGCTGTGCGCGGAGTCCAGCGGCGTGCCGACTACGCCCGGGTCGACATCACCCTGGTGACCCGGGCCGGTCAGGACGCCGCCCCGACGGACACCGGCCGCGGCTGGGGGCCCGGTGCCGCCTGGGACGACGCGCGCCGGCTCCTCGAGGTCGCCGCGGGCGTGGCGGTCATCGTCCTGGCGGTGCTCGGACCGCTCGCGCTGCTGGTCCTGATGGGCTTCGCCGGGCGCCGGGTGCGCACTGCCCGAGCACGTTCAAGGGTGTTGGACAGCGTGTGATCTGTGGTATGCACAACACATGGCCGCAACCACCCAAGACACCGTCGCGCTCCTGGCGCGGGTGCCGGTCTTCGAGCAGCTCATGCCCGACGACCTCGATCGGGTGGCCGGTGTGGCCGTCCCACGCGCCTTCGCGCCCCACCACGTCATCTTCCGCGAGGGGGACGACTCGGACACGTGCTACATCGTGTTCTCGGGTCACGCCCGCGCCCTGCGGGAGCACTCCGACGGCCGTCAGCTGACCCTCGCCCAGTTCGGGCCGGGGGACGTGTTCGGCGAGCTGGCGATGTTCGACACCGAGCGCCGGTCGGCGACCGTGGAGGCCGTCGACCAGCTCGAGACGGTCGCGATCCTCGGCGGCGACATGCGCCACCTGATGCGCCGCCACCCCGACATCGCGGTCAAGCTCCTCGGCGCGCTCGGGCGGCGCCTGCGTCAGGCCAACGAGCGTCTCGCGCGTCAGTCGTTCCAGACGGTGCAGAGCCGCGTGGCGACCGTGCTGCAACAGCTCGTGGAACGTGCGCGCGCCGAGGGGGCCGGGGACGGGCCGCAGCTCGTCGTCGCCACGCAGGCGGAGCTCGCCCAGCTGGCGGGCTCCTCGCGCGAGTCGGCGAGTCGCTTCCTCGCCACGTTGGAGCGTGCCGGCGTGATCTCGCAGGGCCGGGGCCGGCTGACGGTCCACGACCCGGACGCGCTGGCGCGCTATGTCTTCTAACGGCCGGCGCAAGCGCTCACGCGGGCCGTCCGCGAGCGGCCAGGGCCGGGGCGGCGGGTCGCGCCGCGTCGGGCCCGACGACCGCGAGCCGCTGCACGAGCAGTCCTTCGGCGGCCTCGTGCTGCGCGGGGACGTCGCGGACGGCACCGCCCAGATCGTCGCCATCGTCCCGCGCGGCAAGCAGCTGCTCGCGCTGCCCAAGGGCGGCGGCGAGCACGGCGAGGAGCCCGAGGACACCGCGTTGCGCGAGGTCCGCGAGGAGGCCGGCGTGACGGCCACCATCCGGGAGTCCCTCGGCGAGGTCACCTACTGGTACCGCCGCAGCGGCCGCCGGGTGCGCAAGTCGGTGCGCTTCTTCCTGTGCGACTACGTCACCGGCTCCACCGACGACCACGACCACGAGGTCACCGACGCGCGCTGGATCCCGCTGGAGGAGGCGCGGTCCTCGCTGGGCTACCCCGGGGAGCGTCAGATGGTCGAGGAGGCCGTGCGCCTGCTCACGGGCGCCGGGGGCGGTTCCCGCTAGGGTCCCGCCCACCGTGCAGGCGCTCAACTTCTACTCGCAGCTGTTCGCCGATCAGATGAAGCGCGGTCGCAAGACCGCGACCATCCGCCTCGGCGACAAGTCCCACAAGTACCGCAAGAACCAGGTCGTCCTGGTCACCGTGGGCTACCAGTACTCGCCGCGGGAGAAGGTCTTCCAGGCCGTCATCGACAACGTCGAGGTCAAGCGCCTCAAGGACCTGTCGCCGCGCGAGATCGAGCACGACAACCCCGAGTTCCGCCGCGTGGAGGAGCTCAAGGGGTTCATGGAGTCCATCTACGGGCGCGAGGTCTCACCCGAGGACACCGTCACCGTCGTGCGCTTCTCTCAGATCGTCGAACATCCACCGACCTACCGCGACCAGCTGCGCGGCGTCGGCGGCGCGCAGAACTAGCGCCTCAGCGGAACACGGTCGCGGGCTGGGCCCGCACCGCGCCGGCCTGCCAGGCCGCGCTCGCCAGCAGCAGACACGCCGCCGCCGCGGCGAGCAGCCCGAAGTGCACCGTCAGCCCCGCCGGCCGGTGCACCGCCGCGACGACGATCACCAGCAGGGGCAGCAGGCCGGCCAGCCGCAGGCCGTCGCCGACCAGCGGCGTCGCCGTCAGGAGCAGGATCCCGGCCAGCAGCGCGGTGACCCCGAGCAGGACGAGCATCAGGCCCGCGCCCCCGGGCATCGCCGCCTCGCCGGTCCGGGTCCCCCCGACGTCCTGGAACACCCGCGCGACGTGCCAGGCGAGCTGCTCGACCGGCCCGTCGGTCGCCGTCGGGTCCGTCCCGGGCGGGGCGTAGAACGGCAGGCGCAGCGTCCAGCCCGCCACCACGGCGGCCAGGATGGCGAGAACGCGGTTGGCTGCGGGGCTGATCGTGCTCATGGAACCTCCGACGTCCCTATCGGCACCGCCGCGCGGCGGCCTGAACGCGGATGGACGTTGGCACTCGTGTGCACGGAGTGCCAACGCGACCTTGACAGGCTCCGGCGAGGCCCTAGAGTGATGCCCAACGGCTCTGGCACTCTCCACTCGAGAGTGCCAATCGAGCCGAGGAAGACTGCAAGCACAACCCCCGAGTGGAGGTCCCATGAACCTTAAGCCTCTCGGCGATCGACTGATCGTCCAGGCCGTTGAAGAGGAGCAGACGACGGCCAGCGGCCTCGTCCTGCCCGACACCGCCAAGGAGAAGCCCCAGAAGGGCAAGGTCCTGGCCGTCGGCGACGGCAAGATCGACGACAACGGCAACCGGACGCCGCTCGACGTCGCTGCCGGTGACGAGGTCCTCTACTCGAAGTACGGCGGGACGGAGATCAAGGTCGACGGCGAGGACCTGCTGGTCCTGCGCGAGTCCGACGTCCTCGCCAAGGTCCAGTCCTAAGGAATCGGAGACCCACACATGGCTCACAAGGAAATCAAGTACGACGTCGACGCCCGCAAGGCGCTCGAGCTCGGTGTCGACGCTGTCGCCAACGCCGTCAAGGTGACCCTCGGCCCGCGCGGCCGCTACGTCGTCCTCGACAAGAAGTTCGGCGCTCCCACGATCACCAACGACGGTGTCACGATCGCTCGTGAGATCGAGGTCGAGGACGTCTTCCAGAACCAGGGCGCGCAGCTCGTCCGCGAGGTCGCGACCTCGACGAACGACGTCGCCGGTGACGGCACCACGACCGCGACCGTCCTCGCCCAGGCCGTCGTGCGCCAGGGCCTCAAGAACGTCACGGCCGGCGCCAACCCGCTCGCGCTCAAGAAGGGCATCGAGCAGGCCGTCAACGCCGTCGTCGAGAACATCAAGTCCCAGTCCGTCGAGGTCTCCGGCAAGGACCAGATCGCCCGCGTGGCGACCATCTCCGCCGGCGACGAGGAGATCGGCGACGTCATCGCCGACGCCATCGACAAGGTCGGCAAGGACGGCGTCGTCAACGTCGAAGAGGGCCAGACCTTCGGCATGGACCTCGAGTTCACCGAGGGCATGCAGTTCGACAAGGGCTACATCTCGCCCTACATGGTCACGGACCAGGACCGCATGGAGGCGACGCTCGAGGACCCCTACGTCCTCATCGCCAACTCCAAGATCGGCTCCGTCCGCGACGTGCTCCCCGTCCTGGAGCAGGTCATCCAGTCCGGCAAGCCGCTGCTGATCATCGCCGAGGACGTCGAGGGCGAGTCCCTCGCGACGCTCGTCGTGAACAAGCTGCGCGGCACCTTCACCGGCGTGGCCGTCAAGGCCCCCGGCTTCGGTGACCGCCGCAAGCGGATGCTCGAGGACATCGCCATCCTCACGGGCGGCGAGGTCATCACGGAGGAGATGGGCCTCAAGCTGGAGAACACCCAGCTCTCCCAGCTCGGTCGCGCCCGCCGCGTCGTCGTCGCGAAGGACAACACGACGATCGTCGACGGCTCCGGTGACACGGACGCCATCAAGGGCCGCATCTCGCAGATCAAGACGGAGATCGAGAACACCGACTCCGACTTCGACCGCGAGAAGCTCCAGGAGCGCCTCGCCAAGCTCTCCGGCGGCGTCGCCGTCGTGAAGGTCGGCGCGGCCACCGAGACGGAGATGAAGGAGAAGAAGCACCGCGTCGAGGACGCGCTGCAGGCCACCCGCGCCGCCCTCGAGGAGGGCATCGTGGCCGGCGGCGGTGTCGCGCTCCTGCGCGCCACCGACGCGATCGACCTCGATCAGTTCGAGGGCGAGGACGTCAAGACGGGCGGGCGCATCATCCTGCGCGCGCTCGAGGAGCCGCTGCGGCAGATCTCCGAGAACGCCGGGCTCGAGGGCTCCGTCGTCGTCAACGAGGTCCGCAAGTCCTCCGGCAACAACGGCCTCAACGCCGCGACCGGCGAGATGGTCGACCTGGTCCAGGCCGGCGTCATCGACCCGGCCATGGTCACCCGCTCCGCGCTGCAGAACGCGGCGTCGATCGCCAAGAACATCCTCACCACTGAGGCCATCGTGGCCGAGGTGCCCGAGGAGGGCGGCAACGGCGGCGGTGCCGGCGGTGGCATGCCCGACATGTCGGGGATGATGTAAGCCACACCCAGCCTGCGCGCCCCGTGCGCGCACGCCGGTTGATCGAAGGGCCCGCCTCGTGCGGGCCCTTCGTCGTTTCCGGGTACGGGGTGCAGGGATGATGACCTCGCCCTGGTGGCGCCTGCTGATCGGGCTGACGGGGCTTGCGTTCAGCGCCTTCGCCGTCGCGGTGGTGGTCGGGGGGCGCGACGCCGCCGATGCCCTGATCGGCCTCGCCATCCTGCCCTTCGGTCTGGCCATGCTGCTCACCGGGGTGTCCTCGCCGCCCCAGCGCGGGGCGGTCGGGACGGTCCGCGCCGGGACCTTCCCGGTCGCCGGCGCGCAGGTCCGGGGCCTGATGCTCGTCCCGACCCGCCGCCGGATCGCCCTCAGCCTCGGCGGCCTGCTGGGCATCGGGGTGACCTGGACCGTCCTGCTCGTCGCGTTGGTGCAGGAGACGGTCATCGGCGGGTTGGTGCTCGGCTTCCCCGGTCCGTTGTGCCTGGGGCTCGCCGCGGTGCGGGCCAGGCACCTCGCCCGGCCCGAGCGCGCCGGCGTGCTGCTCACCGTGGACGGCGTCTCGCTGGACGGGGGACGCCACTGGGCCGGCTGGGACGACCTCCACGCCGTCGGCGTCGCGGAGCCCGGGCGCGGCCGGCGCCAGCTCGAGGTCCGGCGCCGGCCGCAGATCAAGCAGGTGCTGCGGCTCACGGCGGGGGCGACCGACGCGGACCTCGACGTCCTCGCCGCGGTCCTGCGGCGCCTCTGGCGCGACCCCGCGGCGCGGGAGCTCGTGCCGTCCGGCGACGAGCTGACGCTGCGGATGCTCTCGGGCGCCTAGAAGCCGGCGACCGACAGCACGAACAGCCCGCCCGCGACCGGCATCCCGATCACCGCCACCACCCAGCCGGCGACCGCGGCGCAGGTGGCGGTCAGCTGTGTCGGCCCGCAGTGGCCGCCGCGGGCGTTGATGAGTCCCAGCAGCGCCCCGATCGCGGCCGGCACCGCGACAAGGGCGGCCGGGAGGATCAGCACGGCCGCCCCCAGGAAGGCGACGATCGCCAGCGGCACGACGAGGAGGTAGAGCACCGACAGGCCGAGCAGCACCACGGCGGCGATCAGCGTGGCGTTCCCCGGCTGCGGAGCCCCCGGCGGCGCCGGGCGGGTCCGCGCCTGCGCCACGAGGGCCCACAGCAGCACCGCCAGCACGGCCAGGGCGCCGGCGCCGCCGATGCAGTAGCCGGCGAACGAGACGTCGCTCAGCGACTCCTCCTCGAGCCGTGGCTGCGCGACGAGGGCGACGAGCACCAGCACGCAGGGCCCGAGCACCGCCGCCGCCAGCGTCCGCGCGACGGCCGGCCCGCGCGGGCGCCAGGTCGTCGCCGCCTGCGGCTGGGGTGGCGGTTCCGGCACCCGCTCCGGAGGCGCGGTCCAGCTCATCGGCGGCGGGCTCGGTCGCCGACCCGGGGGATCAGAGGCTCCGCGGCGCGGGCCCGACGTACTTCGCCGACGGGCGGATCAGGCGGCCCTCGCGCTTCTGCTCGAGGATGTGCGCCGACCAGCCGGCCACCCGGGCGGAGGCGAACATCGGGGTGAAGAGGTTCGCGGGGACCTGGGCGTAGTCGAGCACGACGGCCGACCAGAACTCGACGTTCGTGGCGAGCACGCGGTCGGGCCGGCGGGCCTTCAACTCGGCCAGCGCGGCGTTCTCGAGCGCCTCGGCGACCTCGACGCGCGGGGCGCCGATCTCCTTCGCGGTCCGGCGCAGCACCCGCGCCCGCGGGTCCTCCGCCCGGTAGACGCGGTGGCCGAAGCCCATCAGGCGCTCGCCCCGGTCCAGCGCGTCCTTGACCCACGCCTCGGCATCGCCGGCCGCCTCCACCTCGTCGAGCATCTTCAGCACCCGGCTGGGCGCCCCGCCGTGCAGCGGTCCGGAGAGGGCGCCGACCGCCGCCGAGAGGGCCGCGGCGACGTCCGCGCCGGTCGAGGTGACGACGCGCGCGGTGAAGGTGGACGCGTTCATGCCATGTTCGGCAGCGGAGATCCAGTAGGCGTCGATCGCCTTGACGTGGTCGGGATCGGCCTCGCCGCGCCAGCGGATGAGGAAGCGCTCGGGGATCGACGTCGCCTCGTCGACGACGCGCTGGGGCACCGGCGCCTGACCGATCCCGCGCGCGGACTGCGCGATCAGCGAGAGCCCCATCACCGAGGCGCGCGCGAGCTGGTCGCGGGCCTCCTCGTCGGAGATGTCGATGACGGGCTCGAAGCCCCATTCCGGGCCGAGCATGGCGAGACCGGCCTGGACGTCGACGCGGGCGTCGCCGGAGCGCAGGTGCAGCGCGTAGGGCTCCGCGGGCGGCAGGCCCGGCTCGAAGTCGCCGTCGACCAGCAGGCCCCAGACCTGCTCGTAGGGGACCCGGCCGACGAGGTCCTCGATGTCGTAGCCGCGGTAGCGCAGCGCGCCGCCGTCGCGGTCGGGCTCGGCGATGTGGGACGCGAAGGCGACGACGCCCTCGAGGCCCGACTTGACGTCGTCACTCATGTCGCCATCTTCGCGCATCGGTAGGGTCGGACGTGTCCATGCCGGAGCTCGCTGACCTCTCCGCCGTCGAGCTCGGCGCGGCACTGCGCTCCGGTGACGCCACGCCCGTCGAGGCCGTCGAGGCGGCCCTGCGGCGGATCGAGGCCCGCGACGGCCCGCTCGGCGCGTTCGTCGACGTCGACGCGGAGCGGGCGCTCGAGGCGGCGCGCGCGATCGACCCGGAGGACCGGCGCCTGTTCGCGGGCGTGCCGACGGCGATCAAGGCCAACACGCCCGCCACGGGCCTCGTGATGGACTACGGCTCGCGCCTGCTCGCCGGCCACCGCGCCGACCACGACGCCCACCTCGTCCGCCGCCTGCGCGAGAGCGGCTTCGTCCTCGTCGGCTCCACCAAGACGCCCGAGTTCGGGATCCTGCCGAGCACGGAGCCCGCGGCCCACGCCCCGGCCCGCAACCCGTGGGACCTCAGCCGCACGCCCGGCGGCTCCTCCGGCGGCGCCGCGGCGGCCGTCGCCGCGGGCATGCTCCCCGTCGCCCACGGCAACGACGGCGGGGGATCCATCCGCATCCCGGCCGCCTGCTGTGGGCTCGTCGGCCTCAAGCCGAGCCGTGGCCGCGTCTCGCGCGGCCCGGACTCCGGGGACTCCTTCCTCGTCTGCGACGGGATGCTCGCGCGCACGGTGATCGACGCCGCGGCGACCCTCGACGCCCTGAGCGGCTACGAGGCGGGCGACGCGACCTGGGCCCCGCCTCCCGAGCGGCCGTTCGTCGCCGGCGTCCGGCGCGACCCGGGCAAGCTGCGCGTCGCCGTCCTCACGGAGGACCCGATGGGCCACCCCGTGGATCCGGGGCACGTCGGCGCCGTCGAGGCCACCGCGCAGCTGCTCGCCGACGCCGGCCACGAGGTGGACGCGCTGGAGGCCACGCTGCCCGGCCGCGAGGTGCTCGGCATGTTCACCACCGTCTTCGGCGCCAACATCGCGCTCAGCGTGCTCCACGCGCAGGCGCTCGCGGGCCGCGAGGCGGGGCCGGACGACATCGAGCCGTTGTCGGCCGCCATGGCCGCCCACGCCGCAGGGGTGAGCTCGGCGCAGTTCCTCGCCGTGATGGCGGGGCTGCAAGCGGTGGCGCGCCGGGTCATCTCGCTGTGGGCGGACTTCGACGTGCTCCTGACCCCCGCCTTGTGCACGCCCCCGCCGGAGATCGGGACGCTCCGGGGCACGCTGGAGCCGCCGATGGAGGGCTTCGACCGCGCCGCCGCCTTCGTCCCGTTCGCCGGGCTCTTCAACGTCACGGGCCAGCCGGCGATCGCCCTCCCGGCCGGCTTCGGCGACGGCGGGCTGCCGCTCTCGGTCCAGCTCGTCGGCCCGCCGCTGGGCGAGGAACTGCTGCTGCAGACCGCGCGCCAGCTCGAGTTGGCGCGCCCCTGGGCCGACGCTCGCCCGCCTGCTGCCTGACCGCACGGCGGTTCGGCGGCCCGCTCTGCGATCATCCTCCGCACATGGCCTACGTGATCGCCGAGCCGTGCATCGGGACAAAGGACAACTCCTGCGTGGAGGTCTGCCCGGTGGACTGCATCCACCCCACCCCTGACGAGCCCGACTACGACAAGGTCGAGATGCTCTACATCGACCCCGACGAGTGCATCGACTGCGATGCCTGCGTCGAGGCCTGCCCCGTCGACGCCTGCTTCGCCGAGGACCAGGTCCCCGACGAGTGGACCTCCTTCGTGCAGAAGAACGCGGACTACTTCAAGCAGAACGCCTAGGCGACAGGCGGCGCGGGGAGCGAGCTCCTCCCGGCGGAATTAGGGCTCGGTCCCCCGCCGGAGGAGCTCGATACCCGTGCCGCCGGGAGGGTGTCGCCTACGCCATCGGGAGGGACATCCCGACCGGCTTGATCACTTCGATCGGCGGCGCGGCCGGCTCGTCGACCTGGAGGACCGGAAGCTCCTGCGGGGTGATGGCGATGATGCCGCGTGCGGCCTGGCGGATCGCCTGGGCGGCCGGGTCGTCCGGGTCGTGGGCGACGAGCGGCGTACCGGCGTCGGCCTGTGCGCGCAGCGGCATCGTCAGCGGGACCTTGCCCAGCAGCGGGACGCCGAGCTCGGTGGCGAGCTCCTCGCCGCCACCGGCGCCGAAGATCGGGAAGCGCTGCCCGTCCGGCGTGGTGAAGCCACTCATGTTCTCGATGATGCCGGCGATCTCGAGATCGACCTTGTCGGCCATCTCGGCGGAGCGGCGCGCGACCTTGCGGGCCGTGTCCTGCGGCGTCGTGACGATCAGGAACTTCGCCTGCGGCAGGAGCTGCGCGATCGTCATCGAGACGTCGCCCGTGCCCGGGGGCAGATCGACGAGCAGGTAGTCGAGGCGGCCCCACTCGACGTCCTCGAGGAACTGGGTCAGCGCCTTGTGCAGCATCGGGCCGCGCCAGACGACGGCGGCATCCTCGTCGAGGAAGAAGCCGATCGACATCACCTTGATGCCGTGGCGGACGGGCGGGACGATCTTGCGCTCGGCGGAGACGGCGGGCCGCTCGGAGCCGAGGCCGAACATGCGCGGGATCGAGTAGCCCCACACGTCCGCGTCGAGGATCCCGACCTCCTTGCCCTCGGCGGCGAGCGCCGCGGCGAGGTTGGAGGTGATGGAGGACTTGCCCACGCCGCCCTTGCCCGAGCCCACGCAGATGACGTTGGAGACCTGCGCCAGCGAGCCCTCCGGCAGGCCCTGCGGGCGGCCGAGCTTCTTCTGCAGTGCGGCCTTCTGGCCGGCGTCGAGCACGTCGAAGGCGACGTTGACGCCGGTGACGCCCTCGACGGCCGCGACGACCTGCTTGACGCCGTCGGTGAAGTGCGAGCGGATCGGGCAGCCGGCGGTGGTCAGCGACACCATGACGTCGACGACGCCGTTGTCGTGGATGTCGATGGAGCGGACCATGTCCAGCTCGACGATGTCCTTGTGCAGCTCGGGGTCGACGACCGCCTTGAGCGCCTCGCGGATCAGGTTCTCTGCGGGCTTGGGCATGTGTTGCAGGGTACGGCGTCGTCGCGGGTCTGGGATGATGGGGCGCGTGAACCGGCGTCCCCAGCTGACCCTGCGCGGCTCGAGCGCCTCTCCCGAGGAGGCCGCCGCGGTGATCGCCGCGGTCGAGCGCTTCATGCGCGACACCGCCCCGCCGCCGGCGCCCGTGGACACGCGGCCCTCCGCCTGGGTGCGCGCGGCGCGCCTGGAGGCCGTCGGCCGCGCGCCGGACCAGAGCGGCCTCGCCGGCTGGTCTGACCCCTTCGCCTAGCCGCGGACGGCAGCCAGGAACGCCGCGCCCCGCGGGGACAGGCGGTAGCCGACCTCGAGCGACTCGGTGAGCCCGAGCTCCTTGAGCTTGCGCACGTCGCGCTTGAACGGTGCCGTCTCGCGGCCCTGCGCCGCGGCGAGCTCCGGTGCGCGCCGGCCCGGTTCGGCCTCGATCGCGGCCAGCGTCGCGGCGGTCCACGGTCCGAAGGCGGACGCCGCGTCGTAGCGGTCGAGCCTGGCGACGAGCGCCGCCACGGTGGCGGGGGACAGCTCCGCGTCCGCGCGCAGCGCCTGCCGCGGGTCCGGGCCGGCCGCTCGCAGCGTCACCCGGTGGATGCGCCCCGTCCGGCCCTGGAGCATGCGCAACAGCGCGGCCCGGGAGCCGAACCCCGCCCGGCGGGCCTGGGCCGCGTCGATGTCGCGCGCGGCGATCGGCTCGACGGCCAGCACCTCGATGAGGCCGACCGGGGTGCGCATGCGCGTCCCGGCGACCACGCGCGGGCGTTCCCAGCGGCGGAACGCGAGGTCCACCTCGCCGCGCAGGATCGCGTCGAGGGCGTCGCGGCGCAGGAGCACGGCGCGGGCCTAGCGCCAGACGGTGGCGAACGACACGGGATAGCCGCGCCAGCGCGTCCAGCGCTCGTGGCTGGCCACCCACGTGTCGTCGACGACGGCCTCGCGCAGGTCCCCCGGGACGAAGCCCGCCGCCCGCGCGGCCTCCAGGTGCGCGGAGAGCAGGTGCACGTGCGTCTCGATCGCGACCTCCTCCCCGCCCGCGACGGTCAGCCGCGTCGGGGTGCCGGTCACCATCAGCACGAACGGGTGGATGCCCGCGAGGACGAACGGCGCGCCGTCGGCCGTCAGCCGCCGGGCCTCGCGGTAGAGCGGACGCAGCGAGGCCAGGTGGTGGTCGACGAGCGACGCGACGACGAGGTCGTAGGCGCCGTCGGGCAGCCCGGTCTCCCCCACGTCGGCCTCGACGAGGCGGTCGTGCTCGCCGCGGTCACGGGCGCGGGCGAGCATCTCCGGCGTCGTGTCGACGCCGTGGATGTGGTCGGCGCCGGCGCCGTGCGTCCGCAGCCATGAGGCGGTGCGGCCGGTGCCGCAGGCCAGGTCGGCGACGCGCGCGGCCTCGCCCCAGCGCACGCCGTCGAGGCCGGCGAGCAGGTCGAGGTCGAGCCGGTCGTCGACCGTGTCCTCGTAGGAGCCCGCCCAGGTGCCGTAGCCCTCGTGCACCGAGAGGGTGCGCAACCCGCTGGAGTCGAAGGTGGAGAAGTCAGGCGTCACCCGGCGCATGTTAAGGCCGACGAGCCCGCCCAAAGGGCGAGCTCGACGGTTGAGGGAGGAGAGGGTGCTGCATCTGCCCACGAGGTATGAGGTGGGCAGACCTTCCCCGACCCGGGCCGGCACCCTCTCCAGAGAGCGCCCGGCGGGGGAAGCGTGTGGCTAGACCAGCGACTTGACGCGGTCGCCGGTCTCCTTGATCTGCGAGCCGACGGTGACGGTCACGACGCTCGCGCGCTTCTCGACGTCCTTGCGGACCTCGGCGACGGTCTTCTCGATGTCGCGGCGGCGGGTGCGCAGCTCGCGCTCGGCGCGGGTGCGGGTCTTCTTCGTGTTGCGCTCGAAGCGGTTGCGGGCGGTGACGCCGCGGCGCTCGAAGCGGTTGAGGTCCTGGTTGATGGACTTGGCCGCCTTGTCGAGCTCCTTCTGCACGGCCTCGACGGAGCCGTAGCGCTTGACGAGCTCGTCGGCGAAGGCGACGACCTGGTCGCGGGCGGCGACGACGTTGTCACGCGCGGTGAGGACGCCACCGACGTAGGTCAGGGCGACGCGCTCGGCGTAGGCGCGGGCCTCCGTGGCCGTGCCCTTTGCGGCGGTCTGCGCGGCAGCGGCGGCCTCGGCCGTCTCACGCTGCGCGCGGGTGCGCTGGCCCTTGGCGGCGGAGCGCTTGTTCTGCGCGTTGGCCTTGGGGGCGGAGGCGCGGCGCGTCGTGGCCGTCGGGCGGGACGCGGCGGTCTTGCGCGCGGCCGGCTTGCGACGAGCGGCGGTCTTGCGTGCCGGCGCCTTCTTGGCGGTCGTCGTCTTGGTGCCCGTGGTGGAGCCGCTCGCGTTGCGGGCGGCGGGCTTGGAAGTGGCGGTGGTGTTGGTGGTCTCGGCCATGGGTGTGATGCTCAACCCTCTCAGTATCGATGTTAGAAGTAACTCGCTTGGGTGAGTGGTACCCGGCGAACACCTGTTTGTAAACCGGGCCCGCTCCGCGGTTACGCGATGCGAACGTCGGTTCGTGTGCTCGCCCCGCAATCGACGCTGTAGAGCCATGTTCCCCAGGAGCGGGACACGGCGGTGTGAGCTAGCTCACGTGCGCGACAACCAGGCCACGGGCGCGTCGAGCTCCGCGAGGGTCGGCAGCGCCGCCGGCTCGCTGAACGCGACGTTGAGGCCCTCGACGCCCGCACGGGCCACGACGGCGTCGCAGAACGCCTTCCCCTGCTCGTACTGGCGCAGCTTGAGGTCGAACCCGATCAGGCGTTCGAGCAGCCGCAGCAGCGGGGGCCGGTCCTGGCGGCGGGCCTGCAGCCCCCTGCGCAGCCCGGCGAGGTCGTCGAGCTCCCGTTCGCCGACCGCGTCCATGACGTGCTCGGCGTGGCCCTCGATCAGGGCCATCGTGGCCTGGAGCTGGTCCAGCGCGGCCTTGCGCTCCGGACCCGCGAACAGCGTGACGATGCCGTCGCGACGGGCCGCCTCCACGAGCGCCTTGACGTCGCCCGCGCCGCTGAGCTTCGGCAGGCGGCTGCCGCCTTCGACCTTGATCTCGGCCATCGAGAGCAGCTCGGTGACCTTCTCGGCCATGTGTCCGCGCAGCCACGGGACGCCGCCGAACTGCAGCGCGTGCGTCGTCTCGTGCAACGCCACCCAGCGCAGGAGCGCGGTCTCGTCCGCGCCGAGGGCGGCGATCGCGCGCAGCAGGTTCGGGGCGACGAACAGCAGCCGGGCGGGCGCGGCGGGGTCGAGGATGGGGAACTCGTACTGGCCGAGCACCTTGCCCGCGAGGAAGCCGCTGAGCGCTCCGACCTCGGCCGCGAGCACGCCGCCGGCGACGAGCCGCATCGGCGCCCCGAGCTTGCCGAGCTCCCCGCCGGTGCGCGCGACCACCGGGTCCAGCACGGTCTGCATCGACCGCAGGTTGGCCTGCGTCCAGGCCGCGCGGTCGATCGTCTCGGGGTCCGGGAGGGACGGCCCCGCGTCCAGGCCCGTGTACTCCCCGACGAGGAGCGCGGAACGCGGCGCGAAGGCCGCGACCTCCGTGGCCACCGCGTCGAGCCGTGCACGCGGCGCGTCCGACGAGGGGGCCACGAGACCCGCGATCCGCTCGGCCAGACGCCAGTCGATCATGCGTTCAACGCTAGGCGCGGCGTTCCGTGACGCAGCCGCGGAGGTCCGTCACGCAGCCGCGGAGGTCCGTCACGGACCTAAAGGCGGGGAAGTGTCGCCCTGGCGACCAGAACGCGACTTTAGGTGCGTGACGGAAGCGCTACGGGGCGGGGGCGACGGCCCGGAGGGCGTCGAGGGACGAGGCCGAGCGCGCCGCGACGAGCGGCGAGTGCGCCGGGAGGTCCAGCGGGGCGCCGAGCGGGTCCTCGTAGGCGGTGAAGGCGACGAGGCCGCCCCCCTCGCGCACGATCAGCTGGCCGGCGGCGACGTCCACGGCGCGGGTGCTGCCGAGCGAGACCATCCCGTCCATCCGGCCCGCCGCGACGCAGCAGAGGGAGATGGCCATCGCCCCGATGCCGCGCAGCCGGTGGGCGGCGCCGACGAGCGTCTCGCCGGCTGCGAGCACGTTGCGCGGGTCGGTGTTCTCCAGGCCGAGCAGCTCGAGCCGGCCGTCCTCGGAGCGACGCTCCTCCACGTCGGGGTCCAGCCGCTGGCCGTCCAGGAAGGCGCCCTCGCCGCGTGTGGCGGTCCACTCCTCCGCCGGTCCGAAGTCGTGCACGAAGGCGAAGAGGACGTCCCCCATCGTCGGGCCGTCGGCGACGGCGATCGAGAGCGCGTAGTGGCCGAGGCCGCGCTTGGCGTTCGTGGAGCCGTCGATCGGGTCGATCACGACCCGCAGGTCGCCGCCCCCGAGGTCGACCTCACCGCGCTCCTCGCTGAGCGCGCTGAAGCGGGCGCCGGCGGCATGGAGGGCCTCGAGCTCGGCGAACACGGCATCCTCGGCCGCGGCGTCGATGACGAGCGTGCGGTCGCCGCCCTCCCCCGTCGAGCCGGTCAGCTCGAGGCGCCCGGCGTTGGCACCGGAGTCGTCCAGGAGGGTGGCGACGGCGGCGGCCGCCCGCCGGCAGGCCCCCAGCCAGTCGGCGTCGCGCGAGTCGGGCATGACCCGAGACTACGTACGATGGCCTCATGCCGCTGAGCCAGGCGCAGCAGGCGGCGGTGACGCACACGGGCGGGCCGCTGCTGGTCCTCGGGGCCGCGGGGACGGGGAAGACCCACGTCCTGGTCGAACGTGCCGCGCATCTCGTCGAGACCGGGACCCCGCCGGAGGAGCTGCTGGTGCTGGCGCATTCGGCCCCGGCGGCCGACGCCCTCCGCGACCGCATCGACATGCGGCTCGGCGGCGGACGCGTCGAGGAGGCCACCGTGGCGTCCCTGACCGGGTTCTGCACGCGCACCCTGCGCGAGGAGGCCACCGAAGCCGGGCTCGACCCGTTCGCGACCCCCGTCTCGAGCGCCGATCGGCTCGCCCTGCTGCTCGAGCACATCGACGACCTGCCGCTGCTCCACCACGACCTGCGCGGCAACCCGAGCGCCCTGCTCGGCACGATCGTCGGGCGCGTCGACCGCCTCAAGGCCGAGCTCGTCACCCCCGCCGACTACGCCGCCTGGGCCGGGACGCTCCCCGCCGACGACGACGCGGCGCGGGCCCGCGCCGCCCGGGAGCGCGAGTTCGCCGCCCTCTACGCCGCCCACGATCGCCTCCTCGCGCAGACGGGGACGCTCGACTCCGGCGACCTGGTCCTCCACGCCTTCCGCCTCCTGCGCGAGGCGCCGCACGTGCGGGCGCGCCTCGTCGACCGCTTCCGCCACGTCCTCGTCGACGACTTCCAGGACGCGTCGTTCGCCGCCTGGCTGCTCCTGAAGGCGCTGCGGGCGGGCGGGGATGGGTCCAGCGAGCCGTGGGGCCTGTGCGCGGCCGCCGACGACGACGCGACGATCGACCGCTTCCGCGGCGCCGCGACGAAGAACATCCGCGACCTGATGGCCGAGGCCGCGGACCTCACCACCATCCGCCTCGAGACGTCCTTCCGCTCCGGTCCGGCGATCGTGACCGCGTCCCGGGCCGTCCTCGCCCCGCTCACCGACCGCCTTGCCACCCCCGTCGAGCCGGCCGACGCGCCCGCGCAGGTCGCCTTCTGGGCCTGCGCCACCGAGCGCGCCCAGGCGCAGGCCGTCGCCGCCGACGTCGAGCGCCTCGTCTCCCGCGAGGAGGTCGCCCCCGAGGACGTCTGCGTGCTCGTGCGCTCGGTCAAGGGCGAGGGGCAGGCCGTCGCCGTCGCGCTCGAGGAGCGCGCCGTCCCCCACCGGCTGATCGGCGCCGCGGCGTTCTTCCAGCGCGCCGAGGTGCGCGACCTGCTCGCGTGGCTGCGCATCCTCGTGGACCCGGGCGACGCCGGCGCCGTCGTGCGCGCGCTCGCCCGCGCCCCGATCGAGCTGCGCGCCATCGACCTCGCCCGCGTCACCCAGATCGCCCGCCGGCGCAAGGTCGACATGGTCGGCGCGCTCAGCGCATCCCTCGAGTCACCGCAGGTCCCGCCCGAGGCGCGCGAGCGGATCGTGCAGTTCCTGCGCCTGTACCGCTCGGCCGCGCAGGCGCTGGACTCCACCCGCCCCGACCTCTACGTGCACCGGCTGATCGAGCGCCTCGGCCTGCGCCGCCAGCTGCTGTTCGCCGCCACCGCCGAGGTCGCCGACCGGCTCGTGAACCTCGCGAAGTTCGGCGAGCTCGCGGCCGACTACGCCCGCCGCTCCCCCCAGGCCACCGCCCGTGCCTTCGCGCACTCCATCTCGGCCGTCGCCGAGGCGGGGCTGCGCGAGGAGGAGGCGCAGGGCACCGACCGCCCGCGCGGCGTGCAGGTGATGGCGATGCACGCGGCCAAGGGCGTGGAGTTCGATCACGTCTACGTGCTCGGCCTGTTCGCCGCGAAGATGCCCGGCCCGCGCCGGCGCAGCCTCGAGCCGATCCCCGACGCCCTGCTGAAGGAGACGCTGCCGCCGGACACCAAGGCGGGCCACATCGGCGAGCAGCGCCGGCTGCTCCACGTCGCGATGACCCGCGCGCGCAAGCGGCTCGTCCTCGCGCACCCGCAGCGCACCGACCGCGGGGCCGCCCAGCACCCGTCCCCCTTCGCCGAGGAGGCGCGCGCGGCCGTCGGCGGCGAGTGGGAGCCGCGCGAGGAGGAGCTCTTCGGGCCCGCCGAGACGCTCCAGGCGACGTTCCGCGTCCTCCGTGACGAGCTGCTGCTGACCGTGGCCGAGGTCGGCGGCCGCCTGGGCGAGCTGCGCTTCGACACCGATCTCGACGTCTCGCACTCCGTCGTGCGCCACCTCGAGGTCCTCAAGCTCGCCGCGCTGATGGAGCGCACCCAGGCCGGGCAGACCGTCCAGGAGGCGATCCCCGAGGTCAACGCCCGGCTGCTGCAGGCGGTCACCGCCGAGCAGCGCGAGATCTTCGAGACCTCCGCGCTCGACGAGTACCTGCTCGACGCCGAGGGCGACGCCCGCACCCGCGCCCGGGCGGTCGCCAAGCGCACGGAGCCGTCGCTTGAGTCCTTCCTGCCCAGGCGCGGGGACGGGCTGCTGCTCAGCGCCTCGGACATCGACACCTACCGGACGTGCCCGCTGAAGTACAAGTTCGCGCGCGTGTTCCGGATCCCGCAGGAGCCGACCCTCAACCAGCGCTTCGGCATCCTCGTCCACCAGGTGCTCGAGCGCTTCCACGCCGGGGAGACCGCGTCGCACTCGCTCCCCGAGCTGCTCGGCCTGCTCGACGCGGGCTGGCGACGCGGCGGCTTCGGCGGCTCCGAGCAGGAGAAGCAGCTGCGCGAGAAGGCCGAGGCGGCGCTCGTGCGCTACCACGAGCGCTTCGACGCCGACGCGGCCGAGCCCGTCTGGTTCGAGCGGTCGTTCTCCTTCACCCTCGGCCCGCACACGCTGCGCGGGCGCGTGGACCGCGTGGACCGGCTCGCCGACGGCGCCTACGAGCTGATCGACTACAAGACCGGACGCCCCAAGCGCGCGGCCGACCTGCGCGAGGACGTCCAGCTCGCCCTCTACGCCGTCGCCTCCGAGCGGGCATGGAAGCTCGAGGCGGCCCACCAGGCCTACTACTACGTGCTCGACGACCAGAAGGTCGCCGTCGACCGCAGCGACGAGGACCGCGAGTGGATCGAGGACACCGTCCAGACGGTCGCGGCCGGGATCCAGGGTCAGGGCTTCGAGCCGACGCCGAGCTTCTCCGCCTGCTCGATCTGCGACTACCGGATCGCCTGCCCGGCGGCCGAGCGCTAGACGGCGAGCGCCCGCACCCGGGGCGGACGGGCGAGCACCCCGACCGTCGCCAGCGCCGCGACGCCGAGGACGAGGAACGGGACGGCGTCCGTCGTGGCCTCTGCGAGCGCGCCGCCGCCGACACCGCCGATGGTCGTCCCCACCCCCCAGGCGAGGTTGGCGAGGCCGAACCCGAACGCCGGATCGACGCCCCGGTCCTCCGAGCCCGCAGCGAGCAGCGTCATCGCGGGGGTCCAGAGCATCCCCAGCACCCCGATCACCACGAGCACGAGGACGGCGACCCCGGCCGCCCCGAGCGGCAGGGCCAGCACCACGAGGCCCGTGCCGCCGAGGGCGAGGCCGACCCGGGCGGGCAGGACGGGGCCGCGGCGGTCGGCGATGCGACCCACGACCGGGGACATCGTGGACTCGAGCGCCGCGGCGACGAGGAACAGCGCCCCGATCGCGGCCGCCCCGAACCCGAGGCCGTCCAGGCGCAGCGGCACGAGCAGGTAGAGCCCGCCGAACGCGCAGGCGGGGACGAGCATCAGCCACACGCCGCGGCGCATCGTGGTGTCGCGCACGGCGACACGCAGCGCGGCGAGCACCGTGCCCCGCATCGCCGGCGGCGCCGGGCGGCGGGCGACGAGCACGATCAGGACCGCCGGGAGCACGACGAAGACGCTGAACACCGGCCGCACGCCGACGACGTCGGCGAGCGAGCCGAGCGCCGGCCCGCCGACGGCGCCGAAGATCGCCGCGCCGACCACCGTCCCGAGCGCGGCCGAGCGGCGCGCCGGGTCAGCCGTGGCGAACGTCCAGGCCAGCGCCGAGGACCACAGGCCGCAGGCGCCGATGCCCTGGCCGAGGCGCGCGAGCACGAGCAGCGGCGCGCTCGTCGCGAGCGCGAAGCCGAGCGACGCGACGCCGAGGACCGCCAGGGAGACGATCGTCATCCGCTTGGCCCCGACGCGCGAGACCAGCAGCGCCGCCGGCAGGGAGAACAGCACGGTGCCGATGGGGTTGGCCGCGGTCAGGACACCCGCCGTCGCCCGCGTGAAGCCGTACTCCTCGACGAAGTGGGGCAGCAGCGGCGTGATGGCGCTGTAGGTCGAGGAGTCGACGATCAGGCAGACGGCGAGCAGCGCCAGCAGCCCGCGGCTGAGCGTCACTGCCCGCCGGGGCCCAGCCCGCCGAAGCCGCCGCCCGGCCCTCGGCCACCACCGCGCTGGCGCAGGAAGCGCTGGAACTCGCGCGCGATGATGTCGCCCGACGGCAGATCGTCGGGGTCCTCCGGCGTCTCCTCCTCCGCGGCGGCCTTCTCGAGCCGCTCGACGAAGGCCTGCACGTCGGAGTCCTCCGCCACGGCGCGGTTGACCTGGCGCTCGTAGTCGTCGGCCGCGGACTCGAGCTCCGTCGCGTCGACGGCCACGCCGACGACGCCCTCGAGCTTGCGCACGAGCGCGAGCGCGCCCTTCGGGTTGGGGGCGACGTTGATGTAGTGCGGCACCGCGGCCCAGAGGGAGACCGACGGGATGCCGCGGCGCTGGCAGGCGTCGTGCAGGACGCCGGTGATGCCGGTCGGGCCCGTGTAGGAGGACTGCGTGAGGCCGACCCGGGCGATCAGCGCCTCGTCGGAGGCCAGGCCGGTGATCGACGTCGGCCGCGAGTGCGGGACGTCGGCGAGCAGCGAGCCGAGCGTGACGACGGATTGCACCCCGAGCGCCTCGGCGAGGTCGAGGATCGAGTCACAGAACGTGCGCCAGCGGTATGACGGCTCGTGACCGGCGACGAGCACGAGGTCGCGCGGCGCGCCGGGGACGCTCGCGGCGGAGAACTCCACGTCGGGCCAGTCGATCGCGCGCGAGATGCCGTCCACGAACGAGACGGTGGGCCGGGTGGCCTGGAAGTCGTAGAAGTCCTCGGGGTCGAGCGTCGCGAAGCGCTGCGCGCCGAGGCTCTCACCGATGAACTCGAGGGCGGAGGAGGCCGCGTCGCCGGCGTCGTTCCACCCCTCGAAGGCTGCGACGAGCGCCGGGCCGCGAAGGCCGTCGGGACGCCGTTCCCAGCGCAGGGGCTGCATCCGAGCCACGGTACATGATGGGTCCTTGGACTCCTCCGGCCTCGAGACCCCCGGCGCACCGGCACCCTCCGGCGTGCGCGCCCTGCGTGCCGGCCAGGAGGTCGACATGGTGCTGGCGTGCACGCGCAAGGAGCGGCTGATGGGCCGCTCCGGGTCCCCCTACCTCGCCCTGGACCTGCGCGACCGCGAGGGGACGATCGCGGCGCGCGCGTTCCGCGACGCGGACGTGCTGGCCGGCCGCTTCGAGCGCGGCGACCTCGTGCGGGTGCGCGGCCGGGTGGAGCGCTTCCGCGAGGAGCTGCAGCTCGACGTCACCGCGATCGATCCCGCCCCGGGCGCCGACCCGGCGTCGTTCCTCCCCGTCGCCTACCGCGACCTCGACGAGCTCGACGGCTTCCTCGAGCACCTCGCCGGCGAGGTCCACGACCCACCGCTGCGCGCGCTGCTCGCCGACGTCCTCGGCGACGAGGCGATCCGGGCAGGGCTGCGGCGCACCCCCTGCACCCGCGCGGGCCACCACGCCTACCTGGGCGGACTGCTCGAGCACACGGTCGCCGTCGCCACGCTCGCGCTGGAGACCTGCATCCTCCATGCTCGGCTGGATTCGGACCTGCTCGTCACCGCCGCGCTCGTCCACGACCTCGGGAAGCTGCGCGAGTTCACCTACGGCGCCGAGATCGGCCTCAGCGAGGAGGGGCGCCTGCTCGGCCACGTGACGCTCGGGCTGCAGCTGCTCGGGGAGCGGCGGGCGATGGCGGCCGTCCCGACGGCGCGCCGCCTCGCCCTCGAGCACTGCGTGCTGACCCACCACGGGCCCGACACCGCCCCCGGGCGGCGCTTCGGCTCGCCCGAGGCGCTCGCGCTCGCGCGCCTGAACGCGGTCGACGCCGCGATCAAGGGCGCGCTCGAGCACGGCGTCACCTGAGCCCCGGCCGCTACGGCCCCGCCGCGTAGCGCGCCGCCACGATCGCCGGCTGCTCGACCGGCCGGCCCGCGTCGATCGACCAGGCGAGGCGCAGGAACTGGGCGTGCGTCCAGGTCAGCGGCGTGGCCGCCCGCGTGCCCTCGCCGGCCACCGTGCCGCGGGTGCCGGTGGGCCGACGGCCGTCCCACACCTGCTCGGGGAGCATCCCGCCGTCGTTGGCGGTCGCGGCCATCGCGCGCAGCTGCGCGTCGGCGGGCCGGCCCGCGAGCAGCTCGTACTCCCCGCGCTCGCCCGCCAGCAGCGGCCACGCCCGGCCGAGCGTCAGGCCCGAGCCGTCCTCGGAGAGGTCCCACGGCGCGCCCGTCCGCGTCTCCCCGTAGCCGTCGAAGGAGAAGCGGTGGTAGAAGGTCCCGTTGGGGGTCCTGACGGCGAGCTCGTCGTCGATGACCGCAAGCGTGTTGCGGATCGCCGGGTCGTCCCAGCGCTTGACGCCGAGCCGCACGAGCTCCAGCGCGCTCGGGTCCACGACCGAGCGCTGGTCGGCCTTGCCCGGCCCGCCGTCGCCGATCGCGTAGCGCGTGCCCTTGTTCGGCTTGCCGTCCTTCGTCACACGCAGGTAGTACGGCCCGGGGCCGTAGGGGCCGGTGGTCGTCGCGGTCCAGGCCTGCACGCGGCGCTGCCAGTCGTCGGCCTTGGCCTCCCACGCCGCGGCCTGGGCCGCGTCCCCGTTGGCGCGGGCGATGTCTGCCGCGCACACGAGCCCGGCGATCTCCGCGCCGATCGAGGCCGGGGAGTAGCCCGACTGGTTCTCCCACCGCTCCTGCTCGCTCTGCGGGCCCTTCTTGACGATGAAGTTCGCCGCGGCCTTGACCTTGGCGTACGTCGCGGCGTCGCGGCGGCCGAGCTGCCAGGCGAGCACGATCGGCAGGCCGACCTCGTCCAGCTGCAGGCTCGTCCAGAACGGCTTGCCGTCCGTGCGCGAGTTCTGCGGGAACGAGCCGTCGGCCTTCTGCTGCACGTCGAGGAGGAAGTCCAGCGCGCGCTCGGCCCCCGGCCGGTCGCCCGCCGCGAGCAGGCCCGTGCCGACCTGGTAGAGGTCGCGCGCCCAGACGAGGTGGTACGGGCCCGACGGGCCCTTGTCGATCGTCAGCCGGCCCCACGCCCACGGCATGGACGGCGACGCGACACCTGCGCCGCGGGTCGTCTTGTCCTCGGCGGCGGCGAGGACGAGCAGCGAGCGGTCGTAGGTCCCGGTGAGATCCGCGGGAAGGGACGCCGGCGCGGGCGGCAAGGCGTCCAGATGGGCGTGCCAGCCGGCGTCGTAGGCGGCGCGCGCCTGGGCGAAGCCGCGGGCGAGCGCGCGTGCGGCGATCCTGGAGGCCCGGGCCCGGCGGCGGCCGAAGCCGAGCACGAGCGTCGCGCGCCCGCCGCGCAGGCGCACCCGGGCGCCCTGGACGACGTTGCCCGGCTTGCGCGCCGCGCGGGTGGCGCGCGCGAGGTGGCCGCGGCGACGCAGCTGGCGGCGCGGGTCGCCCCGGCGGCCGGCGTAGGCGCTCGTCAGGGGGGTGAGGCCGTGCTCGGCCTGCAGGGCGACGGCGCCCTTGGCGTCGGAGGCGAGCAGCCCGCGGCGGTCGCGGCCGCCGGTGTCGTCCCCCGGCGTGTTCGAGAGCGCCGGGTCCAGCACGGCGAAGAGCTTGAGCTTGTGCCCGCGCAGCGACCGCAGGTGCACGCGCACGTCGACGGCGTCGCGGTCGGGGTCGGTCACGACGTCCTTCGTCAGCCGCCACGCGCCGGAGCGCGCGGTCACGACCTGGCGGTAGGAGAGCGAGCGGGCGTCCAGCGGCGTCACCCGTCCACGCGTCCGCGCCCCTTCGAACGTCGCGCGCCCGCGGTCGACGACGGCGAACTGCAGGGATCGCACGGCGGGCGTGTCGATGCGCGGCCAGTACGTCTCCGTCAAGGTCTCCTGCCGCATGGTGAACCACACGCGGCTGCCGGTCTGCGCGGCCGTGCCGAAGCCGTGCTTGTCCGCCGGGGTCCAGGTCCCGCGCGTTCCCGGGGCGCCGGGCGCCGCCCGGTCGCGCGCCTGCGCCGGCGGGCTGGCGCCCGTTGCGGCGGCGACGGCCACCATCCCCACGACCACGACTGTCCGGCGCATGCTGTCTCCCCTCGTCTGCTCCCGCACCCTCGGTACCCCCGATGCGCCGGAAGAACGCGCGACACGGCCGGCCGCACCGCGTAGCGTTCCTGCCGGAGCGGCTGGGGCCGGTGCCCCAGGGCGTCTTCAAAACGCCTGAGCCGGTGCAACCCACCGGTGGGATGGTTCGACTCCATCGCCGTTCCGCTTCCGAGGGCGGGGCAGCCGCGGCGCCCGCGCCGTAGGCTGCCGCCGCCATGGACCGCCACGACAGCACCCGGCGCGAGCGGCTGCGCTACCGCTTCGACAACTCGATGGCCCGCGGCCCCTCGGCCCTCGTCGGCTGGCTCGCGGTCCTCACGTTCGTCCTGATCGTCTTCTTCACCCTCGTCGTGCTCGCGACGGGGATCGCCCCCGACGACGGCGCGGGCCGGCCCGGGCTGCGACGCCAGCTGTTCACCTCCCTGATGCACGCGCTGGACCCGGGCACGGTCGCCGGCGACGACGGCTCGTGGCGCTTCCTGCTGACGATGCTCGCGCTCACGATCGCGGGGCTGTTCGTCGTCTCCGCCCTCATCGGCGTGATCGCCACCGCCATCGACTCCCGGCTGATGGAGCTGCGCCGCGGCCGCTCGCGCGTGCTGGAGACCGGCCACACGCTGATCCTCGGCTGGTCGGACGCCGTCGTGACGATCCTGCGCGAGCTCGCGATCGCCAACGAGAGCCGTCGCAACCCCGCGGTCGTCATCCTCGCGCCGCGCGACAAGGTCGAGATGGAGGAGGAGGTCCGCGAGAAGGTCGGCGACCTGCGCGGCACGCGGGTCATCTGCCGCACCGGCTCCCCCATCGACGTCACCGACCTGCGCATCGGCAACCACGAGGCGGCCCGCTCGATCATCGTCCTCGCGCCGGAGGGCGAGGAGGCCGACATGGGGGTGATCAAGACGCTGCTCGCGCTCACGCACGTCCCGCGGACCGACGCCCATCCGCTCCATGTCGTCGTCGAGATCGAGGACCCGGCCTCACTGGAGGCCGCCCACATGGTCGCCGGCGAGGGGGTCGTGATCGTCAACAAGCGCGAGACCGTCGCGCGGCTGATCGTGCAGACGTCGCGCCAGTCCGGCGCGGCGATGGTCTACACGGAGCTGTTCGACTTCGACGGGGACGAGATCTACTTCCACGCCGACCCCCGGGTCGCCGCCGGCAGCTACGGCGACGCGCTGACGGCCTACGAGTCCTGTTCGGTGATCGGGGTGGCCGAGGCGGACGGGCGGGTGCGCCTGAACCCGCCGATGGACACGCCGATCGACGGCCGCCTCCTCGTCGTGATCGCCGAGGACGACTCGGTGCTCGCGACGGCGGGCGCCGCCACCGGCCGCGTGGACGAGACGGCGGTGGTCGCGGCGCCGCGGCAGCCCGAGCCGCCGTCGCGGATCCTCGTCCTCGGCTGGAACGAGCGCGCCCCGAGCGTGGTGCGTGAGCTCGACGCGTACGCCTCCCCCGGCTCCACGCTGTCGGTCGTGAGCGAGTTCGGCGACCCGCTCGTGCCGCCGCTCGTCAACCTCGAGGCCGACGTGCGCACGGGTCGGACGACCGACCGCGCCACGCTGGACGCCCTCGACGTCGCCGCCCACGACCAGGTGATCGTCCTCTGCTACTCCGACGACCTCGACGTGCAGGGCGCCGACGCGCGCACGCTCGTGACGCTGCTGCACCTGCGCGAGATCGCCGGGGCCGATCCGGCGGGCCGCAAGCCCGCGATCGTCAGCGAGATGCTCGACGACCGCAACCGCGTGCTGGCGCAGATCGCCGAGGTCGACGACGTGATCGTGTCGGACGAGATCCTGAGCCTGATCCTCGCCCAGGTCTCAGAGGACGCCCGCCTGGACGCCGTGTTCCGCGACCTGCTCGACGCCGACGGCTCGGAGATCTACCTGCGCCCCGCCGGCGACTACGTGACCCTCGACGGCGCCGTCACCTACGCCACCGTCGTCGCGGCCGCCCGGCAGCGCGGCGAGACCGCGATCGGCTACCGCGACGCGAGCGCGGCGCGCGACCCGGCGGCCGACTACGGCGTACGGGTCAACCCGCCCAAGGCGACCGTGCTCCATCCCGCGGCCGAGGACCGGGTCGTCGTGCTCGCCGTGGACTGACCGGCCGGCCGCCGGGTCGGCGCTGCGGCTAGGCGCCCACCTCGGACGTCGCGCCGGCCGTCGTCCAGCACCGGACGATGTCGCGCATCGACAGGACCCCGGCGACCTCGGCGCCCTCCACCACGACGACGTGGCGGAAGTTGCCGCGCACCATCAGCTCGGCGGCCCGCTCGAGTGACCAGTCCGGCGCCGCCGACATGAGCTCCATCGTCGCGTGGTCGGCGACCCGCTCGGTGTCCATGTCGAGGTCGGCGGCGACCGCCCGCAGCACGTCGCGCTCCGTCACGATCCCCGGCTGGGGCAGCTCGGAGTCGAGCACCACGGCGGCCCCCACCTTGCGCTCGGTCATCTGCCGGGCGACCTCGCGCAGCGTGTGCGCCGGCCCCACGGTCAACACGACGTCGTTCATGCCATCGGCGACTCTCACCTGTCCGTCTCTCCTCGTGTCGATTGCCACAAGGAGACTACACCCACTGGCAATCCAACCAAACGAGCGGTAGGTTTCACGCGATGACCCGCGCCCCGGTGACGGCCACGGTCTTCGGCGACCTGCCGCTCGTCGCGGCAGCCCGTGACCCCCGTGCGATCGCCGTCGCCGCCGACGACGTCCGCCTCACCGCGTCCGAGGTGGCGGCCCGAGCACAGCGCGCCGCGCGCGCCCTGCACGGCCTGGGCGCCCGTCGCGGCGACCGAGTGGGGATCCTGATGCCGAACTGCCCGGCGTTCGTCGACGTGCTCCTCGGCGCGACGATGCTCGGTGCCGTCGTCGTCCCGATCAACGCGCGCTACCGGGCCACGGAGCTCGCGTACGTCGTCGCCGACGCCGGCCTCTCCGTGCTCGTCACCTCCGGTCTCACGGCGGACCGGGTCGACTACCCGCGGGTGCTCACCCTCGCCTTCGCGGACCTGGGCGACGACCAGGATCCGCACGCGCTCCGCGTCGCGGCGGTGCCGCAGCTGCGCGCGTGCGTCCTGCTCGACGCCGGGGGCGCGACGCCGCCGGGCTTTCTGTCACCGGCGCAGTGGGACGCCGCGGCCGACGCGGTCGAGCCGGCCGTCATCGACGCGATCGCGCCGTCGGTCCGGCTGCGCGACACCGCGATGCTCCTCTACACCTCCGGCACGACGGCGAACCCCAAGGGCTGCGTCCTCACGCACGAGGCACTCACCCGGACCGCGATCGCCAACGCCGACCGCTGGGGCATCAGCGGCGCCGATGCCTACTGGGCCCCGCTGCCGTTGTTCCACATGGCGGGGGTCCTGCCGCTGATGACCTGCCTGTGGGCCGGAGCGAAGTACGTCACATCGGTCGCGTTCGACCCCGTCCGGGCGCTGGCGCAGATCGCCGCCGAGCGCACGTCCGTCCTCTACGGCCCGTTCCCCGCGGTGATGGGGCCGTTGATCGACCAGCCCGCGTTCGCGACCACCGACCTCTCGTTCGTGCGCGTGATCAACCACGGTGCGCCCGAGGAGTGGCAGCGCCGGATCCAGCGGGCGTTCCCGCAGGCGCGCCAGGTCCAGTCCTACGGCTGCACGGAGCTCGGCGGCGTCTGTGCCGCGGGGGACCCGGCTGACGACCCCGACGCGCGCGCCCTGACGTGCGGGCGGCCGTGGCCCGGGATGGAGGTCCGCGTCGTCGACCCGCTGGGGAAGGAGCTGCCGGTGGGCGGTCGCGGGGAGATCGTCGGCCGCGGCTTCGGCCGGCTCGAGCACTACCACGGCCTTCTCGAGCACACCGGGGAGGCGATCGACCGCGACGGCTGGTTCCACACCGGCGACATCGGCTCCTACGACGACGCCGGCCGGATCCGCTACCACGGGCGCCTGAAGGACATGCTCAAGGTCGGCGGGGAGAACGTCGCCGCCCTCGAGGTCGAGTCCTTCCTCGTGTCCCATCCCGCCGTCCGCCAGGCCGTCGTGGTCGGTGTCCCGGACGAGCGGCTCGGCGAGGTGTGCGCGGCGTTCCTCGAGCTGCACCCCGGCAGCCCCCCGCTGGACCTCGATGCGATCGTCGCCTTCGCCCGCGACCGGATCGCCTCCTACAAGGTGCCGCGCCACGTCCGCCTCGTCACGGAGTGGCCGATGAGCGCGACGAAGGTGCAGAAGTTCCGCCTGCGCGACGCGCTGCTCGCGGAGCTCGAGACCGGGATCCCGGCGTGAGCGTCCCGCAGCTGCTGCGGGGCCGCGGCACCGGCCTCGGGCCGTACGCGACCCGCTACCCGGAGGCGGAGCGGACGCTCCTGCGCGTCCTGGCCGACCGCGCCGCCGCCTCACCCGACCGGCCGTGGCTCGCGTTCGACGGGACGGACACGCTGACGTTCGGCGCCGCGTGGCGGGGAGCCTGCCGCGTCGGCAGCGCGCTGGACCGCGACGGCTTCGATTGCGGCGCCCACGTCGGGCTGCTGCTGACCAACCAGGCGGCGTTCATGCCCGCCTTCCATGGCCCGCAGGTCCGCGGGGGCGTCACCGTCGCCCTCAACGCCGAGTCGCGCGGGGCGTCACTGGCGGCGGTGATCGAGCACGCGGAAGCGGAGGCGCTGATCGTCCGCCGCGACCTGCTCGAGCGCCTCGCCGCGCTCGACGACCTCGGCGCGGTCCGACGAGTGGTCGTCGTCGGCGACGGCGACCAGCCGCTGCCCGCCGCGATCCACGGCGCCCCCGTCGCGGGCTGGGAGGCCTGGCTGGACGGCGTCTCCCCCGCTCACGTCTGGCCGTTCCCGGCCCACGACGCGCCCGCGATCATCCAGTACACCTCGGGGACCACCAAGCGCCAGAAGGGCGCGGTCTGCTCCCACCACCACCTCTTCCTCGCCGCCGCCGGATGCACCGACAGCCAGGCCCGCACGCCCGATGACGTGCTCACGACGCCGATGCCGCTCTTCCACGTCGCCGCGCTGCACATCGTGGCCCACTCCGCCCTCCATGCCGGCTGCCTCGCGCACCTGCAGTCGCGCTTCTCGGCGTCCGGCTTCTGGTCGCGCGCGGCGGCGGACGGCGCGACCTGGGCGATCGTGCTGGGGCCGATGATGGCGATGATCGACAAGCGCACCCCCGACCCGGTGCCGGAGCATCGGGTGCGCGCGATCTTCTGCCCGCCCCCGCCGGCCAACAAGGCGCAGCTCGAGCAGCGCTTCGGCGTCGAGCTGCTCACCCACGGCTACGGCAGCACGGAGATCTACCCGATGCCGATGGTGTCGGCACCCGCGGAACCACTGCCGCTCGACACCCTCGGCGTTCCACCCAGCTGGGTGGACTACGGCGTCGTCGACGAGCACGACGCGCTTGTCGCCCCAGGCGTCGTCGGCGAGATCGTCTTCCGCCCCCGGATCGCCAACGCCATGCTCTCGCACTACCACCGCAGCCCGGAGGAGACCGCTGCGGCGCTGCGGGGTGGGATGTTCCACACGGGCGACCTCGGCACCTACGACGAGGCGGGGCGGCTGCACTACCGCGGCCGCAAGCAGGAACGCCTGCGGGTGCGCGGGGAGATGGTGTCCGCCCCCGAGGTCGAGTACCTCGCGCTGCGCCACCCGGCGGTGCTCGAGGCCGCGGCGTTCGGCGTGCCCTCCCCGCTGGGCGAGGAGGACATCAAGCTCGACGTCCGCGTGACCGCGGCGCTCGCCCCGGCCGACCTGCACGCGTGGCTGCGGGCGGAGGCCCCGCGCTACATGGTCCCCCGGTTCATCGAGCTGCGCGGAGGGTTCCCCAAGACCCCGAGCGAGCGGATCGAGAAGTACAAGCTGCAGGCCGAGGGCCTCGACCGCCCCGGGATCTACGACGCGGAGGCGACGCCACGATGATCACCCGACTGGGCATGGCACCGCGCGCTGCGACGCTCGACGCCGCCGCCTTCCAGGCCCACTGGCGCTCCTCGCACGCCGATGTCGCCGGCCGGATCCCCGGCCTGCGCGCCTACGTGCAGCACCACGCCGCACTGCACGGGCCGGACGCGGTGCTCGCCGAGCTCGGGCACGACGCCCTCTCGGAGCTGGACTTCGACGACGTCGCCGCCATGGACGCCGGCTTTGCCTCCGACACCTACCGGGAGGCCGTGCGCGCCGACGAGGACGTGTTCATCGACAAGCCCCGCGCGACCTACGGCGTCTACGCGCGCACCGTCCTCGACGAGCGACCGGCCCCCGTCGAGCTGCTGCTCGCCTGGACCGGCCCGCCGGCCACGGTGACCCACGACGGCCGGCACGAGCGCCTCGACGCCTTGCCGGACCGGCCCGCGCCCTTCACCCGCGTGGACGTCCTCGGCTGCCCCGACGTCGCAGCCGCCCTGGCGCTGGCGGAGCGCCACCCCGACGCGCGCAGGCTCGTGGGCCGCCAGGTCGACGTCCGCCCGCGCGGTCAGGGACGGGCGAACGCCAGCGGGGGCAGTCCGGGCGCGTAGGCATCGATCTGGGGTTCGCGCACCGCGAAGCGCCAGACGCCGTCGTGGGAACGCTCGAGCGCATCCACGTAGGTGCCGAACGCGCGCACCACCGGGCGCTCCCCGTCCATCACGACGACGAGGAAGCGCGACCGGCAGCTCGCCCGGTCGCCGTCGAGCGTGATCAGCGGCTGCACCACGACGTGCTCGTGGAAGGCCTCCGGCCGGCGGCTGTGGCGAGCAGCGAACGCCGCGAGCGCCTCGCGACCACGGACCGTGTAGTCCCCGCCGGGACGCGGGCCGCGCACCCGGAACTCCCCCGTGGCGGTGAAGACGTCCACCCAGGCCGCCTCGTCGCCGGCGTCGATGGCGTGGCCGTAGCGGTGCAGCGTCCGCACGATCGCCGCCTCGTCCTCCAGGCGCGCGACGCGCGCCGTCAGCTCCTCGAGGTCCATCATCCGCCTTCCGTCGGGGTGAACCGGCGCACGCCGCCGGGTGCCGGTTGCTCGCGCAGGCGGCCCGTCCGCCGGTGGTGCTCGAGCACGCAGTGGGTGACCGAGAGGGTCGACTGGCGCCAGTCCGGGTCGGCGTTGACGCCGGCGAGCCGGCAGGCGACCGCGTAGGGGGACGACGGCTCGTCGCCGAGCGCCGCAAGCGTGCGGGCCTCCGCGAGGCCGAGGGCCGCGCGTGCCGACGCGAGGCGTGCGGGGACGTCGTGCTCCGGCCGGCCGTGGCTGGCGAGCAGCACGGCGGGCGCGGCGGCCTCGATGCAGTCGAGCGTCGCGCGGTACTCGGCGACCGGGTCCGGCGAGTGCCCCCACTCCAGGTAGGGGCGGATGCCGGGGTAGGCGGCGTCGGCAGCGATCATGCGGCTCCCCGCGGTGTCGTGGAGCAGGAGCTGGTTGGGCGAGTGCCCCGTGCCGTCGAGCACCTGCCAGCGCGCGCCGGCGCCCAGGACCTCGTCCCCCGGCTCGAGCCACCGGTCGGGCTCGCGCAGGCCGTCGAGGCTGTCACCGACCAGCAGGAGCTCGGTCAGCACCGCGAGGTCGCGGGCGCCGACGCCGGCGGCGCGCGCCCGAGCGCGGCGGGCCTCGAGCGGGTGCACCGGATCGCGGAGCGCGTCCCAGGCGGTGTCGGGCCCGCGCAGCCGGATCAGCTCGCAGTCGAACGTCTCGAGCACCCATGGCGCCAGGCTCGCGTGGTCGGTGTGCAGGTGCGTCAGCAGCAGCCGTGTCACCGCGGCCGGCTCGACGCCGGCCAGGTCGAGCGCGGCCAGCAGGGCGCCGCCACCGTGTCCGACGTGGGACCCGCAGTCGACGAGCGTGAAGCTCCCGTCCCCCTCGGCCAGCAGGAAGCAGTTCACCGACGCCGTCGCGCGGTAGGCGAGCGGCAGCCGCAGGCTCCACAGCCCGGGGGCGAGCTCGTAGGCGCGCACGTCCGACAGCGGGCGCACCACGGGCGCGTTGCGGCCGACGTCAAGCGCGACCGCCGCCGTGATGGCATCCTCGTCCCCGGCCGCGCCGGCCGCAGCGGGGCATGGCGTGAGGCGGCCCATGTCGGTAGCCTCTCATACCTACCGAACGTTTGCTTGTATGAACCCGACCGCCATCCACCACGTCGGCCTCCACGTCGCGGACGCCGACCGCGCCGCGGCCTTCTACGTCGAGGCGCTCGGCGGCGACTGGCTCGTGCGCCCGACCCCGCTCTCCGGCCGCGGTGCCGACCAGGCCATCGGCCTCGACGGCGTGCGGCTGCGGATCGCGCTGGTGAGCTTCGGCGTCGCCGCCGTGGAGCTGTTCGAGTTCACCGGCGACGTCGTGCCGGACTGGGCGCGCGCCCCGCGCGCCGGGACGCTCCCGCACCTCGCCCTGACGGTGTCCGACACCGACGCCGCGCTGGAGCGCGTCGAGGCCGGGGGCGGCAGCCGCGTGTGGGACGCCGTCGACCGCTTCGGCCAAGCGCGGGTGATCTACGTGCGCGACCCCGACGGCAACGTGATCGAGCTGCTCGACGCGCCGGTCGCGACGATCGCCGCGGGCCTGCACCGCTTCGCCCCGGAGTCGATGCCATGACCGGTCCCGTCCCCGCCACCTGGGCCGTCGACCCCGAGGCCGCCGGCGCGCGCGAGGTCGTCCCCGGCGTCTGGCGCCTGCGGCTGCCGACCTCCTGGCCGGGGATCGACCACGCCAACGCCTATCTCGTCGACCGCGACGACGGCGTGATGCTCGTCGACACCGGCCCGGGCGGGGACGCCACCAACCTCGCGGCGCTCGAGCACGCCGTCGCCGCCACCGGTCACGTGCTCGCCGAGGTGCGCGCGCTCGTCATCACCCACGCGCACTCCGACCACCTGGGCGTCGCCCGCGAGGTGCTTGACGCGTCCGACGCGCAGCTGTGGATGCACCCGGCCGACGGCCACTTCCACGACGCCATCCGCGACCCCGACGAGATCTACGCGCGCCGCACCCGCCGCGCCCGTCAGGAGGGCGTCCCGGCCGAGCGCCTCGACGACTTCGCGAGCGTGCAGGAGGAGCTGCAGGGCGGCGCCGGCGCGCTCGTCGCCGACCACCCGCTCACGGAGGGCACGACCCTCCCGTCCGCGCTGGGTGACTGGACCGTCGCCCCCGCCCCCGGCCACGCGCCGTCGCAGGTGCTGCTCCTGCAGCCCGAGCACGGCGTCGCGCTCGTGGGCGACAGCCTGTGCGTCGTCTTCGCCGACTGGATGGACTACGGCCACAGCGCCGATCCGATCACCGAGTGGCTGCAGACGCTGGACCGGATCGAGGCGCTGGCACCCGCCACCTCGCTCCCCGGCCACGGCCGCCCCCTGACCGACCTGCCGGCCGTGCTGGCGACCTACCGGGACGGCTTCGCGCAGATGCTCGCCGCGCTCCGAACCGAGCTCGCGGCCGGGGGACCCGGCACCGCCTACGCGCTCGTCGAGCGCCTGCACGGCCCGACCCCGGACGGCATCGAGGCGATCGGCCACATGACCGAGCTGCTGTGCGCGCTCAAGCACCTGCGCGAACGCGGCGAGGTCGTCCGCGTCGACGGTGACCCCCACACCTACCGCGCCGCATGATCACGGGCTTCTTCCACGCCGGCGTGACCGTCTCCGACATGGAGGCGTCCCTGCGCTTCTACCGCGACGGCCTCGGCCTGGAGGTGACCAAGCAGTACATGACCGGCGGGCCGTCCGCGCAGCGCGTGTGGAACCTCCCGGTCGGCCCCGTCGAGGTGGCCTTCCTGCGCGTCCCCGGATCGGACGTCGTCGTGGAGCTGTTCGAGTTCACCGAGATCGAGCGCCACAACGCCTCCGCCCGGCCGCCGGACCCGGGCGCCGGCCACTTCTGCCTCTACACCGACGACGCGGACGGCCTCCACGCCAAGCTCACCGGGATGGGCTTCAGCTCGCGCTCCGGCGCGATCGTCGAGATGGACGGCGGGCCGCACGCGGGGACGAAGGTCGCGTACATGATCGACCCGGACGGCTACCACGTCGAGATCTACCAGCGTGCCTGACCTCACCGACGTCGACCCGGAGGTCGAGGCCGTCGCCACGGCCCTCGGCGCCGACGTGCTCGTCGGCGACGTGATCGCCTTCCTCCGCTTCGACGCGGGGGGCTGCCTGTCGGGTGCCGACGTCTTCGACGGCGCCCGCAGCGTCAGTACCTGATCGTGTCGGCGAAGAAGGGGTGGCGGGCCCCGAGCACGGTCTCGGCCGTCGTGATGCCGGCGCGCGCCGCCTTGTCGACGCCGATGCCACGAGCGCGGATCGTGTCACCCGTGAGGTAGAGGCCCTCCACGCCGCGCACGACCGTGTCCGGCCGCGCCGCGCCGACCTGGCCCGGCTTGCAGATGACCCCGTAGGTGTTGACGACGTGCGGCTTCTTCCACAGCGCGCCCTTGGCCGCGGGCATCATGTCCTCGATGTCCTCCCACAGCTCGCTGAACTTGCGCGCGTAGTAGTCGCGGTCGCCGTAGTGCCTGGTCGCGTCGAACGCCGCGCCGACGCAGGTGAGGTACTCGCCCTTCGGGGAGACCGACTCGTCGTAGCCCGTGAAGCACAGCGTGTAGCCCGGCAGGCCCGCGCGCGGCGTCGTGAAGAAGGACGCCATCTCGAGCGTCGAGGCCGCGATCACCGGCTCCTCGGCCGCGATCCAGTAGCCGAACCAGCAGGCCCGGTTCTGGTTGGCGGCCAGGCCCTTGACGCGGTGGGTGAAGTCCCACGGCAGTGTGCCGTCGGCGAACAGCTCGTTCAGGTCCCACACCGGCGCGTTGACGACGACCTCGTCGGCCTCGATCTCCTCGCCGTCCTGCAGGCGCACGCCCTTGACGGCGCCGTCGCGGACGACGACCTCGTCGACCGTGGCGTTCGTGGCGACGATGCCGCCCCGGGCGCGGATCGCGTCTGCGAGCCGCATCCACAGCGCCTCCCAGCCGCCCATCGGCCAGAACGAGTAGCCGGCGGTGCGCTTGCGCTCGTAGTGCAGCTTGCGGATGAACAGGTTCTCCGACGCGGAGTGCTCGTGCGGCTCGAGCGTGATCTGCTCGAGCACCGAGATCGCCTCCCACACCTCGAAGACGCCCTCGTCGGACGTGTAGCGGCTCATCCACTCGCGCAGCGACAGGTGGTCGAGGGCGTCGATCTCGTCGAAGGAGAGCTCCTTGACCGCCTCGATGCACCGCTTGAGGCCCTGCTTGGCGGACCCGGAGTAGCGATCCTGGATCGGGATCCACGTGTCGTTGGCGTCGTCCCAGAAGGGCATCGAGTCCGACCGCGCGGAGTGCGTGCAGTCGACGCCGACGAGCTCGCACGCGCGCGTGAGCGAGTCCCCCGGGTCCTCGACCAGGTGCGAGGACAGCCCGATCTGGTGGCCCCGGTGACGCTTCTCCATCGCCCGGCCCCCGAGGTAGGGGTGCTTCTCGAGGATCGCGACCCGCTTGCCGCGCTCGGCGAGGATGGCCCCGCAGACGAGGCCGGCGGTGCCGGCCCCGACGATCACGACGTCGGCCTTCAGGGGTGCACCCCGTCGGCTGCGCGCGGGACCATCGCCGACGTGACGCCGCCGTCGACGACATGGACGCCGCCGGTGACCCAGCGGGACTCGTCGGAGGCGAGGAAGAGGGCCAGGTTGGCGACGTCGGCCGGGTCGCCCATCCGGCCGAGCGGGACGTCCGCCGCGCGCGAGGCGATCCGCGCGTCGACGTCGCCGGGGCGCTGCGCATAGGCGGCACGCACGAGCGGCGTGACGATCGTGCCGGGGCAGATCGCGTTCGCGCGGATCTGGCACGGCGCGTAGTCGACGGCCATCTGGCGGGCGAGGCCGACGACGCCCGCCTTCGCCGCGGCGTACGGCGCGAGGCCCGGGACGCCGCTGATCCCGCCGGTGCTCGCGGTCATGATGACCGAGCCGCCGCCGCGCTCCATCATCGACGCGAGCACGCTGCGCACGGTGAGGAAGACGCCGGTGAGGTTGACCCGGATGACGCGGTCCCACACCGACGGATCCATGTCGTGGACGTGCCCCTCCCCCGGGATGCCCGCGTTGGCGAACACCACGTCGACGCCGCCGAAGGCCTCGATCGCCGCGGCGGCCATCGCCTCGGTCGCCGCGCGGTCGCCGACGTCCGCGCCGACCCCCAGCGCCTCGCCCGGCAGCGTGGCGGCGACGCCGCGCGCCTCGTCGGGGTCGACGTCGACCACCACGACCCGCGCGCCCTCGGCGCAGAAGCGCTGGGCCGTCGCCAGGCCGAGGCCCGACACCGCGCCGGTGATGACGGCGACCTTCCCGTCCAGCCGTCCCACGTCAGTACCGCCAGCCGAAGCCGGGCAGCTTGCGCCCGAGGATGTCCTCCACGACGGTGAGCCCCGCGCGCGCGGCGCGGTCCACCCCGATGCCGCGTGAGCGGAACGTCTCGGACGCGAAGTACAGGCCGTCGACGTTCGGCGCCCGCCAGTGGGGGCGGAACTGCCCGACGAGGCCCGGCTTCTGGATCACGCCGAAGGACGGGTCGTGCACGAGGTGGCGCCGGCGCCAGTACGTCTTGGCGAGCGCGGGGTGCATCTCCTTGAGGTCCGCCTCGAACGCCTCGAACTGGCGCGTGAGGTAGCCGACGTCGCGGGCCTTGGAGCCGGGGAAGACACCGCCGGCGACGAACAGGTTCACGCCCTCGGGGGCGCTCGTGGGGTCCATCGCGGACTGGTTGAACATGAAGCCCGAGACGCGGGCGCGCGGCGTGTGCAGCCAGGTCGCGAGCTCACGCTCGGAGGCCACGAACGACTGGTCCTCGGTGGCCATGTAGAGCCCGAGCCAGGAGATCCGCAGGTGCGGCTGGGCGAGGAAGCGGATCTGCGCCGTGTACCAGTCCGGCAGCGCCGACTCGGGGACGACGCGCAGCACGTTCCACACCGGCAGCGAGCTGACGACGCAGTCGGTCTCGAGCACCTCGCCCTCGAGGAACTCGTTCGGCATCACCTTGTCGCGGCCGAGGACGACGCCCTTGACCTCCTCGTCCTCGATCAGCACCGAGTCCACCGGCGTGTTCATGCGGACCTCGCCGCCGTGCTCGATCACGGCGTCATGGAGGTCCTGGAACATGCCGTCCCAGCCCTGCTCGGGCCAGAAGGAGTAGCCGCCGGTCCCGCGCCTCCTCGTAGTGCATCTTGCGCACGCATCAGGTTCTCCGACGCCGAGTGGTCGTACCAGTCGTCGGTCATGCACTCGAGGACCGCCAGGAACTCCCACAGGTCGATCACGCCCTGGTCGGAGGTGTGCTGCTTCATCCACGACCGCATCGGGACGTCGTCGAGGCGGTCGAGCTCCTCGTAGCTCGTGGCCAGCAGCGCCTTGATGACCTTCTTGAGCTCGTCCTTGCCCGCGCCGCGGTAGCGATCCTTGATGTTGCCCCAGGCGCGCGACGCGTCGTCCCAGACGATCATGTCGGTCGACTGCGCCCCGTGGCCGAGGCGCTTGCCGACGTGCTCGAAGACCTTCGTGATGCCCGAGCCCGTGTCCTCGAGCAGGTGACCGCCGAGGTTGAGGCGGAAGCCCTCCTCGGGCACGGCCATGCCGCGGCCGCCGAGGTAGGGGCCGGCCTCGCACAGGACGACCCTCTTGCCCTCCTTGGCTAGGAGCGCGGCGACGGTCAGGCCGGCCGCGCCGGCGCCGATGACGACGACGTCAGCGCGCATCGTGCTCGACATGCATCGCAACCAGGCCGCGCGAGGCGAGGCTCGGCATCCACTCGAGCTCGGGCGCGTCGACGGCGAAGCGCAGGCCCGGGAGGCGCTCGACCATCCGGGCGACCGCGACGCGCATCTCGATCCGGGCGAGCATCGCCCCGATGCAGGTGTGGATGCCCTTGCCGAACGCGAGGTGGGGGTTGGGCTGGCGGGTGACGTCGAACTCGTCCGGGCGGTCGAACTTGCGCGGGTCCCGGTTGGCCGCCGCCGGGACCAGCAGCACCCGGTCGCCCTCGGGGATCGACCGGCCGCCGATCTCGACGTCCTCGATCACCCAGCGGTGCAGCACCTTGATGGCGCCCTCGACCCGCAGGACCTCCTCGACGACCTTGCCCCCCATCTTCGGGTCGGCCTCCAGGAGCGCCCGCTGGTCGGGGTGCTCGAGCAGGAGCTTGACCGCGGACGTGATCGTCGTCTGCGTCGTCTCGTGGCCGGCGAAGAGCATCAGCGCGCACATCGAGGTGATCTCGTCGTCGGAGAGCGGCTCGAGGCCGTCGACGCCCGCGAGCAGGTCGGAGATCATGTCCGTCCCCGGGTCGGCGCGGCGGACCTCCAGCAGGTCCTGGAAGTACTCGAACATCTCCGCGATCGACTGCTGCGCCCGGGCGTGGCGATCGTCTCGCCTGGCTCCGCCGGCGCCGAACGCCACGAGGGCCAGGTCGTCGGACCAGGCGGAGAAGCGATCGGCGTCCTCGTAGGGCGCGCCGATCAGCTCCGAGATGATGGTGGCCGGCAGCGGGAACGCGAACCCGGCGACGATGTCCGTGTCGCCGGAGGCGATGAACCGGCCGAGCGCATCGTCGACGATCTCCCGGATGCGGTCCTCCATCGCGACCACCTTGCGCGGATGGAAGGCGTTCGTCGCGAGCTTGCGCAGCCGGGTGTGGGCGGGCGGGTCCGACACCACCATCCACTCGGCGATCTGGCCGAGGGCCCCGCCGGACTTCGCGCGCTTCTCGTCCGACATCGCGGCCAGCAGCGGCTTGACGCGATCGGAGGAGAGCCGCAGGTCACCCATCCCGGCGGCGACGTCGTCGTAGCGCGTCACCAGCCACGAGCGGTGTGCCGCGCTGTAGTGGACGGGGTCCTCCTCCCGCAGTCGGGCGAGGTGCGGGTAGGGATCGTGGACGAGCTCGGGGTCGAGCAGGTCGTCCTTGAACTCGGCTTGAGCGGTCATGGACCTCAGAGGGCCAGGGCCGCATCGGCCCCGGCGTTGATGGCATGGACGAAGTCGGCGGCGTGCTCGGCGTCGCCGAACACGGTGACGGGGTGCCCCGCGGCGCGCAACGCGTCGGCGAGGAGGGCGCCGCGTGGACGCCAGCCGATGGCGAGCGCGACATGATCGACTGCGAGGCGGTGCTCGGTGCCCGCGGGGTCGCGCCAGATCACCGCGCCCGGCTCGACGGCGACGACGGTCGCCGTCGTGAGGATCTCGACGCCGTCGCGCTTGAGACGGCGGACGATCTCGCGCCGGGTGATGGACTCGATGCCGAACCCGATCGAGCCGCGCATCTCGACGATCGCGACCTGCGCGCCGGCGTCGATGAGGTGCTCGGCGGTCTCGCAGCCGGTGGCGCTGCCGCCCACGACGGCCACGCGCGCACCGCGGGCGACCGGGACGCGGCCATCGAGCAGGTCCAGGGCGTCGTGGACGTCGTCGCCGTCGAGGCCGGGGATGGGCGGGACCAGCGGGTCCGCGCCGGTCGCCAGCAGCACGGCATCCGGCGCCGCGGCGGCGACGATCTCCGGCGTGACCTCGACCCCGAGGTGCGGCTCGACACCGAGCTCCACGAGCCGGCGGGCCTGGAAGTCGCGGAAGCGCAGGACCTCGTGCTTGGACGGGGCCAGGCCGGCGGCCTCGAGCTTGCCGCCCAGCTTGCCGTCGCGCTCCCACAGCGAGACCTCGTGCCCGCGCAGGCGGGCGATGCGCGCGGCCTCCATCCCGGCGGGCCCGGAGCCGACGACCATGATGCGCTGCGGCTTCACGGCGGGCGGGACCGCCCAGGTCAGCTCGCGCCCGGCCTCGGGGTTGACGGCGCAGCGCGCGACCTCGCCCCTGCCGACGAGCTCGACGCAGGCGTTGCAGGAGATGCAGGGCCGCAGCTCGCCGCGGCGGTCGTCGCGCACCTTCTGCGCCCAGTCGGGCTCGGCGATCAGCCCGCGGCCGATGCAGATGAGGTCGGCCTCGCCGCGGGCGATCACCGCGGCCGCCACGTCCGGGTCGTCGAGACGCCCGACGGCCATCACCGGGACGCCGACCGCCGCCTTGACGGCGGCCGCGTAGGGGACGAGATGGCCGCGCGGGGTCGACATCGGCGCGAGGGTCACCTGCAGGGTGTGCCACGTCCCGCCGGAGATCGACAGGGAGGCGGCGCCGTCCGCCTCCAGCCAGCGCGCGACCTGCACGCAATCCTCCAGGCCCATCCCACCCGGGAGGTGGTCGTCGCCGTTGAGCCGCCAGACGAGCGGGAGGTCGACCGCGCCGACGATCGCCCGGGCGACCTCCCGGCTGAAGCGCGCGCGGCCGGCGAGGCTCCCGCCGTAGCCATCGGTGCGCTGGTTGTCGCGCGGGGAGAGGAAGTTCGACGGGAGGTAGCCGTGCGCGCCGTGGACCTCGACGAAGTCGAACCCGGCCTCGGCGGCGTAGCGCGCGGCCTGCGCGTAGTCGGCGACGATCGCGTCGATCTCGGGATGGGTCAGCTCGTGCGGCACGGGCGCCATCGAGTTGAGGGGGACCGGCGACGGTGCGACGACCGGCCCCTCGACGACCTGACGGCCGGAGTGCATGAACTGGACGCCGATCGTGATGTCGTAGGGCCGCAGCGCCTCGACGAGCCGTGTCAGGCCCGGCAGGTACTGCGGCCCGCAGATCTTCGGCTCCGGCCCGACGATCGAGTCCGACACGAGGCAGCCCTCGACCGTGATCGTGCCGAGGCCGCCGCGCGCGCGGCGGACGTAGTAGGCGATCGTCTCGTCCGTGATGTGCCCGCTCTCGTCGAGGCACGTGCCCATCGGCGCCATCACGATCCGGTTGCGCACCGTCAGCGGGCCGAGGCGCACGGGCGTGAACAGCACGTCGGTCCCGGTCGCGGCGTGGCTGGTCGCGGTGGTCGCCATGGACCGCCTCCACGGTAGTGGGAAGTGCCAACAAAATCAACCAATCGGTAGGTCAGTTGCTACCGTTGGCACATGGCCGACCGACACGCGATCACCGACCTCTTCAACGAATACGCCTACGCGAACGACATCGCCGACGCGTCCCTGACGGAAGGGATGTTCACCAGGCAGTCGGCGTTCGCCCTGACCATCGCCGGCGCTCCCGCCGTCGGCCCCTTCGAGGACCGCGACACGATGCTCGACTTCTTCCGCGAGGCGTTCAGCGCGCAGACGGACGAGCAGCGTCGCCACGCCACCACCAACCTGCGCTTCACCCAGGAGTCCGACGACCGCGCAGAGGTCGAGGCCTACCTCGTCCTCACCACGACCAAGGACGGCGCCGCCCGGCTCGTGTGCACGGGCGTGTACGAGACGACGGTCGTCCTGCACGAGGGCCGCTGGCAGTTCGAGCGCATGACCATCGCGCTCGACAGCGGCTTCTAGCCGGCCTCGATCCCAAGCTCCTCGAGCAGTCGCTCGCGGAGCTTGGTCCGCTGGATCTTCGTCGTCGACATCGGCCACTCGTCGTTGGCGATGAAGCGCACGATGCGCGGCACCTTGAAGGACGCGATCTTGCCCTTGCAGTGGTCGATCAGCTCCTGCTCGGTCACCTCGGCGCCGGGGAGGACCTCGACGAACGCGGCCGCGACCTCCTGCAGCCGCTCGTCCGGGATCCCCACGACGGCCACCAACGTGACGGCCGGGTGCACCGACAGCAGCGCCTCGATCTCCTGCGGCGCGACGTTCTCGCCGCCGACCTTGAGCGTCTCCTTGATGCGGCCGAGGAAGCGGCAGGCACCGGACTCGTCCATCGTGCCGAGGTCACCCGACCGGTACCAGCCGCCGCGCGCGAAGGACTCGCGGTTCTTCTCCGGGTGGTTGTAGTAGCCGTGGAAGGTGTTGATGCCGCGGTACTGCAGCTCGCCCTCGGTGCCCGGGGGCAGCAGCTCGTCGTCGGGCCCGCAGACCCGCATCTGCAGCCCCGGCAGCGGCGTCCCGCAGGTGTTGAGGCGGACCTCGAGCGGCGCCTCCGGCCGGGTCAGGCTGACGCACCCGCCCTCCGTCCCGCCGTAGACCGTGACCTGCTTGGCGTCCGGGAAGCGCGACTGGAACTTCGCGAGGGTCTCAGGCGGCGCGACGTTGTTCATCATCCGCACCGACGAGACGTCGGCGCCGGCGAAGTCCGGGTGGGTGATCACGGCCTCCATCACCGGCGGGTAGGCCGGGAAGAACTCCGTGATCCGCTCGTCGCGCAGGCACGCGACCGTGCGCCCCGCGTCGAAGGCGTAGTCGGAGAAGAACGTCCCGCCGACGCCGTGCACCCAGGTCATGCAGCCCAGCGCCGTGACGTGGAACAGCGGCAGCGCGCTCCAGTGGCGGTCCTCGCTCGTGGAGTGCCAGACGCCCGCGACGTTCATCCACGCGCGGCCGAAGGACTCGTGCGTGTGCATCGCGCCGCGCGGGGCGGCGGTGGTGCCGGACGTGTAGAGGATGAGCGCGGTGGACCCGGCCAGGACGCGGCCGGCGAGCCCGAGGATCTCGGCGTCCGTGACCGCCTCCCCTGCCGCGTCGAAGGCCGTCTGGGTCACGAAGCCCGCGGGCTCGCGCGCGCCGATCAGGACGACGGAGCGCAGCGCCGGGTGGTCGGGGAGCTCCAGGGCGTAGGGGTCGGTCGCCTCGCGCACCCCCGGCAGCGCGTCGTGGATCAGCTGGGCGAAGTCGACGTGGTCGTCGGCGGCATCGGTCGTGAGCAGGACGCTGAGGTCGGCGTCGGCGACGATGTAGTCGAGCTCCGTCGTGCGGTAGCGCGCGTTGATCGGGACGAGCGTCGCGCCGATCAGGACCGTCGCGTAGTGGGTGACGACCAGCTCGGGGTGGTTGGTCATCAGCAGGCCGACGTGATCGCCCGGCTGCACGCCGAGGCCCACGAGCCCCTTCGCCCGCTCCCAGATCCGGTCGGCGAGCTCGCCGTAGGTCAGGCGCACACCCGGGAACACGAGGCCGACCTTGCCCGGGTCGCGACGGGCGGCCCGCATGAAGAGCAGGCCGAGCGGCAGGATGTTGTCGTCGACGACGAGCTCACGCAACGGCGCGACGGGGACGGGGGTCTCAGTGGCCATGACGTCTTCGACGGTATCGCGGCGAGCGCTCTAAATCAAACAATCGGTAGGTCAGTATGCTGCCCCCATGCGCGTGACCCTCGGCGCCCCTGGGCGCATCATGCCGCCGGCCCGGAAGGCCGTCGAGTTCGCCCAGCGCGCGGAGCGCGACGGCTTCGACGCCGTCTGGTGGCCATCGCACCTGATGGGCTGGACGCCCGACGCCGTGTGGGACGAGGAGCTCACGCCGCTCGCGGCCTACCAGTCGAGCCCGCACCTGTACTGGGACCCGCTCGTGATGATGGGCGCCGCCGGCGCGGCGACCGAGAAGATCGACGTCGGCGTCTGCGTGACCGACACGATCATCCACCACCCCGCGGTGCTGGCCCAGACCGCGCTGACCGCCGACCACCTCGCGCAGGGCCGCGCGATCCTCGGGCTGGGCTCCGGCGAGCGCATGAACGTCACGCCCTACGGCATGGAGTGGGAGAAGCCGGTCGGCCGCCTCGAGGAGGCGCTGAAGCTGATCCGCCTGATGTGGGAGACCGACAAGCCGTTCTCCTACGACGGGAGGTTCTGGCAGTTCCAGGACGCGGTGCTGGGCCTCGAGCCCTACAACGGGATCCCGCCGCGGATCTGGCTCGCGGCGCACGGCCCGCGCATGCTCAAGATCGTCGGCCGCCTCGGCGACGGCTGGCTGCCCACGAACATCCCGGTCGAGGCCTACGCGACCAAGCTCTCGGCGATCCGGGAGAGCGCCGAGGCCGCCGACCGCGACCCCGACGCGATCGTCCCGTCGATGCTCGCCTACGTGCTCTGCGCGCCGGACGAGGAGACGCTCGACAGGATGTGCGAGTCGCCGCTGCTCAAGCTGCTGTTCGCCGCCGTGGACCTCTCTCCCGAGACCTACGCTCGCCACGGCTCGACGTCGCCGTTCGAGGGCGGCACGGGCTTTCACTCCTTCATGCCGACGACGGTCTCGCGCGCGGAGGCCGAGCGCATCGCCGCCCACATCACCCCCGGGATCATCAAGGAGCACACGCTGTGCGGGACGCCGGCGCAGGTCGCCGAGCAGATCCGCACCTACCAGCAGGCGGGCCTGCGCGACGCCGTGCTGTGGAACGTCACGGCCTTCGGTGACGCGAGCCTCGCGCCGTGGTCGTTCAAGGCGATGAACGAGATCAAGGCGCTCCTCTCGGAGGAGGAGGTCGCCGCGTGAGCGGGGCGCTCGCCGGCCGGGTGGCGCTCGTCACGGGCGCGTCCCGGGGCATCGGGCGCGGCATCGCGCTGGAGCTGGCCGCCGCCGGCGCGGCGGTCGGGGTCAACTACCGCAGGGGCGCCGAGGAGGCGGCGCACGTGGTGGCGGAGATCGAGGCGGCCGGCGGGCGCGCCGCCGCGCTGCAGGCGTCCGTCTCCGAGGGCGAGGACGTCGACCGCCTGGCCGACGAGGCCGCTGCCGCGCTCGGTCCGATCGACCTGCTCGTCCTGAACGCTGGGATCGCCTCCCGCGGGCTGACGGTGGCGGACACCTCGCCGGAGGAGGTCGTGCGCGTCGTCGCCACGCACGCCGTCAACGCGCACCGGCTCGTCTCGCGTCTGCTCCCCGGCTTGCGTGCCGCCACGCGCGCCGACGTGATCGCCATCTCCTCCTCCGAGGTCTCGGCCATGCGCGCCGGCGGCGCGCCGTACAACATGGCCAAGGCGGCGCTCGAGGCGCTTGCGTTCACCCTCGCCAAGGAGGAGGCGGCCAACGGCGTGCGCGTCAACGTCGTCGCCCCCGGGCTCGTCGTCACCGACATGGGCTCCCGGCTCGTGAAGGCCAAGCTCGGCCTCGACGACATCTCACAGCTCGATGCGCGTCAGCCGTTCGGCCGCGTCACGCGCCCTGCCGACGTCGCCAAGGCGGTCCGGTTCCTCGCCTGCGACGATGCCGGGATGATCACCGGGCAGCGCATCGTGGTGGACGGCGCGGTCGATGCGTCGCTGACGCCGGAGTGACCGAGCGCCGCCGGGGCCCGGCCGCCACGGCCGACGACGCCTACGCGACGTGGCTCGGCCTGCGCCCGACCGACGTCGGGGAGATGCGCCTCACGGTGCGCCCCGAGCTCGTCAACCCGCTCGGCAAGCTGTACGGGCCGATCGGCTTCGCGCTCGTCGACTACGCCATGGGCGACATCGTCTGGAACAGCCTGGCCGACGACCAGGCCTCCGCGACCGTCAACATCGCCATCAACTACCTCACCTCCACCCACGCGGGCGAGGTCGTGTGCCGCGCGACGCTCGACCGGCGCGGCAAGGCGCTCGCGTTCACGAGCGCGGCGGTCCACGACGACACGGGCAAGCTGCTGATGACCGCCGTCGGGACCTTCGCGGTCATCCCGCTGCCCGGCGCGGCCTAGCTCACCAGCGGCAGGCGACCGGGATCGCCGGGTGCTCGGGGGCCGGATAGCGCGCGTGCAGCGGCTGCACGACCTCCTCGCCGAAGCGCTGGATCTGCTCGGCGGCGGCCGCCATCCCCGGGCCCGTCGAGAGCCGGCAGCAGAAGACGACGTAGTCGACGCCGCGCTCCTCGTGGAGGGCGACGAGCTGCTCGAGGCACTGCTTCGGCGTGCCGACGAGCATGTGCTCGGTGAGGTCGGCGATCGCGCCGGGGTGCCGGCTCGCGTGGTCGGCGCCGGCGTAGAACCCCGCCATGCGGGCGTAGTGGCCGCCGAAGGCCTCGACCGCCGCCGCCCGGGTGTCGGCGACCCAGCCGTCGCGCATCGCCACGACGAACGGGACCTTGCCGAGCTCGGCCGCCCGCTCGCGGTAGGCACCGGCGTCGCGGGCGAAGGCCTCCGGCGTGGAGGGCATGGGGTCGCAGGTCCAGGCGTCGGCGTAGCGCGCGGAGCGCCGGATCGCGGCGAGCACCTGGTTGCCGCCGCCCCAGATCGGCCAGCCTCCGGGCTGGAACGGGGCGGGGGCGAGCCGCCCGCCACGCACCTGCCAGAAGTCGCCGTCGAAGTCGAACAGGTCCCCCTTCACCGCCAGTCGCCAGACCGCGAGCGCCTCCTGGAAGCGGCCGAGCATCCGCTCGTGGGGGACGCCGAACTGGTCCCAGAAGGCGGGGAGGAAGCCGCGCGAAGCGGTCGTCACCAGCCGCCCGCGCGACAGGCCGTCGATGACGCTGAACTGCTCGGCCGCCTTCATCGGGTGCCCGAGCGTCCCGACCCAGGTGAACGAGCCCAGCATCACCCGCTCGGTCTCGCGGGCGAGCAGCGTCAAGAGCTGCTCCGGCCCCGGGAAGGCGCACGCCCCGACGTGGTGGCGGTCGGGCACATGGACGGAGTGGAAGCCGGCGCGCTCCGCGAGCACGCCCTCGTGGACCATCGCGTCCTGCGCGTCGGCGAGCGCCGCCGGCCCGCGGCGCCCGAGGCCGGCGACCTGCGTGTCGATCAGGTAGCCGATCCGCATCAGACCGCGACCTCGAGGCCCCCGGAGAGCTCGAGCACCTGGCCCGTGACGAAGTCGCTCCCCGGCCCGGCGAGGAAGCTCACCGCCGCCGCCACGTCCTCCGGCGTGCCCGCACGGCCGAGGGGGATCTGCGCGGCGACGCGCTCGATCAGCTCGGCGGGCTTGGCGGCGGTCATCGCCGTCCCGGCGATCAGGCCCGGGGCGACGGCGTTGACGTTGACGCGCCGGCTCGCCCACTCGCGTGAGAGCGAGCGGGTGAGGCCGATCAGCCCCGCCTTGGCCGCGGCGTAGGCCACGGTCCCGGGCGCGCCGTGCAGGGCGACCGACGAGGACACGTTGACGACCTTGCGGTGGTGGCCGCGGTCCTCGCGCAGCAGCGGCGCGGCCGCGCGGCAGACGGCGAAGGCCCCGTAGAGGGACACGTCGTGCACGAGCCGCCAGTCCTCGTCGGTGGCCTTGTGCACGAGCGCGTCGCGCACGACGCCCGCGACGTTGACGAGCACGTCGAGCCCGCCGGCCGCGGCGGCGATCGCGACGACGGCGTCGACGGACGCGGGGTCGCTGACGTCGCCGGGGGCGGCGATCGCCCCAGGGAGCTCCGCGGCGACGCGCTCGCAGGCTGCTGCGTCGAGGTCGCAGACGACGACGCGTGCGCCCTCGCGCGCGAGCTGCGCGGCGATCGCGCGGCCGATGCCGCCAGCGGCACCCGTGACGAGGGCGATGCGGCCGTCGGGTGCGGTGGTGCTCACGCCAGCCGCACGAGCGGCTGGCCCTCGACCACGCTGTCGCCCTCGCCGACGAGGACGGCCTCCACGGTGCCCTCCGTCTCCGCCTCCACGGGCATCTCCATCTTCATGGACTCCAGGATGGCGACCTCGTCGCCCTCGTCCACGCGGTCGCCGACGGCGACCTCGAGCTTCCAGACGGTGCCGGTGATGTGCGCGTCGACGGTGCTCATGGCGATCAGACCCCCCGGGAGGAGACGCGGGGCCGGGTGCCCCAGGCGAACTCGATCCCCTCCGCGATGACCTGGCGCGTCTGCGCCGGGTGGATGACGTCGTCGAGGATGATGTTGGCGGCGGCCTCCCACGGCTGGGACTCGGCGGCCCACTCGGCCTCGAGCTCGGCGGCGAGCGCGTCGCGGGCCTCCGGGCCCTCCTCCTCCGCGAGCCGGTCCAGCCGGCGGCGGTAGACGGTGCGCACGCCGGTGTCGGGCGCCATGAAGCCCATCTCGGCCGAGGGCCAGGCCACGAGCAGGTCGGGCTTGACGGGCCGGCCGCCGAGGGCGATGTGCCCGCCGCCGTAGGCCTTGCGCACGATCACGGCGATCTTCGGCACGTGCACGCGGGCGAGCGTCGCGGCGAGCTCCTCGTAGCAGCGCAGGATCCCGCCCTTCTCGGCGTCGGTGCCGATCATCAGGCCGGGGACGTCCTGGAGGAAGACGAGCGGGACGTTGAAGGTGTCGCACAGCTCGGCGAAGCGGCGCTCCTTCGAGAGCGCGGGGACGTCGAGGACGCCGGCGCGCTGCATCGGCTGGGACGCGACGATGCCGACGGGGCTGCCGTCGATGCGGGCGAGAGCGGTGATCAGGCTGCGGCCGTAGCGCACGCCCCACTCGAACAGCGACCCGGCGTCGACGATCGCGTCGAGCACCTTGTGCATGTCGTAGCCGCGGCGGGCCTGCGCGGGGACGAGATCGACGAGGTCGGCCGGGTCGCGCGCCGGGCCGGCCGGCGGGGCGACGGGGGCCGGGAGGTCCGCGGCGTCGGGCATGTAGCCGAGGAACTGCTTGATCGCGTCGATCGCCTCCTGCTCGTCGTCGACGACGAGGTGGGCGCTGCCGCTGGTCTCGTGGGCGACCTTCGGGCCGCCGAGCTCCTCGCCCGTGACGTCCTCGCCGATCGCGCCCTTGATCACGGGCGGGCCGGACAGCGCGATCGCGGCGTCCTTGCGCATGACGACGAGGTCGGCGATGGCGGCGTGGAGGGCGGCGTCGCCGTAGGAGGGGCCGAGCACCGCCGTGATGCGCGGGACCGACGGGCAGCCCTCGGGTGACTGGAGGAAGCTCGTGAAGTCGAACGGGACGCTCGAGAAGCGCCAGCCGAGCAGGTCCGGCAGCCGGCCGCCGTCGTTGTCGGAGAGGAAGATCAGCGGCATCCCCTTGCGCCCGCACCACTCGGCCACGCGGTTCTGCTTGCGCATGTTCACGGGCGCGGTCGTGCCCGCGAGGACGGTGGCGTCGATCGCCACCACACCCACCTTGCGCCCGCCCACGCGGGCGAGGCCGGTGACGATCGCGTCCCCGGGAGAGGGCGCCTCGCGCCGGATCTCCGGCAGCGCGTGCAGCCCGATCTCGTACCAGCTGCCCTCGTCGATGAGCATGGCGATGCGCTCGCGGGCGGTCAGGCGGCCGGACTCGTGCTGGCGCTCGACCCGCTCCTCGCCGCCCATGGCGAGGGCCTCCGCGCGGCGCCGCTCGAGCTCCTCGGTCGGGGTGCTGGATGCGAGGGTGTTGGGGTCGTCGATCATGGCGGCGCAACGATCATACACACATATCTACCAAGCGTTTGGTTTCCCGCGCGCGCTGGTGATATGGTCGCGCAGTGGCTCCGAGGCGCACAGCGACACCGCCCCGCAAGGGGCGTGAGGGGGCGAACGGGGTCGGCGGCGGTCGGCGGCGCGACCAGGAGGTCCTCGACGCCGCGGCGAAGGTCTTCCACGACCGCGGATACGCGGACGCGTCGGTTCAGCACATCGCGGACGAGCTCGGGATCCTCAAGGGAAGCCTCTACCACTACATCGACTCCAAGGAGGATCTCCTCTTCCGCATCCTGGAGGAGTCCCACCTCGAGGTGGAGTCGATCCTCGCCGACGTCCGGGCGATGGAGGCCGAGCCGCTGGCCAAGCTGCACGAGTACACGCGCCGCCAGGTGGAGTACACGAGCCGCAACCTCGCCAAGATGGCGATCTACTACCACGACGTCGACAAGCTCTCCGACGACCGGCGCAAGGCGCTCTACAAGCGCCGACGCGTCCACGAGCAGTTCGTCGTGGACTGCATCACCGCGGCGCAGGAGGCCGGGGACGCCAACGCCGCCCACGACCCGCGCCTGACCGCGAACTACCTGTTCGGGTCGATGATCTGGGTCTACCGCTGGTACCGCCCGGGCGGGAAGACCAAGCCGGCCCAGGTCGCTGCGCAGTGCGCCGACTTCGTCGTCGCCGGCGTCGTCGCCAGGTCCTAGAAGATCAACCGGTCGTTTGGTAGCGTCGGTCCCATGAGGTGGGACTTGGACGAATGGGCCGAGGCCGTCACCATCGGCGACCTGCTGCTGCGCCAGGCGGCGCGCACCCCTGATGCGGACGCGCTGGTGTTCCCCGCCGACCGGATGACCTACGCCGAGCTCGCGCGGCAGGCGCGCCGCATCGCGCGCGGGCTGATGGCCGTCGGCGTGCGTCAGGGCGACCGCGTCGGGTACCTGATGAACAACAGCCCCGAGACGGTCGCCACGTTGTACGGCATCGCCCTCGCCGGCGCGGCCGTCGTCCCGATCAACACCCGCTACCGCTCGCGGGAGCTGCCCTTCATCGTCGCCGACGCGCGGCTGCGCGCGATCGTCACGAGCGACCGCTCCGACGAGCACGTCGACCTGCTCGGCCTGCTCGCCGACGCGCTGCCCGGCCTCGCGGACGCCCCGGACCCACGCGCGCTCGCACTCGCCGACACGCCTGAGCTGCGCAGCGTCATCCTGCTCGGCACCCGTGCGGCGCCGGGGACGATCGACGAGGCGAGCTTCCTGGCGCTGGCGGACACGGTCACCGACGCCGAGCTGGACGAGCGCCGCGTGCGCGTGCGGGTGGGCGACGTCGGGATCCTCCTGTTCACCTCCGGCACCACGGCCCAGCCGCGGGCGTGCCGCCTCACCCACGAGGCGATGACCCGCAACTGGACGACGTTCTCGGTCGTCTTCCGGATGCAGCCGGGCGAGGCCGTGTGGGCGCCGGGCCCGATGTTCCACCTCGGCGCGATCGGCCCGATCCTGATGACCCACGCGGCGGGCGGGACGCTGCTGACCGATCTCTTCTTCGAGCCCGGCCGGGCCCTGGAGATGCTCGCGGCCGAGCGGCCGGCGATCCTGTACCCCGCGTATCCGCCGATCACGATGGGCATCACGACGCACCCCGCGTTCGCGGCGACCGACCTGTCCGCCGCACGGGTGATCCTCAACGTCGGGCCGCCCGACCTGCTGCGTCAGATCCAGGCGACGTTCCCGGACGCCGTGCTCGTCAACATCTACGCCCTGTCGGAGTCCGGCGGCGCGACGACGCTGACCAGCCTCGAGGACGACCTCGAGACGCGCGTGAGCACCTGCGGCTTCCCGCTGCCCGCCACGGAGGTCCGCATCGTCGACCCCGAGACCCGGCGACCCGTCCCGACGGGTGAGATCGGCGAGATCGCCGTGCGCGGCGTGTCCGTCTGCCTCGGCTACGAGAACGACCCGGAGAAGACCGCTGCCGCGATCGACGCGGAGGGGTTCCTGCACACGGGCGATCGCGGCGCCTTCGACGCCGACGGACGCGTGCGCTTCCACGGCCGGCTGAAGGAGATGATGAAGGTCGGCGGGGAGAACGTCGCCCAGGTCGAGGTCGAGTCCCACATCTCGACGCACCCGGCGGTCAAGCTCGTGCAGGTCGTCGGCGTGCCGGACGCGCGCCTGGACGAGGTCCCTGTCGCCGTCGTCGAGCTGCGTCCCGGCCACGAGGCCACCACGGAGGAGGACATCGTGGCCCACTGCCGCGACCAGATCGCCCGCTTCAAGGTCCCGCGCCACGTCCGCTTCGTCGACGACTGGCCGATGTCGGCCTCGAAGATCCAGAAGAACCGGGTGCGCGACGAGACGCTCGCGGCGCTGGGCATGGCCGAGCATGCCTGACCTCGAGGGCGAGGTCGCCCTGATCACCGGCGCGGCGCGCGGCATCGGCGCGGCGGTCGCGGCGCAACTCGCCGGCCGTGGCGCACACGTCTGCGTCGTCGACCTCGACGGCGACGCCGCGGCGGCGACCGGCGAGGCGCTGGGCGGGATGGGCCTGGCCGCCGACGTGCGCCATCTCGCCGACCTGGAGGCCGCCGCGAGGGCGACCGCCGAGCGCTTCGGCGACCTCACGGTGCTCGTCAACAACGCGGGCGTGACGCGCTCCGCGATGGTGCACCGCATGCGCGAGGAGGACTGGGACCTCGTGCTCGACGTCTGCCTGCGGGGGACGGTCAACGGCTTCCGCGCCGTGGCCCCGTGGTTCCGCGACAAGGCCCGGCGCCCGCGGCGGGTCGTCTCCGTCTCCTCCCTCGCCGGCACCCGCGGCGGCGTCGGTGGCGCGAACTACAGCGCGGCGAAGGCCGGCGTCGTGGGTCTCTCGCGCACCATGGCCCTCGAGTGGGCGCCCTTCAACGTCTCGGTCAACGCGATCGCCCCCGGTGTCATCGACACGGCGATGACCGCGGCCGACGTGATGCCCGCCGACGTGCGCGCGCGCCTGGAGGCCGGCATCCCGCTCGGCCGCGTCGGCCGCCCGGAGGAGGTCGCCGCGACCGTCGGCTTCCTCTGCGGCCCCGACGCGGGCTACGTGACCGGGCAGGTCATCGAGATCGCCGGCGGCCTCACCGATCTCAGTCCGCCGCAGCCGGCGTGATGACCTCACGTCCGAAGCGCGCGATCGCCGTCAGCGTCTCGGCGTGCGACGGGCCCGTCGGGTGGCGCAGCCGCACCGCGACGTAATCGGCCCCGGTCTTCGCGCACCACTCCTCCGACGTCGCACGGACCTCTGCGCCCGAGCCGTAGAGGAAGCGCCCCGGCCCGACCCGGCCGAGGTCGAAGTCCTCGCGCGACTTGACCTCGTCGACCCAGGGCGCGAAGTCGCGCGTGTAGACGCCGACGTTGAAGTAGAGGCGGTGCACGCGCAACGCGTGCTCGGCCCAGACCGCCTCGCACTCCTCGCGCGACTCGCCGACCCAGCCGTCGCGGAACAGGGCCACGCGCGGCATCCGCCCGGCCGCCTCGGCGTGGGCGCGGTACTCGTCGGCGAGGCGTGCGACGGTGTCGATGTCGCGCTCCGGGTCGCAGATCCAGACGTCGGCGCGCTCCCCCGCGCGCTTGAGACCGCGCGGCCCGTGGGCGCCGATCCACACGGGTGGCTTCGTGCCGCCGTAGGGCGCGGGCGTGACGTGGCCCTTGCGCTGGTGGAGCTCGCCCTGGTAGTCGAACGGCGCATTGGACCAGCAGAGCTCGAGGAGGTCGAGCAGCTCGTCCATGAGCTGCTGGCGCTTGTTGCGGGGGCGCCCGTAGAGGGCGAAGTCGGGCGGCATGTGCGCCGCACCCATGCCGCAGATGACGCGGCCGCGCGTGGCGTGGCCGAGCATCAGGATGTCCTCCGCGAGCCGCACCGGGTCGTGCAGCGGACCGGCGAGGACGGCCGTGCCGAAGCGGATCCGCGTCGTGCGCGCGGCGAGGAAGGCGAGGACGACGAACGGCGAGACGACCGCGCCGCCGTGGGCCTGGTGGAACTCGGGGAGGAAGACGGCGTCGAAGCCCGCCTCCTCGGCGGCGACGACCTCCTCGGCCAGCTGCTCGATGTGGTCGTCCAGCCCGCCCTCGCGGCCCTGGATGGGGAGGATCAGCCCGTAGTCCGCCATGTCAGGTGGCCTCGCCGTAGTCGGCGAAGCCGCGGCCCGTCTTGCGGCCGAGGTGCCCGCCGGCGACCAGCGCGCGCAGGTTCTGCGGCGCGAGGAAGCGCTCGCCGTAGGACTCGCGCATGTTGTCGGCGACGTGCAGGGACGTGTCCAGGCCAGAGAAGTCCATCGTGTCCAGCGGCCCCATCGCGTGGCCGAAGGCCTTCACGCACGCCAGGTTGACGTCCTCGGCCGACGCGATCCCCTCGTCGACGATCCGCATGGCCTCCAGCCCGAGCAGGACGATCAGGCGGCTCGTGATGAAGCCCGGCGTGTCGCGCCGGCAGACGACGGTCGACTTGCCGTAGGTGCGGGCGAGCTCGAGGGTCGTCTCCAGCGTCGCGTCGGAGGTCTCGACGCCGCGGATGACCTCGATCAGGTCCATGACCGGCGGCGGGTTGAACCAGTGCGAGCCGATCACCCGGTCCGGGCGGGTCGTCGCGGCCGCCAGCACCGAGATGGAGAACTGCGACGTGTTGGACGCGATGACGGCGGCCTCGGGCAGTGCCGCGTCGAGGTCGGCGAGGACCTTGCGCTTGACGCCGAGGTCCTCCACGACGGTCTCGATCGCGTGATCGGCGCCGGCGGCCGAGGCCGCGAGGTCCGTGGAGGTCGAGATGCGCTCGAGGACGGCGTCGGCCTCCTCCTGCGTGATCCGCTCGCGCTTGACCACACGGGCCAGGCTCTTGCCGATCCGGCCCTTGGCCTTCTCGAGCGCGCCCGCGTCGATGTCGACGAGGGTGACGTCCAGCCCCGCGGTGGCGACGACCTGGGCGATGCCGTTGCCCATGATCCCGCCACCGACGACCACGACCCGCTGCACGTCGCTCATGCCTCGCCCTCGACCCAGCCGCCGTCGACGGCCTTGTAGGGGCGGGCGACCTCGACGAGCGTGCCGTGGGTGGACCTCGGGAGCACCCAGTTCCACGCCTGCCACGGGAACTTCGGGTCCGTGTTGAGGTCGCTGGAGACCTCGATGCCCTGCTCGGCGAGCTTGCGCGACGCTGCGGCGGGATCGTCGGTCGTGAAGCAGATGTGATGGACGTGCTCGCCCTTCTTGGCGAGGCGCTTGCCGAGGTGGGACTCCGGCGAGGGCTGCATCAGCTGGATCTCGGCGCCGCCGTGGGAGACGAAGGTCGCCCAGCGCATCGAGCCCTCCTCCGCGCCCTCGAACTCGTCGTATTGGACGATGCGCTCCTCGAGCTGCTGGGGGTCGAGGACACTGAGGATCTTGGACCAGTCCGCCACGGCGCGGTCGAGGTCCTCGACGAGCAGGCAGACATGGGCGAAGGGTCCGGACGGCATGGGGCAGCTCCTCTCTCGTGAGGCTCGTGATCCTACCGGTTGTTTGGTTGAATGCATGGCGACGATGACGACGGACGCGATCACTGCCGCGGCGCTGGAGCCGATCCTGCGCGACCGCCTCGCACCCGACGCGACGTGTGGCGAGCCGACGCGCGCGGCGGCCGGCAACGGGCAGGAGACCTGGTTCGTCGACGCGTGCACCGCGGCGGGGGAGCGGCCGCTCGTACTGCGGCGCAGCGCACCGGACGGGACGCTCGCCTGGACCGACCGCTCCGCCGAGTTCGCGGTCATCGAGGCCGTCGGCGCGCAGGGCCTGCCCGTGCCGCACGTGCTGTGGCTCGATCCCGACGGCGGCCCGCTCGAGCGGCCGTACTTCGTGATGGAGCGCCGGCCCGGCCGCGTGCCGGGGCGCCTTGACCCGGCCGGCCGCGACGCCGTCTCGCGCGAGCTCGGCACGCTGCTGGCGCGCCTGCACGCCGTCGACGCCGATGCGCTCGACACCGGCCTGGAGCGCTTCGGCGATCCGCGCGCGGCCGCCCTGGCCGAGCTGGCCGCGTGGCGCGGGCGCTACGCCGCCGACCGGCTCGCCCCGATGCCGCTGCTCGGCGCGCTGCTGGCCTGGCTGGAGGCCAACGTCCCCGACCTCGACGGCCCGGTGCGGGTGCTGTGGGGCGACGCGGGCCCCCACAACCTGCTCGTCGCCGACGACGCGATCACCGCCCTGCTCGACTGGGAGCTCGTGCATCTGGGCCACCCGCTCGACGACGTCGCGGTGGCGCAGTGGTCCTGCTTCGGGACCCTCGACGAGGAGGCGCTGCTCGCCGGCTACGAGGCCGCGGCCGGCCCCGTGGACCGGGCGGCGCTGCGCTGGTTCCGCTGCCTGGCCTGCGTCTCCCGCACGGTGATGCTGCTCGGCGGCATCCGCGCCTACGCCGAGGGCCGGACCGCGAAGCCGTCGCTGGCGGGACTGGGACTCGACCTCGTGGCGCGCACGCTCGCCCGCGGCGCACAGGAGGCGGGATGGGCGCCGGCCGGCCCGGCGGCGGAGGGCACGGCGGCCGCCGCCCCTGCGGGACCCGCGCAGCCCGCGCGGCCGAACGCGCCGGAGACCGCCGCGGGCGTGGCGCGCTTCCTCCACGCCGACGTCCTGCCGGCCACGACGGACCCCGCGCTGCGCCGCGGGCTCAAGACCGCCGTCGCGCTGCTGGAGACCGTCGCACTGCGGGCCGCCGGCGAGCCGGCCGTCCTCGCCCGGCGCGACGCCCGCGCCCGGGCCTTCCTGGCCGCGCACGGTCTCGGCCACGATCTCGAGGCCGCCGCCCGCCGCTGTGAGCTCGACCCCGAGCTCGCAGGCAGCCGGGCCGGCATGCGCGCGCTGCTGCTCGAGGACCTCGCGGCCGGCGATGCGCTGCTGGCCCCCCTGCGGCGGCTGTTCGGCGGCTAGGCCGGCGGCTCGGTGGCGCCGCGGGCCAGCGCCAGGGCGGACTCGAGGTGTGCGAGCTCCAGCGCGAGCAGCTCGCTTGACGCGGCGCGCACCCGGGCGCGCAGGCCGTCGGCCTGCGGGCCGGCGGTGGGCAGCCAGCGCTGCACGTCGGCCAGGGCGCGCAGGTGGGTGTCGCGCGCCTCGAGCGGGTCGGCGGCCGGGTGCTCGACCGCGTCGCGCACGGCCGCAAGCTCCGGGGCGTGCGGCGCCAGCTCCAGCGCCTCGTCCAGCAGCGGCCAGATCGCCGCCGCGACGGCGCGCTGCTCGTCCGGGATCCAGGTCACGCGCGTGGCCAGCTGCTCGAGGAGCTCCGCGCCGGCGACGGCCTGCCGGCGGGTGAGCGGATCCCCGACGGCGGGGGCGATCTCCGTGCGCAGCGCGACCGCGATGCCCGCCAGCAGGCGCGGGAGGGAGTTCTGCATCACACCGGCACCGCCTCGAGCTCGCGCTGGAGCTGACGCAGGGCGAACAGCGCCTGGTGGCCCATCGCGGCCAGCCGCAGGTCGTTCGTCCGGCCGTCCTCGAACGCGCGTGCCGCGCGCAGGTGCGGGACGATGGCGCGCACGTAGCTGAGCACCGTCCACCAGTGCAGTGCCGCGGGTTCGACGTCGATCCCGGTCGCCGCGCGGTAGCGGGCGAGGAACGGCTCGGGCTCGAGCAGCTGCGACCACTTCGGCGAGCGGCCGCGGAACAGCCGCAGCCCCGCCCAGGCCAGGTCCTCCACCGGGTCACCGAGATGGGCGAGCTCCCAGTCGAGCACGGCCGCGATCGTCCCGTCGTCGGCGAGCATGAAGTTGCCCAGCCGGTAGTCGCCGTGCACGAGCGCCACGCGGTCGGCCGGCGGCGCAGGATGCTCGCGCAGCCACGCGATCGCCTCGCGCAGCAGGGGGATCTCCACCAGCACGGCCGCGTCGAGCAGCCGCTCCCAGTGGCCGACCTCGTCGCGCGGCGGGCCGACGGCGTCCTGCAGCCCGGCGGCGTCGACGTCGATCGCGTGGATGGCCGCGAGGGCATCCACGAAGCGCTCACCCACGGCCGTCCGCGCCGCCTCGTCCGGGAACGCGCGGCGGTCGTCGGGATGCCACTGCTCCGGCACGTGCCCGGCGACGCGATCCATCGCGTAGAACGGCATGCCGAGCACGGCGGGGTCGGTCTCCAGCCAGCGCAGGTGGGGGACCGGCACGGTGCCGACCGCCTCCAGCGCCGCGTGCAACGCGTACTGCCCGCGGGTGTCGTAGGGCGCGAGCAGGCCGTCCTCGGGCTCGCGCCGGATCGCCAGCGCCAGCTCACCGCCGGGCCAGCGGGCGCGCAGCGTGTAGGTGTGCCAGGAGAAGCCCTCGGCGTGGCGGCGCAGCTCGTCGATCTCGACGGGGCCCGCACCGACGCGTGTGGCGATCCAGCCCGCCAGCGCCGCGCCGAGGTCGGCGGGTGCGGTCACGAGGTGGTCGCGGCGCTGCGGCCGTAGCGGTCGGCCACGCCCTCGCCGCTGAGGTACTTGCCCAGCTCCAGGACGCCGTATCCGGCCGCCCCGGACTCGACGTGGGTGTAGTCGCAGAAGATCTGGCGGTCCTGGTAGAGCTCGGAGCGGTCGGCGGACTTCGCGTTGAGGTACAGGCGCGCGTGCTCGCGGGAGATGTGGGCGATCACCGTGTGCACCCGCCCCGACGCGGTCGTGAGCACGTAGCGCACGTCGCGGTCGAGCTCGGGCAGCGGCTCGCCCTCCTGCAGCCAGTAGGCGTCGGAGGTGTCGACGGCGACGATCGGATCGAGGCCGTCCGCGTCGGCGACGGCGCCGCCGGACTTGTCCTCCGGGTAGGAGGTCTCGAGCATCGAGGAGCCGCCGACGAAGCGGTCGTCGAAGTTCGCGACGATCCAGTGGTGGCGGCGGAAGCCGAAGTCGTCGCGGAAGCCCCACGAGTGGTCGCGGTTGCCGCGGCCGTCGATGCGGATCGTCTCCCCGGCGCGGTCGCCGTCGAGCACGCGCACCTCCCCGGTGACGTCCAGGCCCTGCTCGATGTGCCGGAAGGGGAAGACGTGGCGGCCGATCTCGCCGAGCTTGGACGCTCCAGGCGCGAGCGGGCCGTCGGCGAAGTCGAACACCTCGAAGCGCCCGCGGTAGTCGAGGTCGAGCTCCAGGTCGTCGCCGCGGTAGGCGATCCGCAGGTGCGAGCCCGGCTCGACGATCGTGAGCGTCAGGGCGCCGTCGGAGATCGGGTCCAGCGCCCGCGGGTCCGGGCCGATCGGATGGCGGCGCACGTGGCGGAAGCGCGCGCCGCCGAGCTCGACCTTGGCCGAGAAGATCGCCTCGCCGTGGACCGGGCGCATGGAGACGTGGAAGACCGACGCGAAGCCCTGGCCGGGATCCAGGGCGCACAGGCACCAGTTCTCCTTCCAGGTCTGGAACGCCCGCGGGTCGACGGGATGCGCGTGCTCGTCGCGCGGGTCGAACGTCACGCCGGCATCGGCTCCGACGAGTCCCGCTGTACACCGAGCATGGCGTCGAGCTCGCCCTCCTCCTCCAGCAGACGCCGGGCCATCACCGTGATGGCGCCGATCGTCCCCTCCCCGAGCAACCGGATGGCCTCCGTCTCGACGAGGTTGACGACCCGCGGATGCTCGGCGAGCGCCGAGCGCGTGGCCGCGTACACGTCGTGCTCGGCGGCCCAGACGCCGACGGCCTCGACGTCGAGGCCGACACGGGCGGCGGGCGCGCCGGCAGCCGCCGACACGACGGCCTCCGTGATGTAGGGGCTGTCGCGCAGGCGCGCCTCCAGCGCGGGAAGCACGACGTCGCCGTCGACGTCGTCGAGCCCACCCAGGACCTCGATGCGCCCCTCGGAGCCGGCAGCGGCCAACAGCGGCCGGATCCCGTCGCCGGGCAGCGCGTCCCCTGACCAGGGCGTGCGCACGGCCAGCGTGCGGTCTTCGCCGACGCGCGCCTCGACACCGGGCAGCGCCTGAGCGTCGGCGAACGCCATTCCCGCCGCCACGAGCGGACCCTCGACCACGACGACCTCCGGCCCCAGGCCGGCGAAGAAGGACCGCATGTCGTCGGTGACCGGCCCGCCGAGGACAGCGATCCGGCGGACGGACCCCACCCCCATGCGCCGGGCCATCGGCCGCAGCACGAGCACCCGTCCGGCCCCGCCGCCGTTGCCGCCGAGCGTCCGTTGGACGAGGCGGCGCTTGAAGCGCCCGGACCGGGCCGCCCGCAGCTGCGCGTGGGCGCGCAGCAGCTCGAGGGCGCGCGGGGATGCCGACAGCACGGTCGGATGGACCTCCTCGAGGTCGGTGCCGGAGCTGGCGGGGTTCTCCGGCAGGTGGCTGCTGGCCCCCGCCACGAGTGCGGCGTAGAGGTCGAACACCCGAGCGGCGAGCGCCGCCGGCGGCAGCAGGCAGAGCGTCCGGTCCTTGGGGCCGAGCTGTGAGAGCGCAGCAGCTGCCCCTGCCGCGGCGACGAGCGCGTCGGCGCGGTGGACCACCGCCCGGCGTGGCCTGCCGGGCTCGAAGGCCACGGACACCTCGTCCTCGGGACGGCGGGCGTCGAGGAGGGCGCCGTAGCCGTCGGCGGTGCCGGCGGCGGCCTCGAGGTCGGCGAGCGTGTGGGCGTACCCGGCCCCGCGCATGCCCGTCGTGTCGACGACCACGACGACGAACTCGTCGTCGGCCTCGACCAGCTTGTCCGCCTGCTCCTGGTCGCCGCAGACGACGACCCGCACCCCCGCGCGGCGCAGGTCCTCCTGCAGCGCCTCGGCGGTGAGGCGATGCCAGGGCGTCACGCTGCGCGCCCCCAAGGCCTGGGTGGCGAGGTCGGTGGCGATCCACTCCACGCTGATGTCACCGACGACGGCCACGGCGTCGCCGGCGGCGACCCCGAGGCCCTGCAGGCCGAGGGCGACGCGCGCGACGCGTGCATGGAGCGCTGCGAAGCTGACGGGCTGCCAGATGCCGAGGCGCTTGCGCCGCAGCGCGACCGCGTCCGGCGTCGCTGCGGCCTGGTCGCGCAGGACGTGCGGCAGGCCGGGGACGGCCGGGGCGCTCATACCCGCTCCTCGACGACGGTCTCGCCGGCCGGGTCCTCGACCTCGGCGCCGAGGTAGGCGGTGATGACCTCCGGGTCGCGCTGCACCTCGGCGGGCGTGCCGTCGGCGATCTTGCGGCCGAAGTTGAGCACCACGATGCGCTCGGCGATCGCCATGACCACCTCCATGTCGTGCTCGACCAGCACCATCGTCGTGCCCATCTCGTCACGCGCGGCGCCGATGAAGGCCGTCATGTCCTCCTTCTCGTCGATGGTCATGCCGGCCATCGGCTCGTCCAGCAGCAGCAGGCGCGGCTCCTGCGCCAGCGCCCTGCCGAACTCGACCCGCTTCTGGATCCCGTAGGAGAGGTCCTCGACCGCGTCGTGGCGCAGGTTGGAGATCTCCAGCAGCGCCAGCACCTCCTCCGCGCGACGACGCTGGACCTCCTCGTCACGGACGATGCCCGGGAGCCGCAGCATGCCGGCCAGCGCCCCGCCACGACCGTGCAGATAGCGCCCGGCCATGATGTTCTCGACCACGCTGAGGCCCTTGAACAGGGCCGGCGACTGGAACGTGCGCGCGAGCCCGAGCCGCGCGATCCGGCTCGGCGCCAGCGTCGTGAGGTCCTTGTCGTCGACCAGGATGCGGCCCTCCGTGGGCCGATACACCCCGGACATGCAGTTGAAGAGGCTGGTCTTGCCGGCGCCGTTGGGGCCGATCACGGCCGTCAGCTGTCCCGTCGGGACCTCGAAGCCGACCCCGTCGAGCGCCGTCACCCCGCCGAAGCGGACGGTCACCCCGTCGATGGTCATCAGGGCCTGTCCGGTGCTCACGTCAACCACCTCGTGCGGCGCCCGTAGCGCTTGGCGTCGGAGAAGGACCGTCCCTGCGTCTCACCGGCCGAACCACCGAGGTAGAGCTCCTGGACCTGCGGATCGTCGCGCAGCGTCGCCGCGGCGCCGTCGATGACGATGCGCCCGCCCTCGAGCACGTAGGCGTGGTCGCAGAACTGCAGCGCGAGCCGGGCGTTCTGCTCCACGACGAGCATCGCGGTGCCCGTCTCCACCCGGATCTCGGCCAGGCGCGCGAAGATCGCCTGCGTGATCAGCGGTGCCAGGCCGAGCGAGATCTCGTCGATGAGCAGCAGCCGTGGCCGCCCCATCAGCGCGCGCCCGATCGCCAGCATCTGCTGCTCGCCGCCGGACAGGTAGCCCGCACGGTCGCGGAAGCGCTCCTTGAGGATCGGGAACATCTCGAGGATCTGCTCACGGGTCTGCTCGACGTCGGCGTCGCGGCTGCCGGTCGCGCCGATGCGCAGGTTCTCCTCCACCGTCAGCTGCGCGAACACCATGCGGCCCTCGGGCACCTGGTTGAGGCCGCGCTTGACGATCGCGTGCGGCTTCTCCTTCGTGACGGGCGTCCCGTCGAGGAGGACCTCGCCGGCGCTGACGCGCCCCGAGTGGATCGAGAGCAGGCCGCTGATGGCCCGGATGGTCGTCGTCTTGCCGGCGCCGTTGGCACCAAGCAGCGCAACGGCCTGCCCGGCCGCCACTTGGAGCGAGATGCCCCGCAGCGCAGGGGCGCTCGCGCCGTAGACCGCCTCGAGGCCGCGGACCTCGAGCAGGGCGTCCCCGGTGCCGGGGCGCTCACGCTCGGAGCTCAGCTCGTGTACGGCCATCGGACCACCGATCGCTTGGCTGCCAGCCAGATGCCGTTGAGGCCGGCCGGCTTGAACATCAGGATGAGGATGATGACCACGCCGAGGATCATCGAGGCGGTCTGCGCCTGGTACTTGTCCAGGAGGGACCCGACCACCGGGGTCGTCGGGTCCACCGCCTGCGACAGCGTCTGCAGCACCTGCGGCAGCAGCTGCCACAGGATCGCGCCGAGCACCGCGCCCAGCAGCGATCCCATCCCGCCGATGATGATCATGGCGTAGAAGTCGATCGCGAAGCCGAGCGGGAAGTTGTCCGCCGTCGCGTTGCCGAGGTTGTAGGCGTACAGCGAGCCGGCCACGCTGACCATGAAGGACGAGAAGGCGAACGCCTTCAGCTTGACCCGGGCCGGGTTGACCCCGATCGCCTCGGCCGCCACGTCGTGGTCGCGGATCGCGATGAACGCCCGGCCCTCGCGGGACTTGAGCAGGTTGCGGCTGACGAGCACGAACGCCGCCGCGACGATCACGAGGACGAAGAACCACTTCTCGTCGCTGTCGACGGTCAGCGGACCGATCGTGGCGAAGTCGAAGGAGATGCCCGCCGGCCCGAACTGCGACAGCTGGTAGCGCAGGAACAGGTAGAGCACGATGAAGTGCAGGGCGAGCGTCGACAGAAGCAGGTACAGGCCGCGCAGACGCAGGCTCGGGAGCCCGACCAGCGTGCCGATCGCGGCCCCGGCCAGGCCTGAGCCCAGGACCACGACCGGGAACGGCAGGCCCATCTGCACCCCGAGGACGCCACTGGCCATCGCGCCCACCGCGAAGAACGCGGCATGCCCCAGCGAGAGCAGCCCCGTGTACCCGACGAGGAGGTTCAGCGCAACGGCCCCCATGATCGAGATCACCGCGAAGTTGACCTGCGGCAGGCCGATGCCGAGCAGCTGGGTGTTCGTCAGCTCGATGCCGAACACGCTGCGCGTCTGCAGCACCGTCGGCAGGTACAGCACGACCGCCACGAGCAGCGCGAGCCAGCCGAGCTGGCGGCGGCCCCGCAGCAGCCGCATCTCCTGCCGGTAGGAGGTGGTCAGGGTCGCCATCTCAGACCCGCCGGATCTCACGCTCGCCGAACAGGCCGTAGGGCCGGATCAGCAGCGTCAGCAGGAGCGCGCCGTACACGAAGACGTTGGCCGCGGCCGTGTTGACGTATCCGGTCGCCAGCTTCTCGATCACCCCGATGATCAGGCCGCCGACGACGGCGCCGGGGATGCTCGTGAGCCCACCGATGACCGCCGCCGGGAAGGCGATCAGGCCGATCTCGCCGAGGATCGGCGACACGAGCTGGCGGTTGGCGAGCAGGATGCCGCCGATCGCCGCGAGGACCGTGCCGAGCGAGAACGCGACGGCGAAGACCCGGTTGGCGTTGACCCCCGACAGGGCGGCGGCCTCCGGGTTCTCGGCGGTGGCTCGCATCTGCAGGCCCATCGGCGAGCGCTGGAAGAAGACGGCGAACAGCGCGACGCAGACGGCCGCGACGATCATGATCGTGACGTCGAGCTCGGAGATGCGCACGCCGCCGACGCTCCACGTCGCGTTCGGCAGCGTCGCGGGCAGTGCCCGGTCCTGCGGGCCGTAGACGACGACCACCAGGCCGCGGATGATCAGCGACAGCGCGATGGTGATCATGACCACCGTCAGCAGTGGCTGGCCCTGCATGCGCTTGATCACGACCTGCTGGATGATCAGGCCGACGATCGCCGCGGCGGCGAGCGAGAAGATCATCGCCAACCCGAGCGGCAGCTTCAGGGTCACCAGCCCGGTGACCGTGATGTAGGAGCCGACCATGAGCAGGTCGCCCTGCGCGAAGTTGAAGACGTCGGTGGCCTTGAACACGAGGACGAACCCGAGCGCGACGAGGCCGTACACGGCGCCCGTGGCCAGGCCGCTGATCAGGTATTGGAGGAAGGCAGTCATGACGGTCGCCGACGCCGAGCGCCGGGGCGGGCCGGTCGGCCCGCCCCGGCGCGGGCGATCAGTTCGACGAGCCTCCGAGGTACTCGTTGGAGATCTCGTCGGCGTAGTCGGCGTAGTCGCCGTCAGCCACGAACTTCTTGGATGCGTAGTCGTAGGAGTACGGCCGCACCGTCTGGACGCCGGCGTGGTCCTTCGGACCGAAGGTCACGTTCTCCGACAGCCCGCCCGTGTCGAAGTCGGTCAGGGACTCGAGACCCTTGCGGAAGGACTCGCGCGACGGATCCTTCCCTGCGGCCTCCAGCGCCTTGACGAGCACCTCCCCGACGACGTAGCCGTTGACGAAGTCCGTCGACGTGGAGCTCTTCTCGACCCCGGCGGCCTTGGCGTCGGCGAGCATCTGCGGCGTGCCGGCCTCCTCGATCGTCGGCGGCGTGTAGCAGTTGACCGTCGTGACGAGGTCGCCCACCTCCTTGGGCAGCGCGTTGAAGGCCGCGACACCGCCGGCCGCGAAGATCGTGACGACCGGGACCTTGACCCCGAACTTCGCCATCGACTTCAGGACGATCGTCGTGGTGTTCGACGAGCCGTGCAGCGCGATGAAGTCGGGCTTCTTGGCCGCGATCTTCTGCACCTGCGCGTCGGCCTCGGAGGCGGTCGGCGCCAGGGCGGTGTTGCCCAGGTAGGTGCCGCCCTCGTCCTCCACGCGGGACTTGATCAGGTCCGACCACTCGTAGCCGGACTCGACGTCGAGCCCGACGGTCGCCACCTTCGGCTTCGTGTTGCCGATCTTCTTGCTCATGTACGGGACGGCGATGTCCGCCTGGTCCGCGTAGGAGCACTGCATGGCGAAGAAGTTCTTGTTGAACGGCGTCAGCGCCTGCTTGGTCGTCGCCTCCGCCCCGAACACCGGGACGTCGTTGCGGGCGACCTGCTTGATCGCCGCGACCTGCAGGCTGGAGTTGTTGAGGCCGATGATGCCGAGCGCCGGCGTCTGGCTCACGAGCTTCTTGTAGGCCGCGAGACCGGTCGCGACGTCGTACTTCTCGTCCTCCATCAGCAGCTTGATCTTGCGGCCGTTGACGCCGCCCTTGGTGTTGGCCGCGTTGACCTTCGCCTTGATCCCGTCCGTGAAGGGGATCTGGGTGACGGCCGTGGGCCCGGTGAGGTCGGCGATGACCCCGATGTCCACCTGGCTCTTGCTGACGCCCTCACTCGCGCCACCACCACCGCCGCCGCCGCCGCTGTCGCCACCGCCGCACGCTGCCACGCCCGACGCCAGAAGTGCCGCTGCACCGAGCCCGGCGACCTTTGCAAGCACTCGTCTCACAGGATCTCTCTCTCCTCCTCGTCCACCGAGCCCCTCTGCCCGGCAGTGTTCAGGCTTTGTACCAGTCGGTTGGTAGAAAAGCAACCGGTCGTTTGGTGGATGATCTCAGCGCCGGACGACGAAGCCGGCCGCTTGCGCGTCCCAGGTTTCCGGGGTCACGCCTTCCTCGCGGAGCTTGAACTTCTGCAGGCGCTGGGTCACGGTCTTCGGCAACTCGTCGAGTACGCGCACGTACCGGGGCACCGCGAAGTGCGCCATGCGCGCCTGGCAGTGCTCGAGCAGGGCCTCCGGGGTCAGCGAATGCCCCGGCTTGAGGACCACGGCGACGGCGACCTCCTCCTCCGAGAGCTCGGAGTCCAAGCCGTAGGCGGCCGATTCCAGGACGGCTTCGTGGCCGTCGACGATCTGCTCGACCTCCCAGGAGGAGACGTTCTCCCCGCGGCGGCGGATCGCATCCTTGAGCCGGTCGACGAAGGTCAGGTACCCGTCGGCGTCCATGCGCCCGCGGTCGCCCGTGTGGAACCACAGGTTGCGGAACGCCTCGATCGTCGCCTCCGGCTTGTCGTGGTACTCCGTGATGAGGATGTCGGGCCGCTGCGGGCGCACGACGATCTCGCCGGGGGTGTCGGGCGCCAGCAGGTTGTCCTCGGCGTCGACGACGCGGACCTCGTAGCCCGCCGCGGCACGGCCGGCGGTGCCGATGCGGCGGTCGTCGAGCGTGTTCGCCGTCGCGACGGCGATCTCCGTCATCCCGTAGACGTCGACGAGCCGCACCCCGAAGCGCCGCTCGAACGGCTCCCACAGGTCCGCCGGGCACGGGGCGCCGAACCCGACCCGCACGGGGTTGGCCGCGTCGTCGTCGCGCGCAGCCTGCTTGAACAGCATCATCAGCAGGGCGCCCTGGTAGTTGAACGCCGTGACGCCGTGCTCGCGGCAGGTGTCCCAGAAGCCGGAGGCCGAGAAGCGCTCGGCCATCACGAGGCGGGCGTCGGACTCCATCGCGGCGATCACGCTCGTGTACTTCGCGTTGATGTGGAACAGCGGGAAGACCGTGTAGAGCACGTCGTCGCGGCCGTAGCGCATCAGGTCGCGGACGGAGCGGGCCAGCGCGAGGTTCGCGTTGTGGCACAGCACGACGCCCTTCGACGGCCCGGTGGTCCCCGACGTGTAGAGGATCACGCTCGTGTCGCGGCCACGCAGGTCCGGCCGCGGAACCGGGCCGTCGCCCGGGAGCGCGGAGAGGTCGTGGACGGCGACGCGCGACGGCAGGCCATGGTCGAGCGCCCCGGTGCCCGCCCGGTTGACGATCACGTGGGCCAGCCCGGGCAGCTGCGGCGCCAGCTCGGCCAGGCGGGGCAGGAAGGCCTCGTCGCAGACGACGGCGCGCGACCCGGACTGGGCGATCATGTACTGCAGGACGGGACCCTTGTTGGCCGTGTTGATCGGCACCTCGACGATCCCCGCCTTGCACAGCCCGAGCCACACGACGACGTTGGCGACCGAGTTGGCCATGATCACGCAGGCGCGCTCGCCGGCCTGGAGGCCGAGCGCGGCGTAGGCGGCGGCCATCGCGTCGGTGCGCCGGTCCAGCTCGGCGTAGGTGAGCCGCTCCGCTCCGATCGCGAGCAGCTCGCGATCGCCGTTGGCGGCGGCCTTCGCACGGATCAGCTCGCCGATCGTCGTCGTCATCGCCTGACCTCGTAGCCGTAGGCGTCCCGGTCCCAGGCGCCGTCGAGCGCCCCGGGACGCAGCCGGTGCTTCTCGATCCGCTGCGACGGCGTCTTTGGCAGCGCGTCGACGTAGCGCACGTAGCGCGGCACGGCGAAGTGGGCCATCCGCGCCTGGCAGTGGTCGAGCAGCGCGACGGGGTCGGGCTCGCGGCCCGGCTTGAGCACGACGACCGCGAGGACCTCCTCCTCCGTGAGCTCGGAGGGGACGCCGAGGACGGCGGACTCGAGCACGTCGTCGTGGGCGTCGACGACCTTCTCGACCTCCCACGAGGAGATGTTCTCCCCGCGCCGTCGGATCGCGTCCTTCATCCGGTCCACGAACCAGAAGCGGCCGTCGGCGTCCATGCGCCCGCGGTCGCCCGTGTGGAACCACAGGTTGCGGAACGCCGCGATCGTCGCCTCGGGCATCCGGTAGTACTCCGTGATCATCACGTCGGGCTCCTTCGGTCGCACGCAGATCTCGCCCTCCATCCCGGGTGCGACGGGACGGTCGTCGGCGTCGTGGATCTCGACCTCGTAGTACGGCGACGCCTTGCCGCAGGACCCGACGACGCGGTCGTGCACCGTGTTGACGGTGGCGGTGCCGATCTCCGTCGAGCCGTAGACCTCCACGAGCTTGACCCCGAAGCGCGACTCGAACGCGTCGAAGATCGTCACGGGCGCCGGCGCCCCGTAGGCCTTGCGCACGCGGTGGTCGGCGTCACCCGGTCCGGGCGGTTGCTTGTGCAGCATCACCAGCAGCGCCCCCATGAAGTTGAACGCGGTGATGCCCTCCGCCCGGCAGACGTCCCAGAACCGAGAAGCCGAGAAGCGGGCGTGCAGGACGCAGGAGGCACCCTCGAGCATCGCGGTCAGCACCGTCGTGTACTTCGCGTTGACGTGGAACAGCGGGAAGGCGCTGAACAGGACGTCGTCGCCGTCGTAGTCCATGATCTCGCAGACGTTGCGCGCCATGCGGAAGGCGAAGTTGTGCGGGAGGACGACGCCCTTGGACGGGCCGGTGGTGCCCGAGGTGAACAGGATCACCGCCGGATCGCGCGGGTCCGCGACGTGGCCCGTCGGCTCCGGAGTCGCGGCGGCCAGCGCCGCCTCGTAGCCGATCACGTCGAGCGTCCCGACGGGCTCGGGCTCGCCCCCGACGACGATCACGGCGCGCAGCGTCTCGAGCTCGGCGGCCACGGCGGCGAGCCGGTCGAGGAAGCTCGCGCGGATGACGATCGCGCGGCACTCGCTCTGGTTGAGCAGGTACGCGAGCAGGTCGCCGCGGAACGCGGTGTTGATCGGGACCTCGACGAGCCCGCCGTAGGTCATGCCGACCCACGCCTCGATCGCCTCGCGCCCGTTGTCGAGCATCAGCGCGGCCTTGTCGCCGGGAGCCAGCCCGAGGGCCGTGAGCGCCTGCGCCACCCGCAACGCCCGGTCGCGCAGCTCGCCGCGTGTGAGGGTGTCGGCCTCGAAGCGGATCAGCGGCCGCTCGGGGTCCTCGGCGGCGAGCGCGTCGACGACGTGGGGCAGGGTCGGGGTGCCGGCGTAGCGGGCCATGACTCAGCTGCGGGGGACGACGATGCCCGCCGCCTCCCGGTCGAAGGCATCGGGGGTCACGCCCGCGGCGCGCAGGCGGTACTTCTCGATCCGCTGCGACGGCGTCTTGGGCAGCGCGTCCATGACGCGGACGAAGCGCGGGACCATGAAGCGCGGCATCTCCGCGACGCAGTGGCGCATGACGTCCTCCGGGTCGATCGCGTGGCCGGGACGGGGGACGAGCGCGACCATGACCTCGTCCTCGGTCAGCTCGGCGGGGACGCCGTAGGCCGCGCACTCCAGGACGTCCGGGTGGTCCTGCACGAGGCGCTCGACCTCGAAGGAGGAGATGTTCTCGCCGCGCCGGCGCAGGGAGTCCTTGACGCGGTCGGTGAACACGAGCCAGCCCTCGTCGTCGAAGTAGCCGCCGTCCCCGCTGTGGAACCAGAGGTTGCGGAACGCGTCCAGCGTGCCGCGCGGGTCCTGCCAGTAGCCCATCGACATCCCCTGCGGGACGTTGGGGCGCGCGACGATCTCCCCTTGCTCCTCCGGCCCGAGCGTGTTGCCGTCGGCGTCGTGGACCTCGACGAGCAGGTGGTCGAGCGGCTTGCCCATCGTGCCGAGCTTGCGCCGCTTGCCGAGTCCGGGCGCGGTCGCGACGCCGAGCTCCGTGCTGCCGTAGACCTCGACGAGCTCGAGGCCGAAGCGCGCCTCGAACGCCTCGAGGATCGCCGGCGGGGCCGCGGCGCCGAACGCGCGCCGGACGGGGTTGTCGGCGTCGTCGGGCCGGGGCGGCTGCGCGTGCAGCAGGTGCACGACGATCCCCATGTAGCAGAAGCAGGTCGCCCCGGCGGCGCGCACGTCGTCCCAGAAGCGGGCCGGGGAGAACGCCGGCCCGAGGTGCACCTGCCCGCCCGCCCAGAACGCGGACGTCACGACCGCCGAGCGGGCGGTGACGTGGAAGAGCGGGAACATCGAGTAGGCGACGTCGGCGTCGGTGAGCTCGAGCACGTCGATCCAGCCGGCCGCGTTCCACAGCGCGCTGCGGTTGGAGTGCATGACGCCCTTGGAGGGCCCGGTCGTCCCGGACGTGTACATCACGTAGAGGAGGTCGGACTCCGTGCGGGGCTGCAGCGGCCCGGGGTCCAGCGCGGCCAGCGCGCCCAGGTCGTGGACGGCGACGCCGGGCAGCGGGACGGTGCCGGTGCCGGACACGACGACGTGCTCGAGGTCCGGTAGGGCGAGGCCGGCGAGGCGCGGGAGCCACGTCGCGTCGATGACGAGGACGCGCGCGCCGCTGTCGACGAGCAGGCGCTGCAGCAGCGCGCCCTTGAGGTCGTTGTTGGCCGGGACGTCGACCGCGCCGGCCCACACGATCCCCCACCAGGCGCGCAGGTACCCGACGGTGCCGGGCAGCATCGTGGCGACGCGGTCGCCGGGGCCGACGCCGATCGCCCGCAGGCCCGTCGCCACGCGGGCGGCCGCGTCGGCGAGCTCGGCGTAGGACAGCGCGGAGTCCGGGGTGCTGACCGCCGGGCGGTCGCCGAGGCGCTCGGCGCGGTCGGCCAGCAGGCGGCCGCCGACCCAGTCGCCGTCGTAGCGCCGGCTCATCGGCGCCGGGGGTGGGACGGGTAGAGCATGTGCTCCACGTGGCCCATGCCGGTGGAGCCGTCCGCACCGCGCATCGTGCAGGCGAACTCCGTGCCGCCCAGGCGGCGCGCCACCGGGACGTGGTCGGGCCCGGACAGGATGGCGGGGTCCCCGACGTCGAAGCGGTCGTGCTCCGCTGCCGCCGGCCCGCGGTAGACGCCGGGCTGCCCACCGTCCTCCCACCCGCGCACGTAGCCGAAGCCCTGCGGGTGGGCCGGCGCGCACGCGACCTCGATGGCGTACTCGTGCTCGCCACCTCGGGCGTCGACGAGCGTGATCTCGCCCTCGCGCAGGCGATCGCCGTCGTGGTAGCGCAGGTCGTGGCGGACGGCGACGAGCTCGGCGCTCGACCCGTCGGCGCGGTGCAGCCGGCCCTCGAAGTCCAGCGGGGTGCCGTCCGCGGCCTCGTGTGTGTGGAAGAAGCCGCTGACGTCGCCGCACTCGAACGGGATCCACAGCCGCATCGCGCGCCGGTCGGGATCGCTGCCGGCGCCGATGCCGCCGGTCGGGACGTACGGGCCCATCGTCGCGCGCATCCCCCACGAGTGGTCGCGGGCCGCGTGCCAGCCGTCGACGGCGAGGCGCTCGCCCTCGATCTCCACGTGACCGGTGGCGCGTGCGGGCTGCGTGTAGCGCAGGACGTGGTTGTGGACGCGGCCGTGGCGGTACTGCACGTGCGTCGTCTCCATGAACGGCGGCGATACGGCCTCGAACTCGAGCGCGAACGCGATGCCGGACGGATTGGGCGCGAGCGTCAGCCGCTGACGCACCATCGGCTCGAGCACCTCGAGCGACAGGGCGCCGACGGTGAAGGGGTACGGGTCGGGCCGCAGCGCGCGCGACACCCGCAGGTCGCGCTGGACGCCGCCGTGGACCGCGCCGCCGTAGCCGTCCATCACGTTCGTGTTCGGGTGCACCCGCAGCCCGCAGAAGACGTGCGTGCCGGGCGCGTAGGCGGCGAAGTAGTACCCGTCGTTGAAGTGCGGGTCAGACGTGGACGGCTCGGGCAGCGGCGCGAAGGCCTGGTGGACCGGCAGGTCGTCGAGCGGGCTGAGGTCCGGCACGACTCGCGACACTACCAAACAACCGGTTGGATGATATAAACGCGTCGTTGTCCAGCAAGGTCACCTCCCTCCAGGCTGCCGTCGGGCTCGTGCCCGACGGCAGCCGCCTGGGTGCCGGCGGGATCCTCACGACTCGTCGCCCGGTCGCCCTGCTCCATGCGATCGGCGGCGGCGGGCGGCGTGACCTGCGCCTCGTCTCGATGCTCGCGGGGCTCGACGCGGAGCTGCTCGCCGCCCACGGCGCGCTCGCGTCGCTGGACGCGATCTACGTCGGCTTCGAGGCCCTCGGGCCGGCGCCCGCCCTCGAGGCCGCGGTCGCCGCGGGAACCGTGCGGGTGCGCGAGCACTCCGAGCTGACCCTGCTCGGCGGTCTGCGCGCGGCGCTGGCCGGGCTGCCGTTCATGCCCACGCGCGGCGCGACGGGCTCCGACGTCGCCACGGGCCTCGGCCTCGAGGAGATCGCCGATCCCTACACGGGCGAGCGCCTGCTCGCCGCCCCGGCCATCCGGCCCGACGTGTGCGTGCTCCACGCGGAGGCCGCGACGATGGAAGGCACCGTGCTCGGCCCGGCCGACCGCGACTTCCTCTTCGACTACGACGCCAACCTGGCCCGGGCCTCGGCCACGGTCGTCGTCGGCGTCGAGCGCCTCGCCGACGACGCCGAGCTGCGCGAGCGCCGCAGGGACGTGCTGCTGCACGCTCACGAGGTCGACGCGATCGTCCTGCTCCCCGGCGGGGCGGCGCCGAGCGCGATGCCCGGCGTCCACGGCGTCGCCGTCGACCGGATCGGCGCCTACCTCACCGCGGCGCGCGACGGCGATCCACGTGCGGCCCTCGACGTGCTGGTGGCGCGATGACCGCATCCCGCGCTGCCGCCGACGCCCTCACCTGGAGCCTCGCCCGCCGCTGCCGGCCCGGCGACGTGCTCGTCGTCGGCGTCGCCACGCCGCTCGCGGCCGCCGCCGGCCTGCTCGCCCGCGAGCTGCTCGTCCCCGACCTCACCCTGATCGTGGCCGCGTCCGTGAACCCGGCGACCCACGACGTCGCGGAGGGCGTGCTCGACCCCGCCGCGGTCGCCCGCCGGTCGGCCGGAACGCTCCCGCAGGGCGAGATCCTCGACATGATCGGGCGCGGCAAGGTGACGCTGCAGTTCGTCTCCCCCGCCGAGGTCGATGCCACCGGGGCGATCAACACGAACCGGATCGCCGGCCGCGACGGCACGCCGCGTCGGCTGCCCGGCGCGCTCGCCCTGCCCGACACGTCGGTGCTGATCGGCCGCCTCGTCGCCTACCGGGCAGGCCACTCCCCCCGCTTCCTCGTGCCACAGGTGCGGTTCGTGACGGGCATCGGATCCGGACCGGGACGCGAACGGGTGCCCGGCGCCGGCGTCACCGCGATCGTCACCGACCGGGCCGAGATCGACCTGCCCGCCGGCGGCGAGCCGACGCTCACCGCGCTGCAGCCCGGCGCGGAGCTGGACGCGACCCTCTCCGGCTGCGGCTTCCCGCTCGCCCACACGGACCCGCCGCCCGTCGCCGAGCCGCTGCCGCCGGAGGCACGGCGCCTGCTGGACGAGGTGATCGACCCGCACCGCGTGCGGGAGCTCGAGACCCGCGACGGCCGTGCCGCGGCCCAGGCCCGGCTGCAGGCGCTGAGCGCGTGAGCACCACGCTGACCGCGCTCGTCGACGGCCACGCCGCGGCGACCCCGGACGCCGAGGCGGCGGTCTTCCCTGGCGAGCGCCTGACCTACGCCGAGCTCGCGGCCGCCGCCCGGGAGCGGGCCGGTGCGCTCCTGGCCGCCGGCATCGGACCGGGGGACCGCGTCGGCCTGCTGAACGCGACGGGGACGGCGACCCTCGTGAGCACCGTCCTGGGGATCTGGCGCACCGGGGCGATCGCCGTGCCGCTCAACGCCCGCTTCAAGGCGCGGGAGCTGCGCTACGTGACCCACCACGCGGGGCTGCGCCTCCTGCTCGCCGACCCGGAGTTGCAGCCGCTCGCCGCGGAGGCCGGGCTCCCCGACGGGTGCGCCGTCACGTCGCTGGAGGGCCTGCCCGGCGGCGGCGCACCGGCCGAGGCCGACGCCGCGGCCCCAGACGGCGACGCGATGCTGCTCTACACCTCGGGCACGACCGCCGACCCGAAGGGCTGCGTCTACCTGCACCGCGGCATGGTCGCCCAGGGTCGGGCGTTCGCCGATCGCTGCGACGTCACCGCCGCCGACCGCTTCTGGTCGCCGCTGCCGCTGTTCCACATCGCCTGCTGGTGCAGCGCGTTCACCTCCTTCGTCCGCGGGGGCGCGCATGGTCCACGTCGGCCGCTACGACCCGGCGGCCGCGCTCGCGCAGCTGGCGGACGAGCGGGCGACGATCGCCTTCCCGGCGTTCGAGACGATCTGGCTCCCCGTGCTGGGCGAGCCCGGGTTCGCCGCCGCCGACCTCTCCGCCCTGCGGCTCGTGCTCAACGTCGGCGTCGAGGAGCGCCTGCGCGGGATGCAGGCCGCGTTGCCCAACGCGGCCCAGGTGGGCTGCACCGGCTCCACCGAGGCCGGCGGCTTCCTGGCCATCGGGCGGGCGGAGGACCCGCTGGATTCGCGCGTGACGACCTCCGGCGTGCCGCTGGACGGCTTCGAGGTGCGCGTGCTCGACCCCGAGACCCGCACGGAGGCGGCGGCAGGCGCACCGGGCGAGCTGCTCTACCGCGGCGGGTCGCGCTTCGACCGCTACTGGCGGGACCCGGCGACCACGGCGGAGCGCATCGACCGCGACGGCTGGTTCCACTCGGGCGACCTGGTGACCCGCGGCGACGACGGGACCGTCTCCTACGTGGGGCGCCTGAAGGACATGCTCAAGGTCGGCGGCGAGAACGTCGCCGCCGCCGAGATCGAGTCGCACCTGCTCACCCACCCGGCCGTGGCGATGGCCCAGGTCGTCGCGGCGCCCGACGCGCGCTACACGGAGGTCGCAGCCGCGTTCGTCGTCCTCGCCCCGGGCGCGACGGCGACGGAGGACGAGCTGATCGAGCACTGCCTCGGGGCGATCGCGACGTTCAAGGTCCCCCGGTACGTCCGCGTCGTCGACGCGTTCCCGATGTCGGGCACGAAGGTCCGCAAGTACCGCCTGCGCGAGTCGATCGCCGCCGACCTGGCGGCGATGGGGATCACCGAGGCCCCGCGCCTGCGCTCAGGTGCCGGCTGAGGCCGGCCGCACGGTCGCCGTGCCCTCGACGGCCCGGGCGCCGCCCTCGACGTCGAGCCACACCTCGCAGTCGACGAGGCCGTCGTGCTCACCCGTCACCCGGCCGCCCGCGGTCACGCGATCGCCACCCTTGACCTGGGCGCCGAGGCGCAGCCGCAGCGCGACCAGCTCCCCGCCGGGGTAGGCGGCCTGCAGCATGGACACGACGTAGCCGCAGTTCGTCGGGCCCTGGTTGATGACGCGGTCCCCGAGCCCCATCCGCCGCGTCGCGTCGGGATCGAGGTGGATCGGGTTGGGGTCGTCGAGCAGGTCCGCCATGACGAACATCAGCTCGGGGCTGACGTCGAGGCCCCATGGGGGGAGCGCGGTCACGCCGTGGCTCCCGTGCGCTCGCGCGGGACGACGTAGGTCGTCGTGCAGGTCACGACCGCGCCCTCGTCACCCGACAGCGTCGCGCGCACGCGCATGAGGTCGAACGTGCCGCTGCGGCCCGTCTTGCGCTCCAAGGACAGGACGGTGGCGTCGACGCGGTAGGGGACGTCGGCGCGCAGCCGGCCGGCGAGCTCGAGGTCGAAGCCCCCGAGCATCGGCCCGTCGCGCTCCACGTCGCAGCCGGCGAGGGCGAAGAGCCCCGCGATGCCGAGCCCGGTCCCGGTCAGCGCGCCGAAGAAGCCCCACAGCGGGTTGACGTCCCCGCCGGCGGCCGGGGTGCCGGCGACGACCTCGGCGTAGCGGCGCTCATCCTCGGCGGTGACCACGAAGGTGGACCCTGGCAGCTCGGTGCCCGCAAGGTCGGTCACAGGCCCAGCGACCTCCCGACGATCTCCTTCATGATCTCCGTCGTGCCGCCGTAGATGCGCTGCACGCGGGCGTCGCGCCACATGCGCGCGATCTCGTACTCCTCCATGTAGCCGTAGCCGCCGTGGAGCTGCAGGCACAGGTCGATGACCTTGAACTGCAGCTCCGAGGTCCAGTACTTCGCGCCGGCGGCCTCCTCGGCCGTCAGCGTCTTGTCGACGGTGGCCTGGATGCAGCGGTCGACGTAGACGCGCGCGACCTGGACCTCCGTCGCGGCCTCCGCGAGCGAGAAGCGGTTGGCCTGGAAGGACCCGATCGGCTTGCCGAACGCGTTGCGCTGCTTGACGTACTCCAGGGTGATCTCCAGCGCACGCTCGGCGCTGGCCACGGCGGTCACCGCGATCGAGAGGCGCTCCTGCGGGAGGTTGCCCATCAGCTGGTGCAGGCCGCGGCCGAGCTCGCCGACGACGTCGGTCTCCGGCACCACGACGTCCTCGAAGAACAGCTCCGCCGTGTCCTGCGCCTTGCGGCCGATCTTGTCGAGCTTGCGGCCCTTGGAGAAGCCGTCCGCGCCGGCCGGGACCGCGAAGAGGCTCAGGCCCTCCACGTCGTCGCGGCCCTTCATCCGCGCCGCGGCGATCACCAGGTCGGCCTGGATGCCGCTCGTCACGAACGTCTTGGAGCCGGAGAGGGTCCAGTGGTCGCCGTGCCAGGTGGCCGTGGAGGCGATGGCGCGCAGGTCCGAGCCGGTGGAGGGCTCTGACATCGCGATCGCCGGGACGCAGTCGCCGGAGACGACGGCGGGGACCCAGCGCGCCCGCTGCTCGTCCGTGGTGAGCTCGATGAGGTAGGGCGCGACGATGTCGTTGACGAGCGCGAACGCGTCGGACGAGCAGCCGACGTAGGCGACCTCCTCGTCGATGACCGCGTTGAAGCGGAAGTCGTCGAGACCGAGGCCCCCGTGCTCCTCCGGAGCCTGGAAGGCCACGAAGCCGTGCTCGGCGGCGTCCTTCCAGAACGGACGGTCGATCATCCCGGCGGCCTCCCACTCCTCCGTGCGCGGCGCCGCCTGCGTCTGGAGGAAGCCGCGCACCGACTCGCGGAAGTGGTCGTGCTCCTCGTCGAAGATCGTCCGCTTCACGGGGATCAGACCCGCTTGATCAGCGTGCCGGTCCCGATCCCGCCGCCGCAGCACATCGTCACGAGGCCGACCTCCTTGTCGTCGTCCTCGAGCTCGTGCAAGAGGGTCGTGAGCAGGCGGGCACCGGTGGATCCGAGCGGGTGGCCGAGCGCCATCGCACCGCCACGCGGGTTCACGCGGTCCATGTCCGGGCCCAGCTCGCGGCGCCAGGCGGCGACGACCGGCGCGAACGCCTCGTTGATCTCGACGTAGTCGATGTCGTCGATCGTCATACCCGTGCGCTCGAGGATCTTGCGCGTCGCGGGGATCGGGCCCTCGAGCATCTTCACCGGGTCACAGCCGACGGTCGTCTGGTCGACGATGACGGCGCGGATCGGGGCGCCGATCGCCTCGGCCTTCTCACGGCTCATCAGCAGGACGGCGGCCGCGCCGTCGGAGATCTGCGAGGCGTTGCCGGCGGTGATGACCCCGTCCTCCTTGAACACCGTGCGCAGCTTCGAGAGCGCCTCGAGCGACGTGTCGGGGCGGATGCCCTGATCGACGAGCTGCGTGTCGCCGTTGGTGCGGACGCCGACGATCTCGCGCGCGAACCAGCCGTTCTCGGAGGCCCGGTGCGCCTTGGCGTGGGAGTCGACCGCGAGCTGGTCGAGCTCGGAGCGGGGGATCTCCCACTGCTCCGCGATCAGCTCGGCACCGATGCCCTGGCCGCGCACGTCGTGCTGGGCGAAGAACTCCGGGGTGAACGGGGAGCCGTGCTCGGCGTTGATGTCCTCGCCGGTCTTGAACGAGATGCGCCCCATGTGCTCGACGCCCGAGCCGATCACGCAGTCGTGCACGCCGGAGGCGATCAGCGCCGCGGCGAGGTTGACCGCCTGCTGGCCCGAGCCGCACTGGGTGTCGAGGCTGGTGGCGGACGCCTCGACCGGCAGGCCCTCCTGCAGCCACGCGTTGCGGGCGATGTCCATCGACTGCTCCGCGACCTGCTGCACGCAGCCGCCGAGGACGAGCTCGACCTCGGCGGGGTCGACCCCGGCGCGCTTGAGCACCTCGGTGTACGTCGTCCCCAGCAGCGTCGAGGGATGGACGTCCTTGAAGATCCCCTTCTCGGCGTGGCCGCGCCCGATCGGCGTACGCACCGCATCGACGATGACGACCTCACGACCCATGAACGCAGACATGGCCTGAACTCTACCAACCGATCGTTTGAATCAGAAGGACCGCGGCAAGCCGAGCGACTCACCGACGTAGTTGCGCGACATCTCGCTGGAGATCGGGCCGATCCGATACAGGCGGGCATCGCGCCAGAAGCGCTGCATGTCGTACTCCGCCGCGTAGCCGTAGCCGCCGAGGACCTGGATGCCGTTGTCGGCGCCCTTGACCGCGAGCTCGGCGGTCAGGCACTTCGCCGTGGTGGCCTCGACGCCGCAGGGGCGGCCCTCGCGCTCCAGCCAGGCGGAGCGGTAGGTGTGCAGGCGGCAGGTCTCGAGGTCCATGGCCATGTCGGCGATCATGTGCTGGACGGCCTGCAGGCCGCCGATCCGCTTGCCGAACGCCTCGCGCTCGTTCGCGTAGGAGACCGCGCCGTCGAGGACGCCCCGGAGGATCCCCGTGCACATCGCGGCGACCATGATCCGCTCGGAGTTCAGCGAGCCGGTGACCTGGCGCCAGCCCTGGCCCACCTCCCCCACGACGTCGGAGTCGGGGACGAAGACGCCCTCGAAGCCGACCTCGCAGGATCCCAGCGCGCGCATCCCGAGCTTCGGGATCGGCGTCGCCGTGAGCCCCTCGGCCTTGCCGTCGACGAGGAACATCGTCAGCCCGCGCGACGCCTTGGCGTCGTCAGCCGTGCGGGCGAGGACGAGGATGCGGTCCGCGACGTGCGCGAGCGTGGACCAGATCTTCGTGCCGTTCAGGATCCAGCCGCCACGCTCGTCGTCGCGACGGGCGCGCGTGCGCATCGCCCGCAGGACGTCGGTGCCACCGCCCGGCTCGGTGAGGGCGAAGGCGAAGGTCAGCTCGCCCGCGGCGATGCGGGGCAGCAGCTCACGGCGCTGCTCCTCCGTGCCGTGCCCGAGCAGCGCCTTGGCGCCCGACCAGACGGTGATCCCCCACAGCCACGCCATGCCTGCCAGCGAGCGCGACAGCTCCTCGCAGACGATCACCTGGTCGATGACGTCACCGCCCTGGCCCCCGTGCTCCTCCGGGATGCCGATGCCGTTGAGCCCGGCCGCCGCGATCTTGCGCGCGAGCTGTGCGGGGAACTCCCCGGCGCGCTCGAGCTCGTTGGCGACGTGGGGCGGGCACTCGCGCGCGACGAAGTCCTGCACCATCTCGCGCAGCATCGCCTGCTCGTCGGTGACGTCGAAGCAGAGGCCGGTGGTGCTCGAGGTGACGCTCATGCGGGGTCCTCCGTGGGGGTGACCTGCACCGGCACGCCGTTGAGCACGGCGGTGCCCGACAGCGGCTCGAGGCGCTGCCGGTCGGTGAGGCGGTTGACGTTCGTGCCGGGGTCGGCGACGGCGATGTGCTGGCGGGTGCGGTCGCGCTGATGGCCCCAGCCGTGCGGAGCGGACACGACGCCCGGCATGATGTCCTCCGTCAGCTCGAGCGCGATCGCGACGCTGCCCGCGGCGGAGGTGACGGCGACCTGCGCGCCGTCGGCGAGCCCGCGCTGCGCCGCGTCGCCGGGATGCATCTGCAGCGTGCCGCGCCGGGGACCGCCCGCCATGTTGGGCAGGTTGTGCAACCAGGAGTTCAGCGACCGGTTCTCGCGCCGGCCGATCAGCACCAGCCCGCGCGGGTCGGCGGCCTCGACGACGGCGTCGAGGCGCTCGGCCTCCGCGACGAGGACGGCGGGGGCGAGCTCGATCCTCCCGCTCGGCGTGCGCAGGATCCCGGGCATGCGCGGCTCCAGCTCCCCGAGGTCCACGCCGTGCGGGCTGGCCTCCAGGTCGGCGAGGCCGATCCCAGCCCGGCTGCCGAAGCCGTCGCCGTAGGGCCCGCAGCGCAGCAGCAGGTCCACCATCCGCGCCGGACCGACGCGCGGCGAGAGCGCAGCGAGCAGCTCGTCCACATCGCGGCCGGCCACCGGTGAGTCGACGTCGCGGACCCGCCGCTGCAAGGCGCGCCGGGCGACGTCCTCGTCCATGGCGGCCACGTCCGCGTCCGGCCCCTGGCCGGCGACGATCGCCGCGAGGCGCAGCACGAGCTGCCAGTTGGCGGGGCGATCCGGGTCCGGCGCCACGGACGGCGGGGACCACTTGGCGACGTTGCGGACCGCGTACCCGTAGATCGTCAGGGGGTAGTGCTCGCGCTGCAGCGGCGAGGTCGAGGGGAGGATCACGTCCGCGTGACGCGTCGTCTCGTTGACGTAGGGGTCGTGGCAGATCAGGGCGTCGAGCGACGCGAGCGCCGCCTCGACCGCGGGGGCGTCCGGGTTCGACAGCGCGGGGTTGCCGGCGAGCGTGATCAGCCCACGCACCCGCTCCTCGCCCGGGGTGGTGATCTCCTCGGGCAGGCAGGCCACCGGCAGCTCGCCGAGGACCTCGTCGAGGCCGCGCACGCGCGACGTCCAGCGGCCGGTCTGCACGCCCGGGCCGTGGCCGGTGTCGGCGGCCGTCGGCCCGTCCGCGGCGGGGCGGCCGAACATCGCCCCGCCGACGCGGTCGAGGTTGCCCGTCAGGACGTTGAGGACGTCCACGAGCCAGCTCGCGACGGTGCCGAACGCCTGGGTGGTCGTCCCCATGCGGCCGTAGACGGCGGCGCGCCGTGCGCCGGCCAGCTCGCGCGCGACGCGGCGGATCTCGTCCGGCGCGACGCCGCACGCGGCCGTGACCCGCTCCGGCGTGAACGGCTGCGCGAAGTGGCGCACCGCCTCGACACCGGTCACGTGCGCCTCGAGGCGGCCGAGCGTCACGAGCCCCTCGTCGAAGAGCACGTGGGCGAGGGCGGCGAGCAGCGCCGCGTCGCTGCCGGGCCGCACGAAGTGGTGCTCGGAGGCCTCGCGGGCGGTGCGGGTGCGCTTGGGGTCGAAGACGACGACCTTGCCGCCCCGGTCGATGACGTCGCGCAGCCGCCGGCGCATGTCGGGGGCGACGATCAGGCTGCCGTTGGAGACCGCCGGGTTGGCCCCGAGCACCAGGAGGTGGTCGGTGCGGGCGAGATCCGGCGCGGCGATCACCGCCGGCGAGCCGTACATCAGCGCGCAGGCCAGCGACTTGGGCTGCTGGTCGACCGTCGCGACGGTGAAGAGGTTGCGCGTGCGCAGCGCCTTGTGCAGCACGCGGTTGTAGAGGACGCCGGAGAGGTCGATCCCGGACGGGTTGCCGACGTAGACGCCCACCGCGTGGCGCCCGTGCCGGCGCAGCAGCGGGGTCAGCAGCGCGTCGACGGCGGCGAACGCGTCGTCCCAGGACGCGGGCTCCAGCTCGCCGTCGGGCGCACGGACGAGCGGGCCGCGCAGCCGATCCGGATCCCCGTGCAGCTGCGTCAGGCTCGCGCCCTTGGGGCAGAGGTAGCCGTGGGAGAGGACGTCGTCGCCGTCCCCGCGGATCCGCTGGGGCGCGCCGGCGTCGTCGACGTCGACCTCGAGCCCGCAGGAGGCCTCGCACAGCGAGCAGGTGCGGTAGGCGACGGTGCTCATGTGCATGGCCGCACGCTAACTACCGACCGCTTGTTTGGCAACTGACGGCGGTGGTCCGGCGGCGTAGGGTCAGCGGTCCCATGGAGATCGAGGTCGACGGCTGCCCCATCCACGTCCGCGTCACCGCGGGGACGACCGGCCCGCCGCTCGTCCTCGTCCACGGCGGCGGCGGGCACACCCACTGGTGGGACCTCGTGCTGGACCGGCTCGGGGACCGCCGGGTGCTCACGATGGATCTCTCCGGCCACGGCGACAGCGGCCGGCGGGACGCGTACCCGCCCGGCGCATGGGCCGACGAGATCGGCGCGGTGGCCGCGGTCGCCGGCCCCGGCGCCGTGGTCGTGGGGCACTCCATGGGCGGCCGGATGGCCCTGCTCGCCGCCGCCCGGCACCCCGCCGAGATCGCCGCCGTGATCGTGGTCGACTCCGCGGTCCCCCTCCACCCCGACGAGCGGCTGCCGACGGTTCGCGCGCGACGCGAGTACCTCGACCGCGCGGCGGCGGAGGCCGCCTTCCACCTGCTGCCGCGCCAGCCCGAGGTCCCGGGGGTCGTCGCGGAGCTGGCGACGCACTCGGTCACCGACCGCGACGGCGTGTGGACGTTCAAGTTCGACCCGGCGGTCTACGGCGAGCTGCTCGACCAGGCGCCGGAGGCGGCGCTCGGCGATGTCGCCTGCCCGGTGGTCCTGATCTCCGGCGCGCACAGCGAGATCACCTCCGCCAAGGCCTCCGCCGAGCTGATGGCCCGTCTCGGGCGCAGCGTCCCGGCCCTCGAGCTGCCCGGCGCCCACCACCACGTCCCGCTCGACGCGCCGGACGAGCTCGCCGCGCTGCTGCGCTGGCTGCCGGAGACCCGCGCGCGCTAGCCGTCGAGGCCGAGCTCGGCCACGAGGCGCTCGCGCAGCTTCGTCCGCTGGACCTTCGTCGTCGACATCGGCCATTCGTCGCCGCGCAGGAAGCGCACGACCCGCGGGACCTTGAAGGAGGCGATCCGGCCACGGCAGTGCGCGATCAGCTCCGCCTCCGTCGCGGTGGCACCCGGGGCGAGCTCGACGAACGCGGCGGCCACGGTCAGCAGGCGCGGATCGGGGATGCCGACGACGGCGACGAGGGAGACCGCGGGGTGGGTGGCCAGCTGCGCCTCGATCTCCTGCGGCGCGACGTTCTCGCCGCCCACCTTCAGCGTCTCGGCGATCCGGCCGAGGAACATCGACCGGCCCTGCTCGTCCATCCAGCCGAGGTCACCGGTGCGGACCCAGCCGTCGGGCGCGAACGCCTCGCGCGTCTTCTCCGGGTGGTTGTAGTAGCCCGAGAACGCGTTGAACCCGCGGAACTGCAGCTCCCCCGGCGTGCCGGGCGGCACCGGCCGGTCGAGCTCGTCCGCGACGCGCAGCTCCATGCCCGGCTGGCAGGTCCCGCAGGTGCCCAGCCGCGCCTCGAGCGGGTCGTCCATGCGGGTGACCGTCACGCAGCCGGCCTCCGTCTGCCCGTAGGTCGTCAGCTGGACCGCGTTCGGGATGCGCGCCTGGAAGCGGGCGAGCAGCTCCGGCGGCGCGACGTTGAGGAAGGCCTTCATCGCATGGAGGTCGGCGGCCGCGAAGTCGGGGTGGTTGACGATCGACTCCATCACCGGCGGATAGGCGGGGTAGAACTCCGTGATGCGCTCGTCGGCGAGGCAGCGGACGGCCCGGCCGGCGTCCACGGTGTAGTCGGAGAAGAAGGTCGCGCCGTTGCCGTGGACCCAGGTCAGGCAGCCGAGCGCGGTGACGTGGAACAACGGCAGCGCGCTCCAGTGGCGGTCTGCCGCGGTCGTGCGGAAGGTGCGGCCGGTCGCCATCCAGCCGCGGCCGAACGCCTCGTGCGTGAGCATCGCGCCACGCGGGGCCGCGGTGGTGCCCGAGGTGTAGAGGATGAGCGCGATGTCGCGCACGCGCACGGCGTCCGAGCGCCGGCGCACGGCGTCGTCGCCCGCGCGGGCCGCGGCCTCCGCGAACTCGGCCGCCGTGACCATCCCGGCCGCCTCGCGGGTGCCGAGCAGGACGACCCGGCGCAGGCGCGGGTGGTCGGGAAGGGACAGCTCGACGGCGCCGTCGGACTCCGCGAGGCCGGGGAGCGCCGCATGCAGCAGCCCGGCGAAGTCCACGTGGGCGTCGGCGTGGTCGGCGGTCACGAGCGCGGTCAGGTCGGCGTCGCGCACGAGGTGCTCGAGCTCCACGGTCCGGTAGCGGGCGTTGATGGGGACGGCCGTCGCCCCGGCCAGCAGCGTCCCGTAGTAGGTCGCGACGAGGTCCGGGTGGTTGGTCATCAGGACGCCGACGTGCTGACCCGCCCCCACCCCGAGGCCGACGAGGCCGCTCGCGATCTCCCAGGCGCGGTCGGCCAGCGCCGCGTAGGTCAGGCGCACGTCGGGGAAGACGAGCGCCTCCTTCCCCGGGTCGCGCGCGACGGCGCGCAGGAACAGCTGCCCCAGGGGCAGGACGTCGTCGTCGACGAGGAGGTCGGCGGGGCGCACGGCTAGAAGGCGGGCGGCCGCTTGGCCTTGAACGCGGCGATGCCCTCGGCGAAGTCGTCGGCGCCCTGCAGCAGCGCGTTCATCTCCCGTGCGTACGGCTGCGCGTCCCAGCCCCCACGGCCGAGGAACGCCTTCCCCACGGCCTGCGCCAGCGGCGACCGCGTGGCCATCACCTCGGCGAGGCGCTCGGCCTCGGCCAGGTGCTCGCCGGCGGGGGTGACGGTGTTCACGAGCCCGGCCAGCCGCGCCTGCTCGGCGTCCAGCGGCAGGCCGGTGAGCACCATGTACTTCATCCAGTGCAGGTTCAGGTGGCTGGGCCCGCGGATCGCGCCGGGGCCGGGGACGAGGCCGACGCCGGCCTCGGGGGTGGCGAACCGCGCGGTCTCGTCGCAGACGACGACGTCGCAGACCATCGTCAGCTCGCAGCCGCCGCCGGCCGCGTGGCCGTGGACGGCGGCGATCGTCGGCTTGGGCAGCTCGTCGACGGCCCGGTAGGCCTCGAGCGCCTCGGTCATGTAGGCGCGCCGGTCGGCCGTGCCGCCGATGGTGGCGAAGTCCGCGATGTCGCCGCCGACGCTGAAGGCCCTGCCCGCGCCGGAGAAGACGACGACGCGCACGGCGTCGTCGGCCGCGACGTCCGCCATGGTCTCGCGCAGCTCCGTCATGAAGCTGCGCGGCATGGCGTTGAGCTTCTCCGGGCGGTCGAGCGTCAGCCAGGCGATCGCGCCCCGGATCTCCCTCGTGAGCATCATGGGTCACAATACGTCCACGCCCTAACGCAGTCAACCAACCGCTCGTTTGTTATCTTGCGGCCTTCCACCCTCTTGGAGGAGTCCCCCGACGTGTCCACAGCATCTCTGCAGCCCCGCTCCCGTGCCCTCGTCCTGGCCGACGCGATCCCCGGCGCCCGCGCCCGCGACGCGGCGCTCGTCCTGGGCGGCGCACTCCTGGTCGCGCTGTTCGCGCAGATCCAGTTCCCCGTTCCCGGGTCACCCGTCCCGATCTCCGGCCAGACGCTCGCCGTGGTGGTCGTCGGCGCCTCGCTGGGCGCCCGCCGCGGCGCCGCCTCGTTGGCCCTGTACGCGCTGCTCGGTCTCGCGCTCCCGTTCTACGCCGACGGCGGCAGCGGCCTCGACGTCATCTGGGGCGCGACCGGCGGCTACATCGTCGGCTTCATCGTCGCCGCCTACCTCGTCGGCCGTGCCGCCGAGCTGGGTGCCGACCGCCGTCCCGTCCTCGCCGTCGTGACGTTCGCCCTCGCCCAGCTCGTGGTCTTCGCCATCGGCGTCCCGTGGCTGATGGTGGCCGCGAACCTCGACCTCGCCGCGGGCCTCGCGGCCGGGTTCACCCCCTTCATCGTCGGCGGCATCGTGAAGGCGATCATCGCCGGGGTCGTGACCCCCTCCGCGTGGTCGCTCGTCCGCAAGCTCGACCGCGAGGACTGAGCCCCGTCGACCTCCTGGCGGGCCGCTGGTCGGTCCGCCGGGACGTCTGCGACCACCGGCTCGGCCTCCGCGGCGCCTTCACGGGCGTCGCCGTCTTCACGCGCACCGACGCCGGGCTGACCTGGTCCGAGCGCGGGCACATGCGCTTCAGCGCCTACGACGGGCCCGCCTTCCGTGACCTGGTGGTCGTCGCGGCCGGAGACGGCTGGGAGGTCCGCTTCCCCGACGGGCGCCTGTTCCATCCGCTCGACCTCTCGACCGGCGTCTGCGACGCGGTCCACCCGTGCGGAGAGGACGTCTACCGGGGCCGCTACGTGCTCGAGACGCCGGACCGGCTCACGGTCGCCTGGCGTGTCAGCGGGCCGGAGGCCGACGAGTCCCTCGATGCCGTCTACGACCGCGCGACGGTGAGCTGATCAGCGGACGACGAGGCCGCCGAGGAGCACGTCGACGATCCCGTCGGCGACCCGGGCGGCGTCCCCCGCACCCCGCGGGCGGTACCAGCGATAGGGCCAGTTCACGGCGCCGAGCAGGCCGTTGAGGGCGATCCCGGCCGCGGGGGTGTCGCGCAGCTCCCCGGCCTCCCGCCCCGCGTCGAGCATGGTGCGCAGCGCGCCGACGTAGCGGGCGGCCAGCCCGTCGACCTCGGCACGGTGCGCCGGCGCGAGGTCGTGGCGGGAGTGCAGCACGAGGCTCGTCGGGTCGAGGTGGTCCGCCAGGTAGCGGACGTTGAAGGCCAGGCCGGCGCGCAGTCGGTCCAGCGGCGGGCCCGGCGCGGCGGCGAGCGCCTCCATCGCCGCGGTCGAGGGCTCCTGCGCGTGGCGCATCACGTCGAAGAGGAGCTGCTCCTTCGTCGTGACGTAGTGGTAGAGGCTCGCCTTGCCGAGCCCGACCTCGCGGGCGAGCTCGGCCATCGACGTGCCGGCGAAGCCGCGGGTGCGAAACAGGCGCGCCGCCGCCGCCCACACCGCTCGCTCGCGCTCGGTGCCCCGCCCCGCGGGGGACGCGTCGACGGTGATCGACGGCCCGGGAACCGCGCCGGGGGCCATCACGCCGTCCAGCAGGAGGCCGGCCAGCGCCTCACCGGCCTCGGCCGGGGAGAGCGCGCCGTCGGGCGTCAGCCAGCGCGAGGTCCAGTTGACGACCCCGAGGATCGTCATGGTGGCCAGCGCGGGATCGAGCTCCGGGCGCAGGTCCCCGCTCGCCTGACCCGCGCGCACGAGGTCCTCGATCGAGCGCCGGTAGTCGCGCATCTCGTCGCGCATGGCGGCCCGGGCATCGTCGGGCAGGTGGTCGACCGCCGTGAAGGCCAGCTGCATGCCGAGGGGATCGGCGGCCGCGAGCTCGACGTGGGAGCGCAGCATCCCGGCGAGCCGGTCGCGCGTAGGCCGCGGGTCCTCGGCGGTGGCCGACGCCAGCGGCGCGACCGGCGCGTGGAAGGCGCGCATGACCTCGGCGAGGAGCGCCTGCTTGGAGTCGATGTAGTGGTAGAGGCTGCCGCCGAGGATGCCCATGCGGGCGGCGATGTCGCGGATGCCGGTGGCCTCGAAGCCCCGTTCGGCGAACACCTCGCGGGCGATGCGGATCAGCTCCGCGCGGCGCGGATCGGCGTCGTCGGGTACGGGCGCGAGGGGCGGCACGACCGCCCGACCCTAGGCCAGGATGGCCGCGCAGCCGCCGGGCGTGGCGACCAGCACCCGGCTCCCGCGGCCGTGCTCCAGCGGCCCGAGGTCCCAGTGCTCGCCGACCGCGACCCCCGCCGCGTCGGCGACCGTCAACGGTCCGTCGGCAGCGATGGCGGCGAGCCCGGGGACGGGCGCCGCAGGAAGCGCCAGCGCCGCGCCGCCGGTGCGGACCACGAGGGCGTCACCGCTGCGCAGCGACGCGCCGGCCAGGCCCTCGACGTCGACCAGCACGACGCGGGCCGCGATGGGGCGGGTCGGGGGCACCGTCCAGCCACCGACGGCACTCACGGTGCCCTCGCGCACGCCGAGGAGCGCACCGCGGACCTGCGCGGCGGCGTCGTCACGCGCCTGCGCCTCGGCGAGGCGGCGGCGGACGAGGTGGGAGTCATAGACCGACAGGAGACGGGTGATGCGGTGCTCGGCGTCGAAGTCGAACACGTCGACGGCCTCGAAGGTCATGGGGGCGCCGTTGGCGAGCTCGCCCGTGAACGTGATCTCGACGGTGACGGTGCCCTCGGCGTGCACGAAGCGCGTCGGCGCGTCGTGATGGACCGGGTAGGGCGCGAGCGCCGCAGCGAAGTAGGGCGCGATCTCGGCCGGGCCGGTGCGGGGCGCCAGGCCGGGGGCCACGAGCGTCCCGCCGGGTGCGAACAGCGCCCCGACGGCCTCGTAGCGCTCGCCGTTGATCCCGTCGAAGTAGGCGTCCAACACGGCTTGCTGAGCATCACGCATGTCGACGGTCAGACTACCGACCGCTTGGTTGATTGGATAGGGTCCGCCGGCATGGAGACCCTGCGGATCGACCGGCAAGGCGACGGGACCGCGCTGGTGACCATCGACCGCCCGGACAAGCTCAACGCGATGGACCACGCGTTCTTCCGCGAGCTGCCGGCGCTGCTCGGCGAGCTCGACGCCGACCCGGAGGTCGCCGTCGTGGTGCTCACGGGGGCGGGGCAGCGCGCGTTCTCGGCCGGCGGCGACATCGGCGACTTCAATCGCATCGACTCGATCGAGGCGTCACGGCATCAGATCCGGCTGGCGCTGGAGTGCTTCAACGCGGTCGAGCGGGCCGAGACCGTGGTGATCGCCGCCGTCAACGGCATCGCCTACGGCGGCGGGACGGAGCTGACGGTCGCCTGCGACGTCGCCCTGGCCTCGACCGCCGCGCGGTTCGCGTTCAAGGAGGTCACCTGGGGCCTGATGCCCGGCTACGGCCTCGTGCGCGCGCCCGAGACGATCGGCCGTGCGTGGACGCACCGACTCGCGCTCACCGGTGACGTGATCGACGCCGACACGCGCGCTGCGGATCGGGCTCGTCACGGAGGTGTGCGAGCCCGACGCCCTCGTCGCCGAGGCGCTCGGCCTGGCCGCCCGGATGGCGGCCCACCCGCCGCTGGCGCTGAAGGCCGCCAAGCGCTTCGTCAACCGCGGATCCCACGCAGGGATCCACGAGTCGATCGAGGCCACCGCACTGCTGATGGCGGCGCCGGAGCGCGCCGCGAAGACCGCCGGCTTCTAGCCCTGCGCCCGCGCGGCGGGCTCGAACACGAGCACCTCCGGGCGGTCGAAGCCCGCCGCGACGAGCAGGTGCTTCTGGACCTTCGCGCTCGCGCTCTTGGGCAGCTCGGACTGCAGCTCGAGGTAGCGGGGGACCATGTAGCGCGGCAGCTGCTCCTCCAGCCAGGCGTGGTAGGCGTGGGGATCGAAGTCGCCCTCGACCGGCACGACGTCGAGCTTGACCTCGTGCTCGCCGAACTCGCCGGGGACGCCGATCGCAGCGGCCTCGACGATCGACGGGTGGCTCATCGCGATGAACTCGAGCTCGGCGGCGGAGATGTTCTCCCCACGACGGCGGATGCGGTCCTGCAGGCGGCCGCGGTAGTGCACGAGGCCGCGCTCGTCGACCATGCCGACGTCCCCCGTGTGGAACATGAAGTTGCGCCACGCCTCCACGGTCGCCTCGGGGTTCTCGAAGTACTCGCGCGCCATGGCGTCCGGGAGCCGGGGCCGGTAGACGAGCTCACCCACCTCCCCCGGGCCGAGCAGCCGGTCGTGCTCGTCGACGGCGCCGTAGTCGATCCAGCTCGCGGTGTGCCCGACGGTGTCGTAGGGGACGTCCGGGATGTTCTGCGCCTGCATCGGGTTGGGCTTGATCTCCGTCATGCCGTAGGCCTGCCAGACGATCTTGACGCGGAACCGGGCCTCGAACGCCTCGCCGTCGGGCGGGAACGGCAGGCAGAACAACGTCTCGAGCCGGTGTGGCGGCGGGTCGGACGCGGTGCGCATGAGGATCGCGGCCAGCGGGCCGAGGAGGATCGCGAAGGTCGCGCCGTCGTCGGCGATCTCCTGCCAGTAGCTGCGGGCGGAGAAGCGCGCCTTCAGGACCGCTTTGGCGCCGGCGTGCAGCGCGGCGTTGGCGACCTCGTGGATCGCGGCGACGTGGAACAGCGGCAGCGGCGCGGACAGGACGGAGTGCTCGTCGTGCCCGAGCCCGTCCGCCTCGATCGCGGAGTAGAGGTAGAAGAAGTGGTGGGGGTAGACGACGCCCTTGGAGTTGCCCGTCGTCCCCGAGGTGAACTGGATCATGGCCACCTCCGAGGAGTCCGGCAGCTCCGCAGCGGGCGCCGTGGAACGGCCGGCGATCCAGTCGGTCCAGCGCACGACGCGGGCGCCGTGCACCGTCGCGGGCAGCTCGAACCCGGGCTCACCCGCCACGACCAGCAGACGGACACCGCCGAGGCCGCCGAGCGCCTCGAGCACGTGCAGGAGGTCCGCCCGCACGACCAGCGCCGAGAGCTTGCCCTGCTCGATCACGCGTTGCAGCAGCACGCCCTTGGCGTCCGCGTTGAGCGGGACACCGACGCCGCGCGACGCCATCGCCCCGTACAGGGCGGGGAGGAACTCGAGCTGGTTGCGCAGGAACAGGCCGAGGTTCACCGGTGCGCCGAAGTCTGCGAGCAGCGCGTGTGCGACCTGGTGCGCCAGGGCCTGCGCGGCGCCGAAGGTCAGCTCCTGCGGCGTCCCGTCCGGGCCGTCGAAGACGAGCCAGGTCTTGTCGCCGAGCGCCGCAGCGCGGTCGCGCAGGACATGGAGCATCGTGCGTTCCGGCAGGGGGAAGGCGGCACCGAAGCGGCCGAGGTCCGGCCCCTGGCCGCGCAGCAGCTCGCCCACGGCTATCGCACCCCGATGACGGCCTGGTACTCCGCGGCCTCCTCGTCGCTGGCGGGCTCCAGGCCGAGGGCGGCACCGAACAGCTGGCCGGAGATCGAGACGAAGCAGATGAAGGCGGTCAGCTCGACGATCTCGTCCTCGGTGAACTCCTCGTGGAGGACGGCGAACTGCTCGTCGGTGATCGCCTTCGGGTCATCGGCGATCATGAGGGCGTACGCGACGGCAAGCGACTCACGCTGGTCGTCGGGGTTCGGCGTGTAGGTGCCGAGCGACTGGCAGTACTCGCACCCGACCTCGCCGGCGGTGGCGGCGCGGATCGCCTCCTTCGTCTTCGCCGGGATCGAGCCGTGGAAGCGCGAGGCGGCGTCGAGGCGGGCGAACGCCTTGAGCACCTCGGGCTGGCGGCCGAGCACGCGGGCGAGCAGGCTCGTCTGCACGGCGTTGCCTTCGAGGTCTGCGGGGGTGACTCGTGCCATCGTCCGAGCCTACCAAGCAGTCGTTTGGTTGGCCAGCGTCGTCGCCGCGGCCCGGCCGGCCCGCATCCCGAACACGAACGCCTGGCCGAGCGTGCCGCCGGCGCCGGGGTAGGCCATCCCGAACGGGCTCGCGGCGGCGTTGCCGGCGGCGAACAGCCCGGGGATCGGCGTGTGGTCGAGCGCGGAGAGGACGCGGCCGTCGGCGTCGGTGCGCGGCCCGCCCTTCGTCCCGAGGCAGCCCGGGCGCAGCTCGAGGGCGTAGAACGGCCCGTCGCCGAGCGGCGCGAGCCTTCCGATGAAGCGGTCGTACGGGAACGAGCCGCGGCCGAATTCGGGATCCTCCCCATCGGCGGCGTGGACGTTGAAGCGCTCGACGGTGGCCGTGAGCGCGTCGGCCGGGACGCCGATGGACGCCGCGAGCTCCGCGACCGTCTCCCCGCGGTGCAGCCACTCGGGGTCCGGATCGCGCCGGCCCATCGGCCCCGTGCGGTAGCCCGTGCGGTAGGCCTGGTCGAAGACGAGGAACGCGGGCTGGTGCTTGAACGAGTAGCTCGACGCCTCGAAGTTCGACAGCGTGCGGCCGAAGTCGTTGTAGTTCTGCGCCTCGTCGGCGAAGCGCCGACCGGTGCGGTCGACGATCAGCGACCCGGGCCGCGCCCGCTCGCCGATCATCAGCCGGTGCATCGGCGCCCCGTCGATCGTCTCGCCGGGGACGCTGAGCGCCGGGACCCACCACGCCTCGCTCATGTTGCCCAGCGCGGCGCCGGCAGCCATCGCCATCCGCAGGCCGTCGCCCTCGGCGCTCGGGGCGCCGACGGGGGCGCTGACCGGGCCGCGGAGGAACGCCGCGGCCAGCTCCGGGTCGCGCTCGAAGCCGCCCGTGGCGAGGACCACGGCGTCGGCCTCGGGCAGCGTGCGCAGCCGCTCGCCCGTGCGGATCTCGACGCCCGCCTCCAGGCAGGCCTCCAGCAGCCCGGCGATCAGCCCGCGGCCGAGGGTGACGACGCCGTCGCGCACGCGCTCGGCGAGCGCCGCGCGGTCGATCGCCCCGCCGGCCAGCTCGGAGTAGACGATCGGAGCGGTGACGTTGGGAGCGTCGCGCAGCAGCGCCCCCGCACGCGCGGTGGGGATGATGCCCTGCGGCTCCAGCGTCCGGCCACCCTGCTCGCGGCCGCCGGGGAACTCCGCGTGGTAGTCCGTGTACGGGATCGGGACGAAGCGCAGGTCGGTCTCGGCCTCCAGCCACTGCGGCCACCTCCTGGGCGCCCTCGACGAAGGACTGCAGGAGCGCGTCGTCGCTGTCACCGAGGCTCAGCGCCCGCAGGTAGGCCAGCCCGGCCTCCGGCGAGTCGTCGTCGAGGTGGTGGTTGGCCGGCAACCAGGCGTTGCCGCCCGACAGCGCCGTCGTGCCACCGCAGCGATCGTGCTTCTCGTAGACGGTGACGGCGGCCCCGGCCTTCGCGGCGGCCAGCGCCGCGACGAGCCCGGCGGCGCCGGAGCCGACGACGGCGACCGTGGACTGGGTGCTGGTGGTCATGGTGCTCCCTCGTTGTGCAACATCCGTTGTGCAACAAGTGTCATAGTGTCGCAGGCGTGCCACGTCAAGTCGATCACGACGCCCGACGGGCGGAGGTCGCCGCGCTGGCGGCCGCGCTCGTGGCCGACCGCGGCATCGGGGTCTCGGTGCGCGACGTGGCTGCGGAGGGCGGGTTCTCCACGACGGTGGTGACGCACTACTTCGCCGACAAGTCCGACCTGCTGCGTCACGCCTACGACTCGGCGGTCGCCGCCATGACGGCGCGGATCGCCGCCGTCGGCGACGACCCGGACCCCCTGCGCGCGCACTGCGCCACGCTCCTGCCGCTCGACGAGGAGGGACGGCGCATCTGGCGCACGTGGCTGGCGTTCTTCGGCGCCGCGGTCGGCGACGCCGAGCTCGCCGCGCTCCAGCGCCGCCGGGTGCGCCGGCAGCGGACCGCGCTCGCGTCGCTGGTCGGCGCCGACGCCGCCGTCGCGGCCGGGACGGACACCGCGGACGCGGCGCGGACGCTGCTCGCCCTCGTGCACGGGATCGCGTCCGAGGCCGCCTTCGACCCCGAGGACTGGCCCGCCGCGCGTCAGCTTGCACCGATCGACGACACGCTCACCCGGCTGCGCGGCCGGGCCGGGGCCCAACGATGACGCGGGCCATCCCGGCCCGCCTGCGCCTCGACGGCGCACAGCGGCGCCACCTCGCCCGCGTCGCGGGCGGCGACGCCCCAGCCGACCTCGAGCTCGACGGCGGCCGCGTCCTCAACGTGTTCACCGGCCGCGTCGCGGAGGCGACGATCGCGATCGCCGGCGGCCGTGTCGCCCGGGTCGGCCCACCGAGGGAGGCGCAGGCCCGTGAGGAGCTTGGCGGCGCGGTCGTCCTCCCCGGCCTCATCGACGCCCACACCCACGCCGACATGCTCTGCGTGCCGAGCGCCTTCCTCACCGAGGTCGCCCGCCACGGCGTCACGGCGACCGTCGTGGACACCTCGCCGCTGCTCGCGCACCTCGGCGACGAGGCGTTCGTCGACGTGCTCGACGCGTTGCGCGACGCCCCCACGAAGGCGCTGTGGTCGATCCGCTCGAGCCTCGACGAGGGCGACCGGGTCGCCGACGCGCAGCGGCTGCCCCACGACCGGCTCCGGCGACTGCTCGAGCGCGATGACGTCGTGGCCGGCGGCGAGGTGATCGACTGGCGCGATGCGCTCGCCGGCGACGAGCGCATCGGGGGCTTCCTCGCCACCGCGACCACGCTGGGCGCCCGGCTCGACGGCCACGCGCCCGGGGCCTCAGCCCGCTCCCTGGCGATGATGGCGGCCCTCGGGGTCACGTCCGACCACGAGGCGATCGACGGTGACGAGGTCCAGCGCCGTGTCGAACTCGGGCTGTGGACGATGCTGCGCCACTCGAGCCTGCGCCCCGACGCCGAGGGGCTCGCGCACGCTGTCGTGGCGCGCGGCCTCGAGACGCGCCGCATGCTGCTGACCAGCGACGGGGTGCTGCCCGTGCAGCTCGTGCGCGACGGGCACCTCGACGAGACGCTGCGCCGCGCGATCAACGGCGGGATCGACCCCGTGGAGGCCGTGCGCATGGCGACCCTCCATCCCGCCACCTACCTCGGGCTGGACGGCCACCTGGGCGCGGTCGCGCCCGGCCGCTGCGCCGATCTCGTCCTCGTCGAGGACCTCGCCGACCCGCGGCCCGCGCGGGTGATGCACGACGGCGGCTGGCTCGGTGCCCCCGCGGGCGAGGATCCTGTCGGCTGGCACGCCTTCGGCGTCCCCCTGGCGCCGCTGCGGCTACGGGCGGACGAGCTGCGCGACCGCTGCCACGCCGCGCCGCCCCTGCGCCGGCAGGGGCCCTTCGCCCGGCTGCACCCCGGGGCCGGCCGCGGGAGGACGCTGGCCGTGCTCGCCGCCCGCGACGGCAGCTGGACGACCGCCACGACGCTGCACGGACTCGACGTCGAGGGCGTCGCCAGCACGTTCACGGGCTCCGGCGACGTCCTGCTCCTCGGCCGCGACGCCGACGCGCTGCTGGCCGCCCATGCCGCCGTCGCGGCGGCGGGCGGCGGGATGGCCGGCGGGGGCGTGACCGTCCCGATGCCGGTGTTCGGCCACCTCTCCCCCGCTCCGCTGCCCGAGCTCGCCGCGCAGCTGGCGGCGCTCGAGCACGCCACTGGGCTGCCGGAGCACCCGCCGTTCGGCTACCTGACGACGTTCCTCACCCTGCCGGCGCTTCCCGGCGTCTGCCTGACCCCCAAGGGGCTGTTCGACGTCCGTGCGGGGTCGGTGCTCGCCGCCCCCGAGCCGATCGGCTAGCCGGTCAGGCGACCGCGCCCTCGCGCTCGGCGATGGCCCGGGCCTGCAGCTCGACCTTGCGCACCTTCGTCGCCGACATCGGCCACTCCGTCACGAAGCGCACGGCGACCGGGATCTTGTAGCGGGCGATGGCGCCGTCGCAGTGCGCGAGGACGTCGGCCTCGGAGAGCCTGGCACCCGGCTCGGCCTCCACGTACGCGATGGGGACCTCGCCGAGGCGCTCATCGGGGACGCCGACCACCGCCGCCATCCGCAGCTCGGGATGGGTCATCAGGTGGCCCTCGACCTCAGCCGGGGAGACGCTCTCACCGCCGACCTTCATCAGCTCCTTGATGCGACCGAGGTAGCGCAGCTGGCCGTGGGCGTCCAGGGTGCCGCGATCCCCGGTGCCCATCCACCCGCCGGGGGCGAACATCTCGCGCGTGCGTGCGGGATCCTTGTGATAGCCGTCGCAGACGAGCGGCCCGCGCAGCTCGATCTCGCCGGGCACGTCGGGTCCGAGCGGGGCGCGCGTGGCGTCGTCGACGATCCGCGCCTCCAGGCCGGGGATCGCCGCCCCAGAGGTGCTCGTGCGCTGCTCGAGCGGATCGTCGAGCTCGTGGAGCGTCGCGCAGCCGCAGCTCTCGGTCATGCCGAACGTCGAGATGAGCGTGACGTCCGGCAGCGTCTCCTGCAGCGCCGCGAGGGTGTCGGGCGGCCCCACGCAGAGCATGCTGTCGGCCTGCGCGAGGTCGGCCGGGGTGAAGTCGGGGTGGCGCAGCAGCCCGAGCGCGATCACGGGATAGGCGGGGTACAGCGACGTCGGCGGGACCTCACGCAGGAGCCGCAGCGTCTCCCCCGGCTCGAAGAAGCGCGTGGTGATGATCGTCGTGGCGCTGAGCACGCAGGCGATCGAGACGCCGATGGCGGCGATGTGGAACATCGGGCACGGGTTCCACATGCGGTCCCCCGGCGTCAGGCGCATCGCTCGCGCGACCTCACCCCACACCCGCACGATCGCCTCGTGGGCGATCAGCGCGCCGCGTGGCTGAGCCGTGGTACCGGACGTGTAGAGGACCATCGCCGGATCGCGCAGGCTGATGAGGCCGCGCCGGCGTTCGAGCGCCGCGCCGCAGACCTTCGCGCCCAGCGCCAGGAACGCCCCCTCGCCCAGCGCTCCGGAGGCCTCGCGCCCGCCGAGCAGGACGATCGCCCGCAGCTGCGGGGCCGCGGCCGGATGCAGCGCCACCGGGTCGGCCCCGTCGGGCAGGCCGCCGATGCTCTCGGCGAGCAGCCCGAACAGGTCGACGTGGTCGTCGGCGGCGTCGGAGGTGATCACCGCCACGAGGTCGGCGTGGCCGACGATGTAGCCCATCTCGCGCGTGCGGAAGCGGGCGTTGATCGGCACGACGGTCGCGCCGGCCAGGGCGACGCCGAAGATCGAGGCGAGGCAGTCGAAGCCGTTGGTGAGCAGCACACCGACGCGGTCGCCGCGCTCGACGCCAAGGCCGGTCAGGCTGCGGGCCGTCGCCTCCGCCCGGTCGGCGACCGCCGTCCACGTCCAGCTGCGGCCCGGCATCGCCAGCGCCACGCCGTCCGGGTGCGCCCCGGCCGTCCGCAGCAGCGCGTCCCCGAGGGTGATCGCCTCGGCCCAGGAGGGTGCGCGCACCGGGGCGGTCACGGCGTGCCCGCCGCCGCGCGCCCGTAGCCGGCGACCCGGTCGAGGTGCTCCTCGAGCTCGCGTGCGATCTCGGCCACGATGTCGGCCGCTGGCATGACGGCGTCGACGCGGCCGATCCCCTGCCCGCCGATCATCATCCCCGTCTCCAGGTCGCCGTCCAGCGCGCCGCGGCGCATCGCGGCGCCCTCGATCGCCATCCGCTCCGTGCGCGGCACGCCCTCGCGCTCCAGACGGGCGACCTCGTCGGTGAAGCCGTTCTCGATGAAGCGCGCCGGGCCGAAGAACGCGGGGACGACCTCCGTCTGGGTCTCGGACGCGCGCACGATGAAGTCCTTGTTGGCCTGGTGGTACTCGGACTCGTCGGCGGCGAGGAAGCGCGAGCCGATGTAGCCCATCTCAGCGCCGAGGGCCAGCGCGCCCGCCAGGGCGGCCCCGTCGACGACCCCACCCGCGCAGAGCACGGGCAGGTCCGGGACGGCCTTGCGCACCGACGGGACGAGCACGAAGGTGTGCACGGGCGAATGGCCGACGTGACCGGCGGCCTCGAACCCCGTGGCGATCAGGCCGTCGATGCCCTCGCGCTGCGCCGTGAGCGCGTGGCGGACGTTGGAGATCGCGTGCAGGTGCAGCATCCCCGAGTCGCGGATGTCGCCGTTCATCCCGTAGGTGCTCGGGTGCCCGCCCGAGGTGGTGAGGACGGTCAGCTGCGCGCGCACTCGCGGGTCGTTCTCGCGCTCCTCGAGGATGGCCCGGATGACGCCCGGCGCGTCGGGCTGCTCCTGGGCGATGCGGACGTTGATGGCCAGCGGCTTGTCCGTCAGCTCGACCGCCTCGCGGATGCCGGCCCGGACCTGCTCGATCACGAGCGCCACCTGCTCCTCGACGCCGTCCTGGGCCCCGCCGCCCTCCTCCAGGACCAGCGCGGGCTGGGCGAGCGTCCCGAGCGCGCCCGCCTCCGAGATCGCCGCGGCGAGCCGCGCGAGCGTGATCGGGCCGATGCCGCCCATGCCCGACTGCATGAACGGGTGCTGGATGCCGATGCGCTCGGCCAAGGGCGTCGTGACGGGCATGCTTCGAGGCTATCCGACCGACCGCTTGTTTGGAAGGCCGGGGTCAGACGGGCGGTCCCGAGGCCACCGCGACGCCCGTCTCCGCGTCGAAGAGCCGCACGCCCTCCGGGCGGATGCCGAAGCGCAGCGCGTCCCCGGGCTGCAGCCGTGAGCGGCCCTCCTCGTAGACCGCCAGGCGGGAGCCACCGACGTCGACCCCGACGAACGTCTCGCGCCCGAGCGCCTCGACGTAGGCCACCGTGCCGTCCAGCGGGCCGGCGAGGCCGGGCTCGCCGCTGTCCCAGCGCCGCGCGGTCTCCGGCCGCACGCCGACGGTGACCGGGCCGCGCACCTGCGCGTCCAGCGGGAGGACGAGGTCCACGCCGTCGGCGCGCACGCGCACGCCGTCGCCCTCCGTCGTCGCCTCGGCGTCCAGGAACGCCATCGCCGGGGAGCCGATGAAGCCGGCGACGAACTTGTTGGCCGGGCGCTCGTAGAGCTCGTCCGGGGTGCCGCACTGCTCGAGCACGCCGTCGCACATGACCGCGATGCGGTCGCCCATCGTCATCGCCTCGACCTGGTCGTGCGTGACGTAGACCGTCGTCGTCGCGACCTCCTGCTGCAGCCGCTTGATCTCCCCGCGCGTCTGCGTGCGCAGCTTCGCGTCGAGGTTGGACAAGGGCTCGTCCATCAGGAAGACCTGCGGCTCGCGCACGAGCGCGCGACCGAGCGCGACGCGCTGCGCCTGGCCGCCCGAGAGCTGCCCGGGCCGGCGCTCGAGCAGCGGGTCCAGGCCGAGGAAGCCGGACGCCTTGCGCACGCGGCCGTCGATCTCCTCCTTGGGCACCTTGCGCCGGCGCAGCCCGAAGGCGAGGTTGTCGAACACCGTCATCTGCGGGTACAGCGCGTAGTCCTGGAACACCATCGCGATGTCGCGCTCGCGCGGGGCGACCGTGTTGACGACGGCATCGCCGATGCGGATCTCCCCGCCGGAGATCGACTCGAGGCCGGCGAGCATCCGCAGCGCGGTGGTCTTGCCCGACCCGGACGGGCCGACGAGGACCATGAACTCGCCGTCGGCGATGTCGAGGTCGAGGTTGCGGACCGCTTCGACGGCGCCGAAGCGCTTGTCGACGGCGGAGAACTGGACGGCGGCCATGAGCTACCCCTTGACGGCGCCGGAGAGCATGCCGCGGATGAAGTGACGTTGCAGGAAGACGTAGACGAGCACGACCGGCGCCGCGACGATCACCGCGCCGGCGGCGAGGAGCGTCAGGTCGGACGTGTTGCGGCCCTGGAAGAACGACAGGCCCAGCGGCGCGGTGCGCAGGCCCTCGTCGGTGACCATCACCAACGCGAGCAGGAACTCGTTCCAGGTCCACATGAACAGCAGCAGGCACATGGTCAGCACCGCCGGCTTGGCCAGCGGCAGCAGCACCCGCCACAGCGTGAACCAGCTCGACGCGCCGTCCATCCGCGCGGCGTCGATGAGCGACCGCGGGACGGAGCGGAAGTAGGCGCGCATCCAGAAGGTGCCGAACGCCACCGAGGTTCCCAGCTGGGGCAGGATCAGCGCCCAGTAGGTGTTCGTGAGCCCGGCGTCGCGCAGGTCGTAGTAGAGCGGCACGATGATCGCCTCCGTCGGGATCATCAGGCCGAGCAGGAACACGTAGAAGAGCACCGTCGAACCGCGGAAGCGCATCAGCCCGAACGCATAGCCCGACAGGATCGACAAGACGGAGGCGGCCGCGACGACCACGACCGTGACGATCACGCTCGACTTCAGGTAGGTGCCGAAGTTGCCCGCTTTGAACGCCGTGACGAAGTTCCCGGGGTGGAAGCCCTGCCAGGACCCGAAGGTCCCGGCCGCGTCGCGGTCCTGCACCGCGGTGATGAGGATGCCGACGAGCGGCGCGAGCGCGATCAGGGCGAACAGGATCAGGACGCCGTAGGTGAAGGTCTGCTCGCGGCGGGAGGCGGTCATGTCGTGCGCTCCGCGACGCGGTTGATGGCGACGGTGATGACGAAGATGATCGCCGTCAGGATGATGCCGACGGCGGCGGCCGAGCCGACCTGCCCGCCGTTGAAGGCGCGGTTGTAGACCTCGTAGGACGGCACGGTGGTGGAGGTGCCCGGCCCGCCGCCGGTGGTGACGTAGACGATGTCGAAGTTGCGCAGCGCCTGGATCGTGGTCAGCGTCAGCGCGACCGCGATCTCCCCGCGCAGCGCCGGCAGCGTGACGGCGAAGAACTCGCGCACGAGGCCCGCCCCGTCGACGCGGGCGGCGTCATACAGCGACGGCGGGATCTTCTGCACGCCGGCGAGCAGCAGCACCATCGCCAGGCCGTACATGACCCAGGTCCCGATCGCGCCGACCGAGGGCAGGGCGAGCGAGAAGGAGCCGAGCCAGTCCTGGTTGCCGATCCCGACGAGCCCGAGCAGCGTGTTCAGGGCCCCCGCCCCGGGGTCGTAGATCATCCGCCACATCACCGCGACGACGACCATCGCGATCACCTGCGGCAGGAACAGCACGGTGCGGAAGAACGGCAGCCCGCGCACCTGCACCCTTGCCAGCAGGCCCGCGATCACGAGGCCGATCAGCAGCGGCACCAGCGCGTAGAAGACGATCAGGATCAGCGCGTGGAGGAACGCCGAGCGCAGGCCGCCGTCCGACAGCGCGTCCGTGTAGTTCGACAGCCCCGTCCAGATCCCGGGCGTCAGCCCGTCCCAGTCAAACAGGGACAGCCAGGCCGCGTGCACCAGGGGCAGGAGCACGAAGACCGCGAAGACGACGCCCGCCGGCAGCAGGTACAGGTACGCGACCTTCCCGGGTTCCCCGGGTGATCGCAGGCTGCCGGCGGACGCACGCCTCATGCGGCTAGGCCTGCGTGCTCATGAACTTCGAGAACACGTCCTGCATGTTCGAGATGAACTGCGTCGGGGAGTCCTTCTCGGCCATCAGCTTCTGCACCGCGGCCGAGATGTCGTCGTAGAACGTCGGGGTGGTGTAGTCCAGGTAGGGGATCAGCCCGTCCGTCTCGTTGAGCTTCGTCCACTGGGCGAAGACCTCCTTCGGGAGGCCGTCGGCGATCGAGTCCTCCGTCGCCGTCTTCATCGCCGGGAGGTTGTTGGTCTCCGCCAGCACCTTGGCCGCGTTGGCGTCCGTGATGAAGTCGATGTAGGCGGCCGCGACGTCGGGGTGCTCGGACTTCGACGTGACGGTGAACGGCAGGCTCTCGCCGCCGAGCGCGACCGGGTCCGCCCCGGCCTCCTGGCCCGGCATCAGCATGAAGCCGACCTTGTCGCCCATCGCGTCGGCGAGATCGGCGGTCAGCCACGTGCCGGCGATCAGGTAGCGGCCGTCGCCCTTCGTGAAGCGCTGCCACGCGGGGTCGTAGCCGACGCCGTTGAAGTTCTTCGTGAAGTAGCCCTGCTTGGCCCAGTCCTGCAGCTTCGCGGCCGCCTCCTTGAAGCCCGGGGCGTCGAAGGACGCGCCGTCGGCGGCGAACACGAAGTCGCGCACGGCCTGCTTGTCGGCCGTCTGCGCGAGCACCGTCTCGTACTCGTGGATGCCGCCGAACTTGTCCAGGTTGCCGAACGCGATCGGGGTGTCGCCGCTCTTCTTGGCGTCTGCGAGCGACGTCTCGAACTCGGCGAAGGTCGTCGGGGGCGTCTTGACCTTGTCCGTGTTGTAGAAGACGCCGACGATCTCGCCCATCTGCGAGAGGCCGTAGAGGTTGCCGTCCCCGAAGGTCTTGCCGTCGGAGGAGAACCGGTTGAGGTCGAGGAGGGTCGGCGAGTAGCGGTCGGCCCAGCCGTAGGCCTTCGCGTACGGATCCAGCGGGCGCAGGATGCCGGCCTTCACCAGCGCGCCCATGATCGGGCGGCCCTGGTTGGCCTCGACGACGTCGGGCGGGTTGTTGCCGTTGATGGCGACCTTGAGGGTCTTCTGCAGGTCGGTGAACGACCGCGCGACGCGCTTGATCTTGACGTTGGGGTACTTGGCCTGGAACTCGGCGTTGAGGCGCTTCATCTGCTTGGCCTGGCCGCCGCGGACCTCCTGGTCCCAGACGGTCAGCGTGACGTCACCCGCCTTGGCGACGTCCGGCTTGGAGACGGTCGCCTTCGCCTGCTTGTCCGTCTTCTTCGTCGTGTCAGCGCTTGAGCCGCCGGGCGTGCCGCAGCCCGCGACCGCCAGCGCGGCGAGCGACGCGAGCGCCGCTGCGCGTGGAATGAGCTTCATGGTGTGTCCCTCCTCGGAACCGATGTCGGGACCGGCGGCGCCAGTCCGTGTGCTGCCCCCGCCTTGGCGAGGTCCTCGAGCGTCATGGCCCCGCCGACGGCGGTCGCCACCTCCGTGCCGCGCGCGGCGTAGAGGACCGACCAGCGCAGTCGCTCCTCCAGCGACGCCCCGGCCAGGTCCGCCCACACCCAGGCGGCGGTGAAGAGGTCGCCGGCGCCGGTGGTGTCCACGACGTCGGCGGGCACGCCCTCGACCTCGACCGCCTCGCCGTCGGCGTAGGCCGCGGCCCCGGCGGGGCCGCGGGTCACGACGGCGCAGGGTCCGTGGCCGCCGAGCAGCCGGGCGGCCGCGACGGGATCCGCGGCGCCCGTCAGCTGCTCGGCCTCGCGGGCGTTGACGATCAGCGCGTGACAGGCGGCCAGTCCGGACGGCAGGCGCCCGGGGCGGGCCTCGGCATCGCCGGCCGTGGCGTACGCGCGGGCGCCGGCGGGCGCGCGGTCCAGGCGCGGGAGCGAGACGACGACCGCGCGCGGGTCGTCGGTCGCGAGCTCCGCGGCGCCGACCTCCTCCCCGGGGTCCACGGTGGCCATGGCGCGCTCGCCGTCGACGGGCATGACGACGGTCACGGCGGTCGCGGCGACCTCCCGGCCGGTCCAGCGGACGCCGTCGGCGGCGAGGGCCGCGCGCAGCAGCGCCCCCTCCTCATCGGCCCCCAGCGGCGAGGCCAGGGCGGCGCTCAGCCCCAGCCGGGCGCACGCGATCGCCGTCGTCGCCCCGCCGCCCGGCGAGCGGCGCAGCGCGCGGGCGTGGCGCTCCTCCCCCGGTCCGGGCAGGCCGTCGAGGCCCACGAAGGTGAGGTCGAGGAAGCCGAGCTCGCCGCAGGCGACGTCCAGCGTCATGCGCGGAAGGCCTCCTGCAGCTCGGGCAGGCGGGCGCGGTAGCCGGCGAAGATCTCGCGCGCGGTGTTGACCGAGGGCACGAGCGGGTGGAGCGCGAGCGCCTTGATCGCGAGGTCCGCCGAGCCGGTCAGCGCCGCGTCGATCGTCGTGCGCTCGACGTCCTTCATCTGCTCGATCAGGCCCTTCGCGTGCGCCGGGACGTGGCCCGTGGCCAGCGGCACCGGGCCGGCGGCGCCGACCACGCACGGGACCTCGACGACCGCTCGCTGATCGAGGAACGGCAGGCTCGAGCGGTTGGCGGTGTTGAGGATCAGCACCCGGCGGGTGTTGAGCGCGATCGCCTCCAGCACGGCGATCGCCTCCGCCTCGTAGCCCTGGTTCTCCTCGGCGTGATCGTGCTCGCCGTCGATGCCCGCGGCGTCGCGCGCCTCCTGCATGTAGGAGCGCTCGCGGTCGTGGCGGGTCGCGCGCCACGCGGCGACCGCGGCGGCCGGATCCTGTGAGCCGGTGGCGTAGAACGCGGCCTGCTGCTCGAGCAGGAAGGCCCCGCGCGAGTGCGGGCTCGCGCGGATCGCGTTGACCGTGTCCGAGCCGTAGTAGAAGTAGTAGAGGTACTCGTTCGGGAGCATCCCGATCGCGCGCAGCCACTCCGCGCCGAACAGCGTGCCCTCCTCGAAGGACTCCACGCGCGCGTCGTCGGCGAGCAGGCCGGGGAGCAGGTCCGTCTCGCCGTCGCGCACGCCGTTCAGCCAGCCGAGGTGGTTGAGGCCGAAGTAGTCGAAGTTCAGCGTCTGCGGATCGCGGCCGAGCGCGGCTGCGACCCGCTTGCACAGCCCCGACGGCGAGTCGCAGATGCCGATCGCGCGATCTCCGAGCACCTGCTGGACGGCCTCGGTGACCATCCCCGCGGGGTTCGTGAAGTTGATCAGCCAGGCCAGCGGCGCCCGCTCGGCCATGACCTGGGCGAGCCGGACCATCGCCGGGATCGTCCGCAGGGCGAAGCAGATGCCCCCTGGCCCGGTGGTCTCCTGGCCCAGCACGCCGAGGCCGAGCGGGACCGCCTCGTCGACCACACGGCCCTCGAGCTGTCCGACGCGGATGGCGCAGAACACGAACGACGCGCCGTCGACCGCGTCCTCGAGGTCCGTGGTCGCCCGGAACGGCAGCGTCGCGCCGGACTCGGCGGCCAGACCCTCGAGGACCGGCCCGATGCGGTCGAGGCGGTCGGCCTCGACGTCGTGGAGCACGACCTCGGTGAGGCCGAGCAGCCCGGCGCGCTCCAGGAGCGCGCGGTAGACGAGCGGGACGCGGAAGCCGCCCCCGCCGACGATCGTGAGCTTCACGCCACCGTCACCTCGATCCCGGCCTCCGCGACTTGGGACGCGCACGCCGCCGGCAGCGGCGCGTCCGTGACGATCTGGTCGACCTCGCCGAGCCCGCAGATGCGGACGGCGCTGCGCTGGTCGAACTTGCGCTGGTCCGCGAGGAGCACGACGCGGCCCGCACGGCCGATCATCGCCCGCTTGATCGGGACCTCGACCATGGTGGAGTCCCACACGCCGCCCTCGTCGTCGATCGCGCTGGCGCCGAGCAGCAGCACGTCGGCGTTGAGCTGCGCGAGCGAGTCCTCGGCGATGACGCCGACGAGCGAGCGGTAGTTGCGGCGCACGACGCCGCCGGGGAGCACGAGCTCGATGTCGGGCTCGGGGAGGAGCTCCTCGTAGACCGCGAGGCTCGTGGTGACGACGGTGAGGAGGCGCCCGCGCAGGTGGCGGGCCGCCTGGAGGGTGGTGGTCCCGATGTCGATCATCACCGTCTGGCCGTCCTCGATGAGCTCCGCGGCGGCCCGGCCCATGCGGTCCTTGCCCTCGTAGTGCTCGACGACGGTCTCGGCGAACGGGCGCTCGCCGGCGGCGTCCACCGCACCGCCGCGCACGCGCTCGATCTTGCCCTCGCTGGCGAGGCGGCCGAGGTCGCGCCGGACGGTCATCTCCGACACGCCGAACTCCTCCGCGAGCTCGCCGACGTGGACCTGTCCCGAGCGGACGGCTCGGAGCATGTCCTGACGACGCTGCGCGGGCAGGGAGGGTCGGGTCTGCTCGCTCATCGCTTGCTCACAACTTCACACATCTTCAAACAGGAGTCCAGGACGACACGCAGCGGGACGCCGGGCCGGATCGGAGGGGAGGTGGCCCGGCGCCCCGTGATGCGCTCCGGTCGGCTAGAGCTTGCCGACCGCCTTGCGGACGCGGGCGTCCGCGCGGACCTCGAGCGTGGCGCGCTTGCCCGCGCGGCGGACCGTCACGCGCACCTTGGCGTGGCGGCCCACACGACGGCCGGCGGCGAGCCGCACACGCACCTTGCCGCGGCCGGTCCGCATGGCGCTCCCGCGCCGCCCGGCCACCTTGATCGTGGCGGACATGCGGGCCGACCGCCTGGTGGCCCCCAGCTCGACGACGTCGCACACGACGCGCCGGTGCCGGACCGCACAGGCGACCGTGATGGTCTTCCCGGGTGCGCCCTTCTCGCCCTTCGGGCCCACGGGTCCGGCGGGACCGGCGGGACCCTGGGGACCGGCCGGGCCCGCGGGACCGGCCGGGCCGTTGCCGCCCGTGGGACCCGCGGGGCCCTGCGGGCCCTGGGGACCGCTCGGTCCGGCAGGGCCCTGCGACCCCGGCTCGGCCGTCGGCACCTCGAGGGAGGCGCGCGACGCGACGTAGTCCCCGTCGCCGGAGTACGCGGCGCTCACCGTCTTGCCCTCGAGGGTGTCGGTGGGCACCAGCAGCTCGGCGCGGCCGTCGGAGCCGAGCTTGACCGGATCGCCGACGTCGGAGCCGTTGATCGCGAACTGCACGCGGCCCGTCGGGTCACCCGGGAACGGCTGGGTGCCCGTGACGCGCGCCCGCAGCAGCGACCCGTCGGTGTCGTCGGACGTGTCGTCCCCGCCGGCCTTGCTCGCCGTCACCGCGATCTTCGCGGAGGCCAGCGGCAGGTCGAACGCCTGGGCGGCGTCGCTGCCGTTGACCCACGACACGAGCGCGGAGCCGTCGGCGCGCAGTCGCGCACGCTGGGCCGCCGTGATCGGGAGCGTCACCGTCGTCGTCCCCGGCTGCAGCTCGAGCTGCTTGGAGGCCTGGACGCGCCCGCTCATGTCGGTCCCCCACGGCGGCACGCCGCCGTCGGAGGCCGCGCACGCCGTCAGCCCGTAGCTCGGCGGGGGGTCGTCGGCGATCGAGCAGGAGGTCAGCCACACCGGGATGTAGCCCTCCACACCCGACCACAGGTACGTGCGCAGGGTGCCGGCGGCCGCCGTGGTGACGTCCATCGTCACGGAGTCCGCGTTGACCTTCGCGTTGGCGATCGAGACGTCGGTCGCCTGATCGCGCCCGGAGATCGGCACGCCGTTGCGGGCCGACTGGGCGATCGTCTCCGGCGACTGCGCGCCGTCGAGGTTGACCCCCGACACGTTCGGCGCGTCCACCGTCGGGTCACCCGGGTCCGTCTCGCCCTGGATCGACGCCCGGCCCCAGCGGTAGGGGTCCGCCTGCACCGAGCCGAACGCCGACCAGGCCAGACGGGTCTGGTTGGCGTCGATGTGGCGCAGCTTGCCGTTGAGCGAGTTGTCGTCGTTGTCGTAGGGCGTGATGTTGAGCCCGAAGTCCGTCGGGTCCAGATCGGCCGGCAGGACGGCCAGCGGCACCTTGACCTCGAGGTCGTAGCCCCCGCCCGCGTAGCCGTGGTTGACGCTCGTGTCGTTGGAGCCGACCCACGTCGCGGTCGATGAGACCTCGACGCCCGGAGCGTTGCCCTTCGACAGCGGGCCGGTGGAGTAGCCCTGGTCGTTGTCGGCGTCACGCTCCCAGCAGGGTCCGTTGACGCCGTTGCCGTTGCTGTTGCCCGGGTCGTTCGTGAACGGGAAGACCCCGAGCTTGAACGTGTTCGCCGTGTCCCGGTTCACGCGCGAGGCGTTGCCACGCGGGTCGATCAGGAACTCGACGGAGTCGGCGAGCCAGTGGGAGACGCACTCCTGCGGCGTCACCGCGTAGGACTGGAAGTCGTCCTGGACGTGCACGCTGAAGTACAGCGCGTCGCCGGACTTGACCACCTTCGCGGAGGTGACGTTGGCCCCGGAGGAGCCGCAGTCCACACCGGGCGGGGTGCAGGTCTTGGCCCCTTCCCACTTCTTGCCCACGTCGAGCGTCTCGCCGCTGTAGACGTCGTCGCGCTGGCCGTCCATCGTCGGAGCCGTCGCCGACACCGGGATGGTCGTCCGCGGGAGGATCGACATCTGCAGCGTCTCGGTCCCCTCGCCGTCGGCGCCCCACGTCGTCTTGATGGGGACGTCAGCGGTCGCGGTCGCCGGGAGCGACGTCTGCGTGTTGGTGAGGGTGAACGTCACTGGGGTGTCGGCACCCGGCGCGACCGTGCCGTAGGACTTGGTCGCGGCGTCGACGCTGAAGCCGGCCGGCGGGGTGATCGTCACGTCGCCGGACTGCGGGGCGGTGGACCAGTTGTGGACGTTGACCTTGATCTCGCGCGTCCCGCCGACGGTGATCGTCTCCACCGCGGAGGAGCGGCCGAGCCGGCGCACGGCCTTCCCGTCGCCGTCGAGCCACTGGTCGAACTCCGCCCACTTGCCGAAGCGCTCCGCGCGGCCCTCGACGGCCGGGAGCACCCGGACGACGTTCTCGGTCCACCCGGAGGCGCTGCCCGTGTCGTAGCGCGCCTGGAGCTTGTAGTTGGCGTTGACCGGCGCCGTCGCGGCGGGCGTGACGGTGAACGCGACGGTGCTCTCGGCGCCGCTCGCGACCACACCGACGGGCTTGGTGGCCGCGTCGACCGTCCAGCCCTCCGGCACCTTCAGCGTCACGGTGCCGGCCGAGAGGCTCGGGCCGCCGGAGCGCAGCTTCACGGACGCGACGAACGACTCGCCGCGCACCTGGTAGAAGCGCGACAGGTCGATCCGCTCGATCGTCCCGAGCGGCAGCCCGCCCGGGTCCTGCTTGCTGGCGCCGTACAGCGCCGCGTCGTCACGGCCGGCCAGCGGGTTGGCCGCCCCGTCGATGACGCTCGGCTGGAACGGCACGGTCGAGAAGGACTGCGCGAAGCGCGAGCAGCCCGGGTCGGCCTTGTCCTGGTACATGATGCGCGACTGCGTGGGGTAGGCGCGAGCGCCCTCGGCGGCCACCTGCGCCCAGCTCTTGGCCGTCCCGGCGTCGACGCCCTGGACGTTGCCCTTCGGCCACGTGTACGGCGAGTCATAGCCGGTCCAGACGCCTGCGACGGTGTCCAGCGCGGTGGCGCCGGGGACGAAGCCCGTGGTGCAGTTGGCGGCGTTGGGGTTGCCGCCGGTGCCGGCGTTGAACCCGCCGGAGAGGAAGGCCTTCTTGACCTGCCACGTGCTGAGGGCGTTGGGGCCGCTGAGCTGCTCCGGGAACTTCGTCGGGTCGGCCGCGGCGAGGATGCCCTCGTAGATGTAGCGACCCGCCTGCTGGTGGTTGCCGTGGCCGGCGGCCAGCGTCGGGTTGAACCCGATGTAGACGTCGGGCTGGGTCATGCGGATGATCCGCGTGATCTTGCGCAGCGCGTCCGTGCCCCAGATCGACTGGGTCAGCGGGGCGTTGGTGTTGTAGAAGAAGTCGACCTTGTCGAGGTTGAAGACGTCGACGGTGCCCGAGCGGTAGTGGGCGACGCGGTCCTCGTTCTCGCGCCGCAGGCCCAGGGCCGGGCCGAGCTCGGTGCCCACGCCGTTGCCGCCGCCCTCGCCGCGGGTGACCATGATGATCCCGCAGCGAGTGCCGTAGCGGTCGTGCCAGACGCCGCACGGCCCGATGATCGACGTGTCGTCGTCGGGATGGGCCCACTCGCCCATCACGTTGATCTTCACGCCCTTGCCGGCCTTGTAGGCCGGTGGCTTGGGGGCCGCCTGCGCGACACCTCCGAGCAGCAACATGCCCGCGATGGAAGCCACCATCGCGGCGATCGACACGCCGAAGCGCTTCACCCTCGTCCTCCTCGTAGAACCGACGAACACCCCCGAACGGTGATCACTCGGCAAGCGAACACGCATGAACGCCTTCGAACACCACCGGACAGCGCGCAAGGTACGCCGCCGGCGGTGGGGTGTCAAGCGTGGCTCAGCGGCCTTCGACGACGCGCTTCAGCCGCGCCAGGCGATCGTCCCAGGCGGCCTCGGTGGCCTCGATCCAGGCGCCCGCCGGGCGCAGCGCGCCGGGACGCAGGCCGTAGCGGACCTCGCGGCCGGCGCCCGGCGCCCGCTGCACGAGGCCGGCGTCGTCGAGCGTGGCCAGGTGCTTGGCCACCGCCTGCCGGGTGATCGGCAACGCGGCGGTCAGCACCGGGACGCTCGTGGAGCCGTCGCGCAGCAGGGCGCCCAGGATCTCGCGCCGCGTGGGGTCCGCGAGCGCGGCGAAGACGGGCCCGGGGTCCGGCTCGGTCAAGCGCGCACCGTCGCACAGGCGGTCGCGAGCGCGACGAGCGGGAAGGCCGGCCGGCTCTCGGTCACGACGACGCGGGCGCCGCCGGGGGCGGCGACGATCTCGAGCTCCACGCGGCCCTCGCCCCACCACCACACGAGCCGGTGCGGCGCCTCCACGGTCTCGATCCAGACGTCGGCCGCCTCGTCGCCGAGCCACGCCTCGCGGCCCTCGTCGGTGGACACGGCCGCCCAGACCTCCTCGGGCGTGGCCTCGACATCGATCTCGCTTCTCGCCGGCATGGGGCGCCCTCCGTTTGACAACCGATTCGTTGCTACTGTAGTTGACAACCTCAAGGTTGTCACACAACAGAAGGAAGGCCCTCCTCCCATGCCCCTCGTCCCCATGGTCGTCGAGCAGTCCGCGCGCGGCGAGCGCTCGTTCGACATCTACTCGCGCCTGCTCAACGAGCGCATCGTCTTCATCGGCTCCGCCATCGACGACCAGGTCGCCAACCTCGTCGTCGCCCAGCTGCTCCACCTCGAGAGCGCCGACCCCGACAAGGACATCTCGCTCTACATCAACTCCCCCGGCGGCGTGGTCTACAGCGGCCTGGCGATCTACGACACCATGCAGTTCATCAAGCCCGACGTGGCCACGCTCGGCTTCGGCGTGCAGATGAGCATGGGCTCGCTCCTGCTGACCGGCGGGGCGCCGGGCAAGCGGATGGTGCTGCCCAACGCGCGGGTGCTCATCCACCAGCCCTCCGGCGGCTTCCAGGGCCAGGCGACCGACATCGAGATCCACGCGCAGGAGACGCTCGAGCTGCGCCGCCATCTCGACGCCATCTACGCCAAGCACACCGGCCAGAGCGTCGAGCAGGTCCACGACGACATGGAGCGCGACCGCTACTTCACCGCGCAGCAGGCGCTCGAGTACGGGCTCGTGGACCGGGTCGTGGAGAACCACCAGCTCTCCCGCACGGCCACGGGGTTCAAGGGGTGAGGTCTACATTGCGGGCGTGGTCCTCCTCCGCTGGGTCCTGCCCCTCGCCCTGGTCGCCGCGGGCGTCGTCTTCTTCACCCTGGGCGGGGAGCAGAACAACGCCTTCGGGGTGATGTTCGTGGGCATCGCGCTCGTCGTGGCGATCTTCGTCGGCGCGATCGCCCTCGCCCGCCGCTCGACCGACGACCGCGAGGCCGAGGAGGCCGCCCGCGAGGCGTTCGCGCGCACCGGCCGCTGGCCGCACGACCCGGAGGCCGACGGCTGAGGCAAGGACTCCCCCCGTCAGGCGTCGAACAGGGCGGGATGATCAAGGGCTTCCGGGACTTCATCCTGCGCGGCAACGTCGTCGACCTGGCGATCGCCGTCGTCATCGGCGCGGCGTTCGGTGCCGTCGTCACGTCGTTCGTCGACAACATCCTCATGCAGATCATCGCCGCGATCGGGGGGACGCCGGACTTCGGCGCGCTGTCGTTCGACATCGGCGAGGGCGAGATCCGCTACGGCGCGTTCCTGAACGCGCTGATCGGCTTCATCATCATCGCGGCGGTCGTCTACTTCCTCATCGTCACCCCGATGAACCGGGTGATGGACCGGTTCAAGACCGAGTCGCCGAGCGCCAAGCCCACCCGCGACTGCCCCGAGTGCGAGAGCTCGATCCCCGCCACGGCGCGCCGCTGCGCCTTCTGCACGGCCGCGGTCGGGACCGCGCCCGCCACGTAGTCTCAGGGGCGTGTCCGAGACGCCCTCCCTCGATGCGCTGCTGAGGCCGCTGCTCGACGACCCCGCCAACTCCGCCGTCCTGCTCGACGTGGACGGCGTGCTGGCCCCGATCGTCGAGCAGCCCGACGACGCGCACATGCCCGAGACGACGCGCCGCCCCCTCATCGAGGTGGCCAAGCGCTACGGGATCGTGGCGTGCGTCTCCGGCCGCCGCGCCTCCGACGCGCGCCGGATCGTCTCGCTCGGCTCGATCAACTACCTCGGCTCCCACGGGTCCGAGATCCTGCGCGCCGGCACGATCGCGCCGGAGACCGACCGGGAGCTGCAGTCCTGGACGCGACGGGTGCAGCAGTTCACCGAGGGGGCCTTCGGCGACGAGCTGCGCCAGCTGCGCGTGCGCCTGGAGGACAAGGAGGCGATCGCGGCGCTGCACTGGCGCGGCGTCCCCGACGAGGCCGGCGCCGAGGAGGCGATCCGCCTCGTCGCCGCCGATGCCGAGCAGGCCGGGTTCGTCTCCCACTGGGGCCGCAAGGTCCTCGAGATCCGCCCGCCGGTGCGGATCGACAAGGGCGCGGGCATCGTGCGGCTCCTGCGCGACGAGGACCTCAGCGCGGCCATCTACGTCGGCGACGACACGACGGACGTCAACGCCTTCCAGGGTCTCGACGAGCTCGTCGAGAAGGGCCGGCTGCGGCACGCGGTGCGGGTCGGCGTCGCGTCCGACGAGACGCCGGACGCCCTGCAGCGCAGCGCCGACGTGATGGTCGACGGCACCGCCGGCGTCCGCCAGCTGCTGCAGACGCTCGCTGCCTGACGGGCCATGCGGTTCGGCGAGTTCCTCCGGGTCGCCGTCCTGCTGAGCGCGGGCTCGGCCACCCTGCTGGCGGGCGTCACCGTGCTCGCCGCCGCCCAGGAGGCCGACCCGGTGCTCGTGTTCGTCTCCGTCGGCTGGTGGGCCCTCGCGACGGGCCTCGGCGTCCGACTCGAGGCCTCCGCCCACGACATGATCGCCCGCCTCATGGCGACGGCCCGCTTCCAGGCCACCCTGCCGGAGCAGCGACCCGCCGCGACGGTGGCCAACCGGCTGTGGGTGCTCTTCGCCGCCTCGCTCGCCGCCGGCGCGATCGGGAGCTTCATCCCCCAGGTCTCGAGCGTCGCGGCGGGGTTCGCACTGCTCGTCGCCCTGGCGTGGCGGCGCCAGAACGCCGCGGTCACCGCGGTGGAGGAGCGCGACTCGGCCCGCTTCTACGTCGACCGGACGTCGCCGGTGGCGCCGATCCGGCTCGTCCGCACCCCCGGCTTCGGCGGCGACTTCGCCCCGTCGCAGGCCCGGGGCCTCGGCTGATGACCGCCGCCGACGTCCTCGTCGTCTCGCTCGGCGCCACGCAGGGCCTGCGCGAGGCCGACGCGGAGCTCGTGGCGTCGCTGCGACGGGCCGGGGCGCAGGTCGCGGTCGCGACCGCTGTGGCTCCGCGTGAGGTGCGGACCTTCGCCCTCACGGACCTCGGCTGGGCGCTCGCGGCGCGTCGCGCCGCCCGCCGCGGCATCGCGGCGCACCGGCCGCGGGCGGTCCTGTACTCGTCGGTCACCGCCGCCCTGCTGGCGCCGCGGCCGGGCGCGATCCGCTTCGACGCCCCCGCCGCCGGCAACCGCCCGGGGCGCCACGGCGTGTGGCAGCGGCCGCTGGAGCGCCGGCGCCTGGCGACGGCGCAGCTGCTCGTGCCCTGGAGCGCGGGCGCCCTGCGGGAGGCCGGCCTGGAGGCCACGAACGCGCGCGCGGTCGTCGTCGGCGTCCCGGTCGAGCCGTCCGGCCCGGGGGCCCACCCGCGCGATCTCGCGGCGATCACCTACGGGGCCAATCCGCACAAGAAGGGGCTCGACCGCGTGCTCGCCGCCTGGCGCGCGGTGCGCCGCGAGGGCGAGGAGCTCGTCGTCGCCGGCCTGGACGGGACCGGCGAGCCGGGCGTCACCTACGCCGGGCGGCTGGACCGCGACGCCTACCGCGCCCTCGTGCGCCGCGCGCGGGTGTTCGTCACCGCGCCCCGGCGCGAGGACCACGGGATCGCCCAGCTCGAGGCGCTCGCCGACGGCTGCGTCCTGGTCAGCACCCCGGCACCCGGGCCCTACGTCGCGCTGCCGATCGCGCGCGACCTCGACCCGCGCACGGTCGGCGACGACCTCCGCGCGGGGCTGCGCACGGCGCTGGACGATCCGGCGCCCGAGTACGCCGCCCGTGCGGCCCAGGCGCTGGCGCCGCTGACGCGCGCCGCCGTCGACCGCACGGTCGCCGAGCTGCTGCTGCCGCGGCTCTAGACGGTCAGGGACCGGCGCAGCTGGTTGATGGTCCACGCGCCGATCGCCTGGGCGTCCGCGTCGTGGAGCTCCGTGAAGCGGATCGAGCACACGCCGACGTCGGCGGTGCAGATGACCGCGTCGGCGTCGATGCGCAGCCCGTCGTCGAGCTCGCAGACGACCCGGATCGGGTCGCCGACGCCGCCGAGGCGCACGGGGTGGCGGAAGCGCATCCCGCCGGCGGAGACGTCGAAGAGGCGGCCGCGGATGACCTCGCCGGCGACGGCGACCCAGACGGGCGCGTCGGCGGCGACCCGGGCGGTCAGGCGGCGCTCGGCCTCGCGCTCGCGGTCGCCGAGGCGGAAGCGGAACTCGCCGGGGTGGGCGGCCGGCTCGACCTCGCCGTCGAAGCCCATCGGGATCACGCCGTCGAGGTAGGTCAGCGAGCAGGTGCCGCTGGGGCGCAGGGAGAAGGGGTCGTCACGCTCGGGACGCAGCAGCACGTAGCGGCCGGCCGCCGCGATCACGCGGCAGGAGACCGAGCCCTCCACCCACGAGAGCACCGCCTCCTGACCGCTGACGAGGGTGTGCATGGTCCCTGCATCGGCACGGGGGGCCGGGGGGTTGAGCTTCAGCGGGCGTGCTTGCGCAGGGGTGCGAAGTCCGCCCACCCGCGCGCGTTGGCGACGTCGGCGGCCGACAGCCACGCCCGCCGGGCCGTCGCGACGCCCCAGCGGACGTTCGACAGCGTGTTGACGCCGTGCGCGTCGGAGTCGATCAGGATCCGCACGCCCGCCTGGGCGGCGGCGCGCGCGTGGACGTCGTGGAGGTCGCGGCGATCCGGCGCCGAGTTGATCTCGAGCATCGTGTGCGTGCGGGCGGCCGCCTCGATCACCGCGTGGACGTCGATCGCGTATGGCTCCCGCGTCTGGATCTTGCGGCCCGTGAGGTGCCCGATCGCGTCGACGGACGGGTGCTCGCAGGCGGCGATGACGCGCTTGGTCATCTCCGCCTCCTCCATCGCGAAGGACGTGTGCACCGAGGCGATCACCCAGTCCAGCTCGGCCAGCAGCTCGTCCGGGTAGTCCACCGTGCCGTCGGGGTGGATGTTGGCCTCCGTCCCGATCAGCAGCTCGAAGCCCTCGAGGGTCTCGTTGAGGGTGCGGACCTTCTCGATCTGGGCCCGCAGCTCGTCGTCGGAGACCGCGTTGCCGAACCCGTGCGAGGAGGAGTGGTCGGTGATGCAGAGGTACTCGTAGCCGCGCTCGATCGCGGCCTTGGCCATCTGCTCGACGGTGTTGCGCCCGTCGGAGGCGATCGTGTGGCAGTGCAGGTCGCCCTTGATGTCGGCGACCTCGATCAGCTCCGGCAGCCCCGCGCCGCCCTCGATCCGCGCGGCCTCGAGCTCGCCGCGGCCCTCGCGCAGCTCCGGCGGGATGTAGTGGTAGCCGAGCACGCGGTAGACCTCCTCCTCCGTCGCGCAGCGGATCGTCTCCCCCGTGGCGTCGTCGACGATCCCGTACTGGGAGACGTGGAAGCCGGCGCGCACGGCGGCCTCGCGCAGCTGCACGTTGTGGGCCTTGGACCCCGTGAGGTGCTGCAGGACGTTGCCGAGCTGGTCGGGCTCGACCACCTGGAGGTCGACCTTCATCCCGGTGTGGGTGGTGGCCTTGACCGCGTTGTCGCCCGGTGTGCCGGTGGACTCGATCAGCGGGAGGTCGCCGAGCGCAGCGACCAGCCTGCCGGGGTCCGCCGCCGTGGCGATCAGGTCGAGGTCCTTGACCGAGTCCCCCTCCCGGCGCAGCGAGCCGGCCGCCTCCACGCGGTCGACCCCGTCCACCGAGCGCAGCGCGCCGGCGATCTGCTCGGCGAGCGGCAGCGCCCGCGAGAGGAGCACGCGCGGCTCCGGCGTCCCGTCGTGCCCCGCCTCCAGCGCCGCGATCAGCGCGTCCTCCACCTTGCGGCCGAACCCGCGCAGCTTGCGGATCTCGCCGGCCTCGGCGGCGGCGCGCAGGGACTCGAGCGAGTCGATCCCGAGGTCGTCGTGGAGGCGCTTGGCGCGCTTGGGGCCGAACCCGGGGAGGTGCATCACCTGGATCAGGCCGGTGGGGACCTGCTGCCGCAGCTTGACCGCCTGCGGGATGTCGCCCTCCTCGACGAGCGCGCGCAGCTTGGCGTCGAGCGTCTTGCCCACGCCGGTCAGCGTCGTGGCCCTCCCGTCGGCGATCAGCGCCGCGACGGAGACCGCGGCGTCGCGGATCGAGCGGGCGGCGTTGCGGTAGGCGATCACGCGGTACTGGTCGGCACCGTCGAGCTCGTAGAGATCGCCGAGCTCGTCGAGCGCCTGGGCGATGGCGGCGTTGGTCAGTGCGGCGGCCACAGGAGGCCTACGGTACCCGCCGTCCGCTGCCGATGTGACGGACATGCGCCGTGAAGAGCTCGCCGTCGTGCAGGGGTGGTCAGACACCAAGGACGCCCTGCGGCTGTGGCAGTCCAGGCCCTCGATCGTGCTGCGGCCGTGGGTGTCGGGCAGCCTGCTCGTCGCGGTGCTGCTGCTCCTGTCGACGTGGGTCATCGCGCTGCTCTCCACGCCGGATCCGTTCCTGCTGCAGTTCCCCGGCGTCACCCGCCCCGCGGGCGTGGAGGACTACGGCCGCGTGCTCTTCCGCAACGGCCTGGTGCTGGCGCTGCACGGCCTCGCCTGCCTCGCGGGCTTCATCGCCGGCTCCTCCCTGCCGCAGGTCGCGCACGAGTACACCGGCTGGTACCGGCGCCTGCATGAGCTCGCCCAGCCCGGGGCGATCGCGTTCGTGATCGCCGCGACGACGTTCTCGCTCGTCACGCAGGCCTACGTCCTCGGCGGCGACGCGGCCAGCCTCGCCGCCCAGTTCGGCATCTCCCCCGCCCAGCTGCTCGGGGTCCTGTCGCTGCACGCGCTGCCCGAGCTGACCGCCCTGTTCCTCCCGCTGGCGGCGTGGACGATCGCGTCGCGGCGCCGGCGCTGGGACGAGCTGCTGGCCGCCACGTTCGTCACGGTCGGGATCGCCATCCCGGTGCTGCTCGTGGCCGCGGCGGTCGAGGTCTGGGTCTCGCCCCGCCTGCTCATCGCCGTCGCCGGTGGATGAGTCTGGCACTATACTTTGTGAAGCGACTCAAGCCGTCTTCCACGAAGGAGCGAGACACCCAGCATGGCCCACCTCACCGCAGTCTCCGACGCCAGCTTCCAGGCTGACGTCCTCGAGAACGACAAGCCCGTCCTCGTCGACTTCTGGGCGCCCTGGTGCGGTCCGTGCCGCATGGTCGCCCCGGTGCTCGAGGAGATGGCGCAGGAGCGCGACGACCTCCAGATCGTCCAGCTCAACGTCGACGACAACCAGGCGACCGCCGCCCAGTTCGACGTCCTGTCGATCCCGACGCTGATCCTCTTCAAGCACGGCGCCCCCGCCGCGAAGGTCGTCGGCGCGCTGCCCAAGAAGCGCCTCGAGGCCGAGCTGGAGCCCGCCCTCACCGCGTAGCACCGCCGCGCCCGGCCGATCCCCCGCCCGTCGGGGGGTCCGCCGCGTCAGGCGCCGGGAAGCGGGACCTTCGCCCACTCCCGCTTGTGCAGCTTCTTCGCGGCCTGATAGGCCGCGAGGGCGTCGAGTGAGTCGACGTCGCCGAGGGTCGGGTGGTCGGGCACGAGCGGCTCGGCCAGCGCGACCCCGAAGCGCTTGGCCAGCACGGCGGCGAGCGACTTGACCTTCATGTCGCCGAACCCGGGCAGGGCCAGCAGCCGCGCGCGCAGCTCCGCGGCGTCGGCGGCGTCGGTCCAGATCCGCGCGGCGTCGCCGTCGTAGGTCTCGAGCAGGTGGGCGGCGAGCTGATGGACCCGCGTGGCCAGCGAGCCCGGGTAGCGGTGCACGGCCGGCTTCTCGCGGAAGACGGCGTCGAGATCGGCGTTCGCGAGCGTCCGCGCGTCGAGCGCGCCGAGGCGCTCCTTGATCGCGAGCGGCCCGACGAACGCCTTCTGCACCGTGACCTGCTGATCGAGCGCGAAGCCGACCAGCAGCGCCATCGGGTCCTCGGCCACCAGCCGGTTCGCCGCCTCGGAGTCCGTCAGGAAGACGGTCGCCATCAGACCCGCGCGATCCCCACGAGCAGCGTGCGGCCCTCGACGGTCGCCGGCGTGGCGCCGTCCGCCGCGTCCCCGAACGTCAGCGACGAGGCGAGCACCTCGCCGGCGATCGCCGCCTCGTGCGTGCGGGCGGCGGCCAGCAGCTCGTCGTCTCCGCCGAGCGTCAGCGCGATCCGGTCGGAGACCTCGAGGCCGGCGGTCTTGCGCGCGTTCTGCACGGCGTGGACGATCTCGCGGGCGACGCCCTCGGCGCGCAGGTCGTCGTCGAGGTCGAGCTCGAGCGCGACGGCGTGCGAGCCCGCGCGCTCCACCTGATAGCCCTCGAGCGGCTGCATGGCGAGGATCAGGTCCTCCGGGCCGAGCTCGTGCTCGGCGCCGCCGAGGTTGACGCCGACCGTGCGGCCCTCGCGCAGCGCGCTCGCGACGTGCGCGGGGTCCAGCTCGGCGACGGCGTCGGCCACGAGCGGCATCTGCTTGCCGAAGCGCGGCCCGAGCGCCCGGTAGTTGGGCTTGATCTCGTAGGAGCCGAGGTCGTCCGCGCGGTCGACGAAGCGGACCGCCTTGACGTTGAGCTCCTCCCGGATCTCGGACTCGAGCGCCTCGATCGCGGCGCGCTCCGGGCCGGAGGCGACGACCACGGCGGCCGAGAGCGGCTGGCGCACCTTCATCTTCGCCTGCGCGCGGGCGGAGCGGCCCATCTCGACCGTCGCGCGCACGACCGCGACCGACGCCTCGAGCGCCTCGTCGCGCTCACCCGCCTCCGGGAAGTCGCACAGGTGCACGCTCGGCTCGGAGCCGTCGAGGTTGTCGTAGAGCTCGTCGGCGAGGAACGGGCAGAACGGCGCGAGGAGCTTGGACACCGTCACCAGGCAGGTGTGCAGCGTCCCGAACGCGGCCGGGTCGCCGTCCCAGAAGCGGCGCCGGTTGCGGCGCAGGTACCAGTTGGAGAGGTCGTCGACGAAGGCCTGCAGGGCACGGCCGGCGCCCGTCGCGTCGTAGGCCTCGAGGCCGTCGCCCACGGCCTGCGTCGTCGCGGCCAGGCGCGAGAGGATCCAGCGGTCGAGCTCGGTCGCGGGCGCTGCGTGGGAGTGGTCCTCCCCCGCCGCGTTGGCGTAGAGGACGTGGAAGCCGTAGGTGTTCCACAGCTGCAGCAGGAACTGGCGCAGCGACTCGCCGACGGCGTCGGAGGTGAAGTTGTAGCCGTCCCAGGGGTACTTGCTGGTGAGGAAGTACCAGCGGAAGGCGTCGGCGCCGTGGGCGTCGATGACGTCCCACGGGACGATCACGTTGCCCTTGGACTTCGACATCTTCTGGCCGTCGCCGTCGAGCAGCAGGCCGAGGCAGACGACGTTCTCGTAGGGCGCCCGGTCGAACAGCAGCGCGGAGATCGCCAGCAGCGAGTAGAACCAGCCGCGGGTCTGGTCGAGCGCCTCGCAGATGAAGTTCGCCGGGAAGTTCTGCTCGAAGACGTCCTCGTTGGTGTGGGGCGCGCCCCACTGGGCGAACGGCATCGAGCCCGAGTCGAACCACACGTCGATGACCTCGGGGACGCGCTTGAGCGGCTCCCCGCCGGTCGGGGAGGGGATCTCGACGTCGTCGCAGTAGGGCCGGTGCGGGTCGTCCAGGATCGGCTGGCCGCTCTTGTCGGCCAGCTCGGCGAGGGAGGCGATCGCCACGGTCTCGCCGGCGTCGTTGCGCCAGATCGGCAGCGGCGTGCCCCAGTAGCGCTCGCGTGAGATCGCCCAGTCGACGTTGTTCTCGAGCCACTTGCCGAAGCGGCCGTGCTTGATGTGCGGCGGGTACCAGTTGACCGTCTCGTTGGCGGCGAGCAGGCGGTCGCGCAGCCGGGACGTGCGGATGTACCAGGACGGCTTGGCGTAGTAGATCAGCGGCGTCCCGCAGCGCCAGCAGTGCGGGTAGGCGTGCTCGTAGGCCTCCTCGCGCACGAGCAGTCCGCGCTCGTCGAGGTCGGCGACGATGTCGGCGTCGGCATCCTTGACCCAGCGGCCCGCGTAGGCGGTGATGCGCTCGTCGTAGGTGCCGTCGGGCTTGACGGGGTTGACCACGGTGAGGTCGTTGGCGAGGCCGAGGCGGTGGTCGTCCTCCCCGAAGGCGATCGCGGTGTGGACGATGCCCGTGCCGTCGGTGTCGGTGACGAAGTCGGCGGGAAGGACCGTGTGGCCCTTGGCGCCGTACTCGGCCGCGGTGATGAAGGGGAACGGCGGGTGGTAGTGCGTGCCAACGAGGGCGGCACCAGGGAAGCGGTCGAGCACCTCGGCGCCCTCCCCCAGCACGCGGGTCACGAGCGCCTCCGCGAGGACGTGGACCTGGTCAGACCCCGCGGGCGTCGCGCGCACGTAGGTGAGCTGCTCGTCGACGGCGGCCGCCGCATTGGAGACGAGCGTCCACGGCGTCGTGGTCCACACGACGAGGTCATCGCCGTCTCGCAACGGGCTCCCCTCGGGCAGCTCGGCGACCGGGAAGCGCACGTAGACCGAGGGGTCGATGACGTCCTGGTAGCCCTGCGCGACCTCGTGACTCGAGAGCGCGGTGCCGCAGCGCACGCAGTAGGGGACGACCTTGTGGCCCTCGTAGAGCAGGTCCTTCTCGTGCAGCTGCGCCAGCGCCCACCAGGCGGACTCGACGTAGGAGGTGTCGAGGGTGCGGTAGGCGTCGTCGAGGTCGACCCAGAAGCCGATCCGCTCCGTCAGCGCGTTCCAGTCCTCCAGGAACGTGAAGACGGACTCGCGGCACTTGCGGTTGAACGCCTCGATGCCGTAGGCCTCGATGTCGGGCTTGCCGTTGAAACCGAGCTCCTTCTCCACCGCGATCTCGACCGGGAGGCCGTGGCAGTCCCAGCCACCCTTGCGCTGCACGAGGTGCCCGCGCATCGTCTTGAAGCGGGGGAAGACGTCCTTGAACACGCGCGAGAGCACGTGGTGGGCGCCCGGCCGGCCGTTGGCCGTCGGTGGGCCCTCGTAGAAGATCCACGGCTCGGCGCCCTCGCGCCGGCGCATCGACTCGGCGAACACGTCGCGCTCGCGCCAGCGGGCCAGGACCTCGTGCTCGAGGGCCGGGAAGGACTGCCGGGGGTCGACCGCGCGATACGCCATTGCCCGCGCAACGGTAGCCGCGCCGCAGCGCCCCCGGCGTGGCCTACTCGGGCTTGGAGCCCAGCCCGTGGCGGTAGGTGCCGTCGCGGTCCCAGAAGTCGACCGTGAAGGAGCCGTCGGGCCGGTCCCCGAGACGCGCGCGCAGCTGCCCCTCGGCGTCCCACTCCTCGACGCAGACGGTGCGGTCGGGGCGCTCGCCGAGGCGGGCGCGGACGTTGCCGCGGTCATCGAGCAGCTCGACGCCGGTGGAGCCGTCGGGCCAGACGCCGAAGCCGGTGCGGTAGCGCCCGTCGGAGTCCCACAGCTCGACGGACGCGTCGCGCTCGGGCGTCGGGCCATGGGCGAGGACGGCGCGGTGACGGCCCTCCTCGTCCCAGACGGCGATGCCGCTCGGAAGGCCCTCGCCCTGGAGGACGGAGACGCGCTGGCGGCCGGCCGCGTCGATGACGTCGACCGACGGCGAGCCCTCCGGCGCCCCCGGCGCGGTGGAGAGCACGCGCACGGTGCCCTCGCCGTCACGGAGGCCGAGCACCGCCGAGCCGTCGGGCGCGACCCCGAGCGTCACGCGCACGGCGCCGTCGAGCCCGGCGAGGTCGAGCGCGACGGCGCCGTCCTCCCCGGGGGCCAGGCGGGCGCGCACGCGGCCCTCCTCGTCCACGAGCTCGAAGGCGGATCCGCGCAGGGGCTTGTTCGGCTGGGGCACGCGGGCGAGGCTAGACGAGCCCTGCTAGGCCGCGAGCCGGTCGCACAGCTCGGCGAGCGTGCGCTTCTCGGCGTCGTCGAGCGCAGCGAACGTGGCGGCCACCCGCACGGCGTGCTCGGGGTAGAGCCGGTCCACCAGCTCCCCGCCGCGCGCGGTGGCGGCGACCGCGACGGCGCGCTTGTCGGTCGCCAGGCGGGATCGGGTGACGAGGCCGCGGTTGACGAGCGTGCCGACGACCTCCGTCGCGTTGGCCTTCGACGTGCCGAGGCGGCGGCGCAGGACGCGCAGCTCGAGCTCCCCGCCGGCGGCGCGCAGCAGCTCGAGCACGGTGAAGCCGGCGGCGCTGAGGCCCTCCCGCTCGAGGTCCGCCGACAGGCGGCGACGCACGGCGGCCTCGGCGCGCAGCAGGCCGTCGAGCGCGCGATGGGCCAGCGGATCGTCGGCGACGAGCTCCATGGTCGGACGCGAAGACTATGGACGCATCCGGACGCCTTCGGCGCTCTACCGTCAGGCCATGGGGCGTGCCCTCATCGCCGTCGCGATCGCCTTGGGGCTGTGCTTCACGGGCCTGGGGTCCGTCGTGTACCTCACGCGCGACGAGGACGGCATCGCGGTCGACGCGATCCTCGCGGAGAGCATCACCCGCGCGGTCGAGGAGTCCGAGCGCGACGGGGTGCCCGTCGTGCTGTCGGACCTCACGCCGTTCCGCTGGGACCAGGTGCTCGTCTTCGACGTCGACACGCCGCGCGACGAGGTGTCGAAGGCGCTCGGCTTCCGCTACGACGGGCAGCTGCTGTACACGGCCCAGAGCCAGGAGATCTTCGTGTTCACGCTCCGCGGCCGCTTCGTCCGCTTCGCCGACTACCGCGGTCTCGGGCGCTTCAGCGGGATGCGGCGCCCGTTCGAGCGGCTGGACCCGGCGCAGGCCGTGTGGACCGTGCGGAACCTCGACGCGCGCCTGAAGGCCCCGCCGCGCTAGCGGCGGCGCGGGCGGTTGGCCTTGCGCGCCTGACGCTGCGCCCGCGTCTTCTTGCGCCGCTGCGCCTTCTTGCGCGGGTCGACCACCGGCTCGGGCCGGTCGTCGCCGCGGCCGTCGTCGCCGCGCTCGATCGCCGCGCGGTCCTCGGCGGTGAGGTTGCGGCGGGCGTCGCGCGTGATGAACCACCCGATCGCGAGGAAGACGATCAGCACGCCCGCGGCGATCACGAGCAGCGTGGTGTCACTCGTGCCCGTGTCGGCGGTCGGGATCGGGGTCGCCGTCGGGGTCGGGGTGCCGGCGCCGAAGGGGTCGGTCACCTGCGCGAGGACGGACAGGGGGGACATCGCCGCGGGAACCTACCGCCTAGCGGCCCGCCACCGCACCCGTCCTCGCCCACCCGGTGCCGGCGAAGCGGACGAGGCAGGTGAGCAGCCGCACGCCGATGAACGCACACAGCGCCGCCCACACGCCAACGATGCCCCAGCCGGCGGCGAGGGCGACGAAGGCGAGCGGAAGCGCGACGGCCGCGGAGGCGAGCATGGCGAGGGCGATGAAGCGGGTGTCGCCGGCCCCGATGAGGATCCCGTCGAGGGCGAACACCGCGCCGTTGAACGGCATCATGGCGACGAGGAGCGGCCACATGGCACCCGCCCGCTCGACGACGTCCGCGTCGCCGGTGAAGACCTCCGGCAGCACGCCGGCGAGGGCGACCAGCAGGACGGCGAAGCCTGCACCGGCCAGCGCCGACCAGCCGATCATCCGGCGCCCGGCGGCGCGGGCGAGGGTCGCGTCCCCTGCGCCGAGCGCCCGGCCGGTCATGACCTGACCGGCGATCGCCACGGCGTCCAGGACGAGCGCGATGAACAGGAACAGCTGGTAGCCGATCTGATGGGCCGCCAACGACGCGTCGCCCACCCGGGCGAGCACGCCCGAGCAGACGAGGAACACCGCCAGCAGCGACGTCGTGCGCACGGCGATCTCGCCGCCGACCCGAGCCAGGCGGCGGATCTGCGCAGCGTCGGGTGCCGGCCATCCCGCCCGCAGCTGGATCCGCGCGAACGCCCCGGCCATCCCGAGCTGGGCGATGACGGTGCCCCACGCCGAGCCGGCGAGGCCCCAGCCGAAGCCGTAGACGAACAGGACCTCCAGCAGGGCGTTGACCGCGTGGGCGACGACGAGGATCACGAGCGGGGTCCTCAGGTCCCCGATGCCGCGCATGAAGCCCTGCCCGGCGGCCGCGAGCATGAACAGCGGCGCGCCGAGCGCCGAGATGCGCAGGTACGTCGTCGCCCCGTCGGCGGTCGATCCGTCCCCGCCCATCGCCGCCACGGCCGGCCCGGCGAGCGCGACGGCGGCGACCAGCAGCGCGACGCCGATCGCGAGCGCCAGCCAGGCGGCCTGCCCGCCGATGCCCGCGGCCTCCTCCTCACGCCCCGCGCCGTGCAGGCGCGCGACCTGCGCGGTGGTCCCGTAGGTGAGGAAGTTGAAGATGGTGAACGCCGAGCCGAGCAGGGTCGCGGCGATGGCCAGGGAGGCCAGCTGCGTCGTCCCCAGGTGCCCGACGATCGCCGTGTCGACGAGGAGGTAGAGGGGCTCCGCCGCGAGCGCGCCGAGCGCGGGCAGTGCGAGACGTACGATCTGGCGGTCGATGTCCTTCGCCGAGGCCACGAGCTGGACGCTACGGGGATGAAGCTCCGGCTCTACCACCACGCCGACGGTGCGCGGATCGCCTACCGGGAGGCCGGCACCGGCCCGGCGCTGGCCCTGCTGCACTCCGCGGGGCTCTCCCACCGGGAGTTCGAGCCGCTCGTCGACGAGCTGTCTGACCGCTACCGGCTCGTCCTCCCCGACCTGCCGCTCCACGGCGACTCCGAGGACCGCCCGCACCACCCGTACACGACGGAGTGGCTCGTCGACGTGCTGTGCGGGTTCCTGCGTGAGACCTGCGGTGCGCGGCCCCCGATCGTGGGAGGCCACGACCTCGGCGCCCAGCTCGTCCTGCGCGCCTGCGCGGCCGGGTTGCAGCCCGGCGCGCTCGTCCTGCTCCCGAGCGCCCTGCACGGCCGCACGGGGCGAGAGCGGCGGGAGCGGGTCATCCTGGCGACGGCGCGCCTCGGCGCCCTGCCGGGTCTGCGCACGCTCGCGGCGGGCGGCGCCCGCGCGGCGTTTCGCCCCAACCGCGGTGTCGAGCTGACCGCCACGGCCAACCCGGCCGCGCGGGACCTCCTGCGCCACGCCCTCGGCGGCCTGCCCCACAACGCCAACCGCGCCCGTGCCTGGGCGCGCGCCTCACGCCACTGGCCGCGCGGGCCGGCCAGCGACCTCCTCGACGGCTACGGCGCGATCTCCTGTCCCGTGCTCGTGCTCTGGACCGACGCCGACCCGACCTTCCCGCTGTCACTGGCCGAGGAGGTCGTCGACCTCGTCCCCTCCGCGCAGCTGCGGGTCCTCGAGGGCGTCGGCTACCTGATGGCCTACGACGATCCCGTGGGCATGGCCCGCGAGATCGCCGCGTTCCGGCCCTAGCCGATCCGGACCGCGGTCACGCGCCCCTTCGACCCGGACCACCCGTCCGGCGCGCAGTTCACCGCGTACGTCGTGGTCGCGGCCGGCTGGACGACCGACGTGAGCGACACGCCGTGCTCGCCCGGGCCGAGGGTCACGACGTCGTTGCCCAGCGTGCACTCCGTGGTCGCCCCCGTCGTGCCGCTGCTGACGCTCGCGACGAGGACCCACGTGCCCGCGGTCAGCGAGACCGCGGAGTTCGTGGTCGGGTTCTTGAGCTGCTCGCCGGTGAAGGACGCGGTGCGGACCTCGCTCACGCCGCTGGGGCCCTGCGGTCCGGTCTGGCCCGTGGCACCGGGCGCGCCGACCGCCCCGGAGTCCCCCTTGGCCCCGGGCGCGCCGGGCACGCCGGTCGGCCCGGGTGCGCCCGTGAGGCCGCGCGGGCCGCGGGCGCCCCGGGGCAGCTGGCCGCGGGCGAAGTCCTTGGCCCGCAGCGACCGATCCTTGACCTGCTTGGAGGTGACGGCGTTGCGGGGGATCCGGATCGCGGCGTAGCTCGTGCCGCCGAGGGCGACGAAGAGGGCGATCAGCGCGATGACGGTGGCTGGTGACGGCCGGCGGAGGCGTGGCATGGCGCGACACTACGGACGGCGCGATGCGGCGGCAACGTCATCCGACGCGGATCGCGCCGAGCCGCCCGCTCGCGGGGGCGGCGGACGGCCGGCGCGGGCTCATCGCGCGACCGCACCGACGCCCTGTGGGTAGCGTCCAGGGCATGAGCGCAGAGACGAACCAGCAGCTGTGGGGCGGCGAGACCACCAAGGCCGTCGACAACTTCCCGATCTCGGGTGAGCGGGTCCCCGTGTCGGTCGTGCGCTGGCTCGGCAGGATCAAGGGCGCGGCCGCGCGCACGAACGCGGAGCTCGGCCTGCTCGACGCCGACAAGGCCGAGCGGATCGGCGCGGCCGCCGACGCCGTCGCGGCCGGCGAGCACGACGACCAGTTCCCGATCGACGTCTTCCAGACCGGCTCGGGCACCTCGTCGAACATGAACGCCAACGAGGTCCTCGCGGCCCTCGCCGGCGAGGACGTGCACCGCAACGACGACGTCAACATGGGGCAGTCCTCCAACGACGTCTTCCCCTCCGCCGTGCACCTCGCCGCGCTCGACGAGGCCACCAACGCGCTCCTCCCGTCCCTCGACGCGCTCGAGGGCGCGTTCGCCGCGAAGGCCGACGAGTTCGTCGACATCGTCAAGTCCGGGCGCACGCACCTGATGGATGCCGTCCCGGTCACGCTCGGCCAGGAGTTCGCCGGCTACGCCGCGCAGATCCGCCTCGGCGCCAAGCGCGTGCGCAACGCGCTCCCCCAGGTGGCGCAGATCCCGCTCGGCGGCACCGCCACGGGCACGGGGCTCAACACGCACAAGGACTTCGCCGCCGGCGTGCGGGAGAAGCTCGCCGCCGACTCCGGCCTGGAGATCTCCGCCCCCGAGGACCCGTTCGAGGCGCAGGCCAACCGCGACGCGCTCGTCGAGCTCTCCGGCGCGCTGAAGGTCGTCGCCGTCTCGTTGACGAAGATCGCCAACGACCTCGCGCTGATGGGCTCCGGCCCCCGCTCAGGGATCGGCGAGCTGTTCCTGCCCGAGCTGCAGAAGGGCTCCTCGATCATGCCGGGCAAGGTCAACCCGGTCATCCCCGAGGTGGTCCTGCAGGTCTCCGCGCAGGTGATCGGCAACGACACCGCGATCACGATCGGCGGCATGCAGGGCCAGTTCGAGCTCAACGTGCGCATCCCGCTGATCGCGCGCAACCTGCTCGGCTCGATCCACCTCCTCGCCACGACGACCACGGCGCTGCGCGAGAAGTGCGTCGAGGGCATCGAGGCCAACCTCGCCGGCTGCGAGGCCTCCGCGGAGGGCACGCTGGCCGTCGCCACCGCACTCAACCCGTTCATCGGCTACGACAAGGCCTCCGACATCGTCAAGGCCGCCGCGGCCTCCGGCGGCACCCTGCGCGACACCGCGCGCGAGCAGGGCGTCGACGAAGCGACCCTCGACGAGGCCCTCGACCTGCGCAAGATCGCGCGGGGCAACGCCGCCTGACGCCCCCGACGGCCACGACCGCCGGCGCCCACCGGACACGTCATGGCAGGTCCGGCGAGCACCGGGCCGTCACCGGCCGCCCTCCGTGCTCGTTCGCAGGTCGGACCTCCGAACCTGCCTGCCAGCTCCGTAGGACCGGCTGACGTCACCGGTGCTCGCCGACCACGCCATGGCGTGGTCGGTGGGCGCCGGCGGGTTGGGGGGCGCTAGAGGGCCACCGCCACGTACTTCGTCTCGAGGTACTCCTGCAGGCCCTCGCGGCCGCCCTCGCGGCCGAAGCCGGACTGCTTCATGCCGCCGAAGGGGGCCTGGGCGTTGGAGACGACGCCCTGGTTGAGGCCGATCATGCCGGTCTCGAGGCGCTCGCAGATGCGCAGGGAGCGCTTGAGGTCGGAGCAGTAGACGTAGGAGACGAGGCCGTACTCGGTGTCGTTGGCCTTGGCGATCGCCTCGTCGTCGGAGGAGAACGTCGTGACGGGGGCGACCGGCCCGAAGATCTCCTCGCTCAGGAGGTCCGCGTCCTCGGGCACGCCGGACAGGACGGTCGGCTCGTAGAAGTAGCCCGCCCGGTCGACCTTGCTGCCGCCCGTGACCGCCGTGGCGCCCTTGCCGATCGCGTCCTCGACGAGCTCGGCGACCTTGTCGCGCTGGGTGGCGTCCACCAGCGGCCCGACGTCGACGCCGTCCTCGACGCCCCGGCCCAGCTTCATCGCCCCCAGCCGGTCGGCGAGCTTCTGGGTGAACTCGTCCGCGACGGCCTCGTGCACGATGAAGCGGTTGGCCGCGGTGCACGCCTCACCCACGTTGCGCATCTTCGCCAGCAGCGCCCCCTCGATCGCGTCGTCGACGTCGGCGTCGTCGAAGACGACGAACGGCGCGTTGCCGCCGAGCTCCATCGAGACCTTCAGCACGTTCTGCGCCGACTGCTCGATCAGCGACTGCCCGACCGGCGTGGAGCCGGTGAAGGACAGCTTGCGCAGCCGCGGGTCGGCGAGGATCGGCTTGGACACGTCCCCCGCCGACTGCGCGGTGACGACGTTGAGGACCCCGGCCGGCAGCCCGGCCTCCTCGAGGATCTGCGTCAGCATCAGCATCGACAGCGGCGTCTGCTTCGCGGGCTTGATCACCATCGTGCAGCCGGCCGCGATCGCCGGGCCGACCTTGCGGGTCCCCATCGCCATCGGGAAGTTCCAGGGGGTGATGAAGTAGCACGGCCCGATCGCCTGCTGCATCACGAGCACGCGACCCGTGCCGTTGGCGGCGACGGAGTAGCGCCCGTCGATGCGGACCGCCTCCTCCGAGAACCAGCGCAGGAACTCCGAGGCGTAGGCGATCTCGGCCGTCGACTCCTTGACCGTCTTGCCCATCTCGAGGGTCATCAGGATCGCGAGCTCCTCCGTGCGCTCCTGGATCAGCTCCCAGGCCTTGCGCAGGATCTCCCCCCGCGCCCGCGGCGCCCACCCCGCCCACTCCTCGCGCATGTCGGCCGCCGCGTCCATCGCGGCCTGCGCGTGCGCGGCGGTCGCGTTGGCGACGGTCGTCAGCGTCTCGCCGGTCGACGGGTCCTCGACGTCGATCGTGCCGTCGCCGTCGACCCACTCCCCGGCGATGTAGAGCCCCGTCGGGACCCCATCGACGATCGACTTCTCACGGTCAGCGGTGATGCTCATGCGGCAACGGTCTCCTCTCCGAGCTGCTCCTGCAGCCCGATGTCGATCGAGTAGTCGATCGGGACGACGACGACGGACGGCTCGTCGAGCTTCAGCGCCCGCTCGAGGTGCTTGGGGAAGTCCTCGACGGACTCGCAGCGGAAGCCGGGCAGGTGGAACGCCTCGGCGAGCTTGACGAAGTCGGGGTTGGTGAAGTCGACCCCGAAGTGGCGGCCGAACTTGTTGTCCTGCTTCCAGACGATCGACCCGTACTGCTGGTTCTCCCAGATCACGTTCACGACCGGGGTCTTCAGGCGCTTGGCGGTCTCGAGCTCCTGGCAGTTCATCAGGAAGCCGCCGTCGCCGGAGACGGTGACGACCTGCTTCTCGGGATGGACGAGCTTCGCCGCGATCGCGGTCGGGAGCGCGATGCCCATGCCCGCCAGGCCGTTGGCGATCATCACCGTGTTGGGCTCGTGCGCGGGGAACATGCGCGAGATCCACAGCTTGTGCAGGCCGACGTCGGAGATCAGCATGTCCTCGCGGCCCAGCTGCTTGCGGATCTCCCACAGGGCGCGCGGCGGGTGCAGGGGGAACGCGTCGTCGGAGGCGCCGGCGTTGAACGCGCCCTGGACGAGGTCCTCCAGCCGCGACGGCGTCGTCGTCATCGGGTTGCCCGTGCCGACGAGACCCACGATGCGGCGCAGGATGAGGTCGATGTCGCCGATCAGGTCGGCGCTCGTGACGAAGTGCGCGTCGACCTCGGCCGGGACCGTGTCGATGCAGACGATCGTCTTGTTCCCGTCGGGGTTCCAGTTGACGGGCGCGTGCTCGACGAGGTCGTAGCCGACCGTGATGACCACGTCGGCGTCCTTGAAGCCGGCCAGCTCGTAGTCGCGCGCCTGCATGCCGACGGTGCCGCGCCAGTGCGGGTCCTCGTCGTCCAGGACGCCCTTGCCCATGAACGTCGCCGCGACGCCGAAGCCGGTGGCGTGGGCGAAGGCGCGCAGCGCGGGCGCGGCGTTCCCGCGCGCGACGCCGTTGCCCGCGAGCACGATCGGGTTCTCGGCGTTGGCGATGATCTCCGCCGCGGACTCCAGCTCGTTCTGGCTGGGCTCGGGACGGCGGCGCTCCTGGCGGTGCAGCAGCGGGGCGCCGGCGTAGGGCGCCTCCATGATGTCCTCGGGCAGCTCGATGTGCGTCGGCCCCGGCTTCTGGTTCTGCGCGACCTTGAAGGCCTTGCGGACGACCTCGGGGATCATCCCCGCGGAGTTCAGCCGCGCGTTCCACTTCGTGATCGGCTGGAACATCGAGACGATGTCGATGTACTGGTGGGACTCCTTGTGGGTGCGCTCGAGGTCGCCCTGGCCGGTGAGGGCGACGAGCGGCGAGCGGTCCAGCCAGGCGTCGGCGATCGAGGTGACGAGGTTCGTGGCGCCCGGCCCGAGCGTGCCGAGGCAGACGCCGGCGCGCTGAGTGAGGCGGCCGTACATGTCGGCCATGTAGGCGCCGCCCTGCTCATGGCGGACGGGGACGAACTCGATCTCGGAGGCGTCGAGGGCGCGGTTGAGCTCGAGCGTCTCCTCCCCGGGGATGCCGAACACGTACTCGACGCCCTCGGCGGCGAGGCAGTCCACGAAGAGGTCGGCGGCGTTGCGTTCGGGTTCGGACATGAGCAGAGCTTCGCAACTCCTTCCCGTTCCAGGTGTCTCCCCTAACGTGCCGAACACCGTGGGGATGTCCAGGACCACTCGGCGAGCGGGGCTCGCGCTGGCCGCTGCCGGCCTGTCGACCGCCCTCGTGGCGCCACCGTCAGACGCCGCGACGCGCTACACCGTGCGCGGCGCCGGCTTCGGCCACGGCGTCGGGATGAGCCAGTACGGCGCGTACGGCTTCGCCTCCAAGGGCTGGCGCTACGACGACATCCTCGCCCACTACTACTCCGACACGGCGCTCGGCAGCGCCCCGGCCAAGACCGTCCGCGTGCTCCTGCAGGGCTCCGTCGGCGAGGCGCGCGTCACCGGCGCGCGCAAGGCGGGCGCCACGTCGCTGCGCCCGTCGGCGACCTACCGCATCCGGCGCGCCTCGGCCTCGCAGATCGACGTCCTGCGCGCCAACGGCAAGCGCGTCGCGCGGATCAGCGCCCCGGCGCGGATCGTCGGCCGCGGCGCCGGCCTCACGCTGCTCGGGTCGGCCGGCAACGGTGTCACCTCCGGCCGCTACCGCGGGGCGCTCGAGTTCCGCGCCTCCGGCATCTTCGGCGTGCAGGCCGTCAACGCCCTGGCCCTCGACGACTACGTGCGCGGCGTCATCTCGCGCGAGTCCCCCGCCTCCTGGCCGCTCGAGGCGCTCAAGGCCCAGGCCGTCGCCGCGCGCACCTACGCGCTGACGACGAGCAAGGGCGGCAACGGGTTCGACCAGTACCCCGACACCCGCTCCCAGGTCTACGGCGGCGTCTCGGCGGAGACGTCGAGCACCGACCAGGCGGTGGCCGAGACCGCGGGCCAGACCGTCACCTACGGCGGCAAGCCGGTCGTGACCTACTTCTTCTCCACCTCCGGCGGCCGCACCGAGGACGTCGAGAAGTCCGTCCTCGGGATGGGCGGCGAGGCGCTGCCGTGGCTGCGCTCGGTCGACGACCCCTACGACACCGCCTCCCCCAAGCATCGCTGGGGCCCGTACAAGTGGAGCCAGGCGACCGCGGAGGCCAAGCTCGGCTCGTGGGTCAAGGGCTCGCTGAAGGGCGTCAAGGTCGTCGAGCGTGGCTCCTCGCCGCGGATCGTCGCCGCCGACGTCGTCGGCACCGGCGGCAGGACCCGGGTCACCGGCGCCGACCTGCGCGCCCGCCTCGGCCTCTACGACTCCTGGATCTACTTCACGACGATCAGGACGAAGGCCTCGACCGCGCGGGCCACCGTCGCCCACAGCGGCTCCACGCCCGAGGCGCAGTCGGCCCGGGTGACCCGCCGCGTGCTCCGCGGCCGCGTCTTCCCCGAGGCCAAGGGCTCCCGCATCACGGTGCAGCGCCGCTCGGCCAGGCGCTGGCGCAAGGTCAAGGCCGGCCGCACGCGCGCCGGCGGCCGTTACGCGATCCGCGTCGCCCGCCCCGGGACCTACCGCGTGAAGTTCCTCGTGGACGCCGGACCGGCCGTCCGCGTCCGCTAGGCGCGGACGAGCAGCCCGAGCGGCAGCCCGGCGAGGCGCCGGAGGCGGTACGGGCCGTCCGCCGGCTCACCCGCCCACAGGCGGGCGAAGGCCGCGTCACGGACGAGGTCGCCCGTCAGCAGCCCGAAGTCGACCGTGGTGACGACGCGGCCGATCGCGTTGACGAGGGCCACGGGGGCACCGACCCAGTCCAGGAGCGGCGTGACCTGGCGCTCCAGCTCGGCGACGGGGACGTCGACCCCGACGACGCCACCGAAGGACCCGCCCGCGCTGACCGGCACGGTGAACGTCAGCGCGTACTCCGTCGTGCAGAAGTAGTCGACGTAGGGCCCCGTCACGTGCCGCGCGCCCGTCTCCCGCGGCACGACCATCCACGGCATCGCGGAGTAGTCGTAGGTCGGCGTCCCGTCCGGCGCGGCCTCCGGTGCGACGCGCACGGGCTCGGCGCCCGGCGCGTCGACCGTCCACCACTCCAGCCAGGCGGCGCGATCGCGGAGGACGCCGGGCCCGGACACGTAGCCGGCCCCCGTGGCGAGGCCGGCCGGCGCTCGGAGCAGCCCGGTCGCGAGCCGCTCGATCCCGAGCTCGTCGCTGCGGATGCTGCCCGGCCCGCCGGCGAGCCGCGCCTCGATCGCGTCCGCGAGGGGCTGGACGGCGGAGAAGACGGCCTCCAGGCGGTCGGTGAGGGCCGCCGCGACGTCGTCGATCAGCGGGCGTGCAGCCGTGCTCATCGCGGTGCCCGCCGGCCGGCGCGTCGGGCTCTGACGAGTTCGAAGAGCGTCATCACGTGGTCCTCCGCCGCGCTGCGCGCCCGGTCGGCGTCGGCGGCCTCGACGTGGTCGAGGATCGCCTGGAGGCGCCGGACGGCCGCGGTCCGCAGCGTCGGCCCATCGTAGGCGAGCGCGAGCAGGGGCGCCAGCTCACCCTGCACCGCGATCACCGCGCGCGTGAGCATGGCCGACTGCCCGGCCGCCGCCAGGTCGCTGTGCAGCCGGGTCGCGGCCCGCGAGAAGGCGCCGCTGCCGTCCGCCGCGGCGGCCGCCGCCAGCGCGGAGCGCAGCTGCGCGTGGTCGGTGCCCTCCGCGCGCGCGGCCGCCAGCCGGGCCGCCCCGCCGAGCACGATCGCGAGGTGGTCGCTGAGGTCGCGCAGCTGGGCGAGGCTGACCGCCGCCAGGCGCCGTTCGAGCACCGCGCTCGTCGCCTCCGGCGGCGCGACGACGAAGCTCCCGCCGCGCCGGCCGCGCTCCGTGCGCAGGAGGCCGTCCTCGCGCAGCAGGGCCAGGCCCTCGCGCACCGTCGTGACGGCGACCGCCAGCGACGCGGCGAGCTGCGCCTCGCTGGGCAGCCGCTGACCGTCGCGGAGCAGCCCGAGCGCGATCGCGTCCGCCAGGCGCTGGGCCACCTGCTCGCCCCGGCCGGTGGAGTCGAAGGGGCGCAGCACGGTGGCGGGGAGTTCGGGCACGACAGCCACGGAGGGAAGCTTGACACGAAACCTCTGCTTCCATAGGTTTCTTATCGTGGCCTTAGGAAGATCGGAGGCGCCGGAGGTGGCGGTGCGCCTGCGCGGCGTCGTCAAGCGCTTCGGCGACACCACGGCCGTCGCCGGCGTCGACCTCGACGTCGCCCCCGGCGAGTTCTTCTCCATGCTCGGGCCGTCGGGTTCGGGCAAGACGACGGTGCTGCGGATGATCGCCGGCTTCGAGGCGCCGACGGCGGGCACCGTCGAGCTCGCGGGCGTCGACGTCACCCACGTGCCCGCCAACCGCCGCGACGTCCACACGGTGTTCCAGGACTACGCGCTGTTCCCGCACATGAGCGTCGTCGACAACGTCGCCTACGGCCTGCGCGTGCGCGGCGTCGCCAAGGCGGAGCGCCGCAAGGCTGCCGCGGAGGCGCTGGAGCAGGTCCGGCTCGGCGCGACGTACGGCGAGCGCCGGCCCGACCAGCTCTCCGGCGGCCAGCGCCAGCGGGTCGCCCTGGCGCGCGCCCTCGTCAACCGCCCGCAGGTGCTGCTGCTCGACGAGCCGCTCGGCGCACTCGACCTCAAGCTGCGCGTCGAGATGCAGGAGGAGCTCAAGGGCATCCAGCGCGACGTCGGCATCACCTTCCTGTTCGTCACGCACGACCAGGAGGAGGCGCTGTCGATGTCTGACCGCGTCGCGGTCTTCGACGCCGGCCGCGTCGTCCAGGTCGATCCGCCGGCCGCGCTGTACGAGCGTCCCGCGACGACGTTCGTCGCCGACTTCGTCGGCACGTCGAACCTGATCCGCGGGGAGGCCGCGAGCGCGCTGCTGGGCCGCGACGGCGTCCACGGCATCCGCCCGGAGAAGCTGTGGCTCGCCGCGCCGGACACGGCGCCCGGTCCCGGTGAGTCCTCCGCCCCCGGGCGCGTCGCCGAGGTCGTCTTCGCCGGCTCGGTCACCCGGATCGCCGTGACGCTGGACGCGGGGCCGCGGCTCGTCGTGCTGCGCGCGAACAGCGGGGTGCCGGAGCCCGTCGCCGCCGAGCGCGGCGCCGCCGTCCGCGTCTGCTGGCGCGACGACCACGTCGTATCCGTCGACGGGGCCGCAGGGGACCCCGCGCAACCCACCTGAACCCAGGGAGACCAGATGCTCAGGACCAGACTGCTCACCGCCGCCGCCGTGCTCACGTGCGCCGGCACCGTCGCCGCGTGTGGCGGCGGCGACTCCAGCTCCACCGGCACCCCCGGCGCGGAGGGGTTCAAGCCGCCCAAGCTCGAGGCGCTCAAGGCGCTCGGCAAGGGTGAGGGCGAGGTCAACGTCCTCGCGTGGCCGGGCTACGCCGAGGACGGCTCCAACGATCCGTCCGTCGACTGGATCTCCGGCTTCGAGAAGCAGTCCGGCTGCAAGGTCAACGTGAAGACCTTCGGGACCTCCGACGAGGCGGTGCAGCTGATGCGCACCGGCCAGTACGACACGGTCTCGGCCTCGGGCGACGCGACGCTGCGCCTGATCGCCGCCGGCGACGTCGAGCCCGTCAACACGGACCTGATCAAGAACTACGCCGACATCTTCCCGGCGCTCAAGGACAAGCCGTGGAACGCCGTCGACGGCGTCTCCTACGGGATCCCGCACGGCCGCGGCGCCAACCTGCTGATGTACCGCAAGGACCAGGTCAAGCCCGCCCCGGACTCCTGGTCGGCCGTCTTCGACAAGGGCGCCGACCAGCAGGGCAAGGTCACGGCCTACGACTCGCCGATCTACATCGCCGACGCCGCGGTCTACCTCAAGGCGACCAAGCCCGAGCTCGGCATCAAGGACCCCTACGCCCTCGACAAGAAGCAGCTCGCGGCCGCGGTCGACCTGCTCAAGGAGCAGTCGGGCAACGTCAACGAGTACTGGTCGGACTACCTCAAGGAGGTCCAGGCCTTCAAGAGCGGCGCGTCCACGGTGGGCACCACCTGGCAGGTCATCGCCAACGTCGCCGAGGGCGAGAAGGTCCCCGTCGGCACCGTGCTGCCCAAGGAGGGCACCACGGGCTGGTCGGACACCTGGATGGTCGGCGCGAAGTCCGAGCACAAGACCTGCGCCTACAAGTTCATCGACCACATCGTGTCGCCGAAGGTCAACGCCCAGATCGCCGAGTACTTCGGCGAGGCGCCCGCCAACGAGAAGTCCTGCGCCATGACGGAGGCCAAGGACCACTGCGACGTCTTCCACGCCACCGACGAGGACTACTTCTCCAAGGTCGCCTACTGGACGACGCCGATCGAGCAGTGCCTGGACGGGCGCACGGACGTGAAGTGCACGACCTACGCCGACTGGTCCAAGGCCTGGACGTCGATCCGCAACTAGCACCGGCCCGGGGAAGACGATGATCCGCCACCGCCTGCAGCTGGCCGGCCTGCTCGGCCCGCCCCTGGCCTGGCTGATCGTCGTCTACCTCGGGGCGCTGGCCGTCATCCTGCTGACGGCCTTCTGGACCACCGACCCGTTCACCAACGAGGTCGTGCGCTCCTTCACCCTGGACAACCTGCGCACGGCGGTGACGGACCCGACCTACCTGCGCATCATCGCCCGCACGCTCGGGATCGCGGCGGGGGTGACCGTCCTGTGCATCGCGCTCGGCGTGCCCGCGGCGTTCGTGATCGCGCGGCTGGCGAGCCCGCGGGCCCGCGGGCCGATGCTCGCCGCCGTGCTCGTCCCCCTGTGGGCCTCCTACCTCGTCAAGGCCTACGCGCTGCGCGTCATGCTCAGCCCCGGCGGCTTCGTCGAGTCCGTCTTCGGCGCCACGCCCGGGTTCGGCTTCGCGGCCGTCGTGCTGACGCTGACCTACCTCTGGCTGCCGTACATGATCCTGCCGGTCTACGGCGCGATGCAGCGCCTGCCGGACTCGCACCTGGAGGCCTCCACCGACCTCGGCGCGAGCACCTGGCGCACGTTTCGGCTGGTCATGTGGCCCGCGCTCGTACCCGCCATCGCCGCCGGCTCGGTGTTCACGTTCTCGCTCAGCCTCGGCGACTACATCGCGGTCTCCATCGTGGGCGGCAAGCTGCAGACGCTGGGCACCGCCGTCTTGCAGAACATCACGCTGGACCTGCCCTTCGCCGCCGCGCTCGGGACCCTCTCGGTCGTCGTGATGGTCCTCTACCTGTTCGCGATCCGCCGTCTCGGCGGCCTGGACGAGCTGTGACCCTCGGGCGCGGATCCAAGGCCGCGCTGTGGGCGCTGATGGCCGTCGTCGGCGCGTTCGTCTACGTGCCGCTGATCCTCGTCGCGATCAACGCGTTCAACAGCGACCCGACGTTCGGCTGGCCGCCGTCGGGCTTCACGCTGGAGTGGTGGGACCGGACCTGGTCCTCCGCCGCCCCGCGCGAGGCGCTCGTGACGTCGCTGAAGGCCGGCGCGGCCGCGACGGCGATCGCGCTCGTGCTCGGCTCCCTGCTCGCGTTCGCGCTCACGCGCATGCGCTTCTTCGGCCGCGGCACCGTGTCGCTGCTCGTGGTGCTGCCGATCGCCCTGCCGGGGATCGTCACCGGCGTCGCCCTGCAGTCGACGATCCAGAACGTGCTCGAGCCGGTCTTCGGCATCGGCGCGGGCCTGTTCACGATCATCGTCGGCCACGCCACGTTCTGCATCGTCGTCGTGTTCAACAACGTCCAGGCGCGGCTGCGGCGGCTCGGCACCTCGCTCGACCAGGCGTCGGCCGACCTCGGCGCGTCCCGCTGGCAGACGCTGCGCTACGTGACGCTGCCGATGCTCAGCGGCGCGCTCGTCGCGGGCGGCCTGCTGGCCTTCGCCCTGAGCTTCGACGAGATCGTCGTGACGACGTTCACCGCCGGCCCGGGCTCGCCGACGCTGCCGATCTTCATCTTCAACAACCTCTTCCGGCCTGCGCAGGCGCCCGTGGTCAACGTCGTCGCGCTCGTGCTCGTGCTCGCGTCCCTGATCCCGGTGACGATCGCCCAGCGCGTCTCCCGCGACGCCGGCGCGAGCCGGATGTAGGCAGCCGGGTCGCTAGTAGAGCCGGACGAGGGTCTCGGCCACGAGCACCGGCTTCTCGCCGCCCTCGACCTCGAGGGTCGTCTGCAGCGCGGCCTGCGAGCCGCCCTTGACCTCCTCGACGCTGACGACGGACACGCTGCCGCGGACCTTCTTGCCGACCGGGAGCGGCGCCGGGAAGCGGACCTTGTTGGCGCCGTAGTTGACGGCGAAGTTGAACCCCTCGAAGGTCACGACCTCGTCCAGCAGCACCGGGAGCAGCGCGAGCGTGAAGTAGCCGTGGACGATCGTGCCGCCGAACGGCGTCTCCTTCGCCCGCTCCTCGTCGACGTGGATGAACTGGTGGTCGCCGGTGACGTCGGCGAACTGGTTGACCTCCTCCTGGGAGATGGCTCGCCAGTCGCTCGTGCCGAGCTCCTCGCCCGCGGCGGCCTTGAGCTCTTCGTGACCCGTGATGGTGCGCATGAGCGACATACTGCCGCACTGTGCCCCGTCCGCTGCTGTGCGCTGACGCGCCGTTCCTCCTCTATCGCGCCTTCTTCGCGCTCCCGGACTCCATCACGGGGGCCGACGGGCGCCCCGTCAACGCGCTGCTCGGCGCGGTCAACCAGCTCCTCGCGGAGATCGAGCGCCACGACCCGCGCGTCGTCGTCTGCTGCTTCGGCCAGGAGTCGGCGGACTACCGCGCCGAGGCCTACCCGCCCTACCACGCCGCCCGTCCCGAGATGCCCGACGACCTGCGTCATCAGTGGGAGCAGGCGCCCGACCTGTTCCGCGCGCTGGGCTGGGTCGTGCTGGCCTCCGACGAGCTCGAGGCCGACGACCTGCTCGGGACCCTCGGACAGCTGGAGGAGGAGGCCGGCGGCCGTGCGCTGATCCTCACGGGCGACCGGGACATGTTCCAGTGCGCGACGGAGGCGGTTCACGTCCTCCTGCAGCAGCGCGGCAAGCCCAACGGCCAGGAGATGGGCCCCGCCGAGGTGTTCGAGCGCTACGGCGTCACCCCGGAGCAGGTGCCCGACTTCATCGCGCTGCGCGGCGACCCGTCCGACGGCCTGCCGGGGGCGAAGGGCATCGGCGAGAAGACCGCCGCGGACCTGCTGCGGCGCCACGGGACGCTCGAGGCGTGCATCGACGCGGCCATCCGGGAGAAGCCGTCGGTGCGCAACGGTCTGCTCACGGACCCCGACATGCTGCGGACCTTCAAGGACGTCGCGACGCTGCGGCGAATCACGGTGGATCTCCCCGAGGACGCCTCAACCGACCCACGTGGCGGCGCGTCGGCGGCGGAGGCGCTCGGGATGGGGCGCCTCGCCGAACGCCTCCGCGGCTGACACCCGCGCCGCAGCGCTACCTTTGAGCCCCGCGCGGGTTGCTGTGGCACGCGCGTCCGCGCTCGTCCCCCCCATGGTGTCTCCCGCTCTTCGCTCCGCCCTGGCGGCCCTCGTCCTCTTCGTCGTCTCGGCCGCTGCCGCGCCGGGCCAGACCGAGGCGCCCACGACGGGTCCCCCGACCGTCGCGCCGCTGACGCGCGCCGACACCGGCGTGCCGGCGACCCAGACGCTCGCCGGCGGCTGGCAGTTCCGCCTCGACCCGGGCAACGCCGGCATCAAGGCCGGCTGGCGCTCGGGCGACTGGGCGGTCGCCGAGGGCTGGAAGCCGGTCACCGTCCCCCACGTCTTCAACCCGACCCCCGTCGACAGCGAGTTCCTCGGCACCGTCGGCTGGTACCGCATGAAGCTGCAGACCCCGGCCACCCCGGCCGGGTTCACCTGGTCCCTGCGCTTCGAGGCCGCGCGCCGCAACGCGACGGTGTGGCTCAACGGCCGGCGCCTCGGGGCGAACACGAACCCCTACGAGGAGTTCACGCTCGCCGCCGACGGGATGAACCCCGCGGGCCAGGAGAACACGCTCGTCGTGCGCGTCTCCAACAAGCGCACGGCGTCCCTGCGCGAGGGCTGGTGGAACTGGGGCGGCCTGACCCGGCCCGTCTCGCTCGTCCCCGTCGGTGAGGTCACCTGGAACGACCTCGGCATCCTCTCCGACGTCAAGTGCGCCAAGGGGGCTCGCACGTGCGCGCCGATCGCGCGCACCGACGGCATCGTCGAGAGCCACGTCAAGCGCGTCACCTCGCCGCGCCTGGACGTCAAGCTCACCTCGCCCGCCGGCGACGTGAGCACGAAGACCGTCACGGTCAAGGACCTCAAGCCGTTCGAGCGCCGCCGCGTCGGCTTCCCCATGGACGTCACGGGCAAGGCCCAGCTGTGGTCGCCCAAGACCCCGAACCTCTACGCCGCGCACGCGACGGTCGGCCTCGGCGATGCCGTCACCGACGTCGACGACCGCCACATCGGCCTGCGCTACGTGCGCGTCCAGGGCGGCGAGCTCTACCTCAACGGCCACCGCCTCCAGGTGCGCGGCGCCTCGATCCAGGACGACCTGCCCGGCCGGGGGCCGGCGCTGCGCGACCAGGACATCGAGACGATCATCGGCGACCTCAAGAAGCTCGGCGCCAACGTCACGCGCGAGCAGTACCCCCTGAGCGAGAAGATGCTCGACCGCCTCGACGAGGAGGGGATCCTCGTCTGGAGCCAGGCGCCCGTCTACCACGAGGACGAGGCGCTCAAGACACCCGCCGGCCGCACCTCGGCGCTCAACCGCGTCCGTCACACGGTCCTCTACGCGCGCAACCACCCGTCGGTGCTGACGCACTCCGTCGCCAACGAGCTGTCGCCCTACGCGGACTCGATGCCGGGCACCCGCCGCTTCCTGATCGCCGCGGCCAAGCTGACGCGCTCGCTCGACGACACCGTCCCGTCGGCGCTCGACCTCCTCTCCTACCCGAACATCCCGCGCCAGTCGAGCTACTCCGGCTTCGGCCTGCTGGGGATCAACTCCTACTACGGCTGGTACGACGGCAAGGCCGGCCGCCAGTCGACCGCGAAGCTCTCGGGCCTGCGGCCGTTCTTGGAGGCGATGCGGCGCAAGTACCCGCGCCAGGCGCAGATGATCACGGAGTTCGGCGCCGAGTCGACCTACAAGGGGCCGCGCTCGCGCAAGGAGACCTACGCGTTCCAGACGAACTACGTCGACCGCACGCTCGACATCGTCGCGTCCGAGCCGTGGCTGGCCGGGGCGATCTACTGGACCGCGCGCGAGTTCTACGTCAAGCCGGACTGGGACGGCGGCGCGCGCCGCCGCGGCATCAAGCGCGACGCCCTCCACAACAAGGGCCTGATCCGCTACGACGGCACGCCCAAGCCGGCCTTCAAGGCCGCCCAGCGCGACTTCCTCAAGACGCCGATCTACTTCGGCGAGCGGTAGCGTGCGGCCGATGGCTTCAGTCGCCGTCGGCCACCCCGCCCTCTCGCGCCGCGCCCGCGAGCGCACGGACCCGGAGCTCGCCACGATCCTCGCCGGCCCGCCGCCCGGCGTGCTCGCCTTCACGGGCGGGTTCCCCGATCGGGCGACGTTCGCCTCCGACGTGATCGCCGAGATCGCCGCGCGCCTGGTGCGCGACGACCCGGGGGTGGCGCTGCAGTACGCGCCGTCCACGGGCGTGCCGAGCCTGCGGGCGTACCTGCTCGACCGCCAGGAGGATCAGCAGGGACGCCGGCCGGCGCCCGCCGAGCTGCTCGTCACCAGCGGCGGGATGGAGTGCCTGGACCTCGTCGGCCACGCGCTGCTCGACGACGGCGACGACGTCGCGGTCGAGGGGCCGACCTACCTGGGCGCGCTGATCGCCTTCCGCGGCCACGGCGCGCGGCTGACGGCGCTCGAGTGCGACGCGGACGGCCTCGACGTCGACGCGCTCGAGGCCCGCCTGCGCGACGGCTACCGCCCGAAGCTCCTGTACGTGATCCCGGACTTCCAGAACCCGTCGGGCCGGACGCTGCCGCTCGGGCGGCGCGAGGCCCTCGTGGAGCTCTGCCGCCGCCACGCGATCGTGCTGCTCGAGGACGTCGCCTACCGCGAGACGACCTACGACGGGACCAACCTGCCGTCCCTGTGGTCGCTCGCCCCCGACGTCGTGGTGCAGGCAGGGACGTTCTCGAAGGTCTTCGCGCCGGGCGTGCGGCTCGGCTGGGCCGCCGGCCCGGCGGAGCTGATCGACGCCATGGGGGCGGCGAAGCAGACGACGGACCAGTGCGCGGGCGCGCTCGGACAGCGGATGGTGGAGGAGTACGGCCGCGCCGGCCACTTCGGCGCCCAGCTGCCGCAGGCCCGTGCGCTCTACGCGGGCCGCTGGGCGGCGATGCGCGCGACGCTCGAGGCCCACATGCCCCCGGGCGTCGGGTGGAGCGAGCCGAGCGGCGGGTTCTTCACCTGGATGACCCTGCCGGAGGGGATCGACACGCTCGCCCTGCGCGACACGGCGGTCGCGGCGGGCGTGGCGTTCGTCCCCGGGACGCCGTTCCATCCGGACGGGGGTGGCCACCGCGAGCTGCGGCTGGCGTTCAGCCAGGTCGGCGAGGCCGACATCGAGCGCGGCGTGCGGCTGCTCGCCGGCGTGATCGCCGAGGCGATGGGATGAGCGACCTCCTCACCCGGCTGGCGGCGTTGCAGGTCTCGACCGTCTGCGACGCCGACAAGTCCCTCGTGCCGCTGGACGCCGGCATCCGCCGGCTCGCCGGGCCCGCCCGCATGGCCGGCACCGCCACCACCGTGATCGCGGTCGGCGACCACCTCGCGCCGCTCGTCGCGGTCACCTCCGCCGCGCCCGGCAGCGTCCTCGTGATCGCCTCCGGCGGCACCCGCGCGGTGCTGGGCGGCCTGTTCGCCACGGAGGCCGCGCGGCGCGGGCTGGCGGGCATCGTCGTCGACGGCTTCGTGCGCGACCTGCGCGACCTGCGCGACTCCGGTGTCCCGGTCTGGGCGCGCGGCACCTACCCGGCGTCGGGCACCGCCGTCACCGCCCCCGACCCCCCGGGCGCCGTGGTCTGCGGCGGCGTGCGGGTGGCCGACGGCGACCTCGTCCTCGCCGATGACGACGGCCTGCTCGCGGCACCGGTACCGCGGCTCTCCGCCGTGGTCGACACCGCGGAGGCGATCGAGGCCGCCGAGGCCAGGATGCTGGCCGCCATGGCCGAGGGCCACGGGCTCGAGGAGCTCACGAACGTCCGCGCGCACGTGGCGGCGCTGCGGCGCGGCGAGGCGAGCGCGCTGGCCTTCGAGGTCTAGCCCGTGTGCTTGACGGTGATCACGTCACCGTCGGCCATGACGTAGTCGCGGCCCTCGAGGCGCAGCGTGCCCGCGTCCCGGGCGCCCGCGTAGCCCTTGGCCTCGACGAGGCGGTCCCAGCCGATGACCTCGGCGCGGACGAACCCCTTCTGGATGTCGGAGTGGATCGCGCCCGCGGCGTGCCACGCCGTGGCGCCGCGCTTGAGGTGCCAGGACTGGGCCGGCTTGCCCTCCCCCGCGGTGAAGAACGCGAGCTGGTCGAGCAGCTGGAAGGCGCCGCGGATGATGCGGTCCAGGCCGGACTCCGAGAGGCCGAGCTCGTCGCGCATCGCCTGCGCCTCCTCCGCGTCGAGCTCGGACAGGTCCGCCTCGATCCGGCTCGAGACCGCGACGGCCCCCGCGCCGATCGCCTCGGCGTGGGCGAGGATCGCGGGGGGGACCTCGTCGTCGCCCTCCTCCACGTTGGCGACGATCAGCACCGGCTTGCCGGTCAGCGGCGTCAGGTTGCGCATCGCGTCCGGCGCGTCGTGCGGGACGGGCACGGTGCGGGCCGGCTGCCCGGCCTGCAGGGCGGCGACGACCTGCTCGACCCAGGCGAGCTCCGCCTTGGCGGCGGCGTCACCGGAGCGCGCGGTCTTGGCCAGGCGCTCGACGCGCCGCTCGGCGGCCTCGAGGTCGGCGTAGATCAGCTCGGTCTCGATCGTGTCCATGTCCCGTACGGGGTCGACGGAGCCCTCGGGGTGGATGACGGCGGAGTCCTCGTGCGCCCGGACGACGTGGAGGATCGCGTCGGTCTCGCGGATGTTGCCGAGGAACTTGTTGCCCAGCCCCTCGCCCTCGGACGCGCCACGGACGAGACCGGCGATGTCGTGGACCTCGATCGTGTCCCACACGATGTTGGAGGCCTTGAGGGTGTCGGAGACCTGGTTGAGGCGGTCGTCGCGCACGGGCACGACGGCGACGTTCGGCTCGATCGTCGTGAAGGGGTAGTTGGCCGCCTCGGCCTTGCCCGACTCCGACAGGGCGTTGAAGAGGGAGGACTTGCCGGCGTTCGGCAGCCCCACGATCCCGACCTTCATCATCGCGCGCACTCCCCCATCGCCATGCCGAGCGCGGTGCCCGCCACGATGTCTGACGGGTAGTGGACGCCGACGAGCAGCCGCGACGTCGCCATCGCGGTGGCGGCGACGTAGAGCGGCGGGCCGGGCAGCAGCGTCGAGAACGCCCGGGCGGCGGCGAAGGACGACGTCGAGTGCGAGGACGGGAACGACAGCCCGGTGGGTGTGCGCATGATGGCGGGGAGGTCCTCCACGGCGGGGCGCTTGCGCCCGATCGCGTTCTTGATGGCCGTCGAGGTGCCGTAGGCGATCGCCACCGTCGCGGTCGCCTCCAGCCAGTGGCCGCGACGGTCGGGGTCCACGGCAGCGCCGGCGAGGCCGAGGACGTACCAGCACGCCCCGTGCTCGCCGGCCTTCGAGAACGTCTTGACCCGGTCCATCGCCCGGCCCGTCGGCGCGACGGAGCGGAACCAGCGGTAGACCCCGAGGTCGATCGCGTTGAGGTACGAGCGCAGTCCCCCGTGCCGGCGGGCCTGCTCGAGGGGCTCGGCGAACGGGGCGGCGGCGGGCTGCTCGGGGGCGGCGGTGTCCGGGGTCAAGGGGTCCTAGAAGCCGATGCGCGACTCGGAGGACTCGATCCGCAGGTAGATGACCTGGGCGAGGTTGACGAGGACGGGGCCGTCCTCGGAGGCGACCTCGACGAAGCCGGCGTCGCCGGACTTCAGCTGATCCTGCAGGCCCGACAGCGCCTGCTCGGTGAGGCGCAGGTTCAGCGCGCCACCGGCGTGGAAGCCGAGGGCGACCCGGCGGGGCTTGGTGGAGGGGGATGCGTCGGCCATCTTCTAGTGCTCCTGGGCGGGTTGGACGATCTCGGTGAGCACGCCGCCGGACGCCGACGGGTGCAGGAACGCGACGGAGGACCCGCGGATGCCGATCCGGGGGGTCTCGTCGATGAGCTTGACGCCGGCGCCGGAGAGGGCCGCCAGGGTGGCCTCGATGTCCGCCACCTGGTAGGCGACGTGGTGGATGCCGGGACCCTTGGAGGCGAGGAACCTCCCCACCGGTGTGTCGTCCGCCAGCGGGCGCAGCAGCTCGACGTGGTTCTCGCCGACGTCGAGCAGCACGGCCTCCACGCCCTGCTCCGTCACGGTCTCGCGATGGACCAGCGCCATGCCGTAGGTGGACTCGTGAAGGGTGATCGCGGCGTCGAGGTCCGACACCGCGATGCCCACGTGATCGATGCGGGAGAACACGGTGCGGCAGTCTATGCGCGTGCGCATCGCCCTCGTCCTGAACCCCAAGTCCGGCTCGTCCCCCGATCTGGGCGTCACCGTCAACGACCTGGAGGTCGCCGGCGGCGACGTGGTGGAGACCGCGTCGACGCCCGCCGAGATCGGCGGCGGGCGCGCCGAGCGGCTGGTCGTCGTCTCCGGTGACGGCCTGATCGCGCCGGCCGCCGAGGTCGCCGCCCGCCTCGGCATCCCCCTGGCCGTCGTCCCCGGCGGCACCGCCAACGACTTCGCCCGCACGCTCGAGCTCCCGCAGGACGTCGGGGAGGCGCTGCACCTCGCCGCCACGGGCACGACGACCCGCAAGATGGAGCTCGCCTTCATGGACGACCGGCCGTTCGTCAACGTCGTCGGCGCCGGCCTGGCGCCCGAGGCCGGGAAGCACGCCGCCCCCCACAAGGGCAAGCTGGGCCCGCTCGCCTACCCGGTCGGCGCCCTTGCGGCGGGCCTCTTCTCGAGCCCGCTGGGCTGCCGGGTGCTCGTGGACGGCCGGGAGGTCCACGCCGGGCTGACCTGGCAGGTCACCGTCGCGTCCACCGGCGCGTTCGGCGGCGGCTCGAGCATCGAGGGCGCCGACCCCAGCGACGGGCAGCTCGACGTGCTGGTTCTCGCCGCCGGGCCGCGGCTGACGCTTCCCCGGCGCGCGTTCGGCATGCGCCGCGGGACGCTCGCCGACCAGCGCGGCGTCAAGCACGAGCGCGGCCGTGAGGTGCAGCTGCTCTGCCCGCCCGGGACGTCGATGAACCTCGACGGCGAGCTCGTCGAGGCCACGGGGCTGAACACGTTCACGGTCCGGCCCGCGGCCTTCGACCTCGTGGTGCCCCGGCCGGTCTAGAACGGACGTCCACCGAAGGTGCTCCCCCTTCCCCATCGGTGCCGTACGGTTCGCCCGTGGGAGCTCCCCCCGGCACCGATCTGGCGACCCTCAAGGTGTCGTTGCAGCGCCTGCTGGTCGACGCGTGCCCGGTCGGCGTCGCGGTCACCCGGCTCGACGGCGGACGGCTGCGCTACGTCACGGTCAACGCCGCCTTCGCCGCCCTCCTGGGGCGCAGCGCCGACGAGCTCGCGGACCTGCCGGTCGCGGCGGTCGTGCTCCCAGACGACGTCGAGCGCCTCGAGCCCGGGACGGCATCCCCCGAGGTCCCCCTCGACGGCGCATACCGCCACCGGCACGCGGCCGGCCACGTCGTGCACCTGCGCGTGCGGTCGGCCCCGCTCGACGGCGCCGGCCTGACGGCCGCCCACTTCATCTCCTACGCGACCGACATCTCGGCGGCGGTCCACGCCGAGTCCCAGGCCGCCGGCCTCTCGCTCCACGACGAGCTCACCGGCCTGCTGTCGCGTCGCGGCTTCGAGCTCGAGCTCGGCCTGGTCGACGACCCCTCGGGCGTGATCGTCTTCGGGCTCGACGGCTTCAGCGAGATCAACAGCACCTACGGCGGGGCCGCGGGCGACGAGGTGCTGCGCACGGTCGCGGAGCTGCTGCGCGCCCGCTTCGACCCGCCGGCGGTGCTCGCGCGCCTCGGGGGCGACGAGTTCGGCGTGCTCGTCCGCGAGCCCGACCCCGGCGAGCTCGCCGGGCGCTTCCTCGCGGACCTGCGGGACACGCTGCTGCCGGTCGGCCCCGAGCGCCTGCGCCTGACGAGCTCGGCCGGCGTGCGCTGCTGGCAGCCCGACGCCGATCCGCTCGCCGACGCCGCCCTTGCGCTCGCGCTCGCCAAGGACCTCGGCCGCGATCGCCTCGTCGTCGACCGCGACGGGACGACGGAGACCAGCGGGCTGCGCGAGCGCCGCCACTGGTCCGACCGGGTCCGCCATGCGCTCGCCGAGGACGGCTTCTGCCTCGTCGAGCAGCCGATCACGCGCATCCACGACGGCGTCGTCGAACGGAGCGAGCTGCTCCTGCGGCTGCGCGACCACGACGGCGGCCTCGTCGCCCCCGACCGCTTCCTCCCCGCCGCCGAGCGCTCCGGCCAGATCCGCGCGATCGACCGCTGGGTCCTCGGCGAGGCGACCGAGCTGCTCGCGGCGCGCCAGACCCTCGGCCTGCACCGCAACGTCCACATCAACCTCTCGGCCGCGTCGCTCATGGACGCCGACACCGTGGACGCCTTCGTCGACCGGCTGCGGCGGGCGCCCGTCGACCCCTCCGAGCTGACCTTCGAGGTGACCGAGACGGTCGCCGTGCGCCAGATGCAGGTCGCCGAGCGGCTCGCGCGCTCCCTCGCCGAGCTCGGCTGCGGCTTCGCCGTGGACGACTTCGGCGCCGGCTGGGCCTCCTTCTCCTACCTGCGCCACCTGCCTGTCACGCTGCTCAAGATCGACGGCAGCTTCGTGCGCGGCACGCTCCGCTCCCAGCGTGACCGCACGACGGTCCGCGCGATGGTCGACATCGCCCGCGAGTACCGCATCCAGACCATCGCGGAGGCCGTGGAGGACGCGGCCACGCTCGAGCTGCTGGCCGAGCTGGGCGTCGACTTCGCGCAGGGGCACCACCTCGGCCGGCCACGGCCGGCGGAGGTCGAGACCCCCTAGGAGGCCGCGGCGTCCGGGTTGGCGGCGACGACGCGCAGGTCCCCGGACGGGCGGGCCAGCTCGGGCCGGCGCGCGTGGAGGTCGCGCATCATCGCGTCGATGTCGGCGCGTTCGAGCACCTCGTTGCGCAGCAGCGCGAACGCCAGCGCCTCGAGCTCCGCACGGTGCTCTCGCACGATCTTGGAGGCCGTCCGCATGGCCTGGGCGGCCAGATCCTGCTGCTCCTCGTCGCGCAGCCGACGGGTGCGGTCGGAGACGGCCCCGCCCTCGGCGGCGACCGACAGCGAGGACAGGGACGTGCCCATGGCGTACTGGTGGACCATCGAGCGCGAGACCTCCGCGACGCGGTTGAGGTCGTCCGCCGCCCCCGTGGTCACGGCCCCGAACGTCGCCTCCTCCGCGGCCCGGCCGCCGAGCAGCACGACCATGTGGTTGATCAGCTCCTCGCGCGTCTTGAGGTAGCGGTCCTCCTCCGGCAGGTTCAGCGTGTAGCCGAGGGCGCGGCCGCGGGGGACGATCGAGATCTTGTGGACCTTGTTGACGCCGGTCAGCAGCTCCGCGCACAGGGCGTGGCCGGCCTCGTGGAAGGCGACGACGCGGCGCTCGTGGTCGTTGAGCGACCGGTGCGACTGCATGCCGGCGATCACGCGCTCGAGGGCGGCGTCGAAGTCGCGCTGGCGGATCGTCGAGCCCCCGGCGCGGGCGGCGAAGATCGCCGCCTCGTTGCAGACGTTGGCGAGGTCCGCCCCCGTCAGGCCGGACGTCTGACGCGCGAGCGTGCGCAGGTCGACGTCCTCGTGGAGCGGCTTGTTGCGCGTGTGGACCTTCAGCACGTCCTCGCGGCCACCGACGTCGGGCGGGGAGACGAAGATCTGGCGATCGAAGCGACCCGGGCGCAGCAGGGCGTCGTCGAGCTTCTCGAGCAGGTTGGAGGCGGCGATCACGACGACGTTGGCCGCCGAGTTCATCCCGTCCATCTCGACGAGCAGCTGGTTGAGCGTCTGCTCGCGCTCGGCGTTGTTGTCGGACCCGCGCTTGCCGCCGACGGCGTCGATCTCGTCGATGAAGACGATCGACGGGGCCGCCTTGCGGGCCTCCGCGAACAGGCGCCGGATGCGTGCGGCGCCGAGGCCGGCGAACATCTCGACGAACGAGGCGGCCGACTGGGAGAAGAACTGGGCCTTGGCCTCGTTGGCGACGGCCTTGGCGAGCAGGGTCTTGCCCGTGCCGGGCGGGCCGTGGAGGATGATGCCCGCCGGCACCTTCGCCCCGAGCGCGGCGAAGCGCTTCGGCTCACGGAGGAAGTCGACGACCTCGCGCAGCTCCGCCTTGGCCTCGTCGGCGCCCGCCACGTCCGCCCACCCGATCGCCTGCTTGGTGTCGGGCTTGATCTCCTGGGGCTTCGTCTTCGGCATCAGCTTCATCGTCCGCCAGAGGACGAAGAGGATCAGGGCCATGAAGAGGATCGGCGCCCAGGTGATGATGTGGTCCTGGAGGACGTCCCAGCTGTACCAGGGGGGGTTCGGAGCGGGCATCGTCAGCGGGGTCTACCCGGTTCGGCGCCGGGAGGCGGGCCCTATGGGGTCAGGACCCCACGGGCCGCCGGCGCTCACAGCAGCCGTTGCGCGAGGTCGCGGTAGCAGCGCGTGGCGTAGCCGAGGTCGCGCACGTCGATGCGCTCGTCGTTGGCGTGCATCATCCTCCAGCCCTCCGGGAGCGTCTGGTGGTACTGCGGGAACCAGCCGTAGGCGACGCAGTCCGGGAACGCCGCGCGCCACCAGCGCGAGTCCGTGAAGGCCGGCAGGACGGTCGGGACGACGGTCGCGCCCGGGTCCTGCTCGCCGATCCAGGTCGTGATCGCCTCCATCAGGGGCGTGTCGGCGCTCGAGCGGTTGCCGACGACCTGCTCGATCCAGGTCAGCTCGAGGTCGTCGAGCGTGTCGCCGAGCACCTCGTGGAGGCGCTGCAGGACGGTCTCCTCCCCCAGGCCGGCGGGGACCCGGGCGTCGATGCGCAGCTCCGCCTTCGCGGGGACGACGTTGATCTTCTTGGAGGCGCCGATCATCGTCGGCGCCATCGTCACGCCGAGGTTGGCGCGCACGAGGCCGGCGATGCCCGGGTCGACGGCGGCGATCGCGGCCACGGCGGCGGCGGGATCGGCCGGATCGTGGCCCAGGCCGCGCAGCAGGCCGTCGATCTCGGGGGTGATGTCGAAGCCGATGTCCGCCGTGGCGAGCCTGCTCAGCGCCGGCAGGAGCTTGAGCAGCGCGTTCTCGGTCAGCGCGGGCACGGAGGCGTGGCCGGCGACGCCGCGGGCCGTCAGCGCGAACCGGAAGGTGCCCTTCTCGGCGCAGCAGACGCCGTAGTGGCGCTGATCGCCGAGCGGCATGACGAGGCCGCCGCCCTCGTTGAGCAGCATGTCCGCGTACGCGAGCTCGGGGTGCTGCTGGGTGAGGAACTGGGCGCCCTGGGCGCCACCCGTCTCCTCGTCGACGACCGAGAAGACCTTCAGCTCGCCGCGGGCGGGCCGCCAGCCGCTGCGCGCCAGCGACGCGGCCGCGACGCAGTTGGCCGCGACCTGGGACTTCATGTCGATCGCGCCGCGACCCCAGAGGAAGCCGTCGATCACGTCGCCGCTCCACGGGTCGTGCTGCCACCCGTCGGGGTCGGCGAGCACCGTGTCGACGTGGCCGAGGAGCCCGAGCACGGGCCCGTCGGCGCCGTCGGCGGCGGGCAGGCGGCCGACGAGGTTGGGCCGCTCCGGCTCGGCGCCCTCCATCGTGCACGCGATCCCGGCGTCCTCGAGGTAGCCCTGGAGCCACTCCATCGCGGCACGCTCGTTGCCGGGCGGGTTGACGGTCTCGAAGCGGATCAGCTTCGAGAGGACATCAGCCGTCTCCTGCTGGAGATCCTCCACCCGCGTCACACTACCTCCGTGTCAGATCAGATGGGACTGGGCGAGGTGGTTGCCGCGCGCAACGCGCCGTTGGCCGACCGGATGCGGCCGCAGCAGCTCTCGGAGGTCGTCGGCCAGCCGCAGCTGACGGGCGAGCGGGCGCTGCTCGCCCGCGCCCTGCACGACCAGCGGCCCTACTCGTTCGTCCTCTACGGCCCGCCCGGCACGGGCAAGACGACGATCGCCATGGTCGCCGCGCGCGGCTTCGGCCTCGCGTTCGAGCAGCTCAACGCGGTCACCGACGGCGTCAAGGACCTGCGCGAGGTCACGGCGCGGGCGAGGGAGCGCCGCCGCGTCGGCGAGGGGACGCTGCTGTTCCTCGACGAGATCTCGCGCTGGAGCAAGAGCCAGCAGGAGGCGCTGTACCCCTTCGTCGAGAACGGGACGATCGTCCTGATCGGCGCCACGACGGAGAACCCCGGCTTCGAGCTCAACCGCGCGCTGCGCTCGCGCCTGAAGATCGAGACCGTCCGGGCGCTCACCGACGAGGACCTCTCCGGGCTCGTCGACCGCGCCCTGACCGACGCGCAGCGCGGCCTCGGGGACAAGGACCTGACGCTCGACCCCGACGCCCGCGCGGCGCTGCTGCGCCACGCCGACGGGGACGCGCGGGCGCTGCTGACCGGCCTCGACTACGCCGGGACGCTCGCCGACCCCGGTACCGCGATCGGCGCGGAGCTGATGTTCGAGGCGCTCGGCGCGCGCTCGTTCCCCGGCCGCACGGAGCACTACGACCTCGCGTCGGCGCTGATCAAGTCGATCCGCGGATCCGATCCCGACGCGGCGCTGTACTGGCTGGCCCGCATGGAGGCCTCTGGGGAGGAGCCGCGCTTCATCGCCCGCCGGCTGCTGATCTCGGCCGCCGAGGAGGTCGGGATGGGCGCCCCGGGTGCCCTCGCCGTGGCCAACGCGGGCTTCGAGGCGACGATGAACCTCGGGCCGCCGGAGTGCTGGCTCGTGCTGGCCGAGGTCGCCTGCTACCTCGCCACCAGCCCGAAGAGCTGGGCGTCCTACGAGGGCCTCGCCGCCGCCCGGCAGCTCGTCGCCGAGCACCCGTCCTACCCCGTGCCGCTCGCGCTGCGCAACCCAAGCGACGAGGTGTCGCGGGCCGAGGGCGCCGGCCGCGGCTACACGCACGCCTCGGGCCTCGCGCCGGGGTCGGACCGCGTGCGCTTCCTGCCCGACGAGCTGGCCGGTCAGCAGCCCTACACGGCCAATCGGCGCGGGACGGAGGCGGATCGGCTCTGGGAGCGGCGTCCGGACCCCCCAGCGGAGGACTGAGCGTCTGTGAGATCTCCCACGGTCACCGGTGATCGACGCGACGATCAGGTTCGCGTGGCGTACTAGGAGACATGTCGGACCACACGCTCAGCCGCACGCACGGCCTGCCCTCCGGGCCCCGCGTCCGCCTGCGCCTGGCGCGCCCCGGTGACCACGACGTCGTGCGGGCCCTGCTCCTGAGCACCGGCGTTGACGCGTCGGACTTCCAGGTGCGCAGCCTGCTCGGCTTCGACCCCTCGCGCCGGCTCGTGCTCGTCGCCGTCGCCCCCGTCGACGGGACCGAGACGCTCGTCGGCCTCGGCGCCGTCGACCTCGAGCGCTCCGCCGACGTCGACACGCTCGTCGTCGACGGGCATCTGACGGACGGCCTCGCGCCCGTCCTGCGCGAGGCGCTGCTGCGCCGCGCCCGCGGCTCACGCGTGCGCGCGGGCCACCTGCGCGCCGCCTAGGCCGCCGCGGTGAGGTCCTCCGGCGGGGTCACGCCGTGGCCGGCCGGCAGGAGCGCGCCGCGCGCGCCGGGCGTCAGGCGGTAGCGGTCCGGCAGGATCGGGATGACGACCCGCTTGAGGTACTCGGCCTGCGCCCGTGCGGCCGCCCCGCGGACGGGGTCCCAGCGGAAGCCGTACATCCGGCGGAAGCGCGGCGGCAGCAGGCCGATGGTGAGCTGGTTGACGAGCTCCTTGAGCCAGAACAGGTGCGCGGGCAGCGGCGGGTTCATGACGATGTCGATCGCGAGCTCGCGCGCCTGGTCGGACACGAACATGTCCGGGCTCGCGAGCTGCTCGGCCATGTAGGCGTCGAACGCGTCGATGTCCGGCGGCGAGTCCTTGTAGGCGAGGCCGAAGAGCTTGCCGACGCGGCGGAAGTCCTGCCAGTAGGCCTCCTGCTCGTCGCGGCTCAGCGGCCGGACGTAGCGCTGGTAGACGAGCCGGCCGGAGTCCACGAGCGTCGCGATGATCCACAGGAGCTGGTCGGGCGCGTCCGCGCGCCACGGGGTGCCGGCGGGGAAGCGGCCGACGTCGCGGGGGAGCTCGCCGCTGAAGCGCCGGTGGACGGCGCGAACGCGCTTGGTCGCGCGGTCGGCCTGCGCCTTGGTCCCGAACGTGACCATCCCCATCACCCGGGCGGTGCGCTCGAGGCGGGGGTAGGGATCGGCGAGCGCGGCCGAGGAGGCGAAGAAGCCCTCGAAGGCGACGGGGTGGGCCGCCTGCATCAGCAGCACGCGCGGGCCGCTGAGCGCGACGGCCCACTCGCCCTGGATGCGGCGGATCATGGAGTCGTCGGTGAAGTATCCGGGCGCAGTCATGCTCATGTCCTGTACGGCTCAGTCCTACGCTGGGATGCATGCCAGCCACGGCCTACGCGGGCAAGGAATGCGTCTGTCAGTTCAAGCGCGGGATCTGCGATCAGACCTGCGTGCAGGACATGCTGACCACGCCGTTCTACATCGCCTGCCTCAAGCTGCGCGGCCGCCGCTGCGTCGTCGTGGGCGGCGGTGAGATCGGGCTGGAGAAGGTCGAGGGGCTGCTCGCCTCCGAGGCCGACGTGGTCCTCATCTCCCCCGACGCCGTCCCCGAGCTGCAGCGCCTCGCCGCCGAGGGCTCGATCGCGTGGGAGCAGCGCGCCTACGAGCCCGCTGACCTCGAGCGCACGTTCATCGTGATCGCCGCGACCGACGACACGGACATGAACATCGGCATCTACGAGGACGCCGAGCGCCGCGCGATGCTCGCCAACGTCGTCGACGTCCCGCCGCTGTGCAACTTCATCCTCCCCGCGATCGTGCGCTCCGGCCCGATCGCGATCGCCATCTCCACCGCCGGCGCGTCCCCCGCGCTGGCCAAGCGGATGAAGCGCGAGATCGCGGCCGAGTACGGCGAGGTCCACGCCCGCATGGCGGAGCTCCTCAACGACGCCCGCGGCTGGGCGAAGGGCAACCTGCCGACCTACCAGGACCGCAAGGCGTTCTTCGAGGGCATCGTCAACGCGGCCCCCGACCCGATCCAGCTGCTGCGCGACGGGGACGAGGCCGCGGTGCTCGCCAAGATCGAGGACGCCAAGGCCGCTGCGGCGGCCACGATCAACGCGTAGGTTGAGCGGCGTGCGCGCCGCCATCCTCACCGTCTCCACGTCGGTCGCCAACGCCCGCGGCGAGGACGCCTCGGGCCCGGCCCTGGCCGCTGCCGCCGAGCGCGCGGGCTGCGAGATCGCCCACATGGAGGTCGTCCCGGACGACTTCGCGCTGATCGAGGACCGCCTCGTGCACCTCTGCCGGGACGTCGACATCGTCCTCACCACGGGCGGGACCGGCTTCACCCCCGACGACGTCACGCCCGAGGCGACACGCGCGGTGATCGAGCGCGAGGCGCCGGGGATCGCCGAGGCGATGCGCGCCGTGTCGCTGGCGCACACGAAGATGGCCGTGCTCTCACGAGCCGTCGCCGGCATCCGCGGCGCCACCCTGATCGTCAACTTCCCGGGCTCGCCCAAGGCGATCGAGCAGACCTTCGGGGTGCTCGAGCCCGTGCTCGGTCACGCCGTGCGGACGCTGCGCGGCGACGGCCGCCATGGCTGACGCCGCGGCGATCGAGCTCACCGGCGTGAGCCGGGCCTACGGCGAGCGGGCGGTCCTGCGCGACCTCACCGTGCGCGTCCCCGCCGGCGCGACCCTCGCGGTCTTCGGCGCCAACGGCGCCGGGAAGACGACGCTCCTGCGCATCCTCGCGACGCTGCTGCGCCCGCAGGCGGGGACGGCTCGCGTCCTCGGCGCGGAGCTGCCGCGCGAGGGCTGGAAGGTGCGCGGCCGGCTCGGCCTGCTCGCGCACGAGCCGCTGCTGTTCCGCGACCTCACCGCACGGGAGAACCTGCGCTTCCACGCCCGGCTGCACGCGACAGGGCCCGATGCGGTCGAGCGGGCGCTGGACGCCGTCGGCCTGGCCGGGCGCGCCGACGAGCCGGTGCGGACGCTCTCGCGCGGGATGACCCAGCGCGTCGCCGTCGCCCGCGCGACGCTCCACCGGCCCGAGCTGCTGCTGCTCGACGAGCCGCGCGCCAACCTCGACCCTGCCGCCGCCGAGCGACTCGAGCCCCTGATCGGGCGCGCGAGCGGCTGCACCCGCGTGCTCGTCTCCCATGACGTCGAGGTCGGGCTCGCCGAGGCCGACCTCGTGCTCGGGCTGCGCGGCGCCGACGCCGTGCTCGTCGCCCCCGCCGCCGACGTCGGCGCCGCCGACGTCAAGGACCTGTACCGATGAGGGGCGCGGTGTCGGCGCTGATCCGCAAGGACCTGCGCACGGAGGCGCGCAACCTCGAGGCGATCCCGGCGATGACGCTGTTCACCGTGTCGGCGTTCGTCCTCTTCCACTTCGCCCTGGACCGCGACGAGCTCAGCGGCTCGCTCGCCTCCGGCGTGCTGTGGGTCACGCTGCTGCTGGCCGCCCTGCTGGGCATGAACCGGCTGTTCGTCGCCGAGCGCGAGCAGGGGGGCTTCGACGCGTTCCTCCTCGCCCCCGTGGACCGGACGTCGATGCTCGTGGCGAAGGCGTTCGTGCTGTTCGTGTTCCTCGTCCTCGTCGAGGTCGTCGCGGTCGCGGCGTTCACCCTGCTGCTGCTCGGACCGTCGATCTGGGAGCCGCTGCCGGCCCTGATCGCGATCCTGGCGCTCGCGGACGTCGGCCTCGCGGTGATCGGGACGCTGATCGCCGCGCTCGCCGTCCAGACCCGGGCGCGCGACCTGATCGTGCCGCTGATGGCGCTCCCGCTGTCGGTGCCGCTGCTGATCGCCGCGGCGAACGCCACCGCGCCCCTGTTGGCCGCGGGGGGCGCGGAGGCGCTCGCGGGACGGTGGCCGGCGGTGCTCGCGCTGTACGATGTGGTCTTCGGACTGCTCGCCTACGCGCTGTTCGACTTCCTCCTCGAGGACTGAGCCATCCCAGTGTTCGGCCGCGGTCTCAAGCCCCTCTCGATCCTCACGCCCGTCCTTCTCGTCGGGGCCTTCGCCCTCGCGTTCTTCTGGGCCCCCGTCGACGGGGACCAGGGGATCCGGCAGAAGATCTTCTACGTCCACGTGCCGCTGTCGATCGTGACGCTGTGCGGCTTCGTCGCCGGCGGGGTGTTCGCGGTCAGGTTCCTGCGCCGGGGGGACCGGGCCGACGACCTGCGCTCCTACGTGGCGATCCACATGTCGGTCGTGTTCGCCGTCGGCGCGCTCATCACGGGCGGCATCTGGGCCAAGGCCGCCTGGGGCGTGTGGTGGCTGTGGGAGGAGCCGACGCTGACGTCGTTCCTCATCGTCTTCCTGCTCTACGCGTGCTATCAGCCCCTGCGCTTCTCGATCGAGGACCCGGACAAGCAGGCCCGCTACGCGGCGGTGTTCGCCATCGTCGGCGGCGTCTTCGTCCCGCTGAACTTCATGGCCGTGCGCCTCGCCGAGCCGCTGATCCACCCGCGGACGCTGTCCAACACGGCGAACCTCCCGGGGACGGTGTCGCTGAGCTTCCTCCTCTGCGTCGTCGCGATCGGCGTGCTGTTCACGACGATGTGCAAGTACGAGCTGGTCAACAAGGCCACGTCGATGCGCCTGAAGGGCCTGCGCAAGCGGCTCGCCGGCGACGACGCGTTCACCACGTCCGGGCGCTCGGCGGCGCCGCAGTCGCTGACATGACCGACACCGGCTACGTCGCGCTGGCCTACCTCGTCTTCCTCGCGCTGATCCTCGTGTACTTCGCGATCATGGCGGCCAAGCTCGCGCGCGTCGGACGCGACGTCGAGGCGGTCGCCGATCTCGTCGAGGGCCCCGACCGGGCTGCCGTCGAGCCCGACGTCCCCGTCGTCGACCGGGCGGCGCGATGAGCGAGCTGCTCCTCCTCGGCACCTCCTACAAGACGGCGCCCGTGGCGCTGCGCGAGAAGGTCGCCCTCACGTCGACCGGGATCGAACGGCTGCTCGGCGAGCTGCGGGAGGTCGCAGCCGTGCAGGAGGCCGTCGTGCTGTCGACCTGCAACCGCACGGAGCTCTACCTCGTCTCCGACGACCCCGTCGCCGCCGAGACCGCGGTCATCGCCTCGCTCGCCCGGCGCGCCGGGCTGCGGCCCACGGAGCTGCTCGACGGCGTCTACGCGCTGCGCAACTGCGACGCCGCGCGCCAGCTGTTCCGCGTCACCTCCGGCCTGGAGTCGATGATCATCGGCGAGGCCGAGGTCCAGGGCCAGGTCCGCTCCGCCTACGAGATCGCCCTCGCCGGCGGGTCGACCGGGCCGTTGACCAACCGCCTCTTCCGCGCCGCGATCGAGACGGGCAAGCGCGTGCGCACCCAGACGCAGGTCGGCGCCGGCCGGCGCTCCGTCGCGTCGGTCGCCGTCGAGCTCGCCCGCGACACCGTCGGCGAGCTGCCCGACCGCCATGTGCTGATCATCGGCGCGGGCGAGACGTCCGAGCTCGTCGCCCAGGCGCTGGACGCCTCCGGCGCCTCGACGCTGTTCGTCGCCAACCGCCGCCGCGAGCGCGCCGAGACGCTCGCCGCGCGCTTCCACGGCTCGACGGTGAGCTTCGACGCACTGCCCGAGCAGCTCGAGCTGGCCGACATCGTCATCGCGTCCACCTCCTCCCCGCACCCCCTGATCGAGGCCGACGTGCTGGCCGACGTGGTGCAGGCCCGCGCCGGCCGGCCGCTGCTGCTGGTCGACCTGGCGGTGCCGCGCGACATCGAGTCCGCCTGCGCGGGCCTGGACGGCGTGACGCTCGTCAACGTCGACGACCTCCACGCCGTGGTCGCCCGTCACGCCGACGTGCGCCTCGGGGAGGCCGAGGCCGCCGAGGCCGTCGTCGAGGACGAGATCGAGCGCTTCGCCGCGTGGCTTGGCTCGCTCGAGGTCATGCCGACCGTCGCGGCGCTGCGCAACCGCGCGTCCACCATCGTCGACGCCGTCGTGGCCGAGAACGCCGGGCGCTGGGAGACGGCGTCCGACCGCGATCGCGAGCGCGTCGAGGCGATCGCCCGCGCCGTCGCGAATCGCCTGCTCCACGAGCCGACCGTCCGGATGAAGGCGGCCGAGGGCGGTGAGCGCCACGCCCGCATGCACGTCCTGCGGGAGCTGTTCGGGCTCGTGGACGAGACGCCCGCCGCGGGCGACGCTCCCGCCGACGTGACGCCGCTCACCGGCCGCCGCCGCGCGTCTTGACCGCCCTGCGGATCGGCACCCGCGGCAGCGCCCTGGCGCTGACGCAGGCCGAGTGGGTCGCGGCGCGCGTGGCCGGCGAGACGGAGATCGTGACCATCCGGACGTCGGGTGACCGCGGCGCCGACGAGCTGGACAAGTCGCGCTGGGTGGACACGATCGAGGCGGCGCTGCTGGCCGGCGACGTCGACCTCGCGGTCCACTCCGCCAAGGACGTGCCGGGCGACCTGGCGCCCGGCACGGTGATCGCCGCCGTCCCCGTGCGGGAGGACCCGGCGGACCTCCTGCTCGGGTCGGTGGCCTCGGGGTCCCGGGTCGGGACCGCGTCGCTGCGCCGGCGCGCGCAGCTGCTCGCCTGGCGCGAGGACCTCGTGGTGCAGGACCTGCGCGGCAACGTCGACACGCGGGTGCGCAAGTGGCGCGAGGGCGAGGTCGACGCGCTCGTGCTCGCCCGCGCCGGCCTGGCTCGCCTGGGTCGCGCCGAGGCGGACGAGGGCACGGCGCTCGACGCGCCGGTGTTCGTCCCCGCCGCCGGGCAGGGCGCGTTGGTCGTGCAGGCGCGCGAGGACGACGAGCGGGCGCTGGCGGCGGCCGCCGTGGTCGACGACGCGGCCGCGCACGCCTGCCTCGCGGCCGAGCGCGCCGCGGTCGCGGTCCTCGGCGCGTCCTGTCGCACGCCGGTGGGCGTGTTCGCCGACGGCGCCTCCGTGCGCGGGTTCGTCGGCATGCCCGACGGGTCGGAGTGGGTGCTCGACGCCGTCGACGGGTCAGACGGCGCCGTGCTGGCGCAGCGGCTGCTCGCCGCCGGCGCGGGGGACATCCTGGAGCGGCTCGGATGACCGCCTACCTCGTCGGCGCCGGTCCCGGGGACCGCGGGCTCCTCACGCTGCGGGCGGCCGAGCTGATCGCCACGGCCGACGTGATCCTCTACGACAAGCTGATCCCGCCGGACGCCCTGTCGGGCGCCCGCCCGGACGCCGAGCTCATCTACGTCGGCAAGCAGGGCGGCGGCCCGCAGGTCCCGCAGGAGGACACGAACGCGCTGCTGCTCGAGCACGCGCGCACGGGCAAGTCGGTCGTGCGGCTCAAGGGCGGGGATCCGTTCGTCTTCGGCCGCGGTGGCGAGGAGGCGCTCGAGCTGCGTGCCGCCGGCATCCCCTTCGAGGTCGTCCCGGGCATCACCGCGGGCATCGCCGCGCCGGCGTACGGGGGCATCCCGGTCACCCAGCGCAACATGTCGAGCGCGGTGGCGTTCGTCACCGGCCACGAGAACCCGGACAAGCCCGAGACCCAGCTCGACTGGCCGGCGCTCGCCGCGTTCCCGGGCACGCTCGTCTTCTACATGGGCGTCAAGGCGCTGCCGCGGATCACGTCGCAGCTCGTGGCGGGGGGACGGCCGCCGTCGCAGCCGGTGGCGATCGTGGAGCGCGGGACGATGGCCGACCAGCGCACGACGGTCGGGACGCTGGATTCGATCGCCGACCTCGCCGCCGCCGAGGGCGTGCGGGCCCCCGCGGTGACCGTCGTGGGGGACGTCGCCGGGCTCCACGAGTCGATGGCGTGGCTCGAGGCGCGGCCGCTGCACGGCGTCACGGTCGCCGTCACGCGCGCCCGCGCGCAGTCCTCCCCCATGGCCGCCCGCCTGCGTGCCCTGGGCGCCGGGGTGATCGAGGCGCCGGCCATCCGCACGCGCTCGCTGCAGGCGCCGATCCCGTCCGTCGCCTCCCACGATCTGATCGTCGTCACCTCCCCCAACGGCGCGCACGAGCTGTTCGCCGGCCTGCACCGCGGCGGGCAGGACGCACGCCAGCTCACCGGGCACCGGATCGCGGCGATCGGGCCCGGCACCGCCCGCGCGCTGCGCGAGCACGGGATCATCGCCGACGTCGTCCCCGACCGACCGGTGGCCGAGGGTCTGCTGGAGGCCCTCGCGGACGTCCCCGTCGCCTCCGCGATCGTCTTCCGTGCCCGCGAGGGACGTGACGAGCTGATCGCGGGACTGCGGGCCCGCGGGGCGTCCGTCGACGTGATCGCGCTCTACGAGACGGTCGCCGAGCCCCTGGACGCCGGCACCCTGGCCGCCACCGGCGCCGCGGACTGGATCACCTTCACCTCGGCCTCCACGGTGCGGTTCCTCGCCGAGGCGTCGGGGGGCACGATCCCCGCCGGCCCCCGGCTGGCGTCGATCGGCCCCGCGACGAGCGCCGCGCTGCGCGAGGCCGGCCGTGAGCCGGACCTCGAAGCCGACCCGCACACGCCGGACGGCCTCGTCGACGCGCTCGTCGGCGCCGGCTGACGGCTGACGGCTGACGGCTGACGGCAGCCGCAGCCCGCCGCGGCGATGTGCGGGCGGGGGTGCCGTACGTTGGTGTCCGTATGGGTTCTCAACGTGCGACACCCAACGCGATCGGGTCGCCCCGGCTGCACCTGCGGTCGGTCGGGTCGACCAACACCCGCGCGCGGGAGCTCGCGGAGGGCGGCGCCGGGCACGGGACCCTCGTGACCTGCTTCGCGCAGACCGCGGGCCGGGGGCGCCAGGGGCGGGCCTGGGCCGGGGTCGCAGGCCGCGCCCTGGCCGCCTCCTACGTCATGCGGGCCTTCGATGGGCTCCTGTCGCTGCGCGCGGGCCTTGCCGTGGCCGACATCGCCGGGGCCGCCGCGCGCGTGAAGTGGCCCAACGACGTCCTCGTGGACGGCCGCAAGGTCGCGGGGATCCTCGTCGAGGGTCGTCCGCAGCACGGCTGGGCGGTACTGGGCATCGGGATCAACGTCGCGGTCGAGCTCGATGCCCTGCCCGACGAGGCCCGTGCCATCGCGGGGACGCTGGGCCGCGACCCGTCGGCGCTCGAGCCGACCCTGGCCGAGCTGACCGCCGGCCTGACGACCTGGCTCGCCGCCGCGCCCGACGCGGTCGTCGCCGCGCTGGGCTCGCGTGATGCCCTGCGCGACCGGCCGATCACCTGGTCCGGCGGGACGGGGGTCGGGGCGGGCGTGGACGCCAACGGCGCCCTCCTCGTCCGTCAGGCTGACGGGGCGATGACCGCGCTGAACGCCGGCGAGGTCCATCTGGGCACCGCCGCGGCCGCCGCGACGACGACGACGACGACGACCTGAGCGAACCGGCGAACGAGCTCCGAGGGCCGCGCGGGGACGCCCGGTGCTCGCTGACCCCACCATGACGGTGCCGGTGGGCGCCGGCGGCGGGCGACGGCCGGTCGGAGCTGGCCTGCCCGCTAGGCCATCGGAAGCTGGGCGGCGGGCTTCTTCGCCGCGGCAGGCTTCTTCGCTGCGGCTGCTGACTTCTTCGCGGCGGCGGGCTTCTTCGCGGCGGCGGGCTTCTTCGCGGCGGCGGGCTTCTTCGCGCGCGGCGGGCTTCTTCGCGGCGGCGGGCTTCTTCGCGGCGGCGGGCTTCTTCGCGGCGGCGGGCTTCCGGGCCGCCGGGGCCCGCTTCGCTGCGGCCCGCTTGCGGGCGGTCGGGGTGGCCGGGTCCGCGCCGCTGTCGCCGGCGGTCGGGGGACCGTCCGGGATCGCGACGAACGCCGGCGGCGTCTTCCTGGCGGCCGGCTTGCGCGCGGCCGGCTTCCTGGCCCCGGCGGGGGACGCGGCTGCCCCATCGTCGACCGGCGGGGGGACGACGTCGACGGCAGCGGCCGACGCCGGGCTGCCGGCGGCGCGCTTGCGCGCGGCACGCGTGGTCCGCGGCGGCTCGATCGTCTCGGCAGCGCCGGTGCCGTTGGTGCTCGCGGGCGACCCGGGCTCGCCTCCGGCCGCCTTGGCCGCAGCGGCGGCGACCGCAGCGGCGCGGTCGGCGGCCGAGCGCGCGGCGCCCTTGCGCCGGCGCGGCTTGGACGGGAGCGCCGGGGGCTCGCCCGCCGGCGGGGCGGCGGCGACTGCGGGCGACTCGGCGCTCGCGCCCTCCGGCGCGCCGCTGCCGGCCTTCGGACCGCGGTTGCGTCCACGGCCGCGCGCGCGGCCGCCCCTGGCGGACGGGCGCTTCGGGTCGTCGCCGAGGTTGGCGTCGGTGCTGGAGACGGCCGGGCTGTCGTCGGGCTCGAGCACCACGCGGCGACGGCGGGCGCGACCGGGCGCGAGCGCCTCGTCGGCGTCGGCGTCGGCGCCGACCGCCTCGGCCGGGGCGTCCTCGTCCTCCTGGTCCCCGTCAGGCTCGGGGGTCGCCGTGGCGCCGTCCTCGTCCGCGGCGGAGGCGGCCTTGCGGCGGTTGCGCCGGGCGCGGCGGGACGTGCCCTGCCCGGGCTCGGACGCCACCGGCTGCTCGTCGCCGCCGCGGTCGGGATCGCCGTCGAGGACCTCGACGCCGGTCAGCTCCGTCTCGTCGGCCGCGCCGTCCTCGGACCCGCCGCCCTTCTTCTTCTTGCGCCGGCGCTTGGACTTCCCGCCCTTGGGCAGGTTGCGCAGCAGCTCGCGGGCCAGCGCGCCCGGCTTGCGGGACATGCGCATGCGCGCGCCGTTGATGACCTCACCGGCCTCGGCGGTGTGCGGCAGCGCCGCGGCCAGGACGGCGGAGGCGAGCCGGCGGTCCTTGTCGCGGGTGGACTGCACGAGCCGCCGGGCGTTGCGGGCGTGGGCGGCGCCGCTCGAGTTGACCAGGAGGCCGAGCAGCCGCTTGGTCTCCGGCCAGCGCTGGACGGCGTACTCCTCGTGGAGCTCGCGGGTGTACTCCGCGCAGCGCCAGATCCAGTTGTTCGCCTGCTCGCGCTTGCCGAGCTTGCGCTCCGCGAGGGCCAGGAGCAGGATCTTGACGCCCTCGCGCTTCTCCTCGCGCGGCCAGCTGCCGACGACGTCGACGGCGTCGTCGAACGCGTCGTCGTCGCGCAGCTGCGCGATCTCGGTCAGCGCCCGCAGCCGCAGCTGCGCGTTCTTGTTGCGCTGCAGCGCGGTGAGGAGGAAGCGCCGCTTGAGCTCGCCCTCCGTGTCGAAGTGCAGCATCGCGCGACCCCGGCGCCAGCCGTTGGTGGTGACGCGGGCGCCGGCGAGGGCGGCCCACTGGACCTGCTCGCCGTAGTCGAGGTGCTCGACGGCGATCCGCCACAGCTCGCGCTCGAAGACCTCGATGCGGCGATCCTCGTCGGCGGCGACGGGCAGGACGCGGCGCTCGACGCGCAGCCGGCGACCGCGGCCGCGCCGCACGGGACCGACGACGATCGCGCCGCCGCGGTAGACGTCGCGCCCCAGCAGGGAGTGGAGCGTCACGACGGGGTCGTCGTGCTTGGTCGCCGGGTGGACGAAGTCCACCACGATGCCGGACTCCTTGCCCGGGTGCCGGCGCGTGACGCGCCCGACGCGCTGCTGGTAGATGCGCCGCGACGCCGTCGGCGCGAGGTGCATGCAGACCGTCGCGCGCGGCGAGTTCCAGCCCTCCGCGAGCAGCTGCGCGTTGACGAGCACGTCGATCTCGCCGTTCTCGTAGTTGGCGAGGATCTCGGCGAGCTCGCGCTTCGGGGTCTCCCCCGACACGGCCATCGCCTTCATCCCCAGCTGCCGGAACGCCTCGGCGACGTTGTAGGCGTGCCGGACGCCCGCGGCGTAGACGACGCCCGGGACGCCGTTGAAGCGCGTCTTGTACAGGTCGGCGATCGCGAGGTTGAACGGCAGGACGTCGAGCATCTCCGCCAGGAGCTCCTGGTCGAACTCGACGTCGACCTCGCCCTTGCGCAGCGGGACCTTCGCGATGTTGCGCACGCCCGCGCCCGGCGGGATGCGCACGCAGCGCAGCGGCGCGATGACGCCGCGGCGGGCGGCCTGCGCGAGGTCGAAGCGCGAGGTCTGCGTCGGGAACAGGTCGGTGACGTGGCGGGCGATCAGGGCGCCCGTCGCGGTCATGCCGACGAAGATCGGCTCGGCCCACTTGCGGATCGCGGCCGACGTCTTGTCGCCGAGCGCGGTGTGGGCCTCGTCGCAGATGACGACCTGGTAGGCGCCGGAGACGTTGCCCGCGTTGCGGACGAACCACTGGTAGGTCTCGACGGTGACCGGGCCGCCGGCCTTGGGCGAGATGCCGTCCTCGCCGCGCAGGAGCGGGCCGCGGATGCGGTCCTTGTAGCCCCGCTCGCGCAGCTCGCCGAGGAACTGGTCGACGAGGTTGCGCCGGTGGGTGAGGATGAGGACGCCGCCGGTGCGGGTGGCCTCGACGAAGCCGAGGGCGGCGACCGACTTGCCCGCGCCCGTCGCGTGCTCGAACCAGAAGCGCTTGCCGGCGTTGGGGTCCTCGGCGGCGTCGGGCAGCTGGGCCTCGTCGTCGCCCTCCTCCGCGGCCGTGGCGGCCTCGTCGGCCCAGTCCTGGGGCTCCTCGTCCTGGTCCTCGTCGTCGCCCTCGATCTCCACCTCGGTGGACGGGAGCTCCTCGACGGCGTCGTCGGAGACGCTGACGGCGCCGGCGCCGCCCGTGCGCTGCGCCTCGGCCAGCAGCGCGGTCAGGGTGCCCGAGAGGGCGTCGACCTGGTGGGCGGACAGCAGCGTGGAGCCGTCGGCGAGCGTCGGCTCGTCCTCGGACAGGACGCGCTCGAGGCCGAGCAGCAGGGACCAGTTGCGCCGCCACTCCACCGACGGGGTGCGGGCGCCGTCGCGGACCTCGGTCAGCGCGGCGTCGAAGGCGGCCCGGCGGGGGGTGCCGGGCTTGAGGGCGTCCTCGGGCCGCTCCCCGGCGAGCACGAAGGGCTCACGGGTGAGGACCTGCACCGATTCGATGTCAGACGGCGTGGGGAGCGTGACCGGGTCGGCCACTGCGGTGGTGTCAGCCATGGCGGCTCGCGATGGGATGAGTCTGGCGACGCCCGTCCGAGACACACGGAAAGGGGCAGACGTCCTGAACAGAACGCTCGCGGCGCGTCGGCGGGCGGTGGAGCACTCCCGGCCGGCCCTTGCCTGCAGCCTGCGAACGTCCTCCATTGAAGCAGATCGGGCCGTCGGGGCGCGCCGCGCCTGAGGTCTAGCCTGGCACGGGTGCGCCGGGCGCTGCCGATCCTGCTGGGCCTGGTCCTCGTCGCGCTGGTCGCCGTGGGGCTCTCCCAGGCCGGGGGCGGGACCGCGAAGGCACCGGAGCGCGCGCCGTACGACCTCGAGGCCGGCCGGCGCGAGCTCGCCGGCTCGCCGCCGGCGCTCGCTCGCCTCCACGCCCAGGCCGCCGAGGTGCTCGGGGGTGGTGAGGCGGCGTTCGCCAAGCGCCTGCGGGCCCTGCGGGGGCGCCCGATCGTCGTGAACGTGTGGGCCTCCTGGTGCGCGCCCTGCAAGTTCGAGTTCCCCGTGCTGCAGCGCGTGGCGACCGCGCGCGGCAAGGAGGTCGCCTTCCTCGGCGTGATCGCCCGCGACGGACGTGTCCCGGCGGAGCGCTACCTGCAGCGGGAGCCGCTGCCGTACCCGTCCTACCTGGACCCCAAGGGCGACCCGATCGTCCGCTCGCTGAAGCTGCCCAAGCCGGTGCCGATCACGGTCTTCGTCCGCGCCGACGGGGAGATCGAGACCTCCCACGCCGGCGCGTACACGACGGCGGCCGAGCTCGAGGCCGACATCGACCGCTACCTGCGGCCGTGACGGCTCAGCCGACGCGGACCGCCCAGGTGCGCCTGCCCGACCGCAGCGTGTAGCGGCCCGCGCGCACACGGCGCACGGCCCGCAGACGGGCGGCGGTGCCGCGGGCGTAGACCCGGCCGCCACGGGTGAGGCGGGCGCTGCGGGCCTTGACCGCCGCCCTGCAGCGCACGCGCGACCCGCGCACCGTGCAGCGCAGCGTGCGGCCTCGGGGGCCGCGCCTGCCGGTCCGCCCGCGCGGGCCGGCGGGGCCCGTGGCACCCGTCCCCCCGGCGGCGCCGTTCGCGCCCGGGGCGCCGGCCGGACCGGTCGGGCCGGCCGGACCCGCGGCGCCCGGGACCCCGTTGGTGCCGTTCGTGCCGTCCTGGCCGGCCGGGCCCTGCCCGCCGCTGCCGCCACCGGCCGGGCTGGCGCGGCGCAGGGCCACCGTGTCGCCGAAGGCGATCGACCGCGTCGCGCCGGCGGCCTCCGCCGTGCGGCGGTCGACCTCGAGGCTCCACGAGCCGGCAGCGCCGTTGACGGCCGTCACCGAACCGCCGCCGACGGAGAACGACGTCACGCACCCGGCGGGCGTGGACGCGGTCTGCGCAGCGGCCAGCACGTCGGCCAGCGCCGCGCCGGCGGGCGCGTCGACGCGGCAGAAGCGCACGGTGCCCGCGCCGTCGTCGATGGCCAGCGCGTGCGGGGTGACCGTCCCGGCCGCCACGGCGGCCGGAGTGCGCAGCCGCGCGTCCGCCGGGTTGGCCCGCCGCGGGGGATCGGCGGCGAACGACTCACCGGCCAGGGCCCGGACGGCGTTCTGGGTCGAGTAGAGGTTCGGATCGCCCTCGTAGGTGAAGGACCCGTCGGGCTGCTGGTCGGCGATCAGGGCGTCGGACGGCGTCTGCCCCGTCGAGGTGGTGAAGCGGGCCGCGTCGAAGGCGATCCCGCACGCGTTGAGGGCCGACAGCACCCACGCGGTCGAGTCCGAGTTGCCGAAGCCGCCCGTCGCCGGGTCCTGGCGGCCGCGCAGGAACGACAGGGCGCCGCGGACGTCGGAGTCGTTGACGCCGGCGCTCGTCTCGCACAGCGCGGCCAGCATCTGGCCGGTGACGTCGACGTCACCCGGACCGGTGCGCAGCGCCTCCGTCGTGACCTTGGACAGGTTGAACCCGCCGTCGGTGTGCTGCTGGGTGCGGATGAAGGCCTGGTTGGCCGCCAGCACCCCGGCCGGGGCGCCGACGCGCGCCATGGCGATCGTGGTGAAGGACTGGATGCCCGCCCCGCCGTTGCCGTAGGAGCCGTCGGCGTTGTAGGCGCTCGCCAGGCTTGCGACCAGGTTGGTCTGGGGGGCGAGGCGCTGGGTGTCGATCCCCGCCGCGGTCCCGAACAGCACCGCGGTGGACGAGGGGGTGGTCAGCGCCGCGAAGCTCGCGGCGTAGTGGTCCTGCGCCGACGTGGTGCTGCCGGCGGCGACGACGTCCGCCGGGTGGATGCCCGCGGCCGCCAGGGACGACAGCGCGTAGGTGTCGCCGAACGCCGACGGGCCGCCGAGCTTGCCGGAGGGCTGGACGAGGCTGCGGAGGTAGGCCGCGCCGTCGGCCACGGCGGCGTTGCGCTCCGCGGCGGTGGCGGCGTGGGCGACGCCCGGCGTCGTCACGGCGAGCGCCGTGAGGCACGCGACGCCGATGCGTCGTGCGCGAGAGGTGACCTGCATGTGGTGCTGCTCCTTGGGTGAGGGCGGGCAGCACCCAGGGTCGAGCCGAGGACGCAGCCGCCTGATCGCGAGACGGGCTCCTCACAGCCGGGTCTTCGGGCTCGGGATCGACCTCCCGGATCTCCTTCCCAAGCGTCGAAGCTCAGTGGACCTGCGATCCGTTCGTCACCCACACCGCTGCGCGTCAGCCCCGGATTCCAACCGGGTTCCCCTTCACGCCGTGAGGCGCGCGCAGCATATCCCTGGATCGCCGTCCGTGCCACGCGCCTAGGCTGGCGGCCGTGCAGCTGCGCACGGACCCGCTGACCGGCCTGCGCGTCCGCACCGCCGTCGACGAGCCGCCCCCGCCGGAGGCCTCGCCGGACCTGTTCGGCGCCGCGATCGACGACGCCGTGACCGAGGTGCTCGACCATCCTCCCCTGGACGCGCTCGACGCGGCCGGGACCCGGGCGGCCCTGATGCGCTGGCGCGAGCGGATCGCCGCCCAGGACGCCGCCTGCGTCCACGTCGCCGCGAACGCCGGCGCCCCCGGCGCCACGCTGACGGCCCTTCCCAGGGTGCCCGCGGCCATCGCCCGCGAGCGCGAGCGCTTCGCGGCGCACGCCGTCCGCACCGGGGGCGGCAACCTGCTCGGCGAGCTCGTCCAGGAGGAGGTCCGCCGCCGCGAGCGGCTCGTGCACTACGACGACGAGGTCGTGGTGCTCGCCGCCTACGCCCCGCGCGTGCCCCACCAGCTGCTGATCGTCCCGCGCCGGCCCGTGCCCCGCTTCGAGGCCGACGGCCCGCTCGGCGCCGCGGGCCTGCACGACGCGCTGGGCCGGCTGCGGCGCCTGCGTGGCGCGGACGCGCCGGCGCCGTTCGTCTGGGTCCGCACCGCCCCCGCCGGGGCCGACGCGTTCTGCTGGCGCATCGACGTGCTCGGCCCGCCCGTGCCGGATGGGCTGGAGCTCGGGACGGGGCTGGCGCAGACCGCCGTCTCCCCCGAGGCCGCCGCCGCCGCGCTGCGCGCCGTCTGAATGGTCCTGATCGCCGTCGTCGTGGCGGCCGCCCTCGCCGTCGGCCGCGCCGCCCAGCTGCGGCGGCCGGACGTCGTCCCCGCGATGGTCCAACGCCTCCTGGCGGTGATGATCACCGTGTTCGTCCCGATCGTGACGTTCTTCAACGTCACCCGCCTGGAGCTCGACCGCGACGTCGTCGGCGGCATCGCCCTCGGCTGGGCCGCCCTCGCGCTCGTCGGCCTCGCCGGCCACCAGGTCGGCACCCGGATGCTGCACCTGTCGCGCCCGTCCACCGGGTCCCTGATGAACGCCGGCCTGCAAGCGAACTCCGGGTACCTCGGCCTGCCGATCGTCGGCGTCCTGCTCGGCAGCGACCAGATCACCGTCGCCGTCGGCTACGACGCCCTCGTCACCGCGCCCGTCCTGCTGTTCGGCGTCTTCGGCGTCGCCGCCGCCTACGGGTCCAAGGCCGGGGTGGGAGCCGCCGAGCGCACCCGCACGTTCCTGCTGCGCAACCCGCCGCTGCTCGCCGCCGTCCTCGGGCTCATGGCCCCGGCGGCGTTCGCCCCCGACGTCGCGATCGACGCCTCCCGCGTGCTCATCTACGCGCAGCTGCCCCTCGGCCTGTTCGCCGTCGGCGCGGTCCTCACCGCCCGGGGCCTGCGCATCCCCCCGCCGCTGACCCGGCCGGTGGCCGCCGCGCTGGGCCTGCGCATGGTCCTCGCGCCCCTGCTGCTCGTGGCGCTGGCGGCGCCGCTGATCGACCTGCCGACCTCCTACGTCATCTGCGCCGCCATGTCCCCCGGGCTCACCGGCGTGGGGATCGCGAGCCAGTTCGGCCTCGACGTCCCGTTCCAGGCCGCGGCGATCGCGTGGGGCACCGCGCTGGTGCTCGCGGCCGGGCTCGTGCTGGAGTTCGTGGCATGAGAGCTCTCGTCCAGCGCGTGACGCGCGCCGCCGTGACCGTCGACGGCGTGGTCACCGGGGCGATCGGCCCCGGCCTCCTCGTCCTGCTCGGCGTCACCCACGAGGACACCGAGGCGGTCGCCGACGCGCTGGCGGAGAAGGTCCGCAGGCTGCGCGTGTTCGCCGACGCCGACGGGCGCATGAACGAGCCGCTCGGCGACCGCGAGGTGCTCGTCGTGTCGCAGTTCACGCTCTACGGCGACGCGCGCAAGGGCAATCGCCCCTCCTACGTCGCCGCCGCCCGGCCCGAGCAGGCCGAACCGCTGTACGAGCGCTTCTGCGCACGGCTGGACGCGCAGCGCGGCGTCTTCGGCGCCGACATGGCCGTGGAGCTCGTCAACGACGGCCCGGTGACGGTCATGGTTACGCTGCCGTGATGCCGCCCGAGGAACGACTGATCGTCCGCTACGCCGCCGAGCCGCCCCAGGAGGGCGCCCCGAGCGGTCGCTGGGCGGAGACCCTGCGCGCCGAGTTCCTGGGCGCCTGCCTCGAGTTCCCCGACACCACGGAGGACGGCGACCCGCTCGGCGAGGTCGGCGAGCTCGCCTTCCACCCCGACCGCACCTGGTCGGGTCGCACCTACATCCCCGTCACGGCGCGCACGAGCGAGAACCTCGACGTGTTCGGCTTCGTCTCCTTCACGCCGCCGGATCCGGACGCCGAGGAGGAGGCCGACCGCGAGCCGTCGGACTTCGTGATCCGCGCCGACTACACCGACGAGGTCGCCGACGAGCACCCCGAGTGGAAGCTCGACCTCTGCGACGAGGTGATCGGCGGCTGGCGCGGCGAGCACGGCCGTGTCGCGGCGATGACGCTCGTGTGGGGCCGCACGCTCGTCAACGGCGGCGTCGTCGCCACCGCGGAGCTGGCCGGCCTCGCCGTCGATCAGTGCGCCGTCGCGGGCGACCGCTTCACGCTGCTGGCGCCCGACGCCTACAAGTCCGACTACCTCGAGATCCACCTGTGGGACAAGGCCGGCCGGGAGCTGGCCCGCGAGTCGCTCTACGAGGACGACGACGAGGCGTAGCGCCTAGACGGCGCTGGAGGGCTGGATGGGCGCGTCGCCCTCCAGCGGGAACCAGCAGGCCGCGAGATTGCCGCCGTCCTTGGGCTCGAGCTCCGGCGGGTCGGTGTCGCACGTGCCCGCCACGAACTTCGGGCAGCGGGTGTGGAAGCGGCAGGCGCTCGGCGGGTTCGTCGGGGACGGCACGTCGCCCGTGAGGATCTGCCGGCCCTTGCGCGCCGCCAGGCGCGGGTCGGCCAGCGGGACCGCCGACATCAGCGCGCCCGTGTACGGGTGGCGCGGGTGCCCGTAGAGCTGGTCGCCCGTCGCCAGCTCGACGATCTTGCCGAGGTACATGACGGCCACGCGGTCGCACATGTGGCGCACGACGGAGAGGTCGTGGGCGATGAAGATCAGCGTCAGCCCCATCTCCTTCTGCAGGTCCTGCAGGAGGTTGAGGATCTGCGCCTGGATCGAGACGTCCAGTGCCGAGACCGGCTCGTCGGCGATCAGGACCTTCGGCTTGAGCGCGAGCGCGCGTGCGACGCCGATGCGCTGGCGCTGGCCACCGGAGAACTGGTGCGGATAGCGGTTGTAGTGCTCGGGGTTGAGGCCCACGAGGTCCATCACGTCCTGGACCGCGCGCTTGCGGCCCGGGGCGTCGGCGATGGTCCCCTGGATCGCGTACGGCTCGCCGATGATCGTGCCGACCGTCTTGCGCGGGTTCAGCGACGAGTACGGGTCCTGGAAGATCATCTGGACGTCGCGGCGCAGCTCCTTGAGCTGCTGACCCTTGGCCGCCGTGATGTCGCGCCCGTCGAGCTTGACCGAGCCGCTCGTCGGGTCCAGCAGGCGCATCAGCACGCGCGCCATCGTCGACTTGCCGCAGCCGGACTCGCCGACGACGCCGAGCGTCTCGCCCGCGTAGGCATCGAAGGAGACGCCGTCGACGGCCTTGACGGCCCCGACCTGGCGCGACAGCAGGCCCGCGCGGATCGGGAAGTGCTTGACGAGGTCGCGGACCTCGAGCAGCGGCTCGCCCGCGTTGCGGGCGCCGCCGGCGTCGGTGCGGGCCTCCGTGGCGACGTCGCTCATCGCGCGCTCCCCTCCTGGATCCCCTCGCGGACCTGCTCCGGCGTGCGGCCGGCGTGCAGCTCCGTCCGGATGCGGGCGCGCGTGCCGTGGTCGAGCAGGCAGGCGACGAGGTGCTCGGGCTGGTCGGGGACCGGCACGAGGGCGGGCTCGGTGTGCTTGTGGGCCTCCCGCACGTACGGGCAGCGCGGATGGAACGAGCAGCCGCCCGGCAGCGTGATCAGCGACGGCGGGCGGCCGCCGATCGGGATCAGCGCATCCCCCCGCGGGGTGTCCATGCGGGGGATGGAGGACAGCAGGCCCCAGGTGTAGGGGTGCTCGGGCGTGTGGAAGATGGTGTCGGTCGGCGCCTGCTCGACGATCCGGCCGGCGTACATCACGGCGATGTCGTCCGCGTGCTCGGCCACGACGCCGAGGTCGTGGGTGATGACGACGACGGCGGCGTCGAACTCCGTCTGGAGGCGCTCGATCAGGTCGAGGATCTGCGCCTGGACCGTCACGTCGAGCGCCGTGGTGGGCTCGTCGGCGATCAGGAGCTTCGGGTCGTTGGCGAGCGCCATGGCGATCATCGCGCGCTGGCGCATGCCGCCGGAGAACTCGTGCGGGTAGGAGTCCGCCCGGCGCTTGGGCTCCGGGATGCCGACGAGGCCGAGCATCTCGACCGCGCGGTCGCGCGCCTGCGCCTTGGAGACGTCGTTGTGGACGCGCACCGCCTCCGCGATCTGCTTGCCCACCTTGTAGAAGGGGTGCAGGGAGGACAGCGGGTCCTGGAAGATCATCGCGATGTCGTTGCCGCGGATCTTGCGCAGCTCGTCGTCGGACGCCGTCAGCAGCTCCTGGCCGTCGAAGCGGATGGAGCCGGAGATGTGCGCGTTGGGCGCCCGCGTCAGCCCCATCACCGTCATCGACGAGACGGACTTGCCGGAGCCGGACTCGCCGACGATGCCGAGCGTCTGCCCGGCGTCGACGGTGTAGGAGACCCCGTCGACGGCCTTGACGAGGCCGTCCTCGGTCTGGAAGTGGACCTTCAGGTCCGTGATCTCGAGCAGGGGCATCGTCAGTACCGGACCCTCGGGTCGATGTAGGCGTAGAGGACGTCGACGATCAGGTTGAACGTGATGATCGCCAGCGCGCCGATGAGGACCGTCCCCTGCACGATCGGCAGGTCGCCCTTCTGGATCGCGTCGAACGCGACGCGGCCGATGCCGGGGATGTTGAAGACCGACTCGGTGAGGATCGCGCCGCCGAGCAGGATGCCCAGGTCGAGGCCGAAGATCGTCACGATCGGCGTCACGGCCGAGCGGACGCCGTGGCGCAGCACGACGCGGCGCTCCTTCAGGCCCTTGGCGCGGGCGGTGCGGATGTAGTCCTCGTCGAGCACGTCGATCAGGTTGGAGCGCATGAAGCGGGCGTAGACGGCGGCGAAGGAGACGGCCAGCACCAGCCACGGCAGCAGCAGGGACGAGAACCACGTCCCGAAGTCGTCCCACGGGTTCGCGTAGGTGCCCGTGGCGTTGAAGATCGGCACCTTGCCGATCTCGGAGGAGAAGAGGTAGATCGAGACGAGGCCCAGCCAGTAGACGGGGGCCGAGATGCCCACGAGGGCGGCGCCCATGAACGCGCGCTCGAGCAGCGTGCCCTGCTTGACGCCGGAGAGGATGCCGATCGGGATGCCGATCAGCAGCCACACGAAGGCGGCGCCGAAGGCGAGCGAGATCGTGGCCGGCATGCGGTCGAAGATCAGCGACCGGACCTCGAGGTTCTGCAGGTAGCTCTGCCCGAAGTCGAAGTGCGTGATGAGCGGCTTGAGGTACAGCCAGTACTGCGTGAAGAACCCCTTGTCGAGCCCGAGGTTCTCGCGGATCGCCGCGATCACACCCGGCGTCGGGTTGCGACCCGCGCGCAGGAGCACGGGGTCGGTGCTCGGCAGCTTCGTGAAGATCACGAAGGTGACGAACGAGACCACGAGCAGGAGCAGCGCGGCCCAGAACAGACGTCGGATGATGAAGACGATCACGGGATGGAAGGTCGAGTCGGGAGACCGCACGCGACGGCGCCGCCGCACCCGCAGGTGCGGCGGCGCCGCGCGTCAGGTGGCCTGGGCCCCTACTTCAGCGAGGTGAAGGAGAGGTCCCAGGTCGTGTTGTACTCGTTGGAGACCCCGGCGACATCCGCGGACTCCAGGTTGAACGAGGCGTCCCACGAGTAGGGGATGCCCGGCGCCTGCTCGACGATCATCTTGTTGATGTCCGCCCAGGCCTGGTTGCGCTCGTCGCCCGAGGTCAGCGCGGCCTTGGCCATCGCCGCGTCGATCTGCGGGTTCTTGAGCTGCGACCAGTTGACGTTGCCGGCGGGCTTGATGGCCTTGCCGTCGAACGTCGGCTCCAGCATGGACTCCGGATCCGTGAAGTCCTTGAACCACCCGACGTTCGGGCAGACCGCGACCTTGCGGGCCGGGACGCCGCAGAACTTCGTGTACAGCGTGTCCTGCGGGACCTGACGGAAGTTCAGCTTGAAGCCGAGCTTCTGGAACTCCGACTGCGCCGTCTGGGCCGTGGTGAGGCCCGGGTCGGCGTTGGTGGCGATCGTCAGCAGCTCGCCGCCGGTGTACTTGCCCTGGTCGTCGATGTCGGCGACGCCGTCCTTCTTGGCGGCCAGCATGTACTTCTTGGCCACGGCGAGGTCGCCCTTCGGGTTCGCCATGTAGTCGACGCCGTCGAAGCCCTTCTCGCCGCCGGACTCCTCGTGACCCGGGATCCCCGGCGGGATGAAGGACTGCGCGATCGGGCCGACGACCGCGCCGCCGCGGGTCGCGCGGAGCGCATCGCGGTCGAAGGAGGCGATGATGGCCTTGCGGACGTTGACGTTGTCCAGCGGCTTGACCGTCGTGTTGAGCGCGATCCAGCGCGTGCCACCCGACGGGACCTTGGCGATCTGGTCCTTGTTGCGCTGGAGGGCGCGACGCAGGATGGTGATCGGCGGCTGACCCGAGTCGCAGCAGATGAGCTTCTCGCCGCTCAGCGTCCGCTGCGAGGCGACCTTGAGGTCGTCGTTGCCCTCGTCGATCGTGATCGAGTCCAGGTACGCCGGACGGAAGTCCGTCGCCTTGTCCCAGTTGGGGTTGCGGACCAGCTCGATCTTGCGGCCGGGCTGACGACCGACGCCCTGGACCTTGCCGGAGCTGTCGTTCTTGACCATGTAGGGCCCGGAGAACGCGACGTACTGGTCGTACGCGGACGGGGACTTCTGGTCGTACTTCTTCGCGTACTCCTCCGGCACCGGGACGGTGATCGGCATCACCAGGGCGCTGGCGACGCGCTGGGCGACCGGCTTGGTGAGCTTGATGACCAGCGTGTTGTCGTCCGGCGTCTGCAGGCCCGAGAACGGCTTGAGCTTGCCGTAGTCGACGGGCTCGGCCGGGGCGCCCTCGATCTCCGGGAAGTAGGAGGTCGCGTAGCCCGACGCCACGTTCGTGGTGAAGGCGCGCTCGATCGCGTACTTGACGTCCTTGGACGTCACGGCGCGGTTGACCGGCGGGGCGAACTTGACGCCCGGCTTCATCTTGACCGTGATGGTCTTCTTGTCGCTCGAGATCTCCGGCTCGCCGTCGGCGAGGTCCGCCTCGGGCTTGTCGCTCTCGCCCGGCTTGAAGGAGTAGAGGGTGCGGTTGGTCGCCATCTGGACCGCGTAGCCGAACGTGTAGTACGTCTGGCCCGGATCGAGGTAGTCGACGTCGCCCGCGGCGAGGTAGGTGACGCTGCCGCCCTGCTTGCCCTCGTCGGCGTTGACGCCGCCGGGGGCGGTGGAGCCGCCAGAGGACTTGCTGCCGCTGTCAGAACCGCCGCCGCAGCCTGCGGCCGCCATGGCGACGAAGGCCAGGAGGGCGGCCATCAGCCAACCTCGGGTGTACCTGCTCAATGCGTCGTTCCTTTCACTACGTGTGGGCGGGCCGGTCACTTCTTGGCCCGCGGGTTGAGAGCGTCCTGCAGGCCGTCTCCGACCAGGTTGAAGCTGAGCACCGTGAGGAGCAGCGCCACCCCGGGGAAGAACATGAACCACCAGGCGATGTCGAAGATGTCGGTCGCGGAGGAGATCATCTCGCCCCACGAGGGCGTGGGCGGCTGGACGCCGACGCCGAGGAAGGAGAGGGCCGCCTCGAACAGGATGTTCGTCGGGATCAGGACCGTCGAGTAGACGATGATCGGCGCGACGAGGTTCGGGAGGATCTCGCGGAAGATGATGCGCGCGTCGGAGGCGCCGAGGGAGCGCGCCGCGTCGACGTACTCCTTCTCGCGCAGCGACAGGACCTGGCCGCGGATGATGCGGGCCATGTAGGGCCACTGGGCGATCGCGATGGTGAAGATCACCACGGGCAGGCCCGGCTTGATCACGCCGCCGAGGCAGCCGAGGACGCACGCGGCGCCGAGGCCGATGGCCAGCAGCAGCACCGGGAAGGCGAGCTGGATGTCCATGATCCGCGACAGCACGGCGTCGACGACACCGCGGTAGTAGCCGGAGACCATCCCGAGCACGACGCCGACGAGGACGGCGATGGAGGTGGAGATGAACGCCACCTCGAGCGAGGCGCGGGCTCCGAAGAGGGTGCGGGCGAAGACGTCGCGGCCGAGCTGGTCGACGCCGAAGAGGTGCGGGGAGCCCGGCCCCCCCTTGAGCTCCGCGGTCGGGAGGCCGAAGTCGTCGAAGGTCGTTCGATCGGGGGTGCTGATGCCCGCGGAGCCGACGAGCTTGATGATCAGCGGCGCGAAGATCGCCGTCAGGACGAGGACGACGATGAAGCCCAGCGCGACCATCGCGACGCGGTCGCGGCGCAGGCGCACCCAGAACAGCTCGAGCGGCGAACGAGCGGCGATGCGGTCGCCGGCGTCGACGGCGACGCCGGGATCGTCACCCTCGTGGACGAGCAGATCTACAGAGCCCGTGCTCATCGGCGCGGGACCCCACGGTGTGCTGCGGCGTTCAGTTGTTCCCCCTAGCTGCTTCGCGGCGGCCTGGCCGGAGCCGGTCGCCGCCCTTACGTTCCCCTTAGGGATCGCGGCATCGTAGCCCACGGTCAAGGGGTTTGACCAAATGTGCGAACCCGCGGGTTCGCCGAGCGCGTGCCGAGCGGTCTAGTCCTCGAGGTCGAAGAGGTGCAGGACCCCGGTGAGATCCAGCAGGCGCCGCACGTGGGTCCTGCCGCCGAGGCGCAGGGCCAGGCCGCCACCGTGGGGCGGGGCCGCGTGGTTGCGGCTCTCCAGCAGCAGGCGCAGGCCGGTGGAGTCGATGAACTCGACCTGCGAGAGGTCCAGCAGCACCGCGTCGCCGGCCTCGATGGCCGCGGTGAGCGGGGTCTCGAGCTCGGCGACCGTGAGCAGGTCGATCTCGCCGGCGGCGCGCACCTGGGTGCGCGGGCCGTCGGTGTGGACGGTGACGATGAGGGGGGCGGGTGCGGCCACGCGGGCGGGGGAGTCAAGCATGCCGTCAGGCGAAGTCAGCTCGCGGCCCGTTGCGCGGGGCTCAGCGCTCGGCGGCCGGACGCGTGGGACTGGCGATGGCGGGGCTCGTGACGGCGGCGCGTGCTCCTGTGGCGGTACAGGTCGGCGTCGGCCGCGCGCAGGAGGTCGTCGAGGTCGCGGGCGTCGACGGCGATGCCGGTGGCGAAGCCGGCGCTGAGCCGCAGCGGCGCCTCGCCGAGCCGCCCGGCCTGCACGGTCGTGGCGAGCCGACGGGCCAGCATGGCGACCTCGGATCGGTCGGGGACCAGGGCCGCGAACTCGTCCCCGCCCATGCGGCCCACGACCGCGCCGGGGAAGGCGTCGGCGAGCGCGGTCGCGGCGGCGCGCAGGGTGCGCGAGCCGGCGTCGTGTCCGAGCCGGTCGTTGATGGCCTTGAGGCCGTCGACGTCGGTGACGACCACGGCGACCGGCCCGGGGCAGGCGGCCAGCTGCGCCTCGGCGGCCTGCTGGAAGCCGCGCCGGTTGAGGACGCCGGTGAGGACGTCGCGGCGGGCCTCCTCGCGGGCCTCGAGCCGTCCGGAGGCGACGAGGGCGACGTCGGCGAGCAGCGCGATCTCCTCCGCGGGGGCGCCCGCCGCGGCGAAGGCGGTCTCGATCCGGCGGATCTCGTCGCGCGTCACGGCGTCGCGAAGCGCGCGGACGGCCCCGGCAAGGGCTCCCGTGCTGATGGTGGCGGCCATCGTGCGGTCCGCATCGGCACCCGCGGGCGGGGGCGGGATACGACATCCGTCCAGCTGCGGGTGCCGCGCTCAAGGCGACGCCCCGGGCAGGAATCGAACCTGCGACCTACCGCTTAGGAGGCGGTCGCTCTATCCGCTGAGCTACCGGGGCCTGACGGCGCAAGCGTACGCGGGTCGGCAGGCGCGGGGGAAGGGCGGTCCACCAGGCTGACCACGCCCTCCCGCCGCAGCCGTGGTCCCGCAGGCGGACCCCGACGGTTCGCGAGCCGGACCACGCCGCCGCCGGGACGGGGTGGTCCGACGAGCGAACCCGCCGCTACTCCGGGCGGTCCGGGTACACGTCGTCGATCGTCGCGAGCGCGAGGTAGGGCGCGCCGTCGATCGCGGCCCGGATGGCCTCGGCGCCGCCGGCGAGGCGGTCGAGCACGGAGACCACGCCGACGACCTCGTGGCCGGCGTCGCGGACCGCCTCGATCGCCTGGAGGGTGGAGCCGCCGGTGGTGACGACGTCCTCGACGATCAGGCAGCGCTCGCCCGGCGCGAGCGGCGGGCCCTCGATGCGGCGCTGGAGGCCGTGCGACTTGGTCTCCTTGCGCACGAAGAAGGCGGTCAGGTCGGCGCCGCCCGCCAGGGCCGCGCAGGCCGGCGCGTCGGCGCCCATGGTCAGGCCGCCCGCGGCGGTCGCGCCGCACTCGGCGGCGAACCCCGCCACGAGGGTGGCGAGGGCGCGGAACCCGGCGGGACGCAGGATCGCCCGCTTCGCGTCGACGTAGTACTGGGCGGTCCGGCCCGAGGTCAGCGTGACCTCGCCGACGATCAGCGCGTGCTCGCGCAGCTCGGCGACGAGGGTGTCCTTCGCGGTGGCGTCCATCGACGCCCCAACCTACGCCCGCGCGGGGACGGACAGGCGGGTGGAGACGGCCCAGGCGAGCGTCACGGCCAGCGCCGGCATCCCGACGACGACCGCCACGGCCGTCCCCGGGGCCAGGTCCGCGGCGAAGGAGAGCGAGATCGCGTTGTTGAGCGCGTGGAGCGCGATCGACGGCAGGAGGGACCCCGTGTACCAGTAGAGGACGGCCAGGCCGAAGCCGAGCGCCGCGAGCGCGGGCAGCGCGAGCGCCGGCGCGCCGCCGGCGTGGATGCCGCCGAACACGATGCCCGACACGACGGCCCCGAAGACCCAGCCCTTCCAGCGCCACAGAGCGCCGAACAGCAGCCCGCGGAACAGCGTCTCCTCGACGATCGGCGCCACCAGCGTCAACAGGACCGCGGAGGCCACGAGCCGCACCGTGCCCGTCTTGAGGCCGAGCGCGTCGACGGTCTCCTCCGTCGCGTCCGACAGCCCGACGGCCTGGCCGTAGACGGCGGAGAAGATCCAGAAGGCGACCATCACCGCCGCGGCGGCGCCGACCGCCCTCCCCACCGAGGCCGGCGGCCGCCATCCCAGCGTGGTCAGGCCGCCCGCCGAGCCGCCCAGCCGGGCGAAGACGAACGCGGCGCCGAACAGCGCGAAGTCCTGGAGGTAGGTCCCGGTGATGGTGACGCCGGGGCCCTCGACGGTCCCGGCGATCGCGGCGATGATGCCGACGCCGAGGATCGCCACGGCGTAGCCGGCCACGATCGCTGCGAAGCCCGCCCACCACGCGCGCAGGTCAGGCGGGGTGCGGCCCGCGTCCTCCCGCGCCGGGGCGCGCGACTGCGACGGCTCGAGGCCCGGCCACGACCCGGGACGGCTCCGCTCGCCGTCCTCGGAGAGGTCGGGGGCCTCGGGACGGGCCCAGAGGCGCCCGCCGGCGTCCACCGTGTCGTCGCTCATCGCCCCGCTCACGGTAGGGACGGCAGCACGTCGTCGAGCGACGTGACCGCGTCCGCGCCAGCGGCCGACCCGGTGCGGTCGATCAGGACCGGACGCACCCCGGCCGCCCGGGCGCCGGCGACGTCGGCCGCCGGCGTGTCCCCCACGAGCCAGGCCTCGCCCGCCGCCACCCCCGCGAGCCGCAGCCCCGCACGCACCGGCCGCGGGTCCGGCTTGGCGGCCCCCACCACGGCGGAGGCGACCCAGCCGTCCACGAGCGGGGCGAGGCCGGTGCGCTCGAGCACCTCCGGAAGCGACGCATCCCAGTTGGACACGACGACGAGGCGCAGGCCCGCCGCCCGCCAGCGGCGCAGCGCCGGCGCGGCGTCGGGGAAGGCCCGGAAGCGCAGGGCGGCCAGCAGCGCGTCCAGCACCGCCTCCTCCGCCACCCCGGCCAGCGCCGGCAGCGCCGCGCGCACGACGCCCGCGCACGCGCGCCGCAGCCGCGCGAGCGACCCCGCGTCCGACGCCGTGTGCATCCGGGGGCGGTAGAAGGCGATCTCGGCCCGCATCGCCGCGTCGGCCGCCGCCGGGGTGACATGGACCCCGAGGCGCTCGCGCAGCGCCACGCGCAGGTGGTCCCCCGGCGGCTCGAGCGCGACGAGGGTGCCGAGGCAGTCGAGCAGCAGCGCCCGTGGTGGCGGAGGTCCGCCGCCCGCATGCGTAGGTTGCGGCGCCATGGTCGTCCATGCTGCCACGGTCAGGACCGACCAGTGGGTCGGGGCGGGCACCGCGATCCTCGTCGCCGTCGTGGTCGTCTGGATCCTGCGGCACCTGTTCGCCCGCCGCGCCAAGCAGGGGGCGGCCGCCGTCCTGCGCGAGGACCTGGGCGCGGCGGCCCGGACGCGGATCGCGCTGCTCGAACGGCTCGTCTACGCCGTCGTGCTCGGCGTCGGGGTCGCCATCGCCCTGTCGCGCTTCGATGCCCTGCGCACGCTCGGGACCACCATCCTCACCTCGAGCGCGATCGCCGCTGCGATCGTCGGCTTCGCGGCCCGCCAGACCCTCGCCAACGTGGTGGCGGGCCTGATGATCGCCGTCACCCAGCCGCTGCGGATCGGCGACCACGTCGAGCTCGAGGACGTCGCCGGCGTCGTCGAGGACGTCACGCTCTCCTACACCGTCCTGCGCACGGGTCCCGGCCGCCGCGTCGTCGTGCCCAACGACACGGTCGTCTCCGCCGTGCTGCGCAACGACTCGCTCGCCCCGGAGGCGCTCGCCGTCGCCACCGACGTGTGGCTGCGCCCGGACGCCGACGTCGGGGCGGCCACCCGCGCGCTCGCCGGCGACGTGCTCGTGGCGGAGGCGACGCCGGCCGGCATCCGGCTCGAGGTCACCGACGGCACGGCGCTGGCCACGGAGCGCAACGCGCGCGAGGCCGACCTGCGCGCGCGCTGCCTGCAGGTCCTGTCCCAGGCGGGTCTGCTCCCGCCATCGCCATAGGAGTCAGACCGCCGGCGTCGAAGAGGCGGATCCCTACCCTGGGACCTTCGCCATGAGTCGCTCCGCCCGCAAACGCCGCAGCCGTTCCCGCAGCAAGCCGCGTTCGAAGCTGCTGCTCGGCACGGGCGTCATCGTGGCGTTCCTCGCCATCGCCGGCCTCGGCGCCGTCGGCTACGTCCTCTCCATCGCGGCCTCCGCGCCGCCGATCGACTCGCTCAAGGCGCGCGACCCGGGCGGCTTCTCGCTCGTCTACGCCAAGGACGGCAAGCGCCTCGGCGTCATCCAGGCCGACGAGCTGCGCAAGGCGATCCCGAACAGCCAGATCCCGCAGAACATCAAGGACGCCACCGTCGCGATCGAGGACTCCCGCTTCTACAAGCACTCGGGCGTCGACTACCAGGGCATCGTCCGCGCCGCCGTGCGCAACGCGGAGGCGGGCAAGGACGTCGAGGGCGCGTCCACGATCACGCAGCAGCTGATCCGCAACCTCTACATCGGCAACGAGAAGACCTACACGCGCAAGATCCGTGAGGCCAAGCTCGCGGAGGAGCTCGAGGACAAGCACTCCAAGCCCTGGATCCTCAACACCTACCTCAACAACGTCCCGTACGGCACCTACGGCGGCCAGGCCGCGATCGGCGTGTGGGCCGCGTCCAAGACGTACTTCAACAAGGCGCCCTCCGAGCTGTCGCTCAGCCAGTCGGCGCTGCTGGCGGGCCTCCCGCAGGCCCCGTCGGAGTACTCGCCGGTGCGCTCCCCCTCCGCCGCCAAGAACCGCCGCGACGACGTGCTGCGGGCGATGGCCAAGCAGGGCTACATCACGCGGGCCGAGGCGATCGACGCGATCGACTCCAAGCTCGACATCGACATGTCGACGTACTTCCAGAAGCGCCGCGAGGGCTTCTTCTTCGACTACGTGCAGGACAAGCTCTATGAGTCCTTCCCCCGGCGCGAGGTCAAGCGCGGCGGCCTGCGCGTCTACACCACCGTGGACCTCGACAAGCAGCAGGAGGCGCGCGCGGCCATCCAGGGCAAGCTCGCGGGCATCGGTCCCTCGTCGGCGATCGTCTCCGTCAACCCCGCCAACGGCAACATCGAGACGATGGCCTCCTCGGCCGACTACGGGAAGTCGAAGTTCAACCTCGCCGCCCAGGGTCACCGCCAGCCCGGCTCGTCGTTCAAGGTGATGGCGCTGATGGCCGCGCTCGATCGCGGCGTGGACCCGAACTCGACGACCTACGTCTCCAAGCCGCTGGACTTCAACGACCCGCAGTACGGGCCGATCAAGGTCAAGACCTACTCGAGCACCTACGGCGGCACGGAGAACCTCGTCCGCGCGACCTTGAGCTCCGACAACTCCGTCTACACGCAGCTCGCGCTCGACCTCGGGCCCGACAAGGTCGCCGAGACCGCGAAGAAGCTCGGCATCACGTCCAAGCTCAACGGCTACCCGGCCGAGACGCTGGGCGGGCTCGAGAACGGCGTCTCCCCGCTCGAGATGGCCACGGCCTACGCGACGATCGCCTCCGGCGGCGTCTACCACCGGCCGCGCGCGATCATCAAGATCAAGGAGGCCGACGGCACGGTCCTCTCGGGCAAGAAGCTGCCGCCCAAGCTGCGGCCCCGCGGCGAGCGGCGCTTCTCCGACGGCGTCACCGCCGAGGCGACGAAGATCCTCGAGGCCAACGTGAAGGGCGGAACGGGCACCTCCGCGAACATCGGCTGCCCCGCGGCCGGCAAGACGGGCACCACCGACGAGCACTCCGACGGCTGGTTCGTCGGCTACACGCCCAAGCTCTCCACCGCCGTGTGGGTCGGCTATCCCAACGCCTCCGTGCACATGTACACGGAGTACCACGGCGGCCCCGTCGCCGGCGGCACCTTCCCCGCCGAGATCTGGCACGACTACATGATGCAGGCCAAGGGCGGCTACTGCGGGTCCTTCTCCGCCCCCAAGGAGGCGTTCAAGGCCCAGCCCTTCTTCGGCCGCTACGCCGGGGGCAAGCAGTCCACGGGCCCGTCGGGCGACACGAGCGTCGATCCGTCCGCGACCCCGGTTCCCGGCGCCGACGCGCCGACGGACGCCACCCCGGGCACCACCACCGGGACCGACCCCGCGACCGGCACCGACACCGGGGCGGGCACGGGCGGCGGCGGCACCGACACGGGCGGCGGCACGGGCGCCGACACGGGCGGCCAGGGCTATGACCCGGCGCTCTACGAGTCCGCGCCACAAGACGGCAACTAGACCGTCGGCGGCGTGGGCGAGCTCGCGCTGATCGCCGCGATCCGCGCGGCGCTCACGCCCCGCGGCGCACGCGTGCAGCGCTGGATCGGTGATGACGCCGCGGTCGTGCGGACGCTCGGCGCCGGCGTGCAGGCCGTCTCGGTCGACGTCATGACCGACGGGACGCACTTCACCCTCGCGACCTCGACGCCCGAGGACGTCGGGGCGCGCGCGATGGCCGCCGCCCTCTCCGACATCGCCGCGATGGGCGCCGCGCCCGGGGAGGCCTACCTCGCGGTCGTCCTCCCGCCCGAGCTCGACGACGACGCGGCGCTCGCGCTCACCGCGGGCGCCGAGGCGGTCGCGGCGGCCGGCGGCGTCGCGATCGCCGGGGGCGACCTGGCGGCGGGCAGGGCCCTGACCATCGCGGTGACGGTCACGGGCTGGGCGGCGACCGCCGCCGGGCTGGTCGGCCGCGACGGCGCGCGGCCGGGCGACCGCATCGGCGTCACCGGCCCCCTCGGCGCCTCCGCCGCGGGCCTGGCGCTGCTGAACGGGCGCGCCGACCCTGCGCAGGTCCCTGAGGCGGCGGCGTTGCTCGCCGCGCACCGCCGGCCGGTCCCGCGCCTGGAGGCCGGGCAGGCGCTCGCGCGCGCGGGCGCCCACGCGCTGATCGACCTCTCCGACGGGCTCGCGACGGACGCCCGGCATGTCGCGGGGGCGTCGGGCGCGCGCCTCGTGGTCGACCTCGAGGCGGTGCCGGTCGCCGACGGCGTCGCGACCGTCGCCGCCGCGGTCGGCGTCGATCCGCGGCGGCTGGCCGTCACGGGCGGCGAGGACTTCGAGCTGCTGGCCTGCGTGCCCGAGCACGCCGTGCGGGCCGCGGAGGCGGCTGGGCTGCGGTGGATCGGCACGGTCGAGGAGGGCCCCGCCGGCCTCGACCTGGTGGGCGACGCCTCAGCCGCCGACTGGCGCGGCTTCGAGCATCGCTGACGGTGCCGGCCCGCCCGTCGCCTACTTGATCGACCGGCCGTCCAGCAGCCGCTTGAGGATGGCGTCGGCCACCTGGTCGGCGTCGACCTGGTACAGGGTCTTGTCCACCTCGATGCGAAGCGTCTGCACGTGTCCCGTCCTTGGGTTCATGGGTTCTGAGGTCTGCGACGGCCGCGGAAACCGCCCGTCACGAGCGTCCGACCGGCCATCCATGGCCTGGTATCGGTGGGCTGCGATGGTCACGCGAAGCTGATCGGCTCGGCCTCGACACATGATGATCGGGTGAAGACCCCGTTTGCGCATCTCAGGAGATCCGGCCGGCGGGGGTCTCGCGTACACGGCGGGCGAACACCACGATCCGCTGTGCCGCGCTGTACAGCGGGTGGCAGGCGGTGAGCACGAGCCGGTCGTACGAACGTCGATCCACGACCCACGTCGCGGACGGCGGGACGATGCGCAGGCGCTCGACGCGGTAGGTGATCGTCGCGTACGGCATCTGCACCGTGATGCGGTCGCCCCGCTTGAGCTTGTCGACCTCGCGAAACGGCGCGCCGTAGGTCGTGCGGTGCCCGGCGATCCCGACCGTCCCGGGCGCCCCCGGCATCGGGGTGGACGGGTAGTGGCCCGGCCCCTTGCGCAGGTCCTGGGTGCCGGTGCCGGCGATGATCACGTGCGAGACCCCGATCCTGGGGATCTTGATGCGCCCGATCGCGTCCCCGTCGGAGACCTTGCGGTTCAGGGCGCGGGCCGCGAAGGCGATCCGCGCGCGCGGGCTCGGCAGCGCCGCCAGCGCCCGCTTCTCGACGGCGGTCGGCGCCGTGCGCTGCAGCGCCTCGAAGTCCGACTGGAGGCCGCCCTGCTGCGTCTTGGCGTAGACCGCCGAGAGCGGCTCCTGCCAGGTGACGGTCAGCCCCGCGTCGGCGAGCAGGAGCAGGCCGGCGACGATCAGGACGCTCGAGAGGGCCCGCGCGGTCCGGCGCGCCACGCTCGGCGTGCGCGGCGGCGGCGCCCCGTCCGGCGCCTCCTGGCGCGGGAGCAGCTGCTGCGGCAGCCCCGAGTCCTCCGTCGTGCTCACCGCCGCAGGGCGGACTCCGTGCCGCCGAGCGAGCCGGGGCCCGCGTAGCTCGTCGGCCCGCGCGTGCGCAGGCGCTCGGGCGGGAGCGGCCGGTCGGTCCGGCCGCGCTGCCACACGACGATGAGCGTGGTCACGAAGGCGGCGAACAGCACCGCGAGGACGACCATCGTGGCCGGGCCGAGCACGCCGCCGGCCATCAGCCCCCAGGCCGTCCAGAGCGCCTCGACCGGGCCGAGCGACCACACGCCGACGTAGCCCAGCACGATCAGCAGCGGGCCGATGAGGCCGAGCAGGGCGACGGGAACGGCGGGCCGCCCGCGCAACCGGCTCTCCGGCGCCGCCACGAGCAGCCACACGTGGGTGGCGGGCACGAGCACCAGGCCAGCGTACGGGTCCCAGAGCCACACGGCGCCGGTCGTGAGCGCCAGCATCGCGCTCGACGCAGCGGCCGCGCCGCCCGTGCCGACCTCGCGCATCGCGCCGCCCCGGCGCAGCTGCACCGCCGCCCACCAGGCCGCACCGGCGAACACGAGCGCGGTGGTCACCATGGCGGCGAGGCCGGCCGCCTGCAGCGGGACCGCGCCACCGGCGGTGGGGGCGGGCAGCGCGGGCACGAGCGTCGTCAGGTCGATCAGGCGCGACCAGCCCCACGCGGCGAGGACGGGGACGAGCAGCGCGCCGACCCAGAGGCTCCAGCGGCCCATCGGCAGGCCCCGGCGGCGCACGCGGAAGAACGCGTCGATCGCGACGATCAGCGCGGGGAGGATGAGGGTCCCGACGAGCAGGCGGAAGGCCCAGTCGGGCACGAGCCGGCGCATGGTGACGATCCCCGAGCCGCCGGTGAAGGCCGGTCCCGCCCGCGGGGTGCGCCCGGTCTCCAGCGTGGCGGTCAGGGCCCGCAGCACGCCGCGGCCGAACTGCTCGAAGCGGACGCGGGAGACGGGCGCGTCCGGCTGCGGCCGCCCCTCCGAGGAGGCGGAGATCAGGACGGCCTTCAGGCCCGCGGCACCGACGACGCCCTGCTCGCCGAGCGTCAGGGGCAGGGCGCGGCGCAGCAGCTGGGCGGGCGCGCGGGCACCACCCGGATCGGTGCGCAGCTCCCGGCGCAGGGCGCTCTGCACGGTGCGCTCCAACCCGAGCGGAGCCCGCTCGGCGCCGTTGGCCCACGGCAGCACGAACGGCCGGGTCAGTGCCGAAGACGCCACGTCGCCGAGCACGAACACGCCGTCCACGGGCCCGGGCGCGGCCTCGGCCGCCTCCCGCGCGCCCGCGAACCCCCCCGTCCCGCCGGAGACGGAGGAGAGGACGATCGTCTTGTTGAGGTCGCGCCCGGCGAACAGGCGCGCGAGCTCGAGCAGCAGCGCCGTCCCCGACAGCTCGGCCACGGCGGGACCGGCGAGCGCGTCGCGGTGGGCGAGCACCACGATCGAGCGCGTCGACAGCCCCTGACGCACGGCGGTGACGGTCTCGATGTCGCGGCGGCCGTCGACCGTGTCGGCCTCGAAGCCCTGGCGGCGCACCGAATCCTGCGCGAAGCCGGAGGCGCGGAAGGCGCGCGCCACGCGGTCGGCCAGGCGGCGGTCCCCGCGCGAGCCGGCACGGCGGTTCGGGAACGCCGCGGCGAGCTCGCGCAGCGAGTTGCGCGCCGGGTCGTCGCCGACCCCGAAGGCCCGCACGGGGTCGAAGGCGAGCGGCGCCAACCGCGTCGTGCGCGGGGAGGGGCGATCGGTCAGCGAGAAGGCGGCGACGAACAGGGCCACCAGGGCCGGGATGAACGCCACCCGGTAGACGCGGTGGTCCAGCATCGCCCCCCATGATGACGCGCGCGGCGTACGCTCCGGCCCACGGTGACCGACCGACCGCCTCGCATCCTCCTCGTCGACGACGAGCAGCCGATCCAGACGCTGCTCTCGTTCCCGCTCCAGCGCGACGGCTACGAGGTCGTCACGGTCGCCGACGGCCGCGAGGCGCTCGGCCGCTTCGCCGACTCGAGCTTCGACCTCGTCGTGCTCGACCTCATGCTCCCGAAGATGGACGGCCTCGAGGTCTGCCGCCGCCTGCGCGCCCAGTCCGGGGCGGGCAAGACCGTGCCGATCATCATGCTCACGGCCCGCTCGGACGAGGGCGACAAGGTCCTCGGCCTCGAGCTCGGCGCCGACGACTACATCACCAAGCCCTTCTCCGTGCGCGAGTTCCGCTCCCGCGTGAAGGCCGCGCTGCGCCGCTCCGCCCTTGCCCGGACCGACCCCGCCGACCCCGATCCCGTCGCCACGCTGGACCTGCGCATCGATCCCGTCAAGCGCACCGTGGAGGTGCGTGGCGAGCCGGTGACGGTCACCTTCGTCGAGTTCGAGATCCTCACGACCCTCGCCCGCAGCCCGGGCCGCGTGTTCACCCGCGACATGATCCTCACCCGCGTGTGGGGCGACTCCGCCTACCGCGACCCGCGCACGATCGACGTGCACATCCGCCACCTGCGGGAGAAGCTCGAGACGGACGCCAAGGACCCGGAGTACCTGTTCACGGTGCGCGGGGTCGGCTACCGGTTCCGCGACGTGGACTGAGGACCGGTCCGGCCGTGCGCCCGCGCTCGCTGCGCATCCGCCTGACGCTCCTGTTCGCGGCCATCGTCGCCGGGGCGATCGGCGTGGTCTACCTCGCCGTCGTCCCGCAGCTGGAGGGCCAGCTGCGCGATCAGGCGGTCGACTCGCTGGCCGAGCGGGCCAAGCCGCAGGTCCCGCCGCTGGCGGCCGGGGTCATGAGCGACCTGCCCCAGCCGGCCGTCCGGGCCCGCGTGGAGCGCGCCGCAGCCCGCGCCGGCGCGCGGGTGACGCTGCTCGACGTCGCCTCCGGCACCCAGGGCCAGGGTCTGTCGGTCAACGTCGACTCCCAGCCGGGCGCGGACCCGCCGGGCGAGGACCTCACGTTCGCGGAGGCCGCGGGGCGATCGGGGGAGCTCGCGTCGGGCACCGAGCCGACGCAGGCGGGCCGCATCGCGGAGGTCGCCATCCCGCTGCTGCGCGAGGGCGCGCCCGCGCGCGTCGCGGTCTTCACGGACGACCTCGGCGCCGTGGACGCCAACGTCGCGCTGATCCAGCGGCGGATGCTCCTGTGGGGCATGGTCGCCCTCATCGTCGCCGCGGCCGCCGGCGCGCTCGTCGCCCGCGGGGTCTCCCTCCGCGCCCAGCGCCTGGAGCGGGTCGCGCGGCGGGTGGCCTCCGGCGACTTCTCCTCCCGCATCCGCGACGCCTCACCGGACGAGCTCGGCCGTCTCGCCGCGGCCTTCGCCGACATGCAGCAGCAGCTCGCGGGCCTGCAGTCCGCCCGCACGCAGTTCATCGCGACCGCCTCCCACGAGCTGCGCACGCCGATCTTCTCCATCGGCGGCTTCCTCGAGCTGCTCGCCGACGAGGAGCTCGACGAGGAGACCCGCCGCGCGTTCCTGCAGCAGGTCCGCGAGCAGGTCGCGCGGCTCACGACGCTGGCCGGCGAGCTGCTGGACCTCTCGCGCATGGACGCGGGCGCGCTCGAGCTCCATCCCGAGCCGACGGACCTGGGGGTGCTGGCCCGGGAGGTGGGCGCCGAGCTCGCGCCGCGCGCCACCCTGCACGGCTCGAGCGTGACCGTCCGCGTGCCAGAGGACCCCGTGGAGGTGGACTGCGACCCGGAGCGGGTAGCACAGGTGCTCCGTATCCTCCTCGACAACGCCCTGGTCCACACGCCGGACGGCACCCCGATCACCCTCGGCGCCGAACGTGACGGCGCGACCGCGAAGCTCCACGTCGTCGATGCGGGGCCGGGCATCCACCGGGACACCATGCCGCAGATCTTCCAGCCCTTCTTCACCTCCAACGCCGACGCGCAGGGAGCGGGCCTCGGCCTGGCGATCGCCCACGAGCTCGCCGGGCGCATGGGCGGCGAGCTGCGCGCGTGGTCGCGTCCCGGAACCACCCGCTTCAGCCTGGAGCTGCCCGCATGACGGCCAACCGCGTGCTCGCCGGCGGGTTCGCCGCCGCCCTGATCGCCGTCGCCGGCTGCGGCGGCTCCTCGGAGCCCAAGCCCGCCGCCGCCGTCCCGTCCCCGACGGCGGAGCCCACCCGCGCCGCGAGCGCCGACGACGTCGTGCGCGGCCTCGGGCGCGACGGCTTCGACCCCGCGGCCATCTACGCCAAGGAGGCGCAGGGCGTCGTCACGGTCATCTCCCTGTTCGGCTCCGGCGGCCTGGACCAGCTCCTGCAGGGCGGCGGCGACAGCGGGGGCCAGGGTGGCGGCGGCATCGGCTCGGGCTTCGTCCTCAACGAGCGCGGCGAGATCGCGACGAACGCGCACGTCGTCACGCAGGGGGAGGGGAAGGACATCAAGGCCGCCCGGCAGGTCTTCGTCCAGTTCGGCGACGGCAACCGCGTCGCCGCCGACGTGCGCGGCTTCGACCCCGACGCCGACGTCGCGCTGCTCAAGCTCGACCCGAAGGGCCTCGACCTCGACCCGCTCCCGCTCGGCGACTCCGACTCCGTCCCCGTCGGCTCGCCCGTCGCGGCCATGGGCTCCCCGTTCGGCGAGGAGCAGTCGCTGTCGGTGGGCGTCGTGAGCGCCGTCGACCGTGACATCCAGTCGCTGACGTCGTTCTCGATCGCCGGCGCGATCCAGACGGACGCGGCGATCAACCCCGGCAACTCCGGCGGGCCGCTCGTCAACGCCAAGGGCGAGGTCATCGGCCTCAACCAGCAGATCAAGACGAACTCCGGCGGCGGCGAGGGCGTCGGGTTCGCCGTCCCGATCGACCTCGCAGCGCGCTCGATCAGCGCGCTGCGCAAGCAGGGGAAGGTCGACTACGCCTACCTCGGCGTGAGCTCCTCGAGCGTCTATCCGCAGGCCGCGCGCAAGTTCGGCCTGGCCGTCGAGCAGGGCGCGTGGCTGCAGACCGTCACCCCCGGCACCCCGGGCGCCAGGGCCGGGCTGCGCGGCGGCGGCAAGGACAAGGTCGAGTTCCAGGCCACGACGTTCAACCCCGGCGGCGACGTGATCGTCCAGGTGGGGACCACGAAGATCGAGAGCTCGTCGGACCTGTCGGCCGCGATCGCGCCGTACGCGCCGGGGGACGAGGTCCCGGTCGTCTTCTACCGCGGCAAGGACAAGCGGACGACGACCGTCGAGGTGACCAGCCGTCCGCTTGCGCCGCCGTCCGGTGGGTAGCGTCCTGCGTCGATGACGCCTTCCCAAGACGCGGCCCCCCTCGTCCTCGTCTCGAACCGCGGACCAGTCACCTATCAGGACGACGGGTCCGTCAAGCGGGGGACGGGCGGCCTGGTGACCGCCCTCACGGGGCTCGCGACCCACCGCAGGGCGACGTGGATCGCCTCCACCATGACGGAGGGCGACCGCCGCCACGTCGAGGAGGTCGGCGGGGAGGCCACGGAGGTCTCCACGCCCGACGGCGGCACCTACGACGTGCGCCTCGTCCCCTCCGAGGAGGAGGCCTACGAGCGCTTCTACTCCATCTTCGCGAACCCGATGCTGTGGTTCGTCCAGCACTACCTGTGGGACCAGTCCAACGCGCCGGACGTCCGCGGGCACGAGGTCGAGGCCTTCTACGACGGCTACCAGGTGGTCAACCGCGACCTCGCGGCCGCCGTGCTGGACGAGATCGAGGGCGACGAGGCCCCCGTCGTGATGGTCCACGACTACCACTTCTACACCCTGCCGGCGATGGTCCGCGAGGCCCGGCCGGACGTGTTCCTGCATCACTTCATCCACATCCCGTGGACGCAGTCGGACGCCTGGAAGGTCCTGCCCACGGCGATCCGCGACGAGATCTACCGCGGCATCCTGGCCAACGACATCGTCGGCTTCCACACCCGCCAGTACCGGCGCAACTTCCTCCAGTGCTGCGTCGACCTGCTCGGTCTCGAGGTCGACATGGAGCGCGGCGTGGTGCGGGTCGGCGACCGCGAGGTGTGGGTGCGCGTCTACCCGCTGCCGATCGACCACGAGGCCACCCGCAAGCTCGCCGAGCGCGAGCGGGTGCGCGCGTTCGAGGAGCGGCTGCTGGCCCGCCGGCGCGACTACTCGATCCTGCGCGTCGACCGCGCGGACCTCTCCAAGAACGTCCTGCGCGGGTTCACGGCCTTCGACATCTTCCTCGAGCAGCACCCGGAGTTCGCCGAGCGGATCACCTTCACCGCGCAGCTGATGCCGTCGCGGACCGACGTGCCGGAGTACGCGGAGTACCTCGAGCGCATCGAGGCCCTCGTGGCGGTCGTCAACCACCGTCACGGGACGCCGGACTGGATGCCGATCGACCTCAAGCTGCGCGACGACCTCGAGGAGGCCGTCGCCTCCTACAAGCACTACGACGTGATCATGGTCAACGCGATGTTCGACGGCATGAACCTCGTGGCCAAGGAGGCGGCGCTCGTCAACTCCCGTGACGGGGTCTCGATCCTGTCGGAGAACACTGGCGCGCACGAGGAGCTCGGCGAGTTCTCCCTGACCGTCAACCCGTTCGACGTCCAGGAGCTCGCGGACTCGCTCTACGAGGCGCTGACGATGGACGCCTCCGAGCGCGGACGGCGGGCGGCGGGGCTGAAGGAGATCCTCGTGTCGCGCGACCCGGGCGACTGGATCGACGCGCAGGTCGAGGACATCCGCGCGAAGGTGCGCGGGGAGGACGCGGGCATCGTCGGCCGCGCGCCGGCTGCGTCCGACTGGCGTGCTAGCGCCTCGTAGCGGGCAGCGGGCCACTGCTACTCTCCGCGGTCGCCTATGACTCGTGAAGCGCCGATCTACGACCTGACCCTCCTGCTCGACACGGAAGCCGACGAGGAGCGCCGCGACAAGATCGTGGCCGACGTCGAGACCCTGATCGACCGCACGGGCGGCTCGCTCGTCGGACGCCACGACTGGGGCGTGCGGGACACCACGTACGAGATCCGCAAGCAGACGAACGCGGACTACCACCTGATCCAGTTCTACGCGCCGAACCACGAGCTCCTCGAGGCCCTCGGCCACACCCTGAAGATCACCGACGGCGTCAACCGCTTCCGCGTGATCAAGCTGCGCCCGGGCACGCCCGAGGCTCCCGACCTGCGCGCGGCCGCCATGGCCGAGGCCGGGACGGGCGAGGACGAGTTCACCGACGACTGAGGCCGTCTCGGCGCGCCACCTGCGCCGAAACTGCACCAGTTTGCAGGATCCCGTGCGTCCGGTCCGCACGCAGGTCTAGTCTCGCCCGCATGGCCGCAACGAACATCAACCGCGTCGTCCTGACCGGCAACCTCACCCGCGATCCCGAGCTGCGCGCCACCCCGAGTGGCACGCCCGTCTGCTCGCTGCGCATCGCCTCCAACACGCGCCGCAAGGACGCGTCGGGCCAGTGGGTCGACAAGCCCAACTACTTCGACGTCACGATCTGGGGCGCGCAGGGCGAGAACTCCGCGCGCTTCCTCTCGCGCGGCCGCCCGGTCGCGGTGGACGGGCGCCTCGAGTGGCGCGAGTTCACCGACAAGGACGGCAACAAGCGCCAGGCGGTCGAGATCGTCGCCGACTCCGTGCAGTTCCTCGGCGGCCGTGACGAGAACGGCGGCGGCGGCCAGAGCGGCGGCGGGTTCACCCCGCAGCGCACGGACGTGCCGGCGGACTCGAGCGACTTCGCCGCGGCCGGCGCCCCGTCCGGTGGCGGTGGCGGGGGCCAGGGCGGCGGCAGCTACGCCGACGACGACATCCCGTTCTAGCCACCTGACGGCCACGTAGCACGCGGCCCGGACGAGCCCGGGCCGCCGCTACACTCGATCGTCCGAGCCGGCCACCCGGTGCGCTTGCGCGCGGGGCCGGAGAGACGAAACCAGAGGGCTTCAAACCGTGGCAAAGCAGCGCAGCCGGCCGACGCGCCGGCGAGAGAAGCGAGGAGGACCGGGCTCCGGCCGTCGCAAGCCGTGCCCGTACTGCCGGGACAAGATCGACTTCGTCGACTACAAGGACATCGGCAACCTCCGCAAGTTCATCTCCGACCGCGGCAAGATCCGGTCCCGTCGCATCACGGGCGCCTGCCGTCGTCACCAGAACCAGATCTCGACGGCCGTCAAGCGCGCCCGTGAGCTGGCCCTGCTGCCGTACGTGTCGGAGTCCACCGGCGCCGACGAGCGCCCGGGTCGCCGCGATCGCGGCGACCGGGACCGCTGATGCCGCAGGCCATCCTCCTGTCCGACGTCGAGGACCTGGGCACCAAGGGCGCCCTCGTCGACGTCTCGAAGGGCTACCTGCGCAACTTCCTCGTCCCGCGCAAGCTCGCCGAGCCCGCGACGCGCGGCTCGATCGAGGCCGCCCGGCGCCTCGCCGCCAAGGCCGAGCAGGCTCAGGCCGACCAGGCCCAGAAGGCGCAGGACAACGCCGCGATCCTGAACAAGACCGTGCTCACCATCACCCACCAGGCGGGTGGCGACGGCCGCCTGTTCGGCTCGGTGACCACCGAGGACATCGCCGACGCGATCAAGGCCGCCCGTGGCCTGCAGATCGACCGCCGGCACATCCATCTCGCCGACCCGATCAAGTCGGTCGGCACGCACAACGTCACCGTCGAGGTCGCCCCGGGCGTCACCGCGACGGTCAAGACGATCGTCTCCGAGCTCAAGTAGCTCCACTGGTTGGTCGCGGCGCCTGGCCCCTCGGGTCTGGCGCCGCTTCGTCGTTCTGGGGTGGTCGGGGGCGGCAACGGCGCGGTCGTCCGGCGGCGGGGGGCGACGGAGCGCTGGCGGCGCTGGCGGCGCTGGCGGCGCTGGCGGCAGGGGGTGGCGGAGGTTGACCGCACCTGATCCCATCAACCTCCGCCACCCCGGGGGTCGGAGCCGTGGCGTTTGGAGCCGTGGCGTCGGAGCCGTGGCGTCGGCGCTGCGTCGGCGCTGCCCCTGCCCCGCTCGGTCAGCCGCCCGGCACGAGCCGCTGCACCGCGCCCACGGCGCGGACGCCCGCGGCCCGGGCGGCACGGCGGGCCCGGCTCGGGGGCGCCGGCATCCGCAGCTCCAGCTCGTCGCCGACGGCGATCGACCCGCCGCGCTCCACGTCGGCGTAGACGCCGAGGAAGCGGCCCGTCTGCGCCGCGACGGTACGCATGACCTGCGGGTCCTTCGCGAGACCCGGCTGCTCGCGGGTCGGCACGACGCAGCGGATGGTCGGGACCGCCACGCGGATGGTCGCGCCCGCAGCGGTGGCCAGCAGCCCGCCGGCCCAGGCGAACTCGGGGACGGCCTCGTCGTCGGTCCCGGCGCCCTCCACCACGACGTTGGGCCGGAAGCGCCGCACGTCGAAGTCGGTGCCCGGCGCTCGCGCAGCCATCGCCGCGAGCGCCTCGACCGTCAGGACGTGGAGGGGGTAGAGGTCGAAGAACGTCCCCGGCGGGGTGGTCCAGCGCACGAGCCCTGCGAGCTTGCGCAACGGGACGACCGTCGCGTTGGGCAGCCGCTCCCCGTCGGGGATCCCGAGGTCGCGCCGCAGCGTCGCCGGCGTCTGCAGCCGGGCACGGTGCAGGCCGGTGTCGCCCACCGCCGGCAGCGGGACGAGCTCGACGCTGCGGCCGACGAGCGCGGACAGGCGCGCATGGACCTCCGGGTCGCCGCTGCCGGCCTCGGACCCGTCGGGGAACGTGATCACCACCGGGGGCGCGCAGCCCGGTCCGGCGTCGGTCCCTGGACCGGTCGCCTCGCCCCCCGGCACCCCGTACCGGGCGCTGCACCGCAGCAGCGCGCCGATGCGGCGCCCCGTCGTCGTCTCCCGGCGCTCGACGTCGCGCACGGCCCACAGCCGGTCGGCGTGGACGCCCCGCGGGCCGAGCTGCGCGACGTCCAGGCGCTCGCCGCCCAGCGACTTCACGGGGTACCGCCACAGCTCAACCACGCGCATGCGTGACAACTCTCCCCTCTTTGCGGCAAGGCCGCAACATCCGGCCCACGCCATCCGGCCCGGGACCTAGCCTCGGCTTCCCCCATGAGCACCACGGAGCGTCCATACGGGAACGGCAACGGCGGACCGCCGCCCTCGAGCGCCCCCGGCGGCCTCCTGCCGCCCCAGAGCATCGAGGCCGAGCAGTCGGTCCTCGGCGCCGTGCTGCTCAACGACAACGTCCTGTACGCGCTGCGGATCGAGATCTCCCTCGTCCCGGAGGACTTCTACCGGCCCCAGCACGCCGCGGTCTACCAGGCGATGCTGCTCCTCTACGAGCAGGGCGAGCCGGTCGACAAGCTCACCGTCACCGAGAAGCTCAAGGAGACCGGCCAGCTCGAGTCCGCCGGCGGTGCCGCCGCCGTCGAGGCGCTCGCGGCCGCCCCGCCCGTCGTCGGCAACGCGGGCCAGTACGGCAAGATCGTCAAGGAGACCGCGCTGGTGCGCGGGCTGCTCAACGCGACCTACCGGATCCAGCAGGAGGTCCACGAGCGCGCCGGCAACCCGCGCGAGCTGCTCGACCAGGCCGAGCGCTCGATCCTCGACATCGGCCACGACGACCGGCGCAAGGACTTCCGCGTCATCGCCGAGGTCCTCGACACCGAGATCGAGAAGCTCGCCGCCCTGGCGGAGGCCGGCAAGTCGGTCACCGGCACGCCGTCGGGCTTCGACGACCTCGACGAGATCACCGGCGGCTTCCAGCCGGGCAACCTGATCATCCTCGCCGCGCGCCCGTCGATGGGCAAGAGCTCCCTCGCGGCCAACTTCCTCGAGAACGCCGCCGTGCGCTTCAACCGGCCGTCGGTCATGTTCAGCCTCGAGATGGGCGAGTCCGAGCTCGCGCAGCGCTTCATCGCGTCGCAGGGCTCGATCAAGGGCAACGACCTGCGGCGCGGCAAGGTCGCCTGGCCGAAGGTCACCGGCGCGCTGAAGGCGCTCAGCCAGGCGCCGCTGTGGATCGACGACTCGTCCGACCTCTCCGTGCTCGACATCCGCGCGAAGTCGCGCCGCCTGGCGCAGCAGAACGACGGCAACCTGGGCCTGATCGTGATCGACTACCTGCAGCTGATGCGGGCGGACTCGCGGTCGGACTCCGTGGTGGAGCAGATCGGCGAGATCTCCAAGGGGCTCAAGACGCTCGCCCGCGAGCTCCAGGTGCCGGTGGTGGCGCTCTCCCAGCTCTCCCGTGCGGTCGAGCAGCGCCACGACAAGCGCCCGATGCTGTCGGACCTGCGCTCCTCCGGTCAGATCGAGCAGGACGCCGACCTCGTCATGTTCGTCTACCGCGAGGACTACTACGAGGACGACTCCGAGCGCCAGGGCGAGGCCGAGCTGATGATCTCCAAGCACCGCAACGGCGGCCTGGGAACGGTCCCGCTGGTCTTCCAGCACGAGTACCCGCGCTTCATGCCCGGCGTGCGCGACACGGAGCGCTACGGCGGATGAGGGTCATGCGCTCGGCCAACGAGCCGTGCCCGCTGCAGGAGTGCGACGGCTCGGGCTTCGTCACCGACCACGAGGCCTTCACCACGCGGGAGTGCCGCTGCCGGCCGGCCCGCATCGCCGCGGCGAAGGCGAAGAAGCTCAAGGCCCGCGTCCCGCGCATCTACCAGGGCGTCGGCTTCGACCGCGAGCCCGTGCCGTCGATGGACCAGACGGTCGTCGCGGAGGTGCGCCGCTTCACGCGCCGTCTCGACGAGCACCTCGACGCCGGGCGCGGCCTGTGGCTGACCGGCGACATCGGGACGGGCAAGACCACCCTGGCCATGATCATCTCGCTCGCCGCCCTCGAGCGCGGCCGCAGCGTGGCGATCTACTCGCTGCCGCATCTGCTGTGGGTCCTGCGCAGCGGCTACGACGACGACGCGCGCCTCTCCTACCTCGAGATCCTCGATGCCCTGACCGCGGTCGACCTGCTGCACATCGACGACGTCGGCGCGGAGAACTCGAGCGACTGGGTGCTCGAGCAGCTCTACGCGATCATCAACACGCGCTACGAGGACGGCAAGTCGATCGTCTTCACCACCAACCTCGACCCGACGCAGCTGGGCGAGCAGATCGGCGAGCGCACGGCGAGCCGGCTGATGGAGATGTGCGGCGACCCGCTGGCGCTGTTCGGCGACGACCAGCGCCGCGCGAAGCTGGACGCCGACGAGCCGGTGCTCGTCGACCGCTGGGAGCCCCCGGCCCGCTACGGCGACCAGGGCTCCGCGGTGACGTGGCCCTCCCGCCCCACATAGACTCCCCCCGACATGGCCGGCATCGTGATCATCGGCGCCCAGTGGGGCGATGAGGGCAAGGGCAAGATCACCGATCTGCTCGCGGAGCAGGTCGACCTCGTCATCCGCTTCCAGGGCGGCAACAACGCCGGCCACACGATCGTCCGCGGCGACGAGGTGTGGAAGTTCCACCTGATCCCGTCCGGGATCCTGTACCCGGGCAAGAAGTGCGCGATCGGCAACGGCGTCGTCGTCGACCCGGCGGTGCTGACGGAGGAGATCAACGGGCTCAAGGCCCGGGGCGTGGACCTCACCGGCCTCAAGGTGTCCTCCAACGCCCACCTGATCATGCCGTACCACCTGCTGCTCGACACGGCGGGCGAGACGCGTCTGGGCTCCAACCAGATCGGCACCACGCGCCGCGGCATCGGCCCCTGCTACGCCGACAAGGCCTCGCGCCTCGGCATCCGCGTCCAGGACCTGCTCGACGAGAAGATCCTCAAGAAGAAGATCATGGCCGCGATGGAGCCCAAGCGGCTCTCGCTGCGCCCCTTCGCCCGCTCGCCCGAGCTGGACCTGCAGACGATGACCGAGCAGTACCTCTCCTACGGCCACGCCCTGGAGCAGTACATCGCCGACACGCCGCGCCTCGTGTGGGACTGCCTCGACAACGGCCAGAACATCCTCTTCGAGGGCGCGCAGGGCACGCTGCTCGACATCGATCACGGCACGTATCCCTTCGTGACGAGCTCGAACCCGGTCGCGGGCGCCGCGAGCGCGGGCACGGGCGCCGGCCCGCGCGACCTGCACGAGATCTGGGGCGTGACGAAGGCCTACACGACGCGCGTCGGCGCCGGCCCGTTCCCGACGGAGCTCGACGACGAGCTCGGCGACACGATGCGGTCGAACGGCGGCGAGTACGGGACGACCACCGGGCGCGCCCGCCGGGTCGGCTGGCTCGACCTCGTCGCGCTCAAGTACGCCGTGCGCCTGAACTCGCTCACCCATCTCGCCATCACCAAGCTCGACGTGCTGTCGGGCCTCGGGCCGCTGCAGGTCTGCACGGGCTACCGCGGCAACGAGCGCCAGTGGAGCGAGTTCCCCTACCACCAGTCGGTGCTGCACCAGGTCACGGGCGAGTACGAGACGCTGCCCGGCTGGGACGAGGACATCACGGAGTGCACGTCCGAGGACGAGCTGCCGGCCACGGCGCGCGACTACCTCGCCTACATCGCCGACTTCCTCGGCGTCCCGATCGCCATCGTGGGCGTCGGACCCGGCCGCGACCAGGTCATCTGGACCGACGCGGGCCGCCAGAGCGCCGTCGCGCTCACGGCGACGGCGTAGCGACCTCGGGCGGCGCCTCCTCCAGCAGCACCTCGGCCTCGCCGCGCTTGAGCACGCGCAGGCCGACCGCGAGGGCGCCCAGCCCGGCCATCGTCCCGAGGGTCAGCTGCACGGACAGGATCCCGCGCTCGGACCAGTAGACGTCCTTGAGGTCGACGAGCAGCGCCGCCTCATCGAGCGTGAGGGCCATGCCGGCGCCGAACGGGACGGCGAGGTAGACGTCGAGGTGCTCGTTGCGCGAGATGATCGACGCGGCGCCGCTGGCGAAGGCCAGCACGATCCCCGGCACGAAGTGGTGGATGTGGCGGCCGGCGATCTTGCGGTTGCGCAGGGGCCCGATCGTCCCGTGACGTCGGATCGCGTGCGTGGAGAGGCGCGCCAGCCCCGCCGTCGCGGCGTAGGACAGCAGCAGGTTCAGCGTCGCGTTCTCGCGCTCGGACCCGGTCAGGTACCCCGCGCGGGCGACCTCGACGGTCTCCCGGGCCGCCTCTGCGCCCGCCTCCAGGACGTGCTCGGAGTCGACGGGGAACGGGGCCGTGCCGCGGCGCCAGACGTGGAGCCACTCGAGCACCGTCGCGCCGAGCGTGAACCCGATGGCGGCGCCCCCGAGCGTCTCGGTCCCGCTCGGACGTCTCAGCGCCACCGCTCCAGCCGGTCCCCGTCAGGCACCGACCGGATGACGCGGCCCGGGACGCCCATCACGACGGCGGCGGGCGGGACGTCGGTGGTCAGCACGGCGCCGGCGGCCACGAAGGCCTCCTCACCGACCTCGACGCCGGGACAGATGACGGCGCTGCCGCCGATGCGGCACGCGCGCCGCAGGGTCGCGCCGCGCAGCGCGTACTCCGGGCCGTGGCGGCCCATCGTGTCGTCGTTGGTCGTGCTGGCGCCGGGCCCGAAGAAGACGTCGTCCTCGACGACGCTGAACGCCGTCAGGTAGCAGAGCGTCTGGACCTTCACCCGGGCGCCGACCGTGACGTCGTTGTCGACGGCGCTGCCGCGGCCGATCACCGTCCGCTCCCCGATCACCGCGCGCTCGCGCACGAACGCCTGATCCCCGATGATCGCCCCTGGCGCCAGCGTCGCGCCGGCGAACACCACGGCCTGGGCGCAGATCGTCGCCCCCTCGCCGACCACCAGCGGTGGCGGCGCGTCGCGCGACGCGGTCGAGGTCGGAGACAGCTTCGCGCCCTTGCCGAGCACCGCGCCGTCCTGGATCGTGACGCCCTCGCCGATCCGCGTGCCGGCGTGGATGACCACGTGCGCGCCGATCGTCACCGAGTCCGGCAGGAGGACGTCGTCGCCGAGGGCGAGCCCCGGCGCGCGGTCAGACAGCTGCACGGCGGGACGCGTCGAGCGCCTGCTGGGCCTGCTCGAGCACCCGCACGACCCGCAGGCCGCTGTGCCCGTCCGAGCGGGGGACGGTCCCGTTGGTGCACGCGTCGACGAAGTGCTGGCACTCCAGGCGCAGCGGTTCGGCGTTGGGGACGCGCGGGCTGTAGATCTCCCCCGAGCGGGTGATGTACTCGCCGTAGGAGCCCGCGTCCTCGTCGAAGCCCTTGTCGTAGACGGTGATCTTGCGCTCGAGGTCCATGTCGTCGAAGGTCGCCATCTTCTTGGAGCCGACGACGGTGAACCGGCGCGCCTTGTGCGGGTCCAGCCACGACAGGTGCAGGTGGCCGGCGCGGCCGGAGGGGAAGCGCAGGAAGGCGAAGACGACGTCCTCCACGCCGGGGCGCATGTACGCCTCGCCGCGCGCCTGGACCTCGGAGGGCTCCTCCCCGTCGAGCAGATGGAGCAGGACGGAGACGTCGTGGGCGCCGAGCGACCACAGCGCGTTCTCGTCGGCGCGCAGCTTGCCGAGGTTCAACCGGTGCGAGTAGACGTAGTGGATGTCCCCGAGGTCGCCCGAGTCCGTGATCGACTTCAGCGTCGAGACGGCAGGGTGGTACTCGAGCAGGTGGCCGACCATCAGGACCTTGCCCGCGCGCTCACCCGCGGCGACGGCGGCCTCCGCCTCGGCGACGGTCAGCGCCAGCGGCTTCTCGACGAAGCAGTGCTTGCCCGCGTCGAGGACCTTGACCGCGAGCGCGCCGTGGCTCGGCACGGGGGTGGCGAGGACGACGGCGTCGACGGTGTCGTCGGCCAGGACCTCGTCCAGGTCCCCCGTGCGGCCGGCGCCGGGGTGCTGCCCGCCGACGCGCTCGAGCGTGTCCGGGGACGCGTCGCAGAGCCAGACGAGCTCGCAGCCGGGCAGCGCGCCGAAGTTGCGCGCGAGGTTCGGGCCCCAGTAGCCGAGGCCTGCGACGGCGACGCGCATCATGCGGCCCATCCTACGAGCGCCTCGACGACGCGGGCACCCGCGCGCCCGTCGCCGTAGAGCTGCGGGCGCACCTCCGGTGCCGGGCGAGCCAGCGCCGCCAGGGCCGCGGGGGCGTCGAGGTCGACCAGGGTGTTCCAGCCGGCGTCGACGGTCTCGCGCCACTCCGTCGTGTCGCGCAGCGTCACGCACGGGACGCCGGCGAGGTAGGCCTCCTTCTGCACGCCGCCCGAGTCGGTCAGCACGCGCGCCGCATGGAGCAGCAGGGCGGTGAACTCCACGTAGCCGAGCGGTGGTGCGAGGCGGACGTGCGCGGCGGCCTCCAGCCGGTCGGCGAGCCCCGTCTCGCGCAGGCGCGCGCCGAGGCGCGGGTGGACCGGCAGCACGACCGGCATGGGGACCGCGAGCAGCAGGTCGACCAGGCGGCGCAGCCGTACCGGGTCATCGACGTTGCCCGCGCGGTGGGCGGTCACCAGCGCGTAGTCGCCCGCGGCGACGCCGAGCTGGCCGAGCACGTCCGTGCGCTCCCGCGCTCGCGGCGCGATCAGCTGCGCGACGTCGACCATCACGTCCCCCACGACGACGACCCTCCCGGCGACGTGCTCGGCCGCGAGCTGGTCGGCGGGGGCCTGAGCGGAGACGAGCAGCAGGTCGGAGCAGTGGTCGGTGAGCACGCGGTTGAGCTCCTCCGGCATCGAGCGGTCGAAGGAGCGCATGCCCGCCTCGACGTGTGCGACCGGGACGCGCGCCTGCGCCGCGGCGAGCGCGCCCGCGAGCGTCGAGTTGGTGTCCCCGTAGACGAGCACCACGTCCGGGGACTCCGTGGCCAGCAGCCCGGCGACCGCCTCGAGCATGCGCGCGGTCTGCACCGTGTTGGACCCCCCGCCGAGGTCGAGCCGGTGCTCGGGCCGCGGCAGGCCGAGCTCGTCGAAGAACACCCGCGACATGTCGTCGTCGTAGTGCTGGCCCGTGTGGACCATGACCTCGGTGCCGACCTCGCGCAGGCGCCCGGAGACCGCCGCCGCCTTCACGAACTGCGGCCGGTTCCCGATGACGGTGAGGACCCTCACCGCAGCAGCTGCGCGACGTGCGCCGAGAGCGCCTGCGCCGCGGCGGCCGTGACGGGGCCGGGCGCCGCGGGGAGCGGTCGATCGTCGACCGCGGCGATCGGCATCACCTCGCGCACGGAGGAGGCGATGAAGGCCTCCTCGGCCCCGTGGAGGTCGTCGAGCGTCGTGATGCGCTCCTCGACGTCGCAGCACTGCAGCACGTGGTCGCGCGTGATCGACGTGAGGATGTGGTCGCTCAGCGGCGGCGTCAGCAGGCGCCCGCCCGCGACCCAGAACAGCGTCCAGGTCGGGCCCTCCAGCACGCGCCCGTGCGGGGTCACCAGCAGCGCCTCGTCGGCCCCCTGCTCCTTGGCGAGCCGTCCCGCGAGCATGTTGGCGGCGTAGGACAGCGTCTTGAGGTCGGTGAGCACACGCGTCGGCGCGTAGGTGATCGTCCGGACGGTCTGCACGGGCGGGCGCTCGGGCAGCGCCTCCAGCAGCAGCAGCCGACGCCCCCCGCGGGTGAGCACGACGCGCAGCAGCCCGTCCTCGCCGGCGGCCTCGGCCAGCAGCGCCGCGACCTCGGCCTTCAGCGCACCTTCGTCGTAGGGCAGCCGCAGGCCGGCGGCGGTGCGCGCCAGCCGGGCGTAGTGGTCGTCCATGGCGAACGGCCGGCCCCCGTAGAGGCGCACGACCTCGAAGGCCCCGTCACCGCGCAGCAGCCCCTCGTCGGTCGCCGGGATGGTCGCCTCGGCGGACGGTCCGACGGTGCCGTCGACGGAAGCCAGCAGCGGAAGGGTCACGCGGCGGAGCGTACCCACATCACTGCATGCCCCCGGAAGGAATCGAACCTTCAACCTTCGGATTAAGAGTCCGCTGCTCTGCCAATTGAGCTACAAGGGCGCGACGGGGCAGGATAGCGGCTGAGCGCCGCCCGGCTCAGCCCTTGGGCTTGGCGGTGGCGGTGGGGCTCGGGGTCGCCGAGGGCACCGCTGCGGGCGTCGCCGTCGGCGCCGCGGCCTTCGAGGCCTGGATGCTCGCGCGGACCTGCTGGCGCTCGCCGGGATCGGCGAGGGCGACGGCCTTCTTGCCCGCGAGCTCGCCCTTGCGGGTCTGGCCCAGGCGGAAGGCGTAGTCGGCCAGCTGGGCGTAGGCCTGGGCGGTGTTCTTCGTCTCCGCCACGATCTCCGCGGTGTCCACGACGCCCTGCTCGTCGTTGATCCCCGCGTAGGCGCGGATCGCGATGTTGGCCGCCTGGCCGACGACGTTGGCGTCGTTGGGCTTGGTGGCCTGGTAGCTCTCCCACGCCTGGGTGGCCTTGCGCAGCTGCGCCTTGCCGGCGGCGTCGTAGCGCTGCTGGGTCTCGCTGTAGCCCTCCGTCGAGCGCGCGAGCGCGGCGCGGGCGCGGATCAGGTCCAGCCAGGCCTGCTCGTTGCCGCGGTCGGTCTGGATCGCGGCCTCGGCGGTGCGGACGTCCTTGCGGTACTCCTTCGCGCCGGTGGTCGCCGTCGAGCCGCTGCCCGTGATCGCGTCGATGAGGCCGCCGCTCGTGTTGCCGCCGATCCCGAAGAGGACGAGGCCGCCGCCCATCAGGACGGCGAGCAGCAGGTAGATCACCTTCACGGTGCGCTGGCGGCCGCGGCCTCTGAGGTCGAAGAGCATGGTGGGGAGGGGTCAGTCGTCGTCTGGGGCGGCCGGGAGGTTCTCCTCCTGCACGCCTGCGCGGCGGGCAGCGCGCTTGACGCGCCGGTCCATCACCGCCGCGATCACGATAGAGCCTTCATAGAGCACGAGCAGCGGCGCCATGGCCAGCAGCATCGTGACCGGATCGGTCCCCGGAAGGAGCATCGCGAGGACCGCGACGACGAGGATCGCGTAGCGGCGATTGGCCCGCAGCTGCTTGACGGTGATGATCTCCATCCGCGTCAGGAGCAGGATCCCCACCGGCACCTGGAACAGCGCGCCCATCGCGATGCAGGTGAGGATGATGAACCGGTACAGGTCCTTCGCCTGGATCAGGATGTCGAAGTTGCCCGCGTTGAAGTTCTGCAGGACCTTGATCGCCTGCGGCAGCACGACGAAGTAGGCGAACGACGCGCCCGCGGCGAACAGGATCGGGACCATCGCCATCAGCGGCAACGCCACCTGGCGCTCCCGCTTGGAGAACGCGGGCAGCACGAACGCGTACGCCTGCCACAACAGCAGCGGCAACGACAGCAGCAGGGCCGCGTACGCGGCGACCTTGAACGTCTGGGTGAACGGCTCGGCCACCCCCAGCGTCACGGGCTGACGCGCCTCGGCCTTCGGGACGGAGCCGGCGAGCTGCCGCACTCGCGTCGCGGCGGCCAGCGCGGCGGCCTTGACGGCAGCGCTCGCCTGCGGGTCGTTCGCCAGGGCGGTGTTGAGCTTCGACTGGGCCACGAACGTGTCGGCGATGCGCTTCTGGAACGTCGCCGTGCGGGCGACCGCGCCCTTCTCGACCTGGCCCTTGGTGCCGACCTCGAACGGGTGGTTGACGATGCCGACGACCGTGTCCTGCTGCCAGAAGCAGAAGCCGAAGACGGCGAGGAAGACGACGAGCGAGACGATCAGCCGCGTGCGCAGCTCGTCGAGGTGCTCGACGAGCGTCAGCTGGTCCTCGTGGCGGACGGCACGCAGCGCGGTGGCCATCAGGGCTTGCGCTCCTGGATGACCTCGCCGTCGAGCACCTCAGGCTCGGCGGCGCGGGGGGCGGGCGGGGGCTCGTCGTCGTCCTGGTGCTTGCGCAGGCCGTCGCGCAGCTCGCGGAAGCCACCACCCAGCTGGCGGCCGAGGCGCGGGAGGCGCTTGGGGCCGAGGATCAGCAGGACCACGGCGAGGACGATGAGGAGTTCGGGGATCCCGATGTTCATGGCGCGAGAGGGCGGGTCATGGCGTCGCCGCGGCGCACGGATGCCGGGCTGCTGAGGCTAGCGCGCGACCCCCCTCCGCCGGATCACAACGGCGCCGTCTCCGGACCCCTCAAGCCGCGTCCCGCCGGTGCCGATGGGATGCACGAACACCCCATGGCCTCCGCTCCCGACCCATCACAGCACGTCCGCCGCGTCACGCTCCCCTCCGGGCGCGCGATCGAGGTCGTCTACTTCGAGTCGGTCCGGATCGCCGAGACCGCGGACCTGCACGTGTGCAACGCGTGCGGGGGTGAGCTCGTCAACCCCGTGCGCTGGCAGGAGGCCGGCCTCGTCCACTGGGAGATCGAGCTGCGCTGCCCCGACTGCGGGCACCACGAGATCGCCGTGCACGACCAGGCCGCCGTCGATCGCTTCGACGCCCATCTCGACCGCGGCCTCGAGCTGATCGCCCGTGATCTGCGCCGCCTCGAGCGGGCCAACATGGAGGAGGAGCTCGTCCGGCTGCGCCGCGCGCTTGCCGCCGACGCGCTGCTTCCCGAGGACTTCTGACCAAGACGTCGCCCGGCTGCCACCGGGCGTCAGCAGGACCACAGACGCAGCACCTCTCCTCACCTCGGCCCCCGGAAACGGGGGTCGAGGCCGTTCAGGCGTAGCGGTCGACGACCCCGTCGGCCACGAGCTCGAGCGCACCCCGTTGACCCTCGGGCAGGCCCGGCAGCGCGTCCTTGGCCTCCTGGACCATCTCGAGCGCCCGGGCGCGGGAGGCCTCGAGGGCGCCGGTGGCGGCGATCGCGTCGCACAGCGCCTCCGCGGCAGCCGGCGTCTCGACGCCGCGCAGGTCCACTGCGGCGAGCGCCGGGTCGCGCTCGCGGGCGAGGATCAGCGGCAGCGTGACGGTGCCGTCGAGCAGATCGGTGCCCCGGTGCTTGCCCGTGCGCTCGGCGGGGCCGGACACGTCGAGCACGTCGTCGAGCAGCTGGAACGCCAGCCCGATCCGGCGACCGAACCCGCCGAGCGCCTCGACGTCGCCGCCGCCCTCCAGCGCCCCGAGCTCGCACGCGGCCTGAAACAGCCGGGCCGTCTTGAGGTCGCAGCGCTCGAGGTAGCGCGCGTCGGTGACGGCGACGTCCCACGCGTCGGCGCGCTGGCGCAGCTCACCGGCCGCGAGGGCGCCCGCGGCGTCCGACAGGACCTGCACCTCGTCGACGCGGCCGTTGCGGGTCAGCTCGGCGAACGCCTGCGCGAACAGGAGGTCGCCCGTGGCGATGGCGGCGGCGCGGCCCGAGGTGGCGAACACCGTCGGGATGCCGCGGCGCAGCGGGGCGGCGTCGAGCACGTCGTCGTGGACGAGCGTCGCGGAGTGGACCAGCTCGACCGCCGCGCCGGCGCGCACCAGGCGCTCCTCGGCCTCGCGGCCCTCCGGCGGACCGGCCGCGAGCAGCACGCACAGCGGCCGCAGCCGCTTGCCGCCGGCCGCGATCGTCGCCCCCGCATGCGCCGCCAGGGTCGCACCGTGTCCGGTGGCCAGCTCCTGCAGCCGCGCCTCCAGCCGCTCCATCAGCCCGGGGACGTGCACCCCGGCGGCCTCGATGACGGCGAGGACGGACTCGGCCGAGCTCACGCCGCGGGCTTGCGCCCGTGGTGCAGCGCGATGATCCCACCGGCCGTCAACGTCCAGCGGACGTCGACGAGGCCCGCATCCACGAGCACGCCGCCGAGGGGCTGCGGGCCGGGGAAGCGCCGCACGGAGCTCGGCAGGTAGGTGTACGCGTCGTCGAAGCGCCCCAGGAGCGGGACGAGCCGATCGAACCAGATCGAGAAGAACGTCGACAACGGCGGCTTGGTCGGGGTGGTGATCTCGAGGACCACGACCTTGCCGCCCGGCTTGACCACGCGGGCCATCTCGGCGATCCCCTTGGCGAGGTCGCCGAAGTTGCGCGCGCCGAAGCCGACGGTGGCGGCGGCGAACTCCCCGTCCGCGTAGGGCAGCTGGTGCACGTCGCCGAGCTCCCACGTGATGCGGGAGTCCTTCTTGCGGGCGCGGTCGAGCATCCCGTTGGAGAAGTCCGACCCCACCACCACACCGTCCGGCGCCACGCGCCTGTGGAGCTCGATGGCGAGGTCGCCCGTCCCCGTCGCGACGTCGAGGACCCGATCGCCGGGGCCGACCTCGGCGAGATCGACCGCCTTGCGCCGCCACTCGTGGTGCAGCCCGGCCGTCATGACCGAGTTCATGACGTCGTAGACGCCGGCGATGCGGTCGAACATCGCCTCGACCTGCCCGTCGGGCAGGGTGCCCGAGCGGGCCGCCTGGGACGGCACCGCCGGGCCTCTAGCCGCCGACGGACGCGCGCTGCGGCCGCGCCGGATCGGCGCTGTCGGGTGCGTCGTCCTTCAGCGAGGCGAGGAACGCCGTCAGCTCGGCCTTCTTCTGCGGATCCAACCCCGCGAACGACGGCATCGGCGCAGTCGGGTTGTTCAACGTGCGCGTGATGGCCGCGGCACGCAGCTTGTCGCCGATGTGCGTGAGGTCCGGGCCGGGGCCTGAGTTGCCGTTCTCGCCGATCTTGTGGCAGGCGAGGCAGCCCGACTGGGCGACGACGAGCTTGCCCGGCTCGTACTTGGCGGCCGTCTCCATCTCGATCTCGTTCGGGGAGCCCGCCGAGGCACCGAGGTAGGTCAGGTAGCCCATGGCGAAGATCGTCAGGATGCCGGCGATCGTGGCGATCGGGCGCCGCTCGGGACGACGCTCCGGGCCCTTGTCGATGAACGGCAGGGTGATCAGCAGGATCATGGCGATCGTCGGCACGCCGATCGTGGCGACCGGCGTCAGGATGGCCGGCTTGATGACGCGCAGGACCTCGAAGAGGAAGAAGAAGTACCACTCCGGGCGCGGGACGTACGTCGTCGTCGTCGGGTCGGCCTTCGGGCCCAGCTCCGCGCCGAACGTCAGCGACATCAGGATGATGACCAGGACGACGATCGCCGCCATGATCGAGTCCTTCGCCACGGCGTAGGGGAAGAACGGCTTGCCCTTGCTCTTCAGGACGGCGTACTCGCGGAGGTAGGCCTCCTTGTCACGTTGGTTCATGCGCTCAGACCTTGTCCGTGCGGAGCTCTTCGTCGAGGTCGGCCTTGATCCACGGCGGTGCCGTGGTGCCGAGCTTGGCGACGAGGTACAGGTGCGCGCCCATCATGGCGGCGATCGCCCCTGGCACCAGCAACATGTGGATGGCGTAGAAGCGCGAGAGCGTGGTCGCCCCGAACTCCGCGCCTCCGCGCAGGAAGTCCGACAGGAACGGGCCGACGAAGGGGCCGGTGCCGTTGATGTTGACGCCGACGATCGTGGCCCAGTAGGACCGCTGGTCGAACGGGAGCAGGTAGCCCGTGAACGACATCGTCATGGTCAGGATCAGCAGGACGACGCCGATGATCCAGTTCAGCTCGCGCGGGTACTTGTAGGCGCCGAAGAAGAAGGTCCGCGCCATGTGCAGGAACACGAGGATCACCATCACGGAGGAGCCCCACTTGTGCATCCCGCGGACGAACTCGCCGAGGAAGACCTCGTTGGTGACGTAGCGGATCGACTCGTACGCGCCGCCGGTGGCGTCGGGCCGGTAGTACATGGCGAGGAAGACGCCCGTGACGGCCTGCGAGAGGAACGCGAACATGCACGCGGAGCCGAGGGTGTAGAACCAGTTGGTCCCCTTCGGCACCTTGCGGAACATCGCCCAGCGCACGCCGCCGGAGAGCGACGTGCGCTCGTCGACCCAGTCGGCCGCCGAGATGCCGGCCTCCTTGACGAGCTCGAGCGGCTTGGCGGGGTCCTCGGCCTTCTTGTCGCCGGGGCGGCCGGGCTTCGGCTTCAGCGGTGCGGGGACGGGAGGCAGTGGAAGCTTGGGCATCTACATCACCCCTTCGGTGTCGAGAAGCGGCCGGGGTACATGAACTGTCCGATCCCGTCGAGGTCCTGGCCGGGATCGCGGTAGGACGGGAAGCGGGTGAACTCGCCGTTGACGGAGTAGCGCGGCCCGATCTCCAGCTGGCCGTCGCGGACCCGCGTGTAGAAGCGGTCCAGCGGACGGACCGGGGGGCCGCCGGCGCGCTTGCCGCGGAAGTCGTAGACGCCGCCGTGGCACGGGCAGATGAACCGCTGGGCGGCCTGCACGTAGCGGACGGGGCAGCCGAGGTGCATGCAGCGGGAGGAGATCGCGATGAACTCCTCGCCCTTCGGCAGGCCCGACTTCGGCCCGTCGACGGACTCGTTGTACTGGCGCACGAAGGCCGTGGTCTTGCCGATCTCGCCGACGCCGCGGGTCTCGGTGATGACCTTCGGCGTGTAGGCGTCGGGCTTGAAGTCGTCCGGGGAGCCGATCGCGGTCCACACGGGGTCGGGACGCTCGAACAGCGGCGTGCCGGCGGCGAAGCCGAGCACGGGGAGCGTGAAGCCCATGACGGCAAGGGCGCCGCCACCGTGGGTCACGGCGGTCATGAAGCGCCGCCGGGTGACCGTCTCGCCCTCGAAGGCGCCGGGCATCTGGCGGTCAGCGGTGTACTTCGACTTGGGTCTCTTGCGCTCGGCCATGTGGTGCTTTAGGTCCCCTGAAGGAGGTGAGGGCGGAAACTGTATCGCTCGGCAGCGGTGCGGGGGTGCCCCGTCGAACCGCCGTTGCGCCTAGTCACGCGCAGCGATCCTCGCGGCGGCCCGGTCCCACGCCGCGGCGGCCGCTTCCGGCGTCCCCTCGGCGTGCGCGCGGGCGCACGTGGCGATCGTGTCGGCGAGCACCGCGACGGAGCCGAGGTCGCCCGCCGCGGCGAGCCGGCCGAGGCCCAGGGCGTAGAGGAAGTCGCCCGCCAGCAGGGCGAGATCGGGGTCGGCGTCGCCGATGACGCGCCCCGCGCCCGTGTGGACGAGCTGGCCCTCGCGGACGGCCTCGACCGTCAGCGCGTAGTCCGGGTCCCCCGCGGCGGCCGCGCGGCCGACGCGGTCGTCGTCCCCGTGGCCCGGGACCTGGACGGCGCCGGCGAGGAGCGGGTCGGCGGCGTGCAGGACCGCGCCCAGGACGTCGAGCGTCGGTCCTGCGGGCGCCGTCACGGTGCGACCTCCGCGAAGGCCGCGGCGGCGGCCTCCAGGGTGCGGGTGACGTGCTCGGGGGTGTGGGCCAGCGACGGGAACCAGCACTCGAACTGCGACGGGGGCGGGTAGACGCCGCGCGCCAGCAGCGCCCGGCACCACGCGGCGTGCGCGTCCAGGTCCGATGCCGCGGCGCTCGCGTAGTCCGTCACGGGGTCCGCGGAGAAGAAGACGGTGAGCAGGCCGCAGGTGTGGTGGACCTGCACGGGACGGCTGCCGGCCGCCTCGCGCAACCCGTCCGCCAGCGCCTGCGTCGTCGCGGCGAGGCGCTCGTAGGCGGCGACGTCGAGCATGGAGAAGGACGCGAGCGCCGCCGCGACGGCCACCGGGTTCCCCGACAGCGTGCCCGCCTGGTACACGGGGCCGGCCGGCGCGACCTGCTCCATCAGCTCCGCCGAGCCGCCGTAGGCCGCGGCCGGGAGCCCGCCGCCGACGACCTTGCCCATCGCGGTGAGGTCCGGCAGCACCCCGCTGAGCTCCTGGGCGCCGCCGGGGGCGACGCGGAAGCCGGAGATGACCTCGTCGAAGACGAGCAGCGCGCCGTTGGCGGTCGCGCCCTCACGCAGCAGCTCGAGGAAGCCGGGGGCGGGCGGCACGAGGCCCATGTTGCCCGGCCACGGCTCGGCCAGGACGGCGGCGAACTCGTGCCGGTCGAGCGCCGCACGGACGGCGTCGGGGTCGTTCCAGGGCACGATGATGGTGTTCGCCGTGGCGGCCGCGGGGACGCCGGGGGACGCGGGGACGCCCGCGGTCGCCAGGCCGGACCCGGCCTCGGCGAGCAGGCCGTCGAGGTGCCCGTGATAGGCGCCGGAGAACTTCAGGAGCTTCTCGCGCCCGGTCGCGGCGCGGGCGAGCCGGATGGCACTCATCGCCGCCTCCGTGCCCGAGGACGTCATGCGGCTCATCGTGACGGCCGGCATGCGCTCGGCGATCGTCTCCGCCAGCAGGACCTCGCCCTCCGTCGCGGCGCCGAACGTCGTCCCGCGCTCGGCGGCCGTCGTGACCGCCTCGACGATCACGGGGTGGGCGTGGCCGTGGATCAACGGGCCCCAGGAGCAGACGTAGTCGATGAAGCGGTTGCCGTCGACGTCGAGCAGCTCGGCGCCCTCGGCCCGGTCGACGAACAGCGGGTCGCGCCCGATCGAGCGCATCGCGCGCACGGGCGAGTTGACGCCGCCGGGCAGCACGGCGAGGGCGCGGGCGTACAGGGCCGCGGAGCGATCGTCCTTCAGGGAGGTCGTCATCGCGAGGGGCTCAGACGCCGGCGTGCTCGCGCTCCCAGGCGCGGAACTCGTCCGTGAAGTAGCGCATGCGGACCTTCTTGAACTCCGTCGAGGAGTACAGCGTCGCGCGGCGCCCCGTGACGCCGGTCTTCTCCGCGATCGAGTCGAGCACCGCGTCGCACTCCTCCTTCGAGCGGCCGTGGGCCATCGTGAACAGCGCGTAGGGCCAGTCGGGGTAGGTCGGACGCTCGTAGCAGTGGGAGACGCCGCGGGTGGCGGCCATCTGGCGCCCGATCTCCAGCACCCGGTCGGGTTCCACCTCCCACACGCCCATGCCGTTGGCGGAGAAGCCGGCCCGGCGGTGGTAGAGGATCGCCGCGACGCGGCGCAGGCCCTTGCGCGCCTTCAGCGACTCGAGGCGGCGGAAGACCTCCTCCTGCTCGACGCCGAGCGCGGCGGCGGCGGGAGCGAAGGGCTCGGCCTGCACCGGCATCGGCCCCTGCGTCGCGCGGATCACGGCGACGTCCTCGTCGGAGACCTCGATCGGGTCCAGCTCGAGCGGCTCGGCGGCCTCGACGGCCTTCGAGAGCGCCTCGGTCCCCTCGACCATCTCGAGGTCCATGCGGATCTTGAACAGCTTCAGCGTCGGCAGCTGACGGATCGACTCGGCGCCCGTGGCCTGCTGCAGCACGTCGAGGGTGCCCTGCATCCCGAGCGGCGAGCCCGGCTCGACCGCGAGCGTGAACCACAGGTTGAAGTCGTGGTTGCGCAGGTAGTTGTGCGTCACGCCCGGGTGGCTGTTGATGACCTTCGCCGCCCGGTGCGGGTGCTCGGCGTCGACCTTGGCGGCGACGAGCATCGACTCGTAGCCGAGGGCCCGCGTGTCGAAGATCGGGGTGATCTCGCGGATGATGCGGCCGTCGAGGAGGCGCTGGGCGCGCTCCATGACGTCCGCCTCCGTGAGGCCCGCGAGCTCGGCGACGTGCTGGAAGGGGCGGCGCGCGATCGGGAAGTGCCCCTGCATGAGGTTGAGGAGCTTGCGGTCGTCGTCGTCGAGCGGGATCGCGGACCCGCCCTCGCGGGTGCGCGTCTTGCCGGTCCCCTCCTTGGGGGAGAACCCGGGGGCTACAGCCATGCGCAGACGTCCTTCGCGTGGTAGGTGATGATGATGTCGGCGCCGGCCCGGCGCAGGCCCGTGAGGGCCTCCAGCACGGCGGCGCGCTCGTCGAGGAACCCCGCCGCGGCGGCCGCCTTGAGCATCGCGTACTCGCCGGAGACGTTGTAGGCCGCGACGGGCAGGCGGGTCTCCTGCTTGACGCGCCAGAGCACGTCGAGGTACGGCAGCGCCGGCTTGACCATGACGATGTCGGCGCCCTCCTCGACGTCGAGGAGCATCTCGCGGACCGCTTCGGTCCCGTTGCCCGGATCCATCTGATAGCCGCGGCGGTCGCCCTCGGCGGGCGTCGAGTCGGCCGCCTCCCGGAACGGGCCGTAGAAGGCGGAGGCGAACTTCGCCGAGTAGGCCATGATCGGCGTGTCGGCGAGGCCATGCTCGTCCAGTGCGGCGCGCAGGTGGCCGACACGGCCGTCCATCATGTCGCTGGGGGCGATGATGTCGGCGCCGGCCTCGGCCTGCGAGACGGCGGTGCGGGCGAGCAGGTCGAGCGTCTCGTCGTTGACGACGGTGCCGCCGCGCAGGACGCCGCAGTGGCCGTGACTCGTGTACTCGCACAGGCACAGGTCGGTGATGACGAGCAGGTCGGGATGCGCGGCCTTGATCGCCCGGGTGGCGAGCTGGACGACGCCCTCGTCGTCCCAGGCGCCCGAGCCGACGTCGTCCTTGCTCGACGGCAGGCCGAAGAGCAGCACGCCGGGTATGCCGAGGGCCGCGCACTCGCCGGCCTCCTGCACGGCAGCATCGATCGAGAGACGGTCGATCCCGGGCATGGAGCCGATCGGCTCACGCGGGGAGCCGGCCCCCGCCTGCACGAACATGGGGAAGATCAGCTGCCGCGGCTGCAGCGTCGTCTCGCGGACGAGGTCTCGCAGGACGCCCGTCCGGCGCAGGCGGCGCATCCGGGTGGCGGGGAAGGCCATGCCCCCAGGGTACGGCTCAGTTGAACCGCCGGACGGCCAGCCTGGCGAGCGCGGTGAACGCGACGGTGAGGATCGCCAGGTGCAGCAGGGGGCCGAGCAGGCCGGGCGAGGCGTCGTTGACCGCCGCGTCGAGCGCCTGGAGGGCCGGTTTGAACGGGAACAGGGCGGAGATGACCTCGATCACGCGGTAGAGGCCGGCGCCGACCGTGCCGGAGGGGATGAGGCCGAGCACGACGATCGGCAGCGACAGCATCACGGCCAGCAGGGAGGCGGCGCGGATCTCGCGCGCCAGCCCGCCGATCGCGACGCCCAGGGACGCGAAGCCGAGCGCCGCCAGCCCCGCGGCGGGGATCCACAGGGGCGCCCGCGCCCAGTCCAGGCCCGCGAACGCCGCCAGCACGACGAGCATCAGCAGGGCGATCGCCATCGCGCACAGGGCGGCGAGGCCGACCTTCTCCACGAGCAGGCCGACGCGTGACACGAGGCCGCGAACCAGACGGCCGAAGGCGTGCTCCTCGCGCTCGAGGGCCAGCATGCCGGCGGCGAGCAGCACGGTGATCAGCAGCAGCGAGCTCGTGACGGCGACGACGACGGCGTACCCGTCCAGCGAGGACGTCTTGCCCGACACGACGGTCTGCTTGACCCGCACGGGCTGCCCGATGGAGGCCAGGATCGGGCCTGAGACGTCGAGGTTCTCGGACGCGAGGCGGGCGAAGCGGGCGACCTGCTCGAGCGCGCCGCGCTGGGGCGAGCTCGCCGGGAGGTCGGCCAGGACGCCCTCGATCACCGTCTGCGCGTTGCGCAGGCCGAGGACGTCGATCGTCTGCCCGAGCAGCGAGAAGCGGCCGCCGGAGACGACGATGTCGATGTACTTCGCGGCGACCTTCGTCAGCTGGGAGGACAGCTCCGTGTTGGCCTGCGCCAGCGTCGACTCGATCGTGGACCGCACGTAGCGGCGCTTGACGGGGTCCTCGGCGTTGTAGAGGACCTCCAGGGTCGGCGGCGGGCCGCCGGAGAGGTTGATCGCGTTGCGCAGGCGCTCCGTCGCGTCGCGCGGGACGATCAGCGCCCCCAGCGCCTTCCCGGAGCGCACGAGCGCGACCGCCTCGGCCCGCGTCTTGACCCGGATCGGCTCGATGTTGTCGAACAGCTTGTCCGCGTAGGAGGCCGCGTCGAGCCGCTGGCCGCCGAGGTCGAAGGTCGTCTCGTCGGCCGGCACGAGGTTGGCGAAGGCGACCTTCGGCTTGTCCGGCCCGCGCGAGACCCCGAACCCCACGAGCAGCGACAGGGCCACGGGGTAGAGCACGAGCAGCCCGACCAGCAGCGGCGAGCGGCGCAGGATCTGCAGGTCCTTGAGCAGCAGCCAGCGCATCTAGTGGCCGCGCTCGCGGAGGAAGGCGACGAAGGCCGCCTCGAACCCGGCTGCGGAGGGCTCGGCCTCGCGCAGCTCGGCAGGGGTGCCGGTGAACAGCAGCTCCCCGTCGGCGAGGACGAGGACCCGGTCGGCGAAGCGCTCGGCCTCCGCGACGTTGTGGGTCGTGTAGACGACCGTCGTCCCGCGCTCGGCCAGGCCGCCGACGAACTCCCACAGGACCTCGCGCTGGCGCGGATCCAGCGAGGAGGACGGTTCGTCGAGCAGCACCACGGGCGGCTCCGCGAGCAGGCCGACGGCGATGTTGACCCGCTGGCGGTTGCCGCCGGAGAGCCGCCCCGTCTCGTCCCCGGCGCGGTCGGTCAGGCCCGTCTGCTCGAGCATCGCGGCGACCACGGCGTCGGGATCGGCGACGCGCTCGAGCCGCGCGAACAGGCGCAGGTTCTCGCGCACGGAGAGCTTCCCGTAGACCGCCGCCTGCTGCGGCACCCAGCCGACCGCGCCAGGGGCGCTGACCGTGCCGCCCGTCGCGGGCAGGGCGCCGGCGAGGATCTGCAGCAGGGTGGTCTTGCCGGCCCCGTTGGGGCCGATGATCGCGACGAGCTCGCCGGCGGCGGCCGCGAAGGAGACGTCGCGCAGCGCGGCGCGCGCCCCGTAGGTCTTCGCGATGCGGTCGGCGCGCAAGGCGGGCGGGGCATCGACCATCGCTGGGAGGCTAGGCGGGACCTAGCCCGGCGCGGCGGCCCGGGCGGCCGCATCGTCGGCCAGCTCCGTCCCGCAGCCCGGGCAGATCGCCGCCCCGTCGCCCACGGGCGTGTCGCACTCGGGGCACGTCCGCGCCGGTGCGTCCGCCGCGAGGCCGGCCCCGGCGCCCGCGAGCGACGGCGACCCCGGCGGGGAGGCGGCGCGCGGCCACGGCTCGAGCACGAGGTGGTGGCTGAAGTAGACGACGGTCTCGCGCAACATGGCCGCGATCGGCAGGGCGATGAAGGCGCCGACGAAGCCGAACAGCTGGTTGCCCATCAGCAGCGCGAGGATCACGAGGATCGGGTTGATGCGCAGCGCGGCGCCGAAGACGTTGGGCGCCACGACGTGCCCCTCGAGCTGCTGCAGCAGCGTGAAGGCGATCGCCAGCCACAGGGTGTCGATCGGTTCGGGCCCGAACGCTGCGATCAGCAGCGGCGGTGCGGCGCCGATCGCCGGGCCGACGTAGGGGATCAGCTCCGCGAAGGCGAAGAAGATGCCGAAGGCCAGGGCGTACGTCTTGCCGTCCGGGAAGATCCCGACGGATCCGAGGATCCACAGCATCACCCCGGCGCTGACGCCCATGATGAGGCTGAACAGCAGCTGGCCGCGGACGTAGCCCAGCACGGCCTGCTGGATCCGGGTGGGGAAGTCGTCCTCCGCCGAGCCGTCGCCCGTGGGGACGATGCGGCGCACGCCCGCGCCGATCCGCTCGCCGTAGAGCAGCATGTAGACGGCGAGGACGACGATCAGGATCAGCGCCAGCGACCCCTCCACCGCAAGGGCCAGGAGCTCGCGGCTGATGCGCACGATGTCGCCCGTCCCGCCGCCGATCTGGTCGCCGATGGTCTGCAGCGCGGTGCGGCCCTGGGCGACGATCTCCACGTCGATGCCGCGGTCGTCGAGGAAGCCCTGGAAGTCCTCGAGCGCGTCGTTGGCGCCGTCGACGTAGGAGGGGACGTTGTCCTGCAGGCTGGAGGCCTGATCGGCGATCGGGTTCGCCGCCAGCGCCCCGCAGCCGCCGAGCACCAGGACGAGGAAGACGAACACCAGCCCGACCGCGGGCCCGCGCGGCACCCGGCGCCGCAGCAGGGAGACGAACGGGTTGAGCAGCAGCGCGACGAGGCTCGCGACGATCACCAGCAGCAGCACGCCGCCCGCCGCGCGCGCCAGGGCGTAGGCCCCGAGCAGCCCGAGCGGGAGCAGCACCATCTGCACCCAGCGCGGGACGACCACCGGCGGGACGCGGGCGGGGGGCACGGGCTCCGGCCCGGCGTGGGGCTCGGCGCCCTCCGGCGCCGGGTGCTGCACGTCACGGCTCATCGACGCTCAGGATTGCACGCCGCTGGGCGTAGCCTCCGCGTGGTGACGACCATCCTCTTCGTGGGCGACGTCGTCGGCTCGCCCGGCCGCCGGACCCTCAAGGCGCTCCTTCCGGCCCTGCGGGAGGAACACGGGGTCGACTTCGCGGTCGTCAACGGGGAGAACGCCGCGGGTGGCGTCGGGATCACGGCCAAGACGGCCGAGGAGATCTTCGCCGCCGGCGCCGACGCCATCACGCTCGGCAACCACACCTATCGCCACCGCGAGGTCTACCGCTACCTCGGCGACCGCGAGCGGATCGTGCGGCCCTACAACTTCCTGCCGTCCCAGCCGGGGCGGGGCACCTGCCTGATCGAGCACGGGGGCGTCACGCTCGGCGTCGTCAACCTCTCCGGCAACCTGTACATGAACGCCGCCCGGCCGGCGTTCGTCGAGATCGAGTCGGCGCTGCGCGAGGTCCGCACGGCCGACCACGTCCTGGTCGACATGCACGGCGAGGCGACGAGCGAGAAGGTGGCGATGGGCTGGAACCTCGACGGGCGCGTCACGGCGGTCGTCGGGACCCACACCCACGTGCCGACCAACGACGCCCGCGTGCTGCCCGGTGGCACGGCCTACATCACCGACGTCGGCATGACGGGCGCCCGCGGCGGGGTGATCGGCGTGGTCAAGGAGGGCTCGATCGAGCACCTGCGCTCGCAGATGCCGGTCCGCTACGACCCGGCCGAGGACGACCCGTGGATCATGGCCGTCCTGATCCGCTGCTCGGCGTCCGGGCGCGCCGACAGCATCGAGCCGGTCCTGCGCCCGCTCACCCGCTAGGGCGCGCGGAAGCTCCACCAGCGGTTGCCCGCGAACGACAGCGGCGTCACCGCGACGATCGCGATCGCCTGGGCGGCGAGCTCGGGGAGCTCCCGGCCGACGAGCAGCTCCAGGATCAGCAGCGAGACGAGGAACGCGCCGACCGACACCGCGAGGAAGCGTGACGCCTGGTGGCCGGCGTGGCCGGCCTTGGCGTCGAACGTCCAGTGCCGGTTCCAGACGAAGTTGTTGGTCACGGCGACGAGGAAGGCGGCGACCGCAGCACCGCGGTGACCGGTGCCGAGCCAGGTGAAGGCGGCGAAGACCGCGAGGTTGACGGCGTAGCCGCTGCCCCCGACGAGGCCGAAGCGGACCAGCTGCCCGACCGTCGTGCGCATGGCCACGGAGGTCACGCGAAGAACGCCGTGCACATCGGGGTCACGTCGCGCAGGGTCCACTGACGCCGGTCCGCCTTGTCCGGCAGCCCCGGGCCGGCCCACAGCAGCGCGCCGTGGGAGTCGTTGGCGTGCAGCGCGCCGTGGGACCCGCCGCCGAGGTGGACGCTGCCGCCCCAATCGGTGAACTCGTAGCCGGGCCGCGCGGAGAGGAGGACCTCGCCCGCGTGGCGGCAGCGCAACGCCGACCACAGCCGGCTCAGCGCGTCCGGGTAGGTCGCCGAAGACACGACGCCGTCGGCGGTGTCGAGGTCGAGGATCCCCGCGTCGCCCTCGAGCCACCAGCGCTCGCCGCGCAGGTCGGTCAGCGGGCCGCCGGGCCCGAAGCGCAGCTCCCCGTCGCGGGTGAGGATCCGCGCCGCGCCGTCGGGATGGTCCGTGCGGTGCACGACGAGGTCGACGCCGTCGAGCCCGACGGCGGTGGCGACGACGCGCTCGGTCAGGTCGGCCGCGTCGCCGAGGACGTAGACCTGGGCCGACCGGGACGCGGGACATAGCGCGATCTCCGCGTCCGCCTCCCGCCGGGCACCGCCGGCGGGGACGATGGCGAACGCCTCGAAGGCCTCGAACAGGTCGCACTCGGCCTCGACCTGCGACTGCGAGTGGTCGGAGCAGATCACGAGCGCGTTCTCGGCCAGGAAGGCGTCGAGGCCCCCGGCGGCGTGGAGGACGCGCTCGAGCTGGCGGTCGGCCTCCTGGAGCGTCGCGACCTGGGCGTCGGGCCCGTTGCGGTGCGAGTGGGTGTCGTTGTCGGGCAGCGACAGGAGCATGAAGTCGAACAGGTCGTGCTCGACCAGGTGGCTGCCGACGCACCCGGAGTGCTGGTCACGCATGCCCGGCATCCCGAGCTGCGCGCGGCAGCCCGTCCTGCGGGAGGCGAACAGGTCGGCGTAGAAGAACTCGCGCGGCCCGAGCACGGGCTTGCGGAACACCTGCGTGGCGACGCGCGAGAGGGCGCTCTCCTTCGCCGGCTGGTGCTCGTAGCGGCCCCGGAACATCAGGTACGTCGTGCCCGCGGTGCGCAGGTCCGCGTCGTCGAGCTGCTCGAAGACGGTCTCCACGCCCGCCGAGAGGTGCTCGCCGTTCATGTTGTAGATCGTGTCCGTCAGCGAGCGCCGCAGTCCGAACGCCCGCGAGGCGCCGAAGCTCGTCCCGTACTCGACGTAGCGCCCCTCGTCGCGGTGGTACCAGTTCATCGACGGGATCGCGTGGCGGTCCGGCCCGGTCCCCGTGGCGATCGACGCCGCGCACACCGGCGTGACGGACGGGAAGGCGGCGACGCAGTCGTCGACGTAGTGGCCCCGGTGCATCAGGGCCTGCATCACCGGGGCCTTGCCCGTGGAGACGGCGCGCTCGAGCATGGACGGCTTCATCGCGTCCACCACGGCGAGGATGAGCTTGCCGCTCACCTGAGGATGCGCAGGCCGGCGTACTTCTCGCCGTCGCGGCGCCGGCCACCGGCGCCCAGGAACGCGAGGCCGGCGACGACGAGGACGGCCAGGGGCGGGAAGAGGACGCTGAGGCCGGCGGCGACCAGGGCGGCGAACTCGCGGTAGACGGGCAGGAGTGCCGCGGCGCCGGCGTCGAGCCGGGCGCGCACGCGGGCGAAGAGCGGGGTGACGGCGAACAGGGCCGCCACGGCGACGAGGGCGCCGATCAGCAGCCCGACGACCACCGGTCCGCCGTGGTCGGCCACCGATCCGGCGCCGAGCAGCCCGCCCAGCACGGCGGCGACGATCCCGGCGACGACGCTGCCGCCGGTCGACTCCAGGCCCGCGTCGCCGATGCGTCGGCGCGCGACGTCGAAGAGGACCAGCAGCACGAGGATGACCGCGAGGAACACCGGCGACTCGAGGAAGGCGAAGTCGGTCCGGTCGAAGTCGACCCCGAGGTTCCCGGCGGCCAACGCCCCGACGAGCAACGTCGGCAGGAAGGGACGGATCCCGATGGCCGCGGCGATCCCGGCGGCCTGGAGGATGTCGAAGACGGTGTCCACCGTGCAGTACCTTGCCCACGGACCGGTGTCGGTCCGGTGGGCGGCCAGACTGTAGTCCAGCGCCCCAGGGAGCCGTGCTCCGGCGTCGAACCTCCCTTCACCATGGCGCGGCCCACCACCCAGCACGAGCTCGAGCGCTACGCGAAGCTGTTCGCCACGCGCACGCAGGTCATGAGGTCCTCCGCCATGCGGGACATGATGGCCGTCACCGCGCGTCCGGAGGTCATCTCGCTCGCCGGCGGCAACCCCGACCTGTCGACCTTCCCGCCCGGCACGTTCACCGCCGCGATGGACGAGATCGGCGCGTCGCTGCTCGAGAAGGCCCTGCAGTACGGCCCGACGGAGGGCCTCGGCGCGGCCAAGGACTGCATCGTCGAGGTCATGGCGGCCGAGGGGATGCGCGTCGAGCCGGACGACCTGCTCGTCACCACCGGGGGTCAGCAGGTCATCGACCTGATGTGCAAGGCGCTGATCGATCCGGGCGACGTGATCATCGCCGAGGCGCCGACCTACCCGGGCGCCGTGCCGACGTTCGCCACCTACGAGGCCGACGTCGTGCAGATCGGGATGGACGCCGACGGCATGCGCATCGACGAGCTGGAGGACACGCTCGCGCTCCTCGATCGCGAGGGCCGGACCCCGAAGTTCATCTACACGATCCCCACGTTCCACAACCCGGGTGGCGTGACGATGGCGCTCGAGCGGCGGCGCCGCCTCGTGGAGATCGCCCGTGAGCGCGAGCTGCTGGTGCTCGAGGACAACCCCTACGGCCTGCTGCGCTACGAGGGCGAGCCGCTGCCGACCCTGCGGTCGATCGACGGCGGCGAGTACGTCGTCTACCTCGGCACGTTCTCGAAGATCCTCTCCGCCGGGCTGCGGCTGGGCTGGGTCGCCGCGCCGCGACCCGTGCTGGCGAAGATGAACATCGGCAAGGCCGCCGCCGACCTGTGCTCCTCCTCGCTGACGCAGTGCTTCGTGGCGGAGTTCTTCGCCCGGGGCGACTGGCGCCGCTACGTCGACGACCTCGTCGTCATGTACCGCCGCCGGCGGGACACCATGCTCGCCGCGCTGGAGGCCCACTTCCCGCCCTCGGCGACCTGGACCCGCCCCGGCGGCGGCCTGTTCCTGTGGGCCACGCTGCCCCCCTACGTGGACACGACGGACCTGCTCGCCCGCGCCCTGCGCGAGAACGTGGCCTTCGTCCCCGGCCGTGCGGCGTTCCTGGACGGTCGCGGCGGCTCGGCCATGCGGCTGAACTTCTCCGGGGCCGGCGAGGACGACATCACCGAGGGCGTCCGGCGGATCGGGCGCGTCGTCGAGGAGCAGGTCGGCCTGTACTCGACGCTCACCGGCCACGACCCGGTCCCCGCGGCTCCCGCGGACGCAGCCTCGGGCGCCGTGCTGCCCCTGCGCCGGCGCCGCGCATGAGCCGCGTCGCGGTCCTCAAGGGGGGTCGCTCGCTCGAGCGGTCCGTGTCGATGAACTCCGCCGCCCGCGTGGAGGACGCCCTGCGCCGCCTCGGCCACGAGCCGGTCGGCATCGACGTCGGCGCCGACCTCGTCGGGCGCCTGCAGGCCGCGGCACCGGACGCGGCGTTCGTCGCGGTGCACGGCGCCGACGGCGAGGACGGCACCGTCCAGGACCTCCTCGAGCTGCTCGGGATCCCCTACACCGGGTCCGCGCCGGGGGCCTGCGCCCGCTGCTGGGACAAGGTGGCCGCCAAGCACGTCCTGCGCCGGGCGGGCATCCCCACACCGGAGTTCCACGCCTTCACCCAGGCCGCGTTCCGCGACCTCGGAGCCGCCGACGCGCTCCCGGCGCTGTCCGAGCGGCTCGGCTTCCCCGTCGTGGTCAAGCCGGCGCGCGGCGGCTCGTCGCTGGGGATCAAGCACGTCACCGATCCCGGGGGGCTGCCGGGAGCGCTGGTGGCGGCCTTCGCCTACGACGACCGTGTGCTGCTGGAGCGCCAGGTCGCGGGCGCCGACCTGGCCGTGGCCCTCATCGACGGTGAAGCGCTGCCGGTCATCGAGGCCGTCCCCGCCGGCGAGGCCGGCTACGACTTCGCCGCGCGCTACACGATCGGCGGCACCGCGTTCGTCTGCCCGGCCGACCTGCCCCCCGACGTCGCCGCGCGCGCGCAGGCCCTCGCGGTCGCCACCTGGGACGCGCTCGGCTGTGCCGGATTCGCGCGGGTTGACCTGATGCGCGAGGCCGAGAGCGGCGAGTTGTGGGTCCTCGAGGCCAACGTCGTCCCCGGGTTGACGGACACGAGCCTGGTCCCGCAGGCCGCCGATGCGGCAGGGATCGCGTTCGACGCGCTCGTCCAGCGCGCGCTGGAGCTCGCCGACGTTTCACGTGTTTCACCCCGGTGAAACACTCTGTCGATGCCCGACGCACCTGAACCGCCGCCGCTGACGGACGTCGAACGGGGCCTGATCGCCGGTCTGCTGCTTGCGGAGGGGTCGTTCGGTGGCGACGGGCGACAGCCGCAGCTGACCCTCAAGCTCCACGTCCGCCACGAGCGGCTGCTGCGTTGGCTCGTCGAGCGGCTCCCGCGGACGAGGCTCTACGGCCCCTACGACCACGGCGACCGCCACTACTTCCAGTGGATGGCGCGCGGACGGGCGCTGGTGCTCGACGTCCTGCCGATCGTCGAGGCCGCCGGCATCGAGGGCCTCGACGACCACGCGGCCGAGCGCATCGGGCGCATGCGCGAACGCTACGCGGACGCCATCGCCCGGCTCGAGCGCCTGCGCGAACCGGACTGAGCCCACGCGTCGCGGACCGCGGGCCGGTCAGGCGCGCGCGACCGCGGCGAGTGCCGCGTCGTGCAGCACGCCGTTGCTCACCAGGGCGTGGCCGCTGTCGATCGTGCGCCGCCCCGCGAGGTCGGTGAAGCGCCCGCCCGCCTCCTCGGCGATGATCTGCGCGGCCGCGAAGTCCCAGGGCTTCCCGCTGGTGCTCAGGCAGACGTCCGCGCGGCCGTCCGCGACCGCGAGGAACCCGTCGCCCGGCTCCGCGATCATCCGCCGGCCCGCCGCGGCCAGCACGGTGGCCGGGTGGCCCGGGTCGGCGTCACCCGCGTGCCCCGACCAGTCGTCGTGCACGGTGCAGGCCCCGAGGTCGGCCACGGCGGACACCCGCAGCCGAGCGCCGTCGCGGAACGCTCCCAGGCCGCGGGCCGCCCACCAGCGCGTCCCCAGGGCCGGAGCGCTCGCCACGCCGACGATGACCTCGTCGTCGTGCAGCAGCGCGATCAGCACCTGCCAGGCGGGATCGCCCGCGACGAAGTGCGAGGTGCCGTCGATCGGGTCCAGCAGCCACCGGAACGGGCCGGTGCCGGTGGCGCCCTCCTCCTCGCCGAGCACGGCGTGACCGGGGCGGCGCACGGCGAGCACGTCGCGCAGCGCCCCCTCGACCCGCTTGTCCGCGTCGGTGACGGGACTGCCGTCGGGCTTGCGCTCCACCTGCAGGTCCGACGCGCCGAAGCGCGCCAGGGCCATCCCCCCGGCCAGATCGGCGAGCTCGAGCGCCAGGGCGAGGTCGTCGGCGACCGCGGTCACCGGCGGCCTAGGACTCGCCGAAGTCCTCGGGGCTGACGTCGTCGAGGAACTCCTTGAACTTGTTGACGACGTCCTCCTGGTCCTCGACCTCGTGCTCGAACTCGATCGCGGACTCGGCGATCACGTCCTCGGCGGCGAAGATCGGCGCGCCGGCGCGGACGGCCAGGGCGAGCGCGTCGCTGGGCCGTGAGTCGATCTCGACGTCGCGGCCGGCCACCGTGAGCGTGATCGTGGCGTAGAAGGTGTTCTCCCGCAGCTCGGTGACCGCGACCTTCGCGCACGCGACGTCGATCTCACCCAGCATGTCGAACAGCAGGTCGTGCGTCATCGGTCGCGGCGTGGTGGCGCCCTGCAGCTTCATCAGGATGGCCGCCGCCTCAGGATGGCCGATCCAGATGGGCAGGAACTTGTTGGTGTCGACGGCCTTGAGCAGCACGATCGGCTGCTTGCCGACCATGTCGAAGCTCACGCCGTAGATGACCATCTCCTGCAAGTGGAACGAACCTTCCCTGGGGTCGCTGGGCGCGGTCCAGCATAGTCGTGACCCCTGTCGCAGAGACGCTCCGGGACAGGCTTGCAGACCGGCACGCGACCGCCTCGCGGTCGCCCGGATGGGCGATCCAGGACTCGAACCTGGGACCTCTTCCTTATCAGAGAAGCGCTCTAACCGACTGAGCTAATCGCCCGCGCGAAGCGGCGATGATAGCGGGCGCCTGGCGCTACCCGACCGGCTGTCCGGCGAGGCGCTCGGCGAGCGCCACGGCGTCCGCGTGCGACTCGATCGTGAGGGTGACGCGGTACCCCTCGCCGCGCGGCGCGACGCGCACCGGCGCACCCAGGGAGCGCCCGAGCGTGTCCGCCAGGTCGGCGGCCGCAGCGGCCTGGTCGGGGTGCACCTCACCGGCACGCCGGCGGCGGGCGCGGATCGGTGCGGCGCTCTCGGCGGCAGCGCGCGCCTCGTCCTCCGTCCGGCGCACGGTCCAGCCCTCCATCGCCGCGCGGCGCCCGAGGCGGCGGCGCACGTCGTGGTCGCCGGCGAGCAGGAGCGCACGGCCGTGGCCCTCCGTCAGCAGGCCCTCCGTGAGGAGATCGAGCGTGTCGTCGGGCAGGTCGAGCAGGCGGATCAGGTTCGACACCGCGACGCGCGAGCGGCCCACGCGGCGGCCGACGTCCTCACGCGAGAGCCCCAGCTCCTCGACGAGCAGCGAGCAGGCGCGCGCCTCCTCGACGGGGTTGAGGTCCTCGCGGGCCATGTTCTCGATCAGGGCGAGCTCGAGCGTCGCGACGTCGTCGGTGGGCCGCACGACGGCCGGCACGGTCTCGAACCCCGCCAGCTGGGCGGCGCGCCAGCGACGCTCCCCGGCGATCAGCTCGTACGTGCCCCCGGGGATGGGACGCACGAGGATCGGCTGGAGCACGCCGCGCTCGCGCAGCGAGGCCGCCAGCGCCTCCAGGGCCTCGCGGTCGAAGCGCGACCGCGGCTGGTCCGGATTGGGGGAGACGAGATCGACCGGCACCTGCCGCAGGTCGCCGCTCATCGGCCCCGGATCGGTCCCCGCGGGGGCCGTCGCCGTCAGGATCGCCGCCAGGCCCCTGCCCATGCCACGTTGCTTGTCAGCCACGCGCAGCCACCTCCTTCGCCAACTCGAAGTACGCCTCGGACCCGGCGCAATGGGGATCGTGATGGATGACCGCCTTGCCGAAGCTCGGCGCCTCGCCGAGCCGGACGTTGCGGGGGATCACGGTGTCGAACACGAGCGCGGGGAAGTGCTTGCGCACCTCGGCCTCCACGTCCTGGGCGAGCTTGGTGCGCGCGTCGTGCATCGTCAGGAGCATCCCGGCGATCGTCAGCCGCGGGTTGAGCTCGCGCTGGATCAGGCCGAGCGTGTCGAGCAGGCCGGCGAGGCCCTCCAGCGCGAAGTACTCCGTCTGGACCGGCACGATCACCCGCTCCGCGGCGACGAGGGCGTTGACCGTCAGCGGCCCCAGCGACGGCGGGCAGTCCAGCAGGAGGTAGTCGAACTCGGGCAGGAGCGGGGCCAGCGCCTCCCGCAGTCGCCGCTCGGAGCCCGGCAGGCGGGGCAGCTCCATCGTCGCGCCGGCGAGGTCCGGGGTCGACACGAGCATCGAGAGGTGCTCCACGTCCGTCGCCCGGACCGCGTCCAGCGCGTCGACCTCACCGCCGAGGACGTCGTAGAGCCCCGGCCCGACCCGGTCCAGGCCGAGGCCGGTGGTGGCGTTGCCCTGCGGATCGACGTCCACGAGCAGCGTCCGGTAGCCGGCCGCGGCGATGCAGGCGGCGACGTTGACGGTCGTGGTGGTCTTGCCCACCCCGCCCTTCTGGTTGGCGATCGCGTAGACGATTGACATGCCGAGCCGAAGGTACCGGCCGGGGCGGTCGGATTCGGCCCCGAACCAGCCTGTTCGACGCCCCGCGTCGATCTCCTTCCGGCTGCGATCAGGCGTGCAGCGGGCGCTTGAGCGCCATCCCCGCGCGGCGCGGGTAGCGGTCCGGGACCTCACCGACCAGGCGGAAGACCCACAGGGTGCGGTGGCGGGAGCCCTTGTACGGCTTGACGCGCAGGACCTCGGGCTCGGAGAGCCCGAGCTGCGCGGCGGCGGCGCGGCCGTCGGCGGCCTCCGCGTCCTCCACCTGGCCCTTCCAGCACACGAGGACCCCGTCCGGCGCGAGCAGGGGCGCGGCGTACTCGCACAGGACCGGCAGCAGCGCGACGGCCCTGGCGGTCACGACGTCGCAGCGGCCCATGCCCTCGTCCCAGTCCTCCGCACGGGCCCACACCGCCGTGGCGTTCGAGATCCCGCAGCGCTCGGCGGCCCCCGCGATCCACTCGGCCTTGCGGCGCACGGTCTCCACGAGCGAGACCGCGCACCCCGGCAGGGCGGCGGCGAGCACCAGGCCCGGAACGCCCGCGCCGGAGCCGATGTCGGCGAGCCGGCGAGCTGCGGCCAGCTCGGGGACCTCGAGGGCGGTCAGGGCGTCGGAGATGTGCAGGTCCCACACCTCGTGCGCCGCGATGCGCGTCGGCGCGTCGGTCTCGCCGAGGGCGACGGACAAGGCGCGGAGGGCCTTGGACGCGTGCGGATCCGCGCGCAGATCGGGCCCCGGCGAGTCCGGGGCGGCGCTCACTCCGGCGGGCCGACGACGAGGTGGCGGTCGGGCTCGGCGCCCTCGGACCAGGTGTCCACGCCGCCACGGTCCTTGAGGTGCTCGTGCACGACCTTGCGCTCGATGGCGCTCATGGCCTCGAGGTGGACGGGCTCCCCGGTGCGCTCGACCTCGGCGGCGGCCTCCTCGGCCTGGCGCTGCAGGACCTCGCGGCGACGCTCGCGGTAGCCGGCGGCGTCCAGGTTGACCCGCGGCCGGTCGGGCCCGGGCTCGCCGTTGCCGGCCACCTTGAAGGCCAGGTGCTGCACGGCGTCGATCGTCGCGCCGTGGCGGCCGATGAAGGCCCCGAGGTCGTCGCCCTTCACGTCGACCTGGATCTCCTCGCCCGCGGTGGAGACCTCCACCTCGGCGTCGAGGTCCAAGGCGTCGAGGACCTCCTCGACCAGCGCGCGGACGCGGTCCTCGGCGCCGCTCATCGGCGCCTGCCCGTGCGCTTCTTCTTCTTGCGCGGCGGCGCCGGGGGCGCGGCCGTGGTGCGGCCCTTCGGCTGGGCCTTCGTCGCCGTGCCCTTGGAGCCCGCACCGGCGGTCGCCGGTTCGCGAGCCGAGCGCAGCTGCTCGAGCAGGCCCGGAGGCTTGGGCTTGCTCGGGTCGCGCGGCGGGGTCATCGGGCCGAGGCGCCGCTTGACGATCAGCTGCTGGACGATGGTCCACAGGTTCGTGGTGATCCAGTACAGGAGCAGGCCGGCCGGGAACTGCCACACGAAGGCGACGAACACGAACGGCAGCGCCCACATGATGTACTTCTGCGTGTTGTCGGTGTTGACCGTCGACATCACGGTCGACAGCAGCTGCGAGCCGACGTAGAGGACGATCAGGGTGATCAGCACGGCGCCCGTCGCCTGCTCGGTCAGGTTCGGGATGAAGAGGAACTGCGACGCGCCGCCGTCGGGGCACGGGATCGGGTTCGCGCGCGACTCGGGGTTGACCGTGGGGCAGATGTCGTAGAGCAGGTCGTGGCGCAGCATGTAGAACAGCGAGATGAACACCGGGATCTGCGCGAGGAGCGGCAGGCAGGACGCCAGCGGGTTGATCTGGTTGTCCTTGTAGAACTTCATCATCTCCTGGTTCAGGCGATCACGGTCGCCCTTGTACTTCGCCTGGAGCTCCTGGATGTCGTCGCGGTGGTGGGCCATCGACTGCATCGACTTGAACTGCTTGAGCGTCAGCGGCAGGAGGATGATCCGCACCACGACGGTGAGGAGGATGATCGAGAGCCCCCAGGAGCCCAGGAAGTCGTGGAAGTGCACGAGGACCCAGGCGAAGAGGTCGATCAGCGGCTGGAGCGGATTGGCTGCGAAGACGGAGTTCATGGCTGCGGAGGGGTGGGGGTGGCCGCGGGGGACCGGAACAGGGTCTGGGCTTCAGGCGGGTCGAAACCCCCGTGGCTCCACGGGTTGCAGCGAAGGACTCTCCAGACCGCCAGCACGAGTCCGCGCAGGATGCCAAAGCGTTCCACCGACTGCACCGCGTAGGCGGAGCAGGAGGGATGGTACCTGCACCGCGGCGGCAGTCCCGGGGAGATCCACCGCGCGTAGAAGCGGATGGGGGCGAGGATGACGGCGCGGACGGCGCGCATCAGGCCTCGAACTTCTCCACGAGCTCGGCCAGGCTCGAGCGCACGCCGTTGCAGCCGTCGCGCTCGGCGAGCTCGCCGGCGTCCGGCCGGGCGACGACGACGTAGTCCGAGCCGGCCGGCAGCCGCTCGGCCTCGGCCCAGAACGCCTCGCGCAGGCAGCGCTTCACCCGGGCGCGCTCGACGGCGCCGCCGACCTTGCGGGAGACGGACAGGCCGAGGCGCGGGGCGTCGGCGGGCTCCTCACGCGGGAACGCGTAGAGCACCAGGAAGCGGTTGCCTTTCGAGCGCCCCTGCCGGTAGACCCGCTCGAACTCAGCGGAGCGGGACAGGCGGCGGCGCTTCGGGGGCATCCCTAGTGCGACGAGACGGTGAGCCGCTTGCGGCCCTTGTCGCGGCGGCGCTTGAGGACCGCGCGGCCGGCGCGCGTGCTCATGCGCTCGCGGAAGCCGTGGGTGCGGGCGCGCTTGCGCTTCTTGGGCTGGTAGGTGCGCTTCATGGTTCTCGGTCGTCCAGAGGTCGATCCTGCGGGCCTCCGAAGGGTAGCGGTGGTGGCCGGGCGCGCCCACCGACGCGCGTCGGCGCCGGTGCACAGGGGGCTGTGCACAACCCGTTCCTCGCGATTTGCGGCGACCGTCCCGGAGTCCCGCAGGGCCGCCGCCAGGGGTGCGCTACGGTCGCGCTCGTCCGCCGGTCAGCCGCCCGTCTGGCGCCGCCCGGACCCTGCCCCTTGCCCGTCACCGACCCCGCCTTCGATCGTGTCCGCGCCGAGCTCCGGCGCTCCGTCAGCGACACGAACTGGCGCCTGTGGCTCGACAAGCTCGCCCTGCGCGAGCTCGGGGACGACGTGCTCGTCCTGGAGGCCCCCGACAACGTGCGCGGCTGGGTGCGCGACCGCTTCGGCCGGCGGTTGCAGCGCTGCGCCGAATCGGTGCTCGGGCCCGACGTGCGCGTGGAGCTCGTGGCCCCCGGCAGCGACCCGCCGCCGGTGGCGGCCGGTGGCGGCTCGCGGTCGCGGCGCGCCCAGGACGCCGCACCCGACCCGCGCATGGCCTTCGACCAGTTCGTCATCGGCGCGGGCAACCAGATGGCCCACGCGGCCGCCCTGGCCGTCGCCGAGCTGCCGGGCCTGGCCTACAACCCCCTGTTCCTCTACGGGCGCCCGGGCCTGGGCAAGACCCACCTGCTGCGCGCGATCGGCGGCTACGTCGAGCGCCACGGCGGCGGCACGGTCCGCTACACGACCGCCGAGGCCTTCACCACCCACTTCACGGGCGCGTTGCGCGCGAAGGCCATCGACGCGTTCAAGGCGGAGTACCGCGACGTCGACGTGCTCCTCGTCGACGACGTCCAGTTCCTCCAGGCCAAGGCCCGCACGGAGGAGGAGTTCTTCCACACCTTCAACGCGCTGCACGAGACCGGTGCCCAGATCGTGCTGACCTCCGACCGGCCCCCGCAGGACCTGGACGGCACCGACGAGCGGCTGCGGGCGCGCTACGCGGCCGGCCTCGTCGTCTCCCTCGAGCCGCCCGACCTCCCCACGCGCCGGACCATCCTGCGCAAGAGCGTCGCCCAGGACGCGCTGACGGCGGTCGAGGACGCCGCGGTGGAGCTGATCGCCCGCCGGGTGGAGTCCAACGTGCGCGCCCTCCAAGGCGCGCTGATCCGCGTCGTCGCCTTCGCGTCGCTCACCGGCCGCCCGGCCACGGTCGAGCTGGCCACGGAGGTGCTGGCCGGCCTCTACCCCGACCTGCCGGCGCCCGCCCCGAGCGGCCCGCCGACGATCGAGGCGATCCAGGACGCCGTGTGCGCCGCCCTCCACGTCAGCCGCGAGGCGCTCGTCTCCACCGCGCGGACCGCCGACGTCACCTGGGCGCGGCACGTCGCCATGTTCCTCGCGCGCGAGCTCACCCAGGCCTCGACGCCCAAGATCGGCGGCGCGTTCGGCCGCGAGCACACCACCGTCCTCAACGCCTGCCGCAAGACGACGGCGCGCATCGAGGCCGACCCCGAGTCCGCCGCGCTCGTGCACAGGCTGCGCACCGAGCTCGCGGGCTGACCATGACTCCGCCGACTGGACTGACAGACTTCGTGGGTCCGTGCACCGGTTGTCCACACCCGAACGACCGCAACGAGCAGGGAACCAGCCGCACCATGCACTTCTGCACAGCCACTACTGACCCTTCCTCCTATACCGAGGATCCGAGTCGCCTTCCTGAGGGGGAGCCAGCGCGATGAAGCTGACCACCGGGCGCGATGCCCTCTTCACCCAACTGCAGACGGTCACCCGCGCCGCCTCGACCCGCAGCGCCATCCAGGCGCTGTCCGGGGTCCAGGTGCTCGCCGGGCCCACCGGCATCGAGCTGCGGGCCACGGACATGGAGATCGGCCTGCGCGTGCCGCTCGACGGCGAGGTCGTGCGTGAGGGCGCCGTGGTCCTCCCGGCCCGGCTGCTCGTCGACGTCGTCCGGGCGCTGCCGGGTTCGGAGGTCTCCGTCGAGCTGCGGCCCGCCGAGCAGGACGTCGAGCTCAAGGGCGGCAACGCCACCTTCCACATCCGCACGCTGCGTCTCGAGGACTTCCCGCCCTTCCCGGACGCCGACGAGGGCGAGCGGGTGTCCGTGCCCGCCGATGCCTTCGTGGCCACGATCGCCAAGGTCGTGCGCTCCGCCTCGCGGGACGAGACGCGACCGGTCCTGACCGGCATCCTCGTGTCGGCGGCCGAGTCGGAGCTGCGGATGGTCGCGACGGACTCCTACCGCCTCGCGGTCAAGGAGACGGCCCTCGAGGCCCCGCTGGACGGGACCATCGAGGCCAACGTGCCCAATCGCGCGCTCCAGGAGCTGACCCGCATCGTCGGCGCCTCCGACGGCGAGCCGCTCCAGGTCTCCGTGCGCACGAACCAGGTGGTCTTCGCCGTCGGCGGGACCGTCCTGTCCTCGCGCCTGATCGACGGCCAGTTCCCCAACTACCGCCAGCTGCTGCCGGACGCCTACGAGCACGAGCTGCGTCTCACCGCCGGCGAGGTCACCGACGTCGTCCGGCGCATCGCGCTGCTGGCGCAGAAGAACGCGCCGCTGCGGCTCGCCTTCGCCGAGGGCGAGCTGACGGTGTCGGCGCGCACGCCGGACATCGGCGAGGCGTCGGAGACGATCCCCGTCCCGTTCAGCGGCGAGCCGCTCGAGATCGGCTTCAACCCGGACTTCCTGCGCGACGGCCTCGAGAGCGTCGACTCGGGGGACGTGCTGCTCAAGCTCATCTCGCCGCTGCGTCCCGGCCTGCTCAGCGCGGCGGACGGCTCCGGGTTCGTCTACCTCCTGATGCCGATCCGCCTGAACGTCTAGAGGGCTGACCGTGCGCGCCGACGCGCTCAGGCTGCGCGGCTTCCGCACCTACGAGCGGGCGGAGGTGCGCCTCGGCCCGACGATCACGGTCGTCGCCGGCCGCAACGGGGCGGGCAAGTCGAACCTGCTCGAGGCGCTCTACTTCGCCTGCACCGGCCGCTCCTGCCGGACGGGCAACGAGCGCGAGTGCGTGGCCTTCGGCGCCGGCGTCCTGCGCCTGGAGCTCGACGTCACCGGCGACGACGGCGGGCACAAGCTGACGGTCGGCTTCCAGCCGGGGGAGGCGAAGCGCTTCACGGTCGACGGTGCACCGGTGGAGCGCCTGGCCGACGCACCCGTGCGGCCGCTCGTCTCCGTGTTCCTGCCTGACCGGCTCGAGCTCATCGCCGGCACGCCGTCGCTGCGGCGCGCCCACCTGGATCAGGTGCTCGCCGCCCTGTGGCCGGCCCGCGTGGGGACGCGGCGGGCGTACGCCCAGGCCCTCGCGCAGCGCAACGCGCTCGTCGCCGCGATCAAGGCCGGCCGGGCGGGGACGGCGCAGCTGGGCGTGTGGGACCGCGAGCTCGCCCGCCACGGGATGGCGCTGATGGCCGACCGGCGCGAGGGGGTCGAGCGGCTGCGCCCGCGCTTCGCCGCCCACGCGGCGGCCCTCGGCTTCGAGGCGGAGGGCGAGCTGCGCTACAAGCCGCGGTCGAAGGCCGCGACGGAGGCGGAGCTCTGCGCCGAGCTCGCCGAGCGCGTCGACGGCGACTTGCAGCGGGGCTTCACCGGCCACGGCCCGCATCGCGACGACCTCGGCTTCGAGCGCGCCGGCCGCGACCTGCGCGCGTACGGCTCGCGCGGCCAGCAGCGGCTTGCGCTCCTGGCGCTGCTGATCGCCGAGCGCGACGAGCTGGCCGAGGTGCGCGGGACCCCGCCGCTCATGCTCCTCGACGATCCGATGTCCGAGCTCGACGCCGGCCGCCGGTCCGCCTTGGTGGACGCGCTGCGCGCCGGGGGCGGCCAGAGCGTGATCGCCGCGACGGAGCTCGGCCTCGTCCCCGGCTCCGACCGCCACGACGTCGCGCGGGTGGCGATCGTCGAGGGCGGCGTGGTGCAGGCGACAGCGCCGGACGGCACGATCGAGGCGGCCGCGTGACCGGCGCAGCAGCTCCCAACGCCACCACCGGCCGGCCGGTGCCCACCGTGCCGGTCATGGCGTGTCCTGCCAGCACCGGCGGCCGCGCGGCGCGCTTCGATGCTCGCCGGCAGGTGCAGCTCCGGGACGACGCCTGATGCCGCGCCGCCATGCCGCCCGCCCGTTCGCGCCGGCCCTGCAGCGGGTCGCCGACGACCTGCGCCCGCGCACCCTCCTGGCCGAGGTGCAGGCGGTGTGGGACGACGCCGTCGGCCCCCTGTTCGCCGGGGTCACGATGCCGACGGGCGAGGAGGCCGGCGTCGTGCGGGTCGCGGGCGGCGACGCGGCGCGCGCCAGTGAGCTGACGCTGCTGCGCGAGCACGTGGTGGCCAACCTCAACGCCCGTCTCGGCCGCCCGGCCGTCACGGATCTCCGGGTCCAGGCCAAGCCGCCCCCGGGCTAGCCCGGACGACCCGCCCCACAGGTAGGGTCCCGCGGAAGCCGTCAGCGCGCCTTCCAGCCGCCTCTGGTCGCCCGATTTCAGCCATCGCGCGCACACGCGCGCTATGCCGCCGCCGGGACGGGTATCCTGAGGGGAGAACTTCCGCCCCTGCTCGAGCGTCCGCCTCCCGCGCGCGCAGCGCCGGGGCGACGTACGCAGACGGAGGACCTGTGGCCGACGAACCCACCGCCACGCCCGAGGGGCGAGGCAGCTATGACGCGGAGAACATCCAGGTCCTCGAGGGCCTCGAGGCCGTGCGCAAGCGGCCGGGCATGTACATCGGCTCGACGGGGCCGCGCGGCCTGCACCACCTGGTGTGGGAGATCGTCGACAACTGCGTCGACGAGGCGCTGGCCGGCGAGGCCGACACCGTCTGGGTGACGATCCACCCCGACAACGGCGTCACCGTGCGCGACAACGGCCGCGGGGTCCCCGTGGCCGTCATGGCCAAGGAGGGCAAGCCGGCCGTCGAGGTCATCATGACCGTCCTCCACGCCGGCGGGAAGTTCGGTGAGGGCGGCGGCTACAAGGTCTCCGGCGGCCTGCACGGCGTCGGCGCCTCCGTCGTCAACGCGCTCTCCGAGACGCTCGACATCACCGTCCGCCGCGACGGCCACGAGTGGCGCATGTCCTTCGACCGCGGCGTCCCCCGGGGCGGGCTCGTCAAGGGCGAGCCGACTGACGAGACGGGCACCGAGATCACCTTCCACGCCGACGGCGAGGTGTTCGAGACGCTCGACTACGAGTGGGCGACGCTCGAGCAGCGCCTGCGCGAGACGGCCTACCTGACGAAGGGCCTGCGCATCGTCCTGCGCGACCTGCGCGAGGAGGGCCACGAGGCCGACTTCCACTACGAGGGCGGCATCAAGGACTTCGTCACCTTCCTCAACACGAACAAGGACCCCGTGCAGGAGGAGGTCGTCTACTTCGAGGGCGAGTTCGAGGACGGCTCCGTCGAGGTCGCGCTGCAGTGGAACTCCTCCTACCAGGAGTCGATCTTCTCGTTCGCCAACAACATCAACACACACGAGGGCGGCTCGCACCTGTCGGGCTTCCGGGCCGCGTTGACCACGACGCTGAACCGGTACGCGCGTGAGAAGGGCGAGCTGAAGGAGAAGGACCCGGCCCTGTCGGGCGAGGACGTGCGCGAGGGCCTGACGGCGATCGTCTCGGCCAAGCTCACCGAGCCGCAGTTCGAGGGCCAGACGAAGACCAAGCTCGGCAACCCGAGCATGCAGGGCTTCGTCCAGAACATCGTCAACCGCCAGCTGGCCGAGTGGCTGGAGGAGCACCCCAAGGACGCGGTGCGCATCATCCGCAAGTCCGTCGGAGCCGCCCAGGCCCGCGCCGCGGCGCGCAAGGCGCGCGACCTCACGCGGCGCAAGAGCGCGCTGGAGAACTCCGCGCTGCCGGGCAAGCTCGCCGATTGCTCCGTGCGCGACCCCTCGCTGAGTGAGCTGTTCATCGTCGAGGGCGACTCCGCCGGCGGCTCGGCCAAGCAGGGCCGCGATCGCCACACGCAGGCGATCCTCCCGCTGCGCGGCAAGATCCTCAACGTCGAGAAGGCGCGCATCGACAAGGTGCTCCAGAACGCCGAGGTCCAGGCGCTGATCACGGCGCTCGGCACCGGCGTGCGCGACGAGTTCGACCTCGAGAAGGCCCGCTACCACAAGATCGTCCTCATGACGGACGCCGACGTGGACGGCGCGCACATCCGCACGCTCATCCTCACGCTGCTGTTCCGCGAGATGCAGCCGCTGATCGAGGCCGGCTACGTCTACATCGCCAAGCCGCCGCTGTACAAGGTCACCCAGGGCAAGCGCGAGCGCTACCTCGAGAAGGACTCAGAGCTCGAGGAGACGCTGCTCGGCGACCGCTTCGAGAAGTTCGACATCGAGGCGACCGGTGGCCACAAGTTCAAGCTCACGGAGGCGCGCTGGCAGCGCTTCTGCCGGCTGCTGAAGCAGTACGAGGGCTGGGGCGCGGCGCTGCGGGCCGACTACGGCCACGAGATCGTGGACTTCATCTCCAACTCGGCCATCCTCGGGGAGCAGATCGCCGACATGGACGACCTCGTCTCCCTCGTCGGCGGACCCGAGCGCGAGGACGAGCCGTTCACGACGGAGGTCGTCGACCGCACGGACGGCCACGTCCGCATCAAGGCGGTGGAGCGCAAGACCAACCTCGCCCGGACCTACCGGGTGCGCGAGACGCTGCTGGAGTCCAACGAGTACCGCCAGTACCTGCGGGTCCACGGCGAGCTCGTCGCCCTGGCCGGCGAGCCGGCCTTCTCCGTCGCGCTGGGCTCCGAGCGCGACGAGGCACCGACGTTCGAGGACCTGCGCCGCACGGTGCTCGAGGTCGCGGGCCGTGGCGTGCGGCTGCAGCGCTTCAAGGGCCTCGGCGAGATGAACGCGGAGCAGCTGCGCGAGACGACCATGGACCCCGCCACGCGCACCCTCGCGCAGGTGACCATGGACGACGCGGCGGTCGCGGACACGCTGTTCACCATGCTGATGGGCGACAAGGTCGAGCCGCGGCGCGAGTTCATCGAAGAGAACGCCCGCGCGGCGTCGCTGGACATCTAGGGGAGGACCGGAATGTCGACGTCAGACCTGCTCTCGGGCGGCAACATCGAGCCGCGCGGACTCGAGGAGGAGATGCGTTCCTCCTACCTCGACTACGCGATGAGCGTGATCGTGGGCCGGGCGCTCCCCGACGTGCGCGACGGCCTCAAGCCCGTTCACCGCCGCGTGCTGTACGCCATGAACGAGCTGGGCCTGAACCCCAACCGGCCCTACTCGAAGTGCGCGAAGATCGTCGGCGAGGTGATGGGCAACTACCACCCTCACGGCGACACGGCGATCTACGACACGCTCGTGCGCCTCGCGCAGGAGTTCTCCATGCGCGAGATGCTCGTCGACGGCCAGGGCAACTTCGGCTCCGTCGACGACGACCCCGCGGCCGCCATGCGCTACACGGAGGCCCGTCTCGCGCCGCTGGCGCGCGAGATGCTGCGCGACCTCGACGCCGACACCGTCGACTTCGTCCCCAACTACGCCAACGACCGCCAGGAGCCGACGGTCCTGCCGGCGCGCTTCCCGAACCTGCTCGTCAACGGCGCGTCCGGCATCGCGGTCGGCATGGCGACGAACATCCCGCCGCACAACCTGCGCGAGGCGATCGCCGCCACCGTCGCGTTCATCGACAACCCGAACATCACCGTCGAGGCGCTGATGCAGCACCTCCCGGGGCCGGACTTCCCGACGGGCGGCATCATCCTCGGCGTCGCCGGGATCCGCGACGCCTACGAGACGGGCCGCGGCAAGATCCGCGTGCGCTGCCGCGCCGGCATCCAGGACATCGGCCAGGGCAAGGAGGCGATCATCGTCACCGAGATGCCCTTCATGGTCAAGAAGGGCGGTGACTCGGGCGTCATCCGCAAGATCGTCGAGCTCGTCAACGACAAGAAGATCCCCGAGATCTCAGACATCCGGGACGAGTCCGACGGGCGCACCGGCATGCGGCTGGTGATCGAGCTCAAGCGCGGCTCCAACCCGAAGGTCGTCCTCAACAAGCTCTACAAGCACACGGCGCTCCAGTCGACGTTCGGCGTCAACTGCGTCGCGCTCGTGGACAACGTCCCGCGCACGCTGTCGCTGCGCGAGGTCCTGCGCAACTACGTGCAGCACCAGCGCGAGGTCATCGTGCGCCGGTCCAAGCACGAGCTGCGCACGCTCGAGGCCCAGGTCCATCGCCTCGAGGGCCTGCTCATCGCGCTCGACAACCTCGACGCGGTCATCGACCTGATCCGCAAGTCGCCCAACCGCGACGAGGCGCGCACGGGCCTGATGGAGAACTTCGCCCTCACGCAGATCCAGGCGCAGGCGATCCTCGAGCTGCGCCTGCAGCAGCTGACCGCCCTGGAGGCCGACTCGATCCGCAAGGAGCACGCGGACAAGGTCGAGCGCATCGGCGAGCTGCGCGCGCTGCTCGGCGACGAGGGCGCCGTGCTCGAGCTCATCAAGGAGGAGCTGCTCGAGATCGCCGAGCGCTACGGCTCGGAGCGCAAGACGCAGATCGCCCCGTCGGCCGACGAGGTCGACGTCGAGGACCTGATCGCCGAGCAGCAGATGGTCATCACCATCACGCAGTCGAGCTACATCAAGGCGATGAAGCTCGACACCTACCGCCAGCAGGGCCGGGGCGGGCGGGGCGTGACGGGCATGGGCATGAAGGACGAGGACTTCATCGAGCACCTCTTCGTCTGCTCGACCCACGACTACCTGCTGTTCTTCACCGACCGCGGCAAGGTCTACCGGCAGAAGGTCTACGAGCTGCCGACGCCCGACTCGCGCCAGGCCAAGGGCCGCTACCTCGGCAACATGCTCCCGCTCCAGGGCGACGAGCGCGTGCAGTCGGTGCTGTCCACGCGCGACTTCACCGAGGCGAAGTACCTCCTGTTCGCGACGAAGCAGGGCATCGTCAAGAAGACGGAGTTCACCGCCTACAACACGCCGATCAAGGCCGACGGCATCATCGCCATCAAGGTCCGCGAGGACGACGAGCTCGTGGTCGTGCGTCGCACGACGGGCGACGACGACGTGCTGATGGTCTCGCGCGCCGGCCAGGCGGTCCGCTTCCACGAGGACGACGTCCGGGCGATGGGCCGGGACACGACCGGCGTGGGCGGCATGAACGTCTCGGGCAAGGACAACTACGTGCTGGCGATGGACGTCGCGCGTGACGACCAGGACCTGCTCGTGGTCACCGACGCCGGCTTCGGCAAGCGCACGCGGATCGACCAGTTCCGCAAGACCAAGCGCGGCGCCATGGGCGTCCGGGCGATCAAGGCGGCCGACCACAAGGGCGACCTCGCCGGCGCGCTCGTGGTCCGCGAGCACGACGAGCTGATCCTCATCTCCGAGGGCGGCATGGTCACCCGGACCCGCGCCGGCGGCATCTCCCAGCAGGGCCGCGACGCCACGGGAGTGAAGGTGATGAACCCCAAGGACGACGACCGCGTGTCGGCGATCGCCCTGATCGTCGAGGGCGAGAAGGAGGACGAGGCCGTCCAGGCCGCCATCGAGCTCGACGAGCCGGTGTCGGTGGACGCCTCGGGCGTCGCCGACGAGCCGAACCTGCAGGACACGGACGAGGCGATCACCGAGGGCGGGATCTCCGGTGGCGACGACACGGGTGACGACGACGCGCCGGAGGACGCCGACATCGAATCCTGACGCGTCAACCGCTTCACTCCCGCCGCCGCCTTCGATACTCTGGACGGACCAGAGAAAGGAGGTGGTCCGAATACTGAGTGACAGTTCTTGTGGGACTCTGGAGGTGTCCGGCCGCTGAGCCGGAGGCGCTTCAGCTGAAGCGTCATCGCTGGGTCAAGCCAGCGGAATCCAGACCGTGACACCCGCCTCGTCGGCGCCGGGACTCGTCCCGCCGGCCGCGCGAAGTCGGCGCAACATGCCGGCGTGGTGTCAACCAGCACAGCAGCAACCGAAGGGCCCGGTGTCGACCGGGCCCTTCGTCGTCGTCAGGGTCAGAAGCGCTCGGACTTCACGCGCTTGAGCGCGAGCTCCCAGCGGATCGTCGTCGTCCAGTCGCTGTCGGCGTCGTGGCCGGCCTTCTTCGCCCTGCCGATCACGATGTGCTTGCCGCTCTCGGACAGCTCGCGGAACGGGAAGCGCACGCCGGCGTCGAGGATCGACGGCCACGCCACGCCCGTCACCGGGCAGTGCTCGAAGCTCGGCGTGAGCGGGACGACGTCGTCCTGCTCGAGCTGCACCCGGCGGCCCTTGGGGTCCCAGCCGGGCGTGAGGAACAGGTGCGTGAACCGCTTGGACCCGCAGTCGGGCGCGGGGTCGCCGCCACCGACGCCGTCCGGGCAGTTCTCGGGGTTCGCCGGCGCGCCGGTCGTGAGCGTGCCCTGGCGGGCGACGGTGCCCTTCGCGTCCAGGGTGACCTGGCCGATCAGGCCCTTGAGCGACCCGCCGACGAACGAGGTCGCCTTCACGGGCTTGGAGGTGAAGCGGATCGTCTCCGTGCCGCTGCCGGTCTGCGCACCATCGCACTCGAACGTGCCGTCGGGCGTATGGGCGATCGACCAGGTGGTCTTCTGGATGCCCCTGGCCGACACGAGCCAGGTGTCCTTGCCGGAGGGGAGATCGATGGCGCCGGCGGTGGCCGGGAGGGCCACCGCGGCGCAGGTCGCCGCGAGGGCACTGAGGGTGAGGAGGCGTCGCATGGGGCGCATCCTGCGAGCGCTGCCGTCGGGTGTCGTCGCCCGGCGGGACGATCCTCCGTCATCCTTGCTGCCGATGCCCGGCGTGACTGCAGCGGCGCTCAACCGCGCCACCCTCGCACGGCAGGGCCTGCTGGCGCCGCTGGCGCTCGGCGTGGCCGACGGGCTGCGGGCGATCGGCGCCGTCCAGGCCCAGCAGTGGACGCAGGTGCCGGTCGCGCTGGCGTCGCGGCTGGCAGGGTTCGAGCCCGCGGCGCTGTGGTCGGCGCTGGACGCGGGGGAGGTGGTCACCGGCATCGGCATCCGCGGGACGCTGCATCTCGTCGCTGCCGAGGAGCACGCGGCGTACGCGGCGGTGGCCCAGGCGTCGGGCGTGGGAACCCACGGGTACGCGTGGCCCGTCGACCCGGCCGACGAGGCGATCGGCGCCGCCGTGCTCGCCGCGGCGGCGGCCGGGAACGGAACCGCGACCCCGGCCGGTGGGGCGACCCGCGGGACGGCCGTCCCCCGCCGGGGGCCGCTCACGCCGGCCGTGGCCGCCGCGGTCGCCGAGGCCTGGATCGCAGAGCACCCGGACGCCTTGGACGCCGCGGCGCTCGAGGCCCGCCGGGCCGTCGGCTGGCGCCCGCTCCTGCGCCGGGCGGACCTCGTGCGCGTCCCGGCGTCGGGCGCCTGGTCGGCCAGGACGCCACCCGCCAGCGCGGCGGCGCCCTGGGCCGTCGAGGGACGCCGGATGGACGCCGACGCCGCGGTCGAGGCCGGCGTGCTCGCCCACCTGCGCGCGTTCGGTCCGGCGGTCGCGCAGGACACGGCGTACTGGCTGGGCCTGCCGCAGCGGTCCGTGGACGCGGCGCTGAGGCGCCTGGCGGCGGGCTCGTCCTCGGACCTCGTCACCCTCGCGGGCCCGGACGGCGCGGTCCTCCACGACCTCGCGCACGCGCCCCGGCCGGACGAGGCCACGCCCGCGCCGCCGCGGTTCCTCGCCGGGTTCGACTCGCTGCTGCTCGCCTACGCGCCGGCGCGCCGGGACCGGATCCTGCCGCCGGGGATGCGGGAGGCGGTCTACCGGCCTGGCAACCTGCGCATCGACCCGAGCTTCCTCGTCGACGGCCAGGTCGCGGGGACGTGGACCCACAAGGCGACCAGGCGTGCGGCGACCATCACGCTCACCCCGGCGACGAAGCTCACGAAGACCGCCCTGCGCGGCCTGGAGCGCGAGGGGGATCGCCTCCTCACCGCACTCGCGCCCGAGGCCGCGACGCGCGCCGTGGTCGTCACACCCCCGTAACGGCGTGAAGGAGCCTGACCGGCTCTGGTGCGGTCAACCTCCGCCACCCCGGGGGCGGCGGAGCGCCCGACCGGAGGACGAAGCGGTTGACAACGAACTCGTTCTGTAACACGATGGTTATGAATGATGGCCGCCGATCAGCTCAGCACCGTCTTCGCCGCGCTCGCCGATCCGACCCGGCGCGCGATCCTCGCGCGCCTGGCGACCGGCGAGGCGACCGTCGGTGAGCTGGCCGCGCCGTTCGACATGAGTCAGCCGGCGGTCTCGCGCCACCTCAAGGTGCTCGAGCACGCCGGCCTCATCTCCCGCACGCAGCGGGCCACCGCACGCCTGAGCCACCTGGAGGCCGAGCCGTTGAAGGCCGCCGTGGGCTGGCTCGCCGATTACCGCGAGTACTGGACCGAGAGCCACGACCGGCTCGACGCGCTGCTCGCCGACCTGCAGGACGGAGGGAACGCATGACCGACATCACCGCCCCCGACGGGGCGCTCAACATCGAGCTGACGCGCGACTTCGAGGCGCCGGTGGACCTCGTCTGGCGCTGCTACACGGATCCCGAGCTCGTCGTGCGGTGGCTCGGGCCCAAGCGCCTGGGCTGTCGCATCGACCACGACGAGCAGCGCGACGGTGGCCGCTACCGGTTCGTGAACGTCGACGAGGACGGCACGGAGTACGCGTTCCGCGGCGTCTACCACGGCGACCCGGCCCCCGAGCTGACGATGCGCACGTTCGAGTACCTCGGGATGCCCGGCCACGTCTCCTTCGACACGATGCGGATGACGGCGCTCGAGAACGGCCGGACCCGCGTCGCGGTGACGTCGGTGTTCCAGACCGTCGCCGACCGCGACGGGATGGCGGCTGCGATGCCCAGCGGCGTGCGCGAGGGCTACGAGAAGCTCGACGGGCTGCTGGAGGAGCTGCGCGCGGGCGTCAGCTGAGCCGCTGCTCGAGCACCTGGCCCTGGAAGCCGCCGGACTCGAAGCGCCCCGCGCGCGTGAAGCCCTCCGCCTCGTAGTAGGCGACCAGACGCCCATCGCCACCTGCCCAGCAGTCGACCCGCACCAGCGCGATCCCTTGCTCGGCCGCCCGCTTGCGCGCGTGGTCGAGCAGGCGGGCGCCGACGCCGGCCCCGCGCAGCGCCGGGTCGGCGATCAGCAGGTGCACGTACAGCTCGGGCTCGCCGGCCGGGGCGACCCATGGCGGCGCCGTCGTCCCCACGACCAGGACGCCGGCCAGGGTGCCGTCGGCCTCGGCTCGCCACAGCTCGTCCTGCTCGACGAGATCCGCGACGAACGCCTCGCGCTCGGGGTCACCGGTCCACGGCGTGGCGCCCCACTGCTCCGCGCGGCCCCGTGCGGCCAGCCACGCGACGTTGGCGTCGAAGAGGGCGAGCACCGCGTCGCGGTCGGCCGGGCCGCCGCGGACCAGCGCCGGTGCTGGGCTCATGCGGCCTGGAGGTAGGGCTGCCAGGTCGCCGGGATCGTGGGACTGGCGAGCTGGATGAAGACGTGGGCGTGCGGCATCCGCGGGGCGTTGCGCGGGTGCATGTCGATCTGGTGCGGCAGCCGGTCGCCCTTGCGGCGGTTGCAGGGCGCGCAGGAGGCGACGATGTTGTCCCAGGTGGACCCACCGCCCTTGGAGCGCGGGATGACGTGGTCGACGGTGAGGGTCGTGCGCGTGCCGCAGTACTGGCAGGTCCAGTCGTCGCGGGCGAAGACGGCGCGACGGGTGATCCGCCGCCGGTGCGGGTCGCGCGGCACCCGCACGTAGCTGACCAGGCGGATGACGTGCGGGCGCGGCAGCATGCCCGTCGCCCAGTGCAGGTCGCCCTCCCCCCGCTCGAGCACCTCGGCCTTGCGCTTGAGCAGCAGGACGGTGGCCCGGCGGACGGAGCAGACGTTGATCGGCTCGTACGTGGCGTTGAGGACCAGCACGCGACCACCATTCCAGCGCGAAGCGCTGTGCTCAGGCCCGTGCCGCTGGTGACCGAAGTGCGGCACGGACCCCACTGGAGGCGGGACCGCGGTGCTCGACACGCTGCGGCGCAGTCTACGTCACCGCGCGGACCGCATCGGCGCCCACCTACGCGCCCGCCGCGGGGTAGGTCCCGAGGACCCGCACGTCGGTGGCCTGCGCCCGGAGCGCGGCGATCGACGCCGCGACGGGGGAGCCGTCGGTGCCCGCGCCGTCGAGGTCGGCGAAGAACATGTAGTGCCCGAGTCCGAGGCGCTGCGGGCGCGACTCGATCTTCGTCAGGTTGATCCCGCGGAAGGCGAACTCCGACAGGCAGCGCACGAGCCAGCCGGCGGACTCGTCCCCGGCGCCCCACCACACGACGCTCGTCTTGGTCGGCGCGCCCATCGGCGGCGTCCCCTCGCGTGCGACCCACACGAAGCGGGTGACGTTGCCCCGATCGTCCTCCACGGCCTCCCGCAGGACGGTGGCCCCGTGCAGCCGTGCCGCCAGCGGGGTGCCGAGCGCGGCCGCCGGCGTCACCTGCGTCTGCCCCGTCGCCACGAGCCGGACCGCCTCGGCGGTGGAGGAGACGTCGAGCACCGTCGCGCCGGGCAGCTGCTCGCGCAGGAAGCGCGCACACTGGGCGTTGGCCTGCGGGTGGGAGAGGACGACCCGGACGTCGGAGAGCTCGGCGGGCCCGCGCGCGACGAGGGAATGCGAGATCGGCAGCAGCACCTCGCCCACGATGCGGACCTCCTGCGTGTGCACGGCGAGCGCGTCCAGCGCGGGCCCGACGGCGCCCTCGAGCGAGTTCTCCACCGGGATCAGGGCGCGCTCGGCCTCGCCGCGCTCGACGGCGAGCACCGCGTCGTGCACGGTGGGCACGGGCACCGGCTCCCAGCCGGCGGCCCGCGCGTCCCCGCGGACGGCGGCGTGGCTGTAGGTGCCCTCGGGACCGAGGAAGGCGGCGCGCATCAGTCGAGCGTCCGGGAGCCGATCTCGCCCGCGAGGGCGAGGCGGACCGCCTCGGCCTCCTCCGGCGAGAGCTCGAGCTCGCCCTCCCCGGCCACGACCTGCTTGCAGTACACCCGCGCCGTCTCGCGGTGCGCGATCGAGGAGATCAGAACGCCGTTGTGCTCGGCGTCGAGGAGCGCGATGGTGGTCGACTGGTGCCCGCCGAGCTCGCCGTAGGCGTCGTAGCGGACGAGGGAGCGGTACGCGATCGAGCCGTCGAGGCGGTGCTCGACGTGGGCCACGCGCGCCTCCAGGAGCTCGGCGAGCTCCTCCACCCGGCTGTGGAGGGCCTCGAAGGCCTGCTGGAGGCCGGCGGCGTGCTCGATCAGGTCGGTCGGGCCGCCGGCCCCGATGATCGTGCGCTGCGCGGCCCCCAGGCGTCGCAGCCGCAGCGTCAGCGTCGCCGCCCATACGAGCGCGACGACCGCCAGCGCGCACGCCGCGACGGCGACGATGCCGGGAGGGTCCGAGAGCCCGCTCACGGCAGCGGAATGTACTGCCGTCCCCCTACTCGAAGAGGACGTTGTACGTGGACTTGTTGTTGTCCTTGTTCTCTTCCTTGGGCACCGCGCCGACGGTCACCGTGACGGTGTAGACCTCGTTCGCCGCCGGGGCGGTGGGCAGCTTCACGTTCGCCGTCGCGGTCGCGCCCTGGGCGACCGCGTCGACGGTCGTCCGGCCGCTGATCGGGCGCCCGGAGCCCTGGAGGGTGACCTTGACCGGGATGTTCGACTCGTCCAGCTCGCCGCCGTTGGTGAACTTCACGGTGATCGTGCGAGCGCTCGACAGGGCGACGCGGTTGGAGGCCGGGTCGGGCTCCAGGGCGCTGTCGCCGATCGTCGTGCCCTCGAGCGACGTCCCGTAGAGGCCGCCGTCCGGGCGGTCCTGCTGCTGCTGGTTGCTGTTGGTGCCCGAGGAGCTGCCGCCCGTGATGCGCGTGCCGAGCTGGTCGGCCACGTAGGGGGGCGTCAACCACTGGTAGTTGGGCAGGAAGCCGTCGGTGGAGACCGGGTCGGCGACCACGTCCTGCTTGGCCAGCGTGTCGCGGGTCAGGGGCGTCACGCGGGCGCGGATCAGCACGTCGGAGGCGAGGAAGGCCTGCATCTGCCCGGCGATCTGCGTGATCGCCTCGTCGGCCTGGTCGCCCTCGTTGCCGAGCGCGGCCGCCACGCGGGTGGCGATGTACTCCAGGCCGTCCTCGCGCAGCTCGAGCGCGATCAACAGCGACTGCTGGGCGGCGGTGAGATCGCCCGGCGTCGACAGGTCCTTCGCCCGCTTGAGCTCGGTGCGCGCCTCGGCGCGCAGGGAGGAGATCTGCGTCTGCAGGTCGGTGCCGGATTGGCTGGAGCCCTGCCCGAAGGTCTCGAACAGCGCCTGGCCGACCTGGGTGTCGGACTGCTCGACGAGATCGGACGCCTCCCGGTTCCAGTCGCGCAGCGCGTTCTTGGCGCGGGAGTTCTGGCAGGCGTTGACGAGCAGGATCAGGATGACCAGCAGCAACAGGCCGCCACCGCCGGCGACGAGGCGCCGGGTGCGCAGCGTCTGCGCGTCGATGTCGGCGCCGGAGCGCCCGCCACCCGATCCGCCGGACCCGCCAGGACGCCTGGGCGGCGTGCTGCGCCGGGCCCGTGGGGTCCGTTGAACGGTTGTCGGCTCGTCGTCCTCGAAGAAGGACACGGTTCTTCGGCGCTCCTCAGGGTGGCCGGCTGCTGCAGGAAGTATGCCGGGGGACCCGGTCGGCTCCCTCATTCGCCGTCGGATCAAAGGGGCCTGCAAGCCCGGCGCGAATCCTAGACCGTGTCCCTCGTCGACGATCCGGACGGACTCACCGCGGCGAACGCGGCGACCCCGCTGGTGCTGCGTCGCTACCGGCTCGGCCGTCGCCTGGGGGCGGGCGGCTTCGGCGCGGTGCACGAGGCCCACGACGAGCGCCTCGACCGGCGCGTCGCCATCAAGGTGATCCCCGCCGACGGCGCGGCGCCCGAGCGCGGCCGCCGGGAGGCGATGGCCGCGGCCCGGCTCGAGCACCCCGGCATCGTCGCCCTCTTCGACGCCGGGGAGGACGCCGACGCGCGCTACCTCGTGTCCGAGCTCGTGGAGGGCTCGACCCTCGCCGCCCTGGAGGCGTCCGGCGAGCTGACCGACCGCGACGTCCTGCGCATCGGGCTGTCCCTCTGCGACGCGCTCTCCCACGCGCATGCGCGTGGGGTCGTCCACCGCGACGTCAAGCCCCAGAACGTGATCGTCCCCGACCGCCCCCGCACCTGGCGGGGCGCCGCGAAGCTGACCGACTTCGGCGTCGCGATGCTCGCCGGCGACGAGAGCATCACGCGCACGGGCGACGTGGTCGGCACGCTCGCCTACATGGCCCCCGAGCAGGCGAAGGGCAAGCCGGTCGACGCCCGGGCGGACGTCTACGCCCTGGCGCTCGTCCTCTACGAGGCGCTCGCCGGGGCCAACCCCGTCCGCGGCGCGACCCCCGCCGAGACCGCGAAGCGCATCGGCGCCCCCGTCCCGCCGCTGGGCAAGAAGCGCCGCGACCTCCCGCCCGAGCTCGTGGCGACGATCGACCGGGCGCTGAAGGTCAACCCGGCCCTCCGACCGACGCTCGGCGAGGTCGGCGACGCCCTCGAGGACGCGTTGCTCGACGTCCCCGAGGAGGACGGCCGCACGCTCGTGCGCCGCCACCCCGTCGAGCGCGAGCCGCTGCTGGCGTCCGTCCCGGCCGGCGCGCCTCGGGTCGCGCACGGCCTGGCGGTCGCCGCGCTGGTGGCCGGTGTCGGCTGGCTCGGCTCCGTCGGCAGCGGCTTCTCGTGGGGGGCCGGTGGCGCGGGCGTCTGGCCGTGGCTCGGGGCCGCGCTGGGCGTGGGCCTCGTGGCCGTCCTGCTGCCGCGGGCAGGATGGCTGCTGGGCGTCGCCGTCCTGGCGCTCGGGCTCGTCGTGGCGCCCGGCCTCGGCGCGGGCCCCGCGCCGTCCGGGCCCGGCGCGGCGACGGCGGGCGACGTGGCCGCCGCCGGCACGGCGATGGCGGTCCTGCTCGCCTGCCTGCCCGTCCCCGTCCTGCTGCTGCGCCGGCCGCGTGCCTGGACCGTCCCGCTGGCGGCGCCGCTGCTGGGGGCCATCGGCCTCGCCGGCGCCTACCCGGCGCTGGCCCTGCGCGCCCGCACCGCCTGGACGCGCGCCGCGCTCGGGGCGCTCGGCGCCTGGTGGCTGCTGCTGGCGACGCCGCTGGCCGGCAGGGCCCTCCTGCTCGGGGACCCGCGACCGGACTCCGCCGCCGCCCACGGGGGCGCCACCCTGCTCGGTCCGGGCGCCGACCGCGCGCGGGAGGCCGTCACGCCGGTGCTGGACGCCGTCGCGGCCGCGACGACCGGCGGCACGCTGGCGCTCGTGGCCCTGTGGGCGGTGGCGGCGGTCGTGCTCCCGTGGCTCGTCCGGGGCTGGAGCCTCGCCACCGACGCCGTCGCCGCGACGGCCTGGTCGGCGGCGCTCGCGGCGGGCACCGGGGAGCTCGCGCGGGCACTCGGGACCCCCGTCCCACGCGGCCTCGTCGCCGGTGCGGTGGTCGCCGGCCTGGTCGCCGTGGCCCTCGGCGCAGCCGGTCTCGGCGCGACCCTGCGATCCTCTGACGCCGATGATGCGGACTAGGACCGCCTGAGCCCGTGCTGCGCTCGCTGGAGGAGAAGCTCGCCACCCTCGTCGAGGGGACGTTCTCGCGCGCCTTCAAGTCGCAGGTGCGGCCGGTCGAGCTGGCCCGCAAGCTCGCCCGCGAGATGGACCAGCACAAGGTCCAGTCCCTGTCGCGCACCTACGTGCCCAACGAGTACGCGGTCTGGCTCTCGCCGAAGGACCGCGAGCAGTTCGAGGGCTACGAGGGCGACCTGCAGGGCGAGCTGAGCGCCTACCTGCTCGAGCACGCGCGCCGGGAGCGGCTCGCGCTCGTCTCCCGGCCGGAGATCTCGTTCAAGACGGACGAGCGCCTGCGGCTGGGCGAGTTCGGCATCCAGGCCCGGCTCGTGCGGCCGGAGCGCGAGGGGTCGGCGCCGGTGGCCGCCGACGAGGGCCACACGCAGGTCTACTCCGCGGCGGGCCGCGTCTCCGACCAGCTCGCGGAGCCCAACGTCAAGCGCGGCCGCGCCCAGCTGCGCCACGAGGGCCGCGCGATCCTGCTCGGCACCGAAGGCGTGGTCCTCGGCCGCTCGCGCGACGCCGACATCGTGCTCGCCGACGAGAACGTCTCCCGCCACCACGCGGAGGTCCGCCCCTCCGGCGGCTCGTGGATCGTCCGCGACCTCGGATCCACCAACGGCGTGAAGGTCAACGGCCGTCGCGTCGACGGCGCACAGTCCCTGCGGCCCGGTGACCAGGTCGAGGTCGGCCTCTCCCGGCTCGTCTTCGAGGAGGAGTAGCCGTGGGTCTCGATCCCATCGCCGTCGGGCTGAAGTTCGGCTTCATCGCGGTCCTGTACCTGTTCCTGCTGTGGATCGCCCGGTCCGCCTGGCGGGAGCTCAAGCGCTCCAACCAGGCGGCGGCCCTGAGCGGCGGCCAGCACTACGACGACGACCAGGCGACGGCCATGCACCAGGCCGGCTCGGCGCTGGCGGCGGACACCGGCGTGCCCTACAAGGAGGCCAAGCTCGTGGTCGCCTCCGCCCCCGGGATGCGCTCGGGCGAGTCATGGGACCTGGACTCGGACCTGATCCTCGGGCGCGGGTCCGCGGCGCACGTCGTGCTCAACGACTCGTTCTCGTCCTCCCAGCACGCGCGGCTGGCCCCGCAGGGCGATGCCATCGTGCTCGAAGACCTAGGCTCGACCAACGGGACCTACCTCAACGGCGAGCCGTTGAACGGCCCGCAACCGCTCCACGACGGTGATCGCATCCGCATCGGCGACTCCGAGTTCACCTTCACGCGATAGATGCTGCGCGTCGCAGATCACTGGCAGGGCTCAGACGTGGGTCGTCAACGGTCCGGCAACGAGGACGCCTTCTTCGTGCGCTCGCCGCTGTTCGTCCTCGCCGACGGCATGGGCGGCGCCCAGGCCGGCGAGGTCGCGTCCGAGCTCGCGGTCGACGCGTTCCGCGACGGCTTGCCCGACGAGGCGCCTGAGCGCTGGCTCGTCCGGCGCATCGACCTCGCCAACGGCCGCATCCTGGACTCCTCCCGGGCCGAGCCCAAGTACCAGGGCATGGGCACGACCTGCACCACGGCCTACGTCGCGCCCGACGAGGTCGTCCTCGCCCACGTCGGGGACTCCCGCTGCTACCTGCTGCGTGACGGGGAGCTGACGAAGCTCACGCGCGACCACTCGCTGGTCGGCGAGCTGATCGACCGCGGCAAGCTCACCGACGAGGAGGCGCTGACGCACCCGCAGCGCTCCGTCATCACCCGGGCGCTCGGCATCGAGCGTGACCTCATCGTCGACACGGAGCGCATCGAGGGCCGCGCCGGCGACCTCTTCCTGATCTGCTCCGACGGGCTGACCGACATGGTGCGCGAGTCCGTGGTGGGTGAGGAGCTGGCCGCCGGCGCGACGGCCGGCCTCGACGCGCTCGGTCGCCGGCTGATCGCCGCCGCCAACGACGCGGGCGGGCGCGACAACATCACGGTGATCCTGTTCCGGTTGGAGGAGGTCGGGGGCGCGCCGGCCGCGCCGGCGATCGACACCGGCGTGACCGCCGAGCAGGCCGCCCTCGCCGAGCAGCCGACGGGCGAGCATGAGGTCGCCGCGGCTGAGGCGCAGCCCTCCCGCTCGCCGACCGCGGTGGCCGAGAACGACCCGACCGACCCGCGCGGCGACGCCGTCCGCGACGAACGCCCGCTCACGACGCCGCTGCCGCCGGCCGGCGACGGCGGGCGCGCCGACGGGCGGCCGAAGCGCACGGGCCTGCGCCGGCTCGTGCCCTGGATCATCTCGCTGTCGATCGTCCTCATCCTCATCGGCGCCTCCGCGTTCATCGCGGTCCGGGCCGTGTTCTTCGTCGGGGTCGACGCCGACCGCGCCGTCGTGATCTACCGCGGGCTCCCCTACGACGGGCCGTTCGGCATCCGGCTGTGGTCGCGCGACTACACGAGCGGCGTCACGATCGACATGGTCCCGGCCGACCGCCGCACGACGTTCACGAACCACAAGCTGCGCTCCTTCGGCGACGCCATCGACCTCGTCGAGCAGCTGGAGACCGGGAAGGTCAAGTGAACGCGCGCAACCGGGAGCTCCTCGCGCTCATCCCGGCCTCGCTGCTCGTCACGGCCGGCTTCGCAGCGATCTTCATCCAGGAGTCCGCCACCCTCTCCGACGCGTCGCTGACCTACGGCGGCATCTTCCTCGGGCTGTGCGTCGCCGCGCACCTCGTGATCCGCTTCACGCTGCCGGACGCGGACCCCTACCTGTTCCCGCTCGTCGCGGTGCTCGCGTGCTTCGGGCTCGTCGTGCTCTACGGGCTGCGCGAGGAATGGGCCCGCGGCCAGGCGATCTGGTTCGTCATCGGCCTCGCGCTGTTCCTCATGACGATCATCGCGCTGCGCCGGGACTTCCGGGTGCTCGAGCGCTACAAGTACGTGATCGCGGCGGCGTCGCTCGTGCTGCTGATGCTCCCACGGGTCCCGGGGATCGGCGTGCAGGTCAACGGCGCCTACCTCGGCATCGGGGTCGGCCCGATCCAGTTCCAGCCCGTCGAGTTCGCCAAGATCGGGATCGTCGTCTTCATGGCGGCCTACCTGCGCGAGAACCGCGACGCGATGATGCTCGGCTCCCGCCGCATCCTCGGGCTCACGTTCCCGCCGCTGAAGCAGTTCGGACCGCTCCTCGTGGTCTGGGGCGTGGCGATGCTGATGCTGATCTTCATCCGCGACCTCGGCTCGTCGCTGATGTTCTTCGGGGCGTTCCTCGCGGTGCTCTACGTCGCCACGAGCCGCTTCTCGTTCGTCCTGCTCGGGCTCGTGGCCTTCGGCGGCGGCGCGTACGTGATGTACAAGGTCACCGGCCACATCCAGGAGCGCGTCGACATCTGGCTGGACCCGTTCGCGGCCGACCGGGTGCAGAACGCGGGCTACCAGATCGCCCAGGGCCTGTTCGCCCAGGCCGACGGCGGGGTGTTCGGCACGGGCCTGGACCAGGCGCTGCTGTCGGTGCCCTGCGACGCCAACCCGCGCGGCTGCTTCATCCTGCCGGCGCCGCACACCGACCTCATCTACGCCGTGATCGTCAACGAGCTCGGCCTTGCCGGCGCGATCGGCCTGATCATCGTCTACCTGCTGCTCGTCGCCCGCGGTCTCAAGACGGCGATGATCGCGCGCGACTCGTTCTCGACGCTGCTGGCCGCCGGCCTGTCCTTCGTCCTCGCCCTGCAGGTGTTCGTGATCGTCGGCGGGGTCACCCGCGTCGTCCCGCTCACGGGCGTGACGCTGCCGTTCGTCTCCTACGGCGGCTCGTCGATCATGGCCAACTTCATCCTGCTCGCGCTGCTGCTGCTCGTCTCCGACCGCGCGCGCCGGGAGGCGGGGACGCGGTGAAGGCCCCGATCCTGCGGCTGTACGGGCTGGTCTTCCTCCTCTTCGCGGTGCTCGTGGGGTTCACGAGCTACTGGTCGGTGTTCGACGCGGACGCGCTGCGCACCAACCCGGACAACCGCCGCACGCTCCTGCAGGAGGAGAAGATCAAGCGCGGCGTCATCCGCACCGCCGACGGCGCGGTGATCGCGGGCTCCGAGCGCCTCTCCGGCGGCCGGTATCGCCGCCGCTATCCGCTCGGCGAGCTGTTCGGCCACCCGGTCGGCTACGCGTTCACCTCGATCGGCCGCTCCGGCCTCGAGCGCTTCTACAACGACCGGCTGACCGGCGTGCGCACGGAGCTCATCGGGGTCGTGGACTCGATCCTCGACCGCCCGCGCGAGGGCCAGGACCTCGAGACGACGCTCGACGCGAAGATCCAGAAGCTGGCGGTCGACCAGCTCAAGGCGTCCCCCTCGGGCAAGGGCGCGGTCGTCGCGCTCGACGTCAAGTCGGGCGCGGTGAAGGTGCTGGCGTCCGTCCCGGGCTTCGACCCCAACGACCTCGACAAGGGCGACCGGTTCAAGGGGCTCTCCACCGACGAGGGCGCCACACCGCTGTTCGAGCGCGCCACCCAGGGCCTGTTCCCGCCCGGGTCGACGTTCAAGGCCGTCACCGCCGCGGCGGCGCTGGACTCGGGCAAGTACACGCCGGGGTCGACGCTGTCGGGCAAGAACGGCCTCGCCATCTCCGGCGTGCCGCTGAACAACTTCGGCGGCGAGGACTACGCGCAGATCTCGCTGACCGACGCGCTGACGAAGTCCGTCAACACGGTCTTCGGCCAGATCGGCGAGGCGCTGGGCAAGCAGCGGATGGACACCTACATGACCCGCTTCGGCTTCGGCAGCCGGCTCGGCCTTGACCTGCCGAGCGACCAGATCACCCGCTCCGGCGAGCGCCTGAAGGGCCGGCTCATCCCGGCGACGAACCGCAACGTCGACGTCGGCCGCATGGCGATCGGGCAGGACAAGCTGCTCGTGACGCCGCTGCAGATGGCGTCCGTGGCCGCGACGATCGCCAACGGCGGGGAGCGCATGCAGCCCTACCTCGTCGAGCGGGCGACCGACCAGGACGGGCGGGCGACCTACGAGCACGAGGCCAAGCGGGCCGATCGCGTGATCTCGTCGGACTCCGCCGCCGCGCTGACGGCCATGATGAAGCAGGTGGTGCGCGAGGGCACGGGCACGGCGGCGGCGCTGTCGGGCATCGAGGTCGCCGGCAAGACCGGCACCGCCGAGCTCAACAACACCGGCCTCAACGACCTGTGGTTCATCGGCTTCGCCGGAGACCACGCCGTCGCCGTGATGGTCGAGCGCGTCCAGGGCGGGCAGGGCGGCACCGTCGCCGCACCGATCGCCAAGGCGGTCCTCGAGGCGCTGGGCGACTGATGTCCGACTTCGGCGAGCTGCGCGAGAACCTGCGGTCCGACGACCTCGTCGACGGCCGCTACCGCGTCGTCGGGCGGATCGGGTCCGGCGGGATGGCCGACGTCTACTGCGCCGAGGACAACCAGCTCGGCCGCGCCGTCGCGCTGAAGGTCCTCCATCGCCGCTTCGCCGCCGACGGCGAGTTCGTCGAGCGCTTCCGTCGCGAGGCGTCCGCCGCGGCAGGCCTGCAGCATCCCAACGTCGTGCAGGTCTTCGACCGCGGATCCTGGGACGGGACGTACTACATCGCGATGGAGATGCTCGACGGCGAGTCGCTGAAGGCGCTCGTCAAGGACGGCCCGCTCGAGCCGGCGCTGGCCGTCGACATCACGATCCAGCTGCTGCGCGCCCTGCGCTTCGCCCATCGCCGCGGGATCATCCACCGCGACATCAAGCCCCACAACGTCCTCGTCGACGGCGAGCGGCGCGTCAAGGTGACGGACTTCGGGATCGCCCGCGCGGGCGCCTCCGACATGACCGAGACCGGGGCGATCATGGGGACCGCCGCCTACCTCTCGCCGGAGCAGGCACAGGGCCACGCGGTCGCGGCCACCTCCGACCTGTACTCGGCCGGCATCGTCCTCTACGAGCTGCTGACGGGCAACCCGCCCTTCGACGCGGAGTCGGCCGTGTCGATCGCGCTCAAGCAGGTGTCGGAGGACCCGACGCCGCCGCGCGAGCTCAACCCCGAGGTGTCCCCGCAGCTGGAGCAGGTCGTGCTGACCGCGCTGCAGAAGGACCCGGCCAACCGCTACCAGGACGCAGACGACTTCATCACGGCGCTGGACGCCGTGCGCGACATGCCGGCGGCGCCCGACGCCAAGCAGCTCACGGGCCAGCTCACCGGGATGTACCCGGCCGCTGGGGCGCTCGGGCTGCCGGTCACGGGCGAGGAGGTCATCGTCGAGTCCCGTCGCCGGCCGCCGTGGTGGGTGTGGCTGATCGCGGCGCTGGCTCTCGTGGCCCTCGCCATCGGGGTCGCGCTGCTCGCACAGCCGACGGAGGTCAAGGTCCCCGACGTCGTCGGTCAGACGTCGTCCAACGCGGCCGCCAAGCTCAACAACGACGGCTTCGCCTCCGAGATCCAGGAGGTCCGCTCCGCCGATCGCCCGGCCGACCTCGTGATCCGCCAGCGCCCCTCCCCGGGCGAGCGCGCGGACGAGGGCTCGCAGGTGACGATCTTCGTCTCCACCGGCCCGGGCCAGGCCGCCGTGCCCGACGTCGTGGGCTCGCGGGAGCGGGCCGCGACGCAGGCGATCACCCGCGCCGGGTTCAAGCCCGACGTGCAGCGGACGTTCTCGGACTCGGTCGACGCCGGCCGCGTGATCGGGACCCAGCCGGAGGCGCGCACCCCGATCGACATCGGCTCGACGATCACTCTCGCGGTCTCGCGCGGCCCGGAGCGGGTCGGGATCCCCGACGTGACGTCGCAGGCCGTCGAGGACGCGCGCGCCCAGCTCGAACGCCTCGGCTTCACGGTCAAGACGCGCCGCAAGGCCTCTGACCAGGACCCCGGGACGGTCACGGCGCAGGACCCGTCCAGCGGCGCGACGGCCAAGCGCGGCGCGACGGTCACGCTGACCGTCGCCGAGGGCGTCGACGTCCCCGGGGTCACCGGCCTCGAGCAGGCGGAGGCGTCCTCGCAGCTGCGCGCGGCGGGCTTCGAGGTCCGGGTGCGCCGCCGCCAGGCCACCAGCCCGGACGAGGACGGCCAGGTGCTCGACCAGGACCCGGAGGCGGGCGCGTCCCGGCCCCAGGGCGCGACCGTCACGATCATCGTCGGCGGCGGCTTCGAGCCCGACGCGCCGGACCCGACGGCCACGCCGACGCCCAAGCCGACGCGAACGCCCACGCCCAAGCCGACGCGGACGCCCACCCCGACGGCCACGACCGAGACGCAGGGCGCGGCGGGGGATGCCCCGTGAGGGTCGCGGTCCTCTCCGGTGGGCGCTCCTCCGAGCACGAGGTCTCGGTGGCCTCGGGCGCCGCGGTGCGCGCCGGGCTGGCCGAGGCCGGCCACGAGGTGCTCGACGTCCACCTGACCCGTGCGGGCGCGTGGATCCACGACGGCGCGGCGGTGACCATGACGCCGGGGGGCGGGCTGCTCGGCGCCGACGCCGTGTTCGGGATCCTCCACGGGCCGTTCGGCGAGGACGGCACCGTCCAGGGCCTGCTCGAGCTCCTCGACGTGCCCTACGTCGGCGCGGGCGTGCTCGGCACGGCGCTGGCGATGGACAAGGTCGTCTTCAAGGACGTGCTCTCCGCCGCCGGCATCCCGCAGGTCGGCTACGTCGCACTGCGCCCCGGCGACGACACCGGACGGGTCGCGGCGCTCGGGCTGCCGGTGTTCGTCAAGCCCGCCCGGGCCGGGTCCTCGCAGGGGATCGTCAAGGTCACGGACGCCGCGGACCTCGACGCGGCGCTCGCCGTCGCCTTCGAGCACGACACCGTGGCGGTCGTCGAGGCGATGTCGCCCGGCCTCGAGGTCGAGTGCGCGGTGCTCGGCAACGCCGCGCCGGAGGCGAGCGTCCCCGGCGAGATCGTCCTCACGGGCGGCGCCGACTGGTACGACTACGACGCGAAGTACACCGACGGCGGCATGGAGCTCGTCGTGCCGGCCCGGGTCCCGGACGCGACGATCGAGCGGGTCCGCGCCCTCGCGGTGCAGACGTTCACGCGCACGGGCTGCGCCGGCCTCGCCCGGGTCGACTTCTTCGTCGAGGACGACGGCAGCGTGCTGGTCAACGAGCTCAACACGCTGCCGGGCTTCACCCCCACCTCCGTCTACGCGAAGCTCTGGGCCGCCTCCGGCCTGACCTTCCCGCAGGTCTGCGACCGTCTCGTCACGCTCGCGATCGAGCGCTTCCGGGCCGAGCGCGGCTAGCCCACCGACCCGACGCGGATCGCCGTGATGGATGGGTCGTTGACCGTCCCGCTGCGGTTGGCCCCCTCGTCGCGCGAGATGGTCATGCGGCAGCTGAGGGTGATCGTGCCGGCCTGGTCGAGGGTCGTCGTCGACGTGATGGCGAACGCGTCGCGCCTGCCGGGCACGTCCGTGCCGGCGAGGCGGCCGCCGGTGATGGAGGCGCCGGGGACCGAGCAGGCGTAGGACGCCTCCTTCGCCGTGCCGCTCGAGCTCGCGACGGCGCCGGTCGCGGTGACGACGTAGCTGCCGGCGGGGACCGACACGCGCACGACCGGCGTGGTCGCGACGGTGAGGTCCGTGCCGGCCGCGGTGGAGCCGTACGCGGTGCTCGGCCCGATCTCGCCCTGCGGCCCCTGCGCGCCGTCCGCGCCGGGAGGGCCCTGCGGCCCCGGTGCCCCGGCAGGGCCCGCCGGGCCGGCCGCCCCTGCCGGTCCCGCCGGTCCCGCCGCGCCCGCATCGCCCTTCGGGCCGGGACCGCCCGTGGCGCCGAGGTCCTCGCGGACGCCCTTCGAGAGCTCCTTCGCCCCGATCGAGCCGTCCTTGATCTGCTTGCCGGTGATGAGCGCCCTGGCGGCGGCGACCGCCCCCCGTTACGGTCAGGTCTCCTGGGTGAGGCTGACCTCGCCGATCGAGACGCTCTGGGCGCCCTTCGGCAGGTCCGTGATCCAGATGAGGTAGTAGCGGAAGCTCCTGCCGTCGGTGGTGAGGGAGAAGCGCTGCTTGCGCTTGGACACGCGGCCGCCGCCGACCTTCGTCCAGTCGTCGACGTCCTTGGGGACCTTCCCGGGCGCCGCCGCGTAGATCGTCGCCTTCCAGCCCGCCTTCGCGGTCTGGATCAGCATGGACGTGGCGGCGACGCGCGGCTTCGCGTCGACGTAGAGGCCGACGCCCTTCGGGCCCGAGGGGCCGGTGATGACGTCGTCGCGGTAGTTCTCCGTGGTCCACGCGGTGCCGGGGTCGCCGTCGAGGGCGAGCGCGGCCTCGTCGGCGTGCTCGGCGTCGTCGCCCTGCGGGTCGTAGTCCTTGGCGGCGCCGCGGGCCAGCGAGACGCCCGTCTCCCCGCGCGGGGCCTGGGCGCGCGGGGCGCCCGTGCCGCGCTCGACGCGGTTGGCGGCCTCGCCGACGACGAGCACGACCACGAGCGCGGCGACCACCAGCCCCATCGCGCCCACGACGAGCGGCACGCGCATCCGCATCCGCAGCGGGACCCGGCGCCGCGACGCGGCGGGGAGGGTGCGCAGGACCGCCGTCGCCTCGCCCGTCGAGTGCCCGGCGCGGGCGGCCTCGATCGCGAGGACGTCCTCGAGCTCGTCCTCGAGCGTCTCGGCGTCGGGATAGCGGCGCTCGAGCTGCTTGGCGGTCATCCGGTCCAGCACCGAGGCGACGCTCGCGGAGACCTCGGGGCGGGCGCGCTGGACGTCCGGCAGGTCCTCGCGCACGTGCTTCATCGCGACGGCGACCTGGTTCTCGCCGTGGAAGGGGACGCCCCCGGTGAGCATCTCGAACAGGACGACCCCGAGCGAGTAGATGTCGGACTGGCCGTTGACGGCGTGGCCGAGGGCCTGCTCGGGCGAGACGTAGTCGGTGGTGCCGAGCACCCGGCCGTCGGCGGTCAATCCGTCCTCCTCGAGGGACCGGGCGATGCCGAAGTCGGTGACCTTGGCCTGGCCCTCCTCGTCGATGAGGACGTTCTGGGGCTTGATGTCGCGGTGGACGATCCCGTGGCGGTGGGCGGCGCCGATCGCGCGGGTGATCTCGATCGCGTAGGCGAGCGACTCGTCGACGGGGAGCGAGCCGGCGCGGCGGATGCGGTCCTTGAGCGTCTCGCCCTCGACGTACTCGAACACGATGTAGGGGCGCCCGTCGTCGTCGCCGGCGTCGATGACGCCGACGATGTGGGGATGGGAGAACTGCGCGACGGAGCGGGCCTCGCGGCGGAAGCGCTCGAGCTGCGCGGAGTCCGAGGACATCTCGCGGTGCATGAGCTTGACCGCCACCGTGCGCTCGAGGGTGGTGTCGAACGCCCGGTAGACGGTCGACATCCCCCCGGTCCCGATCTGGGCGTCCAGGCGATAGCGGCCGGAGAGGCGCGTGCCCACGAGGGTGCTCATCGCGCTGCCCATTCTGCCGTGCTGGAGGTGGACCGCAAGCTCCCACGCGTTTCGCCGCCGCCGCGCACGGCCCTGCGCCCTGGGCGGAGTCCTGCGCGGGAGCCGCCGGCGGCCCTAGGCGGCGTCCGGATCGACCCGGGGCTGCTCGATCGTCGGCTGGTCGCGCGGGTCGTCCGTGCGCCACACGGCGGCGGACTTCTCGGCGGCCGAGGACGGCGGCGGGGGCGGCGTCGCGGCCTTCGCCTCGTCCTCCTGGGCCAGGGCCTGCTCGGCCTGCTCGGCGGCCACGTCGTCGACGCGATCGTCGCTCGGGACGCCCGCCTCACCGCTGAACGGATCGTCCTGGGCCTCGATCGCGGCGTCGATCGCCTTCTCGGCCTCGCTCTTGCCGTCGAAGTCGTCCTCGGCGTTCTCGACCAGGTCCATCTCGGCGAGCTCCTCGCCCTCGGACTCGCCGCCACCGGCCTCCTCGACCGCGCGCAGGGCCTCCTCGGCCTCCGAGCCGTACTCATCACTCGGGTAGTCGGGGCGCGCGCCGCCGATGTTGGCGGCCTCGGCCGCGGCTGCGGCCTCCTCGGCCTCCTCGTCCAGCCCGCCGGTGTCGTCGAGCAGGCCGGCGGTCTGGCCCTCATGGGCGGCGGTCTCGCGCGCCGGGGCGGGGACGTGGGTGGACGTGTTCTCCGGCGGCCCGCCGGCGTCGGCGTTCGCGATCGACGGCGCGGGGGCCGCGGGCGCCTCGGCGGCGCGGGTGCCCTCGGGGGCGACGGAGGGGGCGGGCGCGGGGCTGCCGATGCGGGCGGCGGCGCGGCGGCGGCGCAGCATGCCGACGGCGGCCGCGCCGAGCGCGACGCCACCGAGCGCGAGCGCGCGGGTCTTGGAGCGGGTGGAAGCCATGCCCGGACGCTACCCGCCTGGCGGTCTGGCACGCGGAGGACGGCGTGGACGCGCAATTACCACCGATGGGGGATGGGGCGGTCCGGCACTTGTGCCGATGCGAGCCTCGAGATGACGGTCATGACGACACCGCCGACCGCGCCGGCACGACGCACGGAGGCGCTCTGGAGCGAGTACGCCCGCACCGGCGACCTGCAGGTCCGCAACCGCCTCGTGGTGGCGCTCATGCCGCTCGTGCGCCACGTCGTCTATCGCAAGGTGCGCGAGCTCCCCGCCCGCTACGAGGTGGAGGACTTCGTCTCCTGCGGCCTCGAGGCGCTCGTCGCCGCCATCGACCGCTTCGACCCCGCCAAGGGCGCCTCCCTCGAGCAGTTCGCCTGGATCCGCGTCCGCGGCGCCGTGCTCGACGAGCTGCGCCGCCAGGACTGGGCGCCGCGGTCGCTGCGCCGCTGGGAGCGCGACGTCGCCCGCGCCCGGGAGCGCTTCACCAGCGTCGAGGGCCGCCGGCCCTCCCACGTCGAGCTCGCCGACGCGCTGGACACGACGGTCGCCGAGCTGCGCGCCAAGCAGGCCGAGGTCGCCCAGGCCGAGGTCGGCTCGCTCAACGTCACCGTCGCCGACGAGGACAGCGGCACGGAGCGCATCGACACGCTCCGCTGCGACGACGAGCGCTCCGACCCCGAGCAGGCCGCCGCCCTCGGCGAGGCCAAGCACCGCTTCCGCTCCGCCTTCGACGGGCTGCCCGAGCGCGACCGCGAGGTCGCCGTGCTCCTGTACGTCAAGAACATGACCCTGCGCGAGATCGGCGACCACCTCGGCGTCTCCGAGAGCCGCGTCTGCCAGATCCACTCGCACCTGAAGGCCCAGCTCAAGCGTCAGCTGTCCGGCGACGCCGAGCTGTTCCGCGCCGCGGTCTGACCCCGGCCTCAAGATCGGTCGTCCGCAGCCGAAGGAGGGGGCATGCCGGTGATCCCCTTGCGCCCAAGCTCCGAGGCCGTCCCCATGGACGCCGAGGGACTGCCCGCCGATCTCCACGAGGAGCTCGACGCCGCACTCGAGGTGGCCGACCGGATCGACCGCCACGGCCTTGGCCTGCGCCTCGTGCCTGCACCCCCGGGTGGGCGCCTGCGCGTGGAGCTGCTCGAGCGCGACGGCACCGTGCGGCGGTCGATGAGCGGCGCCGAGGCACTCGACCTCGCCGCCGGCCGCGTCGCCGTCTGAGGGGCGGTCGGAGCGCCACCGCGCCCCGGGAGTACCCTCGCGGACATGGATCTGGAGGCCGCCGAGCTCGCCGCCCGCGCACTGTTGGAAGCGCTCGACGTGGACACGTCGCAGGAGGGGCGCCACGAGACGCCGGGGCGCATCGCCCGCATGTACGCGGGGCTGCTGACCCCCGAGCCCTTCACGGCGACGACGTTCCCCAACGACAACGGCTACGACGAGCTCGTGATCGTGCGCGACATCCCGTTCCACTCGCTCTGCGAGCACCACCTGATGCCGTTCATCGGGGTCGCACACGTCGCGTACCTGCCGGGGGAGCGGATCGTGGGCATCTCCAAGCTCGCCCGCGTCGTGGACCACTTCGCCCGCGCGGTCCAGGTGCAGGAGCGCCTGACGGCCCAGGTGGCGGACTGGCTCGAGGGCGAGCTGCTGCCCCGCGGCGTCGGCGTCGTGCTGGACGCCGAGCACCTCTGCATGTCCCTGCGGGGGGCGAACAAGCCGGGCGCCCGCACGACGACGTCCGCGCTGCGCGGCCTCGTGCGCAGCGATCCGCGCACCCGCGGGGAGTTCCTCGCGCTCTCGGGGGTAGGACACCGGGCATGAGCGACGACCACGACGCGCTGGCCCGCGAGCAGGAGCGCGAGGCAGCCGACATGCAGCATCAGGCCGACAGCCTCGGCGAGCGCATCGACGCCGCCAAGGACGAGCTCCGGGGCCTGGAGTCCACCGAGACGATCGCGACGCCCGACCCCTCGATCGAGGACGTCGAGCGGCGGCCCGGCGCCGGTTCCGAGGGTCCGACGCTGCCGAGCGAGTCCGAGCGCGCCGCCGCGCAGGCGGACGAGGACTAGCTACCGGGCGCGGACGCCGGCGCCCGGCTCCGCGAGGAGCCCGAGCGTCGGCAGCGTGACCCGTGGCGGGCCTTGGACGATCGTGCCGATCCGGCGTGTGCCGGGATGGCGGGGCTCGAGCAGGGCGACGGCCTGCGCCTCGTGCTCGGCCGGCACGACGGCGACGAAGCCGCAGCCCATGTTGAAGACGTCGTGCATCTCCGCGGGCGGGACGTCCGCGGCCTGCGCGATCGCGGCGAACACCGGCGGCGGGTCCAGCGGGGCGTCGATCTCCCAGCCCACGTCGCCCGGGAAGCGCAGCAGGTTCGTCACGCCGCCGCCCGTGATGTGCGCGAGCGCGCGGACGGGCACCTCGGAGCGGATCAGGTCCATGACCGCACGCACGTAGATGACGGTCGGCTCGAGGAGGACGTCGGCGACCGAGTCGCCGTGGAGCGCCGCGGGCGTGTCGTCGAAGCCCCAGCCGGCGTCGGTGAGCAGCGCGCGGCGGGCGAGCGTGTAGCCGTTGGAGTGGATGCCGCTCGACGGGAGGCCGATCACGACGTCGCCGACCTGCCGGTCGGCGCCGGTGATCATCTGGTCCAGCGCGACGGTGCCGAAGCACGTGCCCACGACGTCGAAGCCGTACGGGCTCGGATGGCCCTTGACGACCTCCGGAAGGACGGCGAGCTCGCCGCCGGGGACCTCCACGCCGGCGTCCTGTGCCCCCCGGGCGATCCCGACGGCGATCTGGCGCAGCATCTCGGGGTCGGACTGCTCCACGGCGAGGTAGTCCACGAGCGCGATCGGCTGGGCGCCGATGCAGATGACGTCGTTGACGTTCATCGCGACGCAGTCGATGCCGATCGTGTCGAAGCGCCCCGTCTGCTCGGCCACGATCACCTTCGACCCGGCGGAGTCGGTCCCGATCGCGATGCCGAGGTTGTCGGCGATCTTCATGACCGCGGCGTAGTGGCCGGCGGGGGCCACGGAGCGCGACGGCGAGCCGGTCTCGATCCCCTTCAGCGCGCCGACGATCGCGGCGACGCCGGCGTCGGCCTCACGCGTGTCGACTCCGGCGGCGGCGTAGGCGTCAGACATGAGGGCGTGATCTTCGCAGGAGGACCAGCGCGAGCGCGAGCCGTTCGACCGCGTACGGCGTGAGCGGGGCGCCGCGGTCGACGAGGCGCGCCAGCGGCAGCGCGGCGACGGCGCCGGCGAGGGCGGCGAGCGGTTCGCCCGCCGCGCGGGCTCCGCGCCCCCGCCGCGCCCTCCGCGGCCGCCCCCACCGGCCCCCTCGCAGCCGCCCCCACCGCGCCCTCCGCAGCCGCCCCCACCGGGGGTGGCGGAGGTTGACCGCACCATGGCCCATCAACCTCCGCCACCCCGGGGTGGGAGTGGCGGCACCTGTCGCAGGGGTGTGCCGGAGGTCGTGCAGGAGTGCGCCGACCGTGACCGGGACGCCGACCTCGCGGGCCAGCAGCGGCGCCTCCGCGGGGGCGAATCCCCGCATCCGGGCCACCGCGAGGGTCGTCCCGAGCCGCGACACCCCGGGCCACAGGGCGGCCGCCTGGGCGAGACCGAGGCAGAGCCCGTCGACCACGCCGGCGTCCCGCCCGTGCCGGTCACCGGCGCAGTGGTCGGCGGCCAGGAGGACGACGCCGCCCAAGGCCAACCCGCCCGGCAGCGACAGGTCCTTCCGCCGCGAGCCCGCGAGGACACCGGCGACCGACGGGATCCCGCCCGCCAGCAGGTGCATCCCCGCCCGGCGCCGATCCACCGACCGCAGCACCGCGACGACCTCCGACCGCCACGCCACCACCGTGACCACCAGGGGGACGGCATGGGCGCTGACGTCCGCCGAGCCGCCCACGGCCCGCAGGTGCCCCGACGACGAGACCGGCAGCAGCTCCGCCGCGGCGTGGACCGCCGCGCGGAGCTCAGGCCTCACGCACGTCCGGCGTCGAGCCCCTCCTGCGCCGCCAGCGCAGGAACAGCCACGCCGCGCCCACGACGATCGCGAGGGCGACGACGTAGTCGAGGTAGTGCAGGTGCTCCTTCCAGTCCTCCCAGTTGGCCCCGGCCTGCTTGCCGATGAACGCCAGCAGGAGGACCCAGGGGATGCAGCCGAGGGTGGTGAGCACCGTGAAGCGCCAGAAGGGCATGCGCGCGACCCCGGCCGGGAGCGAGATGAACGTCCGCACGATCGGCAGCATGCGGCTGAAGAACACCGCGGCGGAGCCGTAGCGCTCGAACCACGAGTCGGCCCAGCGCAGATGCGACGGCTTGATGTGCAGCTTCGCCCCGTGCTTCTCGAGCAGGTCGACACGGCCGAAGTACCCGACGGCGTAGGCGACCCAGGAGCCGACGACGTTGGCCGCGACGCCGACGGCGGTCAGCCCGACCAGCGACCAGCGCCCGTCCGCGACCCCGAAGCCGGCGAACAGCATCGTGCCCTCCGACGGGACGGGGATGCACGCGCTCTCGAGGAGCATGAGGACGAACACGCCCGCGAGGCCGATCGCGTCGATCACGTCGACGCAGATGTCGACGAGGAAGTCGGTGACGGCAGCGGTGACGAGCATGGGCGGGGAGGACCATACGCTCCCGGTCGTGCGCGTCTGGGTCGACTTCACGAACTCCCCGCATGTCCTCGTGCTGCGCCCGGTCATCGACGAGCTGCGCCGCCGGGGCGCCGAGGTCGAGGTCACCGCGCGCGACTTCGCCCAGACCCTCGCCCTGTGCGACCGCTTCGGGATCGAGCACACCACGGTCGGCCGTCACCGCGGCGGGAAGCTCGCCGCGAAGGCCCTCGGGCTCGCCGACCGCTCCCTCGCCCTGACCCGCTGGGCGCGCGGCCGCCGCTTCGACGTCGCGATCGGCCACGGCTCCAACGACATCACGGTCGCCGCGCGGCTGTTGCGCATCCCGTCCACCACGACGTTCGACTACGAGTGGGCCCGCGTGCAGCACACGGTCAACTGCCGCCTCGCGCAGGCCGTGGTGGTGCCGGACGTGATCCCCTTCGACCGGCTCGCGCCCTACGGCGCCACCCGCGCCCGCACCCACGGGTACGCGGGGCTGAAGGAGGAGTACTACCTCGCGGACTTCGAGCCCGACGACGCGGTCCTCGACGAGCTCGGGGTCGACGCCGCGGCCCCCCTGGCCGTGGTGCGCACCCCGCCCGACGTCTCGCTCTACCACCGCTTCGAGAACGACCGCTTCCCCCGGGCCCTCACGCACCTGCGCGAGCGCGCGCAGGTCGTCGTGCTCCCGCGCACCGCCGAGCAGCGCGCCGAGCTGGCCCGCCAGGGCGGCTTCATCGTCCCTGAGCGGGCGATCGACGCCCAGTCGCTGATCGCCCGCGCCGGCCTCGTCGTCTCCGCGGGAGGGACGATGAACCGGGAGGCCGTCGCCCTCGGGACCCCCGTCTTCACGACGTTCGAGGGGCGCCTCGGCGCCGTCGACGCCGACCTGATCGAGCGCGGGCGGCTGCGCAAGCTCGCCGACCCGTCCGAGCTCGAGGTGCCCGTGCGGGTCGCCGACCACGCCGCCGCCGGCCGGCTCCGCCGCGACCCCGCCCACTTCACCGACCTGCTGCTGCGGAGCCTTCCGGCGGCGTAGAGGAGGTGCCGGGCGGGCCGCCTGGAATACCATTGCCTGATGCGCCGCCGCCTGCGGTCAGTTGCCGTGCCCGTCCACCGTCACGCCCTCCCGCAGATCGTGCTGGACGCCGCTCTGGTGGCCCTCGCCTACTTCCTGGCTTACCAGCTCCGGTTCGACGACGGGGTTCCTGAGCGCTACGAGAGCCTGCTCGATCGCTCCCTGACGCTCACGGTCGTCGGGTCCCTGGCCGTGTTCTGGGCCTTCGGCCTGTACCGCCACTGGTGGCGGCACACGTCGCAGTCGGAGTTCGTCCGCGTCGTCCAGGCCGTGTTCGTGGCGACGATGGTCACGATCGGCCTGATCGCGGTGCTCGACCCCGCGTACGTGACGACCGCGCAGGGCCTCGAGGGCCTCAGTCCGCCGACCGGCGTGATCGCCCTCTTCTTCCTCATCGCCCTCGGCCTGCTCGTCGGCGTGCGCTTCGTCGTCACGCTCGCCTACGACCGGCCGATGGGCTCCTTCCGCCCCCAGCGCGGCGCGCGCAGCGTGCTGATCGTGGGCGCGGGCGAGGGTGGTCGCCTGGTCCTGAAGGAGATCCAGCGCAACGCGTCGCTGGGGCTGCGGCCGGTCGGCTTCGTCGACGACGACCTGCGCAAGCGCGGCCTGCGCGTCAACGGCGTGCGCGTGCACGGGACGACGGACCGCCTCGGCCGGGTGCTCGACGACCTCGAGCCCGACGAGGTCATGATCGCGATCCCCTCCGCCCCCGGCCAGCTGCGCGCGAAGGTCGTCACGGCCTGCCGCGAGCGCGGCGTCCCGGTGCGCACGCTCCCGACGGTCTTCGAGCTCCTGAAGTCCGGCTCCTCCGGGCGCATGGTCCGCCAGGTCCGCGACGTCCAGGTGGAGGACGTCCTCGGCCGCGAACCCGTGCGGATGGAGCCCGGGCTGGGCGCCTACCTCGCCGACCGCGTCGTGCTCGTCACGGGCGCCGGGGGGTCGATCGGGTCCGAGCTGTGCCGTCAGATCGCACGCGTGGGCCCGAGCCGGCTCGTGATCGTCGACCACGCCGAGGACAACCTGTTCGCGATCGAGCGTGAGCTCGTCGACGACCGCCATGTCGCGAACGTCCACACGGTCCTGGCCGACGTGAAGGTGCGTGAGCGGATGCGCGGCGTCCTCGCCGAGCATCGGCCGGACGTGATCTTCCACGCCGCCGCCTACAAGCACGTCGGGATGATGGAGGCCAACCCCGTCGAGGCCGTGCGCAACAACGCGCTCGCGACGCGCACGCTGGCCGAGCTCGCCGGGGAGGCGGGCGTCGCGACCTTCGTGCTCGTGTCGACCGACAAGGCCGTCGCGCCCGCGACCGTCATGGGCGCCTCCAAGGCGCTCGCGGAGTGGCAGGTCGAGGCCGCGGGCGCGCGCCACCCCGGGACGGTCTTCGCCGCCGTGCGCTTCGGGAACGTGCTCGGCTCCTCGGGCTCGGTCGTACCGATCTTCCGCCGCCAGATCGCCGTCGGCGGCCCCGTCACGGTCACCGATCCGGACATGACCCGCTTCTTCATGACGATCCCGGAGGCGGTCCAGCTGATCGTCCAGGCGGGGTCGCTGGCCCGGGGCGGCGAGGTCTTCGTCCTCGAGATGGGCGAGCCGGTGCGCATCTACGACCTCGCGGAGCAGATGATCCGTCTGTCCGGCCTCGAGCCGGGGCGCGACATCGCGATCCAGGTCGTCGGCCCCCGCCCGGGGGAGAAGCTCCACGAGGAGCTCTTCAACGCCTACGAGACCCCCGTGCCCACGGAGGCGCCGCGGATCCTGCGCGCCGACCGGCGCCCGCTGGACCCGCAGTGGGTCCAGCGCGCCTTCGACCACGTCGGCACGCTCGTCGACGCGGGCGACGCCGCGGCGCTGGCCGGCCGCGTGGCGGAGCTCGCGCTCGCCCGCGGACGGGCCCTGGAGACGGCGGAGACCGCTGCCGTGCCGCCGCCGCCGGACCCGCCGGCGCCGGTGGGGGCGCCCGCTGCCGCCTCCCACGCCCCTAGGATGCCCGAGTCCGCATGACCCTCCTCGGCATCACCCTGTCCGACATCATCGAGCGCGGCGGGGCCTACGCGGGGATCGCAGCGTTCTTCGGCCTGGCCGTCCTGGTGATCCTGTACTTCGCGCAAGCCCGCGAGCTCAAGCGCCTGCGTGAATGGGCCGGCCGGGCGCCCGAGCGCGCGCTGGAGGTCGAGGAGCGGGTGATCGCCCAGGCGGAGGCCGCCCGCCGCGCCCGTCCGGTCGCCGCGCAGCCGAAGCCGGTCGCCAAGCCGGTCGCCAAGCCCGCCCCGGGCCAGCCCGCCACCGCCACCGCCGCCGGTGCCGCGACCGCGGCCAAGCCGGCTCCCGGTCAGCCCGCCCCCGCGGCCGCGGCGGCGAGCGCTGCCGGTGCCGCCGCGGGTGGCACCGCCGCGCCCGGCCAGGCCGCGGCCTCCGGTGCACCGGAGGGTCCAGCCGCCAAGCCCGCCCCCGGCGCCCCTGACGATGCCACGGCGCCCGCCACGCCCGGCACTCCGGCGGCCAAGCCTGCCCCCGGCCGTCCTGGCGACGCCGCGGAGCCTGCCGCGCCCGGCACGCCCGCCGCCAAGCCGGCCCCCGCCACCCCGGCCGACGCGGACAAGCCCGCCACGCCCGCCGAGCCGGTGCCTGCCGCCGCGACGGCGGCCGCCGCGACCGCCGCCGGCCGCGCCGCCACCGGCAACGGGGGCGGCACCGGAGCGCCCTCGATCCCGCGCGCAGGCGCCCGTCCCACCCCCCGCCCGGCGACCGCCACGCTGCGCTCCAACAGCGGCGCCACCCGCCGGCCCCCGAGCCACTACGAGGTCGAGCCCGAGCCCGAGCGCCGGCGTCCGTGGCTGCTCATCGGCGCCCTCGTGGCGGCTGTGGCCGTCGTCGCCGTGCTGCTCGTGGTCTTCATCGGCGGCGGCGACAGTCCGTCCGGCGGGTCCGGAGGCACCGCGACGAGCACGCAGACGCCGGGCCCCGACGCCACGGCCACCCCGCGCGGCAGCGCCACGCCCTCGTCGCTCTCGAAGGCCGACACGGAGGTCGCGGTCCTCAACGGCACCACCATCAGCGGCCTGGCCGCCACCGTCGGCGATCGCGTCGAGGCCGACGGCTACGGCAAGCCGACGACCGGCAACTACTCAGACACCGCCCGCTCGGCGTCCGTCGTCTTCTACACGAGCTCCGCGGCCCGCACCCAGGCCATCGCCCTGGGCAAGCTGCTCTCGATCCCCGAGGTCGAGCGCGGCGACTCGGGCGTGTCGAGCCTCGGCGAGGGCGCCGACATCGTGATCGTCGTCGGCGCGGACCAGTCGCCCTAGCGTGACCGACCCCGCGGTGCCGCCGCCCGCACCGGCGCCTGCCGCCGCCGGGCGGTTCGCGGTGATCGCCTTCGCGGTCCTCGCCCTGGCGACGCTCGGCGCCTTCTTCCTCGCGTCGCGGCTGAAGGCGCAGCCGGCCGTCCTGACGGTCACACGGGCGGTGACGTTCTTCTCCCCCAACGGGGACGGCGTGCGCGACCGCGAGCCGCTCGTCTTCGAGGGCGACGTCTCCGACGACGACGCCGAGGTCGACGTCATCGACGCTGACGGCGTGCAGGTCGCGCGCGTCGCCGAGGGCCGCCGGATCCGGCCCGGGCGACCGGTCGCGGTCGTCTGGGACGGCCGCGACGACGCCGGCCGCGTCGTGCCCGACGGGCCCTACCGCATCCGCGTGACGCTCGGCGGCGACGGCCGCTCCCTGCTCGCCCCCCGCCGCTTCTTCGTCGACACCACGCCGCCCTCGCCCCGGCTGACCATCCGCCGCCGCGACATCGTCGTGCGCCCCGGCCAGCCGGTCCGCTTCGCCGTCACCGGCGTGTCGGACTTCCGCCCCCCGCGCTACAGCGTCGTGCGCACCGACCGCGGCCCGCAGCGCATCGTCGCCCGCTTCGAGGGCGAGAAGGGCGCGCTCTCGGGGCGTTGGGACGGGCGCCTGACGTCCGGGGCCGCCGCGCCGGTGGGCACGTACCTCATCGCCGTGGAGGTCCGCGACAAGGCGGGCAACCTCGGGCGCTCGACCGCGATCCCGGCGCAGACCGGCCAGATCCGCGGCCGCCCGGGCTTCACCGTCCGCACCGTCGCCGTGCAGCCGCCGGTGCGCCCGGTGCGCGCCGGGACGGTCACGAGCTTCCGCGTCGACGCGCGCGGCCGCCGGTACGGCTGGACGCTGCGCAAGGTCGGGTCCAGCCGGATCCTGGACCGCGCGCGGCGCCCCAAGCGCTCCACCACCCTCGTCGTGCGCGCGCCGACCGCGGGGACGGGGGCCTACCTGCTCACCGTCTCCTCCCGCGGCGACGAGACGACCGTGCCGTTCGCCGTTCAGGGTCGCGGCCACGCGCCGTTGACCGTCGTGCTCCCGACGATCACCTGGCTGGCGCAGGACCCCGTCCAGGACTCCGGCGAGGACGACGGGCTGCCCGACGTGCTCTCGGCCGCCCGCCCCGTCCCCTACCCCCGGGTGTTCGGCTACCCCGGCGGCCTGCCGGACGGCTTCGCCGACGACGTCGCGCCGCTCCTGGTGTGGCTGGAGCGCAACGCGGTCCCCTACGACCTCACCACCGACCTCGCGCTCAGCCTCGACGACCAGCCCGCCCGCGACGCCAAGGGCGGCCTGCTGTTCGCCGGGGCGCCGCGCTACGTGTCCTCCGGGCTGGCGCGCCGCCTGCGCGCCTACGTCGCCGCCGGCGGTCGCGTCGGCCTCTTCGGCAGCCCGTCGCTGCGCGCGGCCGTCACGGTGGCCGACCGCCGCCTGACGCGCGGCACGGCCGTCGGGCCCCGGGACGCGTTCGGCGGCACCCTCGCCCCGCCCCGCCGGCTGGCCGGGGGCGAGCCGCTGTCGGTCACGCGCGACGAGGGCGACTCACGCGCCCTCGTCGGGTTCTCCGGCACGCTCGGGGGCTTCTCCCGCGCCGAGGAGCTGGCCTCTCCCGGGGAGGGCAAGGTGCTCGCCGCGATCGCGCAGCCGCTGACGGAGGAGGAGGCCGCCAAGGCGGAGCGCGACAACGTCTCCCCGCGGCCGGAGCGCCCCGTCTTCAGCGTCGTCCGCCAGGGCGAAGGCCTCGTGGTGCGCATCGGTGTCGACGGGTGGGTGTCGCGCCTGGCCACCGACGACGCCGCCGTGTCGCAGCTGACCTTCAACGCGGTCGACCTGCTGCGCGGGGCCAGGCCGCGGCCGCGCACCGCCCGCGGCTGAAGGCCTAACCCGGCCGGCCCGCCGCCTCGAGCGCGTCCGCCAGGCGCGCACGCATCGCGGCGCCGCCGGCGTCGAAGGTCATGGACGCGCGCTGGCCGGCCAGCGCGTGCAGCTCCGTCAGGCGAGACCCCGCGGTCTCGGGATCGTGGTCGAGCGCGCCGTACCACAGCTCGCAGTCCTCCTCGAGCACCAGCACGGAGCGGGCGAGCAGGTACTGGGCGGGATCGAAGACCGCGACCGCGGCGGGACGCCCGGGGAGGTGCTTGCGCAGGCGCTTGGCCTGGCGCTGGGAGACGAGGACGCCGAGCGCCTCCGGCCAGCGGGCCAGGCGCGCGTAGGAGAGGCGCGGAGGATCGACGGCGACGACGCCGTCCGCGCGCAGCAGGTCCTCGGCGAGCGCCCGGTGGGCGAAGTCCTCCAGGCGCTGCGGGAGCAGCAGCACGACGAGGGGGCGATCGCGGTCCACGCGCGGCTATCCCTCGTCGTTCGCGCGCCACGCGAAGACGGCGAGCTGTTGCGAGGTGTCGCGACGCGACGCGCGCATGCGCCCGGTGGGCTCGAAGCCCGCCTTGCGCGCGGCCCGTTGCGACGCCGCGTTGTCCGGGTGGACGTGGATCTCGATCCGATCGAGCCCCAGCGTCTCGTGGGCCCAGTCGCGCAGCAGGCGCACCGCGCGGGGCGCCACGGACCGGCCGCGCGCGCTCGCGGCGACCCAGTAGCCGATGTCGGGTCGCGGGGACCCGATCTCATGGAGGGCGACGGAGCCGAGGATCCGGTCCTGCGCGTCGACGACGAGCAGCGTGAGGCCGTCCCCGTCGAGGCGCTCGGCCTCCGACCGCACGAGGAACGCCTCGAAGTCACCCGGCCCGTAGCGCTCCGGCACGCGCGTCCAGCGGGTGATGTCGGGATCGTGGAGGATCTCCTCGAGGGCCGGCCCGTCCTCCGGCCGGCGCCAGCGCAGCGTCAGCTCGCCGTCGGTCAACGGCGGATCGGGCGGCGGCACCGGCGGCATCTCGTGCAGTATGCCCCGCGCGATGCGCATCGCCTTCTGGCTCCCGGCTCTCCTGCTGACCTACGCCCAGGTCGGCTACGGCGTGCTGCTGTGGCTGCTGGGCCGCGGACGGGCGACGCCGGCCCCCGCCGAGCTCACCGACCCGCTGCCGCGCGTCTCGGTGATCGTCGCCGCCTACAAGGAGGAGAAGGTCGTCGCCGCGAAGGTCGCCGACGCGCTGGCGCTCGACTGGCCCCGCTCGCGCCTGGAGGTCATCGTCGCGGTCGACGGCGGCGCGGACCCCGGCGCCGACCGCACCGCCGAGCGCGCGCGGGCCGCCGGCGCCGACGTCGTGCTCGAGCTGCCCCGCGGCGGGAAGATGCGCGCCCAGGACGCGGCCGTCGCGGCCTCCACGGGCGACCTGCTGGCCTTCTCGGACGCCAACGCCCACTGGGCGCCGGATGCGCTGCGGGCGCTTGTGGGCGCGTTCGCCGCCGACCCGCGGGTCGGCTACGCCTGCGGTGCGGTGACCTTCGTCTCCGACGGCGGCACGAACCAGGAGGGCGTGTACTGGCGCTACGAGCTGTTCCTGCGCGCCCGCGAGTCCGCCCTGGCCTCCGTGACGGCGGGCAACGGGGCGATCTACGCCGTGCGCCGCGCCGACTACGTCGTGCCGCCGGTGCCGATGGGCCACGACCTCCTCCTCCCCTTCACCCTCGTGCGCCGCGGCCGCCGTGCCGTCTACGTGCCCCAGGCGCGGGCGACGGAGCGGATGGTGCCCTCGGTCGAGGGCGAGTGGGCCCGCAAGCGGCGGATGATGCTCAACGCGTGGCCGATCATCCTCCGGGGCGGGCTGCTCGACCCGCGCGGCTTCCCGCCCCTGTACCTCCTCATGCTCGCCTCGCACCGGTGGCTGCGCTACGCCTCGCCGTTTCTGCACCTGCTCGCCCTCGCCGCGAGCCTGCGGCTGGTGCGGCGGCCGCCGTACGCCGTCGCGGTGGCGGTGCAGCTGGGCGTGCTCGGTGCGGCTCTGGCCGGGGGCCGCGTACGCTCCCGCCCGCTCTTGATCGCCCGCTACTACGTCCTCACGACCGCCTCGATCGCGGCCGGCCTCGCCGACCACCTGCGCCACGGCACCCCCCAGGGCTGGGAACCGGTGGAGGAGACGCGGTGAGCCGCTGGCTGGACTCGCCGCTGCGCCGCGCGCTCGACGTCCTGATCGCGGCCACCGCCCTGCTGCTCACGGCGCCGATCATCGCCGTCGCCGCCGTCGCGATCCGGCTCGAGAGCCGTGGCCCGGCCGTGTTCCGCCAGCGCCGCGTCGGCCGCCTCGGCGAGCCCTTCGAGCTCTACAAGCTGCGCACGATGGTCTCGGGTGCCGAGGGGATGGGCGCGGGCCTCGTCGTCGACGTCGGCGACGCGCGCATCACCCGCGTCGGCAACGTCCTGCGGCGCACGTCGCTGGACGAGCTGCCCAACCTCATCAACGTCCTGCGCGGGGAGATGTCGATCGTCGGCCCGCGCCCGACCGTGCAGGTGCAGGTCGACCGCTACGACGAGCGCCAGCGGGGCCGGCTGCTCGCCCGTCCGGGCCTGACGGGCTGGGCGCAGGTCAACGGCCGCGCCTCCCTGCCGTGGGCGCAGCGGATCGACCTCGACCTGCACTACGTGCAGCGCGCCTCGCCGGCGCTGGACCTGCGCATCATGCTCGCGTCCGTCCGGATGGTCACCACCGGCCGTGGCCTCTACCGCGGCGAGACCGGCGGCTGGCGCAGCTGAGCCGCGCCGCCGCCGCAGGAGCTACGGGATCAGCTCCGGGCCCTTGTCGAGGTGCGCGTCGCGGAAGGTCCGCAGGGCGTCGATCGTCGCGTCGTCGACGGTGTCGCACGTCAGGCTCTTGCCCCACGCGGTGGCCGCGATCTGCGACGGCATCTTCGTGGGGTTCTGGAACATGACCATGTGGTAGCCGTCGTTGTCGGCCACGAACGCCTCGAGCAGCTTGACGGTCTTCGCCGGCGTGCCCGGCTTGTACTGGACGTCGATGCGGCCGTGCTCGAGCGTGTGGACCAGCTGGCCCAGCGGCGGGGTGCTCGCGGCGGCGTAGATGCCGTCGTCGGCCCACTGGGGGAAGTGCCGGCCGCTCGTGGGCGGGTTCGTCTTGTAGTCGGCCTCGGTGAAGTCGCGCTCCTCGTGCTGGCGGCCCTCGATCGGCGAGCTGGTCAGCGTGCACTTCGCGGCCGCCGCCGCGGCCTTCTCGCTCTCGACCTTCTGCGCGGGCAGCTTCGGGATGTCCTTCGAGGCCTGCTGTGGGCCGTCGCCGCCGCCGCCGTCCCCGCCGCCGGAGAGCACGAGCACGATCGCGCCGACGATGATCACCGCCGCCGCCAGGCCGCCGGCCACGAGCTGCACGCGGCGCTGGCGCGCGTGCGTCCTCGCCTCCTGCTGCTCCGCCTCGAGACGCGCCTGCTTGCGCGCCTCCTTCTCCTCGTGTCTGCTTGCCATTGGACGGGCAAGGCTAGTGATCTTCGGTACCCCTGGGAGGTATCCTGGCGGCCATGCAAGCGGACTCGAAGGCGCTCCACAACCGGCTGCGACGCATCGAGGGCCAGGTGCGGGGCCTGCAGCGCATGGTCGACGAGGACGCCTACTGCATCGACGTCCTCACCCAGGTGGCGGCCGTGCAGTCCTCGCTCGAGCAGGTCGCGGCGAAGGTGCTCGACGGCCACGTGCGCCACTGCGTCGCCGACGCGGTCGCCGGCGGCGACTCCGCCGAGGCCGAGGCCAAGCTCGATGAGCTGATGGCCGCGGTGCAGCGCTTCAGCCGCGTCCGCGCCTGAGGACCCGCGCCCGTACCGTCTCGTCCATGCCCGACGTGCGACCGATGACCGAGGCGGACGTCCCCGCGGTCGGGACCGTGCAGGTCGCCGCCTTCGCCGACCTCGCGCGCCGCTTCGGCCAGCCCGAGCGGCCCGTCACGCCGCAGATGCAGCGGCGCACCCTGGCCCGGGTGCGCCACTGCCTCGCCACCACTCCGGCCGGCGCGTGGGTCGCCGCCGACGGAGACCGCGTCGTCGGTGTCGCCCTCGGCATCGAGCGCGAGGGCCTCTGGGGGCTGTCGCTGCTCGTCGTCGACCCCCCCGCGCAGTCCGGGGGCCTCGGCCGGGCGCTGCTCGCCGGCGCGCTGACCGCCGCGGAGGGGACCCGCGGCGGGATCATCCTCGCCTCGGAGGACCACCGCGCGCTGCGCGCCTACCAGCGGGCCGGCTTCGAGCTGCGGCCGAGCTTCGACGCGGGCGGCCCCGTCAAGCGGCCTCCGGTCCGTCCCGCAACGGTGCGGGAGGGGCGCTGGCCGCAGGACCGGGGGCTCTGCGACGTGGCAAGCCGCGTCGTCCGCGGTGCGGCGCATGGCGACGACGTGGGCCAGATGGTCGAGCTCGGCGCCCACCTGCTCGTCCACGACGGCGGCGGCTTCGCCGTCCTACGCGAGGGCGGCGACGTCACGCTGCTCGCCGCCCAGGACGAGGCCGTGGCGCGCGAGCTGCTGCGCGCGGCGCTCGCTGCGGCCGCCGCCGCCGGAGTCGACGCGGAGGTCGCCTTCCTCGACGCCGGACAGGCGTGGGCGATGGACGAGCTGCTCGAGGCCGGGGTGCCGCTGCGCCCGGGCGGGGCGGTCTGCGTGCGCGGCGAGACGGGTCCGATGCGACCCTTCCTCCCGTCTGGGGCGTATTTGTGACGCCCCCGTCAACTTTGCGGTAGCGTCTCGGCCATGGCCAAGACGCAGCCCCGATCCCTCCACGGCAAGGTCGTCGTCGTCACCGGCGGCGGACGCGGCATCGGCGCCGCGACGGCGAAGGCGCTCGTCGCGCGCGGCGCGCGCGTCGCCATCGGCGACGTCGACCTCGCGACGGCCGAGCGCACCGCCGCCGACCTGGGGGGCGGCACCCTCGCCCGCTACCTCGACGTCACCGACCGCCCGGGCTTCACCGCGTTCCTGGACGACGTGGAGCGCGAGCTCGGCCCGCTGGACGTCCTGATCAACAACGCCGGCATCATGCCGCTCGCCGCCGTGGAGGACGAGACCGAGACGACCGCCCACCGCCAGCTCGAGCTCAACCTCCACGCCGTCATCCACGGCTCCAAGGAGGCGATCCGCCGGATGAAGCCGCGCGGGAGCGGCCACATCGTCAACGTCGCGTCCGTCGCGGGCAAGAGCGGCTTCCCCGGCGGCGCGACGTACTGCGCGGTCAAGCACGGCGTCGTCGGGTTCTCCGAGGCGATCTACGTCGAGCTGCGCGACGCGGGCATCGACGTCTCCGTCGTCATGCCCTCCCTGGTCGCCACGGAGCTCGCGTCGGGCATCGAGGACTCGCCGTTCGTCAAGCGGGCGACGCCCGAGCAGGTCGCCGACGCGCTCGTCGCCGCCCTCGTGCAGCCGCGCTTCGAGGTCTTCGTCCCCCGGCTCACCGGCTACATCGGCCAGTTCATGGCCGTCCTGCCGCACTCGGCGCGGCTCAGGGTCGCCAAGGCGCTGAAGGCCGACCAGCTGCTGATCGGCGCTGCGGGCGGCCATGGCCGCGCCGCGTACGAGGCCCGTGCCGCCGCGTCGACCCCGCAGGCCGACGAGGAGCTCGCCGAGAAGGTCCCCGCCTAGCCCTGTTGCAGCAGCGGGAGCAGCGCGCTCGCGTCACCGGCGACGGTGACGTGGATCGCGCCCGGCTCCCGCACCCAGGCGATCAGGTTCAGCGACGTCAGGCGATCCAGCGTCGCCTGGAACGCCTGCGCCTGGGCGCCGGAGGCGTAGTCGCGTGACACGTCGAACGCCCAGCCCGTCGTGTGGAGGGAGAAGTTGCGCGTCGCCTGGATGTTGCCCTGGACCAGGCGGCGCTGGTAGCGCTCGTCGCGCACGCTCGAGGTGAGGGTCAGCAGGGAGCGTGGCTGGTCGGCCGCCGCGCGCACCTGGGCGCTGATGTAGAGCGCCATCGCCAGCGCCTCCGGGCGCAGGCCCCGATACAGCGACGGCTTCTGCCCGATCGAGCCGGCCAGCTCGCCCATGTCGCGGTCGATCCGGAAGCCGGCCTTCAGCGTGCCGGTCGGCAGCGCGACGATCGAACCGGAGTTCCAGGCGCCCTGCAGGTCCGCCGGCGTCGCGAACGCCGCGGTCGAACCGGACGGGTGCAGCACCTCCTCGGCGGAGTTCTTGCTCGTCTGCAGCGCCTGCACGCGGGCGAGCTCGGACGGGTCGTCGCGGCTCAGCGCCATGATGCGCTCGGCCGCCCTGAGCTTCCACAGGTAGTTGGACGAGTCGTCGCCGAGCGAGGCGAGCTTCGCGTGGGCCGCGGCGTGGCGGATCGGCGTGGAGTCGAAGTAGACCTGGGCGTAGCGCAGGCCGTCGGTGTCCTCGCCGTCCGCGTAGGCCTTGAGGACGTTCTGGAGGTTGCCGACGCCCATGTGGTAGCTGACGAACGCGAGCTCGGTGGAGCCGCCGAGCTCCTTGCGGGCGAAGTTCAGGTAGCGGGCGGTCGCCGCGAGGCTCTTGACGGGGTCATAGCGCTCGTCGACGGCGCGGCGGCGGGCCGCGAGGTCAGCGCGCCTGGCGGGCTTGCGGGAGCGGTCGAGCTGCTTGGTCAGCTGCTTGGACGCCGCGACGTCGACCTGCATGTCCAGCAGCGTCGTGGCGGTTCCCGCGACGATCTGGGTGAGGCCGACGGCGCCCTCGGTCCCGTTGGCCGTGCGGGCGTCCGGCCGGCCGGCGCTCTCGAGGAACACGAGCGCCTCGAGCTCGTCCGTCGACACGTCGGCCGCCTTGGCCGCCGCCGCGATCTGCGGGCGCCAGCGGGCGGTCCGCGCCGCGCTGGCCTGGGCACCGCCGGGCGAGAAGGCGTAGAGGACGTGGGCGTTGCCGGCGGCGGCCCGCGCCTCGAACTCCTCCCGCCGGGCCGGGTCGTAGCTGAAGGGGTCCTTGACGGCCTTCGCCGAGGAGCCGGGCGGCGTCGGGACGTAGGACGGCTTGACCTCGACGGGCGTGCCGGACCCGTCGCGCAGCACGAGCGTGAGCACCACCGCGACGAGCACGACCACACCGAGGATCGCCGCGAGACGGGCGCGGTGAGACGACATCGGGCAGGACCCTAGGAGGCGGCGATCAGCGCCGGGTCAAGACGGCGCCGGCGTCCAGGAAGCGGGTGACGGTGGCGATCCTGCCGCCGGCGAAGCCGAGGACCACGCGTCCCGCGGGGTGCACCGCGGTGCCGTCGGCGTCGGTCAGGACGCCGTCGAACGCCGGCCGGCCGTTGGCCCGCAGCGGCGTCAACCGCAACGTCAGCCCGGCCGCGCGGTGCCAGTCAGCGCTGGCGCGCAGGAACGCGCCGATCGCCGGGCGGCCGCCGTACTCGTGCGGCGCGGGTGGCATCGCCAGCCACGCGTCGTCGGTCAGCAGCGCGAGCATCCCGTCGACGTCCCCGGCCGTCAGCGCGGCGGCGAACGCCTCGGCGAGTGCCCGTTCGGCGGCCGAACCGGGCGCGGGATCCCCGGCGGACGGGACCCCCAGCGTCGCCCGCGCGCGCTGCAGCGCGCCCTTGACGGCGAGCGGGGTGGTGTCCAGGAGCGCGGCGGCCTCCGCGCCGCTGAAGCCCAGCACGTCGCGCAGGATGAGCGCCGCGGCCTGCCGCGGAGGCAGGCGCTGCAGGCCGGCGATGAACGCCAGCTCCAGCGCCTCTCGCTGCGACACGCGCGCCGCGGGGCCCGGCGCCGGGTCCGGCAAGGCGTCCAGCAGGTCGTCCGGGCACGGCTGCAGCCACGGCAGGTCCCCCCGGCGCGTGGGCTCGGGCACCGCGAACGGCGCGACCGGCTCGGGCGGCCGCCGCCGCGCGCGGTCGCGGCGCAGGTTCAGGCAGCGGTTGGTGGCGATCCGGTACAGCCAGGCGCGAAGGGAGGAGCGGCCCTCGAAGCCGGCCAGACCCCGCCACGCCGCCAGCAGCGTCTCCTGCAGCACGTCCTCGGCGTCCGTCAGCGAGCCGAGCAGCCGGTAGCAGTGCAGACGCAGCTCGGCGAGATGGGGGGCGGTGAGCGCACCGAAGGCCCGGTCGTCGCCGCGCCGGGCGCGGTCCAGGACGGCGTCGCTCATGCCCCCATGGTGCCAAGCGGGGCCGCGGCCGTTCCGTTCCGGGCGGCGTCGGTGTCTCGACGGGCGAGAACCACACCACCACCCCCGGAGGACCACATGACCGCCCTGGACACCGCCCTGGCCTACCACCGCGCCTGGACCGGGCGCGACTTCGACGCCGCACTCGCGCACCTGGACCCTGACGTCGTCTGCGACGCGCCGGCCGGGCGCCTGGAGGGCACGGCGGCCCTGCGTGGCTACATGGAGCCCTTCTCGGCGCTCTTGACGGGCGTGACCCTGCTGGCGGCCTTCGGCGACGCGGACACCGCCGTGCTGGTGTACGACGCCGCCACGGCCCCGGTGCCCAGCGCTCCCGCGGCTGAGTGCTGCACGGTGCGCGGCGGGCGCATCACGCACATCCGCCTCGTCTTCGACCGGGTGCCGTTCGAGGCCGCGCGCGCCGCGGCGACCCCCTAGCCCGCGAGCAGGGCCGCGAAGCGCTCGGCGTCCACGTTGCCGCCGGAGAGGACGACCCCGACGCGGCGGCCCTGCACGTCCGGCACGTGGCCGCCCAGCAGCGCGGCCAGGGCGCTCGCGCCGCTGGGCTCGAGCACGAGCTTGAGGCGCTCGAGCGCGAAGCGCATGGCGGTCACGAGCTCCGCGTCGGTCACCGTGACGACCCGCTCGACGCGCTCCCGGATGACCGCGAACGTCAGCGGCCCGGGTGCGGTGGTCTGCTGGCCGTCGGCGATCGTGCGCGGGGCCGGGATCTCCACGATCTCCCCGGCCGCGAGCGACTGCGCCACGTCGTCGCCGGCCGCCGGCTCCACGCCGACGACGCGCACGCCGTGGGCCGCGCAGACCGTCGCGCAGCCCGAGATCAGGCCGCCACCGCCGACGGGGGCGACGAGCACGTCCAGGCCGCCGGCCTGCTCGAGCAGCTCGAGCACCGTCGTCCCCTGGCCGGCCATCACCCGCTCGTCGTCGAAGGGGTGGACGGGCGCGAGGCCGCGCTCGGCGACGAGGGCGTGCAGCAGCTCGTCGCGCACCGCGGTGTAGCGGTCGAAGCCGATGACCTCCGCCCCGTAGCCGCGCGTGGCGGCGAGCTTGGCCTGCGGGGCGTCCTCGGGCATGAGGATCGTCGCCGGCACGTCGTGCAGGCGCGCGGCGAGGGCCACCGCCTGCGCATGGTTGCCCGACGAGACGGCCGCCACGCCGCGGCGGCGCTCGGCGTCCTCCATCGACGCCAGCGCGTTGAACGCGCCGCGGAACTTGAACGCCCCGACCCGCTGCAGCGACTCGGCCTTCAGCCAGACGCCCGCCGCGCCCGTCCGGGCGTCCAGCGTCTGGGAGGTGAAGACGGGGGTGCGGTGCGCGACGCCGGCGATCCGCTCCGCCGCGGCCTCGACGTCGGCGAGGCCGATCACGCCGGCACCCGGGCGATCACGTGCTGCAGCGCGTCCGGGGTGAGCTCGCCGAAGGACAGGCGCTTGCCCCGCTTGGGCTGCACGAGCAGCTCGCCCGTCTTGCGCAGGCGCCCGCGGATGCGGCCCTCGACCGTCTCCGTCTTGGCCCAGGGCAGCGACCGCACGCGCTCGATCGGCGCGTCGATGAGGTGCCACACGAGCCGCCGGTCGGTGACGACGAGCCGGGTGCGCGGGGAGTCCCAGGTGGAGCCGTCGGCGACGACGAGGACCGCCTCGTCGGGATGGAGGTAGGTGAGGACCTCGGGCCCGAGGACCTTGCGCACCCGCTCGTCGGTGACGGCGTCGCCGCCGCGGGGCGTGCGCGCCGGGGCCGCGGGCTCCGGCGCCGCGTCCGCCGCGTCCGAGCGCCCGCCGGGCAGGTCGTTGCCCTGGCCCTGCAGCAGCGCGTAGGCGGCGTTGATGGTCGCCATCCGCTGGGCGGAGGAGGCGTCGTCGGGCCGGCGATCCGGGTGGTGGCGCTTGGCCAGCTCGCGGTAGGCGCGGCCGACCTCCTCTGGGTCCGCGGTGGGGGGAACGCCAAGAACCGAGTGCGGATCCATCCCGATCATTGTGACGGGGTAGGAGGGGGACATGGAAGCTCTTGGCGCCACGATGGCGATCGCGGCGGTCGCACTGGCCGTCCTCATGCTGGGCACGTGGTTGATCTCCGTGCGGATCGAGGACGTCTCGATCGTCGACGTCGTGTGGGGCCTGACGTTCGTGACCACTGCGATCGTCGCCACGGTCGTCGGTGAGGGCGACTCGACGCGCACGATCGTCGGCTTGGTGATGGTCGTCCTGTGGGGTGGCCGCCTGGCGGGCTTCATCGGGGTGCGCAAGGCGGGCGAGGGCGAGGAGGACCGCCGCTACCGCGAGATGCGTGAGCGCGACCCCGAGCGCTTCCCGCTGATCTCCCTGTTCAAGATCTTCCTGCTCCAAGGCGTGCTCGCCTTCGTCGTCTCGCTGCCCCTGTTCGGGATCGGCGCGGCGACGGACGGGGTCGGCCCGCTGCTCTACGTCGGCGTCGTCCTCTGGGCCGTCGGGCTGTTCTTCGAGGCCGTCGGCGACCAGCAGAACGCGTCCTTCAAGGCCAACCCCGACAACCGGGGCAAGGTCAACGACCAGGGCCTGTGGAAGTACACCCGCCACCCGAACTACTTCGGCGACTGCACGGTCTGGTGGGGCATCTACCTCGTCGCCCTCGACGGCGGCGCCTGGTGGTCGTTCCCCGCCCCGCTCATCATGACCTTCCTCCTCACGAAGGGCACGGGCAAGGGCATGACCGAGAAGCACATGTCAAAGCGCGAGGGCTACGCCGAGTACGTCGAGCGCACGAGCGGCTTCGTCCCGCTGCCGCCGAGGTCGAAGGCGGCGCGGGCCACCTAGCGCTGGCCGTAGGGTGGACGCCATGAGGAGCGTCCTTGCCGCCGCCGTCGCCCTGGCGGCACTGGCCGTCCCCGCATCGGCCCCGGCCGCGGAGCCCTGCACGGGGGCGCCGTCGAAGGCCTGCCTGCTGCCGTTCCCCAACGACGCCGCGCTGACGAAGCGCGACCGGTCCACACCGACGGGCCGGCGCCTGAGCCTGCGCCGCACCGCGATGCCGGCCAACGCCAAGGGCGTCCGCATCGACCCGACGGACTACAACCGCGCCGACGGGTTCTCGCCCGGCCAGCCGATCGTCGTGCGCGTCCCGGCCCTGTCGACCGGGCGGGCGCTGCGGCGGTCGCGCATCGCACCGGTCAACGACATCGGCGCCTTCGCCCGCAAGCGCGCCGGCGTGCTCCTGCTCGACGCCGTCACCGGCAGACGGCAGCCGATCTGGGTCGAGCTCGACAAGAACGCCAAGGCCCGGCGCGAGCTGCTGATCAACCCGGCGCGCAACCTGCGCAACGGCCGCCGCTACGTCGTCGTCCTGCGCAACCTGCGCACCGCCCGCGGCAGCGCCGTCAGGCCCGCCCGCGGCTTCCACCTGCCCAAGCGCCTGCGGCCCACGCTGCGCAAGGCCCGCGTCAAGCGCGACCGCAGCCTCTACCTCGCGTGGGACTTCACCGTCGCGAGCACCGCCTCGATCGCCGGCCGCGCGCTGTCGATCCGCGACGACGCGTTCGCGCTCCTCGGCGACGACGACCTCGCCGACGGGCGCATCGCCGGAACGCCGCCGGCGCACGCGATCACCACGGTGACCGACTACACGCCGGAGCAGAACCCGCTGATCGCCCGCAAGGTGGAAGGGACGGTCACCGTGCCGTGCTACCTCGACACCCCGGGATGCGCGCCCGGCGGCAGGTTCACCTTCGTCTCCGACAAGCCCGGGGCGCTGCCGCAGCGCACCGCCGGCAGCGTCGTGCAGGCGCCGTTCGCCTGCAACGTCCCGCGTGCGGCGACGCCGCTGACGCCGAGCCGCGTCGCCCTCTACGGCCACGGCCTGCTCGGCGGCATCGGCGAGCTCGACCAGGCCGCGCTGCAGCAGCTCTCCAACGGTCACGACACGACGTTCTGCGCGACCCGCTGGGCCGGCTTCGCGAAGGAGGACGTCCCGAGCGCGATCACCGCGCTCGGCGACCTCTCGTCGTTTCCCACGATCCCCGACGGCTCCCAGCAGGGCTTCCTCAACGCGCTCTACCTCGGTCGTCTGCTGGCCCACCCGCAGGGTCTCGCGACCGACCCCGCGCTGCAGTCCGGCGGGCTGCCGCTGCTCAAGCCGGGGGCCCTGGCCTACCACGGCAACTCGCAGGGCGGCATCTTCGGCGGCGCCCTGACGGCGCTCGCCCCCGACTTCACCCGGGCGACCCTCGGGGTTCCCGGCATGCGCTTCTCGACGCTGCTGCCGCGGTCGAAGGACTTCGACACCTACCGGATCGTGTTCGACCCCGCCTACCCGGACCGGTCGACGCAACCGCTCGTGCTGAGCCTGATCCAGCTCCTGTGGGACCGGGGGGAGGCCAACGGCTACGCGGGCCAGATGACGTCCGCACCGCTCCCGGGCACGCCACGCCACGCGGTGCTGCTGCACCCGGCGGTCGGCGACCACCAGGTCTCCACCGTCATGGCCGACGTCGAGGCGCGCACGATCGGCGCCCGGCGCACGAAGGCCGAGCTCGCCCCCGGCCGCTCGACCGACAAGCACCCTCTGTGGGGCATCCCGACGGTCAAGGGCTTCCCCTTCACCGGGTCGGCGATCGTCTACTGGGACTCCGGCGGGCCGCTGGCGCCGACGTCGAACACCCCGCCGCGCCAGGGCGAGGACCCGCACGAGGACCCGCGGGCCACCCCGGCGGCGCAGGACCAGATCGCCGCCTTCCTCGAGACGGGCGGGACGCTGACCGACACGTGCGCCGGGCGCCCCTGCTTCAGCGCGAAGCACCCCTAGGCGACAGCAGGTAGTGGCTCACGAGCCACTCGTCGCCGTTCTTGTAGCCCCAGATCTCGTCCGTCGAGAGGAGGAACAGCCGCCAGGTGGCCAGCAGTCGCTTGGCGTTGCCGACCCGGCCGAGGATCGCGAGCGCCTCGTCGCGGTGGGCGTCGAGGTTGTGCAGCCACGCCTGGAGGGTGCGGGCGTAGTGGGTGCCGTCGACGACCCAGCGGCGCTCGAGCACCATGTCGCGCTGGAAGAAGCCGAGCAGCTCGTGCGAGGGCATCGTCCCGGCCGTGAAGAAGCGGTCCGCCGCCCACGTCCCGACGAAGCGGTAGGGCAGCCGGCGCTGGCTGAAGACATGCACGAACAGCTTGCCGTCGGGCTTGAGCCACGTGGAGACCCGGCGCAGCAGCTCGGCCCAGTTGCGCATGTGCTCGAACATCTCCAAGGACACCGCGCGGTCGAACTGCTCGGCCGGGTCGAAGTCGTTGATGTCGGACGTGCGGATCTCGAGCCGGTCGGCGACGCCGCGCTTCTCTGCCTCGGCCATGATCCACTCGCGCTGCGAGTTGGAGTTCGAGACCCCGAGGACGGTGCAGTTGGGGTAGGTCTCGGCGACCCACAGCGACAGCGAGCCCCAGCCGCAGCCGAGGTCGAGCACGCGCATCCCGTCGACGATGCCGGCCCGCTCGCAGGTGAGCTCGAGCATCGCGATCTCCGCGCCGGGCAGGTCGGTGACGCCGTCGGGCCAGAGGCAGCCGGAGTACTTGCGCCGCGGGCCGAGGAACAGGCCGAAGAACTCCGGGGGCAGCTCGTAGTGCTGCTCGTTGGCCGACTCGACCTGCTCGGCGATCGGGCCGGTGGACATCCGCTCGACCAGCTCGGCGAGCCGCGCCTCCTGTGCCTCGACGCCGCCGCGGGCCTCTCGACGGACCCGCGCGACGGTGCCCCAGCGCGAGCCGGCGCGCAGCACGGGGTCGGGGAGGACGCCCTTCTCGAGGGCGAGGTCCAGCAGTCGGTAGCGGCGCGGGGAGGACATCATGGAGCCCTTCGAGGTGACAACAGTGATCGGATCAACCGGGTGCGGCGATAATCACCACATGAGCATCGCAGTCATCGGCGCCGGGATCTCCGGCCTGACCGCCGCGCACGAGCTGTCGCGCGACGGCCACGAGGTGACCGTGTTCGAGGCCGGAGCCTACGCCGGCGGCCACACCAACACCATCACCGTCGAGGACCCCCGCGGGCCGCGCGACGTCGACACCGGCTTCATCGTCTTCAACGACCGCAACTACCCCGGCTTCGAGGCGCTCCTCGCCGAGCTGGGCGTCGCGTCGCAGCCGAGCGACATGTCCTTCGGCGTCTCCGACGACCACGGCCGCTTCGAGTACGCCGCGTCGTCGCCCAACTCCCTCTACGCGCAGCGCTCGCACCTGATCGACCCGCGCTTTCAGAAGATGGTGCTCGAGTACGCGCGCTTCAACCGCGTCGCGCGTGAGCTGCTCGCCTCCACGGAGGAGCCGTCGCTGGCCGCCTTCCTCCGCGAGCACGGCTTCTCGCGCTACTTCGTCAACCGCCTGATCGTCCCGCAGGCCGCGGCCGTGTGGTCGGCGGACCCGACGTCGATGGACGCCTTCCCCGCCCGCTTCCTGCTCGAGTTCTTCGACAACCACGGGATGCTCGGCTTCAAGGGCCGGCCGCAGTGGCGCGTCGTGCGCGGCGGCTCGCGCTCCTACGTGCGGGCGCTGCTGGGCGCCTTCGCCGGGACGGTGCACCTCGACGCCCCGGTCACCGCGCTCGAGCGCTTCGAGGACCGCGTCGAGGTCACCGTCGCCGGGTCCGAGCCCGTCGCCTTCGACCACGCCGTCGTCGCCGCCCACGCCGATCAGGCGCTCGGCCTGCTCCGCGACCCGACGGACGCCGAGCGGGAGCTGCTCGGCGCCTTCCCCTACCAGGCCAACGAGGCGGTGCTGCACACGGACGTCTCGATCCTCCCGCGCCGGCGCCGGGCCTGGGCGAGCTGGAACTACCACCTCGAGGGCCGCGCCCCCGGCGTCTCCACCGTCTCCTACTGGATGAACCGCCTGCAGTCCCTGGACGCGGAGCGCGACTACGTCGTGACGCTCAACCGCACGGACGCGATCGACCCGGCGAAGGTGCTGCGCACGATCGCCTACTCGCACCCCGTCTACGCGATGGGGACCCAGGCGGCGCAGGCCCGTCACGCCGAGGTCAACGTCGGCCGGACGGCGTTCTGCGGCGCGTACTGGGGCTGGGGCTTCCACGAGGACGGGCTGCAGAGCGGCCTGCGCGCGGTCGCGGCCGTGCGTGCCGCCGCCGCGGAGGGCGTCGCCGCATGACGACGACCGCCACCCGCCCCGCCTCGCGCACCGCCGCGGTCTACGCCGGCACCGTCCGCCATCGCCGCTTCGCCGAGCGCCGCAACGAGTTCTCCCACAAGGTCGCCTACGCCTTCCTCGACGTGGACGCGGTTCCGGACGAGCTCCGCCGCGGCCTCGTGCGCTTCCGTCGTCGCGACTACCTCGGGCAGACGGACGCCACGCCGCTGGGGGACGCCGTGCGCGACCTCGTCGCCGAGCGCACCGGCGCGCGCCCCGACGGCCCGGTGCGGCTGCTCACCACGCTGCGCACCTTCGGCGTGGGCTTCAACCCGATCTCGCTCTACTACTGCTTCGACCGCGACGAGGACCTCCAGGCCGTCGTCGCCGAGGTCACGAACACCCCGTGGGGCGACCGTCACGCGTACGTGCTCGACCCGGCCGACCCCGGCGCCCGCCTGGACAAGGCCCTGCACGTCTCCCCGTTCATGCCGATGGACCAGTCCTACGTCCTGCGCGCCCCCGCCCCGGGCGAGACGCTGTCGGTGCACGTGGAGTCCTCGCGCGACGGCCAGCCGGCGTTCGACGCGACCCTGAACCTGCGGCGCGAGCCGTTCAGCGCGCGCGCCATGCTGCGCGCGCCCGCCCTGCGCACCCTTGCGCTCATCTACGGTCACGCGCTCGGCCTCTGGGCCGTCAAGCGCGTCGGCTACCACCCGAACCCGAAGGCGACGGCATGACTCGTGGTCAACGCGCAGCGCGGCGCATCATCCTGCTCCTCCTCTCGCGCATCTCCCGCGGGCAGCTCACGCTGCTCGACGACGGCCGCGAGCTCCGCTTCGGACCCGGCGGCGACGCGGGGCCGACCGCCGTCGCGCACGTGCTCTCGCCGAAGGCCTGGCCGCTGCTGCTGAAGGGCTCCTCCGGCCTCGGCGAGTCCTACGCCCGCGGCTACTGGGACTCCCCGGACCTCGTCTCGCTGATCCGCGTCGCGGCGGTCAACACGGAGGAGCTCGACCTCGTGCGCCAGAAGGTCTCACCGCTGCGCGTGCCCTTCCAGCGGCTGCGCTCGCTGCGCAACACGGAGGCGCAGTCCAAGGACGACATCTCCAAGCACTACGACCTCGGCAACGACCTGTTCGAGCTGATGCTCGACCCGTCGATGATGTACTCGGCCGCCTACTTCGCCGAGCCCGGCATGACGCTGCAGCAGGCGTCGGAGGCCAAGCTGGACCTCGTCTGCGACAAGCTCGAGCTCACCCCGGCCGACCACGTCCTCGAGATCGGGACCGGGTGGGGCGGCTTCGCCGTGCACGCGGCGACCACGCGAGGCTGCCGCGTCACGACGACGACCATCTCGCGCGAGCAGCACGACCTCGCCGTCGAGCGGGTGCAGGAGGCCGGCGTCGGTCATCTCGTCACCGTCCTCGACCAGGACTACCGCGCGCTGACCGGCTCCTACGACAAGCTCGTCTCGCTCGAGATGATCGAGGCGGTCGGCTGGCGCGACTTCGACACGTTCTTCAAGGTCTGCTCGGACCGCCTCAAGCCCGAGGGCGCGATGCTCCTGCAGGCGATCACGATGGACGATCGCGCCTACGAGGTCGAGAAGATGTCGCGGTCGTTCATCCGCACGTTCGTCTTCCCCAACGGCTGCCTCCCGTCGCAGGAGGTCATCCAGCGGTCGCTGGCCGCGGAGACCGACCTCACGCTGGTCGGCCTCCAGGACCTGACGCCGCACTACGTCGAGACGCTGCGCCAGTGGCGCGCGAACGTCGACGCGTCGGTGGACCAGCTCGAGGCGCTCGGCTACGACGAGCGCTTCCGGCGCATCTGGCGCCTGTATCTGTCCTACTGCGAGGCCGGCTTCGCCGAGCGGCGCATCATGGTCGTGCAGGAGCACCTGGTGAAGCCGCACTGGCGCTCCGGCGTCAAGGCCGACGCCGTCGCGCATCGCCGTCTGGCCGCGGCCGGCTGAGCCCGTGACGACGACCGCGACCTCCTCCGGCGTGGCAGCCGGGGTGGCGTACACGCGCCGCGGCACCGGCCCGCCGCTGGTCCTCCTCCATCCCCTCGGGGCCGACCGGCAGGTGTGGGCGCCGGTCATGGACGCGCTCGCCGCCGTCCACGACGTCGTCGCCTTCGACCTGCCCGGCTTCGGGGACAGCCCGCCGCTGCGGCTCCCCGACGGCTGGCCGCCCACTCCCGCCCGCCTGGCCGAGGGGATCGCCGCAGCGTTGGACGCGCTCGAGCTGCGCCAGCCCGCCGTGGCCGGCAACTCGCTCGGCGGCTGGGTCGCGCTGGAGCTCGCACTGCGCGGCTATGCGCGCACCGTCACGGCGATCGCGCCCGCCGGGCTGTGGCCGCGCGCGCTCGGCCCGAAGCCGTCGGCCGCCCGCACCATCGCGCGGAGGCTGCTGCCCGTCCTGCCCACGCTGCTGCGGGCCCCGTCGCTGCGCGCGCTGGCGCTGCTGGGCACGGTGGCCCACCCACGCCGGGTGCCCGCCGACGCCGCCTTCCGCCTCGTGCGCGCCTACGCCACCGCGACGGACTTCGCCGCCGTCAACGCCGCGATGCGCGCGGGGACGTTCACCCGCCTCGGCGACGTCGCGGTTCCCGTCACGCTCGGCTGGCCGGCCCGCGACCGCCTGGTGTCCAGGCCGCGCGACCTGCCGCTGCAGATCCGGTCCGTGGTCCTCGAGGGCGCGGGCCACGTCCCGATGTGGGACGACCCGGACGCCGTGGCCACACTGCTGCTCGAGGGCGCGGCGGCGTAGGCCCGCAGACGGGGCGCGCGGCGGAGTGCGAGAATCGCGCCATGAGCAACGACGACCTCTTCGGAGACGAGCACGTCAGGCGCTACCGGGAGACCGATGGCGCCGAGGGCTACGAGTGGCGCGGCACCCAGTGCCTGCTGCTGACGACGGTCGGCCGCAAGTCCCGTCAGGCGCGCACGATGCCGCTGATCTTCGGCTACGACGGCGACACGCCCGTGATCGTCGCCTCCAAGGGCGGCGCGCCGCAGCATCCCGCCTGGTACCTGAACCTGCGCGAGAACCCCGAGGTCGAGGTCCAGATCAAGGGCGAGGTCTTCACCGCGATCGCCCGTGACGCCGAGGGCGAGGAGCGCACCCGTCTGTGGGACATGATGCTCAAGGAGTGGCCCGACTACGCGGACTACCAGACCAAGACGGACCGTCAGATCCCGGTCGTCGCCCTGGACCGCACCGCGTAACTGAACGCGAACGTGCAGTATCCGCACCATGCCCGCCGCCCTCATCACCGGCTATCCGGGGTTCATCGGTCGCCGACTCGTCGCCCTCCTGCGCGAGGAGCAGCCTGAGCTCGACCTCGTCTGCCTCGTCGAGGCGCGCATGGCCGAGACCGCCCGCGACCTCGCTCCCGCGGGGGTCGAGGTCGTGGTCGGCGACATCGCCGAGCGCCGACTCGGCCTCGACGACGCCGATTGGCAGCGGCTGACCGCGGCGACGGCGCACGTCTTCCACCTCGCCGCGATCTACGACCTCGCGGTCCCCGAGGACCTCGCCCGGCGCGTCAACGTCGACGGCACGGGCAACGTGCTCGAGTTCTGCCACCACGCGACGGACCTCAAGCGGCTGACCTACGTCTCCACGGCCTACGTCGCCGGCGATCGGCACGGCGTGGTCTACGAGCACGAGCTCGTGCTCGGCCAGGGCTTCAAGAACCACTACGAGGCGACGAAGTTCCAGGCCGAGGTCTGGGTGCGCGAGGAGATGCACCGCTTCCCGACGACGATCCTGCGCCCCGCCATCGTGGTGGGGGACTCGCGGACGGGTGAGACGGAGAAGTTCGACGGCCCCTACTACCTGCTGCGCGGCATCGACCGCATGCACCAGATCGGGCAGCCCGCGGTGGTGTACGGCCGCGGGGACGCGCCGTTCAACGTCGTGCCGGTCGACTTCGTCGTCGCCGCCATCGCGCGCTCGGCGTTCCTGGCGGAGGCGGCGGGCGAGACGCTGCACCTCGTCGACCCTGACCCCGTCACCTCGGCCGAGCTCGCCACGCTGCTGCAGCGTGCGCGCACCGGTCGCGAGCCGCGCGGGAAGGTGCCGGCCGCGCTCGTGACGAACGCCCTGCGCTCCAAGGCGGTGCGCGAGTACTTCGGCGGCACGCCGCGGGAGTCGATCGCCTACCTCAACCACAAGGTCCGCTTCGACACGCGGCGCTGCGTCGATCTCCTCGGGCCGCTGGACCTGACGCCGCCGCCCTTCGCGTCCTACGTGGACGCGATGGTCAGCTTCTACGCGGCGAGAGCCTGAGGATCGGGATCCGCCGGGTCGTGCGGCCCTGGTAGGCCTCGAACGCCGGCCACACCGCCTCGGCACGGGCCCACAACGCGTCGCGCTCGGCGCCCTCGACCTCGCGGGCGGTGAGCCGGCGCCGCTCCCGGCCGATCTCGACCTCGACGTCCGGGTGGGCCTTGAGGTTGTGGTACCAGGCCGGGTTGCGCGGGTTGCCGCCCATGGAGGCGACGAGGATCACGTCGTCGCCGTCGGGGAGGTACAGCAGCGGCGTCTCGCGTGGCTGGCCGGACTTCGCCCCCCGGTGGTGCAGGACGCACACCGGGGCCTCGTCCATCCTGCCGCCGATCCGGCCGCCCGTCGCCCGGTAGAGGCGGACGTTGAGCTTCGTGATCGCGTTCCAGGGCTTCCACGCCAGCGTCCCGGGCCTGGGCGCCGGGACGCTTGACGTGATCTTGCCGAGGATCCCCTTGCCGCTCATGCGGCGGGAAGCTACCCCTTCCGGGCGATCCAGTTGGACGCGCCGAGGAACGGGGTGCTCTGGATGCGGCCGCTGCTGGAGACGCCCAGGCGGTAGTACCACTGCGAGATGTAGCCCTTGATCGTCCCGTTCCTCCTGAACTGCGCCTTGAAGCGCACCTCGTCGGAGCCGGCGTGGCCGTGGACCTCGACCGTGCCGTCCCGGCCGATGATCGCCGGCACGCCGGTGGGAAGGAAGAACGCGCGCGTCATGCTCCCCGAGCCGTTGGTGGACGACAGGAACAACGAGGCGGTCGCGCTCTCGACGATCCCGTGGCGCACCTTGATCACGATCGGGCCCTTGGCGCGGTAGTTGCCGTCGTAGCGGGAGGTGACGGCCGGCTTGAAGGCGACGGCGTAGGCGTCGGACTCCCTGCCGTGCTCGTCCGAGGAGACCGTGCGCCGTGACGGTGCCCTTCGTCCCCTTCGCCAGGAGCTTCGCGACGGCGCGCGAGACGCGGAAGTCCAGCGCGTCGATCGTGGAGGCGTACGCGCGGGTCTTCGCGACGAGCTTGCCGCCGACCTTCAGCGTCGCGGTCCCCGTGACGGCGTCGTTGTGCGGGTTGTAGAGGTAGGCGGTGGCGACCGGCTTGCGCCCCGTGAAGACGGAGCCGGCGTCCTGGACCGTCAGGACGGTCCGGCTGCGGATGTTCTCGTTGGCGCGCGGGTTGCCCTTCGGCGCGGTGCCGCCGCCGGTGTCGGCGCCGCCCGCGCCCCCGCCGTGGTCGGCGCCGGTGCCGCCGGCGCTCGTTCCGCCGCCCCCGCCGGAGCTCGTGCCGCTGCTCCCACCGCCGGTGTCGGTGTTCGTGCTGCAGAACACGCACGGGTCCTGGGTCTCGTCGCCCAGGCCGTCCTCGTCGTAGTCGGACTCGACCTTGGCGCTGAGCAGCGGCTCGACGTCCTCGAAGGTGCTGTCGGCGGCGGTGCCGTCCCCGGAGGTGGCGGCGATCCCGACTCGACCGGTGCCCTCGATCGCGGCGAGGCGGCCCTGCAGCGCGAGGCCGATCGTGGCGTTGGCGGGCACGCGGAGCGAGGCGGGGTAGGTGGCGACCTCGCCCGTCCCGCTGACGGCGCCGGCGGTGTTGACCGGGACGAAGCGGTTGGCGCCCTCGCGGGTGTAGACCCGCAGCCTGGCGAGGTCCCCCGCGCCGAGCTTGGCGGTGAAGGACGTGATGACGCCGGGATCGGTCCAGGTCTGCAGGCCGTCGATGTGGTCGAGCGCGAACGAGCAGCCCTGGCACGCGAGCGAGGTCGCGGGGCCGCGTGCCGTGTCGAGGCTCGACCCGACGGTCTGCGCGGCGCCGGCGACCGCCGGGAGGGCGAGGGCGGCGGCCGCGATGGCCGCCGCGGGGATCATGGAGACGGAGGAGGTCATGGGCGTCACGGTCGGGCCTGGCGCGTCGCTCGTCGTCGGTCGCGGGGACGATCTGACCTCGTCCCCGCGGGGGATGCGCCGTACCCTGGGCGTCATGTCGCGCGCGCAACGTCTCACGTTCCTGGGCATCGCCGTCGTGATCGCCGTCGTCGCCGTGGTCCTCATCACCCGCGGTGACGCGACGACGGACACGGCCGGCACGCCGACCGTCGCGCCGACCGCCTCGCAGGAGCAGGCCTCACCCGGGGACGCCGCGACCGCCGACGCCGACGCCGACCGCCGACGCCGGAACCGGTCAAGACGCTCAGGGGCGGCAAGGTCACCAAGCTCACCGCCACGCAGGGCGACACCGTCCGCTTCAAGGTCACCGCGGACCAGCCGGAGGAGATCCACGTCCACGGCTACGACCTGAAGAAGGACATCGAGGCCCCCGGCGACACCGTCTCCTTCGCGTTCGAGGCGACGATCACGGGCGTGTTCGAGATCGAGTACGAGGGCGCCGGCGAGCAGGTCGGTCAGCTCAGCGTCGAGCCCAAGTAGGGCTCAGCGCTTCGCAAGGCGCCGGGCGCCGGCGCCGGTCGGCGCGTAGGCCAGCTCGTAGTAGCCGTAGACGGCGGCCTCGTCCTCGCCGGAGAGCTCGGCGTCGGGGGAGAAGCTCGGGGCGTTCTTCATCTTCGCCTTGTCCGTGCTGACCCGGACGAAGTCGGGCCCCACGGTCGCGCCCATCATCGGGACGAGCGTCTCGTGCTTGCCGATCAGACCGCCCTTGATCGACAGGAACGCCGGCACGTCGGACTCCCCGTCGTAGTAGAGCTCGTCGAACTTCCCGAGCTTCTCGTTGTCGGGGTCGAAGACGTCCTTGCCCTTCCACAGCGCGATGTTCTCGGCGACCACCATCGTGGTGGCGGGGGTGGTGATGTCGGACACCCCGGTCGTCTACCCGTCGAGCAACTGCCGCACGCGACGGGCGGACCCCTGGCCCGTGACCCCGAGGCCCTGCGCGAACTGCGCCATCCGCAGCTCCTGCACCGCCCAGAACGCCTCGTGCTCCGGCCCGATCCCGCGCACGTCCATGCTCGCCTCGAGCGGGGTGATCGCCCCTTGGCGGTCGCGGTCGCCGGCCAGCGTCGTGGGGAGTCGTTCGAGCCGGTGGGCGGCGCCGAGCAGGTAGCGCTCGACATCCGGCAGCCGCGCGGCGCCGGCCGCGGTCGCCATGCCGGGCCGCAGCAGCCGGTCGCGCTGGCGCTCGACGTCGAGCTTGGCCGACTGGACCTCCGGGCCGCGCAGGGCGTCGAGGCGTGCTTGGAGCCGGGTGCCGGCGTCGAGCACCTTCAACAGCCGGTTCAGCACCCCGGCGGTGGCCGGCTCGAGCTGGGCGGCGACGGCGTCGCGCAGCGCCGCGAACCCGTCGCGCGTGCGCCGAAGGCCGCCTGCGCTGGTCATCAGGACGTCGATCGCGGCCAGCGTCACGTCGTCGAGCACGGCCTGCGGGCTGCCGTGGGGCGCCGTGGCCAGGGCGAGCTGGCGCTTGGCCGGCAGCTTCGCGGTCACGCGCCTGGCGGGCGAGGGGATCGTCAGCTGCAGCAGACGGCGGGTGCCCGCGTGCATCGCGGCGGCCGCGGCGCCGGGGGTCTCGAACACGCCCACGCCCACCGACGGTGACTGCGCTTCCTCCCGCACGCTGGGGTCAGCAGCGGTCGCGGACTCGTCGACGAGCGCCGGGTAGGCGGTGGTGCCGAGCGCCTCGACGGTCTCCGGCACCGCGTCGAGGTCGGCCGGCCACGTCGTCAGGCCCGTCCGCACGAGCCCCTGCGTCGCCGCCGCGAGCGCCGACTGCAGCCGCGGCCGCACCGCCGTGCGGACCGCCTCGAGGTCCTGCCCCGTGGCGATCACGACCCCGTCGGCGTCCTCGACGGCGAACGTCATGCGCAGGTGCGGGGGCAACGGCGTCTGCGCCCAGACGCCGGGATCCACCCGCACGCCGCGCACCTGCTCGATCCCCTGCGCGACCTGCGCGGCGATCGGGCCCTTGCGCGGCCGCAGCCGCGCCGTGATCAGCGCCGCCGTCTCCGGCATCGGCACGAGCGGCCGGCGCAGCTCCTTCGGCAGGGCCCGCAGCAGCGCGGTGACGAGCTCCTCGCGCAGGGCGGGGACGAGCCAGTCGAAGCCGTCCGGCTTGAGCTCCCCCAACTGCGCGAGCGGCACGTGGACGGTGACGCCGTCGGTGGCCGAGCCGGGGTCGAACGCGTAGGTCAGCGGCAGCCGCAGCTCGCCCTGCTTCCACTCGCCGGGGCGCGCGCGGTCGTCGAGGGTCGCCGCGGCTGCCGGGTCGATCAGGTCCGCGCGGGTGAACGTGACGACGTCCGGATCGCGCTTGCGCTTCGTCTTGTACCAGCGGTCGAAGTGGCGGGCGGAGGTGACCGACTCCGGGACGCGCTCGGCGAAGAAGCGGTAGCGCTCCTCGTCGGAGACGAGCAGGTCCATCCGCCGCATCCGGTCCTGCAGCTCACGCACCTCGTCGATGCGGGCGGCGTTGTCGGCCACGAACGCGTGGTGGGTGTCCCAGTCGCCCTCCACCAGGGCGGAGCGGATGAAGATGTCGCGGGCCGCCTCCGGGTCGATCGGGCCGAGGGCGACCGTGCGGCCGGTCACGATCGGCAGCCCGTAGAGCGTGACGCGCTCCGTCACGACCGCCGCCGCGCGCTTGCGCTCCCACCGCGGGGCGTCGTAGGTGCGCTTGAGCAGGTGGCCGGCAAGCGGCTCGATCCAGCGCGGCTCGACCTTCGCGGCCGTCCGGCCCCACAGGCGCGAGGTCTCCACGAGCTCGGCGACCATCACCCACGCGGGCTGCTTGCGCGCGAGCGCCGAGCCCGGGAACAGGCCGAAGCGCGCGTTGCGGGCGCCCTGGTACTCGCGCTTGGCGGCGTCACGCAGGCCGACGTGCGAGAGCAGGCCGGCGAGCAGCGCCTGGTGGATCTCGTCGGGCTCGGCCGGGATCTCGTTGACCTCGAGGCCGACGTTGCGCGCTGCGGAGCGCAGCTGGCCGGCGAGGTCCTGCCACTCGCGGACACGCAGGTAGTGCAGGTGCTCGTCGCGCACGCGGCGGCGGAACTGGTTGCCCGAGACCTCCTGGCGCAGCTCGCGCAGGTAGCGCCAGAGGGTGACGTAGGCGAGGAAGTCCGAGCGCTCGTCGCCGACGAAGCGCGCGTGGAGCTGGTCGGCCTGGGCGCGCAGCTCCTGCGGGCGCTCGCGCGGGTCCTGGATCGAGAGGGCGGCGGCGATCACGACGACCTCGTCGACGCACTTCAGCCTCCCCGCCTCGAGCACCATCCGGCCCAGGCGCGGGTCGACGGGCAGCTGGGCGAGGCGGCGGCCGGTGTCCGTCAGCGGCTTCGGCGCCCCGGGATCGAGTGCCCCGAGCTCGTGCAGGAGGTTGACGCCGTCGCGGATCTGGCGCCGGTCCGGCGGGTCCAGGAAGGGGAAGTCGGCCACCTCGCCGAGGCCGAGCGCGGCCATCTGCAGGATCACCGACGCGAGGTTGGTGCGCAGGATCTCCGGGTCCGTGTAGGCGGGACGCTCGGTGAAGTCCTCCTCGGAGTAGAGGCGGATCGCGATCCCGTCCGCGACACGGCCGCAACGGCCCTTGCGCTGGTCCGCCGAGGCCTGGGAGATCTTCTCGATCGGCAGCCGCTGGACCTTCAGGCGGGCCGAGTAGCGCGAGATGCGCGCGGTCCCCGCGTCGACGACGTAGCGGATGCCCGGCACCGTCAGGGACGTCTCGGCGACGTTCGTGGCGAGCACGACGCGGCGGCCGTTGGACGGCGACCAGACGCGGTTCTGCTCGTTGGCGGCCAGGCGCGCGTAGAGCGGGAGGACCTCCGTGTTCTTGAGGCGCCCCTGCAGCACCTCGGCGACGTCGCGGATCTCGCGCTCGCCGGAGAGGAACGCGAGCACGTCGCCGGGGCCCTCCTTCTGCAGCTCCTCGACGGCGTCGCCGATCTGCTGGCCGAGGTCGGGGTCCTCGTCCTCGCCGGGCTCGCGGTAGCGGACCTCCACCGGGTAGGTGCGGCCGGAGACCTCGACGACCGGTGCGTCGTGGAAGTGGGCGGCGAAGCGGCCGGGGTCGATCGTCGCCGACGTGATGATCAGCTTGAGGTCCGGTCGCTGCGGCAGCAGGCGATGGAGGACGCCGAGGAGGAAGTCGACGTTCAGCGACCGCTCGTGGGCCTCGTCGACGATGATCGTGTCGTAGCGGCGCAGGAGCGAGTCGTGCTGGACCTCGGCGAGCAGCAGGCCGTCCGTGACGAGGCGGACGAGCGTGTCGTCGGCCTTGGAGCGGTCGTCGAAGCGGACGGCGTAGCCGACGGCCTCGCCGAGGGGGACGCGGAGCTCGTCGGCGATCCGCGCCGCGACGGTGCGCGCGGCGAGTCGACGGGGCTGGGTGTGGCCGATCGTGCCGCGGATGCCGCGGCCGAGCTCGAGGCAGAGCTTGGGCAGCTGCGTGGTCTTGCCCGAACCGGTCTCTCCCGCGACGACCACGACCTGGTTCGCCGCGATCGTCTCGAGCAGATCGTCCCGGCGGGCGCTGACGGGCAGCTCGGGCGGATAGGTGATCGGGTCGGGGACGAGCGCGCGGCGGCGGTCGATCCGCGCTTGCGCGCGCTCCACCTCGGCGGCGAGGGCGATCAGCGGCTCGGTCCCGGCGTCGGGGTCCAGGCGGTGCAGGCGGCGGGCGAGGCGGTGCTCGTCACGCAGCGTGAGGGCGGCGATGCGCTCGCGCAACTCGGCCGGCCGGGGCGTCTCGGCGGGCGGGGCGGGCACCCCTCCCAGGGTAGGTCGGTGGTCTGGGGGGATGACCGCGCGTCCTCCGCCCGGACGAGGCACAGACCGCCCGCACGGCCGATGTGCTTCGACGCCGCGGCACCGAGAGTCCGGCCCATGCGCTCCCGCTCCCTCCTCACGACGGCCGCCGCGGCGGCCTGCGCGCTCGCGGTCGTCCCCGCCGCGAACGCGACGATGCTCGTCTACGCCGACGGCGGCAACGTCCGCGAGGCGTCCCCCGACGGCTCGATCAACCGCGCCGTCACGACCGACGGCGATCCGTCCGGCGTCTACTACGACCACCCCTCCGTCGACGACGCCGGGACGATCACCGCGATCAAGGGCCGGTCGACGACGCGGGCGATCTGGACGAGGGCGCGTTCCGGCGCGACGACCACCGACGTGCTGCCGTGGCGGACGTCGACCTGGGGCAACTTCGGGCCGACCTCCGCGCGGGTGAAGCCGACGACGGGCAGTCAGCTCGCCTACGGCTACCTGTGGAACCACGGGCCCTACGACGGGGGCGTGGAGCAGCGGATGGCGATCGTGGCGCCGCAGGCGCCCGGCAGCCCGTCGAGCCCCGTCATCGACCAGCCGGGATGGGAGTCGCCGACGTGGCTCGGAGAGCGCGTGGTGGCGGTCAAGGGCAGCCAGGCCTTCATCGAGAACGGCGACCTGCAGTTCAAGTCGTTCCTGCAGGACAACGCCGGCGCGGCCTTCGCGATGGTCGAAGGCTCGCGGGACGGGTCGCGCTTCGTCGTGCGCCGGACGAACAACACGGTCGCGATCGTCGGCTACCAGGGCACGGCGCCGAGCGGCTCGATCCCCTGGAGCTGCTCCCTGAACGCCGACGACATCACGAGCGTCGCCATGGCGCCCGACGGCAACGCGATCGCGTTCACCGACAGCCGGGGCGTCGACGTGCTCGGCTTCGCCCCGGACGGTCAGGGCTGCAGGATCACCGCCGAGCGGCGGATCGCCCCGACGGGCAGCAAGGTGGCGTTCTCGGCCGCGACGCTGACCGCGCCCGACACGGGTGGCGGGACCGGCGGCGGGGACACGGGCGGCGGAACCGGCACCGGTGGCGGCACGGGCGGTGGGGACGGGACCGGTGCGGGCGGCGGGTCCCCGAGCACGGGCGGCGGGCCCCCTGGCACGGGCGGCGGGTCCCCAGGCACGGGCGGCGGGTCCACCGGCACGGGCGCCGGCACGCGGACGACCGTCGTCGCGGCCGGTCCGGTCAGGCCTCTGCAGGTCAAGGCCGCCGCCGGTCGCGCGAAGGCGTTGCGCCGCGCGGTCAAGGTCACGGTCTCCACCCCGGGGGCGGGCGCCGTCGCGGTCACGCTCAAGGCCGGCGGCAGGACCCTCGGGACCGCGAAGGCCACCACCGCGGCCGCGAGGGACGTCGCGGTGCAGGTCCGCCCGGGCGCGGCCGGCCGCAGGCGCATCAAGCCGGGCGCCAGGCTCACCGTGAGGGTGCGCTTCACCGCGGCCGGCGCAGCCGCGACCGCCGCGACCTCGACGCTGAAGGTCCGCTAGGCCGCCATGATGCAGGGGTGCCGTCCGATCCCCCGTCACGTCCCCACGATCCCCCCGCGGGCGCCCTGCCGGGCACGGCGCTGCGTGAGCGGCGGCCGGACGAGCGCCGGCCGCCGGGCGACGTCGGCGCCGAGCCGGACCCGCGCTTCACCCTCGCCAACGAGCGCACGTTCCTGGCGTGGAACCGGACGGCGCTGGCGCTCGTCTCCGCGGGGGCCGGCGCGGCGGCGTTCCTGGACCGCCTGGGCGACGCCCGGCTCGTCGTCGCCGTCCCGCTGATCCTCGCGGGGGGCGCGATGGCCTGGCTGACGTTCCGGCGCTGGGACGCGATCGAGCGCGCGCTGCGGCTGGGTGAGCCGATGCCCTACGCGCGCACGCCGCAGCTCCTGGGCGCCTTCGTCGCGGTGATGGCGTCCGTCCTCGCCATCCTGGTGGTGGTCGAGGTGATCGGCTAGTGGCGGCCCCCGGCGACGGGCGCCCCGCGGTACCCGGCGTCGCGGGCGCCCGCACGGCCCTCGCCTGGCAGCGGTCGCTCCTGCTGCTCGTCGTCACCGCTGTCGCCCTGGTCAAGCTCGGCGCCGACGGCGGCCAACCGGTCGTGGGCGCCGCGGCCGGCGGGTTGCTCGCGCTCGCCGCAGGGGGGCTCCACCTGCGGACGGCGCGCGGCCAGGTCGTCGCGCCGGACTGGGGAGCACGCCGCCGCGGCGCCCTGCGGGCGCTGACGGCGGTGGCGATGCTCGGGGCCGCCCTGTCGCTGCTCACCATCGGCGTCGTCGGTCTGAGGCACGCCCGCGCGGTTGCGCCTCGACGCGCACGTCAGCCCCCGCCGTGCGCACGGGCGACCGTCGCGCAGGCCAGGTAGTCGACCCCCTCCGTGAACGGCCAGCGCCACACGGCGGTCGCGACGACGGGAACGCCGAGCGCGGCCAGCGCCGTGCGCGGATCGGCCTCGCGCGGGCCACTGCAGCGCGCGGCGAGCCGCAGCGCGTCGGCGGGCGTCGGCGCGGCGAGGACGTCCGCGAGCGCGACGGGCTGCGGGTGCCCGTCCCACCAGCCCACGAGATCATGGACGTGCACCACCGTCGGAGCCGAGGCGTGCAGCCGGGCGACGACGGAGCGGGTGAGTGGCCCGCCGTAGCGGCGCAGCGTCGCTCGCAGCCGGGTGCCGGGGACCTCGAGGTCCGCGAGCGCCGGGTACAGCAGCTGGCTGTAGAGGAGGTCGCCGACGACGAGGTCGTACGGCGCGCCGGGCAGCGGCTCGGCCGGCGCGAGGGTCACGCGCGGTGCGCGGTCGTGCCGGGCCGCGGCGGCGATCGCGTCCGCCGCGCCGCCGGTGACGTCGTGCTCGGTGACGACAAGGGCGTCGCGCAGCTCACGTCCGAGCCGCCGCCGGGTCCGCGCGACGGCGCGGCCGTCGAGGTCGAGCAGCGTCACCGCACCCCGGGCCGCGAGCCGCCGCAGCGGGAGGTCGTCGCCGTTGCCCGCGCCGACGACCGCCACGCGCGCCCCGGCGGCGACGCGCTCGTCCAGCACCGTCCACAGCGCGTCGCGCGCCGGCGTCCAGCGCCGGCGCCGGTCCCGCCCGCCGCGCACGTTGCGCCGGCGGTTGGCGTCGGTGGCGGGCTGCGTCAGGCCGCCGGCCGGCGCCGGCACGATCGACCGAGGGAGCACGGGAGCGGCGCCGACGGGCCGGTCACGACCGCGCCGCAGCCATCCGGCGTCGCCGCTGCAGCAGGGCCGCGAACCCGCCGATGGCCAGGGGCGTGACGACGATCAGCCACGCCGGGATGGCCGCGCCGGCCTTCGTCGCCACCCCGAGGGATGCCGCCGCCAGCACGGCGCCGAGCGTCATGCGCAGCGCGGGCACGGGCACGTGTGGCAGCAGCGCCGTGCCGATCCAGACCCCCGGGAGGGAGCCGACCAGGATCGTGCCCATCAGGCCCCAGTCGATGTTGCCGCTGATGAGGTGCGCGATGGCCGCGGCCCACATGACGACTGCGGCGTGGAAGACGTCCGTGCCGACGACCCGGCGCGGGCGCAGCTTGTAGAGCAGGATGAGGGCCAGCCCGACGAGTGCCCCCGAGCCCACCGAGGTCAGGCCGAGGATGAACCCGAGCACGAGTCCGATCATCACCGTCCCGAACCGGCTGACCCGCCGCTGCAGCGGCGCGTGGTCGCGCTCCTTGGCGGCCAGGCCCGGCCGGAACACCGACCGGTAGAGCGTGGCGGCCGCGGCGAGGGCGAGCGCGACGGCGACGGCGCCGAGCAGCACGGGCTGGAAGGCGTCGCCGTAGGCGTTGCTGAGCAGCTCGAGCGCGACGACGCCGAGGACGGCGCCGGGCACCGATCCGAAGGCCATCCAGCGCGACAGGCGGAGGTCCACGTTGCCGGACCGCATGTGACGCCAGCCCCCGAGGGTCTTGGTGATCGCACCGTAGGCGAGGTCGGTCCCGATCGCGACCGTGGGGCTGTAGCCGCCGACGAGCAGCAGCAGCGGGGTCATCAGCGAGCCGCCGCCGACGCCGGTCAGGCCGATGAGCACGCCGACGCCGAGGCCGAACGCAACGATGACCGGATCCACAGGGCCAAGGTAGGGGGTGACCGGTCAGCGCCGCCGGTCGGCGAGCTGGCGGGCGAACTCCTCGGCGTGCGCGAGCTCCTTGCGCAGCTCCTCGCACCGCGCGCCCGCCTGCGCGGAGAAGTCGCCGATGCGCCGCTCGGCGTCCTCGCGCGCCCCCGCGTCCGCGTCGCCGAGCGCGTCGTAGGCGGTGAGCAGCTCGCGCATCTGCTCCATGGTGAACCCGAGCGGCTTCATCTGCTTGATCAGCAGCAGCCGGTCGACCTCGACCTCCGTGTAGAGCCGGAACCCGCCGTCGGTCCGTCCCGCCGGCGCGAAGAGCCCCTGCTCCTCGTAGTAGCGGACGGTCCGCAGCGAGAGCCCGACGCGCTCGGCCACCTCCCCGATCTGCAGGCGGCCCATCAGGGTGCGGCCGCCATCTGGCCGGAGAGCGCACCGTGCAGCTCGGCGCTGGGCGGGTTGAGCCCCGTGATCTCGACGACGGCGCCGCGGCGCGCGTAGTGCTGCTCGACGGCGTCCAGCGCGGCGACGGCGGACGCGTCCCAGACGTGGGCCTGGGAGAGGTCGATCAGCACCCGGCCGGGGTCGGCGGCGTAGGCGAAGGCGTCGATGAGCTCCTGGTCGGACGCGAAGAACAGCTCGCCCTTGACCGCGTAGAAGACGGCGGACCCATCCGGGTCCAGGACACGATCGACGTCGACGAGTCGTGCCACCCGGCGGGCGAACGCGGCCATCGCGGTCAGCACGCCGGCGCCGACGCCGATCGCCAGGTTCCCCGTGGCGACCGTCCCGACGACGGTCACCCCCATCACGACGGTCTCCGAGCGCGGCATCCGCTTGAGCGTCGCGGGCGCGATGGAGTGCCAGTCGAAGGTCGACAGCGACACGAGGATCATGACGGCGACCAGTGCGGCCATCGGGATGATCGCCACGAGGTCGCCGAGCGCGACGACGAGGATGAGCAGGAACAGGCCGGCGCAGAACGTCGACAGTCGCGTGCGGGCGCCGCTGACCCGGACGTTGATCATGGTCTGGCCGATCATCGCGCAGCCGGGCATGCCCCCGAAGAACCCGGTGACGACGTTGGCGATCCCTTGCCCGCGCGCCTCGCGCTCCTTGTCGGACGGGGTCTCCGTGATGTCGTCGACCAGCCGGGCGGTCATCAGCGACTCGAGCAGCCCGACGGCCGCGAGGGCCAGCGAGTACGGGAGGATGATCCGCAACGTCTCGAGGTCGAACGGGACGCCGGGAAGGCCGAGCAGCGGAAGCGCGTCGGGCAGCGTCCCCTCGTCACCGACGTCGGGCAGGCCGAGGCCCCCGGCGACGGCCACGACCGTCAGTGCCAGGATCGCCACGAGCGGCGCGGGCACCGCCCTCGTCACCCGCGGCACGGTGTAGATGATCGCCAGGCCGGCGAGGATCAGCACCGCGCCGAGCAGCCCGCCGTCCCGGATGTAGGGCACCTGGGCGAGGAAGATCAGGATGGCGAGGGCGTTCACGAAGCCGGTCATGACCGACCGCGGCACGAAGCGCATCAGCCGCGGGACACGGAGCACGCCGAGCACCACCTGGATGACGCCGGCGAGGATGCCGGCGGCGAGCAGGTACTGCAGGCCGTGGTCTGCGACGAGCCCCACGACCACGAGCGCCATCGCCCCGGTCGCTGCGGAGATCATCGCCGGCCGCCCGCCCGCGATCGCGATCGTGACGGCCATGGTGAACGACGCATAGAGGCCGACCTTGGGGTCGACTCCGGCGATCAGCGAGAAGGAGATCGCCTCGGGGATCAGGGCGAGCGCGACCACCAGGCCGGCCAGCAGCTCGACACGGAGCACGGTGCCCGGGGGCAGACGAAGGGGGCGCGGCGGGCGCGCGACAGCGGCGAGGCTCAAGGGGGACGTCGTTTCGGTCGGGGGGAAGGGCGCGCGAGGGGGGAGCGGCGCAGGTCCGTTCCGGCCACCTTACACGCACGTGAGTGTTGGTTCGCCTCCGGGGCGCCCCCGCCCGGCTCAGCCGAGGGCCCGGGCGAGCAGCACGACGGCGCCGAAGACGAACGCCGCCGCGGCGACCGCGCCCACCAGCTGCGGGGACGGACCACCGTGGATGCCGGTCTCGTGCACGGCCGCGTGCCCCTTCCCGCGGGCGAGCAGCCAGCGGTTGACCGGCAGTGCGAAGACGCCGGCGACGGGAAGGGCGAACGCCAGACTGCCCCAGAACAGCACGTCGCCGACGCCGGCGTCCAGCGCGCCCGGGACGGCGACCACGATGAGGTTGTCGACGACCTCCATCGTCGCGATCGAGAGCGTGTCGGAGGCGAAGGCGATCGGCACGACGGCCGCGAACGCGAGCCCGCCGCGCAGCAGCGGCAGGCTCGTGAGCGAGTACCCGAACACGAACGCCAGCGCGACCGACAGGACGACCGTCGCGGTGGTCGAGAAGCCGGCGGCGGTGCCGATCAGCATGCCCGCGACCTCGCCGATGGCGCACCCCGTGAGGCAGTGCAGCGTCGCGGAGAGCGCCATCGACGTGAGGCCGGGCCCGGCGTGACTGTGGTCCGTCATCCGTTCATCATACCCCTATGGGGTATCCGTGTCGCCTCAGGCGTGGCCGAACCTGATGTCCGGCAGGATGCGGCGCAGCGGCTTCGGCAGCCACCAGGCCCACGGGCCCAGGAGGCGCAGCATCACCGGCACGAGCAGCAGGCGGACGAGCGCGGCGTCGAGGAGCACCGCGACGCCGAGGATGACGCCCATCTCCTTCGGGGGAAGCGGCCCGGACAGCGCGAAGGTGAAGAACACCGCGACCATCACCCCGGCGGCGGCGAACACCACGCGCCCGGAGCTGGCCATGCCCTCGATCGTCGCCTCGTGCGCGTCGTGGCTGCGGTCCCAGTGCTCCTTCGCGGAGGAGAGCAGGAACACCGTGTAGTCCATCGAGATGGCGAACACCATGGCGAAGAAGAACACGGGCGCCCACGCGTCGAGGAAGCCCTGGGGCTCCAGGCCGAGCAGTCCGGCGAGGTGCCCCTCCTGGAACACGAGCCGGGCGACGCCGAAGGACGCGCCGACGGCGAGCAGGTTCGTGACGACGCCGACGGCGGCGAGGATGGGGGCCTGCAGCGCCACGAGCAGCAGCAGGAACCCGAGCCCAAGGACGACGCCGATCACGAGCGGCGTCTTGCCGGCCAACGCGGTCTCCAGGTCGTGGTTCTCGGCGACCGCGCCGCCCACGAGCACGCCGCCCGGAAGCGTCTCGCGCAGCCGGTCGATCGTGGTGCCGACGGCCGGGTCCGACGGGTCGGCCTTGGGCACGACCTGCATGAGGACGTCGCCACCGTCGGATTCCCCCATGGGCATCGCCTGCGCGACGCCGGGATCGGCCTTGGCGGCGGCGGCGACGCGCTGGGCGTCCGCCTTCGGCGCGACGACCTGCAGGGCGCCGGGGGCCCCGACGCCGAACGCGTCCTGCACCTGGCCGTAGGCGACCCGCGAGCCGTCCTGCTCCGGGACGACCTTGATGGAGGGCATCCCCGTCTGCAGCCCGAGGACCGGCACGGCGAGCACCGCGAGGATGATGAGCGCGGCAGCGCCGTAGACGAGGGGGCGCCGCCACAGCCGCTCGCCCCAGGCCGCGAAGCGCGCCGACCGGTGCTGATCGGACTTGGCCCAGGGCAGGGCGAGACGGTCGATGCGGGTCCCGAGCCGGGCCAGCACCGCCGGCAGCAGCGTGAGCGTCGCGGCGAGGATGAACGCCACCGAGAGCATGATGCCAAGCGCCATCGACCGGAACGCGGGCGACGGGACGAGCAGCACCGCGGTGAGCGACACGAGGACGGTGAGGCCCGAGAAGAGGACCGCCTTCCCCGCCGTGTCCATCGTCTCCGCGACCGCCTCGACGGGGTCCTCGCGACTCGCGAGGGCTGCGCGGTAGCGGTACACGATGAACAGGGCGTAGTCGATGCCGAGGGCGAGGGCGAACATCAGGGCGAAGTTCATCGCCCAGATCGAGATGTCCAGCAGCAGGGTCCCGAGGTAGAGCGAGCCGGCCGAGGCCACGAGGCCGAGGATGGTCAGCATCAGCGGGAGCCCGGCCGCCACGAGCGACCCGAACGCCAGCAGCAGGATGATCAGCGTGACGGGCCAGGAGATGAGCTCCGAGCGCATCATCGCGTCGCGGTTGGCGGTGTTGAAGTCCGACCACATCCCGGACGAGCCGGTGAGGGAGACCTGGACGCCGTCGCCCGCGAGGGGCTCGAGCTCGGTCTTGAGGTCGTCGGCGGCGCGGACCATCTCGTTCGAGGACGCGCCGGCGCCGGCCTGGATGACGGCGGTGTGACCGTCACGGGAGATGGACCGGCCCGGCTTGGGTGCGACGACCTGGGTCACGCGCCGGTCGCCGTCGAGCGTCTTCTGCGCCTTGGCGACCGCCGTGCGGAACGCCGGGTCGGTGGTGGTCTTCGAGTCGGAGTGCACGACGACCATCAGCGCGGAGGAGGACAGCCCGGCGAACTCCCGGTCGACGGTCTCGCGGACCTGGAGGGACTCGGAGCCGGTGGCCTCCCAGCCGGCGCCGGAGAGCGCATGCTCGACCCGCGGGGCGAAGAAGCCGAGGCCGACGGCGATCACGACCCAGACGAGGGCGACCAGCTTGAAGTGCGTGGCGGTGTAGCGCCCGAGGCGCCCGATCGGTCCGAAGGTGGCGTCGCTCATGCCTCGACCCCGCCGGCCAGCAGCTGGTCCAGCTCGGCGACCTGCTGACGGAGGCCGCCGCAGACGAGCTCACACAGGGCGAAGACCGTGTCGTCGGCGATGACGCAGCGCACCCGGGTGCCGTCCTTCTCGCGGCTGACGATGCCCGCCTGGGCCAGCACGCCGACGTGCTTGGAGACGTTCTGCTGCGATGCCCCCAGGACGTCGGCGAGCTCGTTGATGGTCAGCGGGCCCTCGCGCAGGCTGTCGAGCAGCCGGATGCGCATCGGCTCGCCGATGACCCGGAAGCGCTGGGCGATCAGCTCGACCAGGGCGTCCGGGAGCGGATGGGGGATGGGCACGGGCGCGGTCATGAGCACAACTATACACGCTTGGAGTTGTGTATAGTCCGGGACCCGAACCGCTGTCACACGACGATCGGAGTACCGCCGTGATCTTCCGCCAAACCATCCACGACGACCTCGGCTGCGCGTCCTACCTGATCGGTGACGAGCAGGCCGGCGTGGCGGCGGTCGTGGACCCGCGCTTCGAGGTCGACGAGTACCTCGAGCAGGCGCGCTACATGGGCGTCGAGATCACGCACGTCTTCGAGACCCACAACCACGCCGACCACGTCTCCGGCCACGGCCGGCTCGCGGCCGCGACCGGGGCGACGATCCACATCCACGAGGACGCCGAGCCCGACTACGACCACGAGCCGTTCGCCGACGGCGCGGAGTTCGAGCTCGGGGCGGTGACGATCCGTGCGCTGCACACCCCCGGTCACCGTCCGGAGCACACGGCCTTCGCGCTCATCGACACCAACCGCAGCCCCGACCCGTGGGCGGTGCTCTCCGGCGACACGCTGTTCGTCGGCGACGTCGCCAGGCCCGACCTCGCCATCGACAAGGAGGAAGGCGCCCGCGGCATCTTCCGGTCGCTGCACGACAAGCTGCTCGGCCTGGACGCCGACGTCGAGGTCTGGCCGGGTCACCTCGGCGGCTCCATGTGCGGCGGGCCCGGGATGGACATGAAGGTGTCCTCCACGATCGGCTACGAGCGGACGAACAACCCGACCCTCTCGATCACCGACGAGGACGAGTTCGTCGACGAGGCGGTCGGCAAGCTCGGACCCCAGCCGCCGAACTTCCAGGCCATCGTCGACCTCAACCGCGGCCCGCTGCTGACCGACGGCGTCGAGCTGCTGCCCCTCGCCCCGCGCCAGGTCGAGTCCAAGCGCAACGCGGGCGCGCTCCTGATCGACGTCCGCACCGACCAGCAGTTCGACGAGGCCCACATCGACGGGGCGATCTGCAACCCCATGTTGCGCGCGGGCTTCGGGTCCAAGCTCGCCTGGATCGCCGACCTCGACCAGGAGGTCGTCTTCATCGGCCGCGACGACGCGGACGGCCGCCGCGCGGGCCGGCTGGCGGTCGCGGTCGGCGTCCGCAAGCTCGGCGGCTACCTCCACGGCGGCATGACGAGCTGGTGGCAGGAGCAGCGGCCGGTCGCGAGCGTGCAGCGGCTCCCGATCGACGAGCTGCCGGCGTACGCCGACGACGACCCGCAGGTGCAGATCGTCGACGTCCGTGAGCAGGGCGAGTGGGACGCCGGCCACATCCCGGGCTCGGTGCTGCAGACCTGGCACGACATCGACGGGCTCCCCGACGGGATCGACCCCGAGCGGCCGGTCGTGGTGATCTGCGGCTCCGGCCAGCGCGCCGCGACGGGCGCCAGCCTGCTCCAGCGCGCCGGCGCCCGCCGGGTCGTGCACGTCGTCGGCGGCGGGGTCCCCCGCTGGGGCCGCGACGGCAACCCGATCGAGACCGCCGACGACGCGGCGGCCTGACCGCCGGTGGAGCTTCTGGCGGTCCCCTTCGGCCTGATCATCGGGCTGATCGTCGGCGCCGTGGGCGGCGGCGGAGCGATCCTGGCGCTGCCGGTGCTCGTCTACGTCCTCGACGAGCCGGTCGGCCCCGCGTCGGCGGCGTCGTTGATCGTCGTGGCGGTCGCCGCCGCCGTCGGCGCCGGCGCGCTGGCCCGCAACGGCCAGGTCTGCTGGCGCCTGGCCCTGGCCTTCTCCGCGCCGGCGGCCGTGGGGTCGCTGGGCGGCGCGATCGCCAACCACGCGGTCAGTGGGCCGGCGCTCATCCTGGCGTTCGTCCCCGTGATGCTCGCGGCGGCCTGGGCGACCTGGCAGCGGGCGGCCGGGAGCGGCGGTGACACCGACACCGGCTGCCCGCGGGTCCCGCTGCGCAAGATCGTCGTCGCCGGCTTCGGCGTCGGCGTGCTCACGGGGTTCTTCGGCGTCGGGGGCGGCTTCGTGATCGTCCCGGTGCTGACGCTGTGGTTCGGCCTCAGCTTTCGCCGCGCCGTGGCGACCTCGCTGGTGATCATCAGCCTCACGGGGGTGGCGGCGCTGGCGAGCCACCTCGCCGGGGGCGCGCACGTGGTCGTCGGCGTGACGATCGCCCTCGCGCTCTCCACGGCCGTCGGAGCGCTGGTCGGCACCTCGATCGGCAGCCGCCTGCCGCAGGGTGTCCTCGGCCGGGGGTTCGCGCTCGTCGTCGCCATGGTCGCCGCGTTCCTGCTCGTCGACGTCGTGTTCCTCGGTGGACCGCCCGGGAGCTGACGGGCACCGGCGTATCGTGGGCTGCATGGCCGATGGCGAGCACCGGACCCCGCAGCATGTCCTCGCCGTCTTCCAGGACTCCGACGCGGGCCGGCGCGCGCTGCGTCAGGCCGTCGCGATCGCCGACGAGCACGGCGCCGACCTGTCGGTGGTGGCCCTCGTCCCGCACGAGCCGTCGCGCGCGGGGTGCGTCGGGTGCGGCGTGTCGCGCACACGCTGGAACGCCGAGCTCGACCGCCTGGCGCAAGCCGATCTGCAGCAGGCGCAGGCCCTGGTCGGGGCCCGGCACCCGGAGCCGCGCTACGAGGCCGTGTCCGGCACCCACGCCGGAGTCCTGCGCGACGCGCCGCTGGGGTCGGCGTGTGACGTGATCGTGGTCCCCGACCCCGGGCGGTTGCGCCGCCGGCACGTCGACCGCCTCCGGCAAGGGGTCCGCGCCGGCGTCATGCTCGTGGGCTGATCGGGCGCCGCGCCGCGGCGCTCAGCGGCCGGCGAGCATCGCGGCGGCGGCCTCGAGGCTCTCCGCCGGCGCGATCGCGTCCGGGACGGTGGCGAGCAGGTGGTGCTCGCGGTGGGCGACCCAGACGGCCTGCCAGCCGGCGCGGTGCGCGCCCACCACGTCCCAGGCGTGCGCGGCGACGAGGCACACGGTGCCGGGCTCGGCCTCCAGGCGGGCGGCGGCGCGCGCGTAGACGTCCGGGTGCGGCTTGTAGGCCCCGACCTCGTCGGCGCCGACGATCGTCTCGACGACGTCGGCCAGCCCGGCGGCGGTCAGCGCGCCACGTGCGGCCTCGGCGGCGCTGTTGGTCACCACCGCGATCCGGTACCCCGCGCTGCGCAGCGTCTGCAGCGCGGCGGCAGCGCCGGGGAACGCCGGGAGGGTCTTGGCCCGCTGCAGCGCCTCGTCGAGCACGCCGGTGTCGAGCCCGGCCTCGCGCAGGCCGCGATCGAGCGCCGCGCGCAGGTAGTCGGGGAACGGCCGGAAGGCGCCGGTGAGTGTGTCGGTCATCGCCTGGAGCACCGCGACGTCGAGGGCGTCGCGCGCGATCTCGGCGTCCTGGTCGGCCAGCATCGCGCCCGGATCGAGCAGCGTGCCGTTGAGGTCGAACGCGATCCAGGCGGGGCGGGGCACGGGGTCGTTCTCTCCCGCCCGGCGACCGCTCAACCCTCCGACCGCCTCGCCTTCCGCACGGCGGCCACGGCGGCGAGGATCCCGCGGCTCGACCGGGCCGCGTCGTGCGCGTCCGCGATCAGCGAGCTGTGCGTGGCCCCGCGGATGGTGCGGTGGACGGCGGAGCGCGACAGGCGAGCGAGGTCGTCCTGCTGGGCCGCCCAGCCGGGCGCCGAGCCCGTGCCGGCGCTGATCACCACCAACGGCGTGCTCCCGAGGCCGTCGAGCCGCGCCGCCCGGTCGAGCACGGCGGGCATGGCGTGGACGTCGCGCGCGAGCTGGGTCGCCTGATCGGTCGGCCTGCCGTCGCGCGGAGAGAAGGCCAGCCGGGCGAGGCCGATCCGCGCGAGCGTGGGGGCGACGGTCGCCAGCGGCGCGGCGGCGGCGACCCCGCTGCGTCGGCGGGGGTGCATGGAGTCCAGCAGCACGACGCCGCCGACCTCGTCCGGATAGCGGTCGGCGTAGCCGAGCGCGAACATGCCGCCCAGCGAATGCCCGGCGAGGACGTAGGGGCCGGGGACGTTCGCGCGCTCGAGCAGGACGTGCAGGTCGGTGGTGGCGTCGGCGCCCTCGGCGGGGACCGCGTCGCTGTGCCCGTGGCCCGCCTGGTCGTAGGTGCAGACGGTCGTGGACCGCGAGACGGCGGGCGCGATGCGCCGGGCCATGGTCGCTGCGGGCTCGCCGAGGCCCGGCTCCAGGATGACCGCCGGGCCCCCGGTGCCCGTGCAGCGGATCCAGAGGCGATGGTGCCCCACGTCGACCAGCTGTCCGCCGGCCGGCGCCGACCGTGCGGGGTCGGTGGCGGTGCGCAGCGTCTCGTAGGCCCCGCCCACCGCGACGAGCGCCAGCACCCCGAGGATCGGGTGCACCAGCCAGGGCTGCAGGCGGCTCGCGGGGCGGCGCCGGGCGTGCACGGCCGTCCAGGCGACGAGGATGAGCATCAGCGGCGGCCACGCCCACCCGAGCGTGGTGAGCGTCCCGGCGTCGGGCGCGAGGACGATGAGGGCGATGCCGGTCACGCCCATCGCGGTGGCCGGCACGACGGCCCAGCGCTGCGGGCGCGACGTCAGGCGTGCCGTGCCCACGGCCAGCAGGGTCCAGCCGAGCGCGAAGCCGGACAGCAGCGCACCGGTGACGAGCGCCTCGCGCGCCCCGGCGAAGGGGCCCGCGACGAGTCCCACCGCGGCGGCGAGGCCGGCGAGCAGGGCGCCCGCGACGACCGCGGGGGCCATCAGGGCTCCTTCGTGGTCACGGCGCCGACGGCGCCGAGGGCGGTGGCGATCAGCGCGGCTTCAGCATCGGCGTCGGACACCCGCCCGGCGTCGAGCTCGCCGCTTGCGGCGTGGACGAGCGCCATCAGCATCGAGAGGTGCCAGGCACCGGGCACGTCGCGGCGGAAGCTGCCGTCGGCCTGCCCGCGCGCGATCAGGGGCGCCAGGGCACCAAGCGCCGAGGCGTGGCTGCCGTGCAGCTCGTCGTGACCGTGCTGGCGCGTGTTGATCGCGACGAGGGCGCGGTAGCGGCTGAGCCGGCGCCAGGTCGCCGCGAGGACCCGGGTCAGCGCGTCCGCCGGGTCCCCGCGCTGCGGCTCCGCGGCGGCGATCACCGCGGCCACGTCCGCCAGCGCGCGGTGGGTGACGGCCGCCAGCAGCGCCTCGCGGGTGGGGAAGTGGACGTAGACCGTGGCCCGCACGACGCCGGCACGCCGGGCGATCGCGGTCATGCTCGCGTCCGGGTCGTCGGCGAGCGCGTCGACGGTGGCGTCGAGGATGCGCGCCACGCTGCGCTCGGCGTCGGCGCGCCGTCGGGGTGGCGGGGAGTGCGTGGGGTCGGTCATCGGCCGGTCAGTGGACGGCGACGCGGGGGGCGAGGGCGAGCTTCGGGATAAACGTCCGGGCGGAGGGGAGCACCGCCAGCGCCAGGGCGCCCGCAACGGCGGCGAGGACCGCCGCGACCACGAACGCATCGCCGATGCCCCCGGCCGACACGACCGGTCCGGCGGGGCCGGTGGCGATGGTGGCCAGGACGGCGATGCCGAGCGATCCGCCGATCTCGTGTCCGGTCGTGTTGAGTCCCGAGAGCATGCCGCTCTCGTCGTCGGCGGCGCCCGTGAGCACGGACACCGAGACGCAGACGAGCACGAGGCCGAGGCCGACGCCGGCCACGAGCATGCCGGGAAGCACGTCGGCGACGTAGCTGCCGTCGGGGTCGACGCCGGAGAGGAGCCCCATCCCCGCCGCCGCCACCGCGAACCCGGCGGCGAGGGGCACCCGGACCCCGGCATGGCCCACGAGGTGCCCGGCGGCATGCACGCCGGCGCCGATCGCGACCGCGAAGGGCACGAACGCCAGGCCGGTCGCGAGCGGGCCCGTCGCGAGCACCGACTGGAGGTACAGCGAGCACAGCAGGAACGCGCCGAAGAGGACCGCCGAGCCGGCGAGCATCATGAGCAGGCCGCCGCCGACGGCACGGTCGCGCAGGCGCCCGACGCGCAGCAACGGCTCGGGGGTGCGCCGCTCGACCACGACGAAGGCGATCGCGCCGGTGATCGCGGCGGCGCCGAGGCTCACGGTGCGCAGCGAGGCCCATCCCGCGTTCGGCGCCGCGGACACGGCGTACACGAGCGCGCCAAGGGCGCCCGTCGCGAGCAGGGCCCCGCGCCCGTCGAGCCCGCGCCACCGCGGCCGGTCGGGGTCGGCCGGCAGCACCCGGACGGCTGCGGCGGCCACCAGTGCGCCCACGGGCAGGTTGACGAGGAAGATCGCGCGCCAGTCGACGAGCTCGGTCAGGACGCCGCCCAGCAGGACGCCGACCGCGGCGCCCGCGCCGCCGACCGCACCCCAGACCGCCAGCGCCCGCGCCCGGTCGGGTCCGTGGAACGTGGTGGTCAGGATGGACAGGGCCGCGGGCGAGAGCAGCGCGGCGCCGATGCCCTGGCACCCCCGCGCCGTGAGAAGGCCGGCGGAGCCGGTCGCCATCGCCGCGACCAGCGAGGCGGCGGTGAAGATCCCGAGCCCGGTGAGGAACAGGCGCCGGCGGCCGAGGCGATCCGCGGCACGGCCACCGAAGAGGAGCAGGCTGCCGAACACGACGGAGTAGCTCGTGATCGCCCAGCTGAGACCAGACCCGGACAGCCGCAGGTCGGCGGCGAGGTCGGGGAGCGCGACGTTCACCGCGCTGATGTCGAGGATGACCATGAGCTGCGCGACCGAGAGGAGCAGCAGGAGCGGCGGGCCGCCACCGTCGGTTGCTCGTGCGGGCGCGTCATGGGTGGGGCGGTGCAGCCGGTGCATCTCGGACTCCGATCTCGTAAACCAGACAACAGTGTCTGGCTAATAAACCAGACAGACTTGTCTGGTGTCAAGCCGGGCATGAACGAGCACACCGGGTGAAGTCGTCCGGGCAGCGGAGGTGACGCACCGCGTCAGGTGTCGGCGCGGGTGCTCGGCGCCGGGCCTATGCGCCGCGGCCGGCCGCGACGTCGAGCGACCAGCGGGCGGCCAGCAGGCACACGTCGTCGGGGTGCTCCCGGTCGCGCATGTCGCGGACGATGCCGTTGACGACGTCCGCGATCGGCTCCGCTCGGCGCTCGCCGAGTGCGGACTGCACGGTCTCGATGCCGTCCATGACCGAGACGGTGCGCCGTTCGACGAGGCCGTCCGTGAAGAGCAGCACCGTCCCGCGCGCCGGCAGGGCCGCCCGTCCCTCCGTCCGGCCCTCGGGCTCGAACGTGGCGTTCAGCGGCGACGAGCGACCGTTCCAGAGCACGCCGGGCGGGTCCTCGTCGCTGACGAGCACCGGGGGCGGGTGCCCCGCGCACGCGTACACGAGCTCGGCCGTGTCGAGGCGCAGCTCGGCGTAGGCCACCGTCGTCATCTCACCGACGGCGTGGCGGCGGCTGTAGCGATCGAGTCCCTCGAGCAGGGCGGCGGGCCCGAGGCCGGTCAAGGCGAGCGCGCGGACGGCGCTGCGCAGCTGACCCATGGCGGTGGCGGCGCTCAGCCCGCGGCCGACCACGTCGCCGACGACGAGCCCGACGACGCGCCCGTCCTCGAGCCAGAACGCATCGTGCCAGTCCCCACCGACCTCGAGCGAGGAGACCGCGGGCCGGTAGACGGCCGCCGACTCGAAGCGATCGCTCCGCGGCGCGGCACCCGTGAGCATGCTCCGCTGCAGCTGCACGGCCACCTCCTGCGCCTGGGTCCTGGCGGTCACGAGCTCGTCCTCGAACTGTCGCCGGACCGCCGCCTCGAACACCGCGGTGAGCACGGTGTCGCCGTCCTGCGGGTATCGCACGGCACTCAGCAGGACCGGGATGCGGCGGCCGTCGGTGTGGATGAGGTCGGCCGCCACCTCACCGATCGAGCCCCGGAGGCGGAGGACCGGCGCCACGTTGGTCTCGTGGTAGAGCCGGTCGCCGGGGGCGAGCAGGTCGATCAGGCGGCGTTGGTCGACCAGCGCGTCACGCGGCCGTCCGACCAGTCCGGCGAACGCGTCGTTGCACCAGATGATCATCTCGTCGGGCCCGTCGAGGACCAGACCGCACGGCGCGTGCTCGAACAGCTCCGCTGTGCGGTGCGCCCATGGCTCGCTCAAGCGAGGAACGTGCGGATGGCGGCGATCGTCTCGGCCGGCGCGCTCAGGTGCGGGCAGTGCCCGGTCGCCTCGATCTCGACGAACGTGCCGTGCTCGAGCTGGTCCGCGACGTACCGGCCGACCGTCGTCGGGGCGATCACGTCGTCCGAGCACTGGACGACGAGCGACGGCGTCCTGACGTGCGCGAGGTCGTCGCGGTTGTCAGCGGTGAACGTCACGCGCGCGAAGTGCCGGGCGATGTCGCGGTCGGCGCGACAGAAGCTCTCCTCGAGCTCCCTTCCGAGCTCCGGTCGATCGGTGTTGGCCATGATGAGCGGCGCCATCGCGTTCGACCATCCGACGTAGTTCGCGTCCATCGAGGCGAGCAGCCCCTCGATGTCCTCCGCGGAGAACCCGCCGCGGTAGTCGCCCTCGTCGATGTAGCGGGGCGACGGCCCGATGAGCACGAGCCTGCTGAACCGCTCCGGCTCGGCGGCGGCGGCCAGCCACCCGATCGTCGCGCTGACCGAATGGCCGACGAGGACCACGTCCTCGAGGTCGAGCTCGCGGCAGATGTCCAGCACGTCGCTCGCGTACCCGTGCAGCGACGCATGGCGCTCCCGGTCGAAGGCCTGCGCGTCGGCGCCCCCCATCCCGACGTGGTCGAACAGCACGATGCGGTGGGTGGCGGCGAACGCCGGCCAGACGTGGCGCCACATGTGCTGGTCGCACCCGAAGCCGTGGGCGAACACCATCGGGGGGCCGTCGGCGAGGCCGTGCTCGACGACGTTCTGGCGCAGGCGGACGGTCACGACTCGGCCTCCGACGGCGGGGCCCACGGGGCCCGCTGATCCGGATGGGGGTGACCGATGCCCACCAGCCGATACTACAGATCAGCGCGTACACGACAGAAGCCGGAACCCCGCGTGAAGACGCGGGATCCCGGCTGATGGAGCTGGGGGGATTCGAACCCCCGACCTCCTGGGTGCGATCCAGGCACTCTCCCAACTGAGCTACAGCCCCGAGAAGCGGTCAGTGTAGAGGGCTGCGCCTGGCTTCGCCGAGGGGCTGGGAGATACTCTTCGACTCCTGTTGCCTGCTCGATCGGCCGATTGAGAGTCATATGGCCACCCAGGCCACGAACATCCCACGAGGCGGCGGCCGGAGCATCGTCCCCAGGTCGTTCCGCTCACGCCTGACGACGATCTTCGTCGTGATCGTGCTGCTGCCGATGGTGGCGGTCTCGGTGATCCTGTTCGGCGTCATCGCCGACGTGGAGCGCGGGCGCTCGGACGCGCAGCTCGCCCAGGCCCAGCGGACCGCTCAGGGCGTGTACTCGGAGTCGATCGCGCGGGCGGCCTCGATCGGGGCGAAGCTGGGACGCTCGAGCGCGCTCGCCGACGCCCTCGCGGCAGGCGACCGGGCCGCGCTCGAACGCGAGCTGCAGGCCGGCCTGTCGCGCGAGGGCGCGAGTGCGGTGCTCACCCTCGAGTCCGGCCGGCGCTTCGCGGTCGGCGCCGGGACGGCGATCGCGCCCGCCACCACGCGGCTGCTGGACGCGAACGGCGAACCGGCCGGGACGCTCGTGGTGGCGCTGCGCTCCGAGCGGGAGTTCGCGGCGCTGCTGCGGTCGATCACGGGCCTGCAGGTCGTGGTCGCCGTGCCCGGCGGCGAGACCGTCTCCACGCTGGCGCAGGCCGGCGGTGCCCGGGTGCCCCGCAGCGGCGACGTCGAGCTCGGCGGCACGAAGTACCGCGTACGCAGCTTCACCGCGCGGGACGCGTCGGGCGGCGGCTCGGTCGCGGTCCGCCTGCTCGCCGACGAGGCCAACACGCGCAGCGCGATCTCGCGCGACTCGCTCTGGGTCGGTCTGCTGCTGCTCGGCTTCCTCGTCCTCGCCTTCGCCTTCGCGCTGACCGTCTCGCGGTCGCTGCAAGCGCCCGTGCAGCGGCTCCTCAACGCGGCCCGCCGGCTCGGCGGCGGTGAGTTCGACGTCCAGGTCCCGGAGGAGGGCAGCGACGAGTTCGCCCAGCTCGGCACGGAGTTCAACGCGATGGCCCGGCAGCTCGAGCAGCGCCTCGAGGAGCTCGATTCCGAGCGCAGCCGCCTCCAGGGCGCGATCCGCCGCGTCGGGCAGCTGTCCGCGGCCGGCCTGGACCGCGACGCGGTGCTGGAGATCGTCGTGCGGACCGCGGTGGACGGCATCGGCGCCAGCGCCGGGCGCGCGAGTGCCCGGTCGGCGCCGGGGGCGCCGCTGGTGGCCGTCGCGTCGGTCGGGACCACGCTGCTGCACGACCACGTCCTCGACGACACCGAGGCTGCGGCCCTGTCCGAGCGACGCGGGGTCGGGCTGCGCCGCGGCGACGTCCACTCCCTCGCCCAGCCGCTGCACCCCGCGGATGCCCCCGGCGAGGTGATCGGCCTGATCACCGTCGCGCGCGAGGGCAAGCCGTTCAGCGGCGGGGAGCGGGACCTGTTCGGCTACCTCGCCTCACAGGCGTCGATCTCGATCGAGAACGTCGACCTGCACCGGACCGTGCAGCGCCAGGCCGTGACGGACGAGCTGACCGGCCTGTTCAACCACCGCCGCTTCCAGGAGGTCATGTCGATCGAGATCGAGCGGGCGAAGCGCTTCGAGCAGCCGCTCGGGCTGATCATGCTCGACATCGACGACTTCAAGCTCGTCAACGACCGCTACGGCCACCTCCAGGGCGACCAGGTGCTGCGCGAGGTGGCGCGGGTGCTGCTCGAGTCCTCGCGCGAGGTCGACGAGCCGGCCCGCTACGGCGGCGAGGAGATGGCCATCGCGCTGCCCCAGACCGACCTGGCCGGGGCGGCGCTGTTCGCCGAGCGCCTGCGTGAGCGGATCGCGACGCTCGACATCCCCCTGGTGGCCGGCAAGGGCAGCGTGCGCGTGACCGCGTCCCTCGGCGCGGCCGCGTTCCCCGACTCCGCCGTCCCCGACAAGGACGCGCTGGTCGCCGCGGCCGACTCCGCGCTCTACCGCGCCAAGCGACTCGGCAAGAACCGCGTCGTGAAGGCCGGGTAGCCTTAGGGCATGGGCACGCTCGACGACGCGATCCGCGAGCACCTGGAACTCAAGCGCAAGGCCGGCACCTCGGCTGACGAGGTCCGCAAGCTCGAGTCCGAGGCGCTCGGCCCCGCTCGGCGCGACGCAGCGCCGCTGGAACCTGCGGCCGAACCCACCGCCCGGGCGGACGCGGCTCCGGCGACCGAGACGGCCCCCGACGTGCCCGAGCCCGCCCGCGAGCCGGACCCGTCGCCCGTCGCGCGCGAGCCGCTCTCCCCGGCCGAGCCGTCCGCGCCGGTCCCCGCACCGGTTCCCGAGCCCCCCGCCCGCCCCGAGATCCCCTCGAGCGCCCCCGCCGGCGGCGCGGAGGATCCCGACTGGCTCGAGGACGATCCCTTCGGGGACGCCGGGCCGACGCCGGAGACGACGGGCAACCCGCGCTCGGACTACGTCGCCCCCGACGAGGAGGGCGAGGACCTGCTGGAGGAGACCCCGGACTTCCTCCAGGAGACGCCGGAGCACGATCGGCTCTGGTTCGAGCAGAAGCCCCCGCGCGACTTCGACTTCGACAACTAGGGGCGGCCTGACCCCGCTGGACGTTCGTCCTAGTGACGGACGGGCTGATCGGCTCCCGGGCCCCGGCGCCCGAAGAGTCCCTTGAGCCGCCCCAGCCAGCGAGGGCGAAGGCGACTCAATCCCCGGACCTGGACAGTCTGGGGCGACAGTGCCGCCTCGACGGCCTGGGCCCGGCTGCCTCCGGGTCCGGAAACGGCTTCGACAGGCAGGCTCAGCTCGAGGGGTCGCGCGGACGGGACGCCGCGCGGCCCCCGAGGCTGAACCGGGTAACGCTCCGGCATGGATGCCGGACACCGGTTCGTCGACATCACCCGCGCGGTGGAGCGGCTGCTCACGGACGAGCACGAGCCGCTCCCATCGCTGCCGGGCCTCCCGCCGGCCGCGCGCCGGGTGGTCGTGCTGCTGCTCGACGCCTTCGGCTGGCGCTTCGTGCAGCGCTACGCCGACCATCCGCTGCTGCGCCGCATCGCGAGCGAGGGGAGCGTGAGCCCCGTCGCCTCGCAGTTCCCTTCGACGACGACGGCGCACGTCACGACGATGCACACGGGCCTGCCCGTCGGCCTCCACGGCCTCTACGAGTGGCACGTGCTCGAGCCCGCGTGGAACCGGATCGTCACGCCGCTGCGCAGCGCGCTCGGCCAGGACGGGGCCGACTCGATCGTCGCCGCCGGCCTCGACCCGGCCCTGATGGTGCCTCCGGGACCCGGCCTCTACGACCGCCTGGTCGCCGCCGGGGTGCAGGTCCGGGTCCATCAGCCCGACCGCTTCTCACCGTCGACGTTCGACCGCGTCGTCGCCCCGGCCGCGACGTTGACGCCCTACGGCGAGCTCGAGGACGGCCTGCGCGCCGCGATCACCGGCCTGGCCGGCGCCGAGCGCGCCTACGCCTACGTCTACTTCGACCTCATCGACACGCAGGGTCACCTGACCGGCCCCGCCTCGCCGGCGTTCGACGCCCGTGCCCGGGCGACCCTCGACGCCGTCGAACGTGCGCTCTTCGGCCCCGGCGCCCCCCGCGTCCCGGAGGACACCTGGCTGCTGCTGACCGCCGACCACGGCCAGCTCGACGTCGACCCTGCGTCCGTCCTGTGGCTCGACGACCTCCACCCGCCCCTGCGCGACCTCGCCCTCGGCCCCGCCGGATCGGCCCGTGACGTCTTCCTCCACGTGCCGCCCGACGTGGTCGCGCCGACCGTCGCGGCGCTCGCCGAGCGGCTCGGGGACGCCGCCGCGGTCCTCCCCGTCGCCGACCTGCTCGCGGAGGGCGCCTTCGGCCCGGAGGTCGGCCCGCGCCTGCTCGAGCGTCTCGCCACGGTGGCCGTCCTCCCCGCCCCGGGGCGCCTGGCCTGGCTGCGCTCCCACGCCGACCGCCAGAGCAGCTTCCGCGGCCACCACGGCGGCCGCACCCCGGAGGAGACCGCGACCCACCTCAGCGTGCTGCAGATCGGCTAGGCGCCTCTACACTGGCGCCGTCCTGGGGCCATAGCTCAGCTGGGAGAGCGCCTGCTTTGCAAGCAGGAGGTCGTCGGTTCGATCCCGTCTGGCTCCATGGTCGGTCGCCCGGCGTCAGCCGGCGACCCGGGCGTGCACCGCCGTCGCGGTGGCTGCGTTGATGTCGACGGTGTCGCGGACATCGGGCGCGTAGCCCCCGGCGAGCACGACGCAGACCGCCGGGACGACCTCGAGGAGCCGGTCCAGGACGACCTCGTCGCGCCGGCGCAGGCCATCCTTGGTCAGCGCGAGCCGGCCGAGGCGGTCGCCCTCCCACGGATCGGCGCCGGCGAGGAAGAAGGCCAGATCGAACGGCCCGGCGGCCAGCGCCTCGTCCAGCGCCGCGTCGAGCTCGCGCAGGTAGTCGTCGTCGGTGGTGCCCGTCGGCAGCTCGACGTCGCGGTCGGACGGGATGCGCGTGAAGGGCCAGTTGCGCGCGCCGTGCAGCGACAGCGTCCACACGTCCGGGTCGGGGCCGAGCAGCTGGGCGGTCCCGTCGCCCTGGTGCACGTCGCAGTCCACGACGGCGAAGCGCTGCGCCGCTCCGGCCCGCCGCAGCACGTCGACCGTCAGTGCGACGTCGTTGAAGAGGCAGTAGCCGCGGGCGAAGTCGCGGCCGGCGTGATGGGTCCCGCCGCCGAGGTTCATCGCGACCCGGGCGCCGCCGAGCGCGTGCCGGGCGGCCATGACCGTCCCGTGGGTCGAGCGGCGCCCGCGCTCGACCAGGGCGTCCGACCACGGCAGGCCGAGCCCGCGCTCCTCCCGCACCGTCAGCGCGCCGTCGCGGATGCGCCCGAGCAGATCCGGGTCCTGCACGCGGGCGAGGTCGGGCCAGGGCACCGGCTCGCAGCGCCGCACCTCCTCCGGCGCGCAGAGCCCGTCGGCGACGACCCGTTCACGCAGGAGCGCGTACTTGTCCAGCGGGAACCGGTGGCCCGCCGGGAGCGGGAACCGCCAGGCGTCGTGGGCCCAGACGAGCATCGCGTGGGGTTCGGCGACGGCGGCGCCGGCGGATCAACCGCCGCCGGGAGCGAGTCCCGGCGGCGGAGCCCGCTCATGCCGCGGCGGCGCGCGCCTGGGTGAACAGCTCGCCCGCGACGCCGTCGGCGGCACCCGCGGTCCCGCCGAGCAGGCGCCGCGAGAGCTGCGCCTTGCGAAACCACAGCGGAGCGTCGTGCTCGAACGTCGCGCCGATGCCGCCGTGGACCGAGATCAGGGTGCGCGAGGCGTCCTCGAGCGCCTTGCCCGCGACGAGCCGGAACGCGCTGGCGGCGACGGGGAACTCCTCCGGCTTGTCGGCGCCGGCCCAGCCCGCGTAGTACATCAGCGAGACGGCGTTGTCGGAGCGCCGCAGGATCTCCACGAGCGCGTGCTTGACCGCCTGGTAGGAGCCGATCGCCCGGCCGAACGTGAAGCGCTCCTTCGCGTAGGCCACGCCCATCTCGAGCGCCGACTGCGACGCGCCGAGGCACTCCGCCGCCAGGAGCGTCTGCCCCAGGTGCCAGGCGTTGACGAGGTCGGCCGCAGCCGCCTCCAGTCGCGTGCCCGTCGCGCCCTCGAGGCGCACGTGCCCGAGCGAGCGCGTGGCGTCGTAGCGCGTGACCGCCTCGACGGTGACGCCCGCGGCGTTCGCGTCGACGACGACCGCGACGGGTGTGCCGTCCCCGTCGGTGGCGACGACGACGAGCACGTCCGCGCCGGGGGCGTCGGGCACCCACGGCACCGTGCCGGTGACGGTGCCGCCGGCGTCGACGGTCGGGGCGTCGGGACGCGGGCCGCCGGCCTCGGACTCGACGCTCCAGCGGGCGTCGACGTCCGACGGGGGCCGGGCGGGGACGATCGCGGCGCGGCGCGACCCGGCGGCGAGCTCGCGCAGGAGCTGCGCGTCGCCCCCGGCGCGGTCGAGCACGAACGTCGCCGGCAGATGCCCCAGCAGCGGGACGGACGCCAGCACGCGCCCGACCTCGGCCGCGACGAGCATCGCGTCCAACGGCTCCAGGCCGGCGCCGTCGTTGGCCTCCGAGATGAGCAGCCCGGGCCAGCCGGCCTCGCCCGCGGCGGGCCACAGGTCCGGCAGCTCGGCGCCCTCGAGCGCGTCGCGGGCGGCCTCGACGGTCTTGACGCGGCCGAGCGTCCCCCGCGCGGCCTCCTGGAGGAACTCCTGCTCCTCCGTCAGTGCGAAGTTCATGCGCCCGCCGCCTCCTTCTCCTTCGCGCGCAGCTCGCTGAACGCGATCCCCTTGTCCAGGCGCGGCTCGGGCGGGAGCCCGAGCACCCGCTCGCCGACCATGTTGCGCAGGATCTCCTCCGTCCCGCCCGCGGACTTCAGCCCGGGGAGGTCGGAGGTGAACTTGCCCCAGGCGCCCTCGGCGTCCGACAGCGCCTCCGGACCGATCGTGTCGACGAGCAGCTCGCCCGCCTCGATCGCGGCCTTGATCGTCGTGACCTTCGCCAGGGCACCCTCCGGACCGGGGATGCCGCCGCGCTGCAGCGTGGTGAGCATCCGGTAGCCCGTGAAGCGCAGGGCGAGGAAGTCGGCCGACAGCTCGCCGTAGCGGTGGCGCACCTCCGGGTCCTCCGCCGCGCCGGGGACCGCCAGCAGCGCCTCGCCGAAGCGCGAGGCGCGCCAGCCGAAGCCCTCGCCCCCCAGCCCGATCGTGACGCGCTCGAACATCAGGGTGGTGAGGCCGACGCCCCAGCCGCCGTCGACGGGGCCGACGGTGGCGTCGCCGGCGATCACGACGTCATCGAAGAAGACCTCGTTGAAGTGCGCGTCGCCCGAGATCTGGCGCAGCGGCCGCACCGTGACGCCCTCGGCGTCCATCGGGACGATGAACATCGTCATGCCCTTGTGCTTGGGCAGGCCGGGATCGGTGCGCGCGAGGACCAGCCCGTACTGGGCGAACTGGGCGTTCGTCGTCCACACCTTCTGCCCGTTGAGGACCCAGTCGCCGTCGTCGTTGCGCACGGCGCGGGTCTGGACGGCGGCCAGGTCGGAGCCGGCGGCCGGCTCGGAGAAGAGCTGGCACCAGACCTCGTCGGCGCGGAGCATCGGCAGCAGGAAGCGCTCCTTCTGCTCCTCGTTGCCGTGGGCCATGATCGTGGGGCCGAGCATGCCGACGCCGATGACGTCGAGGATGCCGGGGACGCCGGCCGCGGAGATCTCCTGGTTGACGACCACCTGGTCGAGCGGGCCCAGGCCCTGGCCGCCGTACTGGGCCGGCCAGGTGACGCCGTTGAGGCCGCCCTCCGTCAGGCGGGCCTGCCAGGCGCGGCGGGCGGTGATGTCGGCCTCGTCGTCGACCTGGCCGCCGCCCGGGTTGACGGGCGCCTCGGCCTTGTGCTCGGCGAGCCAGCTGCGGACGCGAGCCCGCGTCTCGGCCAGCTCGGGGGTGTCGTCTAGGTCCATCCGGTGCGCGCTCCCTCAGAAGGTGACAGGGGCGTCACGCTACCGGCTATTCGTAGACGACGATGCTCGGATCGGGCCGCAGGCGCAGGACCTGGCGCGGGGTCATCAGCCCGGTGTCCTCCTTGTAGAAGAGCTTGAAGCCCTTGTGCGCCCAGGGCACCTGGCGCGCGAACGACCGGTACTTGTCGGACTTGACCTCCCGGCCGCCGAAGCCGTCGACGTTGATCGACACCGCGACGGACTTGCGTGGCCGCAGCTGCTCGCGGTTGGTGATCATGTCGTCGGTGAACTGATGGATCAGCAGCAGCTTCTGCGGGAGCCGGTTCGCCTGGGCGAGGTCGTCCAGCCACTGCGAGACCTCGTTGACGTCCGCCGCCGAGGTGGAGCCGATCACCTGGCCGGGGACCGACCCGCGCGGGACCTTCCACTCCGGGTCCAGGGCGAGGGAGACGTCGGGCTGCTTGAGCCACTTCCGCAGTCGCTTGACCTCGGGCAGGAACTCGGCGTAGCCGGGCTGGATGTCGAGGATGAGGATCGCGTCGATCCTGCGCGCGGCGCGCAGGTAGCGGCGGATCGTCTTGTCGTCGGTGCGCGTGGAGTAGTCGCCGCGGTCACCGGGGGCGTTGGCCGCGATCGAGGCGAGCAGCTCGAAGGCCGGCAGCACCGGGCGGCGCTTGCGCTCGTAGGGCTTGATCTGCTTGAGCAGACGCCGGCCCGCGGAGTCCGGCGTCCCGATCCCGAGCTCGCCCAGCTCGTCGTCGTTGGGGTGGCCGTAGAAGCCGACGACGCGGTGCTCGGGGAAGATCATGCGCCCGCCGCCGGGGAGCTGCGGGAGCTTGGGCTTGGCCTTCGCCTTCGTCTTCGCCGCGGAGGGCTCCGCGCCACCGCCGCTGCCGCACGCGTCGATCCCCACCGCGGCGAGCACCGCGATCAGGAGGACGAGGGCGCCGGCGTACAGACGCCGGCGCTGGTGGGCTTTGGCCATGTCAGATCAGGGGTGTCAGCGTGCTGTCGCGACGCGACGAGCCACGACGACGAGCTTGCGCGCGGGGCGGACCACCGCGCGCTGGTTATGACAACCGTAGCCATCTCGCTCGATCTGGCGCAGGATCTCGCGGTACATCGACGCTGCCGCACCGACGGCGATGCGCCCCCGCGGCAGCAGACGCACCCCGGCCATGCCGATCTCGTACTGCGCGTCGGCGCGCGCGATCTGGTCGCGCAGCAGGGGCTCGCGCTGCCCCGGGTCGAGGGCGCCGTCGAAGCGGGCGAGGGTCTCCCGCGCGAGGTAGACGCGCCCCGCGGCGCGGTCCTCGTCGATGTCGCGGAGGATGTTCGTGCGCTGCATCGCCATGCCGAGCGCGTCGGCGCGGCGCTCGGCCTCCGGGCCGCGCGCGCCGAGCAGCTGGGCCATCGTCAGGCCGACGGTGCCGGCGACCTGGTGGCAGTAGCGGTCGAGGTCGGCCTCCGTCTGATGGTCGGGTCCGACGAGGTCCGCGCGCATGCCGGCGCAGAAGTCGCGCAGCGCCTGCCGGGGCAGCGGGTGGCGGGTCGCGACGTCGGCGAACACCGCGGCCTCACGGCCCTGCGGGGCGGCGCCGTCGCACCAGGCCTCGACGGCGGCGAGGCGCGCCTGCGCGTCCGGCTCCCCGTCGTCGACGGCGTCGTCGAGCAGGCGGAAGGCGAGGTAGAGCCGGTGGACGTCGTCGCGCACGGCGGCCGGGAGCACGCGGGCGGCGAGCCCGAAGGTGCGGGCGACCTTGCGCGTGGTCGTCACGGCCTCCGCGAGCAGCGGGTCCGGCCCGCGGTCGCGGCGCGCGCGGCGCGGCAGCGTCGTGGTCATCGCGCCGCCAGCCTCCGGCGAGCCGGGGCGTCGGCGGCGACGAGACCGGCGGTGACCTCGGCGCCGAGCAGCACGCCGGGGATGCCCGCACCGGGGTGCGTCCCGCCGCCGACGCGGTACAGCCCCGCGACGCCCCGATCGCGGTTGGGCGGGCGGAAGTACGCGCTCTGATGCAGCGTCGGCTCGATCGCGAACGCGTTGCCGTGCTTGGCGCCGAGCGTGCGCTCGAAGTCCGTCGGGTCCATCCGGTGCTCGACGCGGACGCTCGCGCCGAGGCCCGCGAGCCCGAAGCTCGACTCCATGTCGGCGACGAGCGCGTCGCGCAGGCGGTCGGACTCCGCCGTCCAGTCCACGTCGGCGCCGCGCAGGTTCGGGACGGGCAGCAGCACGCAGAGCGAGTCGCCGCCGGGCGTCGCCATCCCGGGCTCCGTGCGCGCCGGGGCGTGCACGTAGGTGGAGAAGGTGTCGGGCAGCTTCGAGCCGCGCGTGACGGTGCGGATGAAGTCGCGGTAGCCGTCGCCGACGAGCAGCGTGTGGTGGTCCAGGCGCTCCGGGAAGGCGCGGTCGGTGCCGAGGTACAGCAGGAAGCAGCTCATCGTCTCCTTCAGCGGGCGCAGGGGCCGGCGCCGGCCGAGGAGCTCGTGGAGGGTGAGCACGTCCGTGTTGGCCACGACGGCGTCGGCGGCGATCCGCTCGCCGCCGCGCAGGCGGACGCCCGTGACGCGGTCGCCGCTGGTCTCGATGCGCTCCACGCCGTCGCCGCAGCGCACGTCGAGCGGCTTGGCGAGCGCCTCGACGAGCGCGTAGACCCCGCCCTCGGCGTACCAGCCGCCGTCGAGCAGCTGCAGGTAGACGAGCGCGCCGTAGATCGCGGGGACGCGGAACGGGTCGCCGCCGATGAACAGGGAGTGGAACGAGAACGCCTCGCGCACGCGCGGGTGCTCGAAGAAGCGCCCCACGAAGTGCGACAGCGGCTCGGCCGCCCGCAGGCGCAGCATCATCGGCAGCAGCTTCATGAACGGGCCGGGGGTGCCGAAGGACTGGCGGCCGGCGCCGACGATCCCCTGTTCGTAGATCGGCTTGAGCGCCGCGACGAAGTCGTCGAGGCGGCCGGCGTCCCGGACGGAGAAGCGCGCGATCTCCTCGCGCAGCCGGTCCAGGTCCTCCGTGAAGCGGAACGAGCGGTCGTCCTGGGACCAGTGGATCGAGTACAGCGGGTCGAGCCGATGGAGCGACAGCTCGGACCAGAGGTCCATCCCGCCCGCGGCGAACGTGTCCTCGAGGACCCACGGCATCGTGATCAGCGACGGCCCGGTGTCCCAGGTGTAGCCCCCGTCGACGATCTGGTCGGCGCGGCCCCCCGGGCGGTCCTTCTGCTCGACCACGACGACCTCGTGGCCGGCCCCCTGCAGCCGCAGCGCGCAGCCGAGGCCGCCGAGCCCGGCGCCGACGACGACGACCTTCATCGCAGATGCTCCGCGCCGAGGGCGGCGGCCGAGGGTGCGCCCGTCAGCCAGGTCGCGATCCGCAGCTGCTGCACGAGGACGTCGGTCGCGGTCGTGGCCCGGTTGGCCTGCGCGGCCTTCAGAAGCGGGGCGGCCAGGCCGGCGGCCGCGGCGCCGAGCGCGAGGCACTTGGCGGCCTCGACGCCGTCGCGGACCCCGCCGGAGGCGAGCACGGGGAGGCCGGGAGCGGCGGCGCGCGCCTGCTCGATCGCGTCGCGGGTGGGCACGCCCCATCCTCCGAACGCCTGGGCGACCTCGCCGGCGCGCGAGTCGCGGCGGCCCTCGATCAGCGCCCAGTTGGTGCCGCCGGCGCCCGCGACGTCGACGGCGGCGACGCCGGCCTGTGCGAGCAGCGCGACGTCCGCGCCGGCGAGGCCGAACCCGACCTCCTTGACCACGACGGGCCGGTCGCCCAGGCGCTCGACGGCGGCGGCGATGCCCTCCAGGACGCCGGCGAAGCGCGGCTCGCCCTCGGGCTGGACCGCCTCCTGCAGCGGGTTGAGGTGCACCGAGAGCCCGTCGGCCTCCAGCAGGTCGACGATCGCCTCGGCGCGATCGGGGCCGCGCGGGCCGGTCAGCTGGGCGGCGCCGAGGTTGGCGAGCAGCAGCGGCGGGCGATCCTCGCCGGAGGGCCGGTAGGTGCGCAGCAGGTCGGCGTCCTCGAGCAGCCGGCGGCCCGAGCCGAGCACGAGCGCGATGCCGGCGGCCGCGGCGGCGCGCAGCAGCCGGCCGTTGACCTCCTCGGCCTCCGCGGTCCCACCCGTCATGGCGGACACGACCAGCGGGGCGCGCAGACGGCGACCGAGCAGCTCCGTCTCGAGCGAGACGTCGTCGAGGTCGCGGCCCGGGAGGGCGCGGTGGACGAGGTGCACGTCGCCGAGGCCGGTGGCCACGGTGTGCTGGACTCCGGGCTCGGTGGCGAGCCGCAGGTGATCGGCCTTGCGGTGTGTGGGGACGTCCATCTCCTCCGGAGTACGGAGCCCGGGCCCCGGCGTGTCAAGGATCGTGCCGCCCGATGTCAGCTCGTCTGCCGCCCGCGCGGTGCCCGCGTCGATCAGCGCACGTGGCGGACGGCCTTGAATCCGCGGGCCAGCAGCGACTTCGCCTGCCCGTCGATGTCGGGTGAGTCCAGGAGGACCACGCCGAGGTGCACGTCGCCGCGACGGGCGGTGACGACGAAGCAGGACCCGGCGGCGTCCGTGTAGCCCGTCTTGACGCCGGTCACGCCGGGGTAGCGCTGCTGCAGCAGGGGGTTGTGGTTGTAGAGGAAGAGCTTCTTGCGCTTGCCCCGCTTGACCGGCCAGGGCAGGACGACGGCGGCGCGGCGCACGATCCGGGCCAGGCGCGGGTCGCGCAGCAGCGCGCGCGCCTCCGCGGCGAGGTCGGCGGCGCAGGACCAGTTGTCGCGGTTGCGGTAGCCGTCCGGCGTCGCGTAGTGCGAGCACTGCAGGCCGAGCAGCCTTCCGAGCGCGTTCATGCGCCGGACGAAGCCCCGCTGGCTGCCGCCGGCGCGGCGCGCGAGCGCCCGCGCGCTGTCGTTGCCCGACGCCAGCAGCAGGCCGTTGAGCATCGTCTCGACGCCGATGCGCTTGCCGACGGGGAGCGCGCCGACGGCGGACCCCGGGGCGCGGGCGTCGAACTTCGTGACCTGCACGGTCTTGCCGGGCGGGACGCGGTCGACCACGACGAGCGCGGTCATGATCTTCGTCAGTGAGGCGATCGGGCGCCTGGTGGTCGCGTTGCGCTGCCACAGCACCTGGCCCGTGTCGACGTCGAAGAGCAGTCCCGACGCCGGCCGGTCCTTGCGCGCGAACGGCGGGACGACGACGTTGCGCGCCCCGGCGAGCTGCACCGCCAGCGGCGAGGACGCCGTCCCCATGTCCAGGCCCCCGCGACGCAGCGAGGAGGCCGCGGCGCTCGAGGCCTGGCCGCGGGCGCCGGGCCCACCGTCGGAGAGCAGGACGACGGCCGCGACGACGAGGGCCGCGAGGCTCAGCAGCGCGGCGGCGGCCTTCACCGCCGGGCCTCCTGCAGTGCGCCCAGCACCGCTGCGCCGAGCAGCACGCAGATGCCGATCGAGATGGCGACGAGGATGTCGGGTCCCTCCGTGATGAGGACGTAGCCCGTCAGGGCGGTCATGACGACCCAGAGGAAGGCGACGAGCCCCGTGATGACCCGCCGAGCACGCATCGGCGCGTAGTCAAGCAGGCCCGCCCGTCGCTGCAACGGACCTGTCGCCCTAGGCGAGCCGGGCGGACGCGCTGGGTGGCGGCATCCGGCCCGCGACGAACACCCGCACGAGCAGCAGGCCGAACACGAAGCCGCCGATGTGGGCGAAGTACGCGACGCCGCCGGAGCCGCCGGCGCCGGGCTGCATCAGGTCCCCGTAGCCGAACAGCGCCTGGGTCACGAACCAGTAGCCGAGCACCCAGAAGGCACGCAGCGGCAGGATCACGATGAACACCCAGGTCCAGACGCGGGCCCTCGGGTACAGCACGATGTAGGCGCCGAGGACGCCGGCGATCGCCCCGGACGCGCCGAGCGTCGGCACGGGCGAGGTCGGGTCGATCGCGACCTGGAGCCCGAGCGCCGCGAGGCCGGCCAGCAGGTAGAAGGCCAGGAAGCGCAGGCGGCCCATGCGGTCCTCGACGTTGTTGCCGAAGATCCACAGGAACAGCATGTTGCCGCCGAGGTGCAGCAGCCCGCCGTGCATGAACATCGCGGTGAACGGCGTCAGGACGGTGGGGCCCGCACCCGCGCCGCCACAGCCCTCGCCGGCGAGGTTGGTCCCCGGGTCCGTCAGCTCGGCCGGGATCGCCGCCCAGTCCACGAGCTGGCAGAAGTAGGCCTTCGACGACGGGTCGCCCGCGACCAGCCCGCCCTTCTGCCACAGGGCGTAGACGAGGACGTTGGCCAGGATCAGCCCGAACGTGACGACCGGGACGCGGCCGGTGGGGTTGGTGTCCTTGAGCGGAAGCACTCAGCCGGTCGCGGCGAGCGGGCCGACGCCGGGACGGTCCTGCTGGACGTGCTCGTCGGCGTGGTAGCTCGAGCGCACGAGCGGGCCGGCGGCGACGTGGTCGAAGCCCATGGCCATGCCGGCCTCGTGCACGCGGTCGAACTCCTCCGGGTGCCAGTAGCGCACGACGGGGAGGTGACGCTCGGTCGGGCGCAGGTACTGGCCGACGGTGATGATCTGCACGCCCTGCTCGCGCAGCTCGCCGAGCGCGTCGACGAGCTCGTCGAAGGACTCGCCCAGGCCGACCATGAAGCCGGACTTCGTGGCCACCTCGTCGCCGCCGAGCTCCTTGGCGACACGCAGGACGCGCAGCGAGCGCGTCCACCGCGAGCCGCGGCGGGCGATCGGGTACAGCCGCGGGACGACCTCGACGTTGTGGTTGAAGACGTCCGGGCGCTCGGCGATGACGCGCGCGAGCGGCATCTCCTCGCCGCGGAAGTCCGGCGTCAGCACCTCGATCTTCGTGTCGGGCGACTGGCGGCGGATCTGGCGGATCGTGCCGCACCAGACGCCGGCGCCGAGGTCCGGGAGGTCGTCGCGGTCGACGGAGGTGATGACCGCGTGGCGCAGGCCCATGCGGGCGACCGAGCGCGCGACGCGCGCCGGCTCCAGCGGGTCGTTCCACGTCGGCTTGCCGGACTTGACGTTGCAGAAGCCGCAGCGGCGCGTGCAGGTGTCGCCGTGGATCATGAACGTCGCCGAGCCGCGCTCCCAGCAGTCCCCGATGTTCGGGCAGGCGGCTTCCTTGCAGACGGTGTTGAGCCCCTCGGCCTCGATGTCGGCGCGCAGGCGCCGGTACTTCTCGCCGCCGGGGGCGGGGACCTTGAACCACTCGGGCTTGCGGGAGCGGAAGGGGAGGACGTCCTCCCCGAGCACGCTGTGGACGTCCATGCCCCCGGGGTTGGCCCGTGAGCGGGTGACGTGGAGGCGGACCGGCTCGTCGCTCATCGCGCCACGGAGGCTAGAACGCGGTCGAGGTCCAGCCGCGCCGGGCTGATCAGCCGCTGGCGGCGGCCCAGCTCGCGGCAGAGGTGGAACGCGACGCGCCGGCGCACGCAGTCCAGGCGCCCGGACACGCCGAGCTCGCGGCACACGGAGGTCATCCGGGTGTCGGGCAGGCCGCAGGCGACGGCCCACTCGAACGGCTGCAGGTCGTTGTCGACGTTGAGCGCCAGCCCGTGCATCGAGACGCCGCGGGAGACGTGGATGCCGATGGAGGCGATCTTGCGGTCACCGGTCCACACGCCGGTCCACTGCGGCCCTTCGTGGTCGCGGCCGCGGGCCTCGATGCCCTCCTCCGCGAGTGCGGCGACGACGGCGGCCTCGAGGGCGGCGATGAAGGCGGGGATCCGCTCGACTCGCACGATGGGGTAGGCGACGACCTGGCCGGGCCCGTGGTAGGTGAGCTTGCCGCCGCGCTCGGTGCGATGGACCTCGATCCCCTGCCCGCGGTACCAGCTCTCGCCCATCGGCAGGTCGGCGGGCTCCGAGCGGCGGCCGAGCGTGTAGGTGGCCGGGTGCTCGAGCACGAGCAGGGCCTCGTCGGCCTCCTTCGCGATCACGCGCTCGCGCAGCGCGGTCTGCCACGCGAGGGCCCGGTCGTAGGGCACCCGGCCGAGCTGGCAGACGAGGAGGTCCTTGGGCACCCTCAGAGGGTACGCCTGACCTACGCTCGGCAGCGTGCCGCGGCGACCTGACGTGGACCTCAACCGGCTGCGCTGGCGGCTGCGCGGCGCGTGGCAGTGGCCCACGTTCGTCCTCGTCACCGTCGTGGAGGCGGTCATGCTCGTCGAGCTCCCGGTCTGGGGGGATGGGCCGGAGGGTGGCGTGATCGCCGCCGGGCTGCTCGCCGCGTGCCTGAACCTGTTCATGGTCGCGGCCGTGGCGCCGGTCGTCGGGCTGCTCGCACGCCGCCGCCGCAAGGACGTCCCGCGCCAGATCGCGGCCGACTACGCGGGCACCGTCCTGCTCGGCGCGCTGTTCGCCGGCCTGCTGATCGGCGGGGTCACGCACCGCGACGAGCGCCAGGCCGACGCGCGCGGCTTCGCCGTCACCCGCGCGGAGATCGGTCGCTTCGTCCACCGCGAGCAGCCGCGCTTCACCGACGGCCTCGGGGCGCTGGACACGATCCAGATCGAGGACGACCTGTTCCGCGGCTGCGTCCCGGGCCCGCCGCCCGAGCGCCCCCTGTGCGTGTTCGTGCGCACGGGCGACCCGCGCGAGGTCCGGCTCGACGGGGACCGGATCCCGAACGCGACCTACCGGTCGCGCAACGGCTTCTAGGCGAGCAGCGCGGCGACGCGGGCGAGGAAGCGCGCGGGCTCGTCGCCCTGCGCGGCGCGGACGTCGGCGACGAGGACGAGGTCCGCGCGACGGCCGACGGCGAGCCGGCCGTCGGCGTCGACCACCGGGCGGTCCTGCACGGCGCCGACGCCCAGGGCGGCGACCTGGCCCGGCACGATCACCGGCACGACCTGGCGCACGGCGTCGAGCCCGAGCCCGGCGACGGTGAAGGTGGCGGCGGCGAGCGCCGCCGCCGTCAGCTCGCCCGCGGTCGCGGCGGCGCGCAGGGACTCGAGCTCGGCGGCCAGCGTGGCGCCGTCGCGGGCGTCGGCGTCGACGAGGGTCGGGACCAGCGTCCAGTCCTCCCCCGTCACGGCGACCCCGAGGTTCACGCGCTCGTGGGCGTCGACGCGGCCGTCGCGGTAGGTGGCGTTCAGCCGCGGGAACTCCCGCAGGGCGGCGGCGACGGCGGCCAGGAGCGGGCCGTCGACGGGATCCGGGACGGCATCGAAGCCCGCCTCGAGCGTCCAGGCGGCGTCCGGGACCGTCGCCCGCGACTCCGCCGCACGGCGGCCCGCGGCCTGCTGCGCGCGGGTGAGCTCGTGGGCCGTGGCGGGGCCCTTCGCCGTGCGCTCGGACATGGCCTGAGAGCCTAGGCGCGCTAGGTGCCGGCGACGTCGCGCTCGGCGCCGTCGGGCAGCGGGCCCTCGCCGACGTCGTCGGTCAGCACGAGCGACGGGGCCGAGCGGGCCGCGCCGGCCGCTGCGGCGGCGAGGGTGAAGCGCATCTGCGTCCCGCCGCCGGGGCGCTCCTGCGCCCACAGCCGGCCGCCGTGGCGCTCGACGATGCGCCGGCAGACGGCCAGGCCGATGCCGGTGCCCTCGTACTCGTCACGCGAGTGGAGGCGCTGGAACATCTGGAAGACCCGCTCGAGCTGCTCGGGGTGGATCCCGATCCCGTCGTCGGCGACGGTGACCGTCCACTCGTCGCCGTCGGCGACCGCGTCGATCGTGACCGTGGGCGGCACGCCGGGCCGGTGGAACTTGAGCGCGTTGGCGACGAGGTTCTGCAAGAGCTGGCCGAGCTGGCCGGCGTCACCGGTGACGGTCGGCAGCGGCCCGACCCGCACGTCGGCGCCCGCGTCCGCCACGGCGGCCTCGAGGCCGCGCAGCGTCGTCTCGGCCACCTGGGCGAGGTCGACCGCCGCGGGGGCGAAGGTGTCGCGCTCGACGCGGGAGTAGGTGAGCAGGTCGTCGATGAGGCCCCGCATGCGGTCTGCGCCGTCGGTCGCGTAGGCGACGAACTGCCGCTCGTCGTCGGTGAGCTTGTCCGCCGTGCGGCGCTCGAGCAGCCGCAGGTAGCCGGTGACCATCCGCAGCGGCTCGGACAGGTCGTGGGAGGCGACGGCGGTGAACTCCTGCAGCTCCCGGTTGGAGCGGGCGAGGTGCGTCGCGCGGCGCTCGAGCTCGGCGTGCGCCTCGCGCAGCTCCAGGCGCGCGCGCTCGGAGGAGCGCCACACCACGACGTTGGCCGCGCAGAGGGCGACGATGTAGCCGGAGTGCACGCCGGCCCACAGCCAGGGGTCTCCGCCGTGGGCGTAGATGTGCATCCCGAACAGGGCGCCGAGGCCGTGGTGGAGCAGCACGTAGCCGACCGCGACGCCGTAGACGGCCCAGTCCTCGTACAGCGACAGGACGGTGACGAGGACGAAGAAGTGGAAGTGGGCCTCGATCAGTCCGCCCGTGATGTGCACGAGCACCGCCGAGCAGGTCATCAGGCCTCCGGCGGTGACCATCGCCTGCAGCCGCCGGCCGCCGGGGCGCAGCTGCGCGGCGACCGCCCAGACGGCGACGATGCCGCCCTCGAACAGGCAGTGGAGCGCCGGGTAGCCGTACAACGCCCCGACGATCGGGAGCGCGACGACATGCAGCCACAGCAGCCGCGTGAGGACGAGGTGGCGGGTCTCGAACTGGGCTGCGGGCAGGGTCTGCCCGTGGGGCAGCGCGGTCCGCACGTGCTCGAACGCAGGGCGCATCACGGCACCTAACGATGCCGGGCGCGCCGTTCTAACGCGCGGGCGCGGCCGGGTCCGCCATCGCACAGCGCCCCGGACCGATGCGCTTCGCCGCGTGGACGGCCTCGTCGGCGCGCAGCAGCAGGTCGACGCCGCCCTCGACGCCCGCCTCGGCCACGGCGACGCCGATGGAGACGGACAGGGTCACGCCGGGCTCGACGTCGGAGGGGACGCCGACCAGGCCGGCCAACCGCTCGGCGAGCCGCAGGCCGGCGGTCGCGTCGGCGACGTCCTCGCAGAGGAGGACGAACTCGTCGCCGCCGAGACGGGCCAGCGTGTCGCCCTCGCGCAGGTGCTGGCGCAGCCGAGTGGCGAGCTCCACCAGCAGCCGGTCGCCGGCGGCGTGGCCCGCCTCGGCGTTGACGGCGGAGAACCCGTCGACGTCGAGCAGCATCAGCACCACCTCCCCGGGGGCGGGCGCCCGCAGCGCCCCGCGGGGCGGGCGGCGCAGGCCGCGCTTGATCGTCTGCTCGAGGCGGTCGGCGAACAGGACCCGGTTGGGCAGCTGCGTCAGGGGGTCGCGGAGCGCCTGACGGGCGAGCCGGCGCTCGGAGCGCTGGCGCTCGAGGGCGTAGCGGATCGCCTTCGACAGCGCCGGCGGCTCGACGGCGCCCTTGGAGAGGAAGTCCTGCGCGCCCGCCTGCACGGCCTCGAGCGCGATGCGGTCGTCGTGGTGGCCGGAGAGGACCACGACCGGGACGTCGGGGGCGATCGACCGCAACCGGAGCAGCCCCTGCAGCCCGTGCGCGTCGGGCAGGTCGAGGTCGAGCAGCACGAGGTCCGCGAGCCCGGAGGAGATCGGCGATTCCGCCTCCGCGAGCCTGCCGCAGGTGTTGACGATCGCCTCGTCCCCGGCGTCGCGCAGCATCTCGCGCACGAGCCTGGCGTCCCCGGGGTTGTCCTCGACCAGCACGACCCGCACGCCCTCGCGGGGCGCGGCCAGCTCGTCGAGGAGGCTCGTGGGCGTCGAGGGCATCGGCGGGGGCTTTCTACCCGCGCCGGTCACGCCGTGTCAACGCCGGGCCGCCCAGAACCCGTGCGTACAGTGAGCCGATGCCCGCCTGGCCCCTCGCGCTCGCCTGCCTGCCCGCCGGGTTCGCCCTCGCGGAGGTCACCGGGAGCCGGCCGGTCGGGGGTGCCGGCCTCCTCGTCATCGGCCTCGCGACGGTCGCGGTCGCCCGCTCCACGCTGCCGCGCCGGGTCGCCTGGGGCGCGGTAGCCCTCGTGGCCTTCGTCGTGTCGCACCCGCTCGGCCACGCGATCGGCTCGTGGCCCGCGGTCGCCGTCACCGCCGCCGTCACGGGGACGGCGGGCTGGGCCCTGCTCGACCGCGAGCGCTAAGGCGCCCGGTCGGGCCCGACCAGGGCGGCCGCGGCGGCCGCGACGGCGTCGTCGCCGTGGAAGACCTGCGCGCCGAACGGGGTCAGGACGGCGGGGACGTCGCGTACGCCGGCCGCCGCGGCGGCCTCGGTCGCGACCCGCAGCCGCTCCGCGGTCCCCCGCAGCCCGGCGCCCTTCTCGAGCGCGGCGGGGTGGATCTCGGCGGCGGCACCGGCGAGGTAGACCGTGTCGATGTCGGCGAGGTCACGGCCGGCGGCGAAGGTCTGGCGGAACAGGGCGTGGCTGAAGGCGACGATCTTGCCGATCTGCTTCGCGTAGGTCGCGGCGAGGAGGGCGAAGCGCGCCTCCCGCGGCGGGTAGGTGGCGGGCAGCCGGGGCGCGAGCAGGCCGTAGGCGCGGGCGCGCTCGGCGAGCGCCTCGGGATCCGGGGTGCGCGGCACGCCCGCCGCGGCGAGCCCGTCGAGGTCGACGGGGACGAACTCCGGCACCGCCCCGAGGTCGTGCACGATCCGCTCCGCCGTCAGCCACGCCTCCGGCGACCGGAAGTCGTAGAGGAACTGGGGCCACTCGACGTCGGTCATCGTCGGGTCCCCCGCTGGGGCGCCATCAGCCGTGGATCAGCCACCCGTCGGCCGCCCGCGCGGCCTCCATCACGCCCTCGGACATCGTCGGGTGGCCGTGGACCATCCGTGCGACCTCCTGGTAGCCGCCCTCGAGCGCGCGGACGTTGACGAGCTCCTGGATGAGCTCGGTCGCCTTGGCGCCGACGATGTGGCCGCCGAGCAGCTCGCCGTACTTCGTCTCGCCGACGATCTTGATCATGCCGGAGCGGTCGCCGTAGACCGTGCCGGCGCCGACGGCGCCGTAGGGCACCTTGCCGACGACGACGTCATAGCCGGCCTCCTTGGCCTGCGCCTCCGTCAGCCCGAAGGAGGCCACGTTGGGCTGGCAGAACGTCGCGCGCGGGACGTCGACGTAGACGATCGGGTGCGTGTCCAGGCCGGCCATGTCCTCGACGGCGATCACGCCCTCGTCGGAGGCCTTGTGCGCGAGCGCCGGGCCGGGGACCAGGTCGCCGATCGCCCACACGCCGGCGGCGGAGGTGCGCAGGCGCCCGTCGACCTCGACGAGGCCGCTGTCGGCGAGCTTGACGCCGGCGGCGTCCAGGCCGAGGCCCTCGACGTCGGGGGCGCGCCCGGCCGCGATCACGATGAAGTCGGCCTCGAGGTCGGGGGAGGCGAACTCGCCCGTGTGGACCTCGATCCCCTGCTTCTTGAACGCGCGCGCGGCGGTGCGGGAGATGTCGGCGTCCTCGGACGGCAGCACGCGGTCCAGCGCCTCGTACAGCGCGACCTCCGAGCCGAGCCGGGCGTAGGCGGAGGCGATCTCGGTGCCGGACGCGCCCGCGCCGACGACGACGAGCTTCTTCGGGAGCTCCTCGAGGCCCCAGGCCTCCTCGGTCCCGATGACCTTGCCGCCGAACTCGAAGCCCGGCAGCGACTTCTTCAGGCTGCCCGTGGCCAGCAGGATGCCCTTGTTGGCCGTCAGCGTGCGGTCGCCGACCTGCACCGTCTTGGCGTCGAAGAGCTTGCCCGCGCCCTCGACGTACTCGATCTTGTTCTTCTTGAACAGCCCCGCGACGCCGCCCGTCAGCGTCGAGATGACGGACTTGCGGCGCGCCGAGACCTGGTCGAAGTGCACCGTGCGCGACGGCACCTCGATGCCGAACTCCCCCGCCTCGTCGACCTCGGAGAGGATGTCGGCCACGCGCAGGACGGCCTTCGCGGGGATGCACGCCACGTTGAGGCAGCGACCGCCGACGGTGTCCTTCTCCACCACGGCGGTGGACATGCCGAGCTGCGCCGCGCGGATCGCCGCCACGTAGCCACCCGGACCGGACCCGATCACGATGCAGTCGAACTCGTCAGCCATGGGATCGAGCCTACGGCTTGACGGGTCGCTGCGGCGCCTGCATGCGGCCCAGGATGCGGACCAGCTTGTAGAAGAGCCACCCTGCGAGCCCCAGCGTGACGAGGCAGAGGAGCACGGCGACGACGTTGGACGCCACGAGCACCGACAGGCCGGCGACCGTCGCGATGAGGCCGAGCAGGACCTGGAACCCGAGCACCGCCCAGTAGCGCTGCAGCCACATCCCGCCGGCGGCCACGACCAGCACCACGACGAAGATCCACGCGCTGGCCGTCGACGGATCCTCCCGGCCCGGGAAGTCGTAGCCCACCGCCACGAGCACGATGTTCGACAGCGCCAGGAGCAGCGCGACCGCAACGGCGATCTTCAGCGGTGTCGGGCGCTCGCCGGGGCGCAGCGGCTCGATCCCGGCCCGGATCGCCTCGTTGCGGGCCTCTCCGCGCAGGCGGGTCGGGCTGGGTCCGTGGCGGGCGTCGGCGTCGGGGCGAGCGGACGCCGGCGGGCGGGCGCCGGGGCGGGCGCCGGGGCGGGCGCCGGGCTTGCGCCGCTTGCGGCTACGCGACGCCATCGGGCACCTCCGCGGTGAGGGCGGCGCGCAGCTCGCGGGCGGCCCGCTCGGGGTCGGGCGCGTCGAGGATCGCGCGCACGACGACGACGCGGGTCGCGCCGGCGGCGGCGACCTCGGGCATCGTCTCGGCGTCGATGCCGCCGATGGCGAACCAGGGCTTGGCGACGTTCGCGGCGGCCCACGCGACGTAGCCGACACCCGCGGCGGGCCGACCGGGCTTGGTCGGCGTGGGATGGACGGGCCCGATCGAGACGTAGTCGACCTCGGGGTCGGCCGCGGCGGCCGCGCCCTGGTCCGGCGCGTGCGAGGAGAGCCCGACGATCGCGTCACGTCCCAGCGTCGCCCGCGCCAGCGCGGGCGAGACGTCGTCCTGACCGACGTGCACGCCGTCGGCGCCCGCGCGCGCCGCGAGGTCCGGCCGGTCGTTGAGGACGAACAGGGCCCCGGCGGCGGCCGCGGTGGCCCGGAACGGCTCGGCGGCGCGGAGCACCGCGTCGTCGTCGCCGTCGAGCGCGTGGTCGCGCAGCTGCAGCACGTCGACACCGCCTGCGAGGGCCGCGGCGAGCGTCGCCACCGGCGTCGCGGCGGGCGCACACAGGTAGAGCCGGGCGTCGGCGATCCGCTCGCGTGGCGTCGGCATGCGCCGTGCAGTGTCGCAGGCCCGCCGTGCTCCCAGCCGCCACGATCGCGGCCCGGCCCACGGACCGCGCCGATTCCGGGTTGCACCGGGTAGCGGATCGGCTACCCGGTGCAACCCGGTGCGGGGAACCCCCGATCTCGCCGGCGCGGTCTAGCCTCCCCGGCGTGCCGCCCGCCAGCGCTCCCCCAGCCGACGCGATCGTCGTCGGCGGCGGCATCATCGGGCTTGCCGTGGCCCTGCGCGCCCGCCAGCGCGGGCTCGAGGTGACGGTCGTCGACACGGGCGACAGCGGCGCGTGGCACGTCGCCGCGGGGATGCTCGCGCCGGTGTCGGAGGCCGACCACGGTGACGAGCCGCACCTGGCCCTCGGCCTCGAGAGCGCGGCCCGCTGGCCTGCGCTGGCGGCGGAGCTCGACGTGCCGCTGCGCGCCGCCGGCACCCTCGTCGTGGCGCGCGACCGCGACGACGCGGAGGCGCTCGACCGGCTCCATGCCTTCCGCACGAGCCTCGGTGTCGAGGCCGAGCGCCTGCGCCCGACCGCGGCGCGCCGCCTCGAGCCGGCGCTGGCGCCGACGGTGCGGCTCGCGCTCGACGTCCCGGGCGATCGCGCCGTTGACCCGCGCGAGGTCGTGCGCGCGCTGCGCGAGCGGGTGCCGACGGTGCGCGGCCGGGCCGCGGCGCTGCTGACCGACGCCGGACGGGTCACCGGCGTCCGGCTCGAGGACGGCAGCGACCTGCGCGCACCCGCCGTGGTGCTCGCCGCCGGGGCGTGGAGTGGCGGCCTGGCCGGGATCCCCGAGGTGGCGCGCGTGCCCGTGCGGCCCGTGAAGGGCCAGGTGCTGCGTCTGCGCGACCCGCGCGGCCCCGGCCTCGTCGAGCGCTGCATCCGCACGCTGACCGCCTACCTCGTCCCCCGCGACGACGGCCGCTACGTCCTCGGCGCGACGATGGAGGACCGTGGCTGGGACGCGTCCGCGACCGCCGGCGGGGTGTTCGAGCTGCTGCGCGACCTGTCCGAGGTCGTCCCCGGGGTGCTCGAGCTCGACCTCGAGGAGGTCCTCGTCGGCTTCCGCCCGGGCACGCCGGACAACGCCCCGGCCCTCGGCCCGGGCGCCGTCGACGGCCTCCACTGGGCGACCGGTCATTGGCGCAACGGCGTGCTGCTGGCGCCGGCGACCGCGGACGCGGTGGCCGGCGGACTGGTCGGCGAGGCGATGCCGGCGTGGACGGCGGGGTGCCTGGCGACCCGGTTCAGCGCCGCGGGAGTGGGCCCCGCATGATCGTCACGGTCAACGGCGACGCCCTCGAGCTCACCGACGGCGCGACGGTCGCCGACGTCGCCACCGTCCTGGAGCTCCCCGCCGACGCGCGCGGGGTCGCGATCGCGGTCGACCGCGAGGTGGTGCCGCGCGGGGCGTGGGCGGCGACCACGCTGCGGGAGGGCGCGCGCGTCGAGGTCGTGCGCGCGGTCCAGGGCGGCTGACGCCCGCCCGTGAGTACCGTTGACCACGTGAGCGACACCCTCACCATCGCCGGCACCGCCTTCGCCTCCCGGCTCGTGCTCGGCACGGGCGGCTTCCGCTCGCTGGAGACGATGGCCGCGGCCATCGAGGCGTCCGGCACCGAGATGGTCACCGTCGCGCTGCGCCGCGTGGACCCCGACGCCCAGGGCTCGATCGTCGAGACGCTCGACCGCGCCGGCGTGCGCCTGCTGCCGAACACCGCGGGGTGCTACACGGCCCGGGACGCGGTCCTCACCGCCAAGCTCGCCCGCGAGGCGTTCGGGACCGACTGGGTCAAGCTCGAGGTCATCGCCGACGACCGCACGCTGCTGCCCGACGCGCCGGCGCTGCTCGAGGCGGCCGAGGAGCTCGTCGACGAGGGCTTCACGGTGCTGCCCTACACGAACGACGACCCGGTCCTCGCGCGTCGCCTGGAGGACGTCGGCTGCGCCGTCGTCATGCCGCTGGGCTCGCCGATCGGCTCGGGCATGGGGCTGCTGAACCCGTACAACCTGCGCCTCATCGTCGAGCACGCATCGGTTCCCGTGGTCCTCGACGCCGGGGTCGGCACGGCGTCCGACGCCGCGCTCGCACTCGAGCTCGGCTGCGACGCCGTCCTGTGCGCGAGCGCGATCTCGCGCGCGGAGGACCCCGTGGCGATGGCCACCGCGATCCGCCTCGCCGTGCAGGCGGGCCGCCTCGCCCGCGGCGCCGGCCGGATCCCGCGCCGCCTCTACGCCGAGGCGAGCACGCCCGAGTCCGGCGTGCCCGAGTTCGGGTGAGCACGGACGCGCTCTTCGACGCCTGGCAGCAGGCGTGGTCCGGCCGCGACCCGGGCGCCTTCGCGGCCCTGTGCGATCCGCAGGACATCCACTACGAGGATCCGCTGACCCCGACGCCGCTCGAATCGGCGGCGGCGATCGGGGCACACGCCGAGCGGCTGTGGGCGGGCTTCCCCGACGCGCGGGTGGAGCGCACCGGCGAGCGCCTCACCGACGGCACGCACGTCGCGGCGCCGATGAAGCTGATCGCCACCCACCGGGGCGACCTCGGCGGCCTCACCCCGACCGGCCGCTTCATCGTCGTCCACGGGATCGCCTACTGCGAGCTGCGCGACGGGCTGCTGCACCGGGTCCGCGTCTTCTTCGACGTCTGGGACGCCGCGGTCGAGCTCGGCGTCCTGCCGAAGCCGGGTGGGGTCGGCGAGCGCGCGCTCCTGCTGCTGCGCGGCTTCGGGCTCAAGCGCGACTAGGCTCGCGCCCGTGCCCAGGCACTTCCTCACCGGGACGGAGCTCTCCGCGAGCGAGCTCGACGCGCTGCTCACGCGCGCGGCCGAGCTGAAGGCGGAGCCGTTCGCCTCCCGCGTGCTGGAGCGCCGGGCGGTCGCCCTGATCTTCGAGGCGCCGTCGACGCGCACGCGCACCTCCTTCGAGGTCGGGATCTTCGAGCTCGGCGGGCACCCGATGATCCTCCGCTCGGACGAGATGCAGCTCACCCGCGGCGAGTCGATGGGGGACGCCGCGCGCGTCCTCTCCCGCCACGTCGCCGCGATCGGGCTGCGCACGAAGTCCGAGGCGGCGCTCGCGGAGCTCGCCGACACCGCGAGCGTCCCCGTCTTCAACATGCTCTCGCCCGACCATCACCCCTGCCAGGCGCTCGCCGATCTGCTCACGATGCGCGAGGCGCTCGGGGACGACCTGCGCGGCACCAAGCTCGCCTACGTCGGGGACGGCAACAACGTCGCGCGCTCCCTCGCCCTCGTCGGCGGCCTCGCGGGCGTCGAGGTCGCCGTCGCGTCGCCCGTCGGCTACCAGCTCGAGGCGGCGGCCGGGGCGCAGGTCGTGTCGGAACCTGCCGCCGCGGTCCAGGGCGCGAACGCCGTCTACACCGACGTCTGGGTCTCGATGGCCGACGACGAGGCGACGGCGCGCGAGCGCAAGGTCGCGCTCGCCCCCTACGCCCTCGACGCGGCGCTGCTCGACCGCGCCGCCCCGGGGGCCTTCGCGCTGCACTGCCTGCCGGCACACCCGGGGGAGGAGGTCTCCTCGGAGGTCCTCTACGGGAACCGCCAGCGCATCTGGGACCAGGCGGAGAACCGCCGCCACGCCCAGAAGGCGCTGCTCGAGCTCCTGCTCGCCTAGCGGGGGTGGCGCCCCGGATTGCGGGGTAGTCTGCTTGACGCGATGTCGCAAGCCCAGAGTTCGCCGACGGCCGACGACGAGACCGACGACCCGGCCGGGATCCGCGAGCACCTCGCGCTCCTGCTCAACCCGTTGGACGCCGTCCTGCTGACCCGGTCGCGCCTGCAGGAGGTGCTCGACGACGCGGTCCGCCGCGGCCGCATGACGCGCTCGGACGCCACCGACCTCGTGCAGGAGCTCGTCACCCGCGGGCGCGCCAACACGGAGGCGGTCCTCTCCGACGTGGACCAGCTGCTCGGCTCCCCGGGCGAGCGGGTGCTCAAGGGCGTCGACCGCGCGAAGCGCGCGACGGGCCTCGCCTCGTTCCCGATCTCCGGCTACGAGACCCTCACGGCGTCGCAGGTCACCCAGCGCCTCGGGGACCTCGCCGACGCCGATCTGCGCCAGGTCCGCGACTACGAGCGCCGCAACGCGAACCGCAAGACGGTGCTCAACGCGATCGAGTCCAAGCTCGGGTGACGCCGTAGCCTGGTGCGGGTGTCCGCACCCGCTTCCAGCCGCCCCCGATCCGGCGACGAGCTCGAGCTCGTCGTCGACCGCCTCGCCTACGGCGGCAACGGCGTCGCGCGGCTGGACGGCTACGTCGTCTTCGTCCAGGGCGGCCTGCCGGGCGACCGCGTCCTCGCCCGGGTGACGAAGTCCAAGCGCGCCTACGCCGAGGCGCGCGCGGTCGAGGTGCTCGAGGCCGGTCCCGACCGCATCGAGCCCGTCGCCGACCACCCGGGCGCCGCCTGGCAGGTGCTCCCGTACGAGAAGCAGCTCGAGACCAAGAGCGAGCAGGTCGAGGACGCGCTGCGGCGCATCGGCAAGCTCGACGGGTTCGAGTTCGAGCCGATCGTGCCGGCCGTCGCGCAGTGGCGCTACCGCAACAAGCTCGAGTACTCCTTCGGGACCGCCGCTGACGGCACGCTCATCTGCGGCTTCCACGCCCCCGGCCGCTGGGACGAGATCGTCTCGGTCGCCGACAACAAGCTGGCCTCCGAGCGCGGCAACGAGCTGCGCGAGCAGACGCTCGCCGTCCTGCGCGAGGCCAGGATCCCGGCGTGGGACCGCGCGACGGGCCGCGGCACGCTGCGCAACCTCGTCGTGCGCGAGGGCCGCGCCACCGGCCAGCACCAGGTCCGCATCGTCACGTCACCCACCGACGGGCTGCCGATCGAGGCGCTGCGCGAGCGCGTCGGCGCGGACTCGCTGTGGTGGACGCAGACCTCCGGCGTGTCCGAGACGACGACGGGCGGCAAGTCGCAGCTGCTGGCCGGCAACCCCCAGCTCGAGGACCACCTCGGCGCACTGCGCTTCTTGATCTCGCCCGACGCGTTCTTCCAGACGAACACCGAGATGGCGTCCGTCCTCTACGACGTCGCGGTCGAGTACGCCGAGCTCCACGGCACCGAGAAGGTCTTCGACCTCTTCTGCGGCATCGGCACGATCGGCATGACGATGGCCCCGCGCGCCCGCACCGTCCACGGCCTCGAGCTCGTGCAGGACGCGATCCAGGACGCGGCCGAGAACGCCAAGCTCAACGAGATCACCAACGCGTCCTTCTACGCGGGCGACGTGCGCACGTCGCTGAAGGACCTCGTCGAGGAGGCCGGCAAGCCGGACGTCGTCGTCGTCGACCCGCCGCGCGCCGGCCTGTCGCAGAAGGTCGTGCGCCGCATCGTCGACGCCGCGCCCGACACGATCGTCTACGTCTCCTGCAACCCGACGACGCTGGCACCAAACGCCGCGCAGCTCGTCGAGGCCGGCTACCGGCTGGAGAAGGTCCGACCCGTCGACCTGTTCCCGCAGACCCCGCACATCGAGTGCGTGGCCCGCCTCACCGCGGGCCCTGACGGGGTCGCGAACCCCGACCGGCCCGAGAAGCCCAAGCCGCCCGCCGGTCAGTGACCCCTCGGCGCCGCGGCGTCGTGCTGCTGGTGGCCGGGGTGCTGATCGCCGTGCTCGGCAACGCGTGGCAGGGGCGGTCCGCGGCCGGCGTCCGCGGCGAGGCGGTGGCGACGGGCCGACTCGGCACGCCGTTGGCCGTCACCCGCGCCGGGGAGGAGCTGCGCATCTTCCTCGACCGGTCCGCCGGGACGGTCGCGGTCAGGGACGTCGAGGGCCGCGTGCGCTGCACCGGCCCGGGTGTGACGGGGCCCGAGCGGGGCCGCCGGGTCACCAAGCTCGACCAGTACACGCAGGTCGGTGGCGTAAGTGCCGGCTCAGGATCAATCACCATCCGCTGCACGCCCCCTGACGTGCCCGGCGCGACCGGCCTGCCGCTCGTGGTCACGCGCGGCGGCGCGAGCACGACGCCGGCGGTGATCGTGCTCGTGGCGGGGATCCTCGTCGCCCTCTACGGCGCGGCGCTGGTCCTGGCCGCGCTCATCCCGCGGTGTGGCGCGCGAGCTGCTCGACGGCGGTGAGGATGATCTCCACGCAGGCCGCGGGTCCGAGCGCGGGGCCGTCGAGCTCGACGTGGTAGAGCGCCGGGTCGTCGGGATCGGCGCCGTAGAGGTTGCGCACGTAGGCGTCGCGCGCGCGGTCGGTCTTCTTCAGGGTCTTCTCCGCGGTGGGGCGGTCCAGGCCGAGCAGGTCCATGCCGAGGCGGACGCGCGCCGCCTCCGAGCCGTGCAGGCGGACCTTGAGCACCGTCGGATCCTCCGCCAGCACGAGCATCCCCGCGCGGCCGAGGATCACGGCGTCGCCGCGCTCGGCGTGCTCGCGGATCGCCCGCTCGGTCGCGTCGCGGTAGGCGTGCTCCTCGGCGGCGGTCGGTAGCGGACCGTAGGCGCCGACGGCGGCGAAGGACAGCATCAGCCGGTCGAAGCGGCTGGCGGTGGCCTCGTCGCGGGCCAGCGCGTGCTCGAGCGACACCTCCATCTGCTCCGCCACGGCGGTCGGGATCGCCCGGTCCACGAACGTCGCGCCGAGGCGCTCGGCGAGCTGTGGCCCGACGGCGCTGCCGCCGGAGCCGAAGGACGCCGAGAGGGTCACCACAGCCATGGCGGCAACCTAGCGCGGCCGTCAGGCCGCCTGGGCCCAGTGGGTCCAGACGGGGAGGTCGTCCGCCTCGGCGAACGACGCGAGCGCGTGGCCGACGGTCCCGAACACCTCGGGGTGGAAGGCCATGCCGCAGTGGGAGGAGTGCACCTCGACGTGCTCGTCGGCGGCGGGGTCCATGCAGGCGCGCCAGCGGACGATGCCGTCACGGCGCGAGAAGACGGCCGTGTAGCGGACGTCCGCGGGGAAGTCGGTGGTCTCGAGCGCCTCGCGGAAGCGACGGCAGCAGTCGCCGCGCAGGCACCTCAGCGACATCATGTGCGGGACCTTGAGGGTGCCGAGGGTGCCGACCAGGCCGATGGCGCCGAGCGTGTGAGCGCGCACGTGGAGCTGGCCCATGACGGGGGAGCCGAGGGTGACGATGCCGCCGACGAGGTCGGGGCGACGCACGGCGAGGGCGCGGGCGATGATCCCGCCGCGGCTCTGGCCGACGATCGAGACGCGTTGCCCGGTCTTCTCGAACAGCGCCTCGAGCCGCTCCTCCATCGCGCAGCACACGGCCTCGCTGCAATCGATGTTGCGGCGGATGCCGGCGCGGTGGGTGCGGTAGCCGAGGCTGCGCAGCCAGCGGGTCATGACGGCGAGGGAGCCGTCACCGGCGAGGAAGCCGGGGATCAGCAGGACCGGGCGGCCGTCACCGGGGGACAGGCCGACGCCGTGCCACACGTCGCTGCGCAGCAGCGCCGCGGCTTCGAGGCCGACGAGCCCTTCCCGCCAGAGTGCCGGCGCCGCCGGCAGAGGAACATGTACCCCCATCCCGCTCACCACCTTCCCCACGACGTCTGATCTTCACACCATTGAACGTGCGACTTGGCACGAAGATCATCGGCGGACGCGCGATGGCGCTTGAACCCGGCGTATCGTGACGACCCATGCGCGCCGTGACCGTCCGCGACGGATCCATCGTCATCGAGGACCACCCAGACCCCGTCGTCGGCAAGGGGGACGTGCTCGTCCGCGTCAAGGCGGCGGGCCTCAACGGCGCCGACATCATGCAGATGAAGGGCCGCTATCCGGCGCCCGCCGGATCGCCGCAGGACATCCCCGGCCTCGAGCTCGCTGGCGAGGTCGAGGCGGTCGGGGAGGGCGTCACCCGCTGGTCGATCGGCGACCGCGTCATGGCGATCACCGGCGGTGGCGGCCAGGCCGAGCTCGCGGTGCTGCACGAGCGGCTGCTGATGCCGGTCCCCGACGCCCTCGACTGGGCCGCGGCGGGCGGGACCCCCGAGGTGTTCACCACCGCCCACGACGCGGTCTTCACCCAGGGCGGCCTGCGTCTCGGGGAGCGGCTGCTCGTCCACGGCGCGGCGGGCGGCGTCGGCTCCGCCGCCGTCCAGCTCGGCGTCCTCGCGGGCGCCCGCGTGACCGCGACGGTGCGCAGCGAGGGTTCGCGCGACGACGTGGCGGCGCTCGGCGCCGAGGTCCTCCCGCCCGAGGGCTTCGAGGCGCACGGCCCCTTCGACGTGGTCCTCGAGCTCGTCGGCGCGCCGAACTGGCCGGCCAACCTCGAGGCGCTCGCCACCCGCGGGCGCATCTGCGTGATCGGCGTCGGCGCCGGCACGAAGGTCGAGCTCAACCTCCAGCAGCTGATGGTCAAGCGCGGCGCGATCCACGCCTCCACGCTGCGCGCGCGGCCGCTGGAGGACAAGGCGGACGCCGCCCGACGCGTCGAGACGCAGGTGCTGCCCGGCTTCGATCGCGGGCTCACCGTCCCGATCGCCAGGACCTTCGCCCTCGAGGACGCGGCGGACGCCTACGCGTTCTTCCAGGAGCAGGGCAAGCACGGCAAGGTCGTGCTCACGACGACATGAGCGACCGCCGGCAGGAGCGGCCCGAGGTCCGCTGGGGCGACCCCGAGCTCACGCCCGAGGAGCTCGACGCCCGCGACGAGGCGCTCAGCCGCGTGCGCCGCTACGGCGACCCGGTGCTGCGCCAGCCCGCCAAGCCGGTCGAGGCGTTCGACGCGACGTTCCGCGGCCAGGTCGCCGCGATGATCGAGCTGATGGAGGGCGCGCGCGGCGCCGGCCTGGCGGCGCCGCAGGTCGGCACGCTCGGCCGCTTCTTCGTCCACCGCGCCGGCGTCGACGCGGCGCCGGCGGTGCTCGCCAACCCGGTGCTGGAGGAGGCGTCGGACGAGACGCAGGTGATCGAGGAGGGCTGCCTGTCGATCCCGGGCCTGTGGGTGCCCGTGGAACGCCCCGCCCGGGTGCGCATGAGCGGCCGGGACGTCGACGGCGAGGGCGTCGAGCTCGAGGTCGAGGGCCGCGCGGCCACGGTGCTCCAGCACGAGCTCGACCACCTCGACGGCGTCCTCATGCTCGACCGGCTCGAGCGCGACGACAGGCGCGTCGCGATGCGCCTGCTGCGCGAGCGCGGCTGAGGCTCAGTAGGGCGGGAAGTCCGCGTACCAGTCGCCGAGGCGGCGGAACGCGCCCCAGAACGCCCGCTTGGCGTCCTCCTCGTCCAGGGAGGCGTCGACGTCGGGCGTGTAGAGCGCCTGGATCGACGGGGTCAGCGACTGGATCTCGCCCGGCGCCGCGTCGATCTCACGTGCCAGGGGCAGCCGCAGGTCGTTGAGCGTGTCCAGCGCGTCCTCGCCCATCACGATCACGATCTTCGGCTGCACGATCGCGAGCTCCTCGACGAGGCGGCCGATGCACTCCTGGCCCGCCATCGAGGTGTCGGGCACCGGGCACTTCACGCACAGCGTCCCGTAGACGACCAGCGGGTCGATGCTCAGCCGCTTGAGCGACTTCATCACCGCGGTGCCCGAGCGGCCGTAGAAGGCCACGCCCTCCTCGATCTCCGCGTGCGTCGGCGCGTACTTGAGCATGAAGACGTCCGCCTGCGGATGTCCCGAGCCGAGCACGGGCAGGTGGTCCCCGCGCGGGCAGGCCTCGCAGGCCTGCAGGTCGCGGGTGAAGTGGTTGAGCTCGCGAATCGCGCGCTCGAGGTACTTCTCGCGGATCTCGTCGTCGGTGACCGGCATCTGGCCGAGGGACTTTGCCGCGTCCACCGGTTTCCCCTCCCCCTGCATCAGAGGTTGCGGGTCGCGCGTCGGACGGCCCGGTCGCGCGCGGCCCGGCGGGCGGGCGGCGGGACGGCCTTGGTCTGGAGGAACTTCAGCGCCTGCACCCCGACGTAGTACAGCGACGACGGGCGCCCGGCGATGTCGGCCTCGCGCAGCGACTCGAGGAACTCCTCCGGCCCGTCGAAGTCGCGCATGCGGATGCGGACGTTGCCCAGGCCCTGCGCCACGTGCGAGTCGGACCCGGCGCCGCCGACGACCGCGTACTTGCGCGCGAAGCGCACCGCCTCCTCGTTGAAGGCCGGCAGCGCGACGCGCGGGTTGAACACCTCGATCGCGTCGATGTCGTCGAGCACGGCGAGCAGGTGCTCGTAGTCGGGGATCGAGTGGAGGCGGTCGAACGGGTGCGGGACGTAGACGAGCCCGCCCTGCCGCTTGATCTCGGCGATCGCCTCCTGGAGCGTGACGCCCTTGGGGATCCTCTCCGTCAGGAACAGGCCGATGACCTCGCCCTGGTTGGCGGTCATCACCTCCTCGCCGACGATCACCTTGACGCCGAACTCGGCCGCCTTCGCCGCGGCCTCCAGGGCGCCCGACACCTCGTTGTGGTCCGTGACGGCGATCGCCCCGAGGTTCTTGTCCCGCGCGGAGGCCAGCAGCGCCTCGACCGGCGTGGCGCAGTCGTGCGAGTGGTCGGTGTGCATGTGCAGGTCGACGTCGATCAACGGCCGCTCCCGCAGGCGCCGGCGTACGTCAGGCCGGCCGGCCGTGTCGTGGCGGCGGGCGAGCAGGCGGGCGTAGACCGCGTCGACTGCGGCGGCGGTCCGGTCCCACCCGAGCGTCGAGCGCAGCTCGTCCCCGGCGGCGCGGCGGGCGGCGAGCTCGGCGGGGTCGGTGGCCAGGCGCGTGAGCTGCGCGGCGAGCGTGTCGACGTCGGCCGGCTCGTGCACCGGCCCGAGCTCGGAGTCGCCGACGAGCTCGACGTAGGCGGGCAGGCGGGAGACGGCGGGGACGACGCCCGCGCCGATCGCGCGCAGGACCAGGCCGGGTGCGGCGGCCACGCCGGCGGAGGCGGCGACGAGCACGTCGGCCTCGCGGAGCAGCGCGTCGACGGCCATGTCCTCCTCGGCCCGCACCGTGATGCGCTCGCGCAGGCGACCGCGGACGAGCGCGGAGGGGACGGCGGCGCCGGGGACGTGGAGCGTCGCGGTCCAGTCGACGTCCTCGGGGATCCGGCGCAGCGCACGCAGGACGAGGCGCAGCGCGGCGCGCTCCTCCTGCGCGCTGAAGAGGATCCGCAGCGGGCCGTCGTGGGCCGCGCGGGCCAGCACCTCGGCGCCGGGGCGCACGACCTCGTAGTCGGCGGGGAAGGCGCGGCGCAGCAGGCTCGCCGTCGCCTCGAAGGAGGCCAGGCGCGCGTCGAGGCGGCCGAAGAACGTCTCCACGAAGCGGCGGGCGACCTGCGTCGAGAGCGGGCGCTCCGTGGGCAGGTGGAAGCTCGCGACGTTGAGCGAGCGGGAGTGGCGCAGCGCGGCCGAGGAGGTGCTCGGCGCCCACGGCTCGTGCACGTGGACGACGTCGATGCCGTGGCGGTCCAGCAGCTCGTCGACGGCGCGCGAGACGTGGACGGGCAGGGCCGGGACGGCGCGCCGCGGGGCGATCGTCGGCAGCAGCTCACCGGCCGCGAGCAGGACGGGCTCGCCACCGGGGGTCCCGAGGTCGCCGTCGCGGATGCGCGCGCGGGAGGCGCGCACGAGCTCGGCGTCGCGGGACGGGGCGACGATCACCACCTGATGCCCGAGCGCGGCGAGCGCCTGCGACAGCGCCTGCACGTGGGCGTTGACCTCGTGAGCCTCCTCCCAGGGGAAGGGGGTCACCTGGACGACGGTCGGCACCCCGCCAGCTTACGCCTCGGCGGGGTGCCCCTTGCCGGGCTACTTCGCGGGCGTCACCGTGGACTCGCCGGCGACCTGCTCGTCCGCCTTCTTGCGGGCGGCCTCGGCGGCCTGCTTCGTGCGGGCGTGCTTGGCGATGAACGCCTCGGTGGCTTCGCGCGCCTGATCGTCCGGGCGCTGGTTCTGCGGCGACTTCATGAGGTAGGAGGACGGGCCGTCCAGCTGCCCGCTGACCCCGTGGTCGAGCGCGAGCTTGAGGCAGCGCACGGCGTCGATGACGATGCCGGCCGAGTTCGGGGAGTCCCAGACCTCGAGCTTCATCTCCATCGTCAGCGGCACGTCGCCGAAGGCCTGGCCCTCGATCCGGATGTGCGCCCACTTGCGGTCGGTCAGCCACGGCACGTAGTCCGAGGGGCCGATGTAGACGTCGTCGGCGGGCAGCGTGTGGCCCATGATCGACGTCACGGCGTTGGTCTTGGAGATCTTCTTGGACTCGAGGCGCTCGCGCTCGAGCATGTTGTAGAAGTCCATGTTGCCGCCGACGTTGAGCTGCGACGTGCGCAGCATCTTGACGCCGCGCTCGTGGAAGAGGCGGGCCAGCGTGCGGTGGGCGATCGTCGCGCCGACCTGAGACTTGATGTCGTCGCCGATGATCGGCAGCCCGGCCTTCTTGAACCGGTTGTCCCAGTAGCCCTCGGAGGCGATGAACACCGGGATGCAGTTCACGAAGCCGCAGCCGGCCTCGAGGACCTGCTCGACGTACCACTTCGTCGCCTGCTCGGAGCCGACGGGGAGGTAGGAGACGACGACGTCGGTCTGCGTGTCCTTGAGGATCTGAACGATGTCGGCGGTCGGGCCGTCGGCCTTCGTGATCTTCTCCTTCAGGTACTTGCCCAGGCCGTCGTGGGTCATCCCGCGGTGGACGGGCACGCCGAGGTCCGGCACGTCGTCGCCGAGCTTGATCGTGTTGTTCTGGCCGGAGAAGATGGCCTGCGACAGGTCCTTGCCGACCTTGTCGGCGTCGATGTCGAACGCGGCGGAGAACTCGATGTCGGCGACGTGGTAGCCGCCGAGGTCGACGTGCATCAGGCCGGGGACGTCCTGCGTCGGGTCGGCGTTGCGGTAGTACTGCACGCCCTGCACGAAGGACGAGGCGCAGTTGCCGACGCCGATGATGGCGACGCGGACCTTGTCCTTGGAGCGGCGCGGGCCGCCGTTGGTGGAGCTCACGGTGATGGGTTCCTCAGGTTGAGGTCGGGTTGCTGGTCACCAGCTGGCCGCGCACGTGCCATACGCGCTGGCCGACGGTGATGATCGTCAAGGCGGCGAGGATGTAGATCGCCGGCTCGAGGGCATCGAAGAAGCTCTGGAGGACGAGGCCGGCGGACAGGATCACGACGCGGACGGCGCGGTCGGCGATGCCGACCTTGCACTCCACGCCGAGCGCCTCGGCCCGGGCGCGCGTGTAGGACACCATGAGGGAGGCGACGGCGGCGACCACGACGATGCCCGCAGCGGCCTCGTTGCCGTCCGCGGCGAAGTTGGCGGCGATCGCGGCGAGCACGAAGCCCTCCTCGAAGCGGTCGATGGAGGAGTCCAGGAACGCGCCGAACGGCGTCCCCTTGCCGCTCATGCGGGCGTAGCGGCCGTCCAGCGTGTCGCAGACGGAGCCGACGATGAACGCGATCCCGCCCAGGAGGATCTCGTCCTGCCACACCAGCACGGCGGCGACGAGACACAGGACGAACCCCGTCAGCGAGATCGCGTTCGGGGTCAGGCGCGACTCGATCAGCCGATCGGCGACGGTCGTCGACGTGGTGCGTGGGCGGGCCATGCGCGCGCAGACGCTAGCCGGGCGACCGTCAGACCCGCCGCGGCGACCGCCCCGCCGGCCGCCGCGTCCAGCCAGAAGTGGTTGCCCGTGAGGACCGTCGCGGCCGTCACCAGGAGGGGGTAGGCGAGCCACGCGAGGCGAGCGGCGCGGTGCCTGCTCAGCGGGACGAACGCCGCGGTCAGCAGCAGCGCGAAGGCCACGTGCATGGACGGGATCGCCGCGTACGGGTTGTAGAGCGCGGCCGCGGCGTCCGGCACGCCCGTGCGGGCCTCGACGAGGTCGGTGAAGCCCGCCCCGGGGACCAGTCGTGGCGGGGCGGTGGGGACCGCGACGTAGAGGATCAGCGCGAGGCCCATCGCGACGCAGAACGCGTTGCGGGTGCGGCCGAAGCGGTCGTGGTGGCGCAGGTACAGCCACGCGAGGGCGACCGTCGTGACGACGAAGTGCGCGTTGAGGTAGAGCCAGGTCGCGGTCGTCCCGATGACGGGGTGGGCCGCGGCGGACGCGTTCAGCGCCGGCTCGGGATGGAGGTGCAGCGCCCGCTCGAGGTCGATCAGGCGGTCCGCGTTGGCGAGGGCCGCGTCCGGGCGGTCGATCACCAGGCCGCGGACGAGCCGGTAGAGCCAGTAGGCGCCGCAGAAGACGAGCCCCTCGCGCGCGAGCCGTGGCCAGCCGCCGGGTGGACGGGTGCTCACCCGTCCAAGGATGTCAGCGCCTGGTCGCGAGGTCGGCGGTGAACACGGCCGACGGCTGCCCGTAGAGCTCGCCCCGGCGCTTCGCCACGCCGATGCGGCGGAAGCGCGGCGTCATCAGGGCAGCCCGGTGGCCGGGCGAGCGCATCCACAGCCGCACGACCCGCGCGGCCTTGCGGTGCTGCGAGGCGGCGAGGTAGGCGAGCGTCTCCCCGGTCTCCCGGCGGCGGACGAAGGCCGCGATGCGCTGCTGGAACGGCGTCCCGTCAGAGGACTCGTGGGCGAAGAAGTCCGCCCGGACCATGTCGGAGGAGTGCACGTCGGCGGCCCGCGCGAGCTTGCGGTCCAGCCGCAGCTTGCCCAGGCCGTTCCGGGCCCGGATGCCGTTGAGGCGCTTGACGACGCTGCGTTCGACCCGGTCCGTGCGGGCGGACGCGTCGGCGTCTGCCGCGGGGAGGCCGCAGGTCAGGGTCAGCGCGACGAGGGCGCAGATGATGGACGACCGCGCACGGACGGATGACCGCGTGCGGGCGGGTGCTTCGAGACGCAACTGAGTTCCTCCTGGTGGGCCTCTGCCAAGGTCCTTCGGAGCGCGGGACCCTATCGGGCTCCGCGGCCGGGCGGCTTGTACCCCCGTCGGCGACGGACCAGTCGCCCCGCTCCGCGCCGTTCAGAACGGGACTGCGACAATGCGTCCGATGGCGGACCACGCCACCCTGTTGGAGCGCGCCGCGGAGCGGGAGCGGCTCGTCGCGGCGACGCGGCGCGCGGCTGCGGGGGAACCGGCGGTGGTGATCCTCGAGGGCGCCGCCGGGCTCGGCAAGACGGCGCTGCTGCAGGACGCGCGCGCGGGGATCGGCACCGCGGTGCTCGCCGCGCGGCCGGCCGAGCACGAGTCCGCCTTCGCCTACGGCGTGCTGCGCCAGCTGCTCGGCGGGGCCGTCGACCGCCTCGGCCCGTCGTCGCCGGGCCCCGTCGCCGCCGGGGTCGCCGCCCTGTCGGACGTGGCCGGCCCCGGCGTGCCCGTGGACGCGTCCTTCGGCGTCGTCGACGGCCTCTACTGGCTCGTCGCCGAGCTCGCAGCCGCCGAGCCGCTGACGCTCGTCGTCGACGACCTCCACTGGGCGGACGCGCCGTCCCTGCGCTTCCTCGGCCACCTCCTGCGGCGCCTCGACGGCCTGCCGCTGGCGGTCGTGCTGGCCCTGCGCCCGGACGAGCCCGGCTCGCCCGCCGACCTGCTGGACCCGCTGCGGCTGGATCCGCGCGCCGACGTCGTGCGCCTGCAGCCGCTGACCCCGGCCGCTGTGGAGCGCCTGCTCGGGCCGGCGAGCCCGGAGCTCGTCGCAGCCTGCCACCGCGCCAGCGCCGGCAACCCGCTGTACCTGCGCGAGCTCCTGCGCGAGCTCGACGGGGCGGCGGCGCCGGACCCCGGCCGGGTCGCCGACGCGTCCCCGGCGACCATCGCGCGGCACGTGGCGCGGCGGGTCGCGAGGCTGGGCCCGGAGGCGCTGGCCCTGGCGGAGGCGATGGCGGTGCTCGGCGACGGCGCCGCCCTGGCCACCGCCGGGGTCGTCGCGGACGTGGAGCCCGCGCTGGCCCGTCGCCATGCGGATGAGCTGCGCCGGATGGGCGTGCTCGCTGCCGCCGACCCCGTCCGCTTCGAGCACCCGGTCGTGCGCAGCGCGGTCCGCTCCGCCCTGGCGCCCGGTCGCCGCGACGCGCTGCCGCTGCGCGCCGCCACCGTCCTCGCCGCCGCTCGCGCGCCGGCGGAGCAGGTCGCCGCGCAGCTGCTGGCGGTCGCGCCGGGGGCCGGTGCCCCGTTGGAGCCCCTGCGCGCCGCGGCGGCGTTGGCGAGCGCCCGCGGCGCCCCCGACGTCGCCGCCGCCTACCTGCGCCGCGCCGTGGCGGAGCCCCCGCCCGCGGCGGAGCACGCCGTCGTCCTGCACGACCTCGCACAGCAGGAGGAGATGCTCGGCGAGCCGGACTGGGCCCTGCACCTGCGCCAGGCACTCGACGCGGCTCCGGACGGGCGCCGCCGCGTCGACTGGACCGTCGAGCTGGCGATGGGCACCGGCCTCCGCGGCCGGGTGACGGAGGCGCTGACGATCCTCGAGGACGCGCTGGACGCGGACTGGCTCACCGCCCGCGCCGATCGCGACCTGCTCGGCGCCTTCCACTGCGCCCTGGCCTGGGCCGGTGCCGACGGCAGCCCCCGCGCCGCGGCGCTCCTCGCGCGCTACGAGCGCGAGCCCCCGGCCGACCCCATCGTCGCCCGGCTGGTCGCCGGCGCGCGCAGCGCGCGGATGGCGCTGCCCCACGCGGAGGTCGTGGCGGTCGCGGAGGAGGCGCTGGACGGCGACGGGCTCGAGCGCGGCGTGCTGCTCGGCAGCCTGATGGCGCTGGGGTCGCTCGTCTACGCGGACCAGCTCGCGGTGGCGCGAGAGCGGCTCGAGCGCGCGCTGGAGCTCGCCCGTGGCAGCGGGAACCTGCGGGCGATCGGCGCCGTCCACACGATGCTCGCGGTCCAGGCGCACGCGGCGGGCGACCTCGACCGCTGCGAGCTGCACGCGCGCACGCAGCTCGGCCCGCTGCGCGTCGACCTGACGGCCGACATGACGGCCTTCACGACGGCGGTGCTGCTCCATGCGCTGATCGACCGCGGCGACCTCGCCGGCGCCGAGGCCGTCGTCGCCGACGTGCCGCCCGACCACGAGTGGGCGCGCACCTGTCAGCCGCAGTTCTTCCTGCGCGCCGCGCGCGGCCGGCTGCGCTGCGCCCAGGGCCGGCTGGAGGAGGGGGTGGCGGACCTCGCGGCCGCGCGCCGATGCCTCGCGCGCTTCAGTCAGACCGTGTGGTCGCCGGTGGGCTTCGACGGCCTGTCGGAGGAGCCGCTCGCCCTCCATCGCCTTGGTCGCGCGCACGAGGCGCGCGACCTGCTCGACGCGGCGCTGCCGAGCGCCCGCGCGGTGTCGCCACCGCGCATCCGGGCGGCGACGCTGCGGGTGGCCGCCACGCTCGCGGGCGGCGAGGCCGGCATCGCCCTGGCCGAGGAGGCCGTCGCCGCCGTGGAGGGCACCGGCGCGCGCCTTGCCCAGGCGGCGGCCCTCACCGACCTCGGCGTGCTGCTGCGCCGCGGCGGGCGCCGGACGGACGCCCGCGAGCCCCTGGGGCGCGCGCTCGACCTCGCGCTGGAGTGCGGCGCCGGCCCGCTCGCCGACCGGGCCCGCGACGAGCTCGCCGCCACGGGCGCCCGGCCCCGGCGTGACCGGCTGCTGGGCGGCCGCGACGCGCTGACCCCGAGCGAGGCGCGCCTGGCCCGGATGGCCGCCGACGGGCGCACGAACCGCGAGATCGCCCAGGTGCTGTACCTGTCGCAGAAGACCGTCGAGATGCACCTCGGCCGCGCCTACCGCAAGCTCGGGATCACGGGCCGGGCCGAGCTCGCCTCGGCGCTGCTGCCGGAGGGGGACGCGCCCCCCGCGGCGGAGTAGCTTGCCCGGGGTGAGGGCCGCGACCGTCCCGCGACGCGACTGGACGCCGCCGACCCGCCGCCGGGTCGTGGCGCTGCGCGACCGGCTGCGCCTGATCTACGGCCGGCCCGTCGCGCCGCCGCACGGCGCGCCGGTCGACGAGCTCGTGCTCACGATCCTCTCCCAGTCGACGAGCGACCGCAACCGCGACGTCGCCTTCCTGCGCCTCCGGGACCGCTGGGGGGCGTGGGAGCAGGTGCGCGACGCCCCGCTGCACGAGATCGAGGCCGCGATCCAGCCCGGGGGCCTGCACCGGCAGAAGTCGGTCCGGATCAAGGCCGTCCTCCAAGCGCTGGGTGACCCCCTCGACCTGTCGGCCCTCGAGGCGATGCCGGTCGCGGACGCCCGCGCGCTCCTCACCGCGCTGCCGGGCGTCGGCCGCAAGACGACCGCCTGCGTGCTCCTGTTCTCCTTCGGGATGGACGACATCCCGGTGGACACGCACGTCAGCCGCGTGGGCACCCGGCTCGGGCTGTTTCGCCCTGGCGCGCCCTTCGAGGAGCTCCACGACGACCTGCTCGCGCTGCTGCGGCCGGGAGAGGGCCTCGAGCTCCACCTCAACCTGCTGCGTCACGGCCGCCGGACCTGTCACGCTCGGCGACCGGACTGCGGCGCGTGTGCGCTGCGGCGGGCCTGCCCGCGCATCGGGGTCGCCCCAAGCCGCTAGGATCTCAGCCAACGCAACTGAGATCTTCTCTTCACGGCAACAAGGAGCCAGACACTCATGGGTAGGACGATCGGCATCGATCTGGGCACGACCAACTCGTGCATGGCAGTCCTCGAAGGTGGCGAGCCCACCGTCATCGAGAACGCGGAGGGTGGTCGCACGACCCCGTCCGTCGTCGCCTTCGCCAAGTCCGGCGAGCGGCTCGTCGGCACCGTCGCCAAGCGGCAGGCGGTCACGAACCCCGAGAACACGATCTTCTCGATCAAGCGCTTCATGGGCCGCAAGGAGGCCGAGGTCCGCGACGAGGAGTCGATGGTCCCCTACGACGTCCAGGCCGGCCCCAACGGCGACGTCCGCGTCGAGGCCGACGGCAAGCAGTACACGCCGCCGGAGATCTCCGCGATGACGCTGCAGAAGCTCAAGGCCGACGCCGAGGCGTACCTCGGCGAGACCGTCGACGGCGCCGTCATCACCGTCCCGGCCTACTTCAACGACGATCAGCGCCAGGCGACGAAGGACGCGGGCAAGATCGCCGGCCTCGACGTCAAGCGCATCATCAACGAGCCGACCGCCGCGTCGCTCGCCTACGGCCTCGACAAGGAGGCCGACCAGACGATCCTCGTCTTCGACCTCGGCGGCGGCACCTTCGACGTGTCCGTGCTCGAGATCGGCGACGGCGTCTTCGAGGTCAAGTCGACCGCGGGTGACAACCACCTCGGCGGCGACAACTTCGACAAGGCGATCGTGGACTGGCTCGTCGCGGAGTTCAAGCGCGACCAGGCGATCGACCTGACGAGCGACAAGATGGCGCTCCAGCGCCTCTACGAGGCCGCCGAGAAGGCCAAGATCGAGCTGTCCTCCGCGCAGGAGACCGGCATCAACCTGCCGTTCATCACCGCGGACGCCTCCGGCCCCAAGCACCTCGACCTGCGCCTCACGCGCTCCAAGCTCGGTGAGCTCGTCGGCGGCCTCATCGACCGCATCGTCCCGCCGGTCCGCCAGGCGCTCGACGACGCCAAGGACAAGGGCGCGGCCAACATCGACCACGTCGTGATGGTCGGCGGCATGACGCGCATGCCCGCCGTGCAGGAGAAGGTCAAGGAGCTCACGGGCAAGGAGCCGCACCGCGGCGTCAACCCCGACGAGGTCGTCGCCGTCGGCGCCGCCATCCAGGCCGGCGTGCTCGGTGGCGAGGTCAAGGACGTCCTCCTCCTCGACGTCACCCCGCTCACCCTCGGCATCGAGACCAAGGGCGGCGTGATGACGAAGCTCATCGAGCGCAACACGACGATCCCGACGCGCAAGTCCGAGGTCTTCTCGACCGCGGAGGACAACCAGCCCTCCGTCGAGATCCACGTCCTGCAGGGCGAGCGCGAGATGGCGACCTACAACAAGTCGCTCGGCAAGTTCCAGCTGACGGGCATCCCGCCGGCGCCGCGCGGCATCCCGCAGGTCGAGGTCACCTTCGACATCGACGCCAACGGCATCCTCAACGTCTCCGCGAAGGACCTGGGGACCGGCAAGGAGCAGAAGATCGAGATCCGCTCCGGCTCCGGGCTGTCGGACGAGGAGATCAAGAACATGGTCTCCGACGCCGAGTCCCACGCCGACGAGGACAGGAAGCTGCGCGAGCTCGTCGAGGCGCGCAACACCGCCGAGTCGCTCGCCTACAGCTCCGAGAAGCAGCTCAAGGAGCTCGGCGACGCCGTCGACGAGGCCTCGCGGACCGAGATCGAGGCGGCCATCAAGGCCGTCAACGAGGCGGCCAAGACGGACGACGTCGAGGACATCAAGGCCAAGACGGAGGCCCTCAACGAGGCCTTCCACAAGGTCTCGCAGGCGATGTACGAGCGTGCCCAGGCCGAGCAGCAGGCGGCCCAGGCCGACGCGAGCGACAGCGCGAACGGCTCCGACGGCACCGGCGACGGCGCCGAGGAGGAGGTCGTCGACGCCGAGGTCGTGGACGACAAGTCGTGACCGACCCGCAGAAGACCACCGAGACGCCCGACGGCGTCGCGGGTGCCGGCGGGACGGACGTCCCGCCGGTCGACCCGGCCGGCGAGTCGCGGGTGCTCGACCCCGAGCCCGAGCCCGCCGACGCGCCGGCCCCGCCCGAGGGCGAGCCGGTCGCGGAGGGCGAGCCCGTGGCCGAGGACGTCCCGCCCCCGCCGCCGCCCGCGGACCCGCTGACGGAGGCGCGTGAGCAGGCGGCCGAGTACCTCCAGCTCGCCCAGCGCAAGCAGGCCGAGTTCGAGAACTTCCGCAAGCGCACGCAGGCGCAGTCCGCGCAGGCGGAGTCCCGCGGGATCGCCCGCGTCGCGAAGGAGCTGCTGGCCCCGCTCGACCACCTCGGCCTGGCGATCGAGCACGCCGACGAGACGCTCAAGGAGCCGCTGCGCGCCGTCCAGCGCGAGGTGTTCGACGCGCTCGGTCGGGTCGGCGTGGAATCCTTCGACCCCACCGGTGAGGCGTTCGATCCCCATGTGCACGAGGCGATGACCCAGCAGCCCGTCGAGGGCACGGCGTCGGGCACCGTCGTGTCGGTCTACCAGCGCGGCTATCGCATCGGTGAGACGGTGCTGCGCCCCGCACGCGTCGTGGTGGCTGCCTGATGGCCGCTGCGGGCGACTACTACAAGACCCTCGGGGTCGACCGGAAGGCCTCGCAGGACGAGATCAAGAAGGCCTACCGCAAGCTCGCCCGCAAGTACCATCCGGACACGAACAAGGACCCGGGCGCGGAGGAGCGCTTCAAGGAGGTCTCGACCGCCTACGACGTCCTGTCGGACGCGGAGAAGCGCAAGAAGTACGACCGCGGCGGGTCGATCTTCGGCGGGGCGAACCCGTTCGGGACCGGCGGCGGGTCCACGACCACCGCGGGCGGCCCCGACGGGGCCGGCTTCGGGGACATCCTGAGCGACCTGTTCGGGTCGGCGACCGGTGGTCGCCGGCGGCCGGGCGGCGCGCGCGGGACCGGGCAGGCCGAGCGCGGCCGCGACCTCGAGACGGAGGTCTCGATCGGCTTCACCCAGGCGATCTCCGGGGCGCAGGTCCCGGTCGCCGTCGCGACCCAGTCGCAGTGCGGCACCTGCCGCGGCACGGGCGCGGAGCCCGGGTCCTCCCCGATCGTGTGTCCCGTCTGCCAGGGCCGCGGCGTCGAGTCCCAGGGCCAGGGCCTGTTCTCCATCACCCGCCCCTGCGAGCGCTGCGGCGGGGCCGGGACCGTGATCGAGCGGCCGTGCCACACCTGTCACGGCGAGGGGCGCCTCAAGGAGCTCAAGCGCTACAAGGTCAACATCCCCGCGGGCGTCAAGGACGGCTCGCGCATCCGCCTGGCCGGCAAGGGCGAGGCGGGCATGCGCGGCGGGCCGGCGGGCGACCTGTACGTCACGACGCGCGTCGGGACCTCCCCGGTGTTCCACCGCAAGGGCGACAACCTCGAGGTCGAGGTGCCGATCACCGTCGTGGAGGCGCTGCGCGGCGCCGACGTCGAGGTGCCCACGCTCGACGCCACGAAGACGCTGCGCGTCAAGCCGGGCACGAGGAGCGGGACCGTCACCCGCCTGCGCGGCGAGGGCCCGCCGAAGCTCGGCGGCGGCGGTGCGGGGGACCTGCACTACCGCTTCGTCATCGACGTCCCCGCCACGCTGACGGCGGACCAGCAGGAGATCGTCGACGACCTCGCCCGGGTGATGGGCGACGACCCCCGCGAGGGGCTGCTGCGTGACGCGGCGGCTGCGCGCGGGGCCGACAAGGCGACCGCCTGATGGGCGCGCGCCGGAGGACGACGATCACCGCGACCGTTGACCCGGCGCGCGGCGTGTTCATGATCTCCGTCGCGGCGGAGCTCGCCGAGATGCACCCGCAGACCCTGCGGATGTACGAGGCGCGCGGCCTGATCGAGCCCAAGCGCTCCCCCAAGGGCACGCGGCTGTACTCGCAGGCCGACGTCGACCTGCTGCGCCGCATCCAGCAGATGACGGTCGAGCTCGGGATGAACCACGCGGGCGTCGAGCGCGTGCTCGAGATGGAGGCCCAGATGGAGCGCATGGCCGCGCGCATCGACCAGCTCGAGCGCCGCAACGCGCGGCTGACCCGCGCGCTGGAGGAGGAGCTCGAAGCCGTCCGGCGCTCCTACCGCGCCGAGGTCGTGCGCTACGAGGCCCCCGCCGGCGGGGACCTCGTGCACGTGCGCCGCGCCCCGCGCGCCTAGGAGCGCGCGACGACCCAGACGTGGTTGCCGTCGGGATCGGCGACGCCGAACATCAGCGGCGCCCCCGGGATCTGCCGGGGCTCCGGGCCGACGTCGAGGCCGCGAGCGGCCAGGCGGGCGTGCTCGGCCAGGAGGTCGTCCGTGCCGACCCCGACGGCGCTGCCGCCCGGGCTGCCGTCCATGGGCGGGTTCAGGGACAAGGAGGCGGCGGAGCCGGGCGGGGCGACCTCCAGCCAGCGGTGGTCGCCGTCGGCACCGAACGGCGCGTCCGCGCGGACCTCCCAGCCGAGGACGTCGACGTAGAAGTCGCGGGCGGCGTCCTGGTCGGCGACGGCGAACATCGTGACGTCGATGCTCGTGACGGTGGTGGGGGCGTTCGTGGCGTGCATGGTCCTCAGACGGCTCGAAGCCGGGAAACTCATCGCTGCCGAACGCCACGACGACCGTGCTAATATCTCAGTCACTTCGACTGAGATATAGGAACGCGCCACGATGCAGCTCGATCGCTTCACCACCAAGTCCCAGGAGGCCCTCCAGGCCGCGCTCGCCCTCGCCGCCGACGCCAAGCACACGGAGGTCGCCACCGAGCACCTCCTCCACGCGCTGCTCGGCCAGCCCGAGAGCACGATCACGCGCATCCTCGGCCGTCTCGAGGTCGACGAGGCCGCGCTGCGGGCCGAGCTCGCGACCGCCCTCGCCGGGCTCGCGACCCTGGGCGCCCCCGAGGATCCGCGCACCTCCGCCGCCGTCCAGGCCGTCCTGCGCCAAGCCGAGCGCGAGATGTCCGCGCTCAACGACGACTTCATCTCCACCGAGCACCTGCTGCTCGCCCTGCTGGGTGGCAAGGACAAGACCGCCGACCTGCTGCGGCGCCACGTCGACCGCGACGCCTTCCTCGCCGCGCTGCAGACGGTCCGCGGCCCGCACCGCGTCGCCTCGCAGGACCCGGAGGAGACGATGGAGGCGCTCGGCAAGTTCGGCTCCGACCTCACCCAGCTCGCCCGCGACGGCCGCCTGGACCCGGTGATCGGCCGCGACGACGAGATCCGCCGCGTGATCCAGGTCCTCTCCCGCCGCACGAAGAACAACCCCGTCCTGATCGGCGAGCCCGGCACGGGCAAGACCGCGATCGTCGAGGGCCTCGCCCAGCGGATCGTCGACGGCGACGTCCCCGAGTCCCTGCGCGACCGTCGCGTCATCTCGCTCGACATCGGCTCGCTGCTGGCCGGGTCGAAGTTCCGCGGGGAGTTCGAGGAGCGCCTGAAGGCCGTCCTCAAGGAGGTCCAGGAGGCCGGCGGCGACGTCGTCCTCTTCATGGACGAGCTGCACACGATCGTCGGCGCGGGCGCCGCGGAGGGCGCGGTCGACGCCGCCAACCTCCTCAAGCCGATGCTCGCCCGCGGGGAGCTGCGCGCCGTCGGCGCCACGACGCTCGACGAGTACCGCAAGCACGTCGAGAAGGACGCCGCGCTCGCGCGCCGCTTCCAGCCGGTGCACGTCGGCGAGCCGTCCGAGCAGGCCACGATCGCGATCCTGCGCGGCCTCAAGGAGAAGTACGAGACCCATCACGACGTCCGCATCACCGACGCCGCGCTCGTCGCCGCCGCCCACCTCTCCCATCGCTACATCGCCGACCGCTTCCTGCCCGACAAGGCGATCGACCTCATCGACGAGGCCGCGAGCCGCGTCTCGATCGAGGCGTCCACCGTCCCGACCGAGATCGACGAGGTCCAGCGCCGCATCACCCAGCTCGAGATCGAGCACATGGCGATCAAGGACGACGACACCGCGACCGACCGCCGGGAGGCGATCGAGCGCGAGAAGGCCGACCTCGAGGAGCAGGCCGCCGGGATGCGCTCGGTGTGGGAGCAGGAGAAGGCCCGGGTGGAGGGTGCCGGCGCGGTCCGCAAGCGCCTCGACGCCGCCCGCACGGAGCTCGAGAAGGCCCAGCGCGAGTCGGACTTCGAGACCGCCGGCAAGCTGCAGTACGGCGAGATCCCCGACCTCGAGGCCCAGCTGGCGGAGGCGGAGAGCTCCGAGACCTCCGACGAGCCCTTCGTCTACCTCTCAGACACCGTCGACGCGGACGAGGTCGCCGCGGTCGTCGCCCGCTGGACCGGCATCCCGGTCGACCGCATGCTCGAGTCCGAGACGCGCAAGCTGCTCCACATGGAGGACCGCCTCCACGAGCGCGTCATCGGCCAGGACGAGGCCGTCGAGGCCGTCGCGAACGCGCTGCGCCGCTCGCGCGCGGGCCTGAGCGACCCGGACCGGCCGATCGGCTCGTTCCTGTTCCTCGGCCCGACGGGGGTCGGCAAGACCGAGCTCGCCCGCGCCCTCGCGGAGTTCATGTTCGATGACCCGCAGGCGATGGTCCGCATCGACATGTCCGAGTACGGGGAGAAGCACACCGTCTCCCGCCTCGTCGGCGCGCCCCCCGGCTACGTCGGCTACGACGAGGGCGGCCAGCTCACGGAGGCCGTCCGCCGCCGGCCGTACGCCGTCGTGCTCCTCGACGAGATCGAGAAGGCCCACAACGACGTCTTCAACGTCCTGCTCCAGGTGCTCGACGACGGACGCCTGACCGACGGCCAGGGCCGCACAGTGGACTTCAAGAACGTCGTGCTGATCATGACCTCCAACATCCCGGGCGGCCGCGCCGGGGCGGAGGGCGTGTTCAAGCCGGAGTTCATCAACCGGCTCGACGACATCGTCGAGTTCTCCGTCCTGCAGCGCGACCAGATCTCCGCGATCGTCGACATCCAGGTCGCGCACGTGCTCGCCCGGATCGCCGAGCGCGGCGTCGAGGTCGAGCTCACCGACGCCGCGCGGACGCTGCTCGCCGACCTCGGCTACGACCCGACCTACGGCGCCCGCCCGCTCAAGCGCGTGATCGCCAGGCACCTGGTCGACCGGCTCGCGCGCGGCCTGCTCGAGGGCTCCTACGGCCCGGGCGACCGGGTCGAGGTCGATGCGGTCGACGGGGAGCTCGTCGCGACACGCGCCGTGGGCGCCCTGAGCGGCCCCGCGGTCTAGGGTTGGCGCCATGCCGACCTACATCATGCTGGCGACGCTGTCCTCCGAGGGCATCCAGACGGTCAAGAACAACCCGTCGCGCGTCAAGGAGGTCAACGACGAGGTCGAGCAGCTCGGCGCCACCGTCAAGGCCCAGTGGGCGACGCTCGGGCAGTTCGACTTCATCTCCGTCGTCGAGGCCCCTGACGACGTGACGATGGCGCGCGTCTCGCTCGAGCTCGGCTCACGCGGCACGGGCCGCTACGAGTCGCTGTCCGCCATCCCGGTGGACGAGTACATCGACAGTCTGTGAGGCGCGTCCTCGTCGTCGGATCGGGCGGGCGCGAACACGCGCTCGTCCGCGCCCTGCAGCGCTCGCCTCAGGCGCCCGAGGTGCTCTGCGAGCCCGGCAACGCCGGGACGCAGGCCGACGCGGGGCGCCTCCCCGGTGCGCCGGACGCCGAGCAGGACCCGGCGGGCTTCGCGCAGGCCGCCAAGGCGGCGGGGGTCGACCTCGTCGTCGTCGGGCCCGAGGCGCCGCTGGTCGCGGGCCTCGTCGACGCCCTGGCGGAGGCGGGCGTCAAGGCGTTCGGGCCGTCGGCCGCCGCCGCGCGCCTCGAGGGCTCGAAGGCCTTCAGCAAGGCGGTCATGCAGGCCGCCGGGGTGCCGACCGCCGACGCGGTGACGGTCACCGACGCGGAGGCCGCCCTGCACGCGATCAAGGCGTACCCCGTCGTCGTCAAGGCCGACGGGCTCGCGGCCGGCAAGGGCGTCGTGATCGCCCACGACGAGCTGGAGGCCGGTGAGGCACTCGAGGAGATGCTGGTCGAGAAGCGCTTCGGCGACGCGCCGGTGCTCGTCGAGGACCACCTCGTCGGCGACGAGGTCTCGCTGCTGGCCCTCTGCGACGGCGAGCGCGCGCTCCCGCTCGCGCCCGCCCGCGACTTCAAGCGCATCGGCGACGGCGACCGCGGCCCCAACACCGGCGGCATGGGGGCCTACTCGCCGGTCCCGGAGCTGCCCGCCGCGTGGGCCGAGGAGATCGTCCGGACCGTGCACGAGCCCGTCCTGCGCGTGCTCGCCGACCAGGGCACGCCGTTTCACGGCGTCCTCTACGCAGGCCTGATGCTGACGGCGTCCGGCACGAAGGTGCTGGAGTTCAACGTCCGCTTCGGCGATCCCGAGACGCAGGTGGTCCTGCCGCGCCTGCGCAGCGACCTCCTCCAGCTGCTGCTCGACGCGTGCGAGCCGGGCGGCCTCGCGGACGCCGAGCTCGAGTGGGACCCGCGCGCCGCCGTGACCGTCGTGCTCGCGTCGAAGGGCTACCCCGAGACGAGCTCGAGGGGCGACGTGATCTCCGGCCTCGACGCCGTGGAGGGTGCCGAGGTCGTGCACGCCGGCACGGCCCGGGACGGCGACGACGTCGTGACGGCGGGCGGGCGCGTGCTGGCGGTCACCGCGATGGGCGACGACGTCGCCGCCGCACGGGCCGGCGCTTACGCCGCGGCGGACGTGATCGCCTTCGACGGCCGCCAGCTGCGCCGGGACATCGCCGGGTGAGGCGCCCGCGCCTCGGCGTCCTGGGCGCCGGCCAGCTCGCCCGCATGGACCTCCCCGCCGCCAACGCGCTCGACGTCGACCTGCGGGTGCTCGCGGGCAGCGAGGCCGACGCGGCGGTCCTCGCCGGGGCGACCGCGGTCGTCGGCGACCACCGTGACCTCGACGTGCTGCGGGCGTTCGCCGCGGAGGTCGACGTCGTCACCTTCGAGTTCGAGGGGCTGGACCCCGAGCACCTCCACACGCTGGAGCGCGAGGGGCACACGCTCGTCCCGTCGCCCGCCGCGATGCTGTTCTGCCAGGACAAGCTGCATCAGCGCCGCGAGCTGGGCGCGGCCGGGTTCCCCGTGCCGCCGTTCGAGCATGCCCGCGTCGCCGTCGACGTCGCGGAGTTCGCCGCCGAGTTCGGCTGGCCCGTCGTGCTGAAGGCCCCGCGCGGCGGCTACGACGGCCGCGGCGTCGCCGTCGTCGGCGACCCGACGGAGGCCGCCGCGTTCCTGCAGCCGCTCCCCGACGGCGCACTCGTCGAGCCCGCGCTGCAGATCGAGCGCGAGATCGCGGTCCTCATCGCCCGGACGTCCGACGGCGAGACGGTCGCCTACCCCGTGGTGGAGACCGTCCAGGTCGACGCGATGCTGCGGGAGCTGATCGCCCCGGCGGGGGTCGACGCGGCGCTCGCGCAGGAGGCCGTCGCGCTGGCGACGCGCATCGTCGAGCACATCGGGGCGACCGGCCTCGTCGCACTCGAGCTGTTCGTCACCCCGGACGGCCTCGTCGTCAACGAGCTCGCGATGCGCCCGCACAACTCGGGCCACCACACGATCGAGGCGAACGTGACCTCCCAGTTCGAGCAGCACGTCCGCGCCGCGTTGGACTGGCCGCTCGGGGCGACGCGCGCCCTGTCGCCCGCCGCGGTGACGGTCAACGTCGTCGGGCCGCAGGACGGCAGCGACCCGCGCGAGCGCCTCCAGGCGGCGCTCGCCGTCCACGGCGCCCACGTCCACCTCTACGGCAAGGAGGCGCGGCCCGGCCGCAAGCTCGGCCACGTCACCGCCCTCGGCCCCGACGTCGCCTCGGCGGGCGTCGTCGCGTGGGCCGCCGCTGCGATCCTGGAAGGATCCGCGGCATGAGCGAGACCCCCGTCGTCGGCATCGTCATGGGCAGCGACTCCGACCTGCCGACGATGCAGGCTGCCGCGGACGCGCTGGCGGAGTTCGGCGTCGCGTTCGAGGTCCGCGTCGTCTCCGCCCACCGGGCGCCCTTCGACATGGTCGAGTACGGCCGCGGCGCGCACGAGCGCGGCCTCCAGGTGATCATCGCCGGGGCCGGCGGCGCGGCCCACCTGCCCGGGATGCTGGCGTCCACGACCCCGCTGCCGGTGATCGGCGTCCCCGTCGCGCTCAAGCACCTCGACGGCATGGACTCCCTCCTCTCGATCGTGCAGATGCCGGCCGGGGTGCCCGTCGCGACGGTCGGCATCGGCAACGCCCGCAACGCCGGACTGCTGGCGGCGCGCATCCTCGCCGTCGGGGACCCGGAGCGCACGGCGGCGGTGCTGCGCGCCCAGGAGGTCCTGCGCGAGCACTCCCGCGAGAAGGACGCACGCCTCGGTCATCCGCTGAGCTGAGGCACCGGAGAAGCAAGTCTCGCGTCCCGCGGTCGTTGTATGGAGGGAGCGCCGGTCCGCGGCGCCTCCCGCCGCGCCCGCAGCCGTGTCGTCGACCTCCTCCTCCACGCCCTATCAGGGGCTGCTCGCCGCCACCGCAGCGCTGCGCTCGGGTCCCGACCTGCGGCTGGCGCTGGACGCCGTCGTGCACTCGGTCTGCGAGTCGCTGGGCTACGACACCGCGGCACTGAACCTCTACCGACCCGCGACCGACGAGTTCGTGGTCGAGACCGTCCACGGCGCGGCGGGCGCGCGAGACACCCTGCTGGGCACCGCCTCCGAGGCGCAGGCCTGGGCGCCGTTGTTGGACTCCGGCCTCGAGCGCCACGGGTGCTTCTGGGTCCCGGAGGGCGCGCTGGACCTCGACGAGGACCGGGTGACGACCTGGGTCCCGCCGCTCGCCGACCCCGTGGACCCCGAGGCGTGGCGGGCCGAGGACGCGCTGTTCGTCGTCCTGCGGGGCGTCGAGGGCACCGTGCTCGGGATCCTGTCGCTGGACGAGCCGCGCTCGGGCCGGCGGCCGACGGACGCCCAGCTCGACGTCCTCAGCGCCGTCGCGTTCCAGGCCGGGCTCGTGATCGAGTCCGCCCAGGGCGCGCAGCTCGCCTCCGCCCACCGCGCGGCCGTCCAGGAGCTGCTCGCGGTCGGCGGCCGCATCATGGCCGCGGCCTCGGCGGAGCAGGTCGCCCACGTGGTGTGCGCCGGCATCCGCGATGCGCTCGGCTTCGACCGCGTGGTGGTCATGCTGCGCGACGACGCCGACCGGCTGGCGCTGGCGGCCGAGGTCGGCGGCCACGCGGACGAGGCGATCGGTCCGTGGCCGATCGCGGACCTGCAGGCGCTCCTGGACACCGTCGACCCCGACCACGGCTGCGCGCTGCTCCCGCTCGACGTCGCGGAGTCCCTCGTCCCCGAGTCGATGCACGGGGCGCACCCGTCGGTCAACAACGGGCGCGGCCCGCACGGCTGGGACCGGCACTGGCTGATGGTGCCCCTGGTGGGGGAGGACGGGAGCCTGCTCGGCTTCATCTGGCCCGACGACCCGCGCGACCGCCGGCTGCCGCCGGTGGAGCGCCTGCAGACCCTGCGCGCCTTCGCCAACCAGGCCTCCGTGGCGCTCGAGGCGCGGCGGGCGACCGACCAGCTCGCCCACCTCACCCGCCACGACCCGCTCACGGGGCTGCGCAACCGGCGTGGCCTGACGGAGCAGATCGATGCCGTCCTGGCCGCGCGCGGGGACACGCCCGCGACGGTCGTGCTCGCCGACGCGGACGCCTTCAAGCGGGTCAACGACGAGCTCGGCTACCACACGGGCGACGAGGCCCTGCGCGTGATCGCGGCGGGCATCGGCACCGTCCTCGCCGACGGGGCCGTCGGCGCCCGGCTCGGCGGGGAGGAGTTCGCCCTCGTGCTGCCGGCCGGCGGGGAGCGGGCGGCGCGCACCGCCGCGGAGGCCCTGCGCCGCGAGGTCGGGCGCAGCACCGTCGTGCCGTGGGGCCTGCGTCTGTCGGTCGGCATCGCGACGGCCCGTGACGGGGAGGACGCGGAGACCCTGCTGCGGCAGGCGTCCCGCGCCCTGACGGCCGCCAAGCGGCTGGGCCGCGACCGTGTCGTCGCCTACGACCCGGCGACGATCGAGCCGCTCCTGCAGGCCCTGGGTCGCGACGACGACCGCCGCACCGGCCACCTCGCGGCGGTCATGCTGCTGGCCGAGACGCTCGACCTGCGCGACGAGGGCACGGCCAGGCACTCGCGCACCGTCGGGCGCTACACGGAGGCGCTCGCGCGGCGCATGGGCCTGACGGAGGAGCGGGTGGAGCGCGTGCGCGTCGCCGGCCTGCTCCACGACGTCGGCAAGCTCGCCATCCCCGACCGCATCCTGCACAAGCCCGGCCTGCTGACCGAGGCCGAGTGGCGGGAGGTCCGCGCGCACCCGGAGACCGGCGCGCGCATCGTGGCCAACGCCGGGTTGCGCGACGTCGCCGAGTGGGTGCTCGCCCACCACGAGCACTGGGACGGCCGCGGCTACCCCCTCGGCCTCGAGGGCGCCGCGATCCCGCTCGAGTCGCGCATCCTCGCGGTCGCCGACGCCTACGAGGCGATGACGGCCGTCCGGCCCTACCGGCCGCGCCCGCCCGGCCCGGCCGCCGCCCGGGCGGAGCTGCGCGCCTGTGCCGGGACGCAGTTCGATCCCGAGGTCGTCGCGGCGTTCCTCGCGCTGCTGACCTAGGCGCGGAATAGCCTCCCGGGCGTGATCGCGCGCTACACCCGGCCCGAGCTCGGCGCCGTCTGGACCGACGAGGCCCGCATGAGCGCGTGGCGCGACGTCGAGGTCGCCGCCTGCGAGGCGCTGCCGGAGGGCCCCTCGGCCGCCGACCTCGACGCGATCCGCGCCGCGACGTTCACCGTCGAGGCCGTCAAGGCGCGCGAGGCCGTCACCGACCACGACGTCGCCGCCTTCGTCGACGTCCTGAGCGCGTCCGCGGGCGAGGCGGGCCGCTGGATCCACTACGGGCTGACGTCCTCCGACGTGCTCGACACCGCCCTCGGCCTGCAGATCGGCCGCGCGGGCGCGCCGATCATCGCCGGGGCGCGCGAGCTCGCGGAGGTGCTCGCCGACCAGGCGCGCGCCCACGCGGACACCCTCTGCGTCGGCCGCACCCACGGCGTCCACGCCGAGCCGACCTCCTTCGGCCTCAAGCTCGCCGGCTACGCGTTCGAGGCCGACCGCAACCGCCGCCGGCTGGAGGCCGCCTTCGACCAGGCGCGGGTCGGCGCGATCTCCGGGCGCCGTGGGGACCTACGCGTCGCATTCCCCCGCCTACGAGGCGGCCGTGCTCGAGCGGCTCGGCCTGCGCGGTGAACCGGTGTCCACCCAGGTCGTCCCCCGCGACCGCCACGCCGAGCTGCTCCTCGCGATCGCGCTCGCCGGGGCGGGGCTGGAGCGCTTCGCGACGGAGATCCGCCACCTGCAGCGCACGGAGGTGCGCGAGGTCGAGGAGCCGTTCCGGGCGGGCCAGAAGGGCTCGAGCGCGATGCCGCACAAGCGCAACCCGATCACCACGGAGCGCATCACCGGCCTCGCCCGCGTCCTGCGCGGCTACGGCCAGGCCGGCGTCGAGAACGTCGCTCTGTGGCACGAGCGCGACATCTCGCACTCCGGCGCCGAGCGCGTGATCCTGCCCGATGCGACGATCCTGCTCGACTACATGCAGTCGCTCGCGACGCGCGTGGCCAGGGGGATGGTCGTGCACGCCGACCGCATGCTCGCCAACCTCGACCTCACCTCCGGCGCGCTGTTCTCCCAGCGGGTGCTGCTCGCGCTGATCGCCGGCGGGATGGTCCGCGACGACGCCTACCGGGTCGTGCAGGAGCTCGCCCAGCAGGCGTGGGACACGCGGACGCCGCTGCGCGAGCTGCTGGCCGGCACCCCCTACGGCGACGGGCTCGACCTCGAGGCGGTGTTCGACTTCGCGCCCTACATCCGGCACGTCCCCGAGGTGCTCGCCCGACTGGACGAGATCGGCACGTGAGCCCGCTGGTGCGCCCCGAGGTCGTCGCGTCGGACCCGTACGATCGGTGACGGTGCTCGACCACCTCACCCGCATCGCCCAGGGCAAGGTCCGGGACGTCTACGCGGTCGACGACGACCTCCTGCTCGTCGCCTCCGACCGGATCTCCACCTACGACGTCGTCCACCCGACGCCGATCGCCGACAAGGGCGCCGTCCTGACGGGGCTCTCGGCGTTCTGGTTCGACCTCGTCTCCGATCTCGTCGAGCATCACGTCCTCTCCTACACCGACGGGGTGCCGGAGGAGGTCCGCGGCCGCGCGGTCCGCGTGCGCAGGCTCGAGATGCTTCCGGTGGAGTGCGTGGTGCGCGGCTACCTGAGCGGGTCCGGCTGGAAGGACTACCAGGCCTCCGGCGCGGTCTCGGGCGTCGCCCTTCCTGCGGGCCTGCAGGAGTCCGACCGACTGCCCGAGCCGATCTTCACCCCGTCGACCAAGGCGGAGTCCGGCCACGACGAGGCGATCGACTTCGACGCCGCCGCCGCGTTGATCGGCGACCGCGAGCTGGCCGCGGCGGTGCGCGACACCACGCTGGCGATCTACGCCCGCGTCGCCGCGCACGCCCGCGAGCGCGGCATCATCCTGGCCGACACCAAGCTCGAGTTCGGCCTCGACGAGGACGGCGTCCTGGTGCTCGGCGACGAGGTCTGCACCCCGGACTCGTCGCGCTTCTGGCCGGCGGACGGCTACGCCCCCGGCCGGCCGCAGCCCTCCTTCGACAAGCAGTACGTGCGCGACTGGGCCGCAGGCACGGGGTGGGACAAGACCCCGCCGGCGCCGGCGATCCCCGACGACGTCGCGCAGCGCACCCACGACCTCTACGTCGACGCGTACGAGCGCCTCACCGGCGACCCGTTCGCGGACTGGCTCGAAAGGACCTCCGTCATCTCATGAAGGCCCGCGTTCTGATCCGCCCCAAGGCCGGCATCCTCGACCCCCAGGGCCAGACGGTCGAGCGGGCGCTGCCGGCGCTCGGCTTCCACGGCGTCAGCGACGTGCACGTCGGCCGGCTCGTCGAGCTCGAGATCCGCGACCCGTCCGAGCTGGACGCGATCTGCGAGCAGCTGCTCGCCAACACGCTGATCGAGGACTTCGAGGTCGAGCTGCTCGAGAACGGCGGGGCGCTCTGATGCGCATCGGCGTCGTCACGTTCCCCGGCACCTGCGATGACGCGGACGCGCTGCGCGCCTGCGATCGCGTGGGCGAGGGCGTCCCGCTGTGGCACGCCGACGCCGACCTCGGAGGCGTCGACGCCGTCGTCGTCCCCGGCGGCTTCTCCTACGGCGACCACCTGCGCGTCGGCGCCGTCGCGCGCTTCTCGCCCGTGATGGCCTCGATCGCCGCGTTCGCCCGCGACGGCGGCCCGGTCCTCGGCATCTGCAACGGCTTTCAGATCCTCTGCGAGGCGGGGCTGCTGCCCGGCGCGCTGCTCCCCAACACGAACCTGCGCTTCTCCATGCGCCAGACGACGCTCGAGGTGCTCTCGCAGGCGTGCGACTGGACGAGCCCCCTCGCCCTCGGCGAGCTGCTGTCGATCCCGGCCAAGCACACGACCGGCCGCTACTTCGCGCCCCCGGAGACCCTCAAGCGGATGGACGACTCGGGCCAGATCGTGCTGCGCTACGTCCACGACCCGCTGCCCAACGGCTCGGTGCACGACATCGCCGGCGTCTGCAACGACGCCGGCAACGTGCTCGGCCTCATGCCCCACCCCGAGCACGCGGTGGACGAGCTGACCGGCTCGGCGGACGGGCTCCGGCTGTTCGGCGCCGTGTCGAAGGCGCTCGCGTGAGCTCCCCCTGGCGCGAGCTGGGGCTCACCGACCCGGAGTACGGCCTCATCTGCGACAAGCTCGGGCGCGAGCCCAACGGCGTGGAGCTGGCGATGTTCAGCCTCATGTGGTCCGAGCACTGCTCCTACAAGCACTCCAAGCGGCTGCTCGGCCAGCTCCCGACGGAGGGCCCGCGGGTCGTCATGGGGCCGGGGGAGAACGCCGGCGCCGTCGACGTGGGCAACGGGATCTCGTGCGCCTTCAAGGTCGAGTCCCACAACCACCCGAGCGCGGTGGAGCCCTTCCAGGGCGCGGCCACAGGCGTCGGCGGGATCATGCGCGACGTCTTCGCGGTCGGTGCGCGGCCGATCGCGGTGCTCGACTCGCTGCGCTTCGGGGACCCGTCCTCGGCGCGCACCCGCTACCTGCTCGAGCGGGCCGTGGCGGGCATCGGGCACTACGGCAACTCGATCGGCGTCGCCAACGTCGGCGGGGAGATCTACTTCGAGGAGCCCTACGAGCAGAACTGCCTCGTCAACGCGATGTGCCTCGGCCTGATCGAGACGGACAAGCTGATCCGCTCCGCCGCGGCCGGCGTCGGCAACCTCGTGATCCTCTTCGGCGCCCGCACGGGCCGTGACGGCATCGGTGGCGCGTCCGTGCTCGCCTCGGCCGAGCTGGGCGAGCTGGACGCCGACAAGCGCCCGACCGTCCAGATCGGCGATCCGTTCGAGGAGAAGAAGCTCCTGGAGGCGTCGCTCGAGCTGCTCGACGCCGGGCTGCTGGTGTCGCTGCAGGACCTCGGCGCTGCGGGGTTGACCTCGTCGTCGTCGGAGATGGCCTCCAAGGGCGCGGTCGGGCTGGACCTCGACGTCCGCCGCGTGCCGCTGCGCGAGGCCGACATGGAGCCGTTCGAGATCATGGTCTCGGAGTCACAGGAGCGGATGCTCTGCGTCGTCGAGCCCGACCGGGTCGACGCCGTGCTCGCGGTCTGCGCGAAGTGGGAGGTCCACGGCACCGTCATCGGCGCGGTCACCGACTCCGGTCTGCTGCGCGTGCTCGACGACGGCGTCGAGGTCGGCGCCGTGCCCGTCGGTGCGCTCGTCGACGAGTGCCCGATGTACGACCTCGAGCCCGCGCCCCCGATCACGCCGGTCTACCCGGCGCCGCCGCGCCGCCTCCCCGAGGGACTGGACCCCGCCGGCACCCTGCTCGCGCTGCTGGGCTCGGCCAACCTCGCGTCGCGCCGCTGGGCGTTCGAGCAGTACGACTGGCTCGTCGGCTCGCGCACCGTCCGCCGCCCCGAGGCCTGCGACGCCGCCGTGCTGCTGCTCGACGCCGCCGCGACCACCGCGGACGGGCCCCGCCCCGCGATCGCCGTCTCCATCGACGGCAACGGCCGCCGGGTCGCCTGCGACCCCTACCACGGCGCCGTCGAGGCCGTCGCCGAGTGCTCGGCCAACCTCGCGTGCGCGGGTGCCGAGCCGCTGGGCCTGACGAACTGCCTGAACTTCGGCAACCCGGAGAAGCCCCACATCGCCTGGCAGCTGACCCGGGCGATCGCCGGCCTCGCGGACGCCTGCAAGGCCTTCGGCGCGCCCGTCGTGGGCGGCAACGTCTCGCTCTACAACGAGGGCGCCGAGGGCCCGATCTACCCGACGCCCGTCGTCGGCATGGTCGGCGAGCTGCCCGACGCCCGCGTCGCCGGCCGGCTCGGCTGGGCCGGGGAGGGCGACGCCATCGCCGTCGTGCGCGCCTCCGGCTGGGCCCCGTCCGCGCAGGGCTCCGAGCTGTCGAAGCTGCGTGGCGAGGCGCTGGCGACGTCCCTGCCCGCCGCCGACCTCGGCGAGCTCGCCGCGCTCCACGCCGCCGTGCGTCAGGGCGTGCGCTCCGGCGTCCTCCGCTCGGCGCACGACATCGCGGAGGGCGGCCTCGCCGTCGCCCTCGCCGAGTGCTGCCTCACCGCGGGGATGGGGGCCGCCGTCGACCTGTCCGCGCTCGCCCACGCCGCCGGCCACGAGTCGCTGCTGTTCGGCGAGGGCCCCGGGGCGTTCGTCGTCTCCGGCCCCGCCGAGTCCCTGGCGGCCATGGGCGGCGCGGCGACCGTCGTGGGCACCACGGGCGGCCTCGCGCTCGAGATCGCCGGCGTGCTCACCGTCGCGGTCGACGAGCTCGCCCGCACCCACGCGGGCGGGCTCGCCGACCTGATGCACTAGGGGGCTAGCGCTTGACCCTCACCCGGTAGGTCGAGGAGAGCCGTCCGAGCACGGCGTTGCCGCGGAAGGCGACCTTGAGCTTGAGCCGCTTGGTGCGCCTGCCGACCTTGGAGCGCTTGACGCGCACGGTCGTCTTGTAGCCGCACCTGGGGCCGACCGTGACGACCTTGCGCTTCAGGCGCTTCTTGCCCTTGTAGACGGAGACGCTCATCCGGCCGTTGCAGGCGGCCTTGCGCGACAGGCCGGCGGGCAGGCCGAGCCTGCCCCTGACCTTGAACACGACGTACCTGCCGCGGACCTGCGCGACCTTCCCGGCCAGCGGGGGCTTGGACGGGCTCGACAGCGTCGGGGTCGGCAGCGTGGCCTTCGGCGGTGTCGTGGTGGTCGTCGGCGGTGCCGTCGTGGGCGTCGTGGGCCCGGGGGTGGCGGCCACGGGGGCCACCGGGACGGCGGCGGCGTCGGCGCTGATGACCAGCACGCCACCGCGGCCACCGATCGCTGCGTCGTTGCCCCCGGCGAGGGACACCGACAGCCAGTCGGTCGTGTCCGTCGCTCCCCCGGTTGCATCGATCGTGAAGGTGCGCCCGTCGACGGACTGCATGATGTTGCCGGCTGCGCCGACCGCGACCACCGTGCCACCGGCGTAGTCGACGTCCCCCGTCGCGGTGCGGGAGCGGGTGACGAAGCTCGGGACGTCCCATGGCACGGCGCTGTTCCACCCCGTCTCGGTGCGCGAGAAGTACGAGGGGTTGCCGCTCTCGGGGGTGACGGCCCACTGGCGGGCGGGGTTGTCGGGGTCACCCGCCACCCGGCGACGCAGCGTGAACCCGTTGCCGGCGTCGGCGCTGCGCTCAGCACCTGCGCCCGCCAGCCCGTCGCTCGTGTAGAAGACCGCTCCGAAGTCGCGCGACACGAAGTACCCGGCGCCGGACCCCGGCACGAAGAACGCATCGTCGATGTCCTTGGTCAGCTTGCAGGGCACCCCCGTGTTGGCGTTGACGAACGAGGCGCCGCCGGTGGTCGACTTCCACACCTGCGACCCCTGGCCGAGGAGCCACCAGTTGCCGGCGCCGTCGAGCCGGACGCTGTCGATCCCCGACGGTGCCGACAGCGGGGCGCCGCAGGTGTTGGAGGCGGTGGCGCTCCCGGCGTTGGGCAGGGCGACCGCCGTCCAGGTCGCGCCGCTGTCGGTGGAGCGGTACACGGTCCCGGCCTCGCCGACGGCGAGGCCGATGGTTCCCGGTGCCGGCTGGAACTCGATGTCGGAGAACTGGGCCGCGGGGACGGTCTTGACGACCGAGGGGGTCCCGCCGACGCGGCGGATGATCTGCGACGGGGTCGTGTACCAGAGGCGATCGGTGCCCTGGTACTCCACGGCCGTGATGTCGGACGCCGTGCCCGAGGGCTGTTGCGTCCAGGTGGAGGCGTGGGCGGCGGGGGCACAGGCGCCCAGCACGGCCAGGCACGCGGTCGCCGCGACGCGGCGGCGCAAGGCGAAGGTGGGCATGGCCGCCATCCTGCACCCCCTCGCCGGTGCTCGCCATCGGGGGCACCCCCTGATCTTTGGCTCGGCGGATCGTCGCAAGGTGCGGCCGGTCCCCGGGCACGATCCGGGACCGCTGCTAGCCTCGCGGCGAACCCGATGTGGCCCCTGCCACGCCGGTTCCAGGCCCGGTTGTAGTGACCGACTTCCCCCTCGAATCCCTGGATCTCCGCGACGGTCCGCGCGATGAGTGCGGCGTCTTCGGCGTCTACGCGCCCGGTCACGACGTGGCCCGGCTGGCGTACTTCTCGCTCTACGCGCTGCAGCACCGCGGCCAGGAGTCGGCCGGCATCGCCGCCGCCAAGGACGGGCGCATCATCACGGTGCGCGACCAGGGCCTCGTCTCCCAGGTCTTCGACGAGCAGAAGCTGCGCGCGCTCGCCGGGGACATGGCGGTCGGCCACGTCCGCTACTCGACGACCGGCGCCAACTCGTGGGAGAACTCCCAGCCCGTCTGGCGCTCGGACCGCCGCGAGGTCGCGCTCGGCCACAACGGCAACCTCGTCAACGCCGTCTCGCTCCACTCCCGGCTGCGCGAGGAGGGCGTCGGCTTCCGCTCCACGTCGGACTCCGAGATCATCGCCGCGCTGCTGTCCACGCACCCGGCCGAGACGATCGAGGACGCGATCGCCGACGTGCTGCCGCAGCTGCGCGGGGCCTACTCGACGGTCGTGATGACGAAGGACCGCGTGTGCGCGTTCCGCGACCCCGCCGGCCTGCGCCCGCTCGCGCTCGGCAAGCTCGGGGACCGCTTCTGCGTCGCGTCGGAGTCGTGCGCGTTCGACATCATCGGCGCCGAGTACATGCGCGAGGTCGCGCCCGGCGAGCTCGTGACGCTGTGCGAGGCGGGGCTGCAGACCCGCCAGGTCGTCGACTCCGACCGCAAGGCGTTCTGCGTCTTCGAGCACATCTACTTCGCCCGGCCCGACTCGCGGCTGGAAGGCAAGGTCGTGCAGGCCTCGCGCCGCCGGATGGGCGAGATCCTCGCCCGCGAGGCGCCCGTGGAGGCCGACGTCGTCATCCCGGTCCCCGACTCCGGCAACGCCGCCGCCCGCGGCTACGCGCGCGCCGCCGGCCTGCCGACCGACGACGGCTTCGTCAAGAACCGCTACGTCGCCCGCACGTTCATCCAGCCCGGCCAGGAGCTGCGCAAGCACGGCCTGCGGCTGAAGTTCAACCCGCTGCCCGACGTCGTCGCGGGCCTGCGCCTCGTCGTCGTGGACGACTCGATCGTGCGCGGCAACACGACGCGCCAGATCGTCAAGATGCTGCGCGACGCCGGGGCCGCCGAGGTCCACCTGCGCATCTCCGCGCCCCCGATCCGCAACCCCTGCCACTACGGCGTGGACATGTCGGCGCGCGAGGAGATGGTCGCCCACAACCGCACGGTGGAGGAGATCCGCGCCGAGATCGGCTGCGACTCCCTGGCCTACCTGTCGCTCGAGGGCGTGTACGAGGCGGTCGACGCGGGCGGCCCCGAGTCGCACTGCGACGCGTGCTTCTCCGGGAACTACCCCCTGCCGGAGACCGAGGCCGAGGCGCAGAAGAAGGACGCGTTCGAGACGCGCGGCCTTCCCCTGGCCAAGGTGTGACGCCTTCGCGTCAGGCGCACGGTTCACGCCGGACGCCGGAGTAAGGTCGCCCGCCCGTGCACGCCCCCATGCTCAGCCTGCCGGGCCTCGAGGCCGCGCCCCAGGTGCCGGTCGCGCGCGCGACGGACCCCGCCGGCGCGCTCCACGAGCTGTTCGGCTTCGCGGCCTTCCGGCCCGGCCAGCAGGAGGCGGTGCAGGCCACGCTCGCCGGGCGCGACGTGCTGGTGGTCATGCCGACCGGCGCGGGCAAGTCGCTCTGCTACCAGCTGCCGGCGCTGATGCGGTCGGACCTGACGGTCGTGGTCTCGCCGCTCGTCTCGCTCATGCAGGACCAGGTGGAGGGGCTCGCGCGGGTCGCGCCCGGCCGCGTGGCTCTGGTCAACGGGCAGCAGGACTCGCGCGTGAACCGGCAGGCGATCGCGGCCGCCGTGCGGGGGGACCTGCGGCTGCTCTACGTCGCCCCGGAGCGCTTCGCGTCCCCGGGCTTCGTCGCGGCGCTGCAGGGCGCGCGGGTCGGGCGCTTCGTGGTCGACGAGGCGCACTGCGTGTCCCAGTGGGGGCACGACTTCCGGCCGGACTACTTCAAGCTCGCCGAGGCGGCCCGCCGGCTCGGCGCGGAGTCGATCGTCGCCTCCACCGCGACCGCCACGCCGCAGGTGGCCGCCGACGTCGTCGCCAGGCTCGGCCTGCGCGACCCCGTGCGCGTGGCGACGGGCTTCGACCGGCCGAACCTCTCCTTCGCCGTCGTCCCGTCGGCGACCAAGCCCGCGGTGCACCGGGGGATCGAGGCCGCGCTGGCTGAGCCGGGGGCGCTGCCGGCGATCGTCTACGCCGGCACCCGGGCCGACTGCGAGCGGCTCGCAGGCCGCCTCGGCCGGGCGCTCGACGTCTCGGCGCTCGCGTACCACGCCGGCCTGCCGCGGGAGCGCCGCGCCGACGTGCAGCGCCGCTTCATGCGCGGTGACGCCCCGGTCGTCGTGGCCACGAACGCGTTCGGCATGGGCGTCGACAAGGCCGACGTGCGGACGGTCTGCCACGAGGCGGTGCCCGTGTCGCTCGAGGCCTACTACCAGGAGGCCGGTCGCGCCGGTCGCGACGGGCTGCCCGCGCGGGCGCTGCTGTTCGGGTGTGCGAAGGACAAGGGGCTGCACGTCTTCTTCATCGAGCGCGCCGCGGTCGAGGAGCCACAGGTGCGCGCGGTGGCGGAGGCCCTGGCGGCCGCGGCCCCGGCGTGGGCCCCCGGGTCCGCGAGATCGGCTTCGGACCGCCCTGGGCGGCTCCAACCCGATCTCGACGCCCGCTATGAGGCCGACCTCGGGGTGCTCGCCCGGGCCGCGGCCGGCCCCCGCGGGCCGGACCCGGACACCGTCGGGGTGATCGTCGGCATGCTCGCCCGCGCCGGCGTGGTCGATCCGGCCCCGTCGGCGCCGGATCGTGTCGCCGGCCGCCTCGTCGGGCCCTACGACGCGGCGGCCAGGGCGGCTTGCCGCGCCGCCGCCGAGGAGGCCACGCGGGGCCGCTGGCGCCAGTACCGGGCGGTCTGGGACTGGGCCGAGGGCCGGACCTGCCGCCGGGAGGGGATCCTGCGCCACTTCGGGGACGACGCCGGACTGGCCGCACGCCGGGGCGCGGTCGTCGGCCGGGCGGCGGCTGCCGCCCAGGGGCCCGCGGCGGCGGTCCCCTGCTGCGACGTCTGCGACCCCGCCGCGCTCCCCGCGCCGCCCGCGGACGGCCCGGCCCGCGGGTCCGGCGGCCCGCGCCAGCTCGCGACCGTCCCGCTGACCGCCGCCGGTGCCGAGCGGGCGCTGGACGCCGCCATCCTGGCGCTCGCCGAGACGGCCGAGCCCCCGCTGGGCCGCAACCGCTGCGTGGAGGTCCTGCGCGGCGGGCGCTCCGCGGAGCTGCGCCGGCGCGGCTACGACGGCCTGCCGGTCTACGGCACCTACGGGCACCTGAAGGCGGCGGCGGTGCTCGCGCGCGTCGACGCGCTGCTCGAGGCCGGAGCGCTGCGGCAGACCTTCGGCCGCTTCCCGAAGCTGGTGCGCACGTGAGGATCGGCGTGCTCGCCTCCGGCACGGGGACCAACCTGCAGGCGATCCTGGACGGCGTCCACGGGCGCGACGGGATCGAGGTCGTCGGCGTCGGCTCCGACAAGCGCACGGCCATCGCGCTGCGGCGCGCCCGCGAGGCCGGTGTCGGCACCGGGGTCTTCGAGCGCCGCGCGCACGCCGACCGCGAGTCCCGCGACGCCGCCATGGCCGCCTGGCTGACCGAGCGGGGCGCCGAGCTCGTGGTCCTGGCGGGCTACATGCAGCTCGTCACCCCGGGCTTCCTCGCGGCCTTCCCGCGCGGCGTCATCAACGTCCACCCGGCGCTGCTGCCCGCCTTCCCCGGCCTCCTCGCGATCGAGCAGGCCCTCGCCTACGGCGTGAAGGTCTTCGGCGTCACGGTCCACTACGTCGACGAGGGCGTCGACTCGGGCAAGATCATCGCCCAGCGCGCGGCGGAGCTGCCGGAGGCGCGCACGCCGGACGACGTCCGCGACGCGCTGCGCCCGCTCGAGCACGAGCTGCTGTGCGACGCGATCCGCGCGGTCGCCGCGGGCCGGGTCGCCGCCGACCCGGACCACCCGCGCCGGGTCGTCGTCGGCTGAGCCCGTGCCCGCCCGCCGGCCTCGGTAGTGTCCAGCCACGTGACCCAACCAGGTGAGGTGCGGATCCAGCGGGCGCTGCTGTCCGTGTCGGACAAGACGGGGATCGTGGACTTCGCACGCGGTCTGGCCGAGCTCGACGTGGAGCTCATCTCGACCGGGGGCACGGCGTCCGCGCTGCGCGAGGGCGGGCTCGCGGTGCGTTCGATCGAGGACCTCACCGGGTTCCCCGAGATCATGGACGGCCGGGTCAAGACGCTGCATCCGAAGCTCTACGCCGGGCTGCTCGCGCGCCGCGACGACCCCGGCCACATGGCCGCCGCGCAGGAGCACGCGATCGAGTTCGTCGACCTCGTCTGCGTCAACCTCTACCCGTTCGAGCAGACCGCGGCCCGCCGTGGCGTCGAGGACGGCGAGATCATCGAGAACATCGACATCGGCGGCCCGACGATGATCCGCGCGGCGGCCAAGAACGCCGCCTTCGCCGCCGTCGTCACCTCGCCCGAGAGCTACGACGCGATCATCGAGGAGCTCAAGGCCAGCCACGGCCGCCTGTCGCCGCAGACGCGCGAGAGCCTCGCCGCCGAGGCGTTCGCCTACACGGCGCGCTACGACACCGCCATCGCGAGCTGGTTCTCCGGCAAGGCGGACGACTTCCCGAGCCTCATGATGGGCGCCTACGAGAAGGTGCTCGATCTCTCCTACGGCGAGAACCCGCATCAGCGCGGCGCCTACTACGCCCAGACCGGCTCGCGCATGCACCTGCTCTCGCAGGTCAAGCAGCTCGGCGGCAAGGACCTGTCGTTCAACAACGTGCTCGACCTCAACGGGTCGCGCGCGCTGGTGGAGGAGTTCGACGTCCCGGCCTGCGCGATCATCAAGCACGGCAACCCGTGCGGGTGCGCCGTCGGCGCCACGGCGGAGGAGGCCTACCGCAAGGCCTTCGCCTGCGACCCGATGTCGGCGTTCGGCGGTGTCCTGTGCTTCAACCGGCCGGTCGACGTCGACACCGCGTCGGCGATCATCGAGCAGTTCGCGGAGGTCGTCTTCGCACCCCGCTTCGAGCCCGAGGCGCTCGAGGTCCTCGCCGCCAAGCCCAACATCCGCCTGCTGGAGGACCACGAGCGGCGGCGCCCGAACATCGGCGAGCGCGACTACAAGCGGGTGACCGGCGGCCTGCTCGTGCAGGACCGCGACATCGACCTCGAGGACCGCTCGACGATGGAGGTCGTCACGGAGCGCAAGCCGTCAGAGGCCGAGTGGGGCCAGATGCTGTTCGCCTGGAAGGTCTGCAAGCACGTGCGCTCCAACGCGATCGTGATCGCGGCCGACCTCGCGGCCGTCGGCATCGGCGCCGGCCAGATGAGCCGCGTGGACTCCGTCCGCATCGCGGTCGAGAAGGCGCATGCGACCGGCGCCGACATCCAGGGCTCGGCGCTCGCGTCGGACGCGTTCTTCCCCTTCCCCGACGGTCCGCAGCTGGGCATCGATGCCGGGGTGCGCTGCATCATCCAGCCGGGCGGGTCCAAGAACGACCCGGCGGTCGTCGAGGCCGCGGACGCCGCCGGCCTGTCGATGGTCTTCACGCACCGCCGGCACTTCAAGCACTAGGGCTCAGGCGCCCCGGCCCGTCTTCTCCTGCAGCTCGTCGATGCGCTTGGACGCATCGGCCTTGCTGAGCTCGGGGTCGAACTCGACGTCGGCCTCCTGCGACAGCGTCTGCAGGTAGGACGCCTGCGCGCCGGTCATCGCCTCTTCGCCCGTGACCCACTGGTCCGGGTCCTTCTCGGTGTTCGTCATGGGATCGCTCATGCGTCCCCTCTCCCCGTCGCCGCGCTTACGAACACCCGTTCGGGGAGGAGTTGGCGTCGAGGAACCCGAGCACGGCGGCGTTGAACTCCTCCGCGCGCTCGGCGTTCATCGCGTGCCCGGCGCCGCGCAGGAGCGTGAAGGTCGCTCCCGGGATGGCGTCGGCGACCTCCTGGCCCTTCCACGGCGGGATCAGCACGTCGCGCTCGCCGGCGATCACGTGGGTCGGGATGCGCAGCTCGGGCAGCCGGTCGAGCACGTCGTGGTGCTCCATGGCGCGCATCTGGCGGATCAGCGCGTCGAGCTCCTGCGGGTAGGGGTTCTCGAGCGCGAGCTTGAGCATCTCGGCGATGCCGTCCTCGTCCTCGAAGGCCGGCTCCGTCGCCGTGAGCAGGAGGAACTCCTCCAGGAGCTCCTCGCGCGAGCCGCGCACGGCCTCGCGCTCCCATGTCCGCGCGCGCAGCCGGGCCCAGGCGGGGGCGAAGCGCGCCCACGTCGCCGCGAGGGTGAGGGTGCGGACGCGCTCGGGCGCCGCGAGCGCGACGTGCTGGGCGACGGCCGAGCCGAGCGAGATCCCCAGCAGGTGGAAGCGGTCGAGCTCCAGCGCGTCGGCCACGCCGAGCGTGTCCGTCGCCATGTCCTGCACCGTGTAGTCGACGTCGGCCCGCGCGGAGCGTCCCGCGTCGCGGTTGTCGAACAGGACCACCCGATGGCGTTCGGCGAGTGCGGCGCGCTGTGGCGCGAAGCCCTGGCTGTCGGACGCGAGGCCCATGATGCACAGCAGCGGCGGTCCGTCCCCCTCGGACTCGTGATGGAACGTGAGCCCGTTCGTGGCGGCGGTCGGCACGGGCGGGAGCGTACGCTTCCGGGATGGACAAACGCACCGTCGCCCAGGTCCTCGCCGCCGGCCGCGCCGCCTTCGGGGTCGCCATGCTCGTCGCTCCCGGCCGCGTCGTCGCGGGCTGGGTCGGCCCCGACGCCGACCGGCCGGACTTCTCGCCCATCGTGCGCGGCTTCGGCGCCCGCGACGTGGCGCTCGGCGCGGGCATGCTCGTCGCCCTCGGTGACGGCGGCAAGGCCGTCCGCCCTTGGGTCCTCGGGTCGCTCGCCGGCGACGCGGCCGACCTCGTCGCCGGGCTCGCCGCCGCCAAGCACCTGCCGCGCAACGGCGTGATCGGGATCACCGCCCTCGCCGGCGGCGCGATCGCCACGGGCGCCTGGCTCGCCGCTCAGGACTGGTAGAGCGCCCGCGACATCACGGTGATCAGCGTCTCGGACGCCGTCTGCGGGCTCACGGGACGTGGCGACCCGAACGCGTGGTAGAGGTAGCGCTCGGTCATCAGCACGAGTGCGGTCGCCGTCTCCGTCGGATCCAGCGGGGCGATCGTCCCCGCCTCGACCTCGCGGGCGATGTTCTGCGCCGCCGTGTCGATGAAGGACTGCACGAGGGTGCCGTAGGCCTGTTCGACGTCCGGGTCGTCCGTCGCCGCGTCCGCGAGCGCGCGGACCATCGGCCCGTGCTTGGTGTAGACCTCGACGACGCCGGTGATGGCCTCGCTCAGGCGCTGCGACGAGTCGCCGTCGGCCTCGAACCAGCGGTTGGCGACCTGGTAGAGCTCACCCTGGAGGTCAGCGACGACCCGCAGCACGAGCTCGTGGCGGTCCTTGAAGTAGACGTAGAAGGACGGCCGCGAGAGCTCGGTCCGGCGCATGACCTCGTCGACGGTCAGCTCACGGAACGGGCGCTCGCGCAGCAGGGCCTCTGCGGCGTCGATGATCTCGCGCTGGGCGGCCTCCGGCGTGCGCCGCCGACGCCGACCGACCCCCGCGTCCGCTCGATCGGGCACGCGGGCAGCCTATCCAGGTCCATCGGTAGACTCGCCGCATGGGTCGCTAGCTCAACGGCAGAGCAAGGGACTTTGGTTACGGAGCGCCAGTCCGGAGACGGCTGGTACGTCGGCGGCTATTTGCTGGAACCCCCTGAGAGCCCGAGGTACTCAACCCATGAGTGACAATCCGAGGGATTGGGCGATCAGCAGGCAACCCGGTTCGCCGGAGAGCCCTCAGAGGCCATACGCCGCCCACCCAAACGCGTCACGGCGTGGGTGAAGAGATGGTCCAGACCGCAACGCGCCGCCGAGGTGGCGAGGCCGGTGAGAGCCGGTGCGGCAGGTTAATCCCGAGGTTCTGGGTTCGAATCCCAGGCGACCCATCGTTCGGCCGTACCCTGCGGTCCGAGCTCGCCCCCATGGTGTATCGGTCAACACAGGGCCCTTTCAAGGCTCAGAGACGGGTTCAATTCCCGTTGGGGGTATTGCGCGCGCTGACGGTCAGCCGGCCGGCGTGAACGTCGCGCGGACCCGGAGTCGGGGCTTCCCGGCCACGCGCACGGTCCGCCGGCCGCGTGCCGACAGCGTGATCCGCACCCGCCGCGACCCGGCCCGCACGTAGCGCAGGCTCCCGCCGGCGATGGCCGTCCAGCGCCTGGCCACGCGCTGCTGGACGACGACCTTCAGACGCCCGGCGAGCGTGCTGCGGTACGCGACCGAGAACGGCTTCAGCCGCGCGATGGCGCGTCCGCTGCGGCTGAAGCGCTTCGTCACCGTGGCGGTGAGCCGCCGCGTCGACGCGGCCTTGACGGCCGGCGTCGGCGTCGGCGTCGGGGTGGCCGGCGGGGTCAGGGTCAGGGTCGGGGTCGGCGTCGCGGTCGGGGCGGACGACGGCGCGGAGCGGGCGTTGGGGATGGGCTCCGCGACGACGTCGACGATCGATCGCACGGTGCCGAGCCGCGCGGGCGGCGTCGGCCGCGACGACGGTGACGCGGTGCTCCCCATTGGCGAGGTCCGCGGACGCGGTAGGGCGACGCGCAGGCCGCAGCAGCGTCGCCGTCGAGCGCGCAGGTGACGGCCGCACCGGGCTCGGCCGTGAACGCGATCTCCGCGTCGGCCGTCGAGGAGGTGCCCGACGGCGCGCTGCGGACGGTCAGCGAGGGCCGCACCGTGTCGACGGTGAAGGTGCGCAGGTCGGCGTAGCTCAGTGCGGGTTGCGCATGCGCACGCTGAGGACTCGTGGTCGCCGTCAGCGAGCCCCGGGAAGCTGACCCCCGAGGCGCATGGGGTCCAGCCCGCATCGTCGTCGAGGCGGCACTCGTAGGTCTGCTTGCTCTGCGCTCCCGCGAAGGTGAAGCTCGCCCGCGGGCCGTTGACCTCGCCGGTCGGACCGACGTGACGGTCGGCGCCGCGACAGGTGTGACCGTGAACGGGCGCTGGGCCGAAGGGCTCCCGTTGCCGGCGGCGTCCGTCGACCGGGCGTAGAGCCGTAGTCCCCGCGCTCAGGCCACGCCAGACGCCGTCGGCCGGAGCAGGGGGCGAAGTGCGCTCCCGTCCAGCGAGCACGTCGCGGCCTGCCGTCGCTGCCTGGGATCTGACCGCGAAGGCGCGCGGCTCGGCCGGGCTGCCGCTCGGGCCGGTGATGACCGGCGCGCCGGGGGATCACGGTGTCGTGGGCCACTCGCGCACGACCGTCGTCGCGTTGTTCGCGGCGTCGGTGGCGGTGACCGCGAACTCGTGATCGGCATCTCCGGCGTCGACCGTCACCTCCTCGGGGACGGGCAGTCGGTCACCGGGGCGCGAGCGGCACGCCGTTCCGGCGTCGAGTGTGCTGCGACAGCTCGCAGGCGATGCTCGCCTCCGCGTCGCCCAGGTGAAGGCGATGGCCGTGGTCGTCTCGCGAGTCAGCGCCGGGGGACCGGCGGTGCAGGTGATGACGGGGCCGCAGCGTCCACGGTCCATGCCCGCTTCGTCCTCACTGGGTTCCCGGCGCTGTCCGTCGCGCGAACCGTGAAGCGTGCTCGGCCCGTCGCCGAGTCGGGGAGCCGCGTGACGGGCGCAGGCCTCGGGCACGGCCTGAACGGCTCGACTGCACGTCGTGCTTGCGGCTCGTCCGACGGCGGGTGACCGTCGCGTCCTGGCGCTCGTGACTCCCGACGGTCCGTCGGTGATCGTCACGTCTGGCGGCGTGGTGTCCACGGATCGGACGCCTCGATCGGTCACCGACGTTGCCTGCGGCGCCGTCGACCCTGATCTTCACGGTGTACGAGCTCCGACCTGCTCGGCGCTGTCACCTCCAGTGGCAGGCGCACGTCACGGCAGGCGCGTCGTCGAAGCTACACGTGAAGGTGACGTCGGGATCGGAGCAGAAGACGAGGTCGGCGGTGCTGGTGGCGACCGTCCCGCTCGGCGTAGGGCGAGGTGAAGGGCGCCACCGGCGGCGTCTTGTCGATCACCCAGGAGTACTCAGCCGCCGGATCCTCCGCGCGCCCGAGTCGTCCACGGCTCGGACCTGGAAGGTGTGGGTGCCGTTGGCGAGCCCCGTGTAGCTCCTGTGATCGGTGCACGACTCGAACGCGTCACCGTCGGGCGGCAGCGGAAGGTGACGGCGGCCGCGTTGGCGGTCCACTCGAAGTCGGCGTCCGTCTCCATCGTCCGCGGTCCCGGCCGCGAGGTCGATCGTCGTGGTGGGGAGCACGACGAACGTCGCGGTCGCGGCTGGATCGTCGTTCGGGTGGCGGTCGATCGCCCGCACGGCGATCGCGAGTTCGCCGGCGGCGAGGTCCGAGAAGCTCTGCGGGCGGTGCAGCAGCTGCAGTCGCCGGCATCCACGCGGCACTCGTCGTGCTGCCCGGCTCCTGGCTCGCTGAACGGCACGCTGACGCTGTCTGGTTCGTCCGCGCGGGCGGGGCGGCCGTGATGGTCATCTCGGGCGGAGCGTCATCGAGGCTTGCGAGCGCGCGGAAGACGTTCAGCCGCGCCGGCCACTTGCTGCGAGTCCGGGCTTCGCAGTGCCGCGGGTGGGGTTGGTCGCGTCGCCTCGGGGTCGGGTGGCGTCCAGCAGCGCGGACCGACGGCGCCGACCGAGGCCGCAGGGTGCGCCGACCACAGCAGTGCGGCGCGCCAGCCGACCATCGGCGCAGCCGCTGAGGTGCCGGTGAAGGAGGAGTACGACACCGTGTAGCCCCGGGTCGATCGCAGGCTCGTGGCCGGCGCGGCGAGGTCGACGGAGGCGGCGCCCGTAGTTGCTGAGTACCCGCAGTCTGTCGCTCGTCCGACTGGGTCCCGGCGCACGCAGACGACGTTCGCGAGGTCGTCCGAGCACGGGTAGGACGCCTGTCCGCCGTCGACGTTGCGGCCCCGAGCGTTCCGTTGCCGCAGAGGCGACGACGAGCATCCCGGGGGCGCTGGCGATCGCGGCCCGCACCGCCTGCGATTCGACGCGTTGAGGTCCCCGCTGGCGATCGACATGTTCGCGACCTTGACGCCCGCCGCCTGCGCGGCGTTGATCGCCGCCGCCTGCCGCGCGGTGGAGCAGTCGCCGTTGGAGTCGCAGACCGCGTAGGAGCGCAGCTGCGCCTGCCACGCGACGCCCGTGACGCCGATGGCGTTGTTCCCGATGGCCGCGGCGATGCCGGCGACCTGCGTGCCATGGCGCCTGCCGTGCTCGTCGGGACGTCGCGTCTCGTCGCCCGTGACGCGGCCGGCCAGATCAGCATGGCCGCCGTAGACGCCCGTGTCGAGGATGGCGGCCTAGCGGAGCTCGCGACCCCGGTGGTGTAGTCCCAGCGCTGTCGGCATCGACCAGCGCCGAGCACCGGCTGGCCCGGCAGTTGCGGTACAGCGGGTCGTTCGGGGTCTTCGCCGCGATGTGCCCGATGAAGTTCGGTTCGGCGTAGGCGACCCCCGCGCGGCGCTCGAGGGCGGCGGCCGCGTCACGGACGTCCGCCCCCCGTGGCAGGTCGAGCAGCTGCACGTCCGGGTCACCGAGCCTGCGCTGGACGTCGGCGTCGACGGCGTCGCGAGCACGCTGGCGCTGCGCGGCTTCAGCGTCTGAGTCGAAGCCGACGATCAGCTCGCCGGGTACGACCTCCGGACCGGGCCGCGGTCCTGCCTGCGCGTGGACCGTCGCAGGGGCGATCCCGCCCGCAAGGAGCAAGACCAGCAGGAGGCGTCCAGGCCGTGGCACGAGCAGTCTTCGATCCGTATCGGCAGAAGCCGAGACCAGCGCGAGTTTAGAGCTCTGCGCCGGGTAGGAGCGGGGGATGCTCACCATCTCCCCCGGTGCGGATGAGGCCCTGACCCTGCTGCGAGACTCGATCGAGGACCTGCCGGAGGGCGGCGGGGTCCGCATCACCGTCGAGGAGGACGTGGAGGAGGACGGCAGCTCGGCCTTCGCCCTCGGGGTCGCCGCGGCGCCCGGGGAGGGCGACCAGGTCGTCGGCGGCCACCCGCTCCCGATCTTCGTCGACCCGGAGGCCGCGCCGCTGCTGGAGCGGATGCAGCTCGAGGGCGAGGTCCACGGCGACCACGTGCACTTCGGCTTCGCCCCGCAGGCGGAGGAGGACGGGCCGGCCGCCGCATGAGCCCGGTCCCCGCCCCGCCCGTCGTGCTCCCGCCGGGCCGCGTCGTCGCGGTCCCCGGCCATGGCGAGCTGTTCGTCCGCGACAGCGGCCCCGACGGTGCCGACCCGTCCAAGCCGACGCTGCTGCTGCTGCACGGCTGGACGGTCTCGGCGGACCTCAACTGGTTCGGCGCCTACGGGGCGCTGCAGGACGCAGGCCACCGGATCGTCGCGCTCGACCACCGCGGCCACGGACGCGGCCTGCGCACCCCCGAGCCGTTCCGGCTGCGCGACTGCGCGGCCGACGCTGCTGCGCTCGTCCGTCACCTCGAGCTCGGCCCCGTCGTCGCCGTCGGCTACTCGATGGGCGGCCCGATCACCCAGCTGCTGGCGCGCGACCACCGCGAGCTGCTCTCCGGCGCGGTGCTGTGCGCGACCTCGGCGCACTGGACGTCGCCGCGCCAGAAGCTGCTGTGGCGCTCGCTGGCGCTCGTCCGGCTGGCGCTCGGCCTCGCGCCGGACCGGCTGTGGCGACGCCTGTTCGGCGGTAGCGGCGGCCCCGTCGCGACCTGGATGGTGGCCGAGCTCACCCGCGGCTCGGCGACCGACCTCGCCGAGGCCGGCCGTGAGCTGTCGCGCTTCGACTCCCGCCCGTGGCTGGCCGGCGTCCGCCTGCCCGCCGCCGTGGTGGTGACCACGCTCGACGACGGCGTCCCGCCCGCGCACCAGCGCGCGTTGGCAGCGCTGCTGCGCGCCCCCACCGTCGAGGTCGCGGGCGACCACCTCGTCGTGACCACCCAGCCGCAGCGCTTCAACGCCGGCCTCCTGGCGGCGCTCGAACTGCTCCGGGCCGCGGAATCCGCGGAGGTCGCCGCGTAGCCTGTCGGACGACTCGGGCGGTTAGCTCAGTTGGTCAGAGCGCCTGCCTTACAAGCAGGAGGTCCCCGGTTCGAGCCCGGGACTGCCCATCGCGGTCGCAACCGGACCGACCTCGTGCCGCGCCCGTCGCCGGCGATTGCCTGACACCCTTCCCCTCCGGATCGTCGTTCGCCCGCAAACCAGTCGTACGACTGCTGACAAGATGTACGTTCGGGTGCTGCCGATGACGGCGCGCGCGCCGAAGGTGACCGGGTGCCGCGACTCGCCGTGGACTCCCCCCTGTCACGGGACGCCCCCGTGCAGACCCCTGCTGGGTCGCGCATCTCCCCGCTCCCTGACCCCACCCTGTGGCTGGACGCGGGCTGGCGGATCCGCGCGCTCAACCCGGCCGCTGCGACCCTGCTCGCGGTTCCCGAGCCGATCGGCCGCATCCTCTGCGACGCGCTGCCCGCGGAGGCGGGTGCCGCCCTGGCCAGCCGGGCGATCACGGGCCTGCACGCCGGAGTGGCCGTCGAGTGCACGGTGCGCCTCGCCGAACCGGACCGCTGGTACTCCCTGCGCGCCGTCCCCGAGCCCGCCGGATGGGTGGTGGCCCTGCATGACGTCACGGAGCTCAAGGCCGCCGAGCGTCGCGCCGTCCGCGCCGCGGGGCTGTACGCCGCGACGGATCGTGTCGCCCGGGCCGTGGCCGCCATGGACGAACCGGCCCACCTCTTCGAGCTGGCCTGCCGCGAGACCGCGGCGATAGCGGGGGCTGTGGGCGCCGGTCTCGTGCGCTTCACCCCTGACGGCTACGTGCCGATCGGGGCCTGGCCGGTTCGGCCGATGCCCGCCGGCGAGCAGCCGTTCGTCCCCGGCACGGAGTTCGCCGCCGTCCACGAGGGTGCCCCGGCGGTCATCGCCGTTCCGGCGTCCGAGCGCTTCCGCCTGGCCGGCATCGGGGCCGTGGTCGCCGTCCCGGTGCGCGTGGAGGGCGTGGTCTGGGGCGCGTTGGCCGCCGGCTGGGTCGAGGAGGGGCCGCAGCTGCAGGAGGGTGCCGAGCTGCTTGAGCGGTTCTCCGACCTCGTGAGCCTCGCGGTCGGCAAGGCCGAGATCCGCGGAGCGCTTGCGCGCCAAGCGCGCTTCGACGCCCTCACAGGGCTGGCCAACCCCACCGCGATGCACGAGCGGCTCGATCTCAACATCGCCGCCGCCCGGCCCGGCGGCCCCGGCCCGACGCTGATCCTCGTCGACGTCGATCACTTCAAGAGCGTCAACGACGGCCTCGGTCACGAGACGGGCGACCGCGTCCTGCAGCACATCGCGGCGTGCCTGCGCGCGGTCTGCGGGCCGGCCGACCTGGCCGCGCGGGTGAGCGGCGACGAGTTCGCCCTCATCCTGGAGAGCGCCGGCACCGAGCGTGGCTTGGAGGTCGCGGCGGACCTGCGGGCCCGGTTGGCCGAGGGGTGCGACACGGAGCTGCCGGCGATCACCATCTCGGCGGGCCTGTGCGCGTGGGAGCCGGGGCTGGACCGCGAGGCGCTGCAGCGCCGGGCCGAGGACGCCCTCGACTGGGCCAAGCTGCACGGCCGCGACGCGGCCTGGGCGCACGACACCGAGCTGATGCCCGACGCCTGGCGGACGACGCGCGCCAGGGCGCAGCGGCGCGCCGGGGGCGTCGTCGACGCCGCCGAGCTCCAGCACGACATCCGCAACGCGAAGTCCTTCTGGCGCTCCACGCTCGATGCGCTCTCCAAGCGCATCGCCGTCCTGGAGGAGACGGGGGAGATCATCGCCGTCAACGCGTCGTGGCGCCGGTACGCGACAGAGAGCGGCGCTCCCGCCGACCGCACGGGCCTCGGGGTGAACTACCTCGCGGTCTGCGAGGCCGCCGACGACCCCCACGCCGCCGCCACGGCCCAGGGCATCCGGGCGGTCCTCGCGGGCGAGTGCGAGGTCTTCGAGCACGACTACCCGTGCCCGACCCCGGGACGCCTGCGCTGGTTCACCGTGCGCGTGAACCCCTTGCTGCTGGACGGGCGGCGCCGGGTCGTGGTGCACCACCAGGACATCACGGACCGTCGCGAGGCTGAACAGCGCAGCCTCTTCCAGGCTCAGCTGCTCGACGTCGTCGCGCTGCCCGTGGCCGCCCTCGACGCCGCGAACCGCGTCACCTACTGGAACGCCGCGGCCGAGCGGCTGTCGGGCTGGTCCGCCGAGGAGGTGCGGGGGCGCTGGCTGCACGGCCTCGGCCTGTTCGACCGCGACGAGCTCGACCTCGCCGCCGTCGACGCCTCGCTCGCGCTCGAGGGACGGTGGGCGGGAGAGCTGACCGTGACGGTGCGCGACGGGCGCCGCCTCCCCGCTGCGGTCACCAACACCGTCCTGCGTGACGACGAGGGCGCCTACGCCGGCGTCATCAGCACGGTGCTCGACCTGTCGGAGTCGCGCGCGCAGCGCGACAGCCTCAAGGCCGCGCGCGACTACCTGCAGACGGTGACCGAGAGCATGTCCGACGGCCTCGTGGTCTTCGACGCCGACCGTGCCGTGACGTACTGCAACAGCGCCGCGTGCGAGCTGCTCGGCGCGAAGGGCTCGCTCCTCGGGACCGACGTCGTCCGCCTGCTCTACGGCCAGAAGCCCTCGCCGGCGGCGGCGCGCCTGGCCGGCCCAGGCGCCGAGCGCGAAGCGCACGACCGGTTCCGCCGCGTTGACGGCACGCCGATGGCCGTGGCGTGGTCGGCGGACTCGCTGACCGCCCGGCCCACGGCTGCCGCCGGCCAGGATCTGATCGGTGCCCCCGCCGGAGGCCGCGTGGTCGTCTTCCGCGACGTCACCGAGCGCTGGGCGCGTGAGCAGCGCCAGCAGCGCGAGGCCGAGGGCCTGCGCTGGGCCACGCGCATCCGAGAGGCCCTCGATCAGGACTGCTTCGTGCTGCACGCCCAGCCGATCGTCGAGCTGGCCACCGGCGACGTCGTCGACCGGGAGCTGCTGCTGCGGCTGCGTCAAGACGGCGGGCTGGCCGGGCCCGGGGAGTTCCTGCCGGCCGCCGAGGAGCACGGGCTCATGCGCGACATCGACATCTGGGTGACCCAGCAGGCCGTCGGGTACGCCGCGGCCGGGGTGCCCGTGCACTTCAACCTGTCGGGGCAGTCCATCACCGACATCACCCTCCTCAAGGAGCTGCGTCTCGCCCTCGACCGCACCGCGGCGGACCCGCGGCTGCTGACCATCGAGCTGACGGAGACCGCCCTGCTGGACGACGTCGAGTGGGCCGGCGCCTTCGCCCGGCACGTCAAGAACCTCGGCTGCCGCATCGCCCTCGACGACTTCGGCGCCGGGTACAACGGCTTCGCGCGGGTGCGCCACATCCCGGCCGACCTGCTCAAGATCGACCGGCAGTTCGTCAGCGACGTCCTCGTCAATCCGGTCAGCGAGGGCGTGGTGCGCGCCGTCGTCGCCCTGGCGGACAACCTCGGTGCCGAGACCGTCGGCGAGGGCGTCGAGGACGAGGCCACCCAGGTGCGTCTGGCCGAGCTCGGTGTCAAGTACGCGCAGGGCTACCACCTGGGCCGTCCGGCGTCGTTCCCGCCGCCGGGCTGAGCGGCGCGCCACGACGGGTCGGCACTGGCGCCGGACCCAGGCTGCGCCGTAGGCTTTGCCCCCCATGGCCGCCGACCCCGACCACGCCCCCGCCGTCGAGGTCTGCGAGCTCGTCCGCGCCTTCGGACGGGGCCGCAGCCCCGTCCGCGCCGTCGACGGTCTCGATCTCGAGGTGCGCAGCGGCGAGATCTACGGCTTCCTCGGCCCCAACGGGGCGGGCAAGACCACGCTCGTGCGCATCCTCACCACGCTGCTGCGGCCGACCTCCGGGACGGCGCGTGTCGCCGGCCATGACGTGGTCCGCGAGGCTGACGCCGTCCGGCGCAACATCGGCGTCGCCCTGCAGGAGGCGGCGATCGACCCCCTGATGACCGGCCGCGAGCTCTTGCGCATGCAGGGTGCGCTGCACGGCCTCCGCGGCGCCGACGCCAAGGAGCAGGCGACGTCGCTGCTGGGCCGCGTCGGCCTCATCGACGCCGGCGACCGCCGTGTCGGCGGCTACTCCGGCGGCATGCGGCGGCGACTGGACCTCGCGCTCGCGCTCGTCCACCGCCCGGCCGTGCTGTTCCTCGACGAGCCGACCACGGGCCTTGACCCGACGAGCCGCAACGCCCTGTGGCGGGAGGTGCGCAACCTCAACGACGACGGCACCACCGTCTTCCTCACCACCCAGTACCTCGAGGAGGCCGAGCAGCTCGCCGACCGCGTGGGCATCATCGCCGGCGGCAAGCTCGTCGCCGAGGGCACCCCGCACGACCTGAAGGCGCGCATCGGCGAGCCGGCCCTCCACGTCGAGCTGGCCGATGCGGCCGACGTCGAGCGGGCGCGCGAGGCCCTGGCGGGCCTCGGGGAGCTCGAGCCGTTCGACGCGCAGCATCCCGCCCGGATCGTGGTGGCGACGGCGGCCGGCACCGGCGCGATCGCGCCCGCGATCCGGCGTCTGGACGAGCGCGACATCGAGGTCGAGACCGTCGAGGTGCAGTCACAGACGCTCGACGACGTGTTCGCCGCCGTCACCGGCTCACAGCTCGAGGGCGCGGGCACCGCTTGACCGCTCCCGGACTGGCGCGCGAGGTGCGCGTCGTGCAGGCGCTGGGCAAGCGCGCGCTGAGCGTGCAGTTCCGTCGCGCGCAGCTGCTGATGCCGACGTTCGTGCTGCCCCTGATGCTGCTCGCCGTGATCGCGAGCGGGACGAGCGCCGCGCAGGGTCTGGACGCGTTTCCCGACGTGGGCTCCTACCTCGGCTTCGTCGTCCCCGGGACGATCGTCCAGGGCGCCCTGCTGTGCGGCCTGACGAGCGGGATCGCGCTGGCGGGCGACATCGAGGGCGGCTTCTTCGACCGGCTGCTGACCGCGCCCGTGCACCGCACGAGCCTCGTGCTCGGCCGCCTCGCGGGGACGGTCGGGCTGGGACTGATCCAGGCCACCGTCTTCGTCGTGGTCGCGCGCCTGTTCGGCGCCTCCTACCCCGGCGGCGTCCTCGCCGTGATCGCCTCGATCCTCCTGGCGGCGTTGACGGCGGCGGGGATCGGCGGGATCGCCTCGGCCATCGCGCTGCGCACGGGCTCCCTGGCGTTGCTGCAGAGCATCTTCCCCTTCGTCTTCATCCTCCTGTTCACCGCCCCGGCGTTCTTCCCGCGCGACCTGCTCTCCCCCGCGCTGCGCGACATCGCCGCGTTCAACCCGCTGACCTACGTCGTGGAGGGGATTCGTTCGCTGCTGACGGGCGACCCGTCGCTCGGTGACCCGTGGCTCGGGCTGCTGGCCGCCGGCGTGCTGGCCGTGGCCACGACCGGCCTGGCGACCCTGGCCCTCAAGGACCGGATCCGCACCGCATGAGCAGCGCGCTCGTCGTCGGGGCGCTGTGGCGCCGGTCGCTCAACGAGGTCCTGCGCGTGCGCGGCGCGCTGCTGCCGGCGACGATCGCGCCGGTCATCTTCCTGCTCGGGATGAGCGGGCAGTTCAGCCGCCTGGTCGGCCTCGACGGCTTCCCGACCGACTCCTACCTGTCCTGGATCGTGCCGCTGTCGGTCCTGCAGGGGGCGGGCTTCGCCGGCGCCGCGACGGGATCGAACCTCGCTCGCGACATCGAGCAGGGGCTCTTCGACCGCTTCCTCGTCGCGCCGGTCCCGCGGCCCGTGCTGCTGCTCGGGCCGATCCTCGGCGCGATCAGCCGGTCGATGGTCCCGGCCACCGTCGTGCTGGTCGTCGGCCTGGCGCTCGGCGCGGAGCTGCCCGGCGGGGTGGTCGGGGTCATCGCGCTCTACGTCGCGGCGGCCGCGTTCTGCGCCGTGGCGGCGCTGTGGGGGATCTTCCTCGCGGTGCTGTTCGGGACCCAGCAGGCCGGACCGCTGATGCAGCAGGGCGTGTTCCTCGGGGTGTTCCTGTCGACGGCCTACACGCCGCAGCCGCTGCTGAACGGCTGGCTCGCCGACACCGCGCGGCTGAACCCGGTGACCCACGTCCTCGAGCTCGGGCGCCAGGCGACGGTCTCGGGCATCGAGCCGAGCCTCGCCCACACGCTCCCCGGCGTCGCCGCGCTGGCGGGGATGCTGCTGGGCTTCGGCGCGCTGGCCCTCATCGGGCTGCGCCGGATGGGTCGCTGAGCAGCGCACGGAGGCGGGAGACGAGGTCCCGTCCCGCGCCGGGCGGCCGGCCGCCGGGCAGGGTCGCCTCGGCCGCGAGTGAGACGGCGGCGGTGAGCAGGACGGCGTCCGCGTCGCGCAGCCGCTGCAGGTCCAGCGGCGCCTCGGCGGTGGCGAGGCCCGGAGCGGCCAGCAGCGCCGCGCGGGTGACGCCGGGCAGGATGCGGCCGTCCGCGGGCGGCGTGACGAGTCGGTCGCCCTCGAGGACCCACACGGTCGCCCACCCGGCTTCGAGGACGGCGCCGTCGAGGTCGAGGAACAGCGGCGTCCCGGGCGTCGCGCCGATCACCGCGCGGTCGGCCCACTTGTGCGCGCCGAGGCCGCCCGGGAGGACGACGGGCGTGAGGGCGACCGGCGCGTCGCGTGCTGGACCGGGCGGCGCGAGCTGCAGCGCGACGCCGCCGACCGGCGTCCAGCGGATCCGCAGCCGCGCGCCGGCGGCCCCGGCGGTCGAGAGACGCGCGAGGGTGCCGCCGACGTCGGCGGCCACGGCGTCGACGTCGAGCTCGGCGGCGTAGACGGCCGCGACGCTCGCACGCAGCCGGGCCAGATGCGCCTCGAGCCGGACCGCGACGCCGTCGCGCACGAGCACCGTCTCGAACACCCCCCGCCCGGGGTCCGGGCGTGGCCCGGGGGCGAGGGGGACGGGACCGGCGCCCGCCCGCACCGCGCCGGCGGGCGGCGCGAGCTCGCCGCCCGCCGCGGCGATCAGCGGCGCGGCCTTGCGCCAGGCCTCCACGGTCTCGGCCGCCGGATCGGAGTCGGCGACGATCCCGCCGCCCGCACCGAGCCAGACGCGATCCCCGGCCACCTCGAAGGTCCGGATCGCGACGTTGAGCTCGAGGCCCGCCAGCGGGGAGACGAGGCCGATCGCGCCCGTGTAGGCCTCCCGACCGGTCGCCTCCAGTCGCGCGATGACCCGCAGCGCCTGCACCTTCGGGGCGCCGGTGACCGACCCGGGCGGGAACGTCGCGCGGAGCAGGTCGGTGTCGGTCACGCCGTCGCGCAGCCGGCCGCGCACGTCGGAGACGAGGTGCCAGACGCCCGGGTGCGCCTCCACGCGGGGCTGCGGATCGGCGCGGACCGTCCCGAACGCGCACACCCGTCCGAGGTCGTTGCGCATCAGGTCGACGATCATCACGTGCTCGGCGCGGTCCTTGGCCGATGCGGCGAGGTGCGCCGGGTCCGTGTCCCCCGCGGCCGTGCCCTTGATGGGGGTCGCGACCACGGTGGCGCGCTCGCGCCGCAGGAACCGCTCCGGGGAGAGGGACACGAGCTGGCGCTCGCCCGCGTCGACGTAGGCCCCGAACGCCGGGTGCGTCGCGCGCGCCGTGCGCGCGAACAGGTCGATCGCCGCGCCCTCGAGCCGCCCCTCCACGCGCAGGCACAGGTTGGCCTGGAACACCTCGCCGGCGCCGATCGCCTCGACCGCGGCCGCGACCGCCGCGGCGTGCCCGGCGTACCCGGGCGCGCGGATGCGCGCGTCCACGATCCGCGCGTCACCCGCCGCCGCCCGCGGTGCGTCCTCCGCACCACGTCCTCCCGCGCGGGACGTGGTCACGGCCACGGACCCCGGCGGTTCGCCAGCCGCTCCACGCCCCGTCGAGCCGGGCGTGGTCGCCCCGCCGAACCCCAGCCGCTCGCGCAGCTCCTCGCGGCGCTCGCGCAGGACGTCCGCCCGCGCGGCGTCCGCCGGGAGCCCCTCGAACCACCACACGCCATCGGCGTCGCGCAGGAGCAGGTGGTCGTAGAAGCCGAGCCAGCCGTCGGGGCCCGGGACGGGCCGCGGCGGCGGGGGATCAAGGGACTCGATCGTCGCCCCGAGCCCGAAGGCCAGGCTCCCGATCCACGCACCGCCGACCGTCGCGTCCCCCGGTGCGACGACGTGCGGCTCGGCCAGCGCCGCCCACACCGCCTGCGCGCCGCGCGCCACCCGCACCGGCGCGGCGGCCACCACGGCGGTCCCGGCCGCCCACGACCCGACGAGCGCGACGGGATGCGGGTCCGCGCGCAGCGCGAGCAGCACCGCGGTGGCGTCCGGTCCGCGGCCGAGCCGCTCGCGCATGCTCGGCGTCGTCATGGGGGCATCATCCCCGACATGGGAACCACGGAGCAGCTGCAGGCCGCCGGTCTCGACGCGTGGGAGCAGGAGGACGGCGGCATCGTCCGCACCTTCCAGACCACGGGCTGGCCGGTGACCCTGATGCTCGTCAACGCGATCGGGTTCGCCGCCGAGACCGCCTTCCACCATCCCGATCTCGAGGTCTCCTACGGCGCGGTGAAGGTCAGGCTCGTCACCCACGACGCCGGCGGCACGGTGACCGGCAAGGACCTCGCCCTCGCTCGCCGGCTCGAGGACCTCGCGCTCTACCGCCCGGAGGAGGACTCGCCCCTCGAGGGCCCGCCGCAGCCGCGCGTCAGCGGATGACCCGCGGCGCGCACCGGGTGTCATCCTGCGCCGATGCCCAACCACTTCGCGCACACCTGCGTCCGCGTCCGTGACATCGACGCCTCGGCGCGCTTCTACGCGGCGCTCGGCTTCGAGGAGCGCGGGCGACTGAACTTCGAGTCCGCCTACAACGTCTACTTCGGCCTGCCGGGTGGGGGGGACCTGCTCGAGCTGACCGTCAACGTCGGCCGGGAGGAGCCCTACGACCTCGGCGACGGCTACAACCACTTCGCGATGACGGTGCAGGACCTCGAGGGCATGCTCGTGCACCTCAAGGAGACGGTCGGCGTCGAGCCGGAGAAGCCCGCGTTCCACCCCGGCGGCCGCGACGACCTGCCGCTGATCGCCTTCGTGGCCGACCCCGACGGGTACCGCATCGAGTTGATCGAGGGTGACGTCTTCGCGACGCCCCAGGACGGTGCGCACCCGTCGATCGGGTAGCCCTCGGGCATGCTTGCCGCGCGCTACACCCAGACCGGCCCCTCCGACGTCATCGCCGTCGAGGAGGTCGATGCGCCCGCGCCCGGGCCCGGCCAGGTCCGGGTGCGCATGGCGGTCTCCGGGGTCAACCCGACCGACTGGAAGTCCCGCGCCGGCGCCACCGGCGGCGTCTCCGACGCCGGCTTCCAGATCCCCAACCAGGACGGGGCGGGGACGATCGACGCGGTCGGCGACGGCGTCGACCCCGCCCGCGTCGGCGAGCGCGTGTGGACCTACCTCAACGCGTTCGGCTCCCCCTGGGGCAGCGCGGCGCAGTGGTCGGTCCTCGACAGCCGCCGCGCGGTCCCCCTCCACGACGCGAGCTTCGACCTCGGCGCCTCGCTCGGGGTGCCGGCCCTGACGGCCCAGCACTGCCTCACCGCGGACGGCCCGATCGACGGCCTCGGCGTGCTCGTCGCGGGCGGGGCCGGGGCGGTCGGGCACATGGCGATCCAGCTCGCGGTGCGTCAGGGCGCCCACGTGGTCGCGACGGTCAGCGGGCCGCAGAAGGGCGAGCTCGCTCGCGCCGCCGGCGCGCACGCCGTCGTCACCTACACCGACGCCGACGCGGCCGATCAGGTACGGGCCGCGCTGCCGGACGGCGCCGACCGGATCGTCGAGGTCGACCTGGCCCACAACCGGGAGCTCGACCTCGCGGTGCTGGCGCCCGGCGGCTCCATCGTCACCTACGCCGATCCGGGTGGGGACCTGACGTTCCCGGCCGTCCGTCAGCTGATGACCGCCAACGCGGTCCTGCGCTTCGTGCTGCTCTACGGCGTCCCGGCGGACACGCTCGCCGGTGCCGCCGCGGTGGTCGTGGAGGCCCTCCCCGACCTGCAGACGCTGCCGCTGACCCGGTTCGGACTCGACCAGACCGCCGCCGCCCACGACGCGGTCGAGGCGGGGACGGTCGGCAAGGTGCTCATCGACATCCCGTGAGCGGCACGCCCGCGACGCCGCCACGGGCGTGCCGGCCCTGGGTGAAGACCCACGTCCGCATGGCCACGTACCGGGTGACCGTCGCCACGAGGGAGGCGCCGATCAGGACGGCGAGCTCGATCCCGCGGGCCGGGGTGGGATCGAGGCCGTGCAGCACCCCGAGCGCGCCGGTGGACAGCGCGACGGTGAGGAGGAAGACGACGAACCCGCGCGCGTGGTGGCGGCCCAGGTCCGCCGGACCCCGGACCCGGAACGTGAAGGCGCGGTTGGCCGCGGTGTTGGCGATGGCCGTGACCGCGAGCGCCACGACGTTCGCCGCGACGGCGCCGAGCGCCGGGTGCAGGATGAGGTAGAGCAGCGCGAACGCGAGGGTGCAGGCGACGCCGACGGCGGCGAAGCGCGCGACCGGGCCGGCCGCCGCCATGCGCGCGACGCCCCGGAGGTCCTTCCACGCCGTCGCCGCGAGCTTGACGGTCGAGTCTGGGTCGTCGACCCAGTCGACGGGGACCTCGTGGATGCGCAGGCCGCGGCGCTGGGCGAGGACGAGCAGCTCCGTGTCGAAGAACCACTCCTGGTCGCGCACGTCCGGGAGCAGCGTGCGCAGCGCGTCGGCGCGGACGGCCTTGAAGCCGCACTGCGCGTCGCTGAAGCGCGCACGGAGCACCGTGTGGAGGAGGGCGTTGTAGGAGCGCGAGATCAGCTCGCGCCTGGGGCCCCGCACGACGCGCGCGCCGCGCGCCAGCCGGGTGCCGATGGCGAGGTCGGAGTGGCCGGAGACCAGCGGCGCCAGCAGCGGCAGCACGCCGCGCAGATCGGTGGAGAGGTCGACGTCCATGTAGGCGACGACGCGCGCCGGGCTCGCCGCCCACGCCATCCGCAGCGCACGCCCGCGGCCCTGCTGCTCCAGCCGCAGGTGGCCGACGTGCGGCAGCTCGCGGGCGAGGCGGGCGGCGAGGGCGGGGGTGGCGTCCGTCGAGGCGTTGTCGGCGACGACGATGCGCCAGGAGAACGGCAGTTCGCGCGAGAGGAAGGCGTGGAGGCGGCGCAGGCTCGCCTCGAGCGCCTCCTGCTCGTTGAAGACGGGGATGACGATCTCGACGAGCGGCGGGGCCGCGGCGGCGCGGGGCCGGGCCGGGACGGTGTGGGGGAGGGTGGCGCTCGTCGACATGAGCGGCATGCTCGCTGCCGGCGCTGTCGCCGTCCCTAGGAGGACCTGAGGGGAGTCTGAGACTCGGCGGCCGCGGGCAGGCGCACGGTGAAGATCGCGCCGCCGTCGTCGGCGTTGGCGGCCGCGACCGTCCCGCCGTGGGCGTCGACGATCCCGGCCACGATGGCGAGGCCCAGTCCGGCGCCGCCCTTGCCGCGCTCGCGGCCGCCCTCAGCGCGCCAGAAGCGCTCGAACAGCGCGTCACCGTCGTCGGTGGGCAGGCCCGGCCCGTGGTCGCGCACGGTCAGCGCGAGCGCGCCGGCCTCCCGGTGCACGCCGACCTCGATCGGTGTCCCGGGGGGCGTGTGGACGAGCGCGTTGCGCAGCAGGTTCGCGAGGACCTGGCGGAGGCCGTCGCGGTCACCGCTGACGACGCCGGCGTCGGCGGCGTCGACGGCGATCTCACGCTCGGGGGCGCTCGCCCGCGCGTCGTCGACGGCGTCGCGCACCAGCGGGGCGAGGTGGACGGGGGCGCGGGCGACCTCCTCCACGCTGTCCAGGCGCGCGAGCGTGAGCAGGTCCTCGACGAGGACGCCCATGCGCGTGGCCTCCTCCTCGATGCGCTGCATCGCGCGCGCCGTGTCGGCCTCGCCGCGGGCGACGCCGATCCGGTACAGCTCGGCGTAGCCCCGGATCGAGGTCAGCGGCGTGCGCAGCTCGTGGGAGGCGTCGGCGATGAAGGTGCGCAGGCGCGCCTCGGAGGCCTCGCGCTCGGAGAACGCCTCCTCCAGCCGGTCGAGCATCGCGTTCAGCGACCCGCCCAGGCGGCCGACCTCCGACCGCGGATCGGTGTCGGCGACGCGGTGGGAGAGGTCCCCGCCGGCGATCCGGCCGGCGGTGTGGCCCATCCGGTCCAGCGGCAGCAGCCCGACCCGCACGACGACCCAGGCGCCGAGGCCGATGAGCAGCAGGACCCCGCCGATCACGAGGGCCTCGACGACGAGCAGCCGGCTCAGCGTCTGGTCGGTGTCGGCGAGCGGGACGGCGATCACGATGCGCGCGTTGGAGAAGCGGTCGCGCTGGGAGATCACCCGGTAGCGGCCGCTCCCGGAGACGGCGGCGACGGTGCGGGCGCCGTCGCCGAGGTCCTCGCGGCCGATGTCGGGCGCAGGTGGCCGGGTCTGGCCGCGGTAGAGCCCGAGCACGACCGGGTCGCTGGCGCGGACGCCGGACGGGGTGTAGACGGCCGCCCAGGTCCCGGCGGGGACGGCCCGGTCGGGTCCGGGGCCGCCGGGACCGCCGTATCCGGGTCCGTCCCCGTCGGTGTCGTTGATGCGCGAGACGGCCGGGAACAGGGCGGCCTGCGCCTGCTGGTCGACGCGGTCGAGCAGGAACGAGCGCTGCTCGAGGTAGACGATCGCCGCGAGCAGCACCAGGCCCGCGGCGGTGATCCCGATCACCGCCAGCAGCAGGCGGCTGCGCAGCGACGCCATGGCCTAGCGGGGCGCGCGCAGCGCGTAGCCGACGCCGCGCACCGTGCGGATCAGCGAGGCTTCGCCCTCGCCGTCGAGCTTCTTGCGCAGGTAGGAGACGTAGGTCTCCAGCACACGGGCGTCGCCCCCGAAGTCGTACTCCCACACGTGCTCGAGGAGCTGCGCGCGGGTCAGGACGACGCGCGGGTTGAGCATGAGGTAGCGCAGGAGCCGGTACTCGGTCTGCGTGAGCTCGATCTCGCGCCCGGCGCGCGTGACCTCACGCGTGTCCTCGTCGAGCTGGAGGTCCTCGAACGCGAGGCGGCTCGTCTCGGGCCCGGTCAGGCCGGAGCGGCGCAGGACGGTGCGCACCCGAGCGACGAGCTCCTCGAGGCTGAACGGCTTCGTGACGTAGTCGTCACCGCCCAGCGTGAGGCCGCGGACCTTGTCGTCGGTGGAGTCGCGCGCGGTCAGGAAGACGATCGGGACGCGCGAGCCCTTCGCGCCCAGGCGGCGGGCGACGTCGAAGCCCTCCATGTCGGGGAGCATCACGTCGAGGACGATGAGGTCGGGATCGAACTCGCCGGCGGCGGCGAGGGCGTCGTTGCCCGTCCCGGCCGCGGCGATCTCGAAGCCGTGGTGGCGCAGGGCCATCGACACGACCTCGACGATGTTCGGCTCGTCGTCGACGACGAGGATGCGATGGGTCGGTGGGGACGTGGTCATGGCTGCGATCCTCTGATCGGAAGGCTACGCCGCGGCGCGAGGGCGTCGGCCCTCCCACGGCAGTCGTAGCGGCGGCGGAGCATGCAGCCACCCTGCCCGCGAGGCCTGCCACCTGACTGCGCGCGGCCTGGGAGTCGCCTGAGAGCCACCAATCCGGCCCGAGAACCATTAGGCTCGCCGACCTCATGAGCGAGGGTGCCCCCTGGAAGCCGTTGATCGCGCCGTACGCGCAGCCGGACACGCGCAAGAGCGTCCTCGGCCTGTTCACCTCCGCGGTGCCGTACCTGGCGCTGTCGGTCGTGATGTGGCTGATGATCCGCGCGGACGTCCCCTACGTCTGGACGTTCCTCGTCGGCGTGCTGGGCGGGGGTTTTCTCCTGCGCACGTTCATCGTCTTCCATGACTGCACGCACGGCTCCTACATGTCGACGAAGCGGCTCAACCACATCGTCGGCGCCGTCACCGGCGTGCTCGTCTACACCCCGTTCCAGGCCTGGCGCCACGACCACGCGATGCACCACGCGTCGGCGGGTGACCTCGACCGCCGGGGCGCCGGCGACGTCGAGACGATCACGGTCGACGAGTACCTCGCGCGAGACTGGAAGGGCCGCTGGGCCTACCGGACGTTCCGCAACCCGATCGTGATGCTCGGCCTCGGTTGGATCTGGGCCCTGATCATCCAGCCGCGCCTCGTCAAGTCCAGCGCCCGTCCGCGCAGCCGCCGCAGCGTGTGGGTCACCAACGCCGTGCTCCTCGTGCTGATCGGCGGCCTGTGCCTGCTCATCGGGTGGGACACGTTCCTGCTCGTCCAGGGCCCGACGGCCGCCGTGGCGGGCATCTCCGGCGTCTACCTCTTCTACGTCCAGCACCAGTTCGAGGACACCTACTGGGAGGGGCACGGGGAGTGGAGCTACGCCGACGCCGCGCTGCGCGGCTCCTCCTACCTCAAGCTCCCGAAGGTGCTGCAGTTCTTCAGCGGCAACATCGGCCTCCATCACGTGCACCACCTGTCGTCACGCGTGCCGAACTACAACCTCCAGGCCGCGCACGACGACATCGACCTGTTCCGCGACGTCCCGGTGCTGACGTTCTGGAACGGGCTGAAGGCCACGCGCCTGAAGGTGTGGGACCCGCGTGCCGGCCGGCTGCTCACCTGGGGCGAGGTGCGCCGCATGCGCACGACCCAGGTCTCGACCGCCTAGGGCGTCCCGACCGGCTCGGGTGCGTCGCGTCGCGTCGCGCCGGGCCGGGTAGGCGGACGGGATGAGCCTCCGTGACACGCCGCCCTTCCGCGCCGACCACGTCGGCTCGCTGCTGCGCCCGCCCGAGCTGCTGCGCGCCCGTGAGGACCACGCCGCCGGGCGCATCGACGACGCCGCGCTCCAGGCGGTCGAGGACGACGCGATCCGCGACGTCGTGCGCCTCCAGCGCGACGCCGGGCTGTCGACCGTCACCGACGGCGAGCTGCGCCGCGCGTCCTGGCACATGGACTTCATCTACCGCCTCGGCGGCGTCACGCAGGCGCCGGGCGACCTCGCGGTGAAGTTCCGCAACGCCGACGGCGAGATCGAGTTCACCCCCGCCGCGATGGAGATCAAGGAGCGCATCTCGCTGCGCGAGACGATCTTCGGCGACGACTTCGAGTTCCTCCAGGACGTGGCGGACCCGACCCAGGTCCCCAAGCTCACGATCCCCTCGCCGAGCATGGTCCACTACCGCGGCGGCCGGGCCGCGATCGACCCCGAGGTCTACCCCGACCTCGACCCCTTCTGGGAGGACCTCACCGCCGCCTACGCGGAGCAGGTCCGCCGCCTCGGCGCCCAGGGCTGCCGCTACCTGCAGTTCGACGACACGAGCCTCGCGTACCTCAACGATCCCACCCAGCGCGCGATGGTCGCCGAGATGGGCGCCGACGCCGACCACCTCCACGAGGCCTACATCGCCCACATCAACGAGGCGCTGCGCGGCCGGCCCGACGGCATGGCGATCACGACCCACATGTGCCGCGGCAACTTCCGCTCGAGCTGGGTGGCCGAGGGTGGCTACGACTTCGTCGCCGAGGCGCTCTTCAACGAGCTCGACGTGGACGGCTTCTTCATGGAGTGGGACGACGAGCGCTCCGGCGGCTTCGAGCCGCTGCGCTTCCTCCCGAAGGGGAAGGTCGTCGTGCTCGGCCTCGTGACAACCAAGTCGGGCGAGCTCGAGGCCAAGGACGACCTCAAGCGCCGCGTCGAGGCCGCGACGCAGCACACCGACCTCGATCAGCTGTGCCTGTCGCCCCAGTGCGGGTTCTCCTCCACCGTCGAGGGCAACGCGCTCACCGTCGAGCAGGAGGCCGAGAAGCTGCGTCTGGTGGTCGAGACCGCCGACGAGATCTGGGGCTGAACGGTGGCGTTCGCAGCCTGACGACTGAGCTGAACGACGTTCAAGTGAACGACGTTCAGGTTAGGGTGGGCAGGAATGTCACTCGCCGAGAACCAGACGACCACCATCGAAGGCCGCTCCTACGCGGTCCGCTTCCCGCAGCGCGACGAGCAGGGGATCTCCCAGGACGCCGAGTGGTGCGAGATCATGGAAGCCGGTCGTGTGCGGCGGATCCGCTTCCACGACTACGCGGACATCTACACGCGGCCGGGCCTGTACGAGCAGCTGTTCTCCACCGAGCTCGAGTGCTGCTCGCCGGCGACGGTCGCCGAGCTGCTCGCCGGTGAGCTGGGGCGCCTCGACGGCGCGCCGCTGCGCATCCTCGACGTCGGCGCCGGCAACGGCATGGTCGGCGAGGAGCTGCGCGGGATCGGCGCCGCCCACGTCGTCGGCTGCGACATCCTCCCGGAGGCCGCCGCCGCCGCCGAGCGTGACCGCCCCGGGGTCTACGACGACTACGTCGTGGGGGACCTCACGGCGCTCGGCGACGCCGACGTCCGCCGCCTGCGCGACGGGGACTTCAACGCCCTGTCGCTCGTCGCGGCCCTCGGCTTCGGCGACATCCCCACGGCCGCGTTCGTCGCGGCCTTCGATCACGTCGCCGACGGCGGGCTGATCGCCTTCAACATCAAGGACGAGTTCGTCGGCGACAACGACGAGTCCGGCTTCGCCCAGCTCGTCAAGCGCGCCGTGGCCGACGGCACGATGGAGATCGTCGCGCGCCACGAGTACACGCACCGCCTGTCCGTGACGGGCGAGCCGCTGGACTACGTCGCCTTCGTCGCGGTCAAACACGCCGCGCTGGGCTAGCCGCCCCGCGCCCGTCGCCGCGTCGGCCGACCGCGGCGCGGTCCGCCTCGACGGCCGGGCGCACCCAACAACCGTCGAGGTGGTCGTCGACGACGCCGCAGGCCTGCATCCCGGCGTACAGCGTCGTCGGGCCGACGAAGCGGAAGCCGCGGCGCTTGAGGTCCTTGGCCAGGGCCTTCGACGTCGGCGTCTGCGCCGGGACGTCGCCGAACGCGCGCGGCGCGGCCCCGTCCTCGCGGCAGGCCCAGAGCAGACCGCCGAGCGTCTCGCCGGCGTCGTGGAGGTCGAGCAAGGCCTGCGCGTTGGTGATCGCCGCCTCGATCTTGCGGCGGTTGCGCACGATCGCGGCGTCGGCCATCAGGCGGGCGAGGTCCTCCGTGCCGTAGCGCGCGACGACCTCGGGGTCGAAGCCCGCGAACGCCGTGCGGAAGCCCGCACGCTTGCGCAGGATCGTCAGCCACGACAGCCCGCTCTGGAACGCCTCGAGCGTCATCCGCTCGTACAGCTCCCGCTCGCCGGTGACGGGCCGGCCCCACTCCGTGTCGTGGTAGGCGAGGTAGTCCGGGGTCGAGGCGCCCCAGCCACAGCGCGCGTGGCCGTCCGCACCTGTGACGAGATCGCTCATCGGTGGCGAGCCTATCCGCGTGGGGGTGATACTGGAGGGCGTGACGGCCCCCGGTTCCACCTTCGAGGACGAGGTCGAGGTCAGCCGCGTCCGCTTCGCCGCCGAGGACGGCGAGTTCGCGGTGGTGGAGGCGGACCGGGACGGTGACGAGCTGATCCTCGTGGGCCCTGTCGCGCACCTGGAGGCGGGGGAGCGCGTGGCGATCGCGGGGACGTGGCAGGAGAACGCGCGGTTCGGCCTTCAGGTCCGGGTGCGCAGCGCTCAGCCGCTGCAGCCTGCGGGGGACGCCGCGCTGCGCGCCTACCTCGAGCGCGTGCGGGGGATCGGGGCATCGCGGGCGCGGCTGTTGCTGGAGCGCCACGGCGAGCGGGTCCTGGACGTCATCGACGCCGACCCGCGGCGGGCGTTCAAGGACGCCGGCCTCGGCGCGCGCCAGGCCGCGCGCGCCGCCGGCTCGTGGGACGCGCTGCGCTCGGTCCGCTCGCTGCACCTGCTGCTCGGCCCGCACGGGCTGGCGTGGCTGGTGCCGCGGCTGGACAAGCACTACGGGCCGCGTGCACACCGGGTCGTGCGTGAGTCCCCGTACGAGCTCACGAGCGTCTTCGGGGTCGGCTTCGCCACCGCTGACACGATCGCGCGCGCCGCCGGCGTGCCCCCCGACAGCCCCCAGCGTGCGGTCGCCGGCCTCGTGCACGTCCTGTCGGAGGCCGAGCGCGACGGCTCGACCTGCCTTCCCGCCGGGGAGGCGGTCGAGCGCACGCGCCGGCTGCTCGGGCGCGACCTCGACGCGGTGACGCTCGTGCGCGACGCCGCGACAGCGGACGCCGTGACGCTCGAGGACGGCTTCCTCTACCGGCCGGCGACGGCGGCGCTCGAGCGCGAGCTCGCGACGCGCGTGCACCGGCTCGTCGCCGCCGCGCCCGCCCGGACGTTGGCCGCGGGGCCCGACGTCGCGGTGGCGGCCGACGGGCTCGGGCCCGCCGAGGCGCCCGGCGCCGGCGCCGCGGCCGACCGCGTGCCGACGGCAGCGACGACGACGCTCGAGCCCCAGCCGCAGCAGCGCGAGGCGGTCGTCAACGCCTTCGCGCACCGGCTGTCGCTCGTGACGGGCGGTCCGGGCACGGGCAAGACCGCCACGATCCGGCTCGTCTGCGCCGCGGCGCACGCAGCCGACGCGGACGTGACGCTCGTCGCCCCGACCGGCCGTGCCGCCCGGCGGGTGGCCGAGTCGACGAACCTCGAGGCCACCACGGTCCACGCGCTGCTGGGCTGGATCCCCGGCGAGGGGCCGCAACGCGACGAGCACGCGCCGCTGCCGGGCGACGTGCTCGTGGTGGACGAGACCTCGATGGCCAACCTCGAGCTGCTGGTCGCGCTGCTGCGCGCGGTCGGGCCGCGCATGCACGTCGTGCTCGTCGGCGACCAGGACCAGCTCGCGCCGGTGGGGGCGGGCAAGCCGTTCGCCGAGCTGGCCGGGTCCGGCCTCGTCCCGGCGGTGCAGCTCACGCACGTGTTCCGCCAGGCGGCCGGGTCGATGATCGTCCGCGGCGCGCACGAGGTGCGCCAGGGGCGCCCACCGTCCTTCGTGGCCGACGACGGGCTGGAGCGCGACCTCTTCCTCGTCGAGCGGGCGGCGCCGGCTGATGCGCTCGCCGAGATCGTCACCCTCGTCTCCGAGCGCCTGCCGCGCTTCTACGGCGTCTCGACGCTGGAGGACATCCAGGTGTTCGCGCCCGTCTACCGCGGCCCACTCGGGATCGATGCGATCAACGCGGCGCTCCAAGCCGCGCTGAACCCCCACGGGGAGCCGGTGCTCGGCGGGCGCCTGCGGATCGGCGACAAGCTGATGCTCTCCGGCCGCAACCTGCACGACCTCGGGTTGATGAACGGCACGGTCCTGCGCCTGGAGGCGGTGATGGACGACACCATCGCGGTCACCGCCGACGGCCTGGAGGTCGAGCTGCCGGCGGACGAGGCCGGCGGGCTGCGGCTCGCGTACGCCTGCTCGGTCCACAAGGGGCAGGGGATCGAGCTGCCCGTCGGCATCGTCGTCGCCCATCCCGCGGCGGGGGCGGCGTTCCTGCGGCGGGAGATGCTCTACACGGCGATGACGCGCGCGCGCCGGGCGACGGTGATCGTCGGGCAGTCGCGCACGGTTGCGGACGCGGCGGCGCGAGCCGACACGGCGCGGCGAACCTCGCGCCTGGTGGACCGTCTGGCGACGTCACACGACTGACCGGCCTCTGGTTCGGGAACACGACGGGCATGGCTTCTGTCACCCCCGCGGCGAACGGAAGCGACAACGGCAGCGGGAACCCGGCAGCGGCTGCGGCCCCCGGTGACGACGGGACGCGCACGGCCAACGGCCGCTTCGTGCCGCCGCCACCGCCGCCCGCGTCGCCAACCGACCGCCCCTCCCAGCTGCCCCACCACCTGGCCACCGCGTCGCGCTTCGCGGGCCGCCAGCTGCTGCGCCCCCGCGTGCGCGTCGCGCTCCTCGGCGCCGCGCTGATCGCGGCCGCCGTGCTGTGGGTCGACGGGTCGCTCGGCACCGTCCTCACCAGCGTCGGCATCGTGATGCTCGTCGTGGCGTGGCTCGGCTCGCGCATGCAGGGCCGCTTCGCCGTCGAGTGGGGCGAGTCGGGCACGCGCGTCGAGTTCGACGCCGGCCTCAAGCCTGCCCCCGAGCCGGTCCGGCCGGCGCTGAACCCGGCCCGCGCCGCCGCCCCCGCCGCTCCCGGCCTGGCGGCCGCCCCGCCGCCGCCGCCGGCCCCTGAGGTCATCGAGGGCGAGGCCCACACCGTCGAGATCGACGTCACGGAGCTGCGCCGGCTGATCGCCGCAGCCGAGCAGGCCGAGGCCCGCCGCGCCGCCTAGCCGGGCGGGGCCGGCCTTCCACACAAACGAACGCCGCCGGTCCTACACGGGTCGAACGCGCCGGGGGTGGCGGAGGTTGACCGGATCCTGTGCGGTCAACCTCCGCCACCCCCGCCACCACCGGCGGGGCGCCCCGATGGGCCTGCGGACAACCTCCGCCACCCCCGCCACCACCGGCGGGGCGCCCCATTGGCCCTGCGGTCAACCTCCGCCACCCCCGCCACCGCCCGCGGGGCGCCCCCATCGGCCCTGCGGGCAACCTCCGCCACCCCTGGCGGAGCCTGACCGGATCCTGTGCGGTCAACCTCCGCCACCCCCGGGTCACCCCGGGTCACCCCCGCCACCCCCGGGGCCACCCCGGGCACGCGGGGCCACCCCGGGCCGTCCCCGGGTCGGCCCCGCGACCCCCCGCCGCAGGCGCGTCGAGACGTGCCCGCCCGGACGTCGCCGGGACGACCGTGTGACACTCGGCACCGTGAGTACTACCATGCAAGCATCCCGGTGACGCCCCTGACCCTCGGTGGACGAGTTGCGGTGCGGGCGCGCGAGCACGTCTACGACGCGCTGCGCGACGCCATCGTGACGCTGGAGCTCGCTCCGGGCCGCCGCCTCTCCGAGGCCGAGCTGGCCGGGATCCTCGGCGTCTCGCGCACGCCGATCCGCGAGGCGCTCGTGCGCCTGCGCGACGACCGGCTCGTGGAGATCGTCCCCCAGCTGGGGACCTTCGTCGCCCGGATCACCTCCACCGCGATCGGCGACGCGCAGTTCGTGCGCGAGTCGCTCGAGTGCGCGGCCATCCGGATCGCCGCCGAGCGCGCGACCCCCCAGGACGTCAAGGCGCTCGGGCGGATCCTCGACCGCCAGGCCGAAGCGCGCGACGACAACGACCCCGACGGCTTCTACGCGCTCGACGACGCGCTCCACGCCGCCCTGTGCCACCTGTCCGGCCACGACGTCGCCTGGTCGCTGGCCGGCCGCGCCAACGGCCACCTGAACCGCATCCGCCGCCTCTCGCTGCCCCAGCCCAACTACCTGGCCGAGATGGTCACCGAGCACCACGCGGTCGTCGAGGCCGTCGCGGCCGGGGACCCGGACGCCGCCGACGCCGCCCTTCGCCACCACCTGCGCATGGTCCTGTCCGTGCTCGGGGAGCTCCATGACCAGTACCCCGACTACTTCGAGGAGGACAGCTCCCGTGGCCGTCCGTGACGACATCGACCCCGACGAGACGCGCGAGTGGCTCGAGGCGCTGGAGGCCGTGCTCGAGCACGACGGGCCTGAGCGGGCCAACGAGCTGCTCCAGGAGCTGACCGCCCGGGCCCGCCAGCTCGGCGCGCCGGTGCAGATCGGGCTCAACACGCCGTACGTGAACACGATCCGCGTCGAGGACGAGGAGCAGCACCCCGGCGACCTCGAGATGGAGCACCGCATCCGTGCGCTGATCCGCTGGAACGCGATCGCGCTCGTGCTGCAGGCCAACGCGGAGTCCTCCGAGCTCGGCGGCCACGTCGCCTCCTACCAGTCGGCCGCCACGCTCTACGAGGTCGGCTTCAACCACTTCTGGCACGCGCCGTCGGACGAGCACGCCGGCGACCTCGTCTACATGCAGGGCCACTCGTCGCCGGGCATCTACGCCCGCGCGTTCCTCGAGGGCCGCCTCGACGAGGCCCAGATGCGCGAGTTCCGCCAGGAGGTCGACGCACCCGGGCTGTCGAGCTACCCCCACCCGTGGCTGATGCCGGACTTCTGGCAGTTCCCGACGGTCTCGATGGGCCTCGGCCCGCTGATGGCGATCTACCAGGCGCGCTTCATGAAGTACCTCCAGGGCCGCGGCCTCGCCGAGACCGCCGGCCGCAAGGTCTGGGCGTTCATGGGCGACGGCGAGATGGACGAGCCGGAGTCGCTGGGCTCGATCGCCCTCGCCGGCCGCGAGAAGCTCGACAACCTCGTGTTCGTCGTCAACTGCAACCTGCAGCGCCTCGACGGTCCCGTGCGCGGCAACGGCAAGATCATCCAGGAGCTCGAGGCCGACTTCCGCGGCTCGGGCTGGAACGTGCTGAAGGTCGTCTGGGGCAACCGCTGGGACCCGCTGCTCGAGGCCGACAAGGACGGCATCCTGCGCACGCGGATGGAGGAGGCCGTCGACGGCGACTATCAGCGCTACAAGTCCCGCAACGGCGCCTATGTGCGCGAGCACTTCTTCGGGGCGTCCAAGGCGCTGCGGGCCATGGTCGACCACCTCTCCGACGACGAGGTGTGGCTGCTCAACCGCGGCGGCCACGACGCGCAGAAGGTCTACGCCGCCTACGCGGCCGCCCAGCACCACCCCGGCCAGCCGACCGTCATCCTCGCCAAGACGATCAAGGGCTACGGGATGGGCGCCTCCGGCGAGGGCCAGAACATCGCCCACCAGGCCAAGAAGATGGACGACGCCGCGCTGCTGGCGTTCCGCGACCGCTTCGAGCTCGACCTCACCGACGAGGAGGTCAAGGCCAAGGACTTCCACAAGCCGGCCGACGACTCGCCGGAGATGGTCTACCTGCGCGAGCGCCGGCAGGCGCTGGGTGGCGGGCTGCCGGTCCGCAAGCCGGCGAAGGAGCCGCTCGAGGTCCCGGCACTGGACCGCTTCAAGGCCCAGCTCGAGCCGACCGGCGAGCGCGAGATCTCGACCACGATGGGCTTCGTGCGGATCCTGGCCACGATCGTGCGCGACAAGCAGATCGGCAAGCGCGTCGTCCCGATCGTGCCGGACGAGTCGCGCACCTTCGGCATGGAGGGCATGTTCCGCCAGCTCGGCATCTTCAGCCAGGTCGGCCAGCTCTACCAGCCGCAGGACCGCGACGAGCTCATGTACTACCGCGAGGACAAGAGCGGCCAGATCCTCCAGGAGGGCATCAACGAGCCGGGCGCCTTCTCGAGCTGGATCGCCGCGGCGACGTCCTACGCCAACCACGGGATCCCGATGATCCCGTTCTACATCTACTACTCCATGTTCGGCTTCCAGCGGGTCGGCGACCTCGCCTGGGCGGCGGGCGACTCGCGGGCACGCGGGTTCCTGCTCGGCGGCACCGCCGGGCGCACGACGCTCAACGGCGAGGGCCTGCAGCACGAGGACGGCCACTCGCACCTCCAAGCCGCGCTGATCCCCAACTGCGTCGCCTACGACCCGACGTACAACCACGAGCTCGCCGTCATCATCCAGCACGGCATGCAGCGGATGTACGCCGACCAGGAGGACGTGTTCTTCTACGTCACGGTGATGAACGAGAACTACGTCCACCCGGGGATGCCCGAGGGCGAGGACGTGGCCGAGCACATCCTCAGGGGGCTGTACCTCCTGCGGAAGGGCGGACGCGGCCGCAAGGACGCGCGCGTGCAGCTGATGGGGTCGGGGACGATCCTGCGCGAGGTCGAAGCGGCCGCCGAGCTGCTCAAGGACGAGTGGGGCGTGACGGCCGACGTGTGGTCGGCCACGTCCTTCACCGAGCTGCGCCGCGACGGCATGGAGGTCGAGCGCTGGAACCGCCTGCATCCGGGCGAGAAGCAGCGCGTCCCGTTCGTGCAGCAGCAGCTGGAGGGCCACGCGGGCCCGGTGATCGCGGCGACGGACTACATCCGCGCGTTCGGCGACTCGATCCGGCCCTACGTCGACCGCGACCTCACCGTGCTGGGGACCGACGGCTTCGGCCGCTCGGACTGGCGCGCGCGGCTGCGGCAGTTCTTCGAGGTCGACCGCCACCAGGTCGTCGTGGCCGCGCTGCGCGCGCTGGGCCGCGACGACGATGCGGCCAAGGCCATCACCCAGTACGAGATCGACGCGGAGGTCCCAGCACCATGGCAGCGATGACCACGGTCGAGGTCCCCGACATCGGGGACTTCACGGACGTGCCGGTGGTGGAGGTCCTGGTCGAGGTCGGCCAGGAGGTCAGCGCCGAGGATCCCCTGGTCGCGCTGGAGTCCGACAAGGCGACGATGGAGGTCCCGTCGCCGAGCGCCGGCAAGGTCGCCAAGATCCTCGTCGAGGTCGGCGACGCCGTCTCGCAGGGGACGCCGATCATGGAGCTGGAGGGTGGTGACGGCGGCGGGGAGGAGCAGGCCGACGTCGACCCCGAGGCGGAGGCCGACGACACGTCCGAGCCCGACGACAGTCCGAGCCCGACGAGTCCGAGCCCGAAGACGAGCCCAAGGCCGAGGACCAGCCGGCCCCGGAGCCGGAGCCGGAGGAGGACGAGGCCCCCGCGACGAAGACCGTCGAGGCGGCCTCCGGCAGCCACGTCTACGCGTCCCCGTCCGCACGCCGCCTGGCCCGTGCGGAGGGCGTCGACCTGCAGGCCGTCGAGGGGTCCGGTCGCGGCGGCCGGATCACCAAGGAGGACGTCGAGGCCGCCGCGAACGCCCCGGCCGAGACCGAGGCGCCCCCTGCGGCCGCCACCCCCGGTGCGGCCGGATCGGCCGAGGACACCGAGCGCATCGAGCTGACGCGGATCCAGCGGATCTCCGGTCCGCGCCTGCAGGAGAACTGGCAGCAGATCCCGCACGTCACCCAGCACGACGAGGCGGACATCACGGAGCTCGAGGCGTTCCGCAAGGCGACCAACGCCGAGCAGTCCGACGTCAAGGTGACGATGATCGCGCTCCTCATGAAGGCCGTGGTGGCGTCGCTGAAGGCCCACCCGAAGGTGAACGCGTCGCTCGACGGCGACGCCCACCTCATCCTGCACAGGCGCTACCACCTCGGCTTCGCGGCCGACACGCCCAACGGCCTGCTCGTCCCGGTGATCAAGGACGCCCAGGCCAAGGGGATCCTGCAGATCGCCGGCGAGCTGCGCGACCTCTCCGGCCGCGCCCGCGAGGGCAAGCTCAAGCGCGACGAGATGAGCGGGGCGACGTTCACCATCTCCTCGCTCGGCGGCATCGGCGGGACGTTCTTCACGCCGATCATCAACGCCCCCGAGGTCGCCATCCTCGGCGTCTCGCGCTCGGCGATGAAGCCCGTCTGGGACGGCGAGCAGTTCGTGCCGCGGCTGATCGTCCCCCTGTCGCTCTCCTACGACCACCGGGTCATCGACGGCGCGCTCGCCGCACGCTTCACGACCCACCTGTCCGGCGTCCTCGCCGACCTGCGAAAGGTGCTGCTGTAGCCATGTCCGAGGTCAAGGTCCCAGACATCGGGGACTTCACCGACGTCCCGATCGTCGAGATCCTCGTCGAGGTCGGCCAGGAGGTCGCGCCGGAGGATCCCCTGGTCGCGCTCGAGTCCGACAAGGCGACGATGGAGGTCCCGTCCCCGAGCGCGGGCAAGGTCACCAAGCTCCTCGTGGAGGTCGGCGACACCGTCTCGGAGGGCACGCCGATCCTCGAGCTCGAGGGCGCGGAGGCCGAGGACGAGCCGTCACAGGCCGACACGGATCCGGACGAGGAGGCCGAGCCCAAGCCGGAGGAGACCCCCGACGACGGCGACAAGCCCGCGCCCGACATGTCCGGTGCGGACGAGACGTGCCAGGTGCTCGTCCTCGGCGCGGGGCCCGGCGGCTACACGGCCGCCTTCCGGGCGGCCGACCTGGGCCTCGACGTCGTCCTCGTGGAGCGCCACGAGCGCCTCGGCGGCGTCTGCCTCAACGTCGGCTGCATCCCGTCGAAGGCGCTGCTGCATCTCGCGAAGGTGATCGCCGACGCCGCGGACTCGGGCGAGCACGGTCTCAGCTTCACCGCCCCGAAGATCGACCTCGACGGCGTGCGCGCGTTCAAGGACTCCGCGGTCACCAAGCTCACCGACGGCCTCGTCGGCCTCGCCAAGCAGCGCAAGGTCCGCGTCATGCATGGGGAGGCGAGCTTCGAGTCCGATCACACGATCAAGGTGGGCGACACGACCGTCGGGTTCGAGCACGCGATCATCGCGGCCGGCTCCGCCGCCGCGTCGCTGCCCTTCCTCCCCGAGGACGACGACCGGATCATGGACTCCACCGGCGCGCTCGAGCTCGCCGAGGTCCCGAAGCGGCTGCTCGTCATCGGCGGCGGCATCATCGGCCTCGAGATGGCGACCGTCTACGACGCCCTCGGCTCCGAGGTGACGGTGGTCGAGCTCGCCGACCAGCTGATCCCCGGCTGCGACCCGGACCTCGTCAAGCCGCTGGCCAAGCGGATCGAGGGGCGCTACGCCGCCGTGCACACCGGCGTGTCGGTCACCGGCGTCAAGGCGAACAAGCGCGGGCTGAAGGTCAGCTTCGACGGCGATCTGGAGGACCAGACGTTCGACCGCATCCTCGTCGCGGTCGGCCGCCGTCCCAACGGCGGCGGCATCGGCGCCGACAAGGCGGGGGTCGAGGTCGACGACCGCGGCTTCATCGCCGTCGACGCGCAGCAGCGCACGAACGTCAAGCACATCCACGCGATCGGGGATGTCGTCGGCGAGCCGATGCTCGCCCACAAGGCCACGCACGAGGGCAAGGTCGCGGCCGAGGTGATCGCCGGCGAGGACGTCACCTTCGACGCCAAGGCGATCCCCTCCGTCGCCTACACCGACCCGGAGGTCGCCTGGATGGGGCTGACCGAGACGAAGGCCAAGGCCGACGGGACCGAGTACGAGGTGCACAAGTTCCCGTGGGCCGCCTCCGGGCGCGCGCTCGGCGTCGGGCGCCCGGAGGGCTCGACCAAGCTGCTCGTCGAGCCGGGGTCGGGCCGGCTGCTCGGCGCAGGCGTGGTCGGCGTCGGCGCGGGTGAGCTGATCGCCGAGACGGTGCTGGCCCTCGAGCTGGGCGCCAACGCCGAGGACATCGGGCTCAGCGTCCATCCGCACCCGACGCTGTCGGAGACGGTCGGGATGGCGGCCGAGGTCGCGGCGGGCACCGTCACGGACATCCGGGCCCCGCGGCGCCGCCCGCGGTAGCACCCCGGGCCGGGGCGCCCCATCGGCGGGCGGGGCACGCACCTAAAGTTCCGTCGCAGAACGCCGAACAACGGTCCATGCGCAGACCACGGACCGTGCTCGCGACGATGCTCGCGCTCCTCCTGGCGGTCTCGGCCTCGTTCGCGGTCGTCATCGTGCGCGCCACCTCCGGCGAGCGCGAGCAGGCCGAGCAGCGCTTCACCGACAAGGCCGTCACGACCGCGTCGCTGACCTCGTCGCTGTTCGCGATCACCGCGCGCCAGAACCGCGGGCCCAACGCCGAGCGCCTCGGCAAGCCGGGCATCGACCGCGCCGACCTCGACGAGGCGTTCAGGGGCAGCGGGCTCAGCTACTCCGCCCTGTTCGACGGCCGGGGCGACCTGCTCGCCACGGGGACCGGGACCACCTCGGCCAACGTCGAGCGCCTCACCGCCCTGCCGCCCTCCGTCCTGCGCGTCCTGCGTGGGAAGGAGGAGTTCAACTGGTCCGACCCGCTCATCACCGCGACCGGCCCGGTGATCGAGTCCGTCAGCCGCGTGGAGACCTCGCGCGGCACGCGGGTCCTGGTCCGCGCCTTCCCCACGAAGGTCTTCGCGCCGTTCCTCGGCGGCTACCTCGCCGGCCTGCCGGGCGCGGAGCTGGCGCACGCCTACGTCGTCGACGGCTCGGGCGGCGTGATCGCCAGCGCCACGAAGGGCCAGCCGGCCCCCGGGCGCCTCGTCGACAAGACGCTCGAGGCCGTGATCCCCGCCAACCGCAAGCTCGCGGCCTACGGCGACGACCGCTTCTACTCGGTCGCCCCCGTGAAGGCGACCACCTGGCGGGTCGTCCTGTCCGAACCGGAGCGCGTCCTGTACGCCTCGACGGGCGGCCCGGAGCAGTGGATCCTGCTGGCGCTGATGATCGTGGCCGGCCTCGCCGCCGCGGCCCTCACGTGGCGCATGGCCCACGCGAAGTCCGACCTGCGGCGCACCTACGACGAGCTGGAGGTGACCTACTCCGACCTCGAGCGCTCCAACGTCGAGCTCAAGCGCTCCAACGCGGAGCTCGAGCAGTTCGCGTCCGTCGCCTCGCACGACCTGCAGGAGCCGCTGCGCAAGGTGCAGACGTTCGGCGACCAGCTCGAGCGGCGCTTCGGCGACTCGATCCCGGACGAGGGCAAGGACTACCTGCGCCGCATGCGCAACGCGTCCGCGCGCATGTCGACCCTGATCGACGACCTGCTGCGGTTCTCGCGCGTGACGACCCACGCCCGGCCCGCCCGCGCCCTGGACCTCAACAAGATCGCCCGCGAGGTCACGCTCGACCTCGACAACCAGCTGCAGTCCACGCACGGCAAGGTCGAGGTCCGCGGCCTACCGACCCTGGAGGCCGACCCGCTGCAGATGCGCCAGCTCCTGCAGAACCTGATCGGCAACGGGCTGAAGTTCCACCGCCCCGGGATCGCCCCGATCGTCACCCTCGAGACCACCGAGGCGCCGGACGACGACCACGTCGCGTTCGCGGTGACCGACAACGGCATCGGCTTCGAGCCCGTCTACGCCGACCGCATCTTCCGCGTCTTCGAGCGCCTCCACCCCCGCGACGTCTACGAGGGCACAGGCATCGGCCTGGCCCTGTGCCGCAAGATCGTCGAGCGCCACGGCGGCTCGATCGTCGCCGCCGGCGAGCCGGACGCGGGCGCCCGTTTCCTGGTCACTCTGCCGCGCAAGCAGGCGGAGGCCGACAGCGAGAAGCCGCCGGCACCCGCCGCGCGGCCTGCCAAGGAGCCCGTCGGTGTCTGAGTCCAGCCCCATCACCATCCTCCTCGCCGACGACGACGAGGACGACCGCCTGATGACGCGCGACGCGCTGCGCGACGCCCGGCTGCACAACGACCTGCGCTTCTGCATGGACGGCGTCGACCTGCTCGACTACCTGCACGCCCGCGGGCGCTGGGCCTCCGAGGGGGCGGCGCCGCGGCCGGGGCTGATCCTGCTCGACCTCAACATGCCGCGGATGGACGGCCGCGAGGCGCTCGAGCAGATCAAGCAGGACCCGGAGCTGCGCTCGATCCCGGTCGTGGTGCTCACCACGAGCAAGGCGGAGGAGGACATCGTGCGCTCCTACGACCTCGGCGTGAACTCCTTCATCACGAAGCCCGTCACGTTCCTCGGCCTCGTCGAGGTCATGAAGGTGTTCTCCCGCTACTGGCTGGAGATCGTCGAGCTGCCGTCGGAGCCGGCGCTGCGGTGAACGTCACCCCGGTCAGGGTCCTCGTCGTCGACGACGACGAGGACGACGTCCTGCTCGCCACCGCGATGCTCGCGCAGGTCGAGTCCGTCGAGTTCGAGGTCGAGTCCGTCTCGTCGCTGGCGGCGGTGCGGCGGCTGCTGGACGCCGGCCCGCACGACGTCTACCTCGTCGACTACCGGCTCGGCGCCGACACCGGCCTCGACGTGGCCCGCGCGATCCTGACGCGTGAGCGCCACGCCCCGGTGATCATGCTGACCGGCCTGCGCGACCACGCGATCGACGTGCAGGCGGCCGAGCTCGGGATCGCCGACTACCTCGTCAAGGGCGACATGGACGCCGCCACGCTCGAGCGCTCGATCCGCTACGCCGTGCGCCACCAGCGCGCGCTCCGGCGGCTCGCCGAGTCCGAGGAGCGCTACGCGCTGGCCATGGCGGGGTCCAACGACGGGGTCTGGGACTGGAACCTCTCCGCCAACGAGATCCACCTCTCCGCGCGCTGGAAGGCGCTGCTCGGCTACCCGGCCACCTGGGAGCCGGGCGACCCGTGGATCACGATGGGGGACCTCGTCCACCCCGACGATCGCGTGAACGTGCGCGAGGTCCTCGAACAGCATCTCGGCGGCGAGACGTCGCACTTCGAGTGCGAGATGCGCATGCTGACGGCCGCCGGCGACTGGCACTGGATGCTCTCGCGGGCACTGGCCGTGCGCGACGTCGACGGGGTCCCGACGCGCATCGCCGGCTCGCTGACCGACGTGCACGACCGCAAGCGGGCCGAGCACCAGCTCCAGCACGACGCGTTGCACGACGCCCTCACCGGCCTGCCCAACCGCGTGCTGTTCATGGACCGGCTGCAGCACGCGATGGCCCGCGACGCGCGCCGGCCGGGGACGGAGTCGACCGCCGTCCTGTTCCTCGATCTCGACCGCTTCAAGCTCGTCAACGACTCGCTCGGGCACTGGGTGGGCGACCGCCTGCTCGTCGAGGTCGCCGAGCGGCTGCGCGCGGTGTTGCGTCCCGGCGACACCGTCGCGCGGCTCGGCGGCGACGAGTTCACCGTCCTGCTCGAGGACCTCGAGGAGCACGCCCAGGCCGAGCACGTCGCGCGCCGCGTGCTGGAGGCGCTCCTGGCGCCGTTCGCCGCGGCCGACCGCGAGCTGTACCTGTCGGCCTCGATCGGGATCGCGCTGGCCGCGCCCGGGGCGACGCCCAGCGAGGTCGTCCGCGACGCCGACGCCGCGATGTATCGCGCCAAGGCCGAGGGCAAGGGCCGTCACGCCCTGTTCGACTCCGCGCTGCACGAGGCTGCCGTCGCCCGGCTCGAGCTCGAGACGCGGCTGCGCCGCGGGCTGACGGAGGCCGATCACGGCGGGCTCCACGTGGCCTACCAGCCGATCGTGCGCGCCGCCGACGGCAAGCTGCGCGGCTTCGAGGCGCTCGCGCGCTGGACGGACGCCGACGGCGCGGTCGTCGCGCCCGACGAGTTCATCCCGGTCGCCGAGGAGACGGGGCTGATCCAGCGCCTCGGCCGGCACGTGCTGCGCGAGGCCTGTCGCCAGCTGGCGGAGTGGAACCTCGGGTCGACGCCTCCCGGCCTGACGATGGCCGTCAACATCTCGGGCCGGCAGCTGCTCGAGCCGGGGTTCGTGGAGGAGGTGGAGGCCGCGCTGGCCGACCACGGCCTGCCCGCGGAGGCGCTGCGCCTCGAGATCACCGAGACCGCGGCGGCGTCGGACTACGCGGCCGTGCAGCTCGCCCTGGAGGAGGTCCATCGGCGCACCGGCGTCAAGGCGCACCTCGACGACTTCGGGACGGGCACCTCGTCGCTGACCTTCCTGCGCGGCTTCCCGGGGGACGCGCTCAAGATCGACCGCTCCTTCGTGCTGGCGATGAGCGCCGACGAGGGCGCCTACCAGATCGTCAAGGCCATCTGCGGGCTCGCGCACGACCTCGGGATCGACGTCGTCGCCGAAGGCGTGGAGACCGACTGGCAGCTCGCCATGCTGCGCGAGCTCCGCTGCGAGTACGCGCAGGGCTACCTGCTCGCGCGGCCGCTGGCACCGGAGGCGGCCGCCGGGCTGCTCTCGCGTGGCCGCGTGGTCGCCGGCTGACCGCCGCCGCTCAGGATCCCCCGGCCGCCGCGTGCAGCATCCCCAGCGCCCGCGCCTGGCCGATCGCGTCCGCGCGGCCGAAGCGCGCCGGACGCAGGCCCGCCGCGACGTCCGCGAGCTCCTGCAGCTCGAGCGCGTAGGCGTTGGCCGCCGGCGGGGTCTCCGTGTCGAGCAGCGTGCCGTCCGCGTCGCGGCGCTCGATCCGCGGGTCCTTGCCGTGCCACGGATCGGTCAGGGTCAGCGTGCCGTCCTCGCCGACGACCTCGAGCGCCCCCCGCTTGGCCGTGGTCATCGCGCAGTCGACGATCGCGAGGGCGTCGTCCTCGAAGCGCAGCGCGCCGGCGAAGAGGACGTCGACGCCGCCTCCGCCGGTGATCCGCTGCCCTGACGCCGCGACGGGCTCGCCCAGCACGAGACGGGCGGCGGAGACGCAGTAGCAGCCGACGTCCATCAGGCCGCCGCCCTCGAGGTCGGGGGACAGGCGCACGTCGTCGGGGTCGCGGGCGCCGAAGGCGAACGCCGCGCGCACGAGCCGCACGCGGCCGACCTCGGGCAGGCGCTCCAGCAGCCGGACGGCCTGCGGCGCGTAGCGCCACATGAAGCCCTCCACCAGCACCCGGCCGGCCGCCTCCGCCGCGTCGTAGGCGGCCGCGGCGCGCTCCGGGTCGCGCGTCAGCGGCTTCTCGCACAGCACGTGCTTGCCGGCCTGCACCGCGCGGATCGCCCAGTCCACGTGCAGCTGGTTGGGGAGCGAGACGTAGACCGCGTCGACCTCGGGGTCGGCGAGCAGCGCGTCGTAGGAGCCGTGCGCGCGCGCGATCCCGTGCTCGTCGGCGTAGGCCCGGGCACGGGCCTCGTCCCGAGAGGCGACCGCGACCACCTCGGCCGCGCCCTCGGAGGCCGCGGCCCCGCCGAGCACGGCGTGGTTGATGTTGGCGGTGGAGAGCAGGCCGACGCGCATGGCGTGGGGCGTACCCGCTCGGGGCGGCGGCTACGGTCGAGCCATGGACCTTCCCGAGCCCCAGGGCGCAGACGCCGTGCTCGCGGCGATGGAGGCGGCACAGGCCGGCTTCGACACCGCCGCCGAGCGCCGGCTGCTCAATGCGCTCGCCACGGCCGAGCTGCTCGTCCCCCTCGTCGCCGATGCCGCCAGCGGCAAGACGTACGCCGCGCGCCTCGCCGGGGAGGACGGCCGGCAGGCGCTTGTCGCCTTCACCCATCCGGCGGCCGCCGAGGCCTTCGAGGGCGGCGACGACGTCCGGTTCGGCGTCCTGGCCGCCCGCGAGCTCGCCGCCACCGCCATCCCCGCCGACGCCGGCCTCGTGCTCAACCCCGGCGGGCCGTTCGCCGGGCAGCTGGACCGGCGCGCGCTGGAGAGCATCGCCGCCGCCGGGGCCCTCGGGGCCGCCACGCCGACCGGGCCCGATCCCGACGCCGGCTTCGAGGTCCGCGCGCCGCGGCGCCCACCGACCACGGCGCTGGTCGAGGCCCTGCAGACCGCCGTCACCACCGCCCCCACGCTGCGCGAGGCGTGGTACGCCGAGGTCACCGGGGCCGGGCCCGACCACGGGCTGCTCGTCCTCGTCGGCGACGGCGAGGAACCGCCCGAGACGGTCGCGGACGTGCTCGAGCGCGAGCTCGCCGACGGCGAGGTCGTCGACCTGCTGCCGGTCGAGGCGGCCGCCTGGGACGCGGGCGACTACGCCCAGGTCAAGGACGTCGCGCAGCTCATCTAGCTCGGCGAGCTACGCGACGCGCAGGTGGCGCCTGGGCTTGAGGTCGCGCAGGTCGCGGATGACGCCCTCCACGAGCGACTCGGACTCGTCGCGGCGGCCGTCGGTGACCGCGCCGACGATCCCGCGCTTGCGCTCGATCAGCTCGATGATCGTCTCGTCGATCGTGTTGGCCGCCAAGAGGTACCAGGCGGTCACCGCGTCGTCCTGGCCGATGCGGTGGACCCGGTCCTCGGCCTGGTCGTGCATCGCGGGCGTCCACTCGAGGTCGAGGAACGCGACGTTGGAGGCCCGCGTCAGGGTGATGCCCTGGCCGCCGACCCGGGTGGCGGCGACCATCAGCTGCGGCGCGCCCTCGCCGCCGTCCTGGAACGCGCGCACCGCGGCCTCGCGCTGCTGCACGGAGTCGTCGCCGACGACGTGCGCGGCGTCGGGGAAGCGCTGCAGGAGCGCGGCCTGGATCTCGCGGTTGCCGCTGAAGACGATCAGGGGCTCGTCGGATTGGAGGAAGTCGTCGATCCACGCGAGCGCGGCGCCGAGCTTGCCGCGGGCGGCGAGGCGCTTGAGCGTGTTGAGCTGGGCGAGCCGCTCGGCGCGCAGGGTCGCGGCGATCCGCGCGTCGAGCTCCGCGAGGTCCAGCGGCTGCTCGCGCAGCCAGGCGATCACGTCGTCCTGGGCGAGCTTGTAGTCGCGCTCGTTGTCGAGCGCGACGGGGACGACGACACGCCGCTTGGCCGGCAGCTGTGGGAGCACGTCGCGCTTGAGGCGGCGGACGAAGCAGCGCCGGCGCAGGTGCCAGTGGATGCGCTCCTCCGCCCCCGCGCCCTGGAAGCGGCGGGCGAACTTCGCGCCGGACCCGAAGTCCTCCAGCCGGCCGAGGATGCGCAGCTGTGCGATCAGCTCGTCCGGGTGGTTCATCACCGGCGTGCCGGTGAGGGCGAGGCGCAGCGCGTCCTCGGAGGCGAGGCTCCCGGCGAGCTTGCGCACGGCCTGCGTGCGCTTGGCGCGCGGGTTCTTGACGTAGTGGGACTCGTCGAGCACGAGCGCCTTCGGCCGCTTGGCCGCCAGCCGCGTGGCGTGTGGCGCGACGATCTCGTAGTTGAGGATCGTGATGTCGGCCCGGCGCAGGGCGACCTTGCCCCCGGAGACGACCTCGACGTCGCGGTGGGGCAGCCAGCGGGCCGCCTCGCGGGCCCAGTTGAGCTTCAGCGACGCGGGGCAGACGACGACGGCGGGGTAGGCGTCGTCCTCCTCGAGCGCGGCGAGCGCCTCGACGGTCTTGCCCAGGCCCTGCTCGTCGGCGATGAACGTGCGCCGCGCCTCGAGCGCGTAGCGCACCCCGGCGCGCTGGAACGGCCGCAGCTCGCCGCCCAGGCGGTCCTCGCACGCCAGGGGCGGGCCCTCGTGGGCGCGGGAGCGGCGGATCTCCACCGTCGCCGCGTCGTGCTCACGGCGCAGGTCCTGCAGCGCGAGCAGCGCGTTGGCCGCGACGTCGACGGCGTACGTGCGCAGGTAGTGCTCGAGCGGCTCGAGGAGGTAGGGATCGATCGGGATCGTGCGGCCGTGCGGCTCCGCGGCGGGGAGCGCCTCGAAGGCGCCGATCGCGTCCGGGTCCCAGTTGACGTCGAGGCGGAAGCGGGGCTCCCCGACGGTCCCGGCCCCGAGGGAGAGCGTCGCGGGCGCGGGGTCGCGGCCGACGAGCAGCGACTGGATGCAGCGGGCCGCGCGCGGGTCGGGACGGGCGCCGGTGAGCTCGTCGATGGCGCGGGCGGCCTCCGGGCTGAACGCGACGACGGTGCGCGAGCCGCGCTCGGCCCCCCGCTCGGCGAGCACGCCGTCGAGCTCGCCGGCGATCCGGTCCAGCAGGAACGCGCCGGCCCCGTCGACGCGTCCGGCGCTGACCCGGCCGACCCAGCCGGTGACCGCACGCTCGAGCCACGCGGCGACGTCGGGGGCGACGGTCAGGCTCGCGTGGCGCTCGAGCACGCCCTTGACGTAGGGGGCGGTCGCGTCGGCGCGCGGCGCCCACCACTCGCGCGCCTCCCAGTCGAAGCGGCGGCCGGGGACGGCGCGGACGGCGTCGACGACGTCGGGCTGGTAGGGGAAGGCGAAGACGACGGAGTCGTGCCCGTAGCCGTCCTTGCGCAGCTCGACGTTGTAGACGACGGGCTCACCCGCCCCGGCGGCCTTCACCGCGCGCGGGCCTCGTCGACGAGCGCCGCGATCAGCCGCGAGGACTCGTCGGCCTCCGGGTGCCACTGCACCGCGAGGGCGAAGCGCTTGCCCGGCACCTCCATGGCCTCCGGGAGCTCGTCGTCGGCCGACCAGCCGGTGATCTCGAACGGGGGGGCGAGGAGGTCGATGGCCTGGTGGTGGTGGGACTTGACGGGGTGGTCGACGTCCCCGGCCGCGCGCGCGGCGACCGATCCGGGGGTCAGGCGCACGGCGTGGTCGCTCCACTGGCCCGGCTCGTGGTTGTGGGCCTCGTGGCCGACGAGGTCGGGGACGTGCTCGATCAGGGTCCCGCCGAGGGCGACGTTGACGACCTGCATCCCGCGGCAGATCGCGAGCAGCGGCAGGTCGCGCTCCAGCGCGCGGACGCCGAGCGCGCTCTCGAACTCATCGCGGACCGGGTCGACGCCGACGTCGACGCCGCCCGCGAGGATCAGCCCGTCGAGGCGGTCGAGCACCTCGTCGGGATCGGCGGTGGTGGCCGGGTCGGGGGCGAGCAGGATCGCCAGGGCGCCGGCGCCCTGGATCGCGTCCACGTAGTTGCGCGGCAGGAGGACGGAATCCATGTCCCAGGCGCCGTAGCGGGCGCGCACCTGGCTGAGGCAGAGACCGATGGCGGGGCGTGGCACGGCTCTGCAGCGTAGGCCGCGCGACGGTCGGGAGGTAGGGTCCGTCGGCCCATGTCGGCCGCGGAACTCGAGAGTCACGCCGGGCAGCAGCGGACGGCCCTGGTCTCCGTCCTCGCGGCAGTCGTCCTCGTCGCGCTCAAGCTCGGGGCGGGCCTGGCCAGCGGGTCGCTCGGCCTGGTCGCGGAAGCCCTGCACTCGGGGACCGACCTCGTCGCCGCGCTCCTCACGCTGTTCGCGATCCGCGTCGCGGTCCGCCCGCCGGACTCCGAGCACCAGTACGGCCACGGCAAGGCCGAGCACCTCGCCGCGCTCGCCGAGGCGGCGTTCCTCGTCCTCGCCTCGCTGTTCATCGGCTGGCAGGCGTTGCGCGCGCTGACGGGCGCGGACGGGCACGTGGTCGATGCCGCCTGGTACACGCTCGTCGTCCTCGTGCTCGTGATCGCGATCGACATCTCGCGCGCGACGATCTCGCTGCGGGCGGCGCGCCGCTACGACTCGCCCGCGCTGGCCTCCAACGCGCTGCACTTCGGCGGCGACCTGCTCGGCTCCGTCGCGGTCCTCATCGGCCTGCTCGCGGTCCGCGCGGGCTTCGCGCAGGGGGACGCGATCGCCGCGCTGGTGGTCGCCGTGCTCGTGATCGCAGCCGCGATCCGCCTGGCCCGCGGCAACGTCGAGGTGCTGATGGACCGCGTGCCCGCGGCGGCCGCCGCCTCGGCCCAGGCGGCGATCGAGCGCGACGCCCCCGGCGTCGAGGTCCGGCGCCTGCGGGTGCGCGAGGCGGCGGGCTCCTACTTCGTGGACGCCGTGATCGGCATCCGGCCCGACGCCGCTGTCGCCCAGGGGCACGCGGCCGCCGACGCGGTGGAGGCGGCCATCCGGCGGGACCTGCCGCGCTCGGACGTCGTCGTCCACGTCGAGCCGGGCGAGGCGCACGGCGTCCGCGAGCGCGTCCACGCGGCCGCGTCGGGGGTCGCGCGCGTGCACGAGGTCCACAACGTCCGCGTGCTCACCGTCGGCGGCTGCCCCGAGGTGACGCTGCATCTCAAGCTGCCACCGGCGATGTCGCTGGACGAGGCGCATCACGTCGCCACGGAGGTCGAGGCCGCCATCCGCGCGGCCGAGCCCGAGCTGGCCGTCATCCACACCCACATCGAGCCGCTCGCCGGCGAGCGCGACGGGGCCGAGCCGTCCGCGGCCGACACCGGCGACGAGCAGGAGGCGATCACGAGCGTGGTGCGCGAGCGCACCGGCGCGGCGCCGGAGGGGCTGCGGCTGCGCCGGCGCGAGGACGGCCGCCTCGTGGCCCTGCTGACGGTGTCGGTCCCGGCCGGGACGGCGCTGGCCGCGGCGCACGAGGTCGCGTCCGAGGTCGAGCGCGAGGTGCGCCGGCGCGCTCCCGCGATCGCCGACGTCGTGGTCCACACGGAGCCCCGCTGAGATGCGCCTGCGCCTGCTGTCGGCCGTCTACTGGATCGCGATCGTCCTGACCGCGCCGGTCTTCTTCACCGGCCAGGTGCTCGTCTGGGCGCTCACGGCGTGGTGGGACCGACGCAAGGTCCTCGTGCACCAGTACTCGTGCCTGTGGGCAACGGTCTTCGTCTACGCCAACCCGCTGTGGTCGCTGCGGGTCACGGGCCGCGAGCGGCTGCCGTGGCGCGGCCCGGCGATGGTCGTGGCCAACCACGCGTCGCTGATCGACATCCTCGTGCTGTTCGGGCTCTGGCGGCCGTTCAAGTGGGTCTCGAAGGCGGAGAACTTCCGCGTCCCGTTCATCGGCTGGGGCATGACGCTCAACGGCTACGTCCCGCTCGTGCGGGGGGACCGGGTGTCGGTGCTGGCGATGCTCGCCCGCTGCCGGGAGCTGCTGGAGGCCGGCAGCGCCGTGATGATGTTCCCGGAAGGGACGCGCTCCACCGACGGGCAGCTGCGCCCGTTCAAGGACGGGGCCTTCGAGCTGGCCGTCGAGCAGGGCGTGCCGCTGATCCCGATCGCGGTGCACGGCACGGGCGAGGCGCTGCGCACGAAGTCGCTCGTCCTCCGTGACCACGTGCGCGCCCACGTGGAGGTGCTCGAGCCGCTGGATCCGGCGGCCTTCGGGTCCGCTGCCGCGCTGCGCGACGAGGCGCGCGCCCGGATCGCCGCGGCGCTCGCCCGCCGCGGGTAGGGCCGCTCAGCCGAGGAAGGCCCGCACCGTGGCCAGCGTGTCGGCCTCGGCAGGGGTCTTGTCCTCGCGGTAGCGGACGACGCGGGCGAAGCGCAGGGCGACGCCGCCCGGGTAGCGGGTCGAGCGCTGGACGCCGTCGATGGCGATCTCGACGACGAGCTCCGGCCGCACGCGGACCTGCCAGCCGTCGGTCGGGCCGTCGGCGAGGGCGAGGAGGCGCTCGGTCTGCCACGCCAGCAGCGCGTCGGTGAGGCCCTTGAACGTCTTGCCGAGCATCACGAACCCGTCGCCGTCGTCGGCGCGGGCGCCCAGGTGCAGGTTCGACAGCTTCCCCCGGCGCCGGCCCGAGCCCCACTCGACGCCGAGCACGACGAGGTCGAGCGTGTGGACCGGCTTGACCTTCAGCCACCCCGCCCCGCGGCGGCCGGCGGCGTAGGGCGCGTCGAGCGCCTTGACCACGACCCCCTCGTGGCCGCCGTCCAGTGCGGCGGCCAGCGCCGCCTCCGCGTCCGCGCCGGCCGCGTCCCCGTCGGCGAGCACGCGGGCGATCCGCCCGGCCGCGGGGACGAGGTCCGCGAGCGCGGCGGCCCGCACGGACAGCGGCTCGTCCAGCAGGTCGGCGCCGTCGAGGTGCAGCACGTCGAACAGCTGCAGGGTCAGCTCGACGTCCGAGGTCCCGCGCGAGCCGAAGCGCGACGCGGTCACCTGGAACGGCTGCGGCCGGCCGTCCTCGCGCAGGGCGATCGCCTCGCCGTCGAGCACCACCGAGGTGCACGGCAGCGCGCGCGCCGCCGCCACGATCTCGGGGACGCGGGCGGTGACGTCGTCGAGCGAGCGGGTGAACACGCCGACCGCGTCCCCGTCCCGGTGGACCTGCACCCGCGCGCCGTCGAGCTTGGCGTCGACGTAGACGGGTCCGTCGACCTTGGCCAGCGCGTCGGCGACCGACCCGGCGGTCCCGGCGAGCATCGGCCCGATCGGCCGGCCGACCTCCAGCCGGACCGCCTCCAGGCCGGGGCGACCCTCGGCCAGGGCGATCACGGCCACGGGCGGGAGCGCGCCCACGAGCATCAGCGCGCGGCGCACGACGGCCAGGGGGACCTCGGCGGCCCGGGCGACCGCGTCGGTCACGGACCCCACGAGCGCGCCCTGGCGCAGGCCACCGCCGAGCAGGCCGCGGACGAACGCCTGCTCCGGCGCCGTGGCGGCCGTCAGGAGCGCGCCGAGCTCGTCACGCCGCGCCTGCACCGACCCGCGGCCCGCGATGCGGTTGAGCCGATCGAAGGCCGCCGCGACCTCCCCGACCGACAGGACGGGCTCCGCCGCGGGCGGCGGCTGCACGTCGCGCAGCCCCGCCCAGCCGATCCCGAGCTGGCGCTGCAGCAGCTCGCCGGCGAGGAACGCGACACCCGGCTCGACCTCCTCCGGCACGGCGGCGAGCGCCCGCACACCGGCGGCCAGCGCCTCGGCCTTCGCGGTCCGCGACGACGTCTCGCGCACCCGGTCCGACACCGCGACGAGCTCGGCGAACAGCATCAGGCCGGCAACCGCGCCTCGTCGAGGTCGAGGTCGCGCTCGATCGAGCGGAACACCTCCGGCCGCAGCCGCCCGTCCGCACGCAGGTCCAGCAGCGCCCGCCGCTCGACGGCGATCAGCTCCCGCCGCAGCGTCCCGTACCGGACGCGGGTCTCGGCCAGCTTGTGGCGCGTCTGGCCCTCGCCGGTGAGCGCGGCCTGGCACATGCGAAAGCGCGCGCGGTAGAGCTCGCGCAGGCGCACGACCGGCGGTGGCAGCTCGTCGCCCTCCCACTCCTTCTCGAACTCCTCCAGCCGGTCCAGCGCCGACTGGGCCGCCTCCAGCCGGGCGATCGCCTCCTCGGGTGACCACACGCGCTCGCCCGACGGCTTGAGCGCCTTGACCACGAGCGGCAGGGAGAGCCCCTGGCCGATCAGGGTGACCCCGATGACGACGAACGTCAGCAGGATGATCTCCTCGCGGAAGGCGGTCTCGAGCGGGATCGACAACGCCAGGGCGAGCGAGATCGCCCCGCGCATCCCGGCCCAGCCGACCATCGTGCGCTCGCGCCAGTCCTCCCCCGTGCCGGCGAACGGGACGAACTGCACGGCCATCCGCACCGCCATCACGACCCCGGCCAGGATCAGGCCGCCGGCGACGAGGCCGCTGAGGTCCCTGCCGCTGCGCAGCTCGTCGACGAGGACGGGGAACTGCAGCCCGAGCAGGATGAACAGCAGCGCGTTGAGGATGAACTCGAGCACGTTCCAGAAGGCGTGCGAGTTCAGCCGGGTGTCGGCGTCGGTCGCCTCGTGCGAGTGCCAGCCGAGGTAGAGGCCGGCGACCACGGCGCCGAGGACGCCGGACACCTGGAGCTCCTCCCCGAGCACGTAGGCCCCGTAGGCGCCGAGCACCGAGGCCATGATCGCGATCGTCGAGTCGGCGGAGCGCGACATGATCCGCACGACGACCCAGCCGACGACGAGGCCGACCGCGACGCCGCCGGCGGTGGCCACGACGAAGTCGCCGACGGCGTCCGTGGCGTCGAACGTCGCGCCCGTCGCGACGCCGAGCGCGACCCGGAACGCCGTCAGCGCGGAGGCGTCGTTGAGCATCGCCTCGCTCTCGACCACCATCCGCACGGAGTCCGGCGCGCCCGCCCGCGAGAACGTCGCGATCGCCGACACCGGGTCCGTCGGCGCGACGATCGCGCCGAGGACGAACGCGGCCGCCCAGGGCATCCCGTCCACGACCGCGTGCGCGACCACCGCGACGGCGGTCATCGTGGTCAGGACGAGGCCGAGCGCCAGCACCGTCAGCGGTCGCCACAGCACCTTCAGCTCCTGAGGCGACGCGTTGTAGCCCGCGGTCGCCAGCAGCGGCGGGAGGAAGACGATCAGGACGACCTCCGGATCGAGCTCGATGTTGGGGAGGAAGTCCAGGAAGCCGATGCCCAGACCCGCGATGACCAGCACGATCGGGTAGGGCACGCGGATCAGGTCCGCGAGGCGGACGAGCCCCGTCGCGGCGATCAGCAGCACGAGGAGGAACTCGAGATCGCTCACGGGCCGTCGAGCCTACCCTCGACGCACATGTCCGACCTCACCGTCCCGGTCGGCGACGACGACCACAAGCTGGGCCCGGCGGACGCCGCGCTCGTCCTCGTGATGTACGGCGACTTCGAGTGCCCCTACTGCGCGGCGGCGCAGTCGATCATCCGCCGCGTGCGCGAGCGCCTCGGCGATCGGCTGCTGCTGGTCTTCCGGCACTTCCCGATCCCCGAGCTGCACCCGCATGCGCAGCTGGCCGCGGAGGCGTCGGAGGCCGCGGCGGCGCAGGGCCGCTTCTGGGCGATGCACGACGAGCTCTACGCCGGCCGCGGCAGGCTCACCGAGCGTGACCTCGTCGTCCACGCCAAGCGCATCGGGCTCGACGACCGGCGGGTGCGCGACGAGCTCGCCGCGCGCACGTTCGAGGACGAGGTCCGCCGCGATCTCGAGGGCGGGATCGCGACGGGGGTCACCGGCACCCCGGGGTTCTTCACCAACGGCCGCCGCCTCGGCGGGGCGTTCGACGCGGCGTCGATCGTCTCGGCGCTCGAAGCGGGTCCGGGGAGGTAATGTTCGCCGGGTGACAGGGGACGACTGGGACGCGCTGGCCGTCGACGTCCGTCACGACGCCGACCGCCTCCTCGTGACACCGCAGGGGGATCTCGACATCTCCAACGTCGAGCGGCTCTACGCGGCGTTCGCGCAACGCCAGCCCGGCGAGGGGCTCGTGCTCGATCTCGGGCGGCTCGACTTCCTCGACACCTCGGGGCTGCAGGCCGTCGTCGAGGTCCATCGCTCGGCGGCCGAGCAGGGCTTCGCCCTCACGGTCGTGCGCGGCCCGCGCCACATCACCCGCGTCTTCCAGATCGCCGGCCTCGACGATCGCCTGCCGTTCGTGGACCCGGCGGAGCGACCGGCGTGAGCGGGTCAGACGACCACGTCCTGCAGCTGCCCAGCGACGACGCCGCGCCCGGGAAGGCACGCCGCGCGCTCGCGGCGTGGCTGCGCGGCGACCTCGGCCCCGACGCGCTCAGGGACGCGGAGCTGCTGGTCTCCGAGCTCGTCACCAACGGCGTCCGCCACGGTCCCGACGGCGGCCTCGAGCTGCGGGTCTCGCGGCGCGGGGGGCGCGTCCGCATCGCGGTGTCCGACCGCGGCGGCCGGTTCCACGCGCCCGCGCCGGTCGAGCCGCCCGCACACGCCGTCGGCGGCCGCGGGCTGCTGATCGTGGATCGCATCGCGTCCGGGTGGGGCGTCGCCCACGACGGTCGCAACACGGTCTGGTTCGAGCTCTAGCCGAAGAAGACCTCGGCGGTGGCGTAGAGCTCCTCGTCGAGGAGCTTCGGCTCGGCCAGGGCCTCGGCGAGCGGCACCGTGCGCACGTCCGTCCCGCGCAGCGCGACCATCTTCCCCACGTCCCCGCGCGTGACCGCGTCCACCGCCGCGACGCCGAAGCGCGTGCCGAGCACGCGGTCGTAGGCGTTCGGCGTCCCGCCGCGCTGGACGTGGCCGAGGATCGTCATCCGGGTCTCGAACCCGGTGCGCTCCTCGATCTGGCGCTCGAGCCGGACGGCGACGCCCCCGAGCCGCGCGTGGCCGAAGGCGTCGACCTGCGCGCCGTCGTCATCGTGGTCGGCCCCGGCCTCCAGCGCACCCTCGGAGACGACGACGATGGAGAAGCGCTTGCCCGCGTCCGCACGCCGGCGCAGGTGGTCGCAGACCTGGTCGACGTCGTAGGGGCGCTCGGGCACGAGGATCGCGTCGGCGCCGCCGGCCATCCCCGCGTAGGCGGCGATCCAGCCGGCGTGGCGGCCCATCACCTCGACCACCATCACCCGGTTGTGGGACTCGGCGGTGGTGTGGAGCCGGTCGATCGCATCCGTGGCGATCTGCACGGCGGTCTGGAAGCCGAACGTGAAGTCGGTCCCGGCGAGGTCGTTGTCGATCGTCTTGGGGACGCCGACGACGGGGACGCCCGCCTCGGCGAGCCTGCCGGCCACGCCGAGCGTGTCCTCGCCGCCGATCGGGATCAGCATGTCGACCCCCTGGGCCGCCATGCCGGCCTTGACGCCGTCGACGCCCGGGCCGCCGGCCTTGAACGGGTTCGTCCTCGAGGAGCCGAGGATCGTGCCCCCGCGGTGCAGGATGCCGCTGGTCGACTCGAGCGTGAGCTCGCGGCCCTCCCCTTCGAGGACCCCGGCCCAGCCGTAGGTGAAGCCGAAGACCTCGTGACCGTGAACGGCGATCCCCTTGCGGGCGATCGCGCGGATCACGGCGTTGAGGCCGGGGCAGTCGCCGCCCCCGGTGAGCACTCCGATGCGGGCCATGGCGACGACCCTACGGTCTCGCGCCGCCGCTCGGAAGGGCGGCGGCGCGAGGGGTGCGTCAGTCCTGCTGGTTCTCCGTGGCGGGCGTCTCCTGGGCGTCCTCCTTGCCGGCGTCGGCCGGGTTGGCCGGCGCGCGCAGGACGTTCTCGCAGGAGCCGTTGGGGTTGTTCGGGGTGGCGTCCTCGATGGCGTCCGTCGGGTCGAGGAAGGCGGTGTCCTTGCCGGGGCCGCAGTTGACGACGTCGGGCTCGAGGTCGCGCGTGCGGATCGTGTCCGCGCCGCGGCCGCCGTTGACGTAGTCGCCGCCGTCGGCCGCGGTGTCCTTCTGGGTCAGGGCCCACAGCTCGTCGTTGCCGTCGCCGCCGTAGGTCTTGTCGTTGCCGACGTTGGCGAAGATCGTGTCGGCGCCGCGGCCACCGTGCTGGACGTCGTCGCCCGAGCCGCCGGACATGAAGTCCGAGCCGGCCTGGCCGTTGACCGCGTCGTTGTCGGCGCCGCCGAACAGGCGGTCGCGGGCGTCGCCGCCGTTGAGCGTGTCGGTGCCGGGGCCGCCCCAGATGCGGTCGCGCGACTTGCGGTCACCGGCGTTGGCGACATCGCCCGTGAGCGTGTCGTTGCCCTCGTTGCCGCGGATGCGGTCGTTGCCCGACCAGCCCTGGATCGTGTCGTCTCCGGCGTTGCCGAACAGGCGGTCGTTGCCCTGCCGCCCGTTGATCGAGTCGTTGCCCTGCCCGCCGACGATGCGGTCGCGGCCGCCGAGGCCGTCGAGCACGTCGTTGCCCTGCTTGCCGGCGATGAAGTCGTGCCGGTTGGTGCCGGTGAGGCGGTTGTCGCCGCTGTCGCCGACGATCTTGGCCGCAAGAGCCGGGGAGGCGAGCGACATGGAGGCGAGTCCGGTGACGAGCACGCCCTTGACGATGGTGCGGTGGTTGGTCATGCCCACAAGATCTCCTCAAGGGGACCGCAGCAGCGCCTGAGCGGCCCGTTTCTCACGCTATCCTCACGCGTCGCAGTCCACGGGGGCGTAGCTCAGTTGGTTAGAGCGCCGGCCTGTCACGCCGGAGGTCGCGGGTTCGAGTCCCGTCGCTCCCGTCCCCGTTCTGCGGGCCGGGCCGCCCGATGCCAGACCATGCGCGGGGTCTCCCCGCCCCGGCGCACGTGCACCTGGGTGATGCCCGGCGGGCAGTGGTCCGGATCGTCGGCGGGGTTGACGAAGCGGGCCTCGAGGATCGTGATCCCGGGGCCGCAGACCACGTCGGTGACGACGAAGCCCACGCCGGCCTCGGCGTCCTCGAGCAGCGCGCCGGCCAGGGCGTCGCGGCCGCGCAGGCGGACGGCGGCGTCGGCGACGACGACCTCCACGTCGCGGGGCATGGTCTCCAGGAAGCGCTCGTGGCTGCCGGTGCGGCCGAAGTGGGCAACGGCGTCCTCGAGGCGGCGCGTCTCGGCCCGGGTCAGCGAGGCGGCGTGCGCGTGGGTGGCCTCGGCGGTCGCCAGCAGGGCCTCGGCGAGGAGCCGGCGGCCCTCGCTCAGGCGGCTGCGGATCGTCCCGACCGGGACGCCGCAGATCGCGGCGATCTGCTCGTAGCCGCTCGACGCCGAGAAGTAGCGCAGCATCACGGCCAGCCGCAGCGGCTCCGACAGCTGTGCGATCGCCGCCCACGCCCACTCGGCGTGGGCCAGGCGCTCGAGCGCGGCGTCCGGCGATCCGGCGCGGTCGGCCTCGAGCTCGAGGCGCTCGAGGCCGGTCTCGTCCGAGCGCGCGCGCAGCCCGGTGAGGCAGACGTTGCGCAGGATGGTGTGCAGCCAGCCCGGCGCGGTGGCGGGGTCGCGCAGCTGGCCGATCTTGCGCAGGGCGATCACGAACGTGTCCTGCACCGCGTCCTGGGCCTGCGGCCCGTGGCCGACGAGCTGCAGGGCGTGGGCGTGCAGCGCAGCCCGGTGGCGCTCCAGCAGCAGCCCGAGCGCGCCCACGTCCCCGGCGCGCGCGGCGCGCGCCAGGTCTCGGTCCGAGGTCGCCAGGGCGAGCCCGCTCACGCGGCGATCCTCTCCGACGCGCGCGCCGGCGTCCACCCCAGGGCGCGCAGACCGAGCACGGCGGTCCACCCGAGCATGATCGTCACGAACACCCGCTGGACGAGCCCGGCGAGCTCCGGGGCGGGCTCGGCGCCGACGACGAGCAGCAGGAGCAGGCCGGCCGCGGCGACGCCGCGGTCGAGGCGCAGCAGCAGCGGCGCGGCGACGAGCAGGACGAACACCAGCATGGACAGCCCGTCGTGGGCGACGGCGTGCCAGGAGGGGCCGGCCGCCGCGCAGGCCGCGAGCGCGGTGGAGCAGTCGTGGCGCAGGACCCCGGCGGCGACCATGGCGGCCCCGGCGCCGGCAAGCGCCCACGTCCCGGCGCGCCGGCCGGTGCCGACCCGTCGCAGCGCCGCGGCGAGGGCCACGAGCGAGATGCCGCCCGCGACCATGCCGCCCGCGACCAGCCAGGGCACCTGCGCGGTCAGCGACGCGAGCGCGCTGATGTACTCCCGGCCGGGGTCGTAGTCGTCCTGGAGGGTGCCGGAGACGATCCAGGACGCGGTGAACAGCAGCGGTCCCAGCGCCCCGAGCAGGGCGAGGGTGCGGGTGGAGACGGCGGTGGAGTGGCGCATGTCCCGAGGACGCGCCGGGCCGAAAGGAAGTTCGATGACTTCTTCGGCCCGGCGGGGCGCGGCGTGGTCAGCGGCCGTCCGGCACGGCCGCCCCGGTGATGTGGTCGAGCACGGCCTGGAACTCGTGGCTGGGCGAGACGTCGACGTACTCGCTGTCCTCGATCGCCTCGGGAGCGTGCCCGGCGGCCCAGTAGAACGCCTCCCCGGCCACGAAGTCCTGGTGACCGCCGGTCGTGTGCATGCGGACGCGGCCCTTGAGCATGTAGCCCCAGTGCGGGCAGGGGCAGAGGTCGTCGGGCAGGCCCTTCGTGGCGGGGCGCAGGTCCGCGCCGGCCGGGAGCCGGACGAAGCCGATCATCATCCCGTCCTGATCGCTGACGCGCACCTCGAGCTCGCCGTCGGCGATGGCGACGGGTACGTCCTGGCGTGCGATGGAGCGCATGGGAGACCTCCTGGGTCACTTCGGTTCGGTGGTGTCGGCGCCGAGACGACGACGACGCCGACGACGGTGACGGGCCCGCGTTCCCCAGACGTTCCCTACGCGCGAATGAGCGCGGCGCAGCGCCGGGCGTCGAGCGGCTGGCCCCAGGCTGAGAAGTCCTCTGACGCCGCCTCGAAGTGCCGGGCGGCGTCGGCCGGGTGCCCTTCCGCGCCGGCCACCCAGCCGCGCGCCTCCTCGACCGCGGCGTGCCACGCGGGCGGGAGCGCGACGACCTCCAGGGCTGTGTCGCAGTCCTGGGCGTAGCGGTGGGCGCGAGCGAGGTCGCCGGCCCGCGCGGCCGCGATGGTCGCCGGGACGATGAAGGCGATCCGGCACGTCGGGCACGTCTCGGCGGGCCCGCAGATCGCGGTCTCCGCCGCACGGACGACCGCCAGCGCGCTCGCCGGGTCCGCGGCGCCCTCGACCATGGCCCCGTAGATGCGGTCGAGGGTGTGATGGCCGATCTCCGACTGGCGTGCCATCAGCAGCGCGTCCCTGAGAAACGGCCGGGCGTGCTCCGGCCTCCCGCGGCGGATGGCGACCTGGCCGCGTCCCAGCAGCGACAGCGCCTCACCGGCGACCGCGCCGATCTGGCCGTGCAGGCGCGCGCCATCGGCGAAGTCGCGATCGGCCTCCTCCAGGTGGCCGGCCAGGATGAGGGCCTCACCCCGCAGCGTCAGCGCGAACGCGTGGCCCCGGGCGGCGCCGATCCGGCTCGCCTCCGTGGCGAGCTCGTCCGCGAAGGCGATGATCTCCGCGCTGGGCAGTCCCCCGTAGAGCATCCGCTCAGTGACGCACAGCTGGCCGTCGAAGAGGCGGGTGGCCAGCTCGGGCAGGTCCTCGGAGGCGCGCAGGTACTCCCGCAGCCGCGCCGGCAGCTCGCCCCTGGCGTGCGCGGCCAGCGCGTGGGCCCAGGCCGCGTCGAGGATGAACCCGGGGTCCCCGAGCTCGATGGCCAGGCGGCGCGCCACCTTCGCCTTCTCCGCGGCGATCTCGGCGTCGGCGTAGCGGCCGATGGCGGCGGCGGCGCTGAGGGTGAGGGCCTCGGCCAGCAGGCCGATCGTCGTCGTCGGGGTGACGCCCGCGAGGGTCCGAAGCGCGCTGTCGGGATCGCTGGCCTTCAGTTGAGCCAGCGCCTGTCGCGCTCCCAGCTCCTGTGCCTCAGGATCGCCGACCGCAGCCGCCGCGGTCGCGTACGCCGCAGGCGCGCGCGGGTCACCGAGCGCATCGAGGATCTCGGCGCGCAGGCACAGCCCGTCGTGGTGCTCCGCGGCCACGGCGAGCAGGCGTTCGACCTGGGCGAGCCCGTCCGCGAAGGCCCCGATGGCGACCGCGCTGCGCGCCGCCGCCACGAGCCAGCCGACCGCCTCGCCGGGCATGCCGCCCTTCAGCCAGTGGTCGGCCACGCGCACGGGGCCGGCCCCTGCCGCCGCCAGACGCCGGGCGGCGTCACGGTGCAACTGGACCCGGCGATGCTCCGGCAGCTCGTCGATGAGGCTCCGACGAACGAGGTCGTGGCGGAACCCGTAGCGCGTGCCCACGACCACCAGGACACCGAGGTCCAGCGCGGCGTCCAGCAGCGTGAACGCCGCCTCCTCGGGCAGGCCGGTGAGCGCGAGCACGCCGGGGAGGTCCAGGTCACCCTCGGCGACCGCGAGCGCCGTCACCGCGTCCAGTGTCGCTGGGTCCACGCCGGCGAGGCGCGTCCTGATCGCCTGTCGCACGGTCTCGGGCAGCGGTCCCCGATGATCCGAGGTCAGCGCGCGCGCCAGCTCCAGCGCGAAGAACGGGCTGCCCGCGGCCGCAGCGACGACGCGGGCGACGGCCTCGGGGCCCGGGGAGAAGGGGGCGGCCTGCACGACGAGCGCGGCGACCTCGTCGTCCTCCAGCGGCGGCAGCTGCAGCGACAGCGTCCGGTCGCTCTCCGCGAGCTCGATCAGCCCACGCGGCAGGCTCGTCCGGACCCACTCCGCCCGGCACGCCAGCAGCACGAGCAGGCGATCCTCGTCACCGCCCACCACGAGCTGGTGCACGACGTCGGCGGTCGCCTCGTCGAGCAGATGCGCGTCCTCGACGAACGCGACGGTGGGCATCGCGGTCGGGGGTGATACCAGCGCGAGGCGTAGCGCCGCTATCACCTGATGCCGCGTCACCGCCCCCGCGAGCGGCGGCGCCGGGCCGGCGAGCGGGGTCAGCTCGGCGAGGATCGACCGCGACCGTGGCGGGACGGTCTCCAGCCACGACCGCCCGTGGTCGAGGACCTGCTCGACCATGTCGCCGATGGCGGCGTAGGGCACCTCGGACGCCGTGGCCGCGACCGACAGGACCCGCCAGCCGGCGGCCTGCGCCACGGCCGAGACCCTTCGGCAGAACGCCGACTTCCCGATGCCGCCCGAGCCGCGGACGATCAGCGCCGAGGCGCGCCCGGCGGCCGCGGCGGCGAGCAGCCGCTGCGCCTCGCCGAGCTCCGTCTCGCGGCCGACGAACGCCCGCTCCCCGCGCCGCACCCCCGCCGTGCAGTGCTCGTGCAGCGCCTGAGTCTGCGCGTCGGGTCGCACCCCCAGCTCGCGGATCAACGCGATCCGCAGGCGCTCGTAGCACCGGATCGCGACGTGTCGCCGGCCCGCCGCGCTGGCCGCGCGCATCAGCTCCCGGCAGGCCGCCTCGTCGGTCGGCTCGACCGCCAGCAGACGTTCCCAGTCCCCCGCCCGGCGGTACAGCTCCGTGAGGCGCGCGTGCACCTGCCGGCTCGCCTCCTGGGCCCACGCGGCGTACGGCGAGTGGGGGAGCAGCGGTCCGCCCCAGCGCGCGGCGACCAGCGCACAAGCGTCGTCGTCGGATCCCTCCAGGGCGAGCTGCGCGTCGCGCAGGAAGCCCTCGACGTCGACGTCGAGGGGATGGCCGGGGTACAGCGCGACGCGCCCGCCCCGCAGGACGATCGCCTCCGGATCGCCCAGCTCCCGGCGCGCGTGGTGGGCGGCCTTGCGCAGGTTGGCCGCGCCCGCCTGGGCCCCGAGGTGCGCCCAGAGGTGCTCGATGACCTGGTCGCGCGGCAGCACGTGGCCGTCGGCGAGGGCCAGCAGCGCGACGAGCTCCTGCGCCCGGCGCATCCGCCAAGCGCCGTCGCTGACCAGGCGATCGCCGACCACGATCCGGAACTGCCCGAGCAGGTCGACGTGAACAGGGCTGGACGCGGTGGGGACGATGCCTGATCCTCGCATGTCCCCGGTGCACGGGCGGGTGCCGGGGACGGCCACCGGGTACTCGGCCGTCATGGCCAGCAAGTCCACGTCCGGCAGCCGCAAGAAGCCCGCCGCCAAGCAGGCCTCCCGGCCGACGCGCGCGAAGCAGGCCGAGCAGCACGCTGAAGCGTCGCGCGAGAAGGTGCAGGCCAAGCGCGACGCCGCCGAGGGTCTGGCCGGGACGATCGCCGACCGGGCCGGTCAGTGGACGCTCGACGTGCAGAGCTCGACGCTCATGGAGCGCCAGAAGTACCTCTGGAACCCGCTGATGGACTACTACTTCCGCATGGAGATCGAGGGCTGGGAGCTGCTGCCTCCCCCGCCGGCCCTCATCGTCGGCATCCACTCGGGTGCGCCCTTCGTCTGGGACGCCTGGACGGTCGGCATCCAGTGGTGGCGGCGCTTCGGCCAGGACCGCATCCTGCACGGGACGGCACACGACGCGCTGATGGCGATGCCCGGCGTCGGCGCGTACTTCCGCAGCATGGGCGTGCTGCCGGCGGCCCCCGACTCGATCGCGGCCGCGCTCGCGGCGGGGCGCGACGTGGCGCTGTGGCCGGGCGGCGAGGTCGATTCCCTGCGGCCGTGGACCGAGCGCGACCAGGCGGTGCTCGCCGGGCGCAAGGGCTTCGTGCGCATGGCCATCAGCGCCGGGGTCCCCATCGTTCCCGTGGCGACCGTCGGCGGACCCGATTCCATGCCGGTGCTGTTCCGCGGCCGGCGGCTCGCCAGGGCCTTGCAGCTCGACAAGATCGCGCGGCTGAAGGTCTTCCCGATGGCCCTCAGCGCCCCGTGGGGCATCGCGCCCGCCGCACTCCCCGAGATCCCGCTGCCCACGAAGATCCGCACCGCGTTCCAGCCCCCCGTGACGCTCGACGAGGACCCCGAGCGGGCCGACGACGCCGCGTACGTGGACGAGAAGTACGAGGAGGTCCGTCAGAGCATCCAGCGCGGCATGGACGCCCTCGCGCGGCGCCGGGCCTTCCCGCTCTTCGGCTGAGGGGCGGCTAGTAGAGGGCCCAGCCGGTGAGTGCGCCGCCGCGCGTGATGCGGATGTCGGTCGCGATGGCCCGGCGGCGGTCGATGTCGGAGTTCCACGAGATCCCGGGCGAGCGGTAGCGGCCGGCCGGCAGCGTCCCGCCACCCGTTGCGCGGCAGGTGAAGCGCTCGATCACCCGCGGGGCCTCCTCGATCCGCACCACGTCGCAGGTCATCGTGATGGCGCCCCAGGCGGAGGGCACCGTGCGGACGAGGGTGTTGCCCTCGGCCACGACGGCCGCGATCGCGACCACCAGCGCCACGAGCAGGACCGCCGCGGCGCGGCGCACGGCGGGGTTCCCCCGCGCGCCCGGGGCGACCCCGTCGTCGTCGCCGGCCGGCTCCGGGTCGGCGGAGGACTCGTAGCGGTGGATCCTGACGTCGTCGCCGGGGCGTGCCTCGTCCGCCAGCGACGTGGCCCACAGCGGCTTGCGCCGGTCGTCGTCGCGCGCCTCCGTCACGTCGTCGGCAGGCTAGTCGTGGTGATCGACCTGACGTCGCAGATCATCCTGATGGCGGGCGAGCACCACGCCCGGCAGGGCATGACGCCGGGTGCCAAGGTCGGTCAGCACCTCCCGGAGGCGATGCATCCAGACGCCTGGGCGGCGGTCGAGGGACCGTGGACGGCGGCGCTGCAGGGCTCGAACTCGTCGCTCGACTGGGCGTCGCTCGACGGCACGGCGGACTACGAGCTGCGCTTCTCGGTCCTGCGCGACGGCCACGGGCTCGCCATCGGCGCCGTGATGATCGCCCTGGACATCACCGATCGCTGGGAGGCGCACCGGCGGCTCGAGCGTCGTGCCCGCCAGCAGACGGCGCTGGCGGATCTGGGCACGATGGCGCAGCAGGGCTCGTCGATCGCAGACCTCATGGCCAACGCCGCGGGCTTCGTCGACGCGACGCTCGACGCCGACGTCGCGGCCGTGCTGCCCTACGCCGTGACGGGCGGCCTCGAGGTCCGTGCCGTCTCGGGCGATGCGAGCCTCGTTCCGCCGGACCCCGCGCCGCCCGTCGACCCCATGCTCATCATGGAGCACATGCGCGTGGCGACGGGCCCGCTGGTGGTGCCCGACCTGCGCGCCAGCGCGCTGCATGCGCCGGTGCTCCAGGCCGAGGGCATGGTCAGCCTGATCGTGGCCCCCATCGGCGCGCCCGCCGATCGCTACGGGTTGCTCGGGGCGTGCAGCCGCGCGACCGACGCCTTCTCGGCGGAGGACGTCGCGTTCCTCCAGGGGATGGCCAACGCGCTCGCCGCGGCCGTCGAGCGAGGCTGGCCCCCTGCAGAACGGCCGTTGACGGTCGGGGTCGACCTCTCCCCCCGGCAGTTCGAGACGGGCGATCTGACGCGCGACGTGCGGGATGCGCTCACACGGACCGGGCTCGATCCCGGTCGCCTGGACCTCGAGCTGACCGAAGCGGCACTGACCGACATCGAGCCGCGCATCCGGGAGCAGATGGCCGAGCTCCGGGACCTCGGCGTCGAGGTCGGGCTGCGTGACTTCGGCTCGGGCTATGCGTCGCTGACGCACCTGCGCCGCCTGCCACTGAACTTCATCAAGCTCGACCCCGCGCTCGTGCAGGGTCTGGCGACCCACGAGGACGACGACCACGTCGTCGCGGCGGTCATCGGCCTGGCCGCCGGCTTCGGACTGCGATCGATCGCGGTCGGGGTGCAGACGCAAGTCCAGCGCGACCGCCTGGCCGACCTCGGGTGCGACGACGCCCAGGGCCCCCTCTTCGGCGGCCCGTACCCGGCCGAGGACATCCCACGTCTGCGGTAGCCGGCGCCGCCAAGCGCCGCGACACGCGCGTGAGCGTCTGCGCCACCGAGGCGGGTTGATGGCCACCGATCGCTTCTGGCTCGGGACGCTCGACTCCCTCGCCGACAGGGTCGCGGTCCTCGACCCGGTTCGGCGAGATCATCGCCGTCAACCGCGCCTGGAGGACCTTCGCGGAGGTCAACGGCGGGACGGACGTGGGGGTGGGAGCCAACTACATCCAGGTCTGCGATCGCGCCGGCGTCCGCGATCCCGCCGCCGCCGAGATGGCGAGCGCGCTGCGTGCGATCGCCGCCGGCTCGCTGGCGGAGCACGAGCACGTGTATCCGTGCCATGCCCCCGAGACCGAGCGGTGGTTCTCGGTCCGGGCGGCCCCGTACGCGGGCCCGGGGGAACGGCGGCTGGTCATCGTCCACCACGACACCACCGCGCGCTACCAGGCGGAGCGGCGCAGCCGCGAGCAGGCGGTGCTGCTCGAGGCGGTCGGCGCCGCCATCATCGCCACCGATCTGGACGGCACCATCACGCATTGGAGCCCGGGCGCCGAGCGCCTCCAGGGCTGGACGGAGGCCGAGGTGCTCGGCCGACCGCTGTCATCCGTCAACGCGCTCGAGCAGGAGGGTGAAGGCTCCAGCGAGGCGCTCCTCCGCGGGCTTCGTGAACGCGGCTCCTGGGAAGGCGAGCTGCTGCTGCGGCGCCGCGACGGGTCGACCTTCCCGGCCTACGTCCGAGATCGGCTGCTCCGTGACGCCGCCGGCCGGCCGCAGGGCGTGGTCGGTGTCGCGGTCGACCTCAGCGATCGCGTCGCGATGGAGACCAGGTTGCGTGAGGCCCTGGCCTTCATGACGACGGTGGCGCGGACGATGCCCAACGGCCTGGTGTCCGCCACGGCGTCGGGGAGGCCGCCGGCCGGCGGCCTCCCCGCGCCGCTCCTGTCAGCTCCCCTTGACGCGCACGACCATGTGCACCCGCTCGCCGCCCCGCACGCGGTCCTCGGGGTTCATGCGGATGATGTCGTAGCCCTTGCCGCCGAAGGCGAACTGGCGCGGGCCCGCGGTGGCGATGTTGATCGCGTCGCGGCCCGGGCCGCCGAACGCGCGGTCCTTGCCGTAGCCGGCGTTGATCGAGTCGTTGCCACGGCCGCCGAAGAGGCGGTCGTCGTTGGAGTCGCCGTTGACGGCGTCGTTGCCGGCGTGGCCGTAGACCCGGTCGTTGCCCTGCCCGCCGGTCATCTTGTCGCCGCCGCGCTGCCCGTCGATGCAGTCGCCGCCGCGGCCGCCGTCGATGAAGTCGCTGCCGCCGCGGCCGAGGATGCGGTCGCCCTTGTTGGTCCCGGTGATGCGGTTGCCGCGGGCGTTGCCGATGACGACGTACGGCAGCCCACGCTTGCCGCGCACGCACGGGCTCTTGAAGCGCGCGCGGGCCGTCGCGAGCGTGATGACGCGACCGCCCTTGGGCCCCTCGTACGGCTTGCCGACCACCACGGACCCGATGCCCGTGAGGTCGCCGACCGGGTTCGTCGCGGTCTGCGAGCCGGGCACCGCGATGATGCAGAGCTTGCGCGAGACGTCGAACACGGAGCCGGACGGGCAGATGCCGGAGGTGTCGTTGCCGGTCGGGCCGTCGTCGGTTCCCGGATCGTCGCTGTTCGGCGGCGAGTTGGGGTCGCAGACCGTGCCGTTGTTCGTCAACCGCGACTCGGCGACGATCACGTCCGCCAGCGGCGCGCCCGACCCGTCGCCGGCGAGCAGCTTGACGTGCGCGGCGCGCACGGCCTTGCCGCCGCCCGGCAGGTCGACCTGCTCGTTGAGGCGGACGGAGACGACCGCGCCGAGCGCGTCCGAGAGCGCATCGGTGATCGGCTGCACGACGCCGTCGATCACGATCGGCTGCCCGCCGAGGGTGATGTTGGCGACCTCGCTGCGGCCCGTGTAGACCGGGGCGCCGGAGACGCACGAGGCGCTCAGCGTCGAGCGCGCGACGCCGACCGACAGCGTGCCGGGGATCGCCAGGTCCAGGCCCTCGACGCCCGCGACGGCCTGCGGCTTGGCACTGATCGGCTTCGCCCCGCCGGGGTTGACGGCCGCGTAGGCGGTCCGGGCGGTTGCGAGGCTGTCGAGGTGCACGCTCTCGGTCAGCGCCGGGAGGCCGGCGACGGCCTCGGCACAGGCGCCGGTGTCGTTCCCGGCCCGCACCGGGTCGTCGACGGCGCCGCCCGCGACCTGCGCCGTGACGACGGAGGCACGGCAGGAGTAGGACACGGTGTCGGCCGCCTGAGCGGCGTGCGGCAGGCTGAGCGCGGACAAGGCGGCGACGGCCGCTGTCCCCGCCACCCGTCCCGCACGGATGTATCTGGGCATGCTGGCGCCATCGACGTCGCGCCCCGTTCGACTTGAACGGCCGCGTACGGGGATGGACGCTTAGCCGAAGGTGGCGCGCAGCCGGGGAAGCACGTCGGCGGTGAAGCGGTCGAGCTGGTGGCGCTGCTCGTCGCCGGGGAGGTGGAAGACGAGCTCATGGAAGCCGAGGTCGACGTAGGTGCGGATCTGCTCGACGACGTCGTCGGGGTCGTCGGAGACGATGAAGCGCGTGTGGGCGCGGTCGGCGGCGGCCTCGCCGGCCTTCTCCATCTCGATCGGGTCCTCGATGCCGGCCTTCTCCTCACCGGACAGCGCGAGCGCGGCCCAGGGGCGGCAGGCGTCGTGGGCGGCCTGGCGGTCGGTGTCGTAGGAGACCTTGATCTCGATCATCTTGTGGATCGCGTCGAAGTCCCTGCCGACCTTCTCGGCGCCTTCCCTGGCTCCGTCGAGCAGGGTGCGGTAGAGCTCGGGGTCCTTGCCGGAGGTGACGATCATGCCGTCGCCCTGGCGGCCGGCGAGCTTGGCGGCCAGCGGCCCGGACGCGGCGATGTAGATCGGGACGACCTCGTCGGGGCGGTCGTAGATCGTCGCCTTGTCGGTCGAGTAGTACTCGCCCTCCCACGTGACGCGCTCGCTGGTCCACAGCTCGCGGATGAGCTTGACCGCCTCTTGGAGGCGCATCCGGCGCTCCTTGACGGCGGGGAACGCGTCGCCGGTGATCGGCGTCTCGTTGAGGCTCTCGCCGGTGCCGACGCCGAGGAACACCCGCCCGGGCGCCAGGCACGCGAGCGTCGCGAACGCCTGCGCGATCACGGCCGGCTGGTAGCGCAGGGTGGGGGTGAGGACGGAGGTGCCGAGCAGCGCCTCGCCGGTGCTCGCCGCGAGCGCCCCCAGCCACGGCAGCGCCGCCGGGGAGTGGCCGCCGTGATGGCGCCACGGCTGGAAGTGATCGGAGATCGCGATCGTGTCGAGCCCCGCGCGCTCCGCGGCCACCGACAGCTCCAGGAGCTCCGCGGGCGCGAACTGCTCGGCCGACGCCTTGTACCCGTAGCGCATGTGCCAAGCGTACGGGGGACAATGGCTCGCGTGCCGCCCGACCGCCTCCCGCCCGAGACCTTCGGCCTGCCGATCGGTCGGTTGAGGCAGGGCTACTACTCCGACGCGTACTTCAACTACACGAAGGAGCTGCTGGAGGTCCACGATCGCCACCCGCGCGTGCTGATGCAGGTGTTCCAGAAGGAGCACTCGCTCCTCGGCGGGGTGGACGAGGCGGTCGCGGTGCTGCGCACGGGCGCCGGCCGCCGCGACGCGGCCACGGGCGAGTGGGTCCCGGGCTGGGACGAGCTCGTCGTCCACGCGCTCCACGAGGGCGACCGGATCGCGCCGTGGGAGACGGTGATGACGATCGAGGGCGACTACAGCCTGTTCGCGCACCTCGAGACCGTCTACCTCGGCTGCATGGCCCGCCGCTCGCTCGTGATGCGCAACGTGCGCAACGTCGTCGAGGCCGCGCGCGGCAAGGCGATCATCTTCTTCCCGGCGCGCCACGACCACTGGCTCGTCCAGACGGGGGACGGCTGGGCCGCCCACGTCGGCGGCTCGATCGGCGTGTCCACGGATGCGCAGGCGTCCTGGTGGGGCGGGCGCGGGGTCGGCACGGTCCCCCACGGGCTGATCGCGGCCTACGGGGGCGACACGGTCGCCGCGGCGATCGACTTCACCGACCGCTACGCGGGCGAGATGAACATCACGGTCCTCGTCGACTTCGACAACGACTGCGTCGGCACGTCGCTGGCGTGCGCGCAGGCGCTGGGCGATCGGCTGTGGGCGGTGCGCCTGGACACGTCGGAGAAGCTCGCCGACAAGACGCTCGTCGAGCGGATGGGCGACGACGCGCCGCACGGCGTCGCGCCTGAGCTCGTCCATGCGGTCCGCTCCGCGCTCGACGACGCGGGGCACGGCCACGTCCGGATCGTCGTCTCCGGCGGCTTCGACGCCGAGAAGATCACGCGCTTCGAGGACGGGGGCGTGCCGGTCGACGCCTACGGGGTCGGCTCGTCGCTCATCCGCGGTGGGAACGACTTCACCGCCGACGTCGTGATCGTCGACGGTGAGCCGCGGGCGAAGGTCGGGCGGGAGCACCACCCGAGCGATCGCCTGCAGGTCGTGGACTAGACGACGGTCCCGCCGGCGGCGCGGATCTCTTCGAGCGCGCGCTCGCCGTCGCCCGGCTCCAGCTCGACGGGGCGGACCGCTGCGCGGTCGACGGTGACGGCGAACCCCTCCCGGAGCGCGTCGAGGGCGGTGTGCTTGACGCAGTAGTCGGTCGCGAGGCCGACGACCACGACCTCCTTGACGCCGCGGCCGCGAAGCGTCGCCGCGAGGTCGGTGCCGTCGAAGCCCGAGTAGCCGTCGGTCTTCCTGTCGGTGCCCTTGTCGAGGATCACGTCGACGCGGCTGCTCGCGAACGCGGGGGACAGCTCGGCGCCGGGGGTGCCGGCGACGCAGTGGACGGGCCAGGTGCCGCCCTCGGCCTCGAAGGAGCCGTGGTCGGCCGGGTGCCAGTCGCGTGTGGCGATCACGAGGTCGAAGCGGCCGTTGGCGGCGAGGTCGTTCACGCGCTTGGCGATCGCGTCGCCGTCCGGGACGGCGAGGGCGCCGCCGGGCGTGAAGTCGTTCTGGAAGTCGACGACGATGAGGGCGCGGGCCATGCTCGGACCCTAGGCTGGCCGGCCCGTGGCCCTGCGCCTTCCGAACCACTGGCTGTGGGACTTCTGGTTCGCCTCAGACGGTGCGGACGTCCACCTCTTCCACCTGCAGGCGCCCCGGTCGCTCGGGGATCCGGAGCGCCGCCACCGCCACGCGACGATCGGCCACGCCGTCTCCCGCGACCTGCGCACGTGGGAGGTGCTCGAGCCGGCGCTCGGCCCCGGCCCGACGGGGGCCTTCGACGACCTGGCGACCTGGACCGGCTGCGTCGTCCCGGTCGCCGGCGGGTGGCGGATGTACTACACGGGCATCTCCACGGTCGACGACGGCGCCCGCCAGCGCGTCGGCGCGGCCCGCTCGGCGGACCTGACGACGTGGGAGCGTGAGGGCGAGCTGTGCGCGGCCGACGTGCGCTGGTACGAGCCCGACGACTGGCGCGACCCCTGGGTCTACGCGGCCGACGGGCGGTTGCACATGCTCCTGTGCGCCCGCTCCAACGACCCGGCGGTGCCGGCCGACGGCCGCGGGGTCATCGGCCACGCCGTCTCCGACGACGACGGCGCGACCTGGGTCCCGCAGCCGCCGCTGTCGGCGCCGGGGGAGCTGCGCCAGATCGAGGTCCCGCAGCTCATCCCGCCGCGAGATCGGGTTCAAGCCGCGCAGGGCGGCTCGAAACCGATCTCGTGGACCGTCCTCGGGTGCGCCGGCGCGGCGGACCACTCGGCGGCCCGGCTCGCCCGCGGTGCCGCGGCCGAGTGGGGGATGGCCACGCTGCGCGGTCCCGGCCCGACCGGGCCCTTCACCCTCGACGACGGGCCGTTCCTGCTCGGGGACCGCGCGGGCGGCCACTACGCCGCGCGGGCGATCGAGCACGGGGGCCGCTGGTGGCTGTTGGCCTGGCACTGGCACGGACCCGACGGCGCCTTCCGGGGGGAGCTGTCTGACCCGATCCCCTTGGCGATCGGGCCCGACGGACGGCTCACCGCGGAGGCGTAGCCGCGCTCCGTACGATCCGGCCATGACGCAGCTGACCTCCTACGCGCTCGACGAGGGCGTCGCGACCATCACGCTGGACGACGGCAAGGTCAACGCGCTGTCGGCGGCGATGCTCCAGTCGATCGACGCCGACCTGGACCGGGCCGAGCGGGACGAGGCGATCGTCGTCCTGGCCTCCGGGACGAAGGTGCTCTCGGCCGGCTTCGACCTGCGCACGCCGCCCGAGGGTTGGCCCGCGATGCTCACCGCTGGCGCGAGCCTGGCCGAGCGGCTGCTCACCTTCCCCCGCCCCACCGTCGCCGTGACGCCCGGCTCGGCGGTCGCGATGGGCGCCTTCCTGCTGCTCGCCGTCGACGTGCGCCTCGGCACCGACGGGCCGTTCAAGGTCGGCCTCAACGAGGCGGCCATCGGGATGACCATGCCGTGGTTCGGCCTCGCGCTGGCCCGTCACCGGCTGCAGCGCCCGTTCTTCGACCGCTGCACGATCACGGGCGAGCTGCTGGACCCGGCGACGGCCGTCACCGCCGGGTTCCTGGACCGCGTCGCCGCCGCGGACGCGCTGCCCGCCGCCGTCGCCCAGGCGACCGCGGCGCTGGCCGGGCTGGACGTCACGGCCCACCACGCGACGAAGCTGCGCGTGCGCGAGGGGATGCTGGCGCAGCTGCGCGACGGGATCGCCGCGATCAGCGATCCCGACCGCGAGCCCTGAGCACCTCGACCACGGCCGCCATGTCGTGGTCGCCGAAGCCGTCCTCGGTCCCCTGGGCCATCAGGCGCTCGACGGCGGCGGTGAGGGGGAGGTCGAGGCCCTGCGCGTCTGCGGCGGCGCGCACGAGGCGCGCGTCCTTGCCCGCGTTGGCGACGGAGAAGGCGGTGGGGTACTCGCGGCCGAGCATCGCGGCGCCCTTCATGTGCGCGTAGGCGGTGTCGAGCGGGCCGCCCTCGATCGTGTCGAGGAACAGCTGCGGGTCCACGCCGACGGCCTCGGCGGTGGCGACGCTCTCGGCAAGACCGCCGACGAGCGCCAGCAGCCAGGCGTTGACGACGAGCTTGAGGCGGCTGCCCTGGCCCGCGTCGCCGGCCCAGATCGTCCTGGCGCCGACGGCGTCGAAGACCGGCTGGGCCGCCTCGCGGGCGTCCTCGGGGCCGGAGGCGAGGACGATGAGCTTGCCCTGCTCGGCCGGCGTCTTGGTGCCTGAGACCGGCGCGTCGAGGTAGGCGATGCCGTGCTCGCTCGCAAGCTCGCCCAGGGCGTCGGCCGCCTCGGCCCCGACGGTCGACATCTGCAGCCACACGGCGCCGTCGGCGAGCGCGGGCAACGCCGGCGTGGCGGCCGCGCGGACGGCGTCCCCGTCGGCGAGCATCGTGAGCAGGACCTCGGCGCCCTCAGCGGCCTCCGCGGCGCTGCCCGCGACCGCGATCCCGTCCTGCGACAGCGGCTCGGCCTTGTCGCGGGACCGGTTCCAGGCGCGCACGTCGAAGCCGGCGGCGGCGAGGTTGCGCGCCATCGGCGCGCCCATGATGCCCGTCCCGAGGACGGCGATGGAGGTCATGGCCTGCGCGCTACCCGGGCGGCTACCAGCCCAACGTCCCGGGGGCGCCCTTGAACGGCCCGACGAGATCGGCCGTGATCCAGCCGCCGTAGAAGTCGCCGTCCTGGGCCTGCACGCGCTCGTCGTCGAGCCAGCAGGCGTCGACGCGGCTCGGGTAGACGCAGACGAAGTCCTTCAGGGCGGCGAAGCGCGGGACCGGATCGGCGTACGCCCAGCCCGCGCGCGGCTCGGTGCGGCCGCCCCCGTGGAGGTCCAGGTAGTGCGCCTGCCCCTTCCACTCACACAGCGACCGGCCCTTGCCGCGGGTCAGCGCGCCGGGGATGAAGTCCTGCGGCGGGACGTAGATCGTCGGCGGGTGCGAGGTCTCGAGCACCCGCAGCGCCGCGGTGGAGTCCGCGATCGTCTCCCCGCCGAGCTCGATCCGGACCCGGCGCTCACACGGCACGAGGGCCGGCGGGCGGGGATAGTCCCATACGCGTTCCACGTATCCGGGTACGTCCAAGCCTGCGAGACTGGATCTACCTACGTTGAGACCTGGAGCCCACACATGACCAACTCGTTCGACGCGAAGCAGACGCTCGACATCGACGGCACCGAGCACACCTACTACGCGCTTGATGCCCTGCAGTCGAAGTTCGATGTGGCGCGGCTCCCGTTCTCGCTGAAGGTGCTGCTCGAGAACCTCCTGCGCAACGAGGGCGACGGCGTCTCGAAGGAGGACATCGAGGCGCTCGCCTCCTGGGACCACCACGCCGAGCCGTCCGACGAGATCGCCTTCACGCCCGCCCGCGTCGTGCTGCAGGACTTCACCGGCGTCCCGGCCGTCGTCGACCTCGCCGCGATGCGCGACGCGATCGCCGACATGGGCGGCGACCCGTCCGTGATCGAGCCGCTCGTCCCGGCGGAGCTGGTCATCGACCACTCCGTCCAGGTCGACGCCTTCGGCACCAAGGACGCGTTCGCGATCAACGCGGAGAAGGAGTTCGAGCGCAACGAGGAGCGCTACAGCCTCCTCAAGTGGGGCCAGCAGGCCTTCGAGCAGTTCAAGGTCGTCCCCCCGGACACCGGCATCGTCCACCAGGTCAACCTCGAGTACCTCGCGCGCGTCGTGTTCGAGAACGAGGGCGTCCTGTACCCCGACACGCTCGTCGGGACGGACTCCCACACGACGATGATCAACGGCCTGGGCGTGCTCGGCTGGGGCGTCGGCGGCATCGAGGCCGAGGCCGCGATGCTCGGGCAGCCGATGTCGATGCTGATCCCGCAGGTGATCGGCTTCAAGCTCTCCGGCGAGCTGCCCGAGGGCGCCACGGCGACCGATCTCGTGCTCACCGTCACCGAGCGCCTGCGCGAGTACGGCGTCGTCGGGAAGTTCGTCGAGTTCTTCGGCCCGGGCATCGCCCGCCTGCCGCTGGCCGACCGCGCGACGATCGGCAACATGAGCCCCGAGTTCGGCTCGACCTGCGCGATCTTCCCGATCGACGAGGAGACGCTGCGCTACCTCGAGTTCTCCGGCCGCGGCGATCAGGTCGCCCGCGTCGAGGCCTACGCCAAGGCCCAGGGCCTGTGGCACGACGCCGACGCCGACGAGGAGCCCGTCTACACCGACGTGATCGAGCTGGATCTCGGCGAGGTCGTCCCCTCCCTCGCCGGCCCGAAGCGCCCGCAGGACCGCATCTCCCTCACGGACGCCCGCGAGGCCTTCCACGGCGCGCTCGACGAGGTCGTCCCGTCGCTGCAGGACTCCCAGGACGAGGCGTCCGACGAGTCCTTCCCCTCCTCTGACCCACCGTCGAACTCCGGCACGAACGGGCAGGCCGACCAGCCGGAGAAGGTCGACACCCCCGGCGACGCCGTCGTCGCGATCGCCGAGCGCAACGAGCCCGTCAAGTTCACGACGGCCGACGGGACCGAGACCGAGCTCAACCACGGCCACGTCGTGATCGCCGCGATCACCTCCTGCACCAACACCTCGAACCCGAGCGTGATGATCGCCGCCGGCCTGCTGGCCCGCAACGCCGTGGCCAAGGGCCTGACGTCCAAGCCCTGGGTCAAGACGTCCCTGGCACCGGGCTCGAAGGTCGTGACGGAGTACTACGACCAGGCCGGTCTGACCGAGTCGCTGGAGGCCCTCGGCTTCCACAACGTCGGCTACGGCTGCACGACCTGCATCGGGAACTCCGGGCCGCTGCCCGAGGAGGTCTCCAAGGTCATCAACGACGAGGACCTCGCGGTCTGCTCCGTGCTGTCGGGCAACCGCAACTTCGAGGGCCGGATCAACCCGGACATCAAGATGAACTACCTCGCGTCGCCGCCGCTCGTGGTCGCCTACGCGCTGGCCGGGACGCTCGACTGGGACCCCTACGCCGACCCGATCGGCCAGGACCAGGACGGAGAGGACGTCTACCTGAAGGACATCTGGCCCGACTCGAAGGAGGTCGGCCAGTTCGTCGAGGACTCCGTGCGCTCGGAGATGTTCACGAAGTCCTACGGCGAGGTCTTCGACGGCGACGAGAACTGGCAGCAGCTCGATGTCCCGACGGGGGACAGGTACGCCTGGGACGAGGAGTCGACCTACGTGCGCCGACCGACGTTCCTCATCGACGTCGACCCCGAGCCCTCCGACGTGACCGACATCGAGGGCGCGCGGGTGCTCGCCCTGCTCGGCGACTCCGTCACGACCGACCACATCTCGCCCGCGGGCGCGATCAAGCAGGGCACCCCCGCCGCCAACTACCTCGAGTCCAAGGGCGTCGAGCGCAAGGACTTCAACTCCTACGGCTCCCGCCGCGGCAACCACGAGGTGATGGTCCGGGGCACGTTCGCCAACATCCGCCTGCGCAACCAGCTCGCGCCGGGAACGGAGGGCGGCGTCACGAAGAAGGATGGCGAGGAGACGTCGATCTACGAGGCCTCGGAGGCCTACATCGACGAGGGCACGCCCCTCGTCGTGCTGGCCGGCAAGGAGTACGGCTCCGGCTCGTCGCGCGACTGGGCGGCCAAGGGCACGAACCTGCTCGGCGTGCGCGCGGTGATCGCCGAGACCTTCGAGCGCATCCACCGCTCCAACCTCGTCGGGATGGGCGTGCTGCCGCTGCAGTTCCCGGAGGGCGAGAGCGCCGAGTCGCTCGGGCTGACGGGCGAGGAGGAGTTCTCCATCACCGGCCTCGGCGACGGGTCGGCGAAGACCGTGCAGGTCAAGGCGGGCGACGTGGAGTTCGAGGCGCGGGTGCGCATCGACACCCCGAAGGAGGTCGAGTACTACCGGCACGGCGGCATCCTGCTGTTCGTGCTGCGCCAGCTGCTGGCCGAGGGCTCCTCCAAGTGAGCCTTCCCGAGACCCTCCACGCGCTGCTGACGACCCCCGGGCCCTCGGGCCGGGAGGCGGCGGCCGCCGAGGTCTTCCGCGCCGCCTGCCGACCGCTGGCCGACGAGGTGCGCGCCGACGTCAACGGCTCCACCGTCGCGACGCTCAAGGGCGTCGGCGGCGGGCGCTCGGTGGCCGTGATCGGCCACATCGACGAGATCGGCGTCATCGTCACCCACGTCGACGACAAGGGCCTGCTGTGGTTCTCCGGCGTCGGCGGCTGGGATCCGATCCAGCTCGTGGGCCAGCGCGTCGAGCTGATGACCGCGGGCGGCATCGTCCGCGGCGTCGTCGGGCGCAAGCCGATCCACCTGATCGAGCCCGACGAGCGCTCGAAGGCGCCGAAGCTCAAGGACCTGCACATCGACATCGGCGCGGCCGACGGCGCGGAGGCCAGGGCCCTCGTCGACGCCGGCGACGTCGGCGTGATCACCGCGGAGCCGCTCGAGCTGCTCGGCGGGCGGGTCGCGTCGCGGGCGATGGACAACCGCCTCGGCTGCTACATCGCCTGGGAGGCCCTGCGGATCGTCAAGGCCGCCGGCGGCGCGCCGGGTGACTTCCACGCCTGCGCGGTCGTGCAGGAGGAGTCGGGCCTCAACGGCGCGCGGATGACGGCGCACGCGCTGCGCCCGGACGTCGCGATCGTCGTCGACGTGACGCACGCGACCGACGTCCCGGGCGTCTCGGAGAACGAGAACGGCTCCCACAAGCTCGGCTCCGGCGCGGTGATCTTCCGCGCCACCGGCCTGCACCCGGCGGTGTCGGACGGGTTGCGGGCCACCGCGGCCGAGGACGGGATCCCCTACACCCTCGAGGCCACGGGCCGCAGCACGGGGACGGACGCCGACTCGGTGGCCATCTCCCGCGACGGCATCGCGACGTGCGTCGTCTCGATCCCGCTGCGCTACATGCACTCGACGGTCGAGGTCGTCGACATGGCCGACGTCGACGCCTGCGCGCGGCTGTGCGCCGCCTACGCGCTCGGCTTGGCGGCCGACGCCCCCTTCGAGCGGTAGCGATCAGGTTGCACCCCCCGCTGCTGCTTCTGTGGGACATCGACGGCACGCTGCTGCAGCGCGCGTCGCGGGCCCACGTGCTGGCCCTGCACCGCGCCCTGCGGGCGGTGCACGGGGTCGACGTCAGCGGGGTGGACGGCGTCACGGCCGCCGGCCGCACGGACGGCGCGATCGCGCGTGACCTCCTGCGCGCGGTCGGGGTCCCGGACGCCGACATCGACGCGGGCTTCGCGGCGGTCGCCGCCGCCTGCGCCGACGACTACGACCCCGGCGACCTGACGGCGCACGTCGCGCCGGGCATCGCCGAGCTGCTCCCGGCGCTCGCCGCCGACGACGGGTACCGGCTGTCGCTCGTGACGGGCAACTACCAGCCCATCGCGCGCATCAAGCTCGGGGCGGCGGGCATCGGCCACCACTTCGAGCCCGAGCAGGGCGGCTTCGGCTCCGACGCCGAGGACCGCGCCGAGCTGCCGCCGGTCGCGCGCAGCCGGGCCGGCCGCGACGGCCCGTGGCCACGTGAGCGGACCGTCGTGATCGGCGACACCCCCAACGACATCGCCTGCGCCCGCGCGGACGGCGTCGGGATCATCGCCGTGACGACCGGCCCGTTCGGGGCGGACGACCTGACCGACGCCGACCACGTCGTGTCCGGCGCGCACGAGCTCGCGCCGCTCCTGACCCACCTGGCCGGCTGACCCGCCCCAGCCGCCCCGCTGCCCGGACCCTCTCCGCGCCCCACCGGGCGTGGTCGGGGTTGTCCGCGCCCAGCAGGCGTGGTCGGGGTTGTCCGCGCCCCAGCGGGCGTGGTCGGGGTTGTCCGCGCGATGCGCGGATAACCTCGACCACCCCGTGGAGGATCTGCGCCGAGAGTCCGTCAAAACGCTCGCAATGCGGCTCGCGGACCTCGCCGACGACCGCGGCCGCCGGGTGGTCGTCGGCCTCGTCGGGGCGCCCGCGGCCGGCAAGACGACGCTCGCGGCCGCCCTCGCCGCCGCCCTCGGCCCCCGCGCCGCGGTCGTGGGGATGGACGGGTTCCACCTCGCTCAGGCTGAGCTCGAGCGGCTCGGTCGCGCCGAGCGCAAGGGCGCGCCGGACACCTTCGACGCCGCGGGTTACGCCGCCCTGCTGCGGCGCCTGCGCGACGACGGCCTCGACGAGGTCGTCTACGCCCCGGCCTTCGACCGCCGCATGGAGGAGCCGATCGCCAACGCCGTCCCGGTCGCCCCCGGGCAGGACGTGGTGATCACGGAGGGCAACTACCTCCTGCTCTGGGACGCGATCGCGCCGCTGCTCGACACCTGCTGGTTCGTCGACCTCGACGACGCCGAGCGCCGCCGCCGGCTCCATGAGCGCCACGTCGCGCACGGCCGCACGCCGGAGCAGGCCGCGGCCTGGATCGCGGCGACGGACGAGCCAAACGCGGTGCGCATCGCCGCGATGCGCGACCGCGCCGACGCGCTGGTCCGCGTGCTGTAGCCCGGGACCGCCCGGGGCCGCCCCCCCGGGACCGCCCGGGACCGCCTGGGACCGCCCCCGCCGTCGCGGCCCGCTCGGCCGTCAGGCGCCGGCGACCGCCGCCTCCAGGTCGGCGAGGGTCGGCCGATCCTCCGGACCGCGACTGCGGAAGATCCAGCGGATCCGCCCGTCGGCGCCCAGCAGGACGTCGCCCCCCAGCTGCAGGGTGTCCTCCTGCGCCGGCTCCGGCCGGCGGCCCTTGCGCACGAGCTGGGCGTAGCGACGCCACACCCGCGGATCCGCCCACACGCGCAGCACCGACCCCCGTCCGAGCTCGAAGGCGTCGTAGGACACCCGCTCGGGGTCGCTCAGCACGAGCGTCTCCTGCAGGCCCTGGCGCTGCTGGTAGCCGGCCAGCGACGCCGCGGGCGCGAACGCGACGACGACGACCCGCACGCCCAGGCTCCTCCGATGGTCCAGCACCTCGACCAGGTGCTCGCGGCAGGGCAGTCAGGCGAGATGGCGCAGGAAGACGAGCAGCGTCTCCTCGCCGCCGAGCCCACGCAGGGAGACGTCGCTGCCGTCGGTGCCGCCGAGCACGAGGTCGGGGATCGGGTCTCCGGGGCGCAGGCTCATGGTGGGTCTGACCTCGCGGGGGCTCGATCGGTTCACGGCTGTCGCAGGCGGGCGATCACGCCGTCCGCCAGTCCCGGCGGCTCGGCGCCCTCACCGAGCTCACCGAGCTCGGCGATGACCCGCAGCAGCGTCGCGATGAGCTCCGCGCAGTGCGGACAGCGGTGGGCGTGATCCTCGATCCGGGCGCGCTCCGCGGCGCCCAGCTCACCGTCGATGTACGCGTGGAGGTGCCGTGCGGTCCACACGTGATCGACCATGAAGCGCGGACGCAGCATCGCGAGCCTCACGGTGCGCCATCGCCGCTGTCGTCGAGCGCCGTCCTGACGGCGAGCCGCGCCCGGTGCAGCCGGCTCTTGAACGCCGGCTCCTGCAGCCCCATGACGGCGGCCGCCTCCGCGGTGGAGAGGCCCTCGATGTCACGCAGGATCAGCGGCGTGCGATAGGTGGCGGGCAGGTCCCGGACGGCACGCTCGAGTGCCCGGCGCAGCGCCCGGCGCTCGGCCTGCGGCTCCGGGGCCTGGCGCAGATCGGGGATGGCCGCGAAGGCGTCGTCGCCCTCCCCGGCCGCGGCCGGCGGCCGGCGCGCCGCCCGCCGGTTGGCCTCGTTGACGCCGATCCGATACAGCCAGGTGGAGAACTGCGCGCGCTGCTCGAAGCCGCCGATCGCGCTCCAGGCCCGCAGGAACGCCTCCTGCACGACCTCCTCGGCCTCACCCGCGTCGCCGGACAGACGCAGCACGACGGCGTGCAACCGGGCGGCGTGGCGCCGCACGAGCTCCTCGAACGCCTCGCGGCGCCCCGTCTGCGCGTGGCGGACCAGCTCCTCGTCCGCCAACTGCGACGTGCTGCGCGTACTGGGCATCCGCGAGGACCGTACCCCCGGTCGTGCCGGGCCGGCGATGGCGACGGCGGTCACGGCGCCGTGCCCGTCACCCGGTGGCGGCGCGCTGGCGCCCGTCGAGCCCCGCCCGGGCGGCGATGAGCAGGTTCACGACGCCGACGAGCGCGAGGTAGACGGCGTAGGTCCGGGCGTCGTCGATGACCGTGGTGACGCGCGCGGTCAGGGCGAGCAGCAGCCCGCCGGCCATCACCGTCACGGCGAGACCGAGCATGCTCACGTCAGCTCCAGCGCGGTCCAGCAGCACCCCGGCCACCATGCCCGCGCCCGCACCGAGCAGGTACAGGCCGGCAGCGTCGAGCTCTGGGCGCAGGTAACCCGCGACCGCGACGCCGGCACCCCAGCCCGTCAGCCCGCAGGCCGTGGCCCAGTGGCCGCCGTGGCGCCCGCCGGCCAGCGCCGCGCCGAGGTAGGTGAGGCCGAGCACGAGCGGGGTCCAGTAGAAGTCGCGGCCGTCTGGGGCGACGAACACGACGAGGACGAGCGCGCCCGCCAACAGGGCGACGGCCTGGCTGACGCGGACGACGGGGGTCTTCTCGTTCGGTCCGGGCATGGGAGGTCGGACCCCGGGCCGGGCGATTCGGTTCACCGGCGTAGCCTCTCGGCGGTGCTCGACGGTCCGCTGCGTGCCAGGACGACGTCGTCGCTTCAGGCCGTCGCCGGTCCGCTCGCCCGTCATGGCGTCACGCCGGGAGCCGTCACGGCGGCTGGCCTGGCCGCCGGCGTCGGGGCGTGCGTGGCCGCCGCCCTGGCGGTCTGGCCGCTCGCGCTGGCCCTCTGGCTCGCGAACCGCCTGCTCGACGCCGTCGACGGCGCGGTGGCCCGCGCGTCCGGTGGGGGGACCGATCTCGGCGGCTTCCTCGACTTCCTCGCCGACTTCGTCGTCTACGGCGGGTTCGTCCTCGGCGTCGCGATCGCCCTGCCCGACGCCCGCGTCGCGTGCTGCGCGCTGCTCGCCGTCTTCCTCCTGAACACGGTCGCCCTGCTGTCCTTCGCCTCCTTGGCGGGCAAGCGCGGCCTGGGTGTCGGCGACGACGACCGCTCGCTGCGCTTCACCGTCGGGGCGGCGGAGGCGACGGAGACGACCGTGGCCTACGTCGCGCTCTGCCTGCTGCCCGCCCATGCCGCGACGGTGGCGTGGGTGTTCGCCGGGCTCGTGGCGGTCACGGTCCTGCAGCGGATCGCCCTGGCCCGGCGGACGCTCGGCTGAGCGGCGCGCCGTCGGGCAGCCGCCACAGCCGCACGGGATCGAGCCGGACCCCGACGTCGGCACCGGCCGCGACCGGCGGAGCGGTGGGGACGTGCGCGACCAGCTCGTGCCCGCCGCAGGCGATGGTGGCCCGGATGTGCGTGCCGGCGTACACCGCCGACACGATCTGGCCGCGCAACGTGCCGTCCGTGCCGGGTGCCTCGAGGCCGATCCCCTCTGGACGGATCACGACGACGGCGGGACCGTCGGGGCCGCCGGCGCCGTCGACGACCTGTCCGTCGGTGAGCCGCAGGTCGCCGCCGGTGATGCTCCCGCGCAGGAGGTTGGCGACGCCGAAGAAGCGGGCCGCCGCGGCGCTGGCGGGCCGTTCGAAGAGGGCCTGCGGCGACGCCTGCTGGACGATCCGGCCCTCGAGCATCAGGGCGATCGTCTGCCCCAGCTCTGCGGCCTCGGCGCGGTCATGCGTGATCACGAGCGTGGTCAGGCGCCGGTCGCGGGCGACATCGGCGATCAGCCGCCGCAGCGCCTCCCGTCGGTTGGGATCGAGCGCGGCGAGCGGCTCGTCGAGCGCCAGCAGCTCGGGCTCGGCGCACAGCGCCCGGGCGAGGGCGACCCGCTGCTGCTCGCCGCCGGACAGCCCGCGGACGGCGCGGGTCGCGAGCGCGCCGAGGCCGACCTCCTCGAGGCGGGCGGCCGCCTGCCGGCGCCGCTGCGCGCGCCCAACCCCGGCGGCGCGCAACGGCAGCGCGACGTTGTCGTCGACCCGCGCGTGCGGGAGCAGCCGCGGCTCCTGGAACACCACGGCGACGCGGCGCCGGTGCGCGGGCACGGTGGCGTCCAGGCGCCGGTCGCCGAGCTCGATCGTCCCCGCCACGGTCGGTTCCAGGCCGGCGATCGTCCGCAGCAGCGTGGTCTTGCCGGCGCCGCTGGGCCCGACGAGCACGGCGCGCGCGCCGGGCTCGATGGTGAGGTCGACCCCGCGCAGGACAGGCGTCTGACCGGGTGCCGCGACGAGGCCGCGAATGGTCAGGCGGGCGCTCATGTCGACCGTCGCACGACGCGGACGGTGGCCACGAGCGCGACGAGCGCCGGGGCCACGAACAGCACCGAGAGCGTCGCGGCCACCTGCGGATCGGCGCCGACGAACGGCAGCAGCAGCACCGGGAGCGTCGGCCGCGTCGGCGCCACGGCGAGGCTCGTGCCGTACTGGCTCCACGAGACGAGCGCCGAGAGCAGCAGCGCCGTGACCAGCGTCGGCCGCACGGCGGGCAGCGTCACCCAGCGCAGCCGCTGGGTGCGGCTCAGTCCCGCGGCGCGACCCATCTCCTCCAGCTCACGCACCGACGGCCCGAAGGCCGACACCAGCAGCAGCACGGCGTAGGGGAGCACGACCGTCAGGTGCGCGAGCACCAGGCCCGGGGGCGTCCCGGCGAGGCCGAGCCGGATGAACCACTCGGTCAGGCCGGTGCCGACCGCGTAGGGCGGGACCAGCAGCGGCAGCGCCAACAGCAGGTACACGCCGCCAGGATGGCGGAGGCGCCGCTCGCCGAGAACACGGGCGGCCGGCCAGGCCAGCAGGACGGCCACGACCGTCGTCGCGCCCGCCACGAACGCGGAGGTGGCCAGCGCGCCGAGGGCGCCATCCCCCCCGAAGGCGATGTCGAGCCCGCGCGTGCCGAACCGCTGCGGGAGGAGCGCCGGGGCGCGCCACACGTCCGCCAGGGCACGCACGAGCAGCGACAGAAGCGGCAGGCCGACGCCCAGGGCGGCAGCCGTCACCAGGACCACGCTGCCCGGCGCGGGCCGGCGCCACCGGACGGACGGAGCCCTCACGCGTCCTCCACGTCGCGGGCGAAGCGCACGGCGAGGGCCGCGAGGACGACGGAGAACACGGTGACCAGCAGCAACGCCGCGGCGGCGCGGCCGAGCCCGGCGATCAGGTCGCCCTGCGTCGCCGCGTACGCGTAGCCCGCCAGCGTCGAGGGGGCGTTCGGCCCGAGCACCAGGGGCACCTCGAAGGCCCCGGCGACGTAGGCCGCGACGATCGTCGAGCCGATGATCAGCGGCGCCCGCACGGCCGGCCACGTGACCCAGCGCACCCGCTGCCACGGGCCGGCGCCGAGCACCGCGGCGGCCTCCTCCCGCTCGGCGAGGTCGCGTCCGCTGGCAGCCAGGACGAGCAGGGCGACGAACGGCGCCTCCTTGTAGACGTAGACGAGCACGACGCCCAGGCCGGCCCGATCGCGGACGAGGTCGACCGGCAGGCCGCCCAGCAGCCGTTCGGCCAGCCCGCCCGGAGCGAGCCACAGCACGGCGATCGTCGCCACGAGCAGGTGCGGGAGCGGCACGGGCAGGGCCAGCAGCGCGCGCGGCGCCCAGCCGCGGCCGCGGAGCGCCGCGGCGAGCGCGAGTCCCGCCACCGCCGACAGCACGGTGGCGAGCAGCGTGACGCGCAGCGTGAATCCGACGGCGGCGCCGAAGCCGGGATCGGCGAACAGCTCGCGCCAGGCCGCCAGGCCCGTGCCGCCGCCGAGCGGCACGAGTGACGTGCGCACCACGCCGGCGAGTGCCCCGCCGAAGAGGACGACGAGCAGCACGCACGCGGGCGCGAGGCCGAGCAGGTCCCGCCGTCTCATCCGAGGATCGCGCGCTTCCAACGGGCTTCCAGGGGCGCGACGTCGGCCGCGGGCAGCTCGCCGAGCGGCGTGCCGAGGTCGTCGAGCAGATACGGCGACTCGCCCGCGGCCGAGAAGCGCGCGCGTTGGGCGTCGTCGAGCCGGTCCGTCGAGAGCACCGTCGGCGCGCCCAGCACCTCGGGGTCGGCCTTGACGGCCTGCAGCCGCGGGTCCAGCAGCACGTCGGCGAGCACCTCGGCGGCCGCCGGGTGAGCGGCGTCGGCCGGGATGGTGACGTAGGAGACGTCGGTCAGCGACGCGCCGCCCAGGACGAAGGGCCGGGTGCTCCGCGGGAACTGCCCCTTGCGGACGGCGGAGAGCACGAAGTTCGCGTCGTAGGACATCGCGACGTCCACTTGGCCGTCGGCGAACAGGCCGTTGAGCTCGGCCTCCGAGCGGGGGAGGACCTCGCCGCGGCGGTACATGAGCGGCTTGAGCTCGCGCAGGAAGTCGAGCGCGGCGTCCTCGCCCTTGGCCTGGACGACCTGACGGACGAAGGCGGACCCGGTGAAGTCGGGCGGGGCGGGATAGGTGACACGACCGGGATGGGCGCGGGCGTAGGCGAGGAGGCCGTCGAGGTCGGCGGGCGGTGTCGGCGTCCGCTTCATGTCGGCTGCGAAGACGAACGCGGCCCGGCTCCAGGGCGACTCCTGGCCCTCGACCGGCACGCCGAAGTCGCGCGCGATCGTCGGGTCGGACCCGTCGACGTAGCGGGCGTTCGGCAGTCGTCGCGCCCAGTCGCGCCGCCACAGGCCGGCCTGCTTGCCCGCCGCGAAGTTCTCGCCGTTGATCCAGATCAGGTCGACCGCGCCGCCGGTGGTCTTTCCGGCGCGGCGCTGAGCGACGACGCGCTGGACGGCGTCGGCGGTGTCCTCGACGGGTACGACCTTCACCGTCACGCCGAGCTTCGCTGCGGCCGGGACCACGTGGCGGCGCACGTAGGCGTTGATGCGCGCGTCCCCGCCGTACATCCACCAGGCCACGGTCTGGCCGCGGGCCTCGCGCAGCGTCGCGCTCCACGACCCGTCGCTTCGGGGGGCACCGGGCCCGCCGCCGGCCGACCCGCAGGCCTGCAGCACGACCGCGAGGGCGACCAGCGCGGTAACGGCGACGGCGCGGTGTGCCCGGGAGATCCCGCTCATCCCGGCTCGGACCCCGTGGGTGTCGTGACGGTTCGACGGGTGGCGCGTGCGAACGCGACGAGGCTCGCCACGGCGGCGGCGCCCGTGAGCATCCCGGCGCCGCGGCGGTGGCGGCGGCCGGCCAGGGCCAGCCCCGCGACGCGCAGGGGCGCGAGCCGCCGGGCCGCGCGCGTGAGCGCGGGGTCGGGCCGGACGGAGCGCCCGAAGTAGGCGCGCAGCGCGTGGGCGGCGCCCGCCGCGAGACGCAGGCCCTCGAGGCCGGTGACGGCCCGCGGCAGCCGGCCCGTGCGCGCGCCGGCGGCGAGCGCGGCGACCAGCAGCGCCGTGTCGGCCAGGCCCTCGAGGTCGCGCCCGGCCCGCGTCGGGACCGTCGCGCGGGCCAGCGGGCCGTCGAGGCCGTCGGTGGCGGCGCCGATCAACAGCGCCGCCGGGTGCAGGTCGTCGGCGACGACCGGGACCAGCCAGGCGCGCAGCAGGGTCAGGGCGTCGGCGGGCCCAAGCGCCCGCGGGCGCCCATCCTCGCCCTCGACCATGCCGAGGTGCCAGTCGAGCATCGCGGCGACGAGGGCCCACCACGCGAGGCCCGGGACGAGGCGGCGCCGGTACGGCTCGACCCCCGCCGCCGCGAGCGCGATCCACGCCGTCGCGCCGGTGGCCGACCAGGCGCGCGACTGGCGCACGAGCGCCGGCCGGGCGCGGCGGGTGGCGGCCGCGCGGCGGCGGGACTCCGCCAGGAAGACGGCCGTCCCGCGCGGCCCGAACCCGGCGGCGCGAAGGTCATCGAGCGCGGCGGCGGCCCAGCGCTCCCCCGCCGTGCCGCCCGGCGCACCGTGCGTCGCCCGCGGCCGGGCGGCGGCCTCGGCGCATGCGTTCGGCGTCGTCACCGTGCGGCCAGCAGGCGGCGGGCGAGCAGGACGGGCCGGGCCAGGCGCCGATAGGCCGGGGCGGCGTAGCGCCGGCGCAAGTGATCGTCGGCCGCCCGCGACGGTCCCTCCGCCAGCGTCGGGTAGGCGTGCACCGTGGTCGACAGGTCGCCGATGCGGTCCCCGGCCGCCACGCGCGCGGTCAGCTCGGCGATCGCCTCCCCGGCGCCCGGCGCCGCGACCGTCGCCCCGACCAGGCGCCCGCGAGGATCGCCGACGAGCAGCGCGAAGCCGCGTGGCGTCCCGTCGGTGATCGCGCGGTCGAGCTCGGCGTAGTCGCTGCGCGCCATCGTCGCTCGTCCGCCCCAGCGCTCGCGGGCCGCGGCCGCCGTGAGGCCGACCGCCGCCACCTCGGGGGCCGTGAACGTGACGCGGGGGAGCGTGGCGCTCACCCGGCCGCGGGCGCCGAACAGCGCGTTGATCGTCGCGATCCGCGCGTGGTGGGCCGCGACGTGGGTGAACGGCAGCAGGCCCGTGACGTCCCCGGCCGCGTAGATGCGCCGGCTGCTCGTGCGCAGTCGCGCGTCGACGTCGATCGCGCCTCCTGGCCCGAGCCGGACGCCCGCGGCATCGAGGCCCAGCCCGGCGGTCCGCGCCTGCCGTCCGACGGCGGCGAGGATCCGGTCGTAGGCGATCGTGGTGTCGCCGCGCCCGGAGGTCAGGACGAGACGGTCGCCGTCGCTGCTGACCGCCCGCGCCCCGAGCCGCACGTCGACGCCGTCCTCGGCCAGGCAGGCCGCGACGAGCGCGCCGGCCTCGGGCTCCTCCGCACCGAGCAGCCGGTCGGCCGCCTCGACGAGCACGACGGACGAGCCCAGCCGGGCGAAGGCCTGGGCGAGCTCGCACCCGATCGGCCCGCCGCCCAGCACGACGAGCCGCTGCGGCCGCTCGCGCAGGTCCCAGACGCTGTCGGACGTGAGCACCTCGCCGGGGTCGATGCCCGGGAGCTCCGGCGTGGCCGGACTGGATCCGGTGGCGGCGAGCGCGGAGGTGAAGCGCAGCTCGCGACCGGCCACCTCGATCGCGTCTGGCGAGGTGAAGCGCCCGTCGCCGGTGACGACCTCGACCCCCGCCGCGCGCAGCCGGTCGGGGGAGTCGGCGGGCTCGATCGCGGCGATCGCGCCGTGGACGCGGTCCATCACCCGGGCGAAGTCGATCTCGGGCTCGGTGGGCGTCAGGCCGACGGCGTCGGCGTGACGCATGCGGTGCGCGAGGCCGGCGGCGGCGATGAGGCTCTTGCTCGGCACGCACCCCGTCCAGAGGCAGTCGCCCCCGGTGCGATCGCGTTCGATCAGCGCGACGCGCGCGCCGATGCCCGCGGCGATCGTCGCCGAGACCAGGCCCGCCGTGCCGCCGCCGAGGACGACGAGGTCATAGCGCCGACTCACGACCGCGCCGGCAGCAGCGCGCGCAGGGCGAGGTTCTCCTGCGGGTCCAGCACGGCGTGCTGCACGCAGGCGGGGACGAGGAGGTCGTCGTCGGGGTGCGCCATCGCGTACGAACATGCCCGCAACCGCTCCTGGGCGGCGGCCACGGCGGGGTCCGACGCGGTCTCGCCGCGCTGCATCGCCGCCCAGGCCGGGCGCACCACGTCAGCGTCGATGAACGCGTGCACGACGACGGTCAGCGGCCGCGGCCGCCCGGTCAGCAGGCGGCGCAGCCCCGCGCGCCGCGCCAGTCGTACAGCCCACCCGGCGAACAGCGGGACGGCAGCCGGGCGGCGCGCGAGGACGCGGGAGATCGCCAGCGCCAGCGGCAGCGCCGGCCGATCGAAGTCCATCGGTCCGAAGGCGTCGAGGAACGCGTCCCGCACGCGCAGGTCGCGCGGATCACGGTCGTCGAGCAGCGCGGTGAAGCGCCCGCCCGCCCACAGCCCGTAGGACGAGCGGTTGCAGCGCTGATCGCCCATCTGCAGGTGCGCCCAGGGCAGCCGCGCCCCCAGGCCGCGTTCGAGCTCGTCCCAGACCGCGTCGATCGTGATCGCGCGGAAGTCCTCGCGCCAGCGCCGCGGGTTGCCGACGCGCGCCGCCGGCTGGAAGGAGAGCATGCCGAACCCGAGCCCGGCGGCCGTCGCGGCCACGTCGGCGACACCCGCGAGGTTGCGCGGCGTCACCGTCATCGTGTGGGCGAGGTCCGACCTCGCGCCGGACTCGGCCCGCAGGCACTCGAACATCGCGACGAAGCGGCGCCGGTGCTCGTGCAGGTCAGCCTCCGTCGCCGGCCGCTCGGCACCGCGTCGGCCGAGCATGAGCGCGTCGAAGTGGGCCGCGATGCGCAGCACCCGAAAGCGCGGCGTGCCGTCGGGGCGCAGCGCCAGTGCCCGCAGGTAGTCCTCGTCGAAGTCCCCGTGGCTCATGCTCATCGGCTTGCGGTCGTGCGCCTCCATCGTCTCGAGCGCTCGCGCATGGAACTCCGGGCCCAGCAGGGTCACCTCGCCGCCGATCAGCTGGGCGTGCTGGCCCGGTCCACGCACGCGGCGCAGGTGGGCCATCTGGCGGTCGACCTCGGCGAGCGTGTGCGGGCCGTCGGTGCGGACCTGCTGCGCCTCCTTGGCGTGGTAGCACGGCGTGCAGGCGAGGTTGCAGCGCGGGAACACGCCGTGGGTCCCTTCGCACCCGGTGCTACGGCGCCCGAGCAGCTGGGCGGGCGTCTTCACCGCGGCCGGGAGCGTCGCCCGCCTGCTGGCGATCGCCGCGGCGGTGTCGGGATGCACCGGCCGGCTGGCCGCGAGCAGGCCGCGGACGGCGGTCGTGAGCCGGGGGGTCATGCCGGGTGTGACCCGTCTCGACGCTGGACGGTTCGGTCGGTGTCAGGCGGCGCGAGCGCCGATGCGCCGGTTGCGGGGCGGGCGCCGCGGGGATACCGTCGCGCTCGATGCCACGGGTCCACGCCCAGCCCCTGGTCGCCGTGGCGGACGTGCGCGCGTCGAGCCGCTGGTACCGGGCGCTGCTGGACGCCGGCAGCGGCCACGGCGGTGGCGAGTACGAGCGCATCGAGGTCGACGGGGCGCTCGTGCTGCAGCTCCACGCCGCCGCTGCCGCGCATCACCACGGCGGCCTTGCCGACCCGGACGTCGCCCGCGGCAACGGCGTCGCCGTCTGGTTCGGGGTCGAGGACCTGGAGGCCGCCGTCGCCCGCGCCGGGGACCTGCGCGCGGTCGTGCAGACCGACCTGCACGTCAACCCCAACAGCGGCGCGCGCGAGCTGTGGCTGCGCGACCCCGACGGCTACCTCGTCGTGCTCGCCGAGTGGCCGAGCCCCGACGTCTGAGCCGCGCTAGCCGGCGGTGAGGAAGCGGAACGTCGTCTCGTTGGCCGGCGAGTCGACGATCCGGTTCATCCGCCGCACGAGCGGGATCAGGTCCGCGCTCATGCCGGACGCGCGGGCGGTCAGGTCCCGCCCGTCGTGCTTGATCAGGTAGTAGCCGCCGGAGCCGTCCAGGCGCACCGTCCGGTGCGAGAGGTGCCCCCACGGCACGCGGGCGATCAGGCGCCGCGCCGCACGCAGCTGGTCGGGCTGCAGCTGCCCGCGCTTGGCCTTGCGACCGACGCCCCCGCTCGGGCTGTCGATCGCCACGCGGCCGTCGCGGTGCAGCGACAGCTTGATCACGGTCGCGCCGGCGTAGCGGTAGCGGCGGAAGAACAGGATCGTGCCCGCGGCGGTGCCGTCCGCGTCGGCCTGTTCCGGGACGGCGCGACGCGCGGTCTCCTGCGGGACGCCGGTGGCCGCGGGTGTCGCGCTCGGCGTGCGCGCGGCAGGCGCGCCCGACCCGCCGCCGCAACCGGCGAGCACGCACGCACCCGTCAACAGGAGCCACCGTCGGATGACGCCAGGATAGCCAGACGGACTGCCGCCGTCAGGGCGAGCGGCGGGGCCTCAGGGTCCGCCGTCGGGCCCGAATCCGTGCGCGAAGCGCCATCTACCGGTAGCGTCGCGCGCCGTGAGCGCCGAAGCCCCCGACATCCGCCTGCAGAACGTCACCAAGCGGTTCGGGCCGACGACGGTCATCGACGACCTCTCGCTCGACATCGACCGCGGGCACTTCTACGCGCTGCTCGGCCCGTCCGGCTGCGGCAAGACCACGACCCTGCGCATGATCGGCGGCTTCGAGCGGCCGACGAAGGGGACCGTCCTGCTCGGTGACGAGGACGTGACGCACCGGCCGCCGCACAAGCGCGACGTCAACACGGTGTTCCAGAGCTACGCGCTGTTCCCGCATCTCACCGTGGAGAAGAACGTCGCCTTCGGCCTCGAGCGCAAGAAGGTGTCCAAGGCGGAGGCGAAGCAGCGCGCGGCCGAGGCGCTCGAGACCGTGCAGATGTCCGAGTTCGCGCGGCGCCGTCCCGCGCAGCTCTCCGGCGGGCAGCAGCAGCGGGTCGCGCTCGCCCGCGCGCTCGTCAACCGGCCGCGCGCGCTCCTGCTCGACGAGCCGCTCGGCGCGCTGGACCTGCGCCTGCGCCGGCAGCTGCAGGTCGAGCTCAAGCGGATCCAGCAGGACGTCGGCATCACGTTCATCCACGTCACGCACGACCAGGAGGAGGCCATGAGCATGGCCGACACCATCGCGGTCATGAACGGGGGCAGGATCGAGCAGGCCGGGACGGCCGAGGAGCTCTACGAGGACCCCCGCACGACCTTCGTGGCGAACTTCCTCGGGACGAGCAACCTCATCGACGCCGACATCGCGACCTCCGCGTCCGACGTCACGACGATCACGGCGCACTCGGGCGAGACCCTCCACGCGCCGGCGCACCGGGTCGCCGACCACGTCGGGTCCGTGCGCATCGGCGTCCGGCCGGAGAAGCTCGTGATGGCACCGGTCGGGGAGGGCCACACGCAGGGCCGCAACGTCCTGCGCGGGCAGGTCATCTTCGCGTCCTTCCTCGGGGTCAACGTGCAGTACCAGGTGCGTGCCGGCGACGAGGATCTGACGGTCATCACGCAGAACACCGACGGCGCCTACGAGCGCTCCTTCGGCCCCGGCCAGGAGGTCGACCTCGCCTGGGAGCCGCAGCACACGTTCGTCGTGGGCCGCTCGTGACCACGCGCCGCCAGTTCATCGGCCGCGGCGGGGCGGGGCTCCTCTCGCTGACGCTCGCCGGCTGCGGGATCGAGGGGACGGCGTCCAAGACGCTCGCGTCCCTGCAGGCCGAGGCCGGGTCGATCCGTCATCCGAAGGTCCCCATCGGCGACTGGACGTTCTCCAACTGGCCGCTGTACATCGACAAGTCGGTGCTCAAGACCTTCGACAAGCGCTACGGCGGCCACGTGAAGTACGTCGAGGAGATCAACGACAACTCCGAGTTCTTCGGGAAGGTCCGCACGCAGCTGCAGCGGCAGGTGCCGATCGGGCGCGACATCGTGACCCTGACCGACTACATGGCGGCGAAGTGGGTCCGCTCGGGCTGGGTGACCCCGTTCGACGCCAAGAACGTCCCGAACAAGAAGAACCTCGTCTCCAACCTGCAGACCGCCCCGTATGACCCCGACCGCCAGTTCACGCTTCCGTGGCAGTCGGGCGCGATCGGCCTCGGCTACGACATCCGCCAGACCGGTGGCGAGCTCAAGTCCCTCGAGTCGCTCTTCGACCCCAAGTACAAGGGCAAGGTCACGATGCTCTCCGAGCAGTACGACTCCGCGGGGTCGGTGCTGCTGCTGATGGGCAAGGATCCGACGAAGGCCTCCGTCGACGACCAGCTCGCGGCGATCGAGAGGATCGACAAGGCCAACGACGCCGGCCAGTTCCGCAAGTTCACCGGCAACGACTACACGACGGACCTGACCAAGGGCAACATCGCGATCGCGCTCGCCTACTCCGGCGACCTCGTGCAGCTGCAGTCCGACAACCCGAACCTCCGCTTCGCCTACCCCGAGGAGGGCGCGATGCTCTTCACGGACAACATGATGCTGCCGGCCGAGGTCCGGCACCCGTACGCGGCGGAGAAGATGATGGACTTCGTCTACGAGCCGGAGATCGCCGCGAAGATCTGCGCCTACGTCAACTACCTCAGCCCGGTCGAGGGGGTGCGTGAGATCCTCGAGAAGTCCGACCCTGAGATCGCCGACAACGAGCTGATCTTCCCGGACGACGCGACGCGCAAGAAGCTCTACAACTACCCCGCGTTCTCGACGCTGCAGGAGCAGACGGTGGTCGCGGCGATGGCGAAGGTGACCGGCGCGTGAGGCAGCGCTGGGCGCCCTGGCTGTTCGCCGGGCCCGGACTGCTGTGGCTGCTGATCTTCTTCGCGGTCCCGCTGGTCAACCAGGGCGCGGTCTCGCTGATGTCGGGCGACCCGGAGGCCGGGTACACGCTCACCTGGGCGTTCAGCACCTACTCCGACGCGATCCGCGAGTACGACACGCAGTTCATCCGCTCGTTCGGCTACGCCGGGGCCGCGACGCTGTTCGACCTCATCATCGCCTTCCCGCTGGCCTACTTCATCGTGTTCAAGTCCGGCCGCTGGCGCGGGTTCCTGCTGCTGCTGGTGGTGCTGCCGTTCTTCACCTCGCAGGTGCTGCGGACCGTCTCCTGGCAGCTGATCCTCTCCGACAACGGCTGGGTCGTGGATCGCCTCAAGGACGTCAACCTCGTCGCCGAGGACGGCCGGGTGCTCGCCACGCGCACCGCCGTCATCGCGGGCATCGCCTACAACTTCCTCCCCTTCATGGTGCTGCCGCTGTACGTGTCGCTGGACAAGCTCGACCGGCGGCTCGTGGAGGCGGCGACCGACCTCTACTGCTCGCGCGCGACGGCGTTTCGCAAGGTGACGCTGCCGCTGGTGGTGCCCGGGATCTTCGCCGGCTCGCTGCTGTGCTTCATCCCCGCCACGGGCGACTTCATCAACGCCGCGCTGCTGGGCACGTCGCGCCAGTACATGATCGGCAACGTCGTGCAGTCCAAGTACCTCAACGTCCTGGACTACCCCACGGCAGCGGCCCTGTCGTTCATCCTGATGACGCTGATCCTCGTCGGGATCGCGCTCTACGGGCGCATCCTCGGGACGAAGAACCTGACGGAGGTCGCGGGATGAGCGCCGGCGACCGCGCACGCAACTGGTTCCTCGGCGTGTGGTCGGCGTTCGCGCTGGCCTTCCTGTTCCTGCCGGTGTTCATCGTCATCCTGTTCTCGTTCAACGACAACCGGGGCCGGTTCAACTTCACCTGGCAGGGCTTCACGCTCTCGCACTGGGCGGACCCGTTCGCGGACCCTGACCTCGCCCGCGCGCTGTCGACGTCGCTGCAGGTCGCGCTGATCGCGACCCTGATCTCCGTCGCGCTCGGGACGCTGCTGGCGATCGCCCTCGTGCGCCACCGCTTCCGCGGCCGCGGGCCGGCGGACTTCTTCGTCTTCCTGCCGATGGCGACGCCGGAGGTCGTGCTCGGCGCCGCCCTGCTCGCGCTGTTCCTCGTCGTCGGCGTCAACACGGGGTTCTGGACGATCGTGATCGCCCACGCGCTGTTCTGCGTGTCCTACGTCGTCGTGACCGTCAAGGCGCGCCTCGAAGGCATGGACCCGCACATCGAGGAGGCCTCGGCCGACCTCGGGGCGGGGACGTGGTCGACGTTCTTTCGCGTGACGTTGCCGATGATCGCCCCGGGCGTCGTGTCCGCCGCGGTCCTGTCGGCCGCGCTGTCGATCGACGACTACGTCGTCACGAGCTTCAACGCCGGACAGACGCAGACGTTCCCGCTGTTCATCTTCGGCGCCACCCGCCAGGGCGTCCCGCCCGAGGTCAACGTGCTCGCGACGATGCTGCTGCTCGCGGTGCTGGTCCTCATGGGCCTCAACGTCATGGCGCAGAAGGCGGCCGCGCGACGCTCGCGTGCGCGTGCCGACGACGCGCCGCCGAGCGTCGGCGACGTCGCGAAGGCGACGCCGGTCGTCTCCTCCGAGCGCTAGAGCCCCACGCGCAGGATGCTCGTGGACGTCGCGCCGCGCCCCTCGTGGCGCACGCGGGTGACGAGGGCCGCGTCCGGTGCGAGCGCCGTCGTCCACCAGGTGACCGTGCGGCCCGCGGGCGGGCGCGGCGCCTTCTGCGGCGGGCCCTTGCGGCCGTAGCCGGCGCGGTGGTCGTGATGGCCCGGCTCGCGGCCGATGTCGCGGCGGGCCGTCGGGGTGGTGCTCGCCAGGTCGCGGTCGGCGCGGCCGTCGCCGGCGGCGAGGCGCCCGAGCTCGAGGCGCTGGCGGGTGTACCCGGAGCGGACGTAGAGGAGGCGCCCGTCACGGGCGGACGGGTTCAGGAGGCTCGCGTCGCGCGCGCTGCGCAGGGTGCGGGTCGAGCCCCGCGCCGCGTCGAAGGCCAGGATGCGGCTGCGAGCGGGGGTCTGGTCGTCGAACAGGACGCTGGTGCCGGCGACCGCGGGCCGCCCGAGCGAGCCGCCGCGGCCGGCGGAGCGCACGAGGACCGGGGTCGAGGCCGCGTCGACGAGGCTGAGCGCGTGGATGCGGTCCCGCCCCCCGCTGGTCGGCGCCCGCCAGGCGAGCAGCTGGTCCGACAGCCCGACCGCGTCGCCGCCGGGCGCGTCGACGACGCGCAGGGGCGTCAGCGTGGCGAGGTCGGCGACGACGATCTGCTGGTCGAGGCGCCAGGCGATGAGCGCGTCACCGACCGCCGGGTCGGTGCCGGGCAGCCCGACGATCGAGCCGTCGGGGCGCAGGAGACGCCCGGAGCGGTCGGCGGCCTGCCAGACCGTCGCGGCCGGCCCGGCGCCGGGGTCGGCCGCGCCGGTCTGGAACGTGGTCGCGGCGGCGGCGCGAGCGGCCGGCGGGGCGATCACGAGGGCGACGGCGGCCACGGCCAGGCCCGCTGCGGCCGCCAGGCGCAGACCGCGCAGGACGTCGGGGCGCTCGCCCATGGCCTCGAGGACGGCCGCGGCGCGGCCGCTGTCCTGCCGCGGCGCCAGCCAGAGGACGGGAAGGGCCCGGCCGAGGCCGAACGCCAGGCCGACGGCGAGGCCGGCGCCCGGGCCGCCGATCGCCAGCGCGGCGGCGGCGAGGCCCCAGGTCGCGTAGGAGAGCACGAAGGTCGTGAAGCCCAGGCCGAGCAGGACGCCGTAGAGCGCGCAGGCCAGCGGCAGCGGCAGGATGCGCCGCCACGACTCGGGGACCTGTCGTCGCACCTGCGGCACGATCCGCCGCCCGGCGCCGTCGCCGACGGCCGCCATCAGCAGCAGCGCGGCAGCGACCGCGGCGGCCCCGGCCCCCGTCGCGCCCAGCGCGGTCCCCAGCAGCGCGAGCCCGCCGAACGTCACGGCCCCGCCGACGAGCGCGCCGATCGCGAAGGCCACGGCGCCCCCGGTGGCCGCGGCGCGCGACCCGGCCGGTCGCAGCGTCTCGACCATCGACAGCCCGCACGGCGACCAGGCGCCGGCGAGCCCGGCGACGAGCGCGGCGAGCACGAGCGCGTCGGTCAGCACGGGACCTTCGTCTGGTGGAACATCACGCAGAACACCTTGCGGCCCTTGTAGCAGTAGCCCGTCAGCGCCTTGTCGCCGTTGATGCGGCGGTTGCCCTCGGTGCAGCAGTCCACGAGCTTGCGCACGTGGCCCTTGCAGCAGCGATACCAGGCGCCGTCGATCTGCATGTCCTGCTTGTAGGCGCGGGCCGTGGCGGTGCACACGCGGGTGCGGGTCGCACGGGGAAGCGGCCGGCCGTCGGGGTCCAGCAGCCGCTCGCCGTCCTCGCCCACGGCGTGGCCGTCGCGGTCCACGGGGCGGCCGAGGTCGTCCACGCGGTGCCCGTCGGAGGCCCGCAGGGGGAAGCCCCTGGCGTCGATCCGGGGCAGGCCCGTCGGATGCGGGCAGGAGTCGGTCGTGTAGATGTGGCCGCAGAAGTGGTAGGCCTCCGCCGCGCCGGGGCGCACGAGCCGGCCGACCGTCGTGGCGGCCGTCAGCGTCGCCGTCGCGCCCGCGCCGCGGGCCAGGAACGTGCGGCGGGAGCTGTCGGCCGGACGGTCTGCCGCTGCGACCGGGACGAGCGTCCGGACCTGCGCGCCGGTGTTGACCGCGCCCTTGGCGAGCACCGTCCCGTCGGGGGCGACGAACACCGCGTAGGGCGCGCCGGGGACCTTCGCCGCCAGCCAGGCGGCGGCGTCGCGCTCCTCCTCGAGCTCGGTGACGGCCGTGCCGCGCAGGCCGCGCTTGACCCGCGCGCACAGGCCGCAGCCGTCGGCGGTGAACAGCAGCAGGCCGGTGGGCCCGGGCAGGTGGGATCCGATCGCGGGCCCCTCCGCGCCGACGTCGAGCGCGCCGCGCGGTGCGCGATGCAGCAGCAGGGCGGCGAGCACGGCGACGAGAGCGGCGAGCGCGACCCCTGCGAGCGCGACGCCGGGCGCGGCCGACAGCGGGTCCAGCGCGGCGTCGAGGCGGGCGGGCGGGGCCAGGACCGGCGCCGCGGCGAGCAGCCCGAGGAGGGCCAGCACGGCTGCGCGGGCGACCGTGGCCGCCGACAGCGACCCGCGCGCGCCGAGACAGCCGCACGGCGCGCCGCCGCGACCGCGGGCGAGCGCCACGCCGCCGGCGACGCCGAACAGGGCGAAGAGCCCTGCGGCGGCGAGTCCGGCCGTGGCCCCGGCGCTCATGACGCCGGTGCGGCCGGCAGGCGGACGGCCGATCGCACCGTCCACCGTCCCGGCGAGCAGCAGGCCCGCGAGCGTGAGCTCCACGACGACCAGCAGGGCCCAGGCCGGCACGGCCAGACGGCCCGCCAGGCCGTAGGTGGCGAGCGCCACCCGGGAGGCGGTCGGCTCGGCCAGCTTCATGGTCCCGGCCGTGGCGAGCGTCCCCGCCACGATCAGGCTCGCGATCAGCGCCAGCATCGGACGCGGGACCGTACCGGAGGGGCCGGGGCCTGCGGGCGCCGAGTCCGTCGTCGGCCCGGTGCGACACTGCACCGGTGCCCCGCCTGCTCTCGTGGAACGTCGCGGGGCGGGTGCGGCGCCAGCCGGAGCAGGCCGCCGTCGTGGCCGCGGCGGCGGCCGACGTCGTGTGCCTGCAGGAGGTGACGGCGAGGACCGCGCCGATGTGGCGGGCGGCGCTCGCCGACGCCGGGCTCCCGCACGCCCTCGACGCGCTCGCCGACGCCGGCGTGCGCCAGCGGCCGCTCGCCGTCCTCACGGCCGCGCGCGAGCCGCTCGATCCGGCCCCGGCCGTCGCGGACGTGCCGTGGGGCGAACGCGTCCTCGAGTGCCGCACGGGCGGCGTCACGGTGCTCAACGTCCATTCGCCCATCGCCCCGGCGCCGGACTGGGCGAAGGTGCGCACGCACGAGGCCGTCGCCGCGCACCTGGCCGCGGCGGGGGAGGACGGCCCACGCATCCTCGCCGGGGACCTCAACACGCCCCGGCGCGAGCACGACGACGGCGAGGTGATGACCTTCGCCCGCCGCAGCAGCGGGACGCTGCGACCCGAGCGCGGGGAGCGCTGGGACCGCGCGGAGCGCGCCCTCGTCCGCGACCTGCGCGATCAGGGCTGGGTCGACGCCTACCGCAGCCTCCACGGCTACGGCCACCGCGAGGCCAGCTGGACCTTCAAGGACGACCGCGGCGGCTGGCGGCTGGACCACGTCCTCCTGCGCGGGCTGACGCCGGTGGCGTGCGCGTACGCGCACGACTGGCGCCGGGGCGGACTGAGCGACCATGCGGCGCTGATCGCCGACTGGCGCGCCGGCGACGGCCCATGAGCCGGTGGGGCGACCGCCTCAGCGACGCCTCGGAGCCTTCCCGCGCCGCATCGTCCAGGTCGCCGTGACGGTCCGGCGCCCGCGGGCGGAGACGCGCACGCGGAGCGTCGCTCCCGGCCGCAGCACCACGCCGGCGAAGCGGCCGCCGAGGGTGACCTTCCCGGCGCGCGCGGCGGTGATCGTCCGCGCCTTGAACGGGCAGCCGGAGCCGGTGCACGTGAGCCGCACCCGCGCCCCCGCGGGGACCGCCCTCACCCGCAGCGACCGCACCGTGGTGCGGCGCCCGCGCGTGCGGAAGCGCCCCGTGACGGTGCCCGCACGGCGCTTGGCCGTCCGCGTCGTCGGCGCGGGCGCCGCCGGAGACGGCCCGCCGGGGACCGACCCGCCCGGGGCCTCGGCCGGTGGGGCGGCGGCCGTCGGCGCGTTCACGGCCACGGCGCGGGTGACGGTCGTCGCGTTGCCGGCGGCGTCGGTCAGGGTCACCGTCGCCGTGTGGTCCCCCGCGGTCGCGAAGGCATGGCTGACGGCGGACCCGGCCGTGCTCGCCCCGTCGTCGAAGGTCCACGCCGTCGTGACCGCCGAGCGCCGGTCGGCGGCGACGACCGCGAAGCTCCCGGGCACGCCGACGCCGAGCGCGTCCGGGGTGCTCACCTGCGTCGCCACCGGCGCCGCCGCGTCCCAGCCGAAGCCGACGATCTCGTCCGTGAGGTCGGGGCACGGGCTCGCGACCACCGGGCAGCGATAGCGGGCGAGGAGGCCGTAGACGTTGCCTTCGTCGTCGACGCCGGCCGTGGCGCCCCGCTCGCTGAGCGACGTCCCCTCCGGCACGCCCCCGGGGCGGACGGCCGGGGTGAACGCCGCCGCCCCGGGGGGCCGGACGGCGGCGAGCACCTGCGTCGGTGACCCCTGCTCGATGAGCAGCACGACGGTGCCGTCCGGGCCCGCGGCGAGCCGCGGCGCACCGGGGTCGGGTGACGGCTGCTGGTAGCCGCCGAAGGTCGAGCCCGTGCGTGCCGCCGTGTTCACGCGTCCCGCCTGGTCGCGGTAGGCGACGACGGCCGTGCCGTCGGGCAGCAGCTCGAGCGCGGCGCGGTCCACGGCCAGCGCCTGGCCGGGCTGCATCGCCGCGGCCGGCGCCGACCAGGCGCCGTCCACCGTCAGGCGCTCCTGGTAGCTCAGCGCCCGGCCGGCGGCCGACGAGGACCAGACGACCATCGTGCGGCCGTCCGGCGCCATGGCCACGGCGGGGAAGCGCGCCTGCTCGCCGGCGTCGCCGATCTGCAGCTGCGGCGGGGGAAAGGCCGTCTCGGCGGCGAGCTTGGTGGACGCCCGCACGGCGGTGCGGATCGGCGGGGTCGTCGTCGTGTTCTCCTGCCACGACACGATCGCGTCACCGGCGGCGTCGACGGCCGCCGTGCCCACCCTGGCGTTGGCGTTGCCCGACACCATCAGCTGGGTCGCGCCGAAGCCGGCCGTCGTGGACCCCGACGCGGCCCACACGCTCTGCCCCGCCTGGTCGGCGAAGACGACCGCGACCTTCCCGGCACGGTTGACGGCGAGGTCGAGATCGGTGGTGCTGACGTTCTCCCCGGTGGCCGGCGTCAGGTCCTGGATCTCACCGAGCGTCCCGTCCGGCGCGATCGTGCGCGCCCGCAGCTGGTTGAGGTCCGGCTGGTACTCGAAGCGCCACAGGACGATGGCGGAGCCGTCGTCGGCGATGGCGACCTCCGGGCCGCGGACGTAGCGCGGCGGCGCGCCGCCGTTGTCCGAGACGATCGGGCCGGGCGTCAGGGGCGCCCCGGGCGCCCGGAACCCCGCACGGAGGACGACGGTGTCGACGCCCTCGACCGTCTCCCGCGCCGCGACCGCCACGACGCTGCGCCCGGACGCGTTGGTGGCGGTGGCGGCGCTCAAGAACGGCGGACCGGAGAGCTCGATCGCCGGTGGGAGCCAGCCGGCCGCGGAGGCGGTGCCGGGGGCGCCCGCGCTGACCGCAAGGCAGACGAGCAGCGGGAGCAGACGGCGGCAGGGGGCCATGCCGGGTCAACGGCGTGGCGCCCGCCGTCGTTACGTCCGGCCGGCTGCGACGCGGGGCGCGGACCCCGGCCGCCTCAGGTGCGCGTGAGCTTCTTGTACGTGATGCGGTGCGGCCGGTCGGCGGCGTCGCCGAGCTGGGCGCGGCGATGCTCCTCGTAGGCCTCGAAGTTGCCCTCGAACCACGTGACCTGCGAGTCCCCCTCGAAGGAGAGGATGTGGGTCGCGACGCGATCGAGGAACCAGCGATCGTGCGAGATGACCACCGCGCAGCCGGCGAAGGCGAGCAGGGCGTCCTCGAGGGCGCGCAGCGTGTCGACGTCGAGGTCGTTGGTCGGCTCGTCGAGCAGCAGCAGGTTACCGCCGGACTTCAGGAGCTTCGCGAGGTGCACGCGGTTGCGCTCCCCGCCGGAGAGCACGCCGACCTTGCGCTGCTGGTCGGACTTCTTGAAGTTGAACCCGGACACGTAGGCGCGCGAGTTCATCTCCTGGGAGCCGACCTTGATGACGTCGTAGCCGTCGGAGATCTCCTCCCAGACGTTCTTCTCGGGATCGAGCGCGTCGCGGGACTGGTCGACGTAGGCGAGCTCGACCGTCTCGCCGAGCGTCAGCTCGCCGGCGTCGGGCTGCTCGTCACCGACGAGCATGCGAAACAGGGTCGTCTTGCCGGCGCCGTTGGCCCCGATCACCCCGACGATGCCGGCGGGGGGCAGGTCGAAGGAGAGGTCCTCGATCAGCAGCTTGTCGCCGTAGCCCTTGCGCAGGTTCTTGGCCTGCACGACCTTGCCGCCCAGGCGCGGGCCGGCGGGGATGTGGATCTGGACCTGGTCGAGCTTGACGTCGCGGTCCTCGGCGATCAGCGCCTCGTAGCGCGCCAGGCGCGACTTGGACTTCGTCCGCCGGCCCTTCGGGTTCTGGCGCACCCACTCGAGCTCGGCCGCGATCGTGCGCTGGCGCGAGGACTCCTTGCGCTCCTCCAGCAGCAGGCGCTTCTGCTTCTGCTCGAGCCAGGAGGAGTAGTTGCCCTCGTACGGGAGGCCGCGGGCGCGGTCGATCTCGAGGATCCAGCCCGCCACGTTGTCGAGGAAGTAGCGATCGTGGGTGACGGCCACGATCGCGCCCTTGTAGTCGGAGAGGTGGCGCTCGAGCCAGTTGACCGACTCGGCGTCGAGGTGGTTGGTCGGCTCGTCGAGCAGCAGCAGGTCGGGGGCGCTCAGCAGCAGCCGGCACAGCGCGACGCGGCGGCGCTCCCCACCGGAGAGGTTCGTGACCTCGGAGTCCGCGGGCGGCAGGCGCAGCGCGTCCATCGCGACGTCGACGGTCGTGTCGATGTTCCAGCCGTCGACGGCGTCGATCTTCTCCTGCAGCTTGCCGAACTCCTCCGCCGTCTCGTCGGAGTAGTTCATCGACAGCTCGTTGAAGCGGTCCATCAGGTCGCGGACCTCGCGGATGCCGTCCTCGACGTTGCCGCGGACGTCCTTGGCCTCGTCGAGATGGGGCTCCTGCTCGAGCATCCCGACGGTCGCGCCCGGGGCGAGGCGCGCCTCGCCGCGGTAGTCCTCGTCCTGCCCGGCCATGATCCGCAGGATCGTCGACTTGCCGGCGCCGTTGTAGCCGAGGACGCCGATCTTCGCGCCCGGGTAGAAGGACAGGGACACGTCGTCGAGCACCGTCTTGTCCGGCGGGTAGCGCCGGGTGAGGTGGTTCATCGTGAAGATGTACTGCGAGCTCATGAGTCGTTCGATCCTAGAGGGAGGGCAGTACCTGGCCGCCGACGTCGCGCGCCTCGCCGGCGTGCCCGGCGACCGGATCGGTCAGTGGGCCCGGTGGGGGCACATCCGGGCCTCCGTCTCGGGCGGCGACCCGCACGTCTACGCCTGGGGGGACGTCGCCGAGGCGCTCGCGGTCCACCTGCTCCTCCGTGCCGGCGTGACCCTGCCGACCATCCGTCGTGCGGTCGACGTGATCGCCGGCCCGTGGCCGTTGTGCGGGGGCGGCGTGCACGTCGTCGACGGGCGGATCGCGATCGAGCGCCGCGACGGCCTCGAGGACGCGTTCAGCGCCCAGCGGGTCCTCGCCGGCCCCGGGGACGCCCGCCCCGGCCCGCGGGCCGGCGGAGCGGAGGTCGCGCCCGTGGCGGTGTGGACGACGATCGACGCGCAGATCCGCCTGGCCCGGGGCGGCTGGACGTCGTCGGACGCCGTGGAGGTCGACCCCGCGCGCGTGGGCGGGCGCCCGTGCGTGCGCGGGACACGGCTCGCCGTCGCCGACCTCGCCGCCGACCCGGACCAGGACCTCGGCCTCCATCCGGCGGTCAGGGCCGCGGCGCTGGCCTGGTGGGAGGCGTCGTGGCCGGCCTGATCCTCGACGCGGGGCTCCCGCGCGACCTCGCCGCGGAGCTGCGCGCCCGCGGCCGGGAGGCGCACACGATCCCCGCGGCCCTCCCCGACGACGCCGTGGCGGAGCTCGACGGGGTCGTGGTCACCACCGACCACGCGACCTGGCGGCTGTGCCCGCGCGCTGCCCTCGTCCCGCCGGGCGCCGCCGGCCGCGACGTGGTCCATCGCCACGCGCACGAGCTGGCCACGCTGCGCGGGCGCCGCCGCCTGCGATGAGTTCCCGGCCGTCGACCGGTCTGCGCTGACATGGCCGGCAAGCTCGTCTACAGCTACCTCGCGTCCCTCGACGGCTACGTCGCCGACCCCGACGACCGCTGGGAGTGGGCCGTCCCCGACGAGGCGGTGCTCGCGCACCTCAACGCGGCGGAGGCGACCATCGGCACCTACCTCTACGGGCGCCGCATCTACGCGGTCATGGACGTGTGGGAGACCGACCCGTCCGCGGCCGCGCAGTCCGAGCGCAGCGCCGACTTCGCGACGATGTGGCAGCAGGCCCGCAAGCTCGTGTTCTCCCGCACCCTGACCCCGGACGCGATCACCACGCAGCGCACCGAGCTCCACCGCGAGTTCGAGCCCGCCGCGATCCGGGCGCTGAAGGCGCAGTCGCCCCACGACCTGGCCGTCTCCGGCGCCGAGCTGGCCGGGGTCGCGCTGCGTGCGGGCCTCGTGGATGAGCTGCAGCTCTACCTCGCGCCGGTGCTCGTCGGCGGCGGCAAGCCGCTGTTCCCCGACGGCGTCCGGCGCCCGCTGACCCTCACGGAGGAGCGCCGCTTCGCCAACGGGATGGTGTTCCTGCGCTTCACGGTCGACAACAGCGGCTGCGACACTGCCTGATCGTGTCCGAGACCGCCATCAGCGTCCGGGGCGTCGTCAAGCACTACGGCGCCATCAAGGCCGTCGACGGCCTCGACCTCGAGGTCCCCGCCGGGACCTGCGTCGGGCTGTTGGGGCCCAACGGCGCCGGCAAGTCGACGACGATGCGGATGCTCACCGGCCAGTCGGTCGCGGACGCCGGCGAGGTGACGATCCTCGGGCACCCGATGCCGAAGGCGTCCAAGGCCGCGCGCAAGCTGATGGGCGTCACGCCGCAGCTCGACAACCTCGACATCGAGCTGACGGTGGAGGAGAACCTCGTCGTCTTCTCCTACCTCTACGGCGTCGACCGCCGCGAGCGCCGGGCCGCGATCGACCGCGCCCTGCGGATCGCGACCCTGTCGGACCGCCGCCACGAGAAGGTCACGAAGCTCTCCGGCGGGATGCGCCGGCGCCTGCTGGTCGCCCGGGCGCTCGTGCACCGCCCGCAGCTCGTCCTGCTCGACGAGCCCACCGTCGGGCTCGATCCGCAGATCCGCCAGGAGCTGTGGTCGCTGATCGACCAGCTGCGCTCGGAGGGCGTCTCGATCCTGATGTCGACGCACTACATCGAGGAGGCCCAGCGCCTCGCGGACACCGTCACGGTCGTCGCCGAGGGCCGCGCGGTCGACGCGGGGAGGCCGAACGAGCTGATCGCCAAGCACGTCGGCGCCCAGGTCACGGAGGTCTACGGCCCGCGCGAGCACCTCGAGCAGGTCACCCGCGACGTCCACGCGGCCGGCTTCGCGACCCGTCGCACGGGCACGTCGGTCGCGATCCTCGGCACGGAGCGGGCGACCAACGGCGCGATCCCGGACGGGCAGGAGCGCGTGGCCACCCTCGAGGACGTCTTCGTCCTGCTCACCGGCGAGGAGGTCGAGTGATGTTCGGCATGCAGCGCGACGCCGTGCTGGGCGTGCTCGTCCGCGAGGCGATCAACTTCCGCTCCTTCTGGCGCTCGGCGACGTTCAGCGCCGTCGTGCAGCCGCTGATCTACCTGCTGGCGTTCGGGTTCGGCTTCGGCTCGCTCGTCTCGACCGTCGGCGGGGTGGACTACATCGAGTTCGTCGGCCTCGGCACCGTCGCCACCGCGGTGCTGTTCTCCTCCGTCTTCGCGGGCATCTTCTCGACGCTCGTGAAGTGGAAGTACCAGGGGACCTACAACGCGATCATGGCCGCGCCGGTGACGGTGCTCGAGGTCGTCACGGCCGAGGGGCTGTTCATCGCGCTGCGCTCCGCGGTGTTCGGCTGCGCGCCGCTGCTCGTCGCGATGCTGTTCGGCCTGGACCCGACGTGGGGGATGCTCCTCGTCCCGTTCATCGCCTACCTGACCGGGTTCGGCTTCGGCCTGGCGGGGATCTTCATCGCCGGTCTCGTGCAGTCGATCGACAACACGAGCTACATCCAGAGCGCGGTCATCACCCCGCTGTTCCTCCTCGCGGGCACGTTCTTCCCGATCGACCAGCTGCCGCAGTGGGCGATCGTCGCGTCGAACTTCAACCCGCTCTACCACTGCGTGCAGCTCGTGCAGCACACGGCCTTCGGCTTCGAGGCCATCGACCTCTGGCACGTCGGCGCGCTCGTGATCTTCGCCGCGATCATGTGGCGTCTGGCCGTCGTCTACCTCGGGCGTCGGCTGATCGACTGACCGGTACCGTGGACGGGGCATGGCTCCCCCCGTCTTCGACATCGAGCAGGCCCTGCTGCTGCTCGAGCTCGAGCCGCCGTTCGGCAAGCGCGAGGTGCAGCTCTCCCGCCGCCGGCTGGCGAAGGTGTGGCACCCCGACATCGCCCCGCCGGGCAAGCAGTTCGAGCACGAGCGCCACCTGAAGGCCATCAACGAGGCGGCCGACATGCTCGACCGCCTCGCGGAGGGGTCGCGCAACGGGACGGTCGGCTCCGGCGCCGTGAAGGCGTCCGCCGCCGCGGCCCGCGCCGCGCGCGAGGAGGCCGGCCGGCGCAACTACGAGGAGCAGGAGCGCCAGCGCGCCGCCGCGGCCGACGAGCACAAGCACGACCCGTTCGGCACGCGCATGCCCGACCACTCGGTCGTGCACCGCTACGCGCGCTGCGTGACCTACCCCGAGTGGGGCGTCGGCTCGGTCAACGGCATCTACTTCACCGGCGACGGCGACTCCACCCAGCAGTGGGCGCGCGTGTCCTTCAACCTCGGCATCCGCACGGTGCCGGCGGGGTCGCTGCACTTCGTGGACTTCTCCAAGCCCGATCCGTCGGCCGACCGCGTCCAGCGCTTCATGCAGGCCGCCCAGCACGCGCTGGCCGAGAGCGACTTCCCGCTCGCCGCCCGCCGCCTCGTCTTCGCCCGCGACGCCGACCCCAACAACGTCACGATCCTGCGCCTGCTCACCACCGCCTACTGGCAGTCGGGGGACTACTCCGCCGCCGCCCGCGCCGTCCGCGACTGGATGCGCAACGAGCGCGACCGCCCCGCGCCCTACCGGACCGCCGCCCGCATCTACGAGGACATGGGCTCGCTCTCGCAGGCGACCGAGGCCGCCGAGACGGAGGCGTCGCTGACCCCTGCCGACGCCACCGCGTGGGAGCGCCTGGGGCGGCTGCGCCTCCGGCGCTTCGACCGCCGCGGCGCGCTGCAGGCGCTGCGTCGCGCGCGCACCCTGCGGCCGTCGCTGGACGGGCTCCTGGACCTCGCGCTGGCCGCGCACCTCGCCGACGACCTCGGCCTCGAGGTCGATGCCTGCGAGCAGGCCACCGAGCTCGGCCCGGACTCCCAGGCCGCCTGGTCGCGCTACGCCCACGCCCTTGCGCGCACCGACCGCATGACGGAGTGCCTCGCCGCCTGCGACCGGGCGCTGGCCCTCGGCGCGGACCCCGAGGTCGCGGCGCTCGCCGAGCGCGTCCGCGATCTCGCGCCGCGCGAGCTGCGCTCCTCCGCCGCCTAGTCGTCCTTCGCGTGCCGTCGGCCCTGGGTCTTGAACGGGCCCTTGCCGAACGCCTGCATCCCGAACACGAACGTCATCAGCAGCGCGATCAGGGCGATCAGGATCGAGCCCTTCAGGAGCGCGAACACGAGCACCACGAGCCACACGACGGCGATGGCCCGCCAGACGATCAGCGGAACGCCGGGCTCGCGGTTGGGAGACGCGTTCGGTGCAGAGGACATGGACGTTCATCTGCCCGGTCGTGCGCGATCGCACACCGTGGCGATGATGTCGCGCTCGACTTCCGTCGGGCTCGCTGCCTAGGGTCCGGTCCCTCATGCGCCTCGTCGTCGCCCGCTGCTCCGTCACCTACTCCGGCCGCTTGGACGCCTACCTGCCGGAGGCCGTGCGGCTGCTGATGTTCAAGGCCGACGGGTCGGTGCTCGTGCACACCGACAGCGGCGGCTACAAGCCGCTCAACTGGATGACGGCGCCGACCGCCATCGAGGAGGACGGCGACGTGATCGTCGTGCGCAAGGTCAAGGGCGAGGACAAGCTGCAGATCCAGCTCTCCGAGGTCATCTCCGACATGACCGTCGACTGCGAGGTCACGAGCGGCCTCGAGAAGGACGGCGTCGAGTTCCACCTCCAGGAGCTGCTCGCCGACGCGCCCGGCTGGTGCGGGGAGGGCTTCAGGCTCGTGCGCCGCGAATGGCCGACCGACATCGGCCCCGTCGACCTGATGTGCCGCGACGACGAGGACGGCTGGGTCGCGGTCGAGATCAAGCGCATCGGCACCATCGATGCCGTCGAGCAGCTCTCCCGCTACCTCGAGCGCATCCGCCTGGACCCGGCGCGGGCCGAGTGCCGCGGCGTGCTGGCCGCTCAGGTGGTCAAGCCGCAGGCGCGGGTGCTCGCGGAGTCGCGCGGGATCGCCTGGGTCGAGGTCGACCTCGCCGTCCTGCGCGGCGAGCGCGAGCCCGACCTGACGCTGTTCGCCGCGTGAGCGGCCCCCTGCTCACGGCGGTCGCCGACGGCGTCCTCGTCATGACGCTGAACCGGCCCGAGGCGCGCAACGCGGTCACCCGCGAGCTCGCGCTGGCGCTGGCGGACGCCCTCGAGCGGCTGGACGCCGACGACGACCTGCGCCTCGGCATCGTCACCGGCGCGGGGCAGACGTTCTGCGCCGGGATGGACCTCAAGGGCTTCGTCGCCGGCGAGGTGCCGTTCGTCGGCGACCGCGGCTTCGCCGGGATCTGCCAGCGCTCGGCGCGCAAGCCGCTGATCGCGGCCGTCGAGGGGTTCGCGCTGGCCGGCGGCTTCGAGATCGCCTTGAGCTGCGACCTGATCGTCGCCGCGGAGGACGCCCGCTTCGGCATCCCCGAGGTCAAGCGGGGCCTCGTCGCCGCGGCCGGTGGGCTGTTCCGCCTCCCGCAGCGGATCCCGTACCACCTGGCGATGGAGCTGGCCCTCACCGGCGACCCGCTCGGCGCCCGGCGCGCCGCGGAGATCGGCATCGTCAACCGGGTCACCGAGTCCGGCCACGCGCTCGGCGGCGCCCGCGAGCTGGCCGCCGCGATCGTGCGCAACGCCCCGCTCGCCCTCGCCGCCTCCAAGGGCGTGATCCAGCGCGCGGGCGAGTGGACCGAGGCCGAGGCGTGGGAGCGGCAGGGCGAGATCGTCGGCCCGGTGTTCGGCTCCGCCGACGCGCAGGAGGGGGCCCGCGCCTTCGCCGAGAAGCGCGAGCCCCGCTGGACGGGCCGCTAGGCCGGTCCGCGAGCGCGACCACCCCCGTCGCCGCGTGACGTGGTCGGCCCGGCGCACCGCCGCGGTCCGCGAGCCCTCCCACGGCCAGCGACGACGGGGGTGGTGCGGCGTGTGGACCCTGCCGGGTCGCTCACTCGCCGTGGAGGGTCGCGACGAGCGACCGGGAGCCGCCGCGGTCGCGGTGCTCGCACAGGTAGATGCCCTGCCAGGTGCCGACGGCGAGCCGGCCGCCGTTGACGGGGAGCGTCAGGGACGGGCCGAGCAGCGACGCCTTGATGTGGGCCGGCATGTCGTCGGGGCCCTCGTCGGTGTGGGTCCAGAAGGGGGCGTCCTCCGCGACGGCGGCGTCGAACCAGGACGCGAAGTCGCGCCGCACGTCGGGGGAGGCGTTCTCGTTGAGCGCCAGGGACGCGGAGGTGTGGCGGATGAACAGGTGCAGGAGGCCGACGCCCACGTCGCGCAGCTCGGGCAGGGCGCCGAGCACCTCCCGGTCGATGAGGTGGAAGCCGCGCGGCTTGGGGTCGAGGCGGATCTCGCGTTGGGTCCAGGGCACGGATCGAGGCCTACCCGGCTAGGGGATCCGCGCCACCCGCATCTCGACGCGATCACCGCGGAACGGGATGCCCTCGGCCTCCAGGAGGGCCCGCTGGCGGTCGCCCTTGGCGAGCGACCCGTCGGCGCGCACGACCCGCCACCAGGGCAGGTCGGGGTCCTCGGCGCCGTGCAGGACGGCGCCGGCGACGCGGGGCGCGCCCGGCGACACGTCGCCGTAGGCGCGCACGAAGCCCGCGGGGATGCCGCGCACCCGCGCGAGGATCACGGCGGCCCGCTCGGACATATCATCGCCGTGGATGTCTCGCATCGGCACGTACTCCATCGTCGCACGTGACCCCGACTCGGGCGAGCTGGGGGTCGCCGTGCAGTCGCACTGGTTCTCCGTCGGGTCCGTCGTGTCGTGGGCGCGCGCGGCCACCGGGGCCGTGGCGACCCAGAGCGTCGCCGAGCCCGCCTACGGCACCCTCCTGCTCGACCGGCTCGCCGCCGGCGCCGAGCCCGAGGCGGCGCTCGCGCAGCTCGTCGGCAGCGACGAGCTGGCGGCGGTGCGCCAGGTGGCGCTCGTCGACACGCTCGGCCGCGTGGCGACGCACACGGGCCGCGACTGCATCCCGCACGCCGGCCACGTGACGGGTGACGGCTTCAGCTGCCAGGCCAACATGATGGCCGAGCCCGGGGTGCCGGAGGCCATGGCGGCGGGCTTCGAGAGCACGGAGGGCACCCTGGCGGACCGCCTGCTCGCGGCGCTGCGCGCCGCCGAGGCGGCGGGCGGAGACGTCCGGGGCCGCCAGTCGGCGGCGCTCGTGGTGGCGCCCGCCACCGGAGACGGCTGGCAGCGCACCTGCGACCTGCGGGTGGAGGACAGCGCCGACCCGATCGGCGAGCTCGCCCGCCTGATCGTCCTCGACCGCGCCTACCGGATGGCCGGTGAGGCGGATGAGCTGCTCGGCGAGGGGCGCGCCGACGCCGCCGGCGCGCTGTACGAGCGTGCCGCCGAGCTCGCGCCGGAGTCTGACGAGCTGCTCTTCTGGGCCGGCCTGTCCCAGGCCCAGCAGGGCGACGTCGAGGGCGGCGCCGCCACCGTGCGCCGCGCCGCCGACGTGCACGCGGGCTGGCTGGTCCTCCTTGACCGCCTCAGCCCGGACTTCGCGCCCGCCGGCGCCGCAGTGCGCGCGGCGCTCGGACGGACCTAGGCGGCCGCTCGGGCGCCCACCATGTCCGCCAGGTCCGCCACGGTCCGGGCGACGGTGGCGGCGATCTCCGGGTCGGCGAGCGCGCCGTCCTCGGTGAACGCCATCTCGGCCAGCGGGACGGGGGTGTCGCGATCGAGCACGCGGGCGCCGGAGAGCCCCAAGACCTTGCGCACGTCCGCCTGGGCCCAGACGGCGCCGAACATCCCGGTGCTCGTGCCGATCACGGCCGCGGGCTTGTTCCTGAGGACGTTGTCCGGAAACGGGACGGACGCCCAGTCCAGCGCGTTCTTGAGCTGGCCCGGGATCGAGCCGTTGTACTCCGGGGTCGCGACGAGCAGTCCGTCCGTGGCGGCGATCGCCGCCTGGAACGCCGCTGCGCGTGAGGGCGTGTCGCCGTCGCCCTCGCGGTCGAGGTCGAACGGGGGCACGCCGGCCAGCTCGTCGTAGACGACGACCTCGACGCCGTCGGGCGCCGCAGCCGCGGCGGCGCGCAGCAGGCGCGCGTTGTACGAGCCCGGCCGCAGGCTCCCGGCGATGCCGAGGATCCTCATGGCTAGGCGGCCGGCTTGACGAGCTGCAGCGCGGCGGTGATCGTGACCTCGTCACCGACGGCCTTGCCGCCGGAGGGCAGGTCCGCGTTCCAGGAGACGCCGAAGTCGTGCCGGTCGATGACCGTGGAGATCTCGATCGCGATGCGCTCGGACCCGTCGATGTAGGTGGCGGGACCGGACACGGTGCCGGTTGCCTCGAGCGGCTTGGTGGTGCCCTTGAGCGTCAGCTCGCCCTCCACGGTGGCGTGCTCGCCGTCCTGCGTCAGCGAGGTGGCCGTGAAGGTGACCTCGGGGAACTGCTCGGCGTCGAAGAAGTCCGGGGCGAGCAGGTGGCCCTTGAGCTGCGCGATCGGGACCTCGACGGACTCGACCTTCGCCGCGCCGGTGAGGACGCCGTCCTCCAGGGTGGCCTGGACGTCGGAGAAGTGCCCGCGGAAGGTGGCGATGCCGGAGTGCTTGACGGCGAAGCCGACCTGCGAGTGGACGGGATCGAGGTTCCAGGTGCCGGCGGGGAGGGTCTGCTCGCTGATGCTCATCGGTGGTCCTTGTCGGTTGGTGGGCCGCCGGAGCGACGGCCAAAGGTGGTTGCGGAAGCAACTGTACCACGATCGCTTGCGCAAGCAAATATCTCCGAGATGGCCCCAACCGGCCGTTCTCGGCGTACACTGGGCGCATGTCCGCTGCCCACGATCTCAAGACGCTCCCCCCGGAGCGAGAGGCGGCGTGGCTCGGCATCCTGCAGGCGCACGCCGAGGTCACGCGGGCGCTCGACAGCGCGCTGGCGCAGCGCCACGACCTCTCGCTGAGCGCCTACGAGGTCCTCTCCCGCCTCGCCCGCGCCGAGCACGGCGCCCACCGGATGAGCGACCTCGCCGACTGCTCGCCGCTGTCGCTGAGTCGCGTCTCCCGCGTCATCGACGCACTCCAGGAGCGCGGCCTGGTCTCCCGCTCCCCCTGCGGGAAGGACTCGCGCGTCGTCTATGCCGCGGTCACGCCGGAGGGCATGGCGCTCGCGACTCGCGCGCAGGAGACGTTCTCGGAGATCGTCGAGCGCCGGTTCCTCGGTCGGCTGAGCTGCGACGAGGTCGGCCGGCTCGGCGAGCTGCTCGCGCGACTCGTCGCTCCCGCGCCGGTCGACCCGTAGTCTGAGGGCATGCGCCACGACGCTCTCGCCGCGAGCCCGTGCCCGATCGGGCGCAGCCTCGCCGTGCTCGGGGAGCGCTGGAGCCTCGCGCTCCTGCGCGAGGCCTTCATGGGTGCGACGCGCTTCGAGGACTTCCAGACCCGCACCCGGATCTCGCGCAACATCCTCGCCGACCGCCTGCGGACCCTCGTCGAGAACGGCGTGCTGGACCGCGTCGTCTACGCCGAGCACCCGAGCCGGACCCTGTATGAGTACCGGCTCACGCAGAAGGGCCGCGACCTCTATCCGGTCATGCTCGGCCTGCTGCAGTGGGGCCTCGAGCACGGGCACTTCGAGCCCGGCGAGTGCGATCTGACGCTCGAGCACACCGCCTGCGGCGGCCTGACGTCGCCCCGGCTCGTCTGCGACTGCTGCGGCGAGCCCGTCGGCGTCGACGACGTCCTCATGCACGCCGCCCCGCCCGCGCTCGTCGCGTAGGCCCCCGACCGCCCCGCCCGCTCAAGCCGCACCCCGGGGCGGCCGATCTAGAGGGGAGATGCCCCCCGCCCGGCCACGGACGGCCGCCGAGAACGGCTTCACCCTCGTGGAGCTGCTCATCGCGGCCACGCTCATGATGCTCGTGCTCACCGCGAGCCTCGCCGTGCTCAACAACGTCGAGCGCGGCCAGCGCGAGGTGAGCTCGCGCAACGACGAGCTGACGCAGGCCACCGTCGGGACCGAGCGCCTCACCCGCGAGATCCGCCAGGCCTCTGCGCTCCTCAATCCCGTGCCGTCGTCGGTCACCACCGCGGCGACCTCCTCCACGCTGCAGCTCAAGACGCGCGTGCTGGACGCCGGCGTGCTCAAGGACACGACCGTGACCTACACCTGCGCGGGCGGCACGCTCACCCGCACCGTCAACGGGGCGTCGCGCGTGATCGTGCGCAACGTCACCGACGACAACGTCTTCACCGTCGAGAGCAACACGACGAGCGGCGCCAACGTCGTCAACTACGTCGCCTTCTCCATCCGGATCAACTCCCGCGGGCGCATCATCACCCTTGCCGACGGCGTCGACATGAGGAACGTCTGATGCGTCGCCACCACAGCGGGCAGGACGGCATGACGCTGATCGAGGTCCTCGTCGCGGCGACGATCCTCGTCCTCGGCATCGGCACGGCGGTGACCGCGCTCAACGGCTCGCGGCGCCTGACCCTCAAGACGGAGCGCAAGGAACAGGCGCTCAGCTACGCGCAGGCGGACGCGGAGAGCTTCCGGTCGCTGAAGTACGGCGACATCGGAACGCTCACCCCGCCCACGAGCGGGCCGGCGTCGGACCCCGCCACCCTCGTGATCACCCTGAACGGCCAGCAGGTGCTGCGCGTCAAGCCGCTCGACGCCCTGGTGACGGGCAATCGCTACCAGCGCCTCGCCGGCCCGGGCGTCGTGCCGCAGACCGAGAGCATCACGATCGGCAACACGAAGGGCACCGTCGAGCGCATCGTCACCTACGAGGAGACGTGCGCGCTCAACACCGTCTGCACGGGCAGCCCCACCGCCAAGCGCGTCACGGTCCGCGTGCAGCTGAACCCCGCCAACAACGTCACGCCCGCCCCCGTGGTGGCGCAGACGATCATCGCGGACCCCGCGGCCTTCTGATGCGCGCACGCCGGATCGAGCGCCAGGACGGCATCGCCCTCCCCGTCGCGGTCTTCGTCCTGTCGATGGTCATGCTGCTCACCGCCGTCGCGCTCATCTCGGCCATGGGCTCGAACCGGCGCACCAACAAGGACCTCGAGGTCAAGCTCGCGCTGCAGGCCGCCAACGCCGGCCTTGACCTCGCCCGTGATCGGCTCAACCCGTCGAAGATCACCGGGGCGCTGACGCCCGCCCTGCCGTGCGTCGGGCTGCAGGATGCCGTCGGCCCCACGGTGGTCAGGCTGGTGCCCAGCGTCGTCGACGGCCTGCTGCCGGGCTGGTGCCCGGCCGTGACGGAGCGCTACGACAACGGCGCGACCTCCTCCTACCGCCTGTCGACGGACGGCCTCGTCGGCAGCCTGCTCGGCGGGGTGCTGGGCCTCACCGGCCCGCGCACGATCGTCTCCACGGGCACCTACGCGAACACGACCCGCAAGGTGGCGATGACCGTCGAGCCGCGCTCGACGATCCAGAGCTACTTCGGGGCCTACGGCATCACCTCCAACAAGGACGTCAACCTCTCCAACGGCGCGACCATGGACACCTCGGTGCGCAGCAACACGAGGGTCAGGGTCAGGTTGGACCTGTGCGGCGGCGTCGTCACCTCCGGGCCCGGCACGACGCCGGTCGCGGACTTCACCAACGGAGGCACCTACTGCGGCGCGCCCGCCGCGAACGCGCCGGCCGGGAAGATCACCGCCGCCCCCTCGACGTTCGCTCTGCCCCAGGTCGACTACAGCGGGGCCAAGAACAGCAACAACGACCTCGCGCTGTGCGGCGTCGCCCCGCTCTACCTCCTGGCCGCCGCACCGGGCAAGTGCTCCGGCTATCCCGGCGCGCGGCCCACGATCGCCTTCGACGACTACCGCACCTACACGATCCCCGGCGGGGACTACTACTTCTGCAAGTGGTCGATGACCGGCGGCGGGGGCAAGCTCGTCATCCCCCTGGGCGCCACGGTGCGCGTCTACATCGGCTCGCCTGAGGACTGCGGCGGGACCAACGACAAGGGCAACTCCTTCACCAGGGGCAACGGCTTCATCGTCGACAACCAGAACAAGGACCCGGCCACGTTCCAGGTCTACGTGGCCGGCAGCTCGACCTTGAAGACCGACAACGTCCTGATGGGCCAGTCCAACGGCGTCGCCGAGGACCACATGACGATCTACGCCCCCAACTCCGCGGTGCTGTTCGAGAACAACCAGCGCTTCAACGGGGCGGTGGCCGGCGACACCGTGACCGTCACCGGTGGCGGCTTCGTCCGGTCGACCGCGTCCACGCAGAGCGTTGGCACCGCCGGAACCACGACGGTCATGTCGTCGGCGTTCCGGGAGTGCGTGACGACGAGCAGCTCGGCGCCCGACGCCGGCTGCGCGGTCGGCTGACCGCTACCGGTCGCCCGGTTCGCGGACCGGGTTCAGCGACACGGGCCGCTCGATGTCGAGCGCCGTCCGGATGATCCGGTTCTGCTCGATCGTGTGGGCGGCCGGGTAGCCCTCGCCCGGCGAGGCGCGCTCGGGGCGGCCGACGTAGCCGAACTCGAGGTGGTCGGGGAGGATGTGCATGATCCGCGGGCTCATGTGCGCGCGGGCGCCCATGTTGCGCGGCTCCTCCTGGACCCACACGACCTCGCGCAGGTTCGGGTAGCGCTGGATCTCCTCGAGGATCTGCTGCTGCGGGAAGGGGTACAGCAGCTCGACGCGGGAGATCGCGACGCCCTCGTTGTCCTCGCGGGTGGCGTGGTTCTTGAGGTCGTAGAAGACCTTGCCGGTGCAGAACACCAGGCGCGTGACCTTCGCCTCGTCGATGCGCGGCTCGGCGAGCACCGGGAAGAAGCGCGCGTCGGACATGTGCGCGAGCTGCGACGCGGCCTGGGGCAGGCGCAGCAGCTGCTTCGGGGTGAAGATGACCAGCGGGCGCTGCTTGGCGATCCGGGCCTGGCGGCGCAGCAGGTGGAAGTACTGGGCCGGCGTCGTGAGGTTCGCCACGCGGATGTTGCCCTCCGCCGACAGCTGCAGGAAGCGCTCGAGGCGGGCGGATGAGTGCTCGGGGCCGGACCCCTCGTAGCCGTGCGGCAGCAGCATCGTCAGGCGCGAGGACTGGCCCCACTTGGCCAGGGCGCTCGTGATGAACTGGTCGACGATGACCTGGGCGGAGTTGGCGAAGTCGCCGAACTGGGCCTCCCACAGCACGAGCGACTCCGGCGCCTCCTGGGAGTAGCCGTACTCGAAGCCGAGGCAGGCGATCTCCGACAGCGGCGAGTTGTGCAGCTCCATCGGCGCGAGCGCGGCGGGGAGGTTCTGGATCGGCGCGAAGCGCTGACCGGTCTTGGCGTCGTGGAGGACGAGGTGGCGCTGGGAGAACGTCCCGCGCTCGACGTCCTGGCCCGTGAGGCGCACGGGCGTGCCCTCGCTGAGCAGGGAGGCATAGGCGAGCGTCTCGGCGTGCGCCCAGTCGATGCCCTTGCCCTCCTCGACGGCGGTCTTGCGCTTGTCGAGCTGGCGCACGAGCTTCGGGTGGACCGTGAAGCCGTCCGGGACCTGCAGGAGCTCCTGGTTGAGCTCGGTCAGGCGCTCGGCGCTGACGGCGGTCTTGACCTCGACGGAGGCGCTGCGGTCCAGCTCGTAGCCGCCCGTGGGCTGCTCCGTCTTGGACGTCGCGAGCTCCTCCTTCATCGCCTTGTGCACGGACGACAGCTCGTCCCACGTGGCCTGGGCGATCGCGTCGGCCTCCGCCTTGGTGACCGTCCCGTCGGCGACGATCTGCTCGGCGAACAGGTCGCGGACCGGGGTCTTGGCCTTGATCGTGGCCGCCATCTCCGGCTGCGTGTAGGCGGGCTCGTCGGCCTCGTTGTGGCCCCAGCGGCGGTAGCCGATGAGGTCGATGAGGACGTCGTGCCCGAACTCCTTGCGGTAGGCGAAGGCGAGGCGCACGGCGGTGACGCAGGCGGCGACGTCGTCGGCGTTGACGTGGATGATCGGGACGTCGAAGCCCTTGGCGAGGTCCGAGGCCCAGCGCGTGGAGCGCGACTCGTCGGGGTCGGTGGTGAAGCCGACCTGGTTGTTCTGGATCAGGTGGACGGTGCCGCCGACGGTGTAGCCGTCGAGGCCCTGGAGGTTCAGGGTCTCGGCGACGACGCCCTGGCCGGGGAAGGCCGCGTCGCCGTGGAGCACGATGGGCATGCACGCCGCGTGGTCGATGTGCGTGTGCGGCCCCTGGCGCGAGGTCTGCACGGCGCGGGTGGCGCCGTCGACGACCGGGGCGACGTACTCGAGATGGCTCGGGTTGGACTCCAGCCGGACGATGATCGACCCGCCGTTGACCTGGTAGGTGCCCTGGGCGCCGTGGTGGTACTTGACGTCGCCGGTGCCGCCCTGCGGGATCGTGGTGACGGCCTCGATCTGGCTCGCGCCCTCGAACTCGCGGAAGATCGTCTCGTACGGCCGGCCGAGGTTGTGGGCCAGCACGTTGAGGCGGCCGCGGTGGGCCATGCCGATGACGACCTCGCGGGCCCCGTCGTGGTAGGCGAGCTGGGTCAGCTCGTCCAGGATCGGGACCGTCATGTCGAGACCCTCGACGGAGAACTGCTTCTGGCCCAGGTAGGCCTTGTGCATGAAGCGCTCGAGGCCGTCGACCTGCGACAGGCGCACGAGGAGCGCCCGCTTCTCGTCCGTGGTCAGCGGCTTGCGGTACTCGCCCGTCTCGATCGCCTCGCGCAGCCAGACGCGCTGGCGGTGGGAGGCGATGTGCTCGATCTCGTAGGCGATCGTGCCGCAGTAGGTCTCGCGCAGGTGCGGGAGGGCGTCGGCGAGGGTCTCGCCCGGGACGCCGACGCGCAGGATGCTCGCCGGGATGCGGCGCATCAGCTCCGGGGTGAGATGCAGCGGCTCCGGGTCCAGCGCCGGATCGCCCTCGGGCTCGGCGCCCAGCGGGTCGAGCTTGGCGGCCAGGTGGCCGTGGGTGCGGTGGGCCTTGACCAGCGACGTCGCGGCCTGGACGGCCTGCAGGAGCTCGGCGTCGATCTCGCCGGAGGGCGCTGCGGCCGGTGCGCCGGCGGCGACGGCCGGCTGGGTGCCCGTCTGCAGCTGGGGCTCCGGCGGCTGGGGTGCCTCGCCGAGGGGGGCCCCGAGGTCGGAGAAGACGCCTTCGTAGAAGTCGTTCTCGCCCTGGAGGTAGCGCTCGACGGACTGGAGGAACTGGCCGGATTCCGCGCCCTGGATGATGCGGTGGTCGTACGTCGAGGTCATCGTCATGACCTTCTCCGCGCCGATCAGCGCGCCGACGTTGCCGAGCCCGACGGGGTAGGCGATCGAGCCCGTCATGACGATGGTGCCCTGCCCGGTCATCAGGCGCGGGACGGAGGAGACGGTGCCGACGCCGCCCGGGTTGGTGAGCGAGACGTTCGCGCCGACGAGGTCGTCCGCGGTCAGCTTGTTCTCGCGCGAGCGGGCGATCAGGTCGTTGAAGGCGTCGAGGAACTCGCGGAAGCTCATGCGCCCCGCGTCCCGGATCACCGGGACCATGAGGGTGCGCTCGCCCTTCTTGTTCGTGACGTCGACGGCGATCCCGAGGTTGACCGCGCCGTCGTCGACGACGTGGGGCTTGCCGTCGACCTCGAGGAAGTGGCGGGCCATGCCGGGCATGTCCGTCTGCACGGCCTTGGCGACCGCGTACGCGATCAGGTGGGTGAAGGAGACCTTCTCCCCGGCGGCCTTCAGCTGCTTGCGGCGACCGTCGAGGGTCGTGACGGTGAGGGTGCGGAAGGACGTCGCGGTCGGGATCGAGCGCGATTCGTCCATGTAGCGCGCCAGCGTCGCGGCGCCGCCGCGCAGGGGCTTGGTCTCCGCGTTCGAAGGCGGGGCCGACTCGCCCTGGAGGACGTCCTGCTTCGTGATGCGCCCGCGCGGCCCGGTGCCCGTGACCTTGCCGAGGTCGATGCCCTCGGCGGCCGCGGCACGGCGGGCGACGGGGGTCGCGTCGGCATCGGCGGCCGCGGCGCCCGTGCCGCCGGCGGCACGGGTGACGTTCCCGTTGGGGGCGGAGTCCGAGGCCTGGGGCGGTGCGACGGCGGCGGGCTTGCCGTTGCCGGCGCCGACCTCCATGCGGGCGACGACCTGGCCGACCGTGACGGTGTCGCCGGCCTCGACGAGCTGCTCGAGCAGGGTGCCGGCCTCGGGGGCGGGCAGCTCCGCGTCGACCTTGTCGGTGGAGACCTCGACGATGCCCTCGTCGACCTCGATCGCGTCCCCGGGCTGCTTGAGCCACTCGAGGATCACGCCCTCCGAGACGGACTCGCCCATCGAGGGGACCTCGATCTCGACGACCTTCCCGGCGCCGGCGCCCGCCTCGGCGGCCGGGGCCTCGTCGTCGCCGCCGGACGGGCCGTCGCCCCCGGGGGAGATCTCGCACAGGACGGCGCCGACCTCGACGGTGTCGCCCTCGCCGACGTGCCACTTGACGATCGTGCCGTCCGTCGGCGCCGGCACCTCGGCGTCGACCTTGTCCGTCGAGATCTCGACGAGCGGATCGTCGGTCGCGACGACGTCGCCCTCCTGCCGCAGCAGCTCGAGGACCGTTCCCTCGGTCACCGAATCCCCCATCGCGGGCATCGTGACCTGGACCGTCGTGTCTATCGCCATGTCTGCCCGCTCACGATAACGGCTTCGCGGCGTCCGCATGGCGCTTGTGCCACCAGAACCCGGCGGACCCCGCGAACGGGCCGACGCCACCGATCACCGCGACGAACACGCCCAGCCAGAGCGGGATCATCCGGCGCCGGACGGCCTCGAGGCACAGGAGCGACATCACGATCCAGAACACGCCGTGCGCCCAGCCGAAGATCGTGACGAGCTGGTCGTGGCGGTCGACGAACGCGACGTAGAGCAGGACGACGTAGATGGCCGAGTGCACGTAGGAGCCCCCTCGCAGCCGCCCCTCGGTCATCGCAGCAGCACGGCGAGCCCGCGCAGCGCCGGATGCGCCTCCTCGGGCCACTCGTCCGGGTCGGCCGGCCACCAGGCGTGGTCGTCGTGCTCGTGGTCGCGCTCGATCGCGGCGTCGGCGGGCACCCAGGCCTGGCCGATCAGCATCACCATGCGGTTGGGGAGGCAGACGAGCGCGTCGACCTGGGCGCGGTCGGGCACGAGGCCCCACTCCTCCTCGAGCTCGCGGGTCAGCGTCTCGGCGGGGTTCTCCCCGACCTCGACGGCGCCGCCGGCGCCGAGCGCCCAGCGGCCGGCCCACGTGGCGACCCAGGGGGCGCGGCGGCCCGCGAGCCAGCGCCCGTCGTCGTCGCGCACGACGCACTGGACGGAGAAGGCGGCGAGCGCGTCCTCGTCGTCCAGGCGCAGGCTCCAGCGCATCGGCTGCAGCTCGAGCTCGAGGGCGCCCGTGGCGGCGTCGAAGCCGCTCATGCGGGCGGCCATCCCGTCGTAGGACGGCGAGTCGCGCCGGGTGAGCGCGTCGATGGCGGCGTCGGCGCGGGCGGTCTCGGCGCCGGAGGCCTCGTACGCCTCGTCACGCCAGCGCACGGTCACGGCCCCTGGATCCCAGGGCCCGCGGGCGAGGATGCCGGGTTCGACGGCCACGCCGTCCAGCCTACGTCGACCGGACGTGCGCCACCCGTAGCCTGCGGCGCATGCCGAGCCCGCGCAAGCACTGGGGCTGGGGGACGGCCGCCGAGCAGCCGTCCGCCGACGACCTCCGCGCCGCGGCCGCCGGGCTGCGCGCGCACCTCGGGTTCGGCCGCGCGGACGTGGAGGCGCCGGTCCCGCTGGAGGCCGTGCGGCTGCCAGCCCCGCGGCTGCCGATCCCGCCGGCGCTCGCCGCCACCGCCACCGACGCGACGTCGGAGCGCGCGCGCTGGGGCACCGGGTCCTCCTACGGCGACGTCGTGCGCGGGATGCGCGGCGAGGTCCCGCACCCGCCCGACCTCGTCGTCCACGCGCGCACGGAGGACGACGTCGAGCGCACGCTGGAGTGGGCGTCCTCGGCCTCCGTCGCCGTCGTGCCGGTCGGCGGCGCGACGAGCGTGGTGGGCGGGGTGGCCGCCGTCCCCGGCGCCGAGCACGCCGGGGCGATCGCGCTCACCCTGCGCGACGGGCTCACCGCCCTGCACGAGGTCGATGGGGTCTCGCGCGCCGCGCGCATCGGCGCCGGCGCGACCGGCCCGCAGCTCGAGGCCGCCCTCGCGGCCCACGGCCTGACGTTGCGCTTCTACCCCCAGTCCTTCGAGCTCTCCACGCTCGGCGGCTGGCTCGCGACCCGCGCGGGCGGGCACTTCGCCACCGGGCCGACGCACATCGACGACGTCGTCGAGTCGATCCGCGCGATCACCCCCGCCGCCGGGACGTGGCAGTCGCGCCGGCTGCCCGGCTCGGGTGCGGGACCGTCGCCGGATCGGCTGCTGCTCGGTTCGGAGGGGACGCTGGGCGTGATCACCGAGGCATGGGTGCGCGTGCTGCCCAGGCCGCAGCGACGCGCGTCGGCCGGCGTGCGCTTCCCGACGCTGCGTGCGGCGACGGATGCGCTGCGGGCCATCGTCCAGTCGGGCCTGCGGCCCGCCAACTGCCGCGTCGTCGACGCGGCCGAGGCGGCCCTGACCTTCGCGGGCGACGGCTCCGCGGCGCTCCTGCTGCTCGGCTTCGAGAGCTCCGGTGCGCCGGTGGAGGCCGACATGGCCGCGGCGCTCGCGCTCGCCGGGGCGGCCGGCGGCGACGCCGACACGCCGCGCGTCGCGGGGCCGGCGGGCGCCGGCGCGGCGTCGGCGCCGGCGGGCGGTGCGGCCGGGGCCTGGCGCGACGCCTTCTTCCGCGCGCCGTACCTGCGCGACACCTTCGTCGCGATGGGCGTGCTGAGCGAGACGTTCGAGACCGCGATCACCTGGGAGCGCTTCGACGCCTTCGTGGAGACGGTGCGCGGGGAGACGGAGGCGGCCCTGCGCGAGGTCTGCGGCGCCGGCTCGGTGACCGTGCGCGTCACGCACGCCTATCCGGACGGCGCGGCGCCGTACTTCACCTGCCTCGCCCCCGTCGAGCGCGGCGCGGAGGTCGAGACATGGGCGGCGGTCAAGGCCGTCGCCGGCGCGGCGATCGACCGCGCGGGCGCCACCATCACCCATCACCACGCGGTCGGCCGCGACCACCGCCGGTGGTACGACCGCCAGCGCCCTGACCCGTTCGCCGCCGCGCTGCGCGCCGCCAAGGCGGCCGTCGACCCCGCGGGCGTCCTCAACCCCGGCGTCCTCCTCGACGCCTGAGGACGCGCGCGGCGGCGCCGGGCCGGCCGCGACGTCGAGAGCGGACCGACGCGTGCGCCGCTTCGGCAGGCCGGGCGCGTTGACGCGCGCAAAGCGGGTAGCGCCCCCCGCATGCCCGACTCCGCCGCCATCGCGTCCGCCGCCGCTCTGGGCGTGGCCGGCGGGACGCGCACGTTCGTCCCGCCCGCCGCGTTGATCATCAACGGCCGCGGCCCGGAGGGCGTGGGTCGCTTCCTGCTCCTGGCCGCCGCCCTGGGCGAGATGGGGGCGGACAAGGTCCCGGGCATCCCCGGCCGCGTGGAGCCGCCCGGCATGGTCGGCCGCCTCGTCGTCTCCGGGGTGTCGGGCCATGCGCTCGCCGGCCGCCGCGGCGCCGCCATGGCCGCCACCGCCGCCGCCGTCAGCGCCCTCGGCACCTGGCGTGCGCGCTCGGAGATCGGGAAGGCCACGGGCATCCCCGATCCGGCGCTCGCCGTCGCCGAGGACGTCCTCGCCCTCACCGTCGCCGGCCTGGCCGTCCGCAGCGCCCCTCACGACGGGGGCGAGGCGGGCGGCCAGTCGGGCGCATCGCCGCAGGCCGACGCGGAGGACGCCGCGGACACCGGGGTCGCCGCCGCCGTGCGCGACGCGGCTCGCGGCCTGGCCGCGGCCGCCGTCGGCACCGCCGCCATGACCGGCGCCCAGCTCCTCTACTACCGGCTCACCGGTGCGCAGGAGAGCCGCGCGCCGGAGGCCGTCGTGCGCAAGCTGCTCAGGGAGGCGGCCGGGATGAAGGTCCCGCGCAAGCACCGCCAGAAGCTCAACTGGGCCGCCCACGCCGGCTACGGCCTCTCCTGGGGCATCCCGTTCGGGCTGGTGGCCGGCCGTCGGGCGAAGGCGGTCCCCGCCGGGCTCGGCTTCGGCGGCGCGGTCTGGGCCGCCTCGCTCGTCGAGCTCCCCGCGCTCGGCCAGGCGCCCCCCGTGTGGGACATGCCGGTCGAGCACGTGGCCCTCGACGCGGGCTTCCACCTCGTCTACGGGCTCGCCGCCGGCGCGACCCTCGCCGCGCTGCCGTAGTCCGCGGACGAGCCCGGTGGCACACCACGGTGGGCCGTGACACGATCCGGCGCATGCGCATCCGCCTGCTCCTGTCGGCCGCGGCGGCGGCCCTCGCCGTCCTGCCCGCCGTCGCCGGCGCCGCCCCGCTGACCGTCGGCCGGGGCGACCTCCCGAGCGTCGTCACCGACGGTGCGGGAACGGCCTTCGTCGCCTACCACCCGTCCGGCGAGCCGCGGAACCTCGCCGCCGTGTGCTCGCTGCCGGTGGGCGCGAAGGCGTGCAGCCCGCTCGGCGCCGTGCCGGCCTTCAGCTCCGGCCCCCGCTCGGAGGTCCAGCGCCTGGAGCTCCTGCGCCGGCCGGCCGACGGTGCGCTCGTCCTCGTCGCCTCGGTGTTCGACCTCGAGCGATCCTCGATCGACGCCGACGCGCTGTCGGTGTGGAGCTCCACCTCCCTCGACGGGGGCGGCACCTGGGGCCCGGCGACGGTGATCGGCTCCGGGCAGGCGCGCTTCGAGGACGTGGCGCTGACCGCCGACGGCCTCGCCGTCGACCTGATCGGCGGGGACCCCGGCGCCGCGCAGTTCTCCCGCCTGCCGCTCACGGGCCCGCCCGCGCTCGTCACGCGCGACCTGACCCCGGGCGAGGACATCGTCACGGGACAGTCGATCGTCTCCCTCGCCGGGGGTGGCGTCATCGCGGGCTTCAAGTACGGCCGCTGGGGCCTCGCGCGCCTGGCCGCCGGCGCCGACCCGAGCGCCGGCTGGACCCCGTGGGCACGCGCGGGCAAGGTCAGGGCGGACGAGACCGGCCAGATGCTCGCCGCCGGCCCCCGCGGCGTCTTCGCGCTGGCGCGGCGCAACATCATCACCCAGATCAAGCGCGGCGACTCGCCGCTGCTGCTGCGCAAGGTCGGCGCCACGCGGGTGGGCAAGGGCATCCGCGTCGGCCGCGGCTTCACCAACGTCGCCTCCGGCCTCGCGCAGGACCCGGTCGGCGGCCTGCACGTGAGCTGGTTCGACACGCGGTCGCGGCGGGTCGAGTACACCCGCAGCCGCGGCGCCCACGGACGCTGCTCGTTCGGCCGCCAGACGGGACAGAGCGCCAGGCTGCGCCTCGCGCGCCAGCCGACCGACCTGCTGCTGGCCGCGAGCTCGCCGAAGCGTGCCGTCGCCGTCTACCGGGAGCTGCGCCACGCCGTGATCCACGCCGTCGTGCTGCGCGGCGGCGACACCCCCAGGCCGCGCCGGACGGCGCGGTGCTGAGCGCCTAGTTGACGCTGGGGGCGAGCACCCGCTCGCGGGAGACGGCGTCGACGACGTCGGTCTCGTCCTCGGCCTCGGTCTGACGATCGTCGTCGGGCTCGGCGTCGCAGGTGACCCGCATCATGCCGGTGGCGACCTTCTCGTCGCCCTGGACGACGAGGCCGCAGACCGTGTCGCCGTCCTCCCAGCCCATCCGCTCGATGTCGAACCAGTTGAGGTGCACGGCGTTGGCGCTGCCGCCGTACGGGCAGGTCCTGTTGTGGACCTCCTTCGCCTTGCAGACGGCCTGCATGTTCTTCGCAGAGGCGTCGATGCTCATGCGGGAAGCGTAGAGCCGCTCACGGTGAGCGGGACGCCGAAGGCCCGCTGGAAGAGCTCGCGCTGGCGGTCGGCGGCCCAGCGGGCGAGCGTCACGTCCGCGTCGGCGGCCAGCCGCAGCTGCGCCCCGTCGGCGTCGACGGTGACGTGGACGTCCTGGACCGCCTGGTCGCGGGCGCGCTCGAGCTGCTCGGCGATCCGCAGCAGTGCCGCGCCGCGCATGAGACGGTCGGCGTCCCCGGGGTCGGTCGCGTCCTCGTGGACGCCGAGCGACGGCGTGCCCTTGCGGTGGTAGCGCACGAGCTGCGCGATCAGCGCGGTGTCGCGCGCGGAGAAGCCCGGCATCCCCGCCGAGAGGACGAGGTAGCGCGAGTGCTTGTGGTGGTCGTCGTAGTCGACGGCCATGCCGACGTCGTGCAGGCGCGCGGCGGCCCACAGCAGCTCGCGCTCGCGCGCATCGCCCGGATGCAGGCCGGCGTCGGCGAGGTCGTCCCACAGCGCCAGCGCCAGGTGCGCGACGTGGGCGGCGTGGCGCGCGTCGGCGTCGTAGGAGGCTGCGAGGTTGTGCACGGAGGCGACGCGCACGTCGTCGAAGAGCGGCGGGTCGGTGCCCTCCAGCAGCGTCTCGAAGAAGACCCCCTCGCGCAGCCCGGCCTCCGTCGCCTCGATGCCGTCGAAGGCGCCGGCCTCCATCACGCAGTCGATCACCAGCGCGGCGGCGAGGATGACGTCCGCGCGACCGGGCTTGACGCCCTTGATCGTCGCCCGCTCGGCGACGGGCAGCTCCATCAGGCGCTCGATCAGCCGCGCGAGCTGCGCGCGCGAGACGACGACACCCTGGACGGGGAGGTCGATGAGGCCCTCGGCGGCCTGGACCGCGGCGGCGAGGTTGCGCACCGCGCCGCCGACGCCGACCAGGCGCCCGCCGTGGCCGCCCGTGCCCGCCAGCCACTCCGCCGCCGCGAGCTTGCGCTGGACGTGCGCGCGCAGGGCGGCGACCTGCTTGGGGGACGTCCGCTTGCCGTCGAGGAAGCGCTCGGTCATCCGCACCGCGCCCATCCGCCAGGACCGGGCGGCGCTCGCGAGCCGGCCCTCGACGTGGGTGAGCTGCATCGAGCCGCCGCCGATGTCCAGCGCCACGCCGTCGGCCAGCGTCGTCGAGTTGACCGCGGCGAGGTAGCCGTAGCGCGCCTCGGCCTCGCGCGAGAGCACCTCGACCTCGAGGTCCGTGCGCTCGCGCACGCGTGCGAGGAAGTCGGCCTGGTTGGTGGCGTCGCGGATCGCGGAGGTGGCGACGGGGCGGACGTCGTCGATCTCCGTCGCACGGCAGAAGTGGGCGAACACGTCGAGCACCTCGAGCGCCCGCTCCATCGGCTCGGGGGCGAGCGCGTGGGACTCCTCGAGGCCGGCGCCGATCCGCACGGCCTCGTGGATCTCGTCCGTGCGCCGCCACCAGAGGCCGTCGCGCCACGTGAAGACCACGAGTCGGAACGAGTTGGAGCCGCAGTCGATGACGGCCTGGCGGCGCTCACGCACGCCGCTGACGCTACCGCCCGCTCAGGCGCGCTCGATGAGCTCGATGCGGTAGCCGTCCGGGTCGCGCACGAAGCAGATCCGCGAGCCGCCCTCGCGCACCTGGTAGGGCGGCTTCTCGGGGTCGATGCCCTGCTCGGCGAGCCCGGTGAGGGTCCCGTCGAGGTCCTCGACGGTGACGGCGACGTGGTTGTAGCCCGTGCCCAGCTCGTACTCCGAGACGCCGTGGTTGTAGGTCAGCTCGAGGCGGTCGCCGTCGCCGGGGAGGCCCATGAAGACGTTGATCGCCTCGTCGCGGATGTCCATCCGGCGGCGCTCCTCGAAGCCGAGCGCCTCGTAGAAGGCGACGGAGCGGTCGATGTCGCCGATCCGGTAGCAGGTGTGGATCAGTTCGGAGGCCATGCGTCCGACCGTACCCGGGTACCGTCGAGAGCATGATCCTCGAGCGCTCGATGAACGACGACTTCCTGTCGAACACCTACCTCGTCGCGGGCGACAAGGGCGGCGAGGCGTTCTTCGTCGACGCCGGCGGTCCGGTCAAGCCCCTGATGGACAAGGCCGACGAGCTCGGGCTGACCCCGACCCACGTGCTCCTGACCCACCGCCACGGCGACCACGTGCAGGAGCTGCCGCTGCTGACCGACCGCTGGCCGGACCTCGAGGTGCTCGCCCACCCGGACGAGACCGTCGACGGCGTCACGGGCGAGCTGCCCGCGGAGGGCGAGCTGACCGTCGCCGGGCTGAAGGTCCAGACCTTCCACACCCCCGGCCACACCTCGGGGATGCTCGCGCTGCTCGTCGACGGCACCGAGCTGTTCACGGGCGACACCCTGTTCAAGGGCTCCGTCGGTGGCGTGCGCGCGCCCGGGTCGACCTCCTACGCGGACCTGCGGTCCTCCGTGCTGGACAAGCTGCTCGCGCTGCCGGGCCACGTCACCATCCATCCGGGCCACACCGACCCGACGACGGTGGCCGAGGAGCTCGAGTCCAACGCCTTCGTGCGGGTCTGGAACGGCAAGGACCCCGAGGGCGACGAGCCCGTCACCGTGTGGGACAAGCCCGCGACCCTCGTCCTGTGGGGGCCCGACTACGACGGCGGCCACAAGGCCTGGATCCGCTGGGAGGACGGCACCGACGACATCGTCGGCGGCTCGCAGGTCGAGCGTGGCTAAGGACCGCATCCCGACCTCGCGGATCGGACGGTCCGCGAAGGTCGGGCGGTTGGCGGCGGGGACCGCGGCGCGCCAGATGGGCACGCGCGCGGCGAACGTCACGCGTGGCGACGACGGCAAGCGCGCCGCGCTCGAGCGCCGCCAGATCGAGACGGCCAACCAGATCGTCGACGTCCTCGGGACGATGAAGGGCGCGGCGATGAAGATCGGCCAGGTCCTGTCGTTCATGGACGTCGGTCTCGTGCCCGAGGAGTACCGCGAGGAGTTCCAGAAGAAGCTCGGCAAGCTGCGCGACGCCGCGCCGAAGGTCCGCTTCGCCGACATGCGCAAGGTGATCGAGTCCGAGCTGGGCGAGAAGCTGTCGGCGTCCTTCGCCGAGTTCGACGAGACGCCGATCGCCGCGGCGTCGATCGGTCAGGTCTACCGCGCGGTGCTGCACGACGGCCGCGAGGTCGCGGTCAAGGTCCAGTACCCACGCGTGGCCGAGGCGGTCCGCGCGGACATGCAGAACCTCGGGATGCTGCTGCGCCTCGCCAAGAGCGTCGCCCCGGGCCTCGACGTGAAGTCCACCGCGGTCGAGATCCGCGACCGCATCCACGAGGAGCTCGACTACGAGCTCGAGGCCGGCAACCAGCGGGCGCTGGCGCGCATCTTCCGCGAGCACCCGTTCATCGTCGTCCCCGACGTCGTCACGGAGCTCTCGCGCGAGCGGGTGATGGTCTCGGAGTTCGTGCACGGCGAGGGCTTCGACGCGATCCGCGAGCGCCCCCAGGCGGAGCGCGACCGCTACGGGGAGATCCTCTTCCGCTTCTACTTCGGCTGCATGTACCGCCACGCGCAGTTCAGCGGCGACCCGCACCCGGGCAACTCGATGCTGCTCCCCGACGGCCGGGTCGCGTTCCTGGACTTCGGCCTCTTCAAGCGCATGCCCCCGGAGCTGATCGAGGTCGAGCTCGCCTGCCAGCGGGCCGGCCACGAGGGGGACGCGCAGGGGCTGTTCGACATCTGGGCGCGCACCGGCTTCCTCCCCGACCCGAGCCGCTTCGAGCCCGAGGGGGTGCTCGCCCAGCTCGTCGACGCGACCTGGTGGTACCTCGAGGACCGCGAGGTGACCCTCACCCCCCAGATCGCCACGGACGTCGTGATCGAGATGAGCGACCCGCGCTCCTCGCACTTCGGGCAGATGCGGCACGAGTCGCTGCCGGCCGACCACCTCTTCGGCCGCCGGGTGGAGACGCTGACGCTCGCCGTGCTGGCCCAGCTCGGCGCCACCGCCAACTGGCACGCCATCGCCCGCGAGTGGATGTACGGCGACCCGCCGCGCACGGAGCTCGGTCGCCAGGAGGCCGCCTTCTACGGCTGAGCGAGCTCCCGCGCGACGGTGAGGACGAGGTCCGTCTCCTCCTCCGTCGTGCGGAAGTTGACGAACGTCACCCGCAGGCAGGGCTGATCGTCGACCATCGCCGCCGCGAGGAACACCCGCCCGTCGCGCTGGATCGCGTCGGCGAGCGCGACGTTGTCCGCGCTGCGGTGGCGGAAGCACAGCGTCGACAGCATCGGCTCGTGCAACAGCTCGAAGTCGTCGTCGGCGCGGATCTGGGCCGCCAGGCGGTCGGCGAGCCGCAGCGTGTGGGTGATCCAGGCGCGGTACTGATCGGCCCCGTGGACGCGCAGCGCCAGCCACAGCCGCAGGGAGCGCAGCGGGCGCGAGTACTCCAGCGTGCGGTCGACCGGGTTGGCCTGGTCGCCCTCGTGGAGCATGTAGCGCTCGTCGTGGGCGAAGGCCTGCTGCAGGTGTCCCGTCGCGCGCAGCAGGACGGCGCTGCAGCTCTTCTGCACGCCGAGCCACTTGTGGGCGTCGAGCGTGACGGAGTCCGCGCGGTCCAGGCCGGCGAACAGGGCGCGGGCGTGGTCGGTCGCGGCCGCGGGGAGGCCATAGGCGCCGTCGACGTGGAGCCAGACGGGCCGCGCGGGGTCCACGTCGGCGCACACGTCGGCGATCGCGTCGAGCGGGTCGACGGCGCCGGTGAGCGTCGTGCCGGCCGTGGCGACGACGGCGACGGGGACCACGCCCGCGTCCACGTCGGCCGCGATCCGCGCGCGCAGGTCGGCCGGGTCCATCCGCCGCAGGCGGTCCTGGGCGACCATGCGCACGGCGCTGCGCCCGAGGCCCATCGCCTCCACGGCGCGCACGACGGAGTGGTGCGCCTCCGCGGAGCAGTAGACGGCCGCCCGCGCGCCGAACAGCCCGTCCTCGCGCGAGCCGGGGAGGGCGTACTCGCGCGCGGCGAGCAGCGCGGTGAGGTTGGACGTCATCCCGCCCGAGGTGAACACGCCCTCGGCGACGCCGTAGCCGACGAGCTGACCGGCCCAGGCGATCGCCTGGCGCTCGATCAGCTCCGCGCCGCCGGCGCTGGAGGCGAGGTTGACGTCGTAGGTGGCGGCGAGGGCGCTCGCGAGGACGCCGATCTCCAGGCCCGTGGAGCCGATGTAGGCGAGGTACAGCGGCCGCGAGGGGGAGATGGACGCGTCCAGGAGGTGCGTCGCGTCGGCCAGCGCGGGCCCGACGGCGCCCGGCCGCGCCGGCAGCCCGGCGTCCATCGCGGCGACGACGATCTCGTCCAGTCCCGGCTCCGTCGGGCGCGGGTGGTCGAAGGACTCCCAGGCGCGGGAGATCAAGCGGTGCAGGTCCTCGAGGACCCGCTCCCGGTCGGCCAACGCCGGCAGCTGGACGTCCTGATGCAGGAGCGGCTCGGCCATCGGCGCAGCGTACGTCAGGCCGCCGGCGCGTCCAACGGGTGCTCCCAGTGGCGCAGCGCGGCGCGCACGTGCGCCTCGGTCAGCGCCGCCGCGCGGCGGGGATCGCGGTCGCGCACCGCGGCGAGGATCCCCTCGTGCTCGTCGGCGTCGGCGAGATGCCAGTCCGGCTCGGCGTTGCGACGCGCGAGCAGCCGCCGCCCGACCTCCTTCAGCCACAGCCCCTCGAGCGTGAGGGCGAGCTCGCGGTTGCCGGACGCCGTGGCGAGCGCGACGTGGAAGGCGCGCGAGGCGTCGTGGACGGCGACGCCGTCGGTGGCGGCGCGCTCGTCGGCGATCGTCGCCGCCATCGCCTCGATGTCGGCGTTCGTGCGGCGTTCCGCGGCGAGACCGGCGCCGCCGGGCTCCAGGATCAGGCGGACCTCGAGCCGGCGCAGCACGTCCTCGAGCGCGATGTCGGCGACGCGGAAGCCGCGCTGGTCGCGGAAGTCCACGAGCCCCTCGCCCGCCAGGCGTCGGAGGGCCTCCCGGACTGGCGTGCGGGAGACGCCGAGGCGCTCGGCGAGCTCGACCTGGGCCAGCCGCGTGCCCGGCGCGACGTCCCCGCTGAGGATCAGCGTGCGGATGCGCTCGTAGGCGAGCGTGACGACCGAGGCGGGCTCGATCCGGGCGACCTGCAGGCCTGAGGCGGGGGGTGCCACAGGGCGGAGGATACGGACTTGACAACGAAAGTCGAATGGATACATTCCCGCCGATGGAGATCCACGGTCCCGCCGTGCGAGTCCTCCGAGGGGCGTCCCCCACGTGGGGGCGGCTCGAGGGCGCCGAGGTCGTCTTCGACGACGGTGAGCGCGTGGCCGCAGCCGACGCGAGCTTCCTGGCGCCCGTGACGCCCTCGAAGGTCATCGCCGTCCACCTCACCTACCGCAGCCGGCTGACGGAGTACGCGGCGCGCACCCCGCCCGAGCCGTCGTACTTCATGAAGCCGCCGACGACGCTCAACGGACATCGCGGCGAGCTGCGCCGCCCGCGCGGCGCGCGGTTCCTCAACTACGAGGGGGAGCTGGCCGTCGTCGTCGGGCGCCGGATGAAGGGCGTCAGCGAGGCGGACGCGCTCTCCTACGTCGCCGGCTACGCGCCCGCCAACGACGTCGGCCTGCACGACTTCCGCCATGCCGACCGCGGCTCGATGCTGCGCGTGAAGGGCCAGGACGGCTTCCTGCCGATCGGCCCCGCGCTGACCCCGGCGGCCGACTTCGACCCCACCGACTTCCACCTGCGCACGATCCTCAACGGCGAGGTCGTGCAGGAGGCGACGACCGCCGACCTGATCTGGGGCGTCGCCTACCAGCTCGCCGACCTGTCGCGGCTCATCACGCTCGAGCCGGGCGACGTCGTGCTCACCGGCACCCCGGCCAACTCGCGGCCGATGGATCCGGGGGACGTCGTCGAGGTCGAGATCGACGGCCTCGGCCGGTTGACGAACACGGTCGTGGACTGGGACGTGGACCTCAGCGGCCCGGGCTCGCAGCTCGAGGTCTCGGCCAACACGCTCCACGTCGCGCTCGCGATGCCCGAGGACGAGGCCGAGCGCCAGGTCGCCGCCGGGGACGCGCAGAGCTGATGCGCGCCCTCGTGCTCCAGCACGGCCCGCTCGCCCCCGCGGGCCTGCTCGCCGACTGGATGGCCGAGCACCGGATCGACGCGACGGTCTTCCGCGCCGACGAGGACGCGGCCTGGCCGACGGTGACCGAGTTCGACATGGTCGCCTGCCTCGGCTCGCGCTTCGACCCCGGCAGCGACCCGGACGAGCCGTCCGTGGCCGGGACGCTCGCGCTCGTCACCCGCGCGATCGAGACCGATGTCCCCGTGCTCGGCCTCTGCTTCGGCGGTCAGGTGCTCGCGGTCGCGCTCGGCGGGACGGTGGCGCCGTCGCCGGACCCCGAGCTCGGCTGGATCGAGGTGGAGTCCGACGACCCCGAGCTGATCCCCACCGGTCCCTGGCTGGCCTGGCACCGCCATCGCTTCACCGTCCCGCCCGCGGCCGAGGCGCTCGCCCGCAACGCGGCCGCGCCGCAGGCCTTCCGCCTCGGCCCGCACCTCGGCACGCAGTTCCACCCCGAGAGCACCGTCGAGATCGTCTCGGGCTGGGCCGAGCGCGACGGCCTCGACACGTCCCACCTCCAGGTCGACGCCGCGCAGCGCGCGACCGCCGCCCGCCACGCCCACCAGCTGTTCGACGGCTTCCTCGCCGGAGCCCGGGAGAGGAGAGCACCCGATGTCGCAGCCTGACGTCCTCAGGACCCCCGCCGACCCGCGCATCGACCCCGCCGTCAGCACGGTGCGGATCCTGTACCCCGACCTGCATGGGATCGCGCGGGGCAAGGACGTGCCCGTCGCGGAGCTCGGCCGCCTGAGCGCGTCGGGCCTGTGCTTCTGCGCCGCGGTGATGAGCACCGACCTGCGCCACACGCCTGTGCTCGGCGGCGAGGCCGGCTACCCGGACCTCCATGCGGTGCCGGACCTCGACACGCTGATCTCGCTGCCGTGGGAGCCGGGCGTGGCGCAGTGCCTGGCGGACCTGCGCCCGCACGCCGGCGGCCCGCCGGTCGCCGATCCGCGCGGCCTCGTCCGCTCCGCCGTCGCCCAGCTCGAGGAGCTCGGCCTGCATCCGCAGGTCGGGCCGGAGCTCGAGTTCTTCCTGCTGCACCCCGACGGCACCCGCCTCGTGGACCGGCTGAGCATGGTCTACACCGTCGGGCCGCAGGTCGACCCGGGCGGGCTCGTGCGGCGGATGAGCGAGCAGCTCAACGCGATCGGGCTCGGGGCGTTCGCCGCCAACCACGAGTTCATGAACTCGCAGTACGAGATCAACCTGCACCACTCCGACGCCGTCGACGCCACCGACCGGGCCTTCCGCCTGAAGACCGCGGTCAAGGACATCGCCGCGATCAACGGGCTCGTCGCGACGTTCATGGGCAAGCCGTTCAACGACCAGGGCGGCTCAGGCCTGCACCTGCACCTCTCGCTGGACCGCGACGAGCACAACGCGTTCGCCGACGGGGGCGACCCGGACGGCGTCAGCCGCGAGCTGCGCTGGTTCCTCGGCGGGATCCTGCGCCACGCGGCGGGGCTGACCGCGATCCTGAACCCGACGGTCAACGCCTATCGCCGGCTGGTCCCCGACTCGCTCGCCCCGACCCACGCCGGCTGGGGCTGGGACAACCGCGCGACGTTCGTGCGGATCCCACCCGAGCGCGGCAGCGGGACGCGCGTCGAGGTCCGCTCCGGCGACGGCAGCGCGAACCCGTACCTCGCCACCGGCGCGCTGCTGCTGGCGGGCCTGCACGGGCTGCGGGAGGAGATCGAGCCGCCGGCGCCCGTCGGTGGGGACGCCTACCGCGCCGACGAGCCGGGCGAGCTGCTGCCGCAGAGCCTGGACGCGGCGCTCGACGCGCTCGAGGCCGACGCCGTGCTGATGGGCGCGCTCGGCGCCGAGCTCACCACCCCCTTCCTGGCCGTCAAGCGCTTCGAGGTCGAGCGCCACCGCGCGTGGGTCTCGGACTGGGAGCGCGACGAGTACCTCCACAGCCTCTGATGACCGCCTCGACCCTCGACGACATCGACCTGTCCAGCCACGACGCGTTCCGCGACGCCGTCCCGCACGACTGGTTCCGCCGCCTGCGCCACGAGGCGCCCGTGTTCTTCAACCCCGAGCCGGACGGCCCCGGCTTCTACGCGGTCACCCGCTACGACGACATCCGCACCGTCCACCGCACGCCGGAGGTCTTCTCCTCCGAGATCGGCGGGACGTCGCTGGAGGACCTCGACGCCGACCAGATCGAGGCCAGGCGATCGATGATCGACACCGACCCGCCCCGACACCGCGAGCTGCGGATGATCGTCGCCAAGCGCTTCATCCCGCCCGCGATCGCGGCATGGGAGGACGCGGTGCGCGTGGTCACGGACCGCGTCCTCGACATCGCGCTCGAGAAGGGCGAGTTCGACTTCGTGGAGGAGATCGCGTCGGAGGTGCCGATGTCGGTGTTCGCCGAGATCCTCGGCGTGCCGCAGTCCGAGCGCCGCTACGTGATCGACCTCGGGGACCGGATCCTCGGCAACGCCGACCCGGAGTTCGCCGCTGCGGCGCCGACCGACGACGCGCACCGGCTGCTGCCGTTCTCCTCGCCGGCGGCGAAGGAGCTGATCGACTTCGGCCGCAGGATGGCCGACCTGCGGCGGGCGAACCCGCGGGAGGACATCGTCACCCAGCTGGCGCTCAGCGGCCTGTCGCAGCGGGAGTTCGACGTCTTCTTCGTCCTGCTCGCCACGGCCGGCAACGAGACGACGCGCCACACGATCTCCCACGGCCTGCTGGCCCTGCTCGAGCACCCCGACGAGCTCGAGCGCCTGCGCGGCGGGGACGAGGCGCTGCTTCGGACCGCCACGGACGAGATGCTGCGCTGGGCGACGCCCGTGCACCACTTCCGTCGCACGACGACGCAGGCGACCGAGTTGGCGGGCACGGCGATCCCGGCGGGCGCGAAGGTCGTGACCTGGTTCTGCTCCGGCAACCGCGACGAGACGGTGTTCGCGGACCCGGACCGCTTCGACGTCGGGCGCTCGCCGAACAAGCACATGGCCTTCGGGCCGGGCGGGATCCACCACTGCATCGGGGCGCACCTGGCCCGGATGGAGGTCCGCCTGGTGTTCGAGCACCTGCTCGAGCGCGTGTCGGCCTTCGAGCTGACGGCGCCGCCGGAGCGGCTGCGGTCGAACTTCTTCAACGGGATCAAGCGGATGCCGATCCGGGTGACGGCGGCATGATCGGCGGCCTGCACCACGTCGCGCTGCGCGTCGTCGACGTCGACGCGGCGAGCGCGCGCTGGTGCGCGCAGTTCGGGCTCCACGAGCGCGAGCGGCTGCGCGACCGCGCACGGCTGGCGTGCGACGACGAGCCCCCCTGCCTCGAGCTGATCGCCGGGGCGGAGCCAGGGCTCGACCACACGGGGTGGATGCTGCGGCGGGGCGTGGCGCCGTCGGCCGCCTGCGCGCAGCTGCGGGCCGCGGGGGTCGACGCCGATCTCGGGGTGCTCGCCGGGGGTGGCGGGCGCTACGTCGGCCTGCAGGACCCCGACGGCAACGCGGTCCACCTGCTGCCGTGGGCCCCGCCGGCCTCGGCCTGGGTGGAGCACACGCGACCGCCGAGCGGGGCGCCGCTCGGGCACCCGCGCCGGCTCGGGCACGTCAACCTCCTCACCGGTGACGTGGACGCGCAGGTCGCGTTCTGGTCCGAGGTGCTGGGGCTGGCGTTGTCGGACCGGCTCGGAGCGGCGGGGGCGTGGCTGCGCTGCTCCCACTTCCACCACGAGCTGGCGTTCGTGCAGCAGGGGGAGCCCGGGCTGCACCACCTGGCCTTCGACGTCGTCGACGCGGGGCAGCTGCGGATGACGCTCGACCACCTCGGCCGGCACGGCCGCTGGCTCGGCTGGGGCCCGACGCGGCACGGCGTGGGCGGCAACGTCGCCGCCTACGTGCGCATCACGGAGGAGCCGCTGTTCGTGGAGCTCTACTGCGACATGGAGCTGCTCGAACCCGACCACGAGCCGCGCGTCTACCCCGACGACCGCTACTCGTCCAACACCTGGGGCCCGTTGCCGCCCCGGTCCTACTTCCGCTTCGACGCCGCCGCGGTGGCGTCGGAGCGCGACAGCCTCGAGACGCTTGGGAGCGACGGATGACACTGCAGGGCTACACCGCACCGCGCACCGCCACCGGGGCCGCGTCGCTCGTCCCGCCGCCGCCGTGGGACTACGTCGGCGACTTCCTCGTGATCGACTACTGGGCCGACCCCGAGGCCGCGGCCTCGCTGCTGCCGGAGGGGATCGAGCCGGATCCCGAGGGTGGGCGCTGCGCGGCGATCTTCGTCGACTGGCAGTCCGCGTCGGCCGGCGGGGCCGAGCTGACCGACCCGGCCCGCTCGCAGTACAAGGAGTTCTTCGTCGTGGTCAACGGGCTGCTCGACGGCGAGCCGGTCACGACCTGCCCGTTCATCTGGGTCGACCAGGACTTCGCGCTCGCGCGCGGCTGGGTGCAGGGGTTCCCGAAGAAGCTCGGGGACGTGTGGATGACGCGCACGTTCGGGCTCGACACGGCGGCCGACCCGGGCGTCCGGGCCGGGTCGCGCTTCGGGGCCACCTGCTCGGCGCGCGGGCACCGGCTCGCGGACGCCGTCGTCACGCTCGACGGCGAGAGCGAGACGGGCCCGCAGCACAACGACGCGCCGCTGGTCAACGTGCGCTACTTCCCGCGCCTGGCCGCCGGTCGCCATGCGGAGCCGCACGTGCACGAGCTGGTGCGCGCGGTCAGCCGCGACCGGTCCATCTCGGCGGTCTGGTCGGGCGACGCGACGCTGTCGCTGCACCCCGCCCCGGGGGAGGAGCACCACCTGCTCGCGCCGGTGCGCGTCGGCCGCGGCTACCGCTTCACGTTCGCCTACACGGTCGACGACCTCGTGACGGTCCGGGAGCTGTAGGTGGACGTCTCGGGGGAGCACTTCGTCGGCGGGGAGCGGGTCGGGTCCGAGCGGACCTTCGAGGACCGGTCGCCGATCGACGGGCAGGTGATCGCGACGGTGGCGCGGGGCGGCGCGGCGGAGGTCGATCTCGCCGTCCGGGCGGCCGCCGCGGCGTTCCCGGCGTGGGCCGCGCTCGGCCCGGCGGGGCGGGCGGCGCACCTGCACCGGCTGGCGGACCTCATCGACGCCAACGTCGAGCGCCTCGCCCTCGTCGAGTGCGCGGACATGGCGATGCTGCTGGGCTCGCTGCGGGCACGGGTCGTGGCGCGGGGCGCCCTGAACTTCCGCAACTACGCCGACCTGGCGGTCGCCTACGAGGAACGCGACTGGCGCTCGAAGGGCACGTGGAACCGGGTCCAGCGCATGCCGGCAGGGCCGGTGGGGGTGATCACGCCCTGGAACGCCCCGTTCATGCTCTCGACGTGGAAGTGCGCGCCGGCGCTGGCGGCGGGCTGCACGGTCGTGCTGAAGCCGGCGGAGTGGTCGCCGCTGTCGTGCTCGGTGCTGTGCGACCTGGTCGCCGAGGCGGGCCTCCCGGCTGGGGTCTTCAACGTCGTGCAGGGGCTCGGGGAGGAGGCCGGCGCCGCGTTGGTCTCGCACCCACTGCTGCGGCGCGTGTCCTTCACGGGGTCGCCGGAGACGGGACGGCTGATCGGGGTCGAAGCGGCGCGCAACCTCGTCCCGTTCACCGCCGAGCTGGGCGGCAAGAACCCCCTGATCGTGTTCGCGGACGCGGACCTCGACGCGGCGGCCGCCAAGGCCGCCGGGCAGTACGACGACGCCGGGCAGGTGTGCCTCAGCGGGACGCGGCTGCTGGTGGAGGCGCGGGTGCGCGACGAGTTCCTCGCCGCCTTCCAGGCCGCGGCCGACGAGCACGTCGTCGGCGATCCGCGCGACCCGGCGACGACGATCTCGCCCTCCATCCATCCCGACCACGTCGACCGGGTCGAGGGGTTCGTCTCCCGTGCGGTCGCCGCCGGCGCCACCGTCCTGCGCGGCGGCTCGCGCACGGACGCGTGGAACTTCGAGCCCACGCTCCTCGAGCCGGTGACCAACGACGACGAGATCGTCCAGTCCGAGGTCTTCGGACCGGTGCTGACGCTGCAGACGTTCGAGTCCGAGGCGGAGGCGATCGCTCTTGCGAACTCGACGGCGTACGGGCTCTCCGGCCTCGTCTACACGGGCTCGATGGGCCGCGCGGACCGCGTCGGCCGCGGCGTGCGCGCCGGGACCGTGTGGGTGAACACCTTCCTCGTCCGCGACCTCACCGCGCCGTTCGGCGGCACGGGGATCTCGGGCATCGGCCGTGAGGGCGGCGACTACGCCCTCGACTTCTACTCCGACCTCAAGACCCTGCAGATCCTCGAAGGGAGCGTCGCATGAGCGCAGTGGCAGACCAGGCCCTGGCGGAGCCGACGGCGGGCCGGTTGCACCGGCGCGCACTCGGCGTCCCGGACCTCGTGTTCTTCATCGTGGCGGCCTCGGCGCCACTGACGGCGGTCGCGGGCGGGCAGGCCGCGACCTACCTCGTGACGGGCAACCGCGGCGTGCCGTTCCTCTTCATCCCGCTGGCGATCGTGCTCGGCGTCTTCGCCGTCGGCTACGCGGCCATGAGCCGCTTCGTGGCCGACGCCGGCGCGTTCTACACCTACGTCGCGCGCGGCCTGGGTCGCATCCCCGGCGTCGGGGCGGCGTTCATCGCGCTCGTCTCCTACAACGCGATGCAGATCGGGATCTACGGGCTCTTCGGCGTCGCGACGAGCGCGTTCTTCGCCGACAAGGTCGGGATCTCGCTGGACTGGTGGGCGTGGTGCTTCATCGCGGCGGCGATCATCGGGGTGCTCGGCGTGCTCAAGATCGACCTCAACGCGCGCGTGCTCGGCGTCGCGCTGGCGCTCGAGGTCGTCGTCGTGGCGATCTTCGACTTCGCGATCGTCGCCGACCCGGGCCCGCAGGGGCTCACGACGATCGGGTTCTCCCCCGCGGAGGCGGGCGGTGCGTCGCTGGGGGCCGCGCTGACGTTCTGCGTCGCGTCGTTCGTCGGCTTCGAGTCGGCCGCGATCTACAGCGAGGAGTGCAAGGACCCGAAGCGGACGGTCGCGCGGGCGACGTTCATCGCGGTCGGCGTGATCGGCGTCTTCTACGCGCTGTCCTCGTGGCTGCTCGCCAACGCCGTCGGGCCGGACACGATGGTCGACCCGGCGGCGCTCGTCGCGGGCGGCTTCACGGCGGACGGGACCAACCCGGACCCCACCACCGTCCTGTTCATCGCCGGGCAGGAGCGCCTCGGCGCGTTCTGGGGCGATGCGGCGACGCTGCTGTTCTGCACGTCGTTGTTCGCGGCGCTGCTGGCCTTCCACAACGCGGTCGCGCGGTACCTGTTCGCGCTCGGCCGCGAGGGCGTCTTCCCGCGACCGTTCGCCCGCGTGCGCTCGAGCACGGGAGCGCCCTTCGTGGGGTCGATGGCCCAGACCGTGCTGGCCGTCGTGGTCGTCGCCATCTTCGCCCTCGCAGGCGCCGACCCCGTCCTGAAGCTCTTCACCTGGCTGACGAACCTCGGGGCCCTCGGCGTGATCGCGCTGATGGCGCTCACGTCGTTCGCGGTGGTGGCGTTCTTCCGCCGCACCCCGCAGCCGGAGGTCGGCGCGGGCCGGACGCTCGTCGCACCCCTGCTGGCGGGCCTCGCGCTCGTCGCGATCCTGATCCTGGGCCTGGCGAACTTCAACGTCCTGATCACGAGCACCATCGGCGCGCCGACGGACAAGATGACGATCATCCTCCCGGTGATCCTGTTCGGCGCAGGCCTCGTCGGCCTGGTGGTCGGCGCGGTCCTGAAGGCCCGCCGCCCGGAGGTCTACACCGCGATCGGCGAGCGGACCCCGGTGGAGTAGGCGCGCCGCCGGTCCCCCCGGCCGCGCGCCGCGCGCCCCGGCCCCTCGGCCGCGCGCCGCGCGCCCCGGTCCCCCTCGGCCGCGCGGCCCGCGCCCCGGTCCCCGGCCGGGCGTGGTCGGGGTTGACCGCGGATCGCGCGACCAGTCCCGACCACCCCATCATGAGAGGGGGGCGAATCTGTGTCGGCTCGCAGGTAGGAGGGGCATGCTCCACGCTCCCGAACGCGCAGTCATCGCACTCGCCGGCCGACAGGACGGCGTCATCACCCACGGACAGTGCCTGCGCCTCGGGCTCTCGGCCGACCAGGTGCACCGCCGGGTCGCGGGCGGCGGCTGGCGGAGACTGCACCGTGGCGTCTACGCCCTCGGCCCGGCGGCGCTGTCGCACATCGGCCGCTACCTGGCGGCGGTGTTCGGTTCGGGTCCGGACGCGGTGCTCGGCTACCGCTCGGGCGCCGGGCTCTGGTCGGTGCAGCCACACCACGGGGGACCGGTCCACACGGTCGCGGGCCTCGGTCGCGGCCACCGCCGCGGGCTCGTCGTCCACCGCACGCGCAGGTGGGAGCCAGGCATGCGGACGGTGCGGTTCGGCGTCCCGGTCACGACGCTTGCGCGCACCCTCGTCGACCTCGCCGAGGTGGCGTCGCAGACCGAGGTCGAGACCGCGATCCGCACGGCCGAGCGCCTGCACGACTTCGATCGCGCGCTGCTGCTCCCGCTTCCGGGCCGGCACGGGACGCCGCGGCTGGTCCCGCCCGCGCGCTTCTTCCGCGGCGACCTCGAGCCGCTGCTGGCCCCGGTGCTCCGCCGCCACGGGCTGCCCGAGCCGGACGAGTACAACGCGAAGTGGGCGACGTACGAGCTCGACGCCGTGTGGTGGGACGCGGGCGTCGTGCTCGAGATCGACGACTGGGACACCCACCGCCACCGTGAGGCCTTCGTGCGTGATCGGCGCCGCAGCCGCCGCCTGCAGGCCGCCGGCTACCGCGCGATCCAGGCGACCTACGAGGACCTCACGGTCGACGCCCACCGCTTCGCCGCGGAGTTGCGTGTGCTTCTCGGCGTCCTTCCGCAACGGGGTGGTCGGGGTTAGCCGCGCGATTCGCAGTCAACCCCGACCACCCCGCCCGGGGCGGGCTCGGCGCCCCGAGCGGGCACGGCGCCCCGGGCGCGCACCTGCGTCCGGCGCCCGGGCGGCGCCGGGCGCCCGTCCCGGCCCCGGCTCAGACCTCCTGGATCTGCAGCAGCGACGTCGTCCCCGGGGAGCCGGAGGGGAGGCCGGCGGTGATGCCGACGCGCTGGCCCTTCTTGACCCACTCGAGCTCCACCGCACGGCGGACGGAGGCCATGATGAGCTCCTCGGTGACCTCGTAGCGCGGTAGCGACGCGGCCTGCACCCCCCACATCAGGCCGCAGCGGCGGACGGTCTCACGGCCCGGGGAGAGCGCGAAGATCGGCACCCGCGGGCGGTTGGCGGAGATCAGGCGGACGGAGCGGCCGGACAGCGTCGGGATCACGAGGGCGTCGAGCTCGAGCTCGTCGGCGGCCATCACGGCCATGTGGGCGATCGTGTACGCCGGGTCACGGGTGTCGCGGCGCACGCGGCTCTCGTGCCAGCGGTCGTACGGCAGCTCCGTCTCGGTGTTGACGGCGATGGCGGCCAGCATCGCCACCGCTTCGACCGGATACTGGCCGACGGCGCTCTCCTGGGAGAGCATCACCGCGTCGGTGCCGTCGAGGATCGCGTTGGCCACGTCGGTGACCTCCGCCCGCGTGGGACGCGCCGAGGAGACCATCGAGTCGAGCATCTGCGTCGCGGTGATCGAGGGCCGGGCCATCTCGCCGGCGAAGCGCAGGATCCGCTTCTGCGCCAGCGGGACCTCCGCGATCGGGAGCTCGATGCCGAGGTCGCCGCGGGCGACCATCACGCAGTCGGCCGCGTAGATGATCTCGCGGGCGCGCTCGACGGCCTGCGGCTTCTCGATCTTGGCGATCAGCGGCAGCCGCGTGTGCGTCCGCAGCTCCGTGATCTCCTCCGGCTTGCGCACGAAGGACAGCGCGACGAGGTCGACGCCGATCTTCTCGCCCACCCGCAGGTGCTCGAGATCCTCCTCGGGGACGGACGGCAGCTCGGTCGCCTCGCCGGGGATGTTGAGCCCCTGGCGGGACGCGACGGCGCCGCCGATCTCCACCTCCGCCTCGAACTCGCCGTCCTCCGGCCGGGCCCGGGTGACCCGCAGGCGGACGCTGCCGTCCGCGAGGTAGAGCGGCTCGTCGATCGCCACGGCCTTGGCCAGGCCGCCCCAGGCGACGTGCAGATGCTCGGAGGTGCCGAGCATCTCGTCCTCGTCGACGCCGCAGCTGAAGGTGACGGAGTCACCGGGCTTGAGCTCGGCGATGCCGCCCTCGAGCTGGCCGATGCGCAGCTTCGGTCCCGGGAGGTCCTGGAGGATCGCGACGGGGCGCCCCGCGCGGTGGGAGGCGTCGCGCACGAGGTGGGCGGTCTCGGCGTGCTCCTCCGCGGTGCCGTGCGAGAAGTTCAGCCGGGCGACGTCGAGCCCGGCCTCCACCATGCGCGCCAGCACCTCGGGGTCCCGCGAGGCGGGACCGATGGTGGCCACGATCTTGGTCCGGCGCATGACGCCGAACCTAGCGCGATCAGCGCAGGCGGACGGTGAACGTCCTCGTCACATGCGCCCCCGCGGGCGTGCGGACGCGCAGTTGCACGCGCAGGCGCCCGCGTCGCACGGCTCGCGCGGCGCGCCGGCCGGGCCGCAGCCGCAGGGCGAAGGAGCGCTGGGAGCGCCGCACGCGGTCGCGGGCGAGCACGAACCTCCTCCTCTTGCCGGTCCGGCGGCGGCCCGACAGCGCGGCGCGCGCGCGCACCTTCGACGAGGTGCGCACCTGGAGCCGGATCCCGCGGGCGACGAGCCGCTTGCGCGTGATGCGCTTCGCGAGCCTGGACACCTTCACGGCCGGGCGCTTGGGCCGCGGGGTGACGGCCGGCTGCGGGGACGGCGTCGGCGTCGGCCCGGGGCCCGCCGGCGCAGCCCCCTGCGGCGGATCGCCCAGCTGGCGGGCGGCGAGGAGGACGGCGGTGCCGCCCGTGCAGTCAGACGCTCCGGAACCGACGCAGCCGACGCCGACCGTCACGAGCCCGCCGTCGGGCTGCACGACGCCGGCGATGGCGCGGGCGACGCTGTAACCGTCGAAGCCGACGGTGGCGAGGCCGCCGCTGCCGAAGCCGGCGTCGGGCGCGCCGGTGGCCGAGAGGCGCGCGGCGCCGAAGCGGTAGCCGCCCCCGACGGCGACCTGGCCCACCGCGATGAGCCGGCCGTCGGGGAGCGTCAGGACGTCGTTGGCGGCCGCCCCGTCGGCGCCCCCGACGAACGTGACCCCTCCGGCGCCGAAGCCGGGGTCCAGCGCGCCCATCCGCGTGCCGCGCAGCACCGTCATCGCCTGGCGGTTGTCCGGCCCGGTCGCCACCCCGCCGGCGATCCACCCGCCGCCGGGCGCGGGGGCCAGCGCGTTGGCGAACGAGGCCGATGTCCCGGGGCCGAAGAGCGCGCTGCCGCCGGAGCCGAAGGAGAGGTCGGGCGCACCGGTCACGTCGAGGCGCCCGAGCCCGAAGCGCAGGCCGGCAGCGGCCGGCGAGTCGCCGCCGACACCGCCGACGGTCACCCCGCCCTCGCCGCCCGTGATGCCGAGGACGTAGCCGTAGGGCGGCCCGGAGATGCGGGTGCCCCCGTCCCCCCACGTGGTGTCCAGCGCGCCGCTCGCGGTGACGCGCGCGATCGCCATGCGGCGACGGCCGGCGCCGTCGACGGCCTGGCCGGCGGCGTAGACCGACCCGTCGGGGCCGGGCGCGAGCGCCGCGATCGCGCCGAAGCCGACGCCGACGGGCAGCGTCGTCCTTCCGCCGTCGCCGAAGGCCGCGTCGAGGGCCCCGCGACGGTCGTAGCGCGCGAGGGCGAAGACGTCGCGCCCGTCGACGCGCGCGAGCCCTCCCGCGACGATCGAGCCGTTGGCCCCGACGAGCACGTCGTAGGCCTGCGAGCGAGTGCCGATCGGGGTCGTGACGAAGCCGCCGCGCCCGAACTCGGCGTCGAGCCCGCCGTCCGTCGTCAGCCGGGCGATGCGGAACGTCGAGCCGCCCCCGACGAGGCAGGTCCCGTCCGCCCCGGCGGCGGGCGCGCAGGAGAAGCCCGCGACGAGGATCCGCCCGTCGGGCTGCAGGGCGACCGCGCGCGCCACGAACGTCTCGTCCGAGGGGGGGATGACGGCGACGCGGCCGTCGCCGGAGAACGTCGGGTCGAGGGCGCCGGGGGTCGCCAGCGCAGGCGTGGCCCACGCCGTCAGCCCGACCGCCACGCACGCCCACATCCGAGCCCAGCCCCGCACACCGGCAGCGTACCGCCGGCCCGCGTGCGCGACCAGCGTCGTACCCGGACGGCCGGGGACGTCCGGCGGATGTCCTCTCCCGACCGATCCGATCGTCGGTCGCGGCGGTTGTGGGTATCGCAGTGCCGCAGGGCGTCAACCCGTTCAAAGCCTGAAAGGCCATCTCTTGCAGCGCATCCTCATCCCGGTCGCCGTCGCGGCGGCCGTGGCCGTGGTTCCCGCCGGTGCCGCCGCCGCCACGGCCGGTACCCAGGTGCCGTGCTACCTCAACGGGCAGACCGCGCCGATCAGCGCCGCAGGCTCCGGCTTCACCCCCGCCGCGCCCGTCGCGTTCACCGGCTCCGGCTTCACCGGCTCCGGCGTCGCCGACGCGGCCGGCAACGCCGCCGCGCAGTTCCCCGCACCCCGCATCGACCCCAAGCGCCGCAGCTCCAAGACGTTCCCCTTCACCGCCACGGACGGGACCCAGACGGCGGCCGGCAGCTTCAAGGTCGTCAACGGCGGCGCGATCTGGTCGGACCAGGGCCGCATCCGCACCGTCGTGAAGTGGACCTTCGGCGGCCTGCCGCCCGGCAAGCGCATCTACGTCCATGTCCGCCGCAACGGCAAGACGCTCAAGACGACCGCCGCCGGCAGGGCGGGCGGCGTCTGCGGGCGGGCCACCAAGCGCCTGCGCCGCCTGCCGATCCGCGGCCGTGCCGGTGACGGCACCTACCAGATCGCGATCGACGTGAGCCGCCGCTACCGGGCGTCCACGGCGATCTACCGGTACAAGTACGTCGTGCGCACCCGGCCGCGCTTCTAGGCCCGCCCGCCGGCGGTCACGGCGCCAGCGGGTCGACGGCCGCGCCGTCGGCCAGCAGCCGGCCGCCGGCGCGCAGGTCGCAGACGAGGTCCCAGTGGACCGCCGAGACGTTCGTGCCGCCCGTCTCGGGATAGGAGCGCCCGAGCGCGAGGTGGACGGTCCCGCCGATCTTCTCGTCGAGCAGGATCATCCCGGTGGGCCGGGTGATGCCCGTGTTGGTGCCGATCCCCAGCTCGCCCAGGACGCGGGCGCCCGGGTCGGTCTCGAGCGTCTCGAGCAGGAAGGCCTCGCCGCGCTCGGCGCGCGCATCGACGACCCTGCCCGCCTCGAAGCGCAGCTCGACCCCCGCGACGTCCACGCCCGCCGGGCTCGACGGGACCGTGAAGCGCACCGTCCCCGTGGCGGAGTCCTCGTGCGGGCCGGTGAAGACCTCGCCGGACGGGAGGTTGCGCCGGCCGTCGGAGTTGACCCACGTGCGCCCCTCGACCTGCAGCGTGATGTCGGTGCCGGGCGCCTCGATGCGGATCTCGCGCGCGTCCGAGAGCCGCTCGACGAGCCGCGCCTGGCGCTCGGACAGGGCGCCCCAGGCCGCGACGGGATCGGGCTGGTCGAGGAACAGCGCGCGCTCGACCAGCGCGGCGAACGCCGCCGTCCCCATCCCGGCCTGCTGCGCGAGCGCCGGCACCGGCCACAGGGTCACGTTCCAGCGCCGGTGCGCGCCCGCCTCGCGCAGGACGGCGCGAGCCCGGGCGGCGCGCGTCATCCGAGCAGGATCGACGTCGGCGAGGGCCGTCGCGTTCTCGGGCGAGATGATGCGGATGGAGGCGTCGGCGGTCTCGGCCTCCACGAGGCTCAGCGGCGCCACCCCGTCGAGGTGGCGGTCCTGCGCCGCCGCCCAGAAGCCCTCCTCGGTCCCCGGCAGGTCAACGCGCAGGTGCGGCCAGCCGCCGCGCCCGAGGATCGCGGCCTGCAACGCCACGAGCAGCGGCGCCGCCCCCAGGCCGGCGTGGACGACGACCTGCTCACCCGGCTGCACGTCGAGGCAGTAGCCCGCGAGCAGCTCGGCGTGCTTGCGGGCGTCGATCACGGGGCCGGCAGCTCCGGGAAGTGCTCGGCGAGGTGCTCGCGCAGGACGCTGCGGATCCACTGGCGCTCTTCCACGGAGGCGAAGCGGAACCGGCCGAGCAGCTCGCGCTGGCGGGTCAGCGGCTCGGCGCCCGCGACCGCCCAGGACACGGCGAGGCGCTCGAAGAGGAACTCGACCGCCCGCTGCCACGCGTCCTCTCGCACGGCTGACGGGGCCAGATCCTCCCCCGAGAGCGTGCGCTGGTACGCCGTGCGCGTCTTCGGCGTCATGGCGCCGCGCAGGACGAGCACGGCGTCCGCGGACGCGTAGGTGCTGTCAGGTGCCTTCGGGACGTCGGCCTTGCGCTTGCGGGCCATCCGCCCAGAGCCTATGGGCGGGATAGGGTCCGACGGGAGATGGCCAAGCGCAACGAGCAGGTGATCGGCCGCGGCGAACGGGTCCTTCCGGGGGTCTTCCGCCTGCGCCTGCCGCTGCCCTGGCCCGGCGTCCCGCACGGCAACGCCTGGGCGCTGCGCCACGGCGACCGGCTCGTCCTGATCGACACCGGCTACGCGTCCCCCCGGTCGATGGAGCACGTCGAGCGGGCGCTCGAGCAGGTCGGTCACCGGGTCGAGGACATCGAGCTGATCGTCTGCACTCACGCGCACTCCGACCACTGCGGCAACGCGGCCACGATCGCCGCGCGCACCGGGGCCGAGGTGTGGATGCACCCCGACCGCGCGCACATGACGCTTGGCGCGGAGGATCCCGAGGCCGCGCGCAAGCGCCGCTTCGAGGTGGCGCTGACCTCCGGCGTCCCGCGCGAGCCGCTCGAGCGCTGGATGGAGGACCGCGCGCAGCTGCCGTCGGGCATCGCCGAGCCGCTGGAGGTCAGCCGCGAGCTCGTCCCCGGCGTCGTCGTGGACACCGACCTCGGCCCGCTGGAGGTCGTCGAGACGCCCGGCCATGCCCCGTCGCACGTCTGCCTGCACCAGCCCGGACGGAGCATCCTGATCTCCGGCGACCACGTGCTCGGCCGCGTGTCCCTGTTCTTCGAGCACGGCTTCTCGCCGGACCCGGTGGGCGAGTACCTCGCGTCGCTGGACCGCGTCCGCGGCCTGGAGGCGCGGCTGTGTCTGGCGGGGCACGCGCGGCCCTTCACCGACGTCGCCGGCCACATCGACGCCCACCGCGCGAAGACGTTCGAGTCGCTCGCGCGCACGCACGCGGCCGTCGGTGCCGGCCCCGCCACGGCCTACGACCTCGCCGCCCGCCTCTACGGCGACGATCTCAACGACCAGACCGCCGCCTGGCTGCTCTCCCGCACGCTCTGCGACCTCGAGCACCTCGAGGCGACCTCGGAGGTCGTCCGCTCGGGCGCGGCGGGGCGGGACGTGTGGGCTCTGGCGTAGCCTTGCACCCATGCGCATCGACGAGGTCTTCGAGGCCGCCGACGAGCCGGTCTTCTCGTTCGAGTTCTTCCCGCCCAAGACCGAGCAGGGCGAAGCCAACCTGCGCGAGGCGCTGCAGGCCCTCGGGCCGCTGAAGCCCGACTACGTCTCCGTCACCTACGGCGCGGGGGGCACGACCCGCGAGAAGACGATCGACATCGTCTCCACCATCAAGTCCGACTTCGGCCTGGAGGCGATGGCGCACTTCACCTGCGTCAACGCGACCGAGCCGGAGCTGCGCCGCACGATCGACCAGATGCGCGACGCCGGGGTCGAGAACGTCCTCGCCCTCCGCGGCGATCCGCCCCAGGGTCAGGACCGCTGGACGAAGACCGACGGGGGCCTCGAGTACTCCCACGAGCTCGTCGCCCTGCTGCGCCGCGACTACCCGAGCTTCGCCGTCGGGGCCGCCGCCTTCCCCGAGACGCACATCCACGCGACCTCGCCGGAGGACGACCTGCGCTTCCTCAAGCACAAGGTCGACACCGGCGCGCAGTTCCTCATCACGCAGATGTTCTTCGACAACGCGTACTACTTCGACTTCGTCGAGCGGGCGCGCGCGATCGGCGTCGACGTGCCGATCATCCCCGGTGTGATGCCGATCCTCTCGAGCGCCGGCATCAAGCGCATGACGGAGCTGTCGGCGGCCAAGCTGCCACCGGCCCTGGTCAAGGAGCTCGACGCCCGCGAGGGCGACGACGAGGCCGTGGCCGAGCTCGGCGTCTCCTACGCGACCCTCCAGTGCGCCGACCTGCTCGCCGGCGGCGCCCCGGGCATCCACTTCCTCACGCTCAACCGCTCGCCCGCCACCCGGGCCATCCTCTCCGCGCTGAAGGTCTTCGAGCCGTGGCGCGCCCCGGCGCTGCGATGATCGCCGTCACGGGCGCGACCGGCTCGGTCGGCGGCGCCGTCGCCCAGCTGCTCGCCGCCAAGGGCGAGCCCGTCCGGCTGCTGGCCCGCGACCCCGCCCGGCTGCTCAGCCCGCCGGGAACGGAGGCCGCGCCCGCCTGCGCCTACGGCGACGGGGAGTCCATGCGCCGGGCGCTCGACGGGACGCAGACGGTGTTCTTCGTCTCGGCCGGCGAGGCCGCCGACCGCGTGAAGACGCATCAGACCGTCGTCACCGCGGCCGAGGCCGCCGGGGTCGAGCGCGTCGTCTACCTCTCCTTCCTCAACGCGGCAGCCGACAGCACGTTCACCTTCGCGCGCGACCACTTCCACACGGAGCAGGCGCTCGAGGCGTCAGGGCTGCGCTTCTGCGCCATGCGCGACAGCTGGTACCAGGCCGTGCTGCCGCTGATGGTCGGCGAGGACGGCGCGATCCGCGGGCCGGCCGGCGACGGCCGCGTCAGCGCCGTGGCGCCGGACGACATCGTCGCCAGCGCCGTCGCGCTCCTGACGGACGCGGGCACCGAGCACGACGGCCGCCGCTACGCCATCACCGGTCCGGAGGCGCTCACGCTGGACGAGGTCGCCGCCGCGCTGACGCCGGCGCTCGGCCGCGAGGTCCGCTACGAGCGCGAGACGGTGCAGGAGGCCTACGCGTCCCGCGCGGGCCACGACGTCCCCCGCTTCGAGGTCGACGGCTGGGTCTCGACGTACACGGCGATCGCGGCCGGAGAGCTGGACACGGTCTCAGACGACGTCGAGCGGCTCACCGGGGAGGCGCCGATGCGCTTCGCCGACTGGCTCGCCCTGCGCGAGCCGGAGTAGCAGCGGCGCCGGCCGGACGCGACGGGCCGGCGCTCCCGCGGGTAGCGTGCCGCGCATGGGACTGCTCTCGCTCGCGCTGCTGCCGGCCCGCGCGGCCCTCGGGACGGCCGAGGTCGTCGTCGCGGTGGGGCGGCTCGTGTCCGCCGACGGCGCGCTGCGGCGCCCCGGCGGCTACGCCGAGCGCATCGAGGTGCTGCTCGCCGAGGACGGCGCGGTGGAGTCTCTCGGGCGCCTCGCGGACGAGCACGGGCCGCTGGCGCGCATCGAGCAGCTCGCGCTGCTGACGGGCGACGACCGCCCGCTGGGCCGGGCGCTCGCCCCCGGCGGTCCACTCGACCGGCTGCTCGCGGAGGGCGGCGTGGTGGACCGGCTCCTGTCAGAAGGCGGCCCGCTGGACCGGCTGATGGCCGACGAGGGCGCCGTCGACCGGCTCCTCTACGCCGACGGTCCGCTGGACCGGCTGCTCGCCGAGGACGGCCCGCTGGATCGCCTCACGGTGCAGGGCGGCGCGCTCGACCGCATCCTCGAGCGCGACGGCGTGCTTGAGCGGCTGTTCGCCGAGGGGGGCCTCGTCGAGCGGATGCTCACGCCCGACGGCACGATCGAGCGGCTCGTGACCCCCGAGGGGACGATGAACCGGCTGCTCGCCGACGACGGCACGCTGGATCGCCTGCTCGCCCCCGACGGCGCCGTCGAGCGCCTCGTGGCCGAGGACGGGCCGATCGCCGCGCTCGTCGACCTCTCCGAGACGCTGGCCAAGCTCGCCGAGCTCGACGAGACGCTGCGCAACCTCGGCGCCCTCGCCGGCGCGCTGGAGACGCTGGCGGACTCCACGAAGGGCCTGCCGGAGCTCCCCGAGCACGTGCAGTCGGTCGAGGCGCGCGTCGGCTCGATCTCCGAGCAGATCGGCCGTGTCGAGCCCGCCCTCGAGATCCTCTCCTCGAGCGTCGTGAGCCTGCAGGAGTCCGCCGCCGCGCTCTCGGGCGCCGTCGTGCCGCTCGGCCGCCTCGTCGAGCGCCTGCCCGGTGGGCGCCGGCTGGACCGCTCGCGCGACTGACCCCGGCCCGGATGCCGCGCCGTGCTCCGGGCCTGGGCCGCGACCGGGTTGCACCGGGTAGCCGATCCGCTACCCGGTGCAACCCGGAAGCGATGCACGAGCCGTCGCGCATCCCGGCGCGCGCCCGGCGGCCCGTCAGCGGGCGAGCGCCGCGAGGTAGCGATCGGCCGAGCGCAGGACCTTCGCCTTCGCGTCCCCGCGCATGACCCGGTTCCACCAGGCCGCGTAGACGACGTCGAACTCGAGCGCCTCGACCCGGCCCCGGATGCGCTCGACCTCGCGCGCCGGCAGGGGGATGTGGTTCGGGTAGCTCCACATGAAGCTCGCCCAGTCGCTGTCGGGCGTGACGATCACGATGTCGCCCGACAGCATCGCGCCGCGGCCCTGCGCCCCGGCGCTCCACAGGCACACCGTCCCACCGGGGAAGTGGCCGCCCAGGCGGTGCAGCTCCAGCTCGTCGTCGATGCGCAGCCGGTCGCCGTCCCAGAGCTCGACGCGCGGGTCGGGCCGCATGACCCACTCGCGATCGTCGGCGTGCAGGAGCACGCGGGCGTCGAGGCGCTGCGCCCACTCGACCATCGACGCGTAGTAGTGCGGGTGGGAGATCGCGATGGTGTCGACGCCGCCGAGCCCTTCCAGCCGCTCCACGGTCCCCTCGTCGACGAGCGTGACGCAGTCCCACAGGAGGCGGTTGACGTGCAGCGCGCGCTGGCCGATGGCGAAGGCGGGCTCGGTGCCGACGCCGGTCAGGCCAGGCTCGACGGCCTCGACGCGGTTGGCGTGGTCGCGCGCGAGCTCGTCCATCGTGGTCCAGGCCTGCCCGGCGGCCCTGACGTACTGGCGCTCGTCCTCGCACACCGGGCAGCGCGGGGGCGGCGCGGGGGAGGGGGTGAACTGCACCCCGCAGGTGACGCAGATCCAGCCGGTCATCCGGGACCGATCGTACGCTGGATGACCGATGTCCGCACCCCTGCGCAAGCCCTTCGACCACCGGATCCGTCGCTCCGATCGCGCCCGCCGCGTCCGTGTCACGGTCCATCCCGACGCGACGGTGGAGGTCGTGCTCCCCCGGCGGATGGCCGAGAAGCACGCCACCTCCGCGGTGCGAGAGCTGCGGCCGTGGATCGAGCGGCGCCTTCGCGCCCTGGAGGTGGCGGCCGCCGAGCGGGCGCACCCCGCCGGCACCGTCCCCTACCTCGGGACGCCGCTGCGCCTCGTGGCGGAGCCGGGCCGCACCCGGGTGCACCGCAAGGGTGACGACCTCCACGTGCCGGCGGGCGACCCGCGGCCGGCGCTCGAGCGCTGGTACCGGGCCCAGGCGCGCAAGGAGATCGGCCGGCGGCTGGACGCCGCCGTCGCCCGCGCCGGCACGCGCTACGCCACGCTCACGATCCGCAACCAGAAGACGCGCTGGGGCTCCTGCTCGAGCACGGGCGGGATGTCGTTCAACTGGCGGCTGCTGCTCGCGCCCGCGGACGTGCTCGACTACGTCGTCGAGCACGAGGTCTGCCACCTCGAGCGGATGGACCACTCACCGGCGTTCTGGGCGCTGGTGGAGGCCCGTGTGCCGGGGTGGCGCGAGCCGGCGGGCTGGCTGCGCCGCTACGGGACGACGCTGACGCTCGACGGCGTCTGGTCCGCGTAGAGCAGCGGCTCGATCACGTCGGCCGGCGCGGGGCGCGCGAGCAGGAAGCCCTGCGCCATCGGGCAGCCCTGCTCCGCGAGGAACGCGTGCTGGGCCGCCGTCTCGACGCCCTCGGCGACGGCGGTGCGCCCGAGCGCGTCCGACAGGCGCAGGATGGCGGTGACGACGGCGGATGCCTCGGTGTTCTCCGGCACCTGGCGCAGGAAGGCGCGGTCGATCTTGACGGTCTCCACCGGCATGTCGCGCAGCCGCGAGAGCGACGAGTGGCCCGTGCCGAAGTCGTCGAGGGCCAGCCGCAGCCCGAGGTCGTGGAGCTGGCGCAGGATCGTCTCGGACGCCATCGGATCCTCGAAGGTCGCCGACTCCGTGAGCTCGATGATCAGCCGTGACGGATCCGCCCCCGTCCGCTGCAGGTGATGGGCCACCCGGTCGCAGAAGTCCAGCCGATGGAGCTGGCGCGGGGACACGTTGAAGGAGATGTAGGGCCGCAGGCCGCGGGCGGCCCACAGCACCTGCTGCCGGCAGACCGCGCCGACGACCCAGTCGCCCAGCGGCTCGATCAGGCCCGTCTCCTCCGCCAGGGGGATGAAGGCGCCCGGCGGGACCAGCCCGAGCTCGGGGTCCTCCCAGCGGATGAGCGCCTCGACCCCGGCCAGGCGGGCGCCCGGGACGGTGTAGATCGGCTGGTAGTGCAGGACGAACTCGTCACGCGCCAGCGCGCGGCGCAGCCGCGAGGAGAGCGCGAGCCGCTCGCGCGGGTCCACGGCCTCGCCGACGTAGCGCGCCGCGCTGCCCCGGGCGACGCGCTTGGCCCGCCGCAGCGCCGCAGCGGAGCGGTCGAGGAGCTCGTCCGGCGACACGGCGTCGTCGGGCAGGAGGGCGATGCCGACGGAGGCGCCGACCTGGAAGTCCATGTCCTGGACCGAGAAGGGCGCCGCGAGGGCCGCCAGGGCGCGCTCGGCGGTGGTGTCGGCGATCCGCTCCAGCTCGTCCGCGGGGACGTCCATGAGCAGGATCATCAGCTCGTCCGAGACCGGCCGGGCGAGGACGTCGACGGACCGCACGACCGTCGCGACACGGGCGGCGAGCGCCTGCAGCAGGGCGTTGCCGCCGGCGTGGCCGAGGGAGGCGTTGACGAGCTTGAAGCCGTCGATGCCGAGGTGCAGGAGGGCGACGCCGGTGCCGTTGCGACGGCTGCGCGCGGCGGCGAGCACCAGGTGCTCGCGCAGCCCGTCGCGGGTCGCGAGACCGGTCAGCCAGTCGTGATGGGGGACGTCCACCCCCACGCCATCGGCGCGGGGAGCCGCGGACCTGAGTCGATCAAGCGGCCAGAGCCGCGGTGACCGTCCGGACCCCCGCGAGGGTCCGGGAGTCCTCCATCATCGGGGCCACGTGGTGCAGCAGCGCGGCGGCCGCGCGGTTCTCCGCCAGCATCGTCGCGGTGAAGTGCTCGATGCCGTGCTCGCGCGCCGCGGTCGCCAGCAGCTCCATCAGCTGCTTGCCGAGGCCCTGGTGCTGGAGGCGGTCGGCGATCACGATCGCCCACTCGGCCGTCGTGGGGTCCTCCGGGAGGCGCACGTAGCGCGCGACGCCCTCGATGTCGCCCGTGGCGACGTCGATCGCGACGATCGCGACGTGGTCGACGCCGTCGACCTCGGTCAGGTACCGCAGCTCGAAGGAGCTGAAGCGGGTCTTGACCGCCAGGTAGCGGCGGCGCACGGTCTCGAGCGACATGCGGGCCAGCACGCCCTCGAGCCCGGCCTTGTCACCGGGGCGGATGGGGCGCAGCCACAGCTCGGTTCCGTCTTGGAGACGTGTGAAGGGCATGGGTCCACCAACCACGCTACGGCTGGTGGACCCGAACGTGTGTGCGGGTGCTAACGCTTGTCCATCGGGACCCAGTCGAGCTCCCGGCCGCCGGTGTAGATCTGGCGCGGACGCGCGATCTTCTGCTCCTTGTCGTCGATCATCTCGAGCCACTGGGCGATCCAGCCTGAGGTGCGGCCGATGGCGAACATGACGGGGAACATCTCCGTCGGGAGGCCGAGCGCCTCGTACAGCAGCCCGGAGTAGAAGTCGACGTTGGGGTAGAGCTTGCGCGACGTGAAGTAGTCGTCGTCCATCGCCTGGTTCTCGAGCTCGGTGGCGACCTCGAGCAGCGGGCTCTTGCCCTCGATCTCCATGACCTCGTCGACGTGCTTCTTGATGATGCGCGCCCGCGGGTCGTAGTTCTTGTAGACGCGGTGGCCGAAGCCCATCAGCCGCTCGTCCCCGTTCTTGACCCCCTTGAGGAAGTCCGGGATGTTCTCGACGGAGCCGATCCGGTTGAGCATCCGCAGCGCCTGCTCGTTGGCGCCGCCGTGGAGCGGGCCGTAGAGGGCGGCGACGCCGGCGGCGACGGCGGAGTAGGGGTCCACCTGGGTGGAGCCGACCGCGCGTACCGAGGAGGTGGACGCGTTCTGCTCATGATCGGCGTGGAGGATGAAGAGGACGTCGAGCGCCTTCTCGATCCGGGGGTCCGGCTCGTACTTGAGCTCGGTCATCCGGCGCGTCATCCGGAGGAAGTTGCCGGGGTAGGACAGCTCGTTGTCGGGATAGACGTACGGCTTGCCCTGCTGGTGGCGGAACGCGAACGACGCGAGCGTCGGCACCTTGGCCAGCAGCCGCGTGATCTGGATGTCGCGGATCTCGGGGTCGTGGACCTCGTTGGCCTCGGGGTAGAAGGTCGAGAGCGCGCCGATGGAGGCCAGGAGCATCCCCATCGGGTGGGCGTCGTAGCGGAAGCCCTCCATGAACGACTTCACGTTCTCGTGCACGAACGTGTGGATCGTGATCTCGTGCTCCCACTGCTCGAGCTGCGTCCTGTTGGGCAGCTCGCCCTTGATCAGCAGGTACGCGACCTCGAGGTAGGACGCGTGCTCGCACAGGTCCTCGATGGTGTAGCCGCGGTACTCGAGCACGCCCGCGTCGCCGTCGATGTAGGTGATGGCCGACCGGCACGAGGCGGTGTTCGTGTACGCGGGGTCGTACGTCATCATCCCGAAGTCGTCGTCGTTGACCTTGATCTGGCGCAGGTCCATCGCCTTGATCGTCTCGTCGGTGATCGGCACCTCGTAGGTCTTGCCGGTCCGGTTGTCGGTGATCGTGAGCGTGTCGTCCGCCATGGTGCTCCCTAGGGCTCGGAAAGAAGTCTGGGTTGGTCTTCCCCGCATCATCGCACCGGGCAAACGGCGGCGGGCGCCAGGGGTGCGTCAGGCGCCGTAGCGCGACTCGGTCGCGCCGACCTGGCCCTGGTAGTGCGAGCCCAGCTCCGGCGAGCCGTAGGGGCGCTCGGCGGGCTTGTCGAGCGCCATGAAGGACAGCTGCGCGATCGGGAGCCCGGGCCAGAGCTTGATCGGGACGCGCGTGAGGTTGTTGAGCTCCAGCGTGAGCGTGCCCTTCCAGCCCGGGTCCACGAAGCCGGCCGTCGCGTGCACGATCAGGCCCAGGCGGCCGAGGGACGACTTGCCCTCCACGCGCGCGACGACGTCGTCGGGCAGCTCGACCCACTCCAGCGTGCGGCCGAGGCAGAACTCGCCGGGATGGATGACGAACGGCTCGTCGTCGGCGAGCACGACCTCCTCGGTGAGGTTGGTCGGCGGCTCGCGCAGGTCGATGGCGGTGACCTTGTGGTTGGAGAAGACCCGGAAGGAGTTGCCGAGCAGCAGGTCCAGCGAGCTCGGCTGCACCCGGCCCGCATCCCACGGGTCGACCTTCAGGCGGCCGGCCTCGACCAGCGCGCGGATCGTCCCGTCGGAGAGGGCGGAGTGCGGGGCGCTCACGGCGCGGATCCTACGTGGATCAGCCGCGCAGCGCCGGGGCACCCGGCTCGAACGTCGTCATCGCCCGCAGGGCGGCGACGCGCTCGGAGATCTCGGCGGCCGTCAGGGCCGCGACGCGCTCGGTGCCGAAGCCCTCGACGTTGAAGGAGCCCATCGCCGTGCCGTACGCCAGCGCGGTGCGCAGGACGTCGGTGGTGACCGCGCCGTCCTGGGACGCGATGTAGCCGACGAAGCCGCCCGCGAACGAGTCGCCGGCGCCGGTCGGGTCCACGACGTCGGCGATCGGGAAGGCGGGGAGGGAGAAGACGTCGCCGTCGGCGGTGAACAGCGTGGCGCCGTACTCGCCCTGCTTGGCGACGACGATCCTCGGGCCGAGCTCCATCACCTTGCGTGCGGCCTGCACGAGGTTGGGCTCGTCGGTGAGCTGCTCGACCTCGGCGTCGTTGAGCACGAGGCAGTCGACCATGCCGATGGCGGCGACGAGCTCGTCGCGCGCGATGTCGATCCAGAGGTTCATCGAGTCGAGTGCCGTGAAGCGCGCGCTCTGGCACTGCCGGCGCACGTCGGCCTGCAGGCCCGGCTGGATGTTGGCGAGGAAGACGACCTCGGCCGACGCGGCGGACTCGTCGAGCTCCGGCGAGAAGGTCTCGAACACGTTGAGGTCGGTCTGCAGCGTGTCGCGCTGGTTGACGTCGCGGTGGTAGCGGCCGGCCCAGAAGAACGTCTTGCCGCCCTCGACGTGCTGGATCGCGCTCGTGTCGACGCCGCGGCCGGTGAAGATCGCGTACTCGGCGTCGGTGAAGTCGTCACCGACGGGTCCGACGGGCAGCGTGTCGGCGAAGAACGAGGACGCCAGCGAGAAGTGCGTGGCCGCGCCCCCGAGCATCTTGTCGCGCTTGCCCGCGTGGGTCTCCACGGCATCGAACGCGATTGAACCGACAACGGTGATCTTGGCCATATGGCGCCGGACGGTAGCTTCCCGCCCATGCGGGCGATCCGGATCGAGGAGTGGGGCGGACCCGAGGTCCTGGCCCTGGTCGACGACGCCGAGCGCCCGGTGGCGGGGCCCGACGACGTGCTCGTGCGCGTGACGCTCGCGGGCGTCAACTTCGCCGACACCCACCAGTCGGGCAACCAGTACGTCGCCCGCTTCGAGCTGCCCTTCACCCCGGGCGCGGAGGTGGCCGGCGTCGTCGAGGCGGACGCCCACGGCTTCCGCGCCGGGGAGCGCGTCGTGGCCATGACGGCCGCCGGCGGCGGCTACGCGGAGTGGGCCGCGGTCCCCGCCGCGCGCTGCGTGCGGGTCCCCGACGGCGTCTCGGACGCCGCGGCGCTCGCCCTGCTGCTGCAAGGGCTGACGGCGTGGCACGTGCTCGTCACCTGCGGGCGCCTGACGGCCGGCGAGTCCGTGGTCGTGACGAGCGGCGCCGGCGGGGTCGGCTCCTTGCTGGTGCAGCTCGCCCGCTCGCTCGGGGCGGGGACGATCGTCGGGACGGCGTCCTCGCAGGAGAAGCGCGACCTGGTGCTGGAGCTCGGCGCCGACGCCGCGATCGAGACCGGCCTGGCGGAGGCGGAGGGCGCCGACGGCGGGCACGGGCCGCTGCGCGACGCGGTGCTCGAGGCGACGGACGGCCGCGGCGCCGACGTGATCGCGGAGATGGCCGGCGGCGCCGTCTTCGACCAGCTGTTCGAGTCGCTCGCGCCGCTCGGGCGCCTCGTCGTCTACGGGATCTCCTCGCGCGAGCAGAACGACGTGCGCACCGGCCGGCTGCTCAAGCACTCGCGCTCGCTGATCGGGCTGTGGCTCTACCACCTGCTGGGGGACCCGCGCCACGTCGGCCCGCCGCTCCGAGGACCTCTTCGAGCGGCTCGACCGCGGCGAGCTGCGCGTCGTGGAGGGCGAGACCTACCCCCTCTCGGAGGTCCGCCGCGCGCACGAGGACCTCAAGGCCCGCCGCACGAGCGGCAAGCTCACGCTCGACCCGAGCGCCTAGCGGTTGCGCTTGCGGGCCTGGCGCTCCTCGCGCCGGCGCTCGCGCGAGGACTCGGCCTCGCGCGCGTCCCACCCGGCGTCGGCCGTCGGGTTCGGCCGCTGCGGGCGCCGGCGGCGGGTCGTGGGCTTGTCCTGCTTGCCGCTCCACAGCGGCTCCTCCGGCTCGGGCACCGCGACGGGCGCGGGCTTCGCCTCGACGGGCTTGCGCGTCCGCGCCGCAGCCGGGCGCGCAGACCCCCAGCCACCCGGCCGGTAGAGCTGCCCGAGGGCCAGTCCGAGCGCCATCATGAGGGCGAAGAGCCCGAACGTCCCGAGCAGGTTGGGGTTCGACACGTAGTCGCCGAGGGCGACCCCGAAGGCGGCGAGGCCGATCAGCGCGGCGAGGTGGGCGACGTAGCGCATCGTTGCGCCGACAGCCAAGCACCTAACGTTCTCATGAGCAAATGACGACCTTCAAAGACCTCGGCCTCTCCGAGGACACGCTCTCCGCTCTGGCGGACGTCGGCTACGACAAGCCGAGTCCCATCCAGGAGCAGGCGATCCCCCACCTCCTCGGGGGCCACGACGTGATCGGCCAGGCCCAGACGGGCACCGGCAAGACGGCCGCCTTCGGCCTGCCGATGATCGACTTCGTCGACCCCTCCGTGCAGGAGGTCCAGGCGCTCGTCCTGACCCCGACACGCGAGCTGTGCATCCAGGTCACGCAGGCCCTGCGGTCCTACGGCAAGCACAAGGGCATCGAGCCCGTCGCCGTCTTCGGCGGCGCCCCGATCCGCGACCAGCAGGCGCGCCTGAAGACCGGGGGCCAGATCGTGGTCGGCACCGTCGGCCGCGTGCTCGACCTCATCTCGCGCCACTCGCTCGTGCTGCACGACTGCCGCTACGTCGTGCTCGACGAGGCGGACGAGATGCTCGACCTCGGCTTCCTCGAGGACGTCGAGAAGATCCTCGGCCTGTGCCCGGGCGGCCGCCAGACGGCGCTGTTCTCGGCCACGATGCCGCCGCCGATCGCCAAGCTCGCCGACAAGTACCTCTACGACCCCGTCACGGTCAAGGTCAAGGCCGCGACCCTGACGATCGACACCGTCGAGCAGTTCTACCTCGACGTGCAGCCGCGCGAGAAGAACGAGGCGCTGGCCCGCGTCCTCGCCTCCGAGAAGCCGGCCCAGGCGATCGTCTTCACGCGCACGAAGATCCGCGCCGACCAGCTCTACCGCCAGCTGCGCGACAAGGGCATGAACGTCAAGGCGCTCCACGGCGACATGAGCCAGGGCGGCCGCGACGGCGTGATGATCTCGTTCAAGGACGGGCGGGTGAAGATCCTCGTCGCCACCGACGTCGCCTCCCGTGGCCTGGACATCTCGACCGTCACGCACATCATCAACTTCGACGTGCCGATGTCGCCCGACGTGTACGTGCACCGGATCGGCCGCACGGGCCGCATCGGCCGCACCGGCCGCGCGATCACGTTCATCGAGCCCAAGCAGAAGCGCGACCTCGAGGCCATCGAGGCGCACGCCGGCACGAGGATCGCCGCATGGACCGAGGGTGCCGCGAACATCCAGGGCAAGCCGAGCGACGAGGAGGCCCCGGCGCCGAAGCCGCGCCGCCACTCGCGCAAGCCCTCCGACGACGCGCCCCCCGTCGAGGAGACGACCGCCGGCGAGGTGCCGGCGCCCAAGCCCGCCAACGGGGATCGCAAGTTCCGCGCGCTGATCGCCGGCGCCGGGCGCGCCGACGGCCTCTCGGAGTCCGACCTGATCGCCGCCGTCCACAAGGTCGGCGTCGACGGCGAGGCGATCCGCAACGTCCGCCTCCTCGAGCGCTTCGCGCTGCTCGAGGTGCCCGAGGGCGAGGTCGATCGCGTGGTCGGTGCCGTCAACGGCTCCGACGTCGGCGGGGTCACCCTCCGCCTCGAGCCCGCCCGCAGCTAGACGGCTAGCGTCGCGGTGCATGAGCACCGCGACGATCAAGACCAACCACGGCGACATCGAGCTGCAGTTCTTCGACGAGGACGCGCCCAAGACGGTCGAGAACTTCAAGAAGCTCGCCTCCGACGGCTTCTACGACGGCCTGATCTTCCACCGGGTCATCAAGGACTTCATGCTCCAGGGCGGCTGCCCGCACGGCACGGGCACGGGTGACCCCGGCTACAAGTTCGAGGACGAGTTCAACGACCACAAGGTCGTCCGCGGCGCCCTGGCGATGGCCAACGCCGGTCCGAACACGAACGGCTCCCAGTTCTTCATCGTCACGATCGACGAGGCCGGCTGGCTCGACGGCAAGCACACGGTCTTCGGCGAGGTCACCGATGGCATGGACGTCGTCGACGCGATCGAGGCGCTGCCGACCGACGCGCGCGACAAGCCGCGCGAGGACGCCGTGATGGAGCAGGTCACCGTCTCCGACTGAGGCCGTCCGTGACGGTGGCGTACCATGACGCCACCGTCACGATTCGAGGAGAGACCATGGCCACGGTCGAGCAGGACCGCAGCGTCGCCGCGCAGGAGATCGCCGTCGAGAACCCCGCCACGGGCGCCGTCGTCAAGACGCTGCCGGCGGCGTCGGCGGAGGACGTCGAGGCGGCCGTCGTCCGCGCCCGGGCCGCACAGCCCGCCTGGGACGCCCTCGGCTTCGAGGGCCGTGCGAGGATCCTGCGGCGCGCGCAGAAGTGGGTCATCGACAACACCGAGCGGCTCGTCGACACGATCGTCTCCGAGACGGGCAAGACCCGCGAGGACGCGCTCGTCGCGGAGGTCACCTACGCCGCGCACGCGTTCGGCTTCTGGGCCAAGCACGCCCCGAAGTACCTCGCCGACGAGAAGGTCCGCTCCTCCAACCCGTTCGTCGCCGGGCGCAAGCTCGTCATGCGCTTCCGCCCCGTCGGCGTCGTCGGCATCATCGGGCCGTGGAACTACCCGCTGACGAACTCCTTCGGTGACGCCATCCCGGCCCTGGCCGCCGGCAACGCCGTCGTCCTCAAGCCGTCCGAGATCACCCCGCTGACCTCGCTGCTGATGGCCGAGGCGATGCGCGAGTGCGGCCTGCCGGAGGACGTCTTCATCGCGATCCCCGGCTTCGGCGAGGCGGGCGGCGCGCTCGTCGACCACGTGGACATGATCATGTTCACCGGCTCGACCAAGACGGGCAAGCTCGTCGCCCAGCGCGCGGCCGAGCGGCTGATCCCCGTCTCCCTGGAGCTCGGCGGCAAGGACCCGATGATCGTCCTCGCCGACGCCGACCTCGAGCGGGCCGCCAACGCCGCGGTGCACTACTCGATGCAGAACGCCGGCCAGACCTGCATCTCGGTCGAGCGCGTCTACGTCGAGGCGCCGATCTACGACCGCTTCGTCGCGCGGGTCACCGAGAAGATGAAGGCGGTCCGCCAGGGCGCGCCCGGGCCGCTGGGCTCCGTCGACGTCGGCGCGATCACCTTCCCGCCGCAGATGGACGTCATCGAGCAGCACGTGCAGGACGCGCGCGACAAGGGGGCGACGATCGTCACCGGCGGCCACGGCAACCGCGAGCACGGCCAGTCCTGGGAGCCGACGCTGATCCTCGGCGTCGACCACACGATGCAGTGCATGGTCGACGAGACGTTCGGCCCGACGCTGCCGATCATGCAGGTCGCCGACGCCGACGAGGCCGTCCGGCTGGCCAACGACTCGGTCTACGGCCTCTCGGCCTCCGTCTGGGGCCACGACGCGGCCAACGCCGAGCGCGTCGCCCGCCAGGTCGAGGCCGGCGTCGTGACGGTCAACGACGCGCAGATCAACTACCTCGCCACGGAGCTGCCGATGGGCGGCTGGAAGACCTCCGGCCTCGGGTCGCGGCACGGTGTGCACGGCATCCGCAAGTACACGCGCGAGCAGTCGCTGCTCGTGACGCGCTACATGCCGCTCAAGAAGGACCTGCACATGCTGCCCTACAAGCCGCGCACGTCGAAGCTCGTGGCGCGCGCGGGCAAGCTGCTCTACGGTCGCGGCAAGCGCGACTAGGTCAGGCGTCCGGGGCCCGCGCGGCGGGCCCCGGTGCTAGACGGCGACGGCGAGCTTGCGCGCGGCGGGCGCCGACTGCAGCGCCGTGAGCTCGCGGCGCAGCGTCTGGCGGCCGCGGTGCTGCAGGCCGTGGACGGCATCCTCGGAGCGCTCGAGGCGCTCGGCGATCTCCTTGGGGGACATCCCCATGACGAAGCGCATGACGATCACGTCGCGCTGCTCCGACGGGAGCTGGTCCAGCGCGAGGTGGAGGTCGCGGGCACGCTCGCGGGAGAGGTCGACGTCCTCCAGCTCGGGGGAGCGGACCTCCTCGCACGGGATGGCGCGACGGGCGCGCATCGCGTCGATCGCCGCGTTGTGGGCGATGCGCAGGATCCAGGCGGAGAAGGGCACGGTGCGCGGCTCGTAGCGCTGCAGCGCGTTCAGCAGCTTCGCGAAGATCTGCTGCGTGATGTCCTCGGCCTCGTGCTCGTCGCGGACGATGGAGCAGACGTAGCCGTAGACGTTGTCGGCGTAGCGCAGGTACAGGTAGCGCATCGCATCGGCATCGCCGGCCTTGGCGCCGACGACGGCGGCGTGGACGACGGCCTCGGCGTCCTTGGAGTGCTCGAGGCGGCGGCGGCGGAAGCGGTCGCCGCGTCCCGCGGCGGCAAGGCGATCGGCTTCCCGGCGGACGAGTGCCGGATGGACGTCGATGACGGAGGTCTCTGACATTTCAGTGCCTCCCCCTGAGAGGCATGAACGACATGGAGCATGGACGGACGGCGGGCAGCATGCACCGGGGGGGTAGATGACGGATCAAGCTACGCATCAAGGGAGGATCAAGCGTCATACTGCGGACACGATGCGCACCACCGTCCGCGGACTACCACCGATGGGGGATGCACGGGCATGAGCGCCCCTGCTACGCGGGTCGGCATCCCGTTTCGCGCGGTGTTCGAGTTCCTCCCCTCCGGCATCGTCGTCTGCGACGCGCGCGGCGAGGTGCTGGGGACCAACCTGACCGCCAAGCGGCTGCTGCGCGGCCTGATCGGCGACGAGGACCGCCGCTGCTGCGACCTGTTCGGCTGCCGCCAGGCGGGCACCCCGCTGGCGGACCGCTGCATCACCGACCTGGCGCTGGAGGCCACGAGCCCGCTTCCCGAGCTGCGGGTGGAGCTCCCCGCCCCGGGTGCCGGGGCCGTCTGGCTGACGGGCGCGCCGTTCGGCGGGGCGGACCCGTGGGTGGTGCTGACCCTGCGCGCCGGCCACGCCGACGACCGCCGGATGACGGAGACCGCCGGCCCGCGGCTGCGCGTGTTCACCTTCGGCCGGACGCGGCTGGAGAACGAGGAGGGGCCCGTGCCGGCGCAGTGGCTCGGGCACACGCCCGGCCGCATCTTCAAGTACCTCGTCACGGAGCGCGGCCGCGTCGTGGCGGCCGACGAGCTGATCGAGGTCTTCTGGCCCAACGCGGGCCGCAAGGGCCTCACGAGCGTGCGCCAGGCGATCCACACCCTGCGCGACCACCTCGAGCCCGAGCGCGGGCGTCACACCGCCTCGGCCTTCGTGCTCGCCCGCTCCGGCGGCTACGAGCTCGAGCCGGGGGCGATCTGGATCGACGCGGAGGACTTCGAGGCGTGCGTGGCCGAGGGCGTGCGCGCGATCGCCCAGGGCGAGCCGGAGACCGCGCTGGCGGCGTTCACCCGCGCGAGCGACCTCTACCGCGGCGACTACCTGGGCGAGGAGGCCTACGCGGAGTGGGCGTTCGGGGAACGCGACCGCTTCCGCGAGCTCGCCGGTCAGGCGCTGCGCGGGCTCGCCGACCTGCAGGCCGCCGCGGGGGACCTGGAGGCGGCGACGCAGGGGCTGCACCGGATGGCCGAGCTCGAGCCGCTGGACCTCGACGCGCAGCGCGCGCTGCTCGCCCTCCTCGTGCGCCGGGGCCGATACCCCGAGGCGGCGCGCCGCTACGAGGCCGTGCGACGCCGCTGGGACAAGACGTTCGGCGAGCCGCTCCCCTTCGCGCTCGGCGATCTTCGCCCGTCCGCGTAAGAACTCGGCGGCCTCGCTCGTTGCATGGGGTGGACGGACTCTCGCAAGCGTCCACCGTGACGGGCATGCACCCTCGGACCCCCTGCCGAGCGTGCCGACGGAGCAGCAGCCGCGAGGCTGCTGCCCCGGGCTCGGATCCGCCACGGTGGGCGCTCGCGAACGTTCACAACTGCCTCGTAGGCTCGCCCCTGATGGACGTGTACCTGCTGCGCCACGGCGAGGCCGTGCCCCACGACTCGCGCGAGACGGACGCCGCCCGCGAGCTGACCCCGTGCGGCGAGGCCCAGTCGCGCGCCGCAGGGGCCGCGCTGTCGGCGCTCGGCGTCGAGTTCGCCGCCGCGTACGCGAGCCCGAAGCTGCGCGCGCGTGACACCGCGCTGCTCGCCGCGGAGCGGCTCGGTGTCGCCGTGGCGGAGTCCGAGGCGATCGCTGCGGGCTTCGACGTCGACGCGCTCCGCGACCTGCTCCACGCCCACGACGAGGACGACGCGGTGCTCGTCACGGGGCACGACCCCGACTTCACCCAGCTCGTCAGCGACCTCACCGGCGCGCGGGTGTCGTTCCCGAAGGGCGGCGTCGCCGTCGTGCGCCTGCGCGGCGCGCGTGGCGAGCTGCGCGCCTTCCTGCGGCCGAAGGCGCTGCAGGCGTTGGCCGCGACCGTCAGCTGAGCGCGGCGGCGGTCACCGCGAGGGCGACCTCCGCGCGCTCGCGGAGCGTGCGGTCGGTGACGAACTCCGCGGGGTTGTGCGCCGCACCGCCGCGGGGCCCGAGCCCGTCGATCGTCACCGGGATGTGCGCGGCGAAGTGGCTGGCGTCGCTGGCCCCGCCTCGCGAGCGCGGGTGCAGCGGCCGACCGAGCGCCTCGGCGGCCGCGGTGATGACGGGGCCGGCGGCCTCCCGGGCGTCCATCCCCGGCCAGATGCGCAGCCACTCGGTGGTCAGCTTGACCTCGTCGAGCTCGCCGGGGACGGCGGCCATCACGGGGCCGAAGGCGGCCTCGTCGTCGGCGCGCAGGTCGCAGAACAGCTCGCCGGCGCCGGGGACGACGTTGAACGCCGTCCCGGCGTGCACGATGGTGGGCACCGCGGTGAGGCGGTGCTCGCTCGCCGGGTCGTGGTGGGCGGCGACGGTCTGGGCGACACGCGCGAGCGCCAGCAGGGCGTTGCGGCCGCTCTCGGGTGCGGAGCCGGAATGCGCGGCGCGGCCCTCGGCGGCGACGTGGAGCGTCCCGGCGGCCTTGCGGCGCACCACGACGCCGTCCTCCCCGTCGTCGGTCGTCTCGCCGGCCTCGAAGCACAGGCACGCGTCCCAGCCCGCGAACGTCTCGGGGTGGCGGAAGGGGACCTGCCGCCACTCCTCGTCGCAGACGAGCAGCAGCGCCGCCTCGGCGTAGCGCTCGGGCGAGGCGGCGAGGGCGCCGAAGACGCCGATCGCCAGCACGTCCCCACCCTTCATGTCGACGGCGCCGGAGCCGACGAGCCTGCTCCCGTGCCGGGTCAAGGGCTTGTGGGCGGCGTGCTCGATCACCGTGTCGAGGTGGCCGAGCAGCAGCAGCCGGCCGGTGCCCGTCCCGCGCAGGCGGGCGAGCAGGTCGGGCGCGTGGCCGGGCGAGGAGCACGCGGGACGCTCGACGGTCGCCTCGGCGGGCAGCCACTCGAGGCAGGCGGTCACGCACGCCTCCGCCCCGGCGACGTCCCCCGAGGGCGACGAGATCGCCACGAGCGCCTCCAGGCGCGCCTGTGCCTCGGCCGCGATCGCGGCCGCGTGTTGCGCCACCCAGGGATCCACGGCGACGAGGCTATCCGCAGGCGCTCCGCCCTAGCGCTTGGCCCGGCGCCGGCCGACCACGATGCGCTCCGTCATCGCGACGGGGTGCAAGGAGCAGAACAGCTTGTAGGTGCCGGGCGTGTCGAAGGTCTCCTCGAAGGAGCCGCCCTTGCCCTGGTGCGGCGAGGAGAACCCGCGCGGGCCGCTGGCCAGCGTGACGTCGTGGAGGTCGTCGTCCTCGAAGGACCAGTCCACCGTCGCCCCGCGGGGCACCGCGAGGTTGCGCCGCGAGAACGAGTAGTCCTTGATCCGGACCCGGGCGTCACCGGCGTAGCGGCGCAGCTTCCCCGGCGGTCTGGAGATCCTGACCGCGCGGCCCCGCTTGTCGAGGCCCGTCAGCGGGACGATCACCTTCGGTGTGGTGCGCCGGCCGGCCGGCCGGGCCTCGTAGACGCGGTCGGTGGGCAGCGCGGGGCACGGGCCCGTGGCGTCGTCGCCCGGCTTGGCCGGGGCGAGCATCGCGATCGAGATCCCCATCACCCGCGTGTGCGGCCGCTCGGCGTCGTAGGTCGACGTCAGCCGCAGGGTCTGGCCGGCCTTGATCGGCATGCCCTGGGCGGACGTCCACCCACGCATCGACACCGGCCCGGGCTCGTGCAGGACCGGCTTGACGTTGTAGAAGGGGTGCGACTTGAGGCCCCAGGTCGGCAGCATCTCCCCGAGCGCCCGGTCATCGCACTCCGGGACGGACAGCTCGAGGTCCAGCCCGCCGCCGTGCACGTGCCCGTTGGCGGCCACGACGCGGGAGTCCTGCGGGACGGTCCACTCCGCGGTGCGCACGTCCTCCGAGCCCGGCTTGCCGCCGCCGCGGACGTCGTAGATCGGGTCGGACTTGCAGCCGCCGACGTCCATCCACACCGGCCTGACGGGGGTCAGCTTCGCCGGCTCCGTGTCGTAGGTGACGCGGTAGCGGATGAACGCGCGGTCCGACCGGGCGCGGTGGTTCATCACCATGTAGGTCACGCCCCACGTGTCGGCGCCGCCGACGGGGTAGCCGTACCCGGCCGGGAGGTCCAGCTTGGCCCGCTCCTCCCCCGCCGCGTAGAAGCGCTCGACGATGCCGGGCAGCGACGTGACGTTGTCGAGGCCCAGCACGGACTTGCACGTCGAGTCGTGCTTGGACCCGATCGGGCTGCCGAGGGTGGAGAAGACGATGTGGTGCAGCATCAGCCGCTGGATCGGGACGAGCTTGCCCCTGGCGTCCACGAGGTCGACGTCCATGCGGGTGATCGCGCCGTCGACATCCGGCTTCGGGATGCCGCCCTGGAAGCCGTTCTGGACCACCTGGTAGGGCGAGACCTCGATCGGTCCCACCGTGTAGGTGCGCTGCTTGACCTCGGCCCCGGCGGGCGCGGCGAGGCCGAGCGCGAGCAGGCAGGCGAGGACGGTCAGGATCCAGGGACGCATCGAACCACGCAACGTACGGGCCAGGGGCCAACCGCCGCAAGTACCGTGGGTGCCATGCCCGAGCTGCCGGAGGTCGCCGTCACCGCCCGCCTGCTCGACGCCGCGGTGGCGGGCGCGACGATCGAGTCCACCCTCGCCCCCGGGGTCAACGCGCTCAAGACCTTCGACCCGCCGCTCCAGGCGCTCGACGGCGGCACGATCGCCGGGGTCCGCTACGCGGGCAAGCTCCTCATGGTCGACGTCGACACCGCCGACCGCGGCCGGCTCGTCGTCCTCATCCACCTGATGAACGCCGGCCGCCTGCAGCTGTTCGGCAAGCGCGCCTCGCTCAAGGACCGCTCGAGCCGGCTGCTCCTGCGCCTCGACGGCGACCGCGAGCTGCGCCTGCGCGAGTTCGGCACCCGGCAGGCGGCGTGGGTGCGCGTCTACACCGCCGACACGATCGACACCGACGAGCAGCTCTCGACCCTCGGCCCGCCCGCCTGGCCCGACCCGCCCACGGGCCCGGAGCTCGCCCGGCTCCTGCAGGGCAAGCGCCCGCTGCACACCTCCCTGCGCGACCAGCAGGTCATCTCGGGCATCGGCCGCACCTGGGTCGACGAGATCCTCTGGAGCGCCGGGCTGTCGCCCTTCAAGCGCGGTGACGACCTCGACGCGGACGAGGCCGATCGCCTCCACGACGCGATCCGGACCGAGCTCGACCGAGCCGCCGACACCTACGCCACGCAGTGGACGCTCCCCCTGCCCGACAAGCAGGTCAAGGCCGCCCGCATCCACGGCCACCAGGGTGAGCCGTGCCCGCGCTGCGAGACGACCCTCGAGGCCGTGTTCTTCGAGGACTACGTGATGACCTACTGCCCCCAGGACCAGACGGAGGGGCGGGTCCTCAAGGACCGGCGCCTCTCGCGCCTGCTCAAGTAGCCCGGCTCAGCGGAAGACGACGTCGACGTCACCGAACGCGCCCATGGCGTGGTCGCGCCGGAAGCACGCGTGGTCGCGGTGCAGGCGCTTGCAGGCGTCGGTGGCGAAGCCGAGCACGTCCTCGATGAACAGCTCGCGCGAGCCCATCGCGCGCAGGATCTCCGGCTCGACGTCGTGGTCGACCTCGCCCGTCTCGTCCGACAGCGCGTGGGCCTGGGCGAGCACCCCGCCGCAGATGGCGGCGTAGTCGCGCCACTGCGCCTTCGACAGCTCGTCGAGGTCGATCGACTTCTTGTAGGGCGCGCGCTCGCGCACCATGAAGCTCAGGTCCTCGTGCTCGACGCTCCCGAAGAACACGTCTCCGCGCACGAGCTGGACGCTGTGGGCGTGCGAGATCCGGTCCCCCATGCCCTCCACGGTGTACGCCGACGGCGGCGCGACGCCGGCCAGTGCGGACGGGCGCGCCTGCTTGAGCTCGAGGATCAGGTCGTCGGTGCCGTCAGCCGCCGGCCCCTCGACGAGCAGGTAGTAGCGGGCGAGCCCGAGCGATGCCGTCCCCTGTCCCTTGCGCTCGCAGACGTCCTTGACGTGCATCTCACCGGCGCGTGCCGGCGGCTCGAGCTCGCTCTCGGCCACGAAGCGGTCGAGCACCGCCTGGAACTCGTCGCGCCGGCTCGAGATGGGGACGAGCTTCTTCGACGCCTTGAAGCCGCGGCCGGTCTCGTCGAGGTACTTGTCGGCGAGCCACGCGGCGCGCCCCTTCTTCGTGGCCTTGTCCAGCAGGTCGGCGATCAGCGGCGGCGCGTTGTCGCGGCGCATCTGCTCGCCGTCCTCCATCCGCGACGCGGCGTAGCGCTCGATGCCGTCCACGTAGCCGCCGACGAACGCCGCCGCGATCGCGCGCTGGTCCTTGCGGCCGAGTCCGCCCTCGACCTCGGCGCCGATCATGAAGCCGACGGCGCCGCGCTTGATGTCCCAGGTGAACGGCGCGTAGAAGGCCTCGTCGAAGTCGTCGACGCTGAAGACGGGGACGTCGTCGGCGCTCGGGGTGACGCCGTAGTTGTCCGGGTGCACGTCGCCGAGCGTGAGCACGGTCGGCATCCACGCGTCCTCGCCCGCCATGTCGCGGTAGAAGAGGAGCGCGGTGCCGCGGAAGAAGGAGAACAGGGAGCCGGCGAGCTTCTCGAACTTGACCAGCGCGTCGTCGTCGTGGCCGGCGATCCGCGCCCGGTGATCCTCGCGCAGCGTCTGACGCACGTGCTCCCGGCGGGCCGGGCCGCGCAGCATCCGCGGCAGCAGGACCATCTCACCGCGCGCCCGTGCCTCGGCGAGGGCACGGAAGGCGTCGAAGCGCGACGCCGCGGGGCGATGATCCTCATCCATCCCGGCGGGCTACCCGGCTGGATAGCGTTCACGCCATGCTCCAGCCCGGCGCCAAGGCCCCCGACTTCACGCTCCCCGACCAGGACGGCAACCCCGTCTCGCTCGCCGACCTCGCGGGCCGGACCGTCGTCCTGTACTTCTACCCCAAGGCCAACACGTCCGGCTGCACGACGCAGGCCTGTGGCGTGCGCGACCACCGCGGCGACTACGACGCCGCCGGCGCGACCGTGATCGGCGTCTCGCCCGACCCGGTCAAGGCCGTCAAGCGCTTCCACGACGAGCAGGGGCTCGACTTCACGCTGCTCGCCGACGAGGACCACGCCGTCTGCGAGGCCTACGGCACCTGGCAGGAGAAGTCGATGTACGGCCGCAGGTACTGGGGCTCGACGCGCTCCACGTTCGTGATCGGCGCCGACGGCACGATCGCCCACGTGATCGAGAAGGCCAAGCCGGCCACCCATGACGCCGAGGTGCTGAAGGTGCTCGCCGCCGCCTAGCGGTCCGCGGCGTCGGCCTGCAACGCCGCCTCGAGCTCGGCGCGGCCGCCGATGCCGAGCTTGCGGTAGGCGCGGCCCAGGTGGGTCTCGACCGTCTTGGGGGCGAGGAACAGCTCGCCGCAGATCTCGCGGTTCGTCCGGCCCGCGGCGGCGAGCGCGGCCACGCGCCGCTCCGCCGGGGTGAGGGCGTCGAAGCCGCGGATGCGGGTGTGGCGCGGGCGCGCACCGGCGGCGAGCAGCTCCTCGCGCACGAACGTCGCCAGGCCGGCGGCGCCGCAGCGGTCGGCGAGGTCGAGGGCCGCGCGCAGCGGATCGCGCGCGTCGCGCGGATGGCGCCGGCGGCGGAGGGTCGCACCCAGGTCGGCAAGGGCGTGCGCGTGGGCGAGCCGGTCCTCCGTCGGCTCGAGCACGGCGATCGCGTCTCGGAGGAGCTCGATCCCGTCGTCGGGCTCCACGGCGGCCGCGAGGGCGCGCAGTGCGAGCCCGCGGCCGCGGCGCAGCCCGGCGGACTCCGCCAGCGCGAGCTCCTCCGTGGCGAGAGAAGCGGCGCGCTCGCGGTCCCCCGTGGCGGCGAGGGCGTGCGCGGCGCGCGAGCGCCACGGCAGCACGGAGGGGTTCGTCGCACCCCAGTCGGTGACCATCGCGCCGGCCCGCAGGAGGGCGGCGGCGGCGTCCTCGAAGCGGCCGCGGGCGTGGTGCACCCGCCCGCGTGCGTCGAGCAGCAGGAAGGCGAGCACGTGGCCGTCCCCCGCCGCGGCGCCGCTCTCGGCTCGGGCCAGCGTCAGCTCGGCGGCGTCGAGGTCGCCGCGCTCGAGCTGGGCCACGGCGAGGTAGGACAGCTCGGCCGGGAGATGGAGCTGGGTCCCCTGCTCGGCGTGGATCGCGGCCGCGTTGGCCGCGTCCTCCTCCGCCATGCGCAGGTTGCCGAAGCGCAGGTGCACCTGCCCGCGCCACGCCAGCGCGCCGGCGACCGCGAGCGGGCTCTCGCTCTGCTGCGCGACGACGAGCAGCTTGTCGTAGGTCGCGAGCGCCTCGTCGGCGTGCTCGGCGTGCATCAGCGCGTGCGCGGCGGCGATCGGCTCGAGCCGGTCGGCCCCCCAGCGGCGCACGAGCACGTCGTCGGCGAGCGCGGCGCGCGCCGTCTCGGTGGCGCGCACGCTCTGGCCCTGCTGGCCGAGCACGAACGCCTCGTGGGCGAGCAGGAGCTTGGCGGCGTCGTCCCCGCGGCGGGCGCGGCCGGCCCAGCGGGGCAGCTCGGCCCGCGCGCGCGCCGCGAGCCGCGGATGCAGCTGCCCGGCGGACATGAGGTCGCAGGCGAGCAGGACGAGCCCGGGCGGGGCGTCGTCACCGACGTCGGCATGGAGCTCGCCCTCCAGCAGCCCGACGGCGTCGGCCATGCGCCCGGCGAGCAGGAGCGTGCGTCCCAAGGCGCCGATCGCGCGGTCGTGCAGCGGGTCGCCGGCGACGAGCTCGCGGAGGGCGTCCTCGAGCACGAGGACGCCCTCGGGATCGCCGGCGGCCGCGAGCGCCTCGCCCAGCCGCAGCCGGACCCCGGCGCGCGCGGCGGGTGCCGGAGGCTCGGCGTCCGCGCGGCGCAGGAGGGACACGGCCCGGTCGGGGGCGCCGTCGGCCAGCGCGGCCGCCGCGGCGTCGACGAGCGCGGCGGCGACCCAGTCCTCTCCCAGCGGGAGGCTCGGCTCGAGCAGGGCGCCGACGCGGGGGACCGGGGCGCCCGCGTCGCGCAGTCGCCGCGCGGCACGGCGGCGCAGGGCGGTGTCCTGGCCGGGGCCGACCCCGACGAGGATCGCGTCGCGGACGGCCGGATGCGCGATCCGCGTGCCGTCGGCGGCCAGCAGCTCGGCGGCCACAAGCCGGTCCAGCAGCTCCAGGGCCGCCGCCACGGGGAGGTCGGCGACCGCCGCCGCGTCGTCGAGGCGGCCCTCGGGCTCGAGCAGCGCGATCGCACGCGCAAGCTCCGTCGCGGCCGGCGGGAGGATCGCCAGGCGCTCGCGCACGCTCGCGGCGACCCCGGCGGCGGCGAGCTGCGGCAGGCGCTGCACCCCGGCGCCGTCGGGCCGCAGCCCCGCGCCGGCGCTCGCGGCCAGGACGGCGTGCAGCAGCAGCGGGTTGCCGCCGGTGGCGGCGTGGGTGGCGTCCACGAACGCGCCGGTCGGTCGATCCCCCAGGCGCTCCGCGACGATCGCGCCGGTCGCTGCGGGGGTCAGGGCGCCGGGGCTGATGCGCGCGACGCCCGGGCGCAGCGCCAGCGCGGCCAGTTGCGCCGCACCGGGGCCGGTGCCCTCCGGCCCGCGCAGGCCGAGGACGAGCAGCAGCCGGCCCTCCGCCTCGCCGGCGACGGCGACCAGGGCGCCGGCGGTGCCCGCGTCACACCAGTGGGCGTCGTCGACGACGACCACGAGCGGGCGCCGGGCGGCGGCGGACGCGACGAGGGTCAGCAGCGCATGGCGCAGCCGCGCGGCGGGATCGCGCACGACCCGCCCGGAGGCGTCGCCCAGCAGCGGGTCGCTGGCCGGCGGCTCGGTGCCCGCCCGCAGGTGCAGGCCGAGCGCGAGCTCGCGCGCGACGCCGAACGGCTCGTCGGGGGAGGTGGGCTGCGCGCGGGTGGCCACGAGCGGCAGGTGGCGGCGCCTGGCGTCCTCGCCCAGGTGCCGCAGCAGCGCGGTCTTGCCGATGCCCGCCGGGCCCTCGACCAGCAGGGCGGCCGGCGAGCGCCCGACCGCGACGGCGTCGAGGGCGTCGCCGATCGCGGCGAGCTCCGCGCTGCGTTCCAGCAGGCGTCCGGGCGTGGCCGGGAGCGCCGCGACCCGTGGACCGAGCGTGCGACCGTCTGACGTCGGTGTCCCCGGGCCCGACAAGTGGACCGCCACGGTACTCCGAAGTTCGCCTGCGGCCTAACGTGGACGTCGTGCTCGGACCGGTCCTGATGGCCGCCGGCGGTTGGGCGGCGACCGCCGTCCAGACCGGTGGGTACCCCGCCCTCGGCGGTCTGCTCGTGGCCGAGAACCTGTTCCCGCCGATCCCGTCGGAGGCGATCCTGCCGCTCGCGGGGTACTTCGTCAGCGACGGGACGCTGCGCTTCATCCCGGCGCTCCTGGTCGCCACCCTCGGGTCCGTCCTCGGCGCCGTGATCCTCTACGCCGTGGGGCGCTACGGCGGCCGTCCCCTGCTGGAGCGCTGGGGGAGGGTCCTGCGCCTCGACGCGACGGCGCTCGACCGTGGCGACGCCTGGTTCGACCGCTACGGCGCCTGGGTCGTGCTGTTCGGCCGCGTGGTCCCCGGTGTGCGCTCCATCGTCTCGATCCCGGCCGGGGCGGCGGAGATGGCGCTCGGACGGTTCGTCGCGCTGACGACGCTCGGCTCCGGGGTGTGGAACGCCGCGCTGATCGGAACGGGCGTCGCGCTCGGCGACAACTGGGACGCGGTGGAGGGCGTCGTCGGCCCGATCAGCCGCGTCGTCGTGGGGGTCCTCGCGCTCGCCGTCGTCGCCGGCCTCGTCTGGCTGTCGGCCCGCCGCCGCAGCGGCGAGCCGGCCTAGGCACCCGCACCCACGGCGCAGCCGCAGGCCCGACGTGGTGGGATGCCCTCATGGCCCACCGCTCGCTGACGACCCGACTCAAGGCCCGCGCCGGCGCGTTCACCGGGCGGATGGCACCCCGCACGCAGGTGCTCCTGTCGGGCAGGCGGCCCATCACGGTCGACGGCCTGCGCCTGGAACCGGAGGTGCAGCTGCTCCTCGCGACGCGCGACCGCCTCGGCGTCCCGCCCTACGACGAGACGCTCACGGTCGAGGGCAACCGCCGCTTCACGGTCGAGGAGGCCGCCGTCGCCGGGGGCCGGCCGCTGGCCGTCGGACGGGTGCAGGACCGCACGGTGCCCGGGGCGGCTGGTGCCCTGCGCGCCCGCCACTACGCCCCGCCCGGCAACGCCGCGGGCGCGCCGCTGCTGGTCTTCTTCCACGGCGGCGGCTTCGTCGTCGGCGACGTCGAGACCCACGACGCGCCGTGCCGTCTGCTGTGCCGCGCGGGCGGCATGCACGTGCTCTCCGTCGAGTACCGGCTCGCCCCCGAGCACCCCTTCCCGGCCGCGCAGGACGACGCCGTGGCGGCGTTCGCGTGGGCGTCCGAGCACGCGGCGGAGCTGGACGCCGACCCCGCCCGCGTGCTCGTCGGGGGCGACAGCGCCGGGGGCTCGCTGTCGGCGGTGGTGGCCCAGGCGGCGAAGGCCGGCGACTGCCCCGCCCCGGCCCTGCAGCTGCTCCTCTACCCCGCCACGGACGCCGTCACGGTGCGCCGTTCGGCCGAGCTGTTCGCGGACGGGTTCTTCCTCACCAGCGCACTGATGGACTGGTACAAGGGCCACTTCCTCGTCGAGGACGAGGACCTGTCGGATCCGCGCCGCTCGCCCCTGCTGGCCGACGACCTCTCCGGGCTCGCCCCGGCCGTCCTCGTCACGGCGGGCTTCGACCCCCTGCGCGACGAGGGCGAGGCCTACGCGGCGGCGCTGGAGGCCGCCGGGGTCCCCGTCGTCCTGCGCCGCTTCGACGGCCTCTTCCACGGCTTCATCAACTCCATCGGGGTCAGCCCCGTGTGCCGCGACGCGGTCGCCGAGATCGCCGGGATGGCGCGTGCGGCACTCGTCTTGACGTAGCCCGTACACGCATCGGGCAGCATGAGGGGATGCGACGCCTCCCCCTGGCCGCCCTGCTGGCCGCCGCGACCCTCCCGCTCGCCGCGTGCGGGAGCGACGGCACGGGCGGCGCCAGCCCCACCGCGGCGCCGGACGAGGGGACCGCGACGACCAGCGCCGCCGGCGTCAAGACGATCGCCTCGGGCCTCCGCGTGCCGTGGGGGATCGCGTTCCTGCCCGGCGGCGACGCGCTCGTCGCCGAGCGCACCAGCGGGCGCATCGTCCGCGTGCCCGAAGGCGGGGGGAAGGCCGAGCGGGTCATGGACGTCCCCGGCGTGGACACGGAGGCCGGCGAGGGCGGCCTGCTCGGCCTCGCCCTGTCGCCGACCTACCGCCGGGACAAGCTCGTCTACGCCTACTTCACCACCAGGAGCGACAACCGGATCGCCCGCTTCACCCTCGGCGGCGCCGTCAAGCCCGTGCTGACGGGCCTCAAGCGCGGCTTCATCCACAACGGCGGCCGGATCGCCTTCGGCCCCGACGGCAAGCTCTACGCCGGGGTCGGCGACACGGGCGACAAGTCGCTGCCCCAGGACCGCAGCTCCTCCAACGGCAAGATCCTGCGGATGAACCCCGACGGGAGCGTGCCGGCGGACAACCCGTTCTCCGGCTCGCGCGTGTTCACCACCGGGCACCGCAACGTGCAGGGCCTCGCGTGGGACGCCAAGGGCCGCATGTACGCGGCCGAGTTCGGCCAGAACACCTACGACGAGGTCAACCGCATCCGCGCCGGCCGCAACTACGGCTGGCCGAACGTCGAGGGCCGCGGCGACACCGACGGCGGCAGGTACACGAACCCGCTGAAGACCTGGAGGACGTCGGACGCGTCCCCCTCGGGCATCGCGATCAGCGGCGGCAGGCTCTACATGGCGGCGCTGCAGGGCAAGGGCATCTGGCGCATGCCGATCCGCGCCGACGGCGCGCTCGGCACCCCGAAGCTGCAGTACGGCGGCCGCTGGGGCCGCCTGCGCACGGTCGTCAAGGCGCCGGGCGGCGGGCTGTGGGTCGCGACCTCGAACACCGACGGCCGCGGGCAGCCGAAGGCGGGGGACGACCACATCTACCGCATCCCCGCCCGCTAGGTCACAGGGCGACGAGGGCGATGCCCACGGCGACGACGATCGCGCCGGCGATCCGCCCGCGGCCGACGCGCTCGCCGAGCGTCATCCGGGCCAGCAGCACGGCGAAGACGACGCTCGTCTCCCGCACGGCGGCGACGCTCGCGGCGGGTGCGAGCGTCAGCGCCGCCAGGATCAGCGCGTAGGACCCGAAGAACCCGGCCCCGGCCAGGCCCGACGTCGGTCGTGCAGCCGCCCGCAGGCGCGCGCGGCCTCCCGGCCGGGACGCGATGATGAGGGCATGGGCGACGCCCGCCGGCGCGAGCACGAGCCACAGGTAGGGCAGCGGCCGGGCGTGGTCGAGGCCGGCGGCGTCGACCAGGGTGTAGGTCGCGATGCACGCCCCGACCGCCAGCGCGAGCCCCCCGTCGCGTACCCGCGCCGTCCCGCCGATCCCGCGCACGCTGACGATGCCCGCGGCCACCGTCAGCACCCCGAGCGCCTGCCGTGCCCCGGGGACGCCGCCGGCGGCGAGCACGAGCACCGGCGCCGATCCGCGTGCCACGGGGTAGACGACGCTCATGTCCGCCCGCACGTAGGCCGCGGCCAGCAGCCCCACGTAGAGCGTCTCCGTCGCCGCCGACGCGACGGCGAACGGCCACACGGCCGCCTCGACGTCCCAGGTGAGCGCGGCCACGGGCGCGAAGACGACCGCGCCGGCCAGGAGGGCGACGGCGGTCGCCGCCTCCGTGTCCTGCGCGCCGGCCAGCAGGGCGTTCCAGCTCGCGTGCACGACGGCCCCGAGCAGGGTGAGCAGCAGGGCGTCGACGCCCACGTCAGGCGGCGGGACGGCGCATCCGCAGGGCCACCACGAGGCCGACCAGGCCGGTGACGACCACGACGGCGATCGCGACGAGCCCGAGCGGCGAGAACGGGTCGTCGAGGGAGTCCCCGAGCGCGGTGTAGGCGAACGCGCGCGGGGCGGAGCCGACGATCGCCCCGACCACGAGCGCGCCGGCGCTCACGCCGACGACCCCGAAGGCGTAGTTGCACGGCCCGTCCGGGACCAGGGGGGCGAGGCGCTGGACGATCACGGCCCAGACCCCGTGCCGGCGTGCGCGCAGCGCGATCGCCATGACCTGCTCCCCCGCGACGTCGTCGAACGCCTCCGCGCCGGCGCGCCGCCCGACCGCCTGGCCGATCAGCGCCGACACCACGGACGAGCCGAGCGTCACCAGCACGCCGGTCAGCGTGCCGAACAGCAGGCCGCTGGCGCCTGCGAGCAGCGGGCCCGGCACCAGCAGCGCACCCAGCACGCCGCCGACGAGCACGAACACGACCGGCCCGAACGCGCCCACGGGCTCGATCCAGTCGCGCACCGCGTCCTGGGAGACAGGCCGGACCACCCACGCGACGACGAGCAGCGCAGCCAGGACGGTCCCGAGCACCAGCAGGCGGCGCATGCGCCACAGACTACGGTCAGACCCGGTGCCCGTCCTGGCGTCGATCTTCTCCTCCCTCGGCCACTTCCTCGGGGACCTCGCCTCGGTCAAGCCGGTCCCGCTGCTGCTCGGGCTGCTCTCGTTCGGCGTCTACCTCGCGTTCCGCTCGCGCGCGTGGTTCCACGTGCTGCGGGCCGCCTACCCCGACGCGCGGATCCAGTGGCGGCGCTGCTGGGGGGCGTACATGGCCGCCTACGGGTTCAACAACGTCGTCCCGGCCCGCGGTGGCGACGTGATGAAGGTCTTCCTCACCCGCCAGAGCGTGCCGGGCTCGAGCTACCCCGCGGTCACGTCCTCGATGGCGGTCGAGCTCCTCTTCGACTTCACGATCGCCGTCCCGGTGCTGATCTTCTCCTTCTCGCAGGGCGTGTTCCCGAAGCTGCCGGACCTCTCGGCGGTCGGCGGCCCGCTCGGCTGGTTCGCGGGGCACATGCAGGCGACGCTGTTCATCCTGACCGTGCTCGGGATCCTCGTGTTCGTCGGCTTCGCGGCGCTCAGCGCGCGCGTGCGCGCGTTCTGGGCCCGGGTGCGCCAGGGCGTCGTGATCGCCCGCGACCGTCCCCGCTACCTGCGCGAGGTGTTCCTCTTCCAGCTGATCGGCTGGGGCTTCCGCTTCACCGCGTTCTGGCTGCTCCTGGACGCGTTCGGCGTCGGCGGCTCGGTCCAGAACGTCCTGCTCGTGCTCGGCGTCAACATCATCGCCGCGTTGCTGCCGTTCGCCCCCGGCGGCGCCGGGATCCAGCAGGCGCTGCTCGTGAAGGTGTTCGGCTCCAGCTCCGTCGTGGCCGCCTACTCCGTCGGCCAGCAGGTGATGATCGGGGCCTTCTCGCTCGCCGTCGGCTTCCTCGCGCTGGTGACGATCTTCCGGTTCCGCTCGTTCAAGGCCGTGATCGCCGAGGGCCGCGCGGCCCGTGAGGCCGACGCCGCCGTGCGCGGCGTCGCGCCCTAGGCCGCCAGCGCGGCGACGTAGCGCGCGGCGACCATCGCGTCGAACGCGTGCACGTCGCCCTCGGCGGTGGTGTAGCGCCCCGGCGTCGCGCTCGTCCCGCGCAGGCCGCGCTGGGTGAGCTCGCAGACGGCCCAGTCCTCGCGGTTGACCTGGTCCCAGAAGCCGACCGCGTCGGACGCGTCGAAGCCCGGGGCGGCGAGCGCGTCCGGGTCGAAGAACCACTCGCAGACGACCGTGGTGTGGTCGACCGCGCGCGGCCACAGGGTGTGGAGCATCACGTAGTCGGGATGCAGCGACACGAGCACGTTGGGGAACAGGAGGAAGTACAGGACGGTGCGCAGCGCGTCGCCCTCCAGGCCCGCCAGCGCGGGGCGGACGGCCGTGGCGGCGCCGCGGCCCATCGTCGCGGCGTGCTCGGCGAGCGCCATCGAGCCGCCGCACCAGGCGCCGTCGCCGTCGATGCCGACCCCGCTGCGGTAGTGCGACAGGCGGTTGAGCTCCGGGTGCACGCCGGGGCAGTGCAGGCACTCGGAGTAGTTCTCCCCGATCGCCTTCCAGTTCGCGCCGACCTCGTAGACGACGCGCTCGGCGCGGCTGAGCCGGCCGACGCCGTAGCGGGAGAGGATGCCCGCGAGGTCGCCGACGTGCTCGGCCGGGGACGCGGCGGACCCGGAGAGGTCGAGCATGACGAGCCCCTCGACCACCGCGAGGCGGACGGGCTCGAGGGCGTTCCCGGCGGGGTCGAAGCCCTCGATCCCGTCCGTGAACGGCGCGCTGCGCAGGCTGCCGTCGAGGGCGTAGGTCCACGCGTGATACGGGCAGCGCAGGCGGGTCGCCGTCCCCTCCGGGGCCTCCAGGAGACGGGCGCCGCGGTGGCGGCAGCGGTTGCGGAAGGCGCGCGGGAGGCCGTCGGCGTCGCCGACGAGCAGGATCCCCTCGCCGCCGACCTCGAGCGTGCGGTACGCGCCCGGAGTGGTGAGGCCCTCGACGTGGCCGGCGCCGATCCAGCCCTGGGTGAACAGGGTCTCGAGCTCCCATGCGAGGACGGCCGGGTCGGTGAACGCGGCGGGCGGCAGCTGCGTGGCCTGCCGCAGCGGCAGCAGCGTGCGCTCCACCGCGGCTCGCGCCAGGGGCAGAGCGCCGGGCATGCGCCTAGGAGAGACCCTGGCGCGCTTCGCGCACGAGCGTGACGGCCTCGGGGAAGACGACGGCCATCACGGCGCGGATCTGCTGGGCCTGCGCGTCGGCGTCACCCTGGAGGTTGACGCGGTTGACCGCGGCGACCGTCATGTCCACGGCGAGCTTGATGGCGTTGTCCGCCCAGGCCAGGTTCTGCTGGCCCTGCATCTGCTCCATCATCTCCTGGACGCGGCGCTGGAGGTCAGGGTCGTTGAAGAAGCCTTCAAAGCCGGACATGACCTCAGATTAGTCCCCGTCCGGCCGCCGCGCGAGGACCGCGACGGTCCCGCCGCGCCCCGCCAGACCGGCCGCGGCCTCGACGGCGACGGCCAGGGGGACGAGCGCCAGCGCGGCGACCGTCGGCAGCGCGTCGGCGGCACGGAGCGGGGCGTTGCGCTTGAGCGCGTGGTAGAGCCAGGACGGGGTCGGGGTGACGCGCGACACGGCCGACTCCCACAGGCCGAAGGGGTTGTGCTCCAGGCCGCCGTGGACCGTCCGCACGACCTCGAAGCCCGTCCCCTCCAGCAGGGCCCGCAGACCGGCGGCGGTGAAGTGCGTGCGGTGGCGCGGGAGGTCGAGGTGGTACCAGCGCGGGCCGCCGACGCGAGCCTGGAAGGAGGCGAGGTCGGGGACGCCGACGAGGAGCGCGCCGCCCGGCCGCAGCCAGCCGCGCAGCCGGCCCAGCACGGCGCCGGGGTCCTCGACGTGCTCGAGCACGTGCCAGAGCGTGATCGCGCCGAGCGAGCCGGGGGCGACGCCGGCGTCCTCCACGGCGACGGGGTCGACGTGCGGGGCCGGCTCGCGGCGCGAGGGCTCGATCCCGCGCGCGTCCCACCCGCGGGCGCGGGCGTGCGCGACGAAGCGCCCGCGGCCGGCGCCCACGTCCAGCAGCGGGCCGGGCGGCTCGCAGGCCCCGCGCAGGAGCGCCTCGCGGCGGCGGTCGAAGGCCGCGAGCAGCGGCGCCGCCGCGCCGGCGCCGCGCGGCCGGCCCGGCGCGTAGGCCCCGGCCTCGTTGACCGCGGAGAAGTCCGGCGGCGGCCCGAGCGTGCGCGCCGTGCCGCAGACGGGGCAGCGCGCCAGCAGCCGCGTGTGCCCCGAGCCCGGCTCGTTGTCGGGGACGCGGCGCCACGGGCGGAGCGGACCACGCCGGCACGCCGGGCAGCGGGGTTCGGCGGTCTGCGGGGCGGAGGACACCCCTAGGATCCTGCCCCATGACCGCCGTCGCCAGCGCCGACGACCAGATCGCCTGGGAGGCGAGCAAGCGCAAGCAGGCGGCCGCGGCGGCGATCGGGGGCGGGGCGCTCAGCTTCGCCGGCTTCCTCGTCACGATCCTCGGGTTGCGCGGAGCGGAGAGCCAGTCCGTGGCCGCCTCGCTCGTGCGCTTCGGCGACCATCCGACCGACATCGGGTCCCAGCCGTCGCTGCGGCTGATCCCGTACGGGTTCTTCGCCGACCACGCCGCCGCCATCCTCATCGGCGCCGTGCTCGTCGGCCTCGGCGCCCTGCTGATGTCCGGCGCGCTCACCTACCTCGCCTTCGCGACGAAGGCCCGCTCGGACCGCTACCCGCGCATCGGCGTCTACCTCCCGTTCGTCGGCGGCGTGCTGATGCTGCTCGGGACGATCCTCTCGGCGGCCGGCCGGCTGTCGTTCTACAACGCGATCGTCGACGGCCCGGGGACGGTCCAGGCCGTGCGCGAGTACGACCCGTCCACGCTGCTCTACGTCGGGCAGTTCGTGCAGCTGATCGGCGGCCTGGGACTCGCCCTGGCCTTCGTCCTCGTCGCGCTCAACGCGATGCGCGTCGGCCTGCTCACCCGCTTCATGGGGATCATGGGCATCCTCGCCGGCGCCCTGACGATCCTCCCGCTGCCGGCCGTCCCCGTGCTGCAGGCGTTCTGGCTCGTCGCCCTCGGCCTGCTGTTCCTCCATGTCTGGCCCGGCGGCGCGGTCCCGCCGGCCTGGGTCACCGGCCGCGCGGAGCCGTGGCCGCCCGCCGGCCGCCAGCGGGAGGTGCCGACGGCGACGGCCAAGCGCGAGCGCCCCGCGCGCGGTCGTCCCACCCCCGCCCCGCCGGCGCCGGAGGCCGTGGAGGAGCGCGCGGGCGGCAAGCCGCACCCGAGCTCCAAGAAGAAGCGCAAGCGCCGCACCTAAGCGGACGACGTAAGACCGCTTGCACCGCGGCTTGCCCGCAGCCGAGCGCGGCATAGCTTCGGCCTGGTCACGTCCTTCGAGGAGAGGAAGACCGTTGTCTGACCGTGCCCCTGCGCCGCCCGACTGGGAGGCGATCGAGGACTGGCCGGAGTTCCGTGAGCTGACGTCGCGCCGGCGGGCGTTCGTCCTCCCGGCGACGATCTTCTTCCTCGTCTACTACATGGTCTTCATCCTGCTGTGCGGCTACGCGCCGGACTTCATGGGCGAGAGGATCACGGGCGGTCTGACCGTCGGCTACGTGCTGGCCCTGACGCAGTTCGTGATGGTGGCCGGGCTGGGCCTGTGGTACCTCAAGAAGGCCGAGCGCGTGTTCGATCCGCTCTCGCAGGCGGTCATCGACCGCGCCGAGAAGGAGGCGGCCGAATGACCGTCCTCGCCGCCGACGTCAACGTCGAGGCGATCGTCGTCTTCGCGATCGTCCTCTCGATCACCCTCGCCATCACGTTCTGGGCGTCCAAGCGGGCCACCGGCACCTCCGGCTTCTACGCCGCCGGGCGCCAGATCACCGGCTTCCAGAACGGCCTCGCGATCTCGGGTGACTACCTGTCCGCCGCGTCGTTCCTCGGCATCGCGGGCCTGATCTACATCTACGGCTTCGACGGGTTCCTCTACTCCATCGGGTTCCTCGTCGCCTTCCTCACCGTCATGTTCCTGCTGGCCGAGCGCATGCGCAACGCCGGCAAGTACACGATCGCCGACGTGCTCTCCTTCCGGCTGCGGGAGCGGCCCGCCCGGGTCGCCGCGGCTCTCGGCACGCTGGCGGTCGCGGCCTTCTACCTGATCGCGCAGATGGTCGGGGCGGGCGTGCTGATCCAGGCCCTCGTCGGGATCGACTTCTCGCTGTCGGTCGTCATCACCGGCGTCTTCATGCTCACCTACGTCGTCTTCGGCGGCATGGTCGCGACGACGTGGGTGCAGATCGTCAAGGCCGTGCTGCTGATGATCGGCATCGTGATCATGTCGGTCGCGGTGCTCGGCAAGACGGGGTTCAACCCGATCGACCTGTTCTCGCGCGCCGAGGAGCAGGCGACGGGCGAGTCGACCTTCACCCTCTCGCCGGGCGGGCTCTACACGAACCCGATCGACACCGTCTCGCTCGGCCTCGCGCTCGTGCTCGGCACCGCCGGGCTGCCGCACATCCTGATGCGCTTCTTCACCGTGCCGGACTCCAAGGCCGCCCGCTCGTCCGTCGTGTGGGCGATCTTCATCATCGGTGGCTTCTACCTCCTGACGACCTTCATCGGCTTCGGCGCGCGCGCCTACCTGGGCGAGGACGGTGTCGCGGCGGCGGGCACGGGCGGCAACCTCGCCGCGCCGAACCTCGCGCAGTTCCTCGGCGGCGGCGAGGGGACCTTCGGCGGCGACCTGGCGCTCGCGCTGATCGCCGGCGTCGCGTTCGCGACGATCCTCGCGGTGGTCGCCGGCCTCGTGCTCAGCGCCTCCGCGGCGGTCGCGCACGACGTCTGGTCCTCCGTGGTCCGCAAGGGCCAGGACTCCGAGCAGGAGGAGGTGTGGGTCGCGCGGATCGCGGCGATGTCGATCGGCGCGATCGCGATCCTGATCGCCGTCATCGGCGGGGAGGGCCTGAACGTGTCGTTCATGGTCGGCCTCGCGTTCGCCGTCGCGGCGAGCGCGAACTTCCCGGCGCTGCTGCTCGCCCTCACCTGGCGGCGCTTCAACACGACGGGCGCGGTGGCCGGGGTCCTCCTCGGCGCCTTCAGCGCGATCTTCCTCGTCGTGGTGTCGCCGAAGGTGTGGCCGGGGGCCGACTCCGTGACGGGCTCGCCGATCGGCTGGACCCTCGCCAACCCGGGGATCCTCTCGATCCCGCTCGGCTTCCTCGGCTGCTACCTCGGCACGGTGCTCTCGAAGGAGCGCGGGGCGGAGCGCTCCTACCACGAGCTGCGCGTGCGCTCCGAGACGGGCCTCGGCGCCGAGCAGGCGATGCCTCGCTGACCGTTTCGGTCCACTTGCGTCGGGGCATGCTCGCCCGTGGAGCCGCTCCGGCAGGCGGGGCGGGAGAGAGAGGAGACCACCATGGCCGACGAGCATGCCCCTGCGCCCGCACGCACCCCGATCGCCGACCCCGGGCCGCTGGGCCTCGCGGCGTTCGCGCTCACGACGTTCGTGCTCAGCATGTACAACGCCGGCGTCCTGAAGGAGGCCGGCGAGCCGGTGGTCTTCGGCCTCGCGCTGGCCTACGGCGGCATCGCGCAGTTCGCCGCGGGCCTGTGGGAGTTCCGGACGGGCAACACCTTCGGGGCGGTGGCCTTCTGCTCCTACGGCGCGTTCTGGGTCTCCTTCTGGGCCTTCGAGGTCTTCTACGCGAAGGGCATCGACCCGGGGGCGCTGGGCCAGGCCGCCGGCGTCTACCTCGTCGCATGGGGCATCTTCACGGCCTACATGTTCGTCGCCTCCACCCGCACGACGACCGCGATCATGGCCGTCTTCGGGCTGCTGACGGTCACCTTCCTCCTGCTCGGGATCGGCGACTGGGCCGAGGTGAGCGGCCTGACGAAGGTCGGCGGCGTGGCGGGGATCCTGACGGCGCTCGCCGCCTGGTACGCCTCCGCCGCGGCGGTGACCAACTCGACGTTCGAGCGCATCGTGATGCCCGTCGGCCCGCGCAACGGGTAACACTGACCCCAACGTCCGAGACGAGGAGAGGGACCTGATGTCCGACACGCTGGAGAACAAGCTCGAAGGGCTCCTGGACCAGGAGACGTTCGACCCGCCGCAGGACTTCGTCTCGAAGGCCGTGGTCGCCGACGGCGCGCTCTACGACGAGGCGGCCAAGGACCCCGCCGCCTTCTGGGCCGAGCAGGCCCGGGCGCTTGACTGGGACACGCCGTTCGAGACCGTCCTCGACGACTCCAACCCGCCGTTCTTCAAGTGGTTCGAGGACGGCAAGCTCAACGTCAGCCACAACTGCGTCGACCGCCACGTGGAAGCGGGCAACGGCGACCGCGTCGCCTACCACTGGCACGGGGAGGAGGGCGAGCAGCGGCGCATCACGTACTCGGACCTGCACCGGGACGTGCAGCGCTTCGCCAACGCGCTCAAGGACAAGGGGGTCGAGAAGGGCGACGTCGTCGGGATCTTCCTGCCGATGATCCCCGAGGTCGCCGTCGCGATGCTCGCCTGCGCGCGCATCGGCGCGATCCACAACGTCGTCTTCGGCGGCTTCTCCGCCGGATCGGTGCGCGAGCGGATGGAGTTCTCCGACGCGAAGGTGCTCGTCACCGTCGACGGCGCGCGCCGCAAGGGCAAGACCGCACCCGTCAAGGCGCAGGTCGACGAGGTCATGGGCGACCTGGACTCGCTCAAGACGGTGTTCGTCGTCCGCAACGCCGACAACGACGCGCCGATGGGCGAGCGCGACGTCTGGTTCCACGAGGCGATGGAGGCCGCGGACGCGGAGTGCCCGGCCGAGCCCTTCGACGCCGAGACCCCGCTGTTCATCCTCTACACGTCGGGCTCGACCAACAAGCCCAAGGGCGTGCTGCACACGAGCGGCGGCTACCTCACCCACGTCGCCTACACGCACAAGACGGTCTTCGACCTCAAGCCGGAGGAGGACGTCTACTGGTGCTCCGCCGACGTCGGCTGGATCACCGGCCACTCCTACATCGTCTACGGGCCGCTGGCCAACGGGGCGACGTCCGTGATGTGGGAGGGCGGCCCCGACTACCCGCACAAGGGCATCTGGTGGGAGCTGTGCGAGACCTACGGCGTGACGCTCTTCTACACGGCGCCGACCGCGATCCGCGCCGCGATGAAGTGGGGCGTCGAGCACGTCGAGAAGGCCGACCTCTCCAAGCTGCGCCTGCTGGGCACCGTCGGGGAGCCGATCAACCCCAAGGCCTGGCTGTGGTACCACGTGGTCGTGGGCGGTGAGCGCTGCCCGATCGTCGACACCTGGTGGCAGACCGAGACGGGCGGGATCATGGTCACCACCCTCCCCGGCGTCCTGCCCGCCAAGCCGGGTTCCGCGGGCCGGCCGATGCCGGGCATCGTCGCCGAGGTCGTCGACGAGGAGGGCAACGACTCCGGCACCGACCAGGGCTACCTGACGCTGCGCGAGCCGTGGCCCGGGATGCTGCGCACGCTCTACCGCGAGGACGACCGCTTCGTCGAGACCTACTTCGACAAGTACGGCAAGGACGTCTACTTCGTCGGGGACGCCGCGCGCCTGGACGACGACGGCTACCTCTGGGTGATCGGCCGCGTCGACGACGTCATCAACGTCTCCGGCCACCGCATGTCGACCGCGGAGGTCGAGTCGGCGATCGTCTCGCACCCCAAGGTCGCCGAGGCCGCGGTCATCGGCCAGGCGGACGAGGACTCCGGCCAGTCCGTGACGGCGTTCGTGACCCTCGAGGGCAGCCAGCGGGCCGGCGACGACGACCTCGTGGCCGAGATCCGCGAGCACGTGGCGAACAAGATCGGCAAGCTCGCCCGCCCGAAGCAGATCGTCTGGGCCGACGACCTCCCGAAGACGCGCTCGGGCAAGATCATGCGCCGCCTGCTGCGCGACATCGCCGAGGGCAACGAGCTCGGCGACGTCACGACCCTGCGCGACCCGGACGTGGTCAAGCAGCTCCAGGACGCCGTGAAGTAGCCGCCCGCCCCCCGCCCCGCCCCAACCCGCCGGCGCCCACCGACCACGCCACCGCCCGCCCTGTCAGCACCGGGGCGGGCCGGCGGCGCCTCGGAGCTGGCTCGCAGGTCCGGCCGGGACCGCGGTGGCCGCGCCGGCTACTCGTACTGCAGCGCCTGGAGCACGTCGAGGCGGGCGGCGCGCCGCGCCGGCGCGATCGCCGCAAGGACGCCGGCGATCACCGCGACGATCGCGAACACGATCAGCGCCGCGACCGGCACCGCGAAGGCCAGCCCCTCGTCGGCCAGGGCCTGGGAGAGCAGCGCCGACAGCAGCAGGCCGAGCGGCAGGCCGAGTGCGGCCCCGATCAGCGCGGTGATCACCGACTCGTGGCGGACCATGCGCCGCACCTGCCGCCGGCTCATGCCGACCGCGCGCAGCATCCCGATCTCCCGCGTGCGCTCGAAGACGGACAGCACGAGCGTGTTGACCATCCCGAACAGCGACACGACGATCGACAGGGCGAGCAGCACGTAGAGGAGGTTCAGGAACGTGTCCAGCCCCTTGACGCGCTCGTCGATCCAGCGCGCACGGGTCGAGACGAGCACGTCCGGGAACGCCTTGGCGGCCGCGGCGACGTCGGCGCGCGCGGCGCCGCCGACGAACACGTACACGTCGCTCGGCGTCGGGAACGCGCGGTCGAAGGTCCGCTGCGCGATCAGGACGCGCCCGAGGACCGGGTCGAGCTTCTGGATCGGGGTGCGCTCCTGCAGCCCGCTCACCCGCAGGGCGAGCCTGCGCCCGCTCGGCGAGGTGAGCGTCAGCCGCGAGCCGACCTCGAGCCCTCGGTCCTGCGCCCAGCCGCGCTCCACGACGGCGTCACCCGGACCCGGGATGGCCGCACCCCCCGTCACGTCCAGGCGCAGCGCCGCCCCGGCGCGCGCGTCCACGCCGTTGACGCTGACGCTCTTGCCGAACGCGCGCGCCCGGTCGCTCCTGACCGCGTGCACCTCGGCGCCCGGCACCCGCGCGATCGCCGTCCCGACCGTGGCCGGGATCGGGTCGAAGCCGTTCTGCGACGTCACCACCACGGGCGCGCGCACCGCGGTCTCGAGCGACTCGCGATCCGACGAGCGCAGGCCCTGACCGAGGGTGGCGACGATCGTCACGAGCGCCAGGCCGATCATCAGCGCGGCCGCGGTGCGTGCCGTCCGGGCCGGATTGCGCGTCGCGTTCTCGTCCGCGAGCCGGCCGGCGACCCCGCCGAACCCGCGCGCCGGGCGGCCGACGATGCGCGCGAGCGGCGTCACGAGCCGGTCGGCGAGCAGGCTGACGGCGATGAACAACGCGATCACGCCGATGCCGAGCGCGATCAACGCGGCGCTCGTCTCGAGCCCGGCGAACGCGCCGACCCCCAGGGCGGCCACCGCGACCACGAGGGCCGGGAACGCGATCGCGTTCGTCCGCCGGCGTGACGGGCGCGGCAGGGTCGCGCCCTCCTGCATCGCCGCCACGGGCGGGATGCGCGTCGCCCGGCGGGCCGGGACGATGCTCGCCACGACCGTCACGACGATCCCGACGACCAGCGACACGATCACGGTGCGGGCCTTCACGACCTCGTCGACCTGCGGGAGATCGATCCCGAGCAGGCCGAACACGGCCGACAGGCCCTTCGCCAGCCCGTAGCCGGCCAGGAGCCCGAGGACGGAGGCGAGGATCCCGATCGCCAGGCCCTCGAGCAGCACGGACCGCCGCACCTGCCGGCGCGAGGCCCCGAGCGCGCGCAGCGTCGCCAGCTCGCGGATCCGCTGGGCGACGGTGATCGAGAGCGTGTTGTAGATCACGAACGCCCCGACCCCGAGTGCGATGAACGCGAACGCGAGCAGGAACAGCTGGATGAAGGACGTCGCGTCCTTGATGTCGGCCGCGGAGTCGGCGGCCTCCTGGGCGCCGGTGCGCACGGTGGCGTCCGGGCCGGCGAGCCCCTTGAGCTCCGTGACGATCGTGCTGGCCGGGGTCCCGGGGTCGGCGGCCACGAGGATGGAGTCGTAGCGGTCGCCGCGGCCGAGCAGCCGCTGGGCGGTGCCGACGTCGAGGATCGCCATGGTGGCGCCGCCCAGGGACTTGACCTCGCCGTACTTCGCAACGCCGACGACGGTGTAGGGCCGGGTCGCGTCGCGCGCCGAGACGCCGATCTTCGAGCCGGGCTTCAGGCCCTCCTTCTCCGCGGTGCCCTGGTCGACGACGACCTCGCCGTCGCGGGTCGCGAAGCGGCCGGCGGTGAGCGTGAACGGGTTCAGCGCCCCCGCCTCGGACACGATGCCGAACGCGAGCTTCGGCGCGTTCGCGTTGCCGATCGTCTTGCCGTCGGCGCCGACCAGCCGCACCTGCTCGCGCCCGTCGCCGGACGCCTCGACCGTCGGGCGCGCGTCCTGCACGCCGTCGGCCGCCTTGACCTTCGTCAGCAGGGAGGCCGGCAGGGACCGCCCGCTGTCGACGCCCGGCACGACCTGCTTGCCCGTGATCACGGCGCTCGTCTGCGCCGCGCCGGTGGTGAAGATCGTGTCGAACGCCTTCGAGATGGTGTCGGTGAGGATGAAGGTCCCGCACACCATCGCGACGCCGAGCACCACGGCGAGCGCCGTCAGGAGCGCGCGGCCCTTGCGCAGCCAGACGCCCTTGAGGGCGACGGTCCTCATGCCGGCGTCTCGTCGCCGACGATCTCGCCGTCGGCGAGGGTCAGCGTCCGATCGGCCGCCGCGGCCGCGCGCGGATCGTGCGTGACCATCACGATCGTCTGGCCGAGCTCGTCGACGGAGGCCCGCAGGAGCGCGAGGATCTCCTGGCTCGTCGTGGAGTCCAGGTTGCCCGTGGGCTCGTCGGCGAACAGCACGGTGGGCCGGGAGGCGAGCGCGCGGGCGACCGCGACGCGCTGCTGCTGCCCGCCGGAGAGCTGGCTGGGACGGTGCTTGAGGCGGCCCGTGAGGCCGACACGCTCGTAGAGCTCGCGCAGCCAGTCACGGTCGGGTTCGTGGCCGGCGATGCGCGACGGCAGGAGGATGTTCTCCTCCGCGGAGAGCATCGGGAGGAGGTTGAAGAACTGGAACACGAACCCGATGTGCTCACGACGCAGGGCGGTCAGGCCGGCGTCGTCGAGGGCGCCGACGTCGACGCCGCCGATCGCGACGGTCCCGCCGTCGGGCTTGTCGAGGCCGGCCATGACGTGCATGAGGGTCGACTTGCCGGAGCCGGACGGGCCCATGACGGCGGTGAGCCGGCCGGCGACGACGTCGAGATCGACCCCGCGGAGCGCGTGCACCGTGGCGGCGCCCTCGCCGTAGGTGCGGCGCAGCTCACGGGCCGCGACCGCGATCGTGGTGGGGGTGGGGACGGACATGGACGCACTGTGCCAGTCCCGACCAGGTGTGTGGATCCTCGGGAGTCCCTAAAGGGGTGGGGGTGGCGTGACCGATGGACGTGGTGTGAGTGCGGCCGCCACCGCCCGCCGACGCCGCAAGCGGCGCCCGGCCTCCTGTCAGACCCTGCGCAAGCGCGCGCGGAGGATCAAGCACGCCCGCAGGCGCAAGCGGGCGCTCGCGAACCTCCCCAAGCGCTGCCGGCCGACCCGGGCCACGCCGCCGCAGCTGCCCAAGCCCGCCTCCGGCGGGAAGCCGTCGGTCGCACTCGCGCCGTCCGCGGCCGCCGCCGCCCCCGTCGCGGCTCAGCCCGTCGCACCCCCCGCGCCCGATGCCCCGCTCCCCGTCGACCCGACGGAGGTCTACACCGGGGAGTTCGGCGTGCGTCAGGCCGAACGGCTGCTGTGGCGCGCCGGCTTCGGCCCGCGGCCCGGCCAGGCCGAGGCGCTCGCGGCACTGGGCCTCGAGGCCGCCGTGCGGTCGCTCACCCGGCCCGAGGGTGCCGCCGCGATGGACGGCCCGGCCCCGACGGTGGACGGCGAGCCGCTGGATCCCTACGGGCGCTGGGGCCACGACCACCTGTGGTGGCTGGACCGCATGGTCCGCTCGCGCCACAGCCTCGTCGAGCGGATGACGCTCGTCTTCCACGACTGGTTCGCGACGTCCAACGACGGCGTCGGCAGCACGAAGCTGATGCTCCAGCACACGAACCTGTTCCGCCGTCACGGGCTCGGGAGCTTCGACGAGCTGCTCACGGCGGTGACGACGGACCCCGCGATGCTCATCTGGCTGTCAGGGATCGACAACCGCCGCGGCCAGATCAACGAGAACTACGGCCGCGAGCTGATGGAGCTCTTCACGCTCGGGGCCGACCGCGGGGCCTACACCGAGTCCGACGTGCGCGAGATCGCGCGGGCGCTGACGGGCTGGCGCCTGGACTGGGTCGACGGCACGGGCTGGACCGACACGCCCGCCTTCGACCGCGACCGCTTCGACGCCGGCACCAAGACGGTGTTCGGCCAGACGGGCGCGTTCGGGACGACGGACGCGTTGCGGCTCGTGCTCGAGCACCCGCTTCATGCGTCCTTCTTCGTCCAGAAGCTCTGGTCCGCCTTCATCCCGGCGCCCCCGAGCGACGCGACGCGGGCGCGCCTCGAAGCCCTCTACACCGGATCGGGGCGCCAGATCCGCCCCGTCCTCGAGGCGATCCTCACCGCCCCGGAGCTGTACGCCGGCGACCGGATGGTCAAGCCGCCGGTCGTCTACTGCGCCGGGCTGATGCGCGCGCGCTCGAAGACCATCACCGACGGCGGCTGGGAGTGGATGTGCTCCCTCGCAGGCCAGCGGCTCTTCTACCCGCCTGACGTCTCCGGCTGGGACGACGAGCGCTGGCTGGACACCTCGACCCTCGCCGGACGCTGGTGGCTGGCCAACACGGCGATCGAGGGCGGCACGCTGCAGGGCCCGGCGTGGGACTCGTACCCGGCCGAGAGCGCCGACACGGCGCTGGCCGGGGCCATCGCCTTCTGGGGCACCCCGTGGCTGACCGCCGAGACGCGCGCGTGCATGCGCGACTGGGCCGCCGCCGTCCTGCCCATCGGCGCGTACCCCCACCAGCGCGCGCAGCGCCAGAACGCCCTGCGGATGCTCGTCGCCATGTCCCCCGACTTCCAGACCTCATGACCCCCTCCGCCTGCTCCTGCCGCGAGTTCACCCGTGCCGAGGCCCTCCGCGGGGCGGTCGCCACGGCCGGCCAGGGCCTGCCGGCGATCGAACCGGGGATGCCCGTCCCGGCCGGCACCGGCCTCTCGCGCCGCTCCTTCCTCGCCCGTTCAGCCGGCCTCGGCCTCGCGGTCTTCGGCGCCTCGGCGCTGAGCCCCGAGGCGTTCGAGCACGGGATCGCCGCGGCCCGCGCCGCGACGCCCGGGCGCGTGCTGGTGTCGATCTACCTCCCCGGCGGGCTGGACGCGATGAGCCTGCTCGCCCCCGTGGGACACAGCCGCTACCGGGCGTTGCGCCCGAGCCTCGGCTACCCGGACGACCCCGCGCTGCGCTTCGGCGAGGACCCGTCGCTGCAGTGGCATCCCGCCGCGACGGGGCTGCGCGACCTCCACGCCCGCGGCCGTGTGTCGGTCGTCCCGGGCGTGGGCTACACGGACCCGAACCAGTCGCACTTCACCTCACGCCACTACTGGGAGGTCGGTGCGCTCGACCCGGCCGGTCGCGTCGGGTGGATGGGGCGCTTCCTCGACCGCCACGGCGTGGCCGACAACCCGCTCCAGGGCCTGTCGATCGACTACTCGCTCGCACCGTCCCTGGCGACCGCGAGGCACCCGGTCGCCGCCGTCGCCACCCCGGAGAGCTACTCGTTCTGGACCCGCGACGTGTGGGACTCGCGCGTCGAGCCCGGCCTGTTCGACGCGTTCCGGGCGCTCGGGGCGCTGCCGACCGACGACCCCGGGCTCCTCGCCGCCCGCCGCGCGACCGCGATGACCGGCCAGCTGCGCAGCGCCCTCGGGCCGATCCAGGACGTCAGCGTGCTGGAGCAGACGCGCGTCCCCTACCCGCAGACCGAGGACGGCTTCCCGCGCCGGCTCGCCGCCCTCGCCGAGATGCTCGAGCTCGGGATGCCGCTGCGCTGCGTGGCGATCCCGGGCAACGGCGGCTACGACACGCACGACAACCAGGCCGCCTCCCTGGACGCGGACATCGGCCTGCTGTCCCGGTCGCTGGCGGCGTTCCAGGCCGACCTCGAGGCGCGTGGCCTGGCCGACCGCGTCGTCACCCACGTGTGGAGCGAGTTCGGCCGCCGGGCGCAGGAGAACGGCGCGGGCACCGATCACGGCGCGGGCGGCGTCTCGATGCTGATCGGGACGAAGGTCGGCGGCACGATGGTGGGCGCCTTCGGCGGGCTGGGGACCTCGCAGCTCGACCGCGACGGGAACCTCCGCCACGACACGGACTTCCGCTCGATCGCCAGGACGATCGTCGAGGACTGGATGGGCGAGTCGGCCGACGGCATCGTCCAGTCCGGCCCCGGCGTGCGCCACCTCGACACCCTGTTCCGCTGATGCGGCGGCTGCTGGTGACGGCCGCGCTGGCGCTCGCGGCGTCCCCTGCGACGGGGTGGTCGGGGTTGACCGCGCATGCCGCGGTCAACCCCGACCACCCCCGGGCGAATGCGGCACAGGCGGGTCACGAACGTGCGCAGGGTGCGTGGGGCGCGCCGGCTGCGCGCCGACGGGCCGCGGCGCGGCGCAGGGCCGCGCGCGGCGCAGGGCCGCCCGCAGGGGCCGGCCCCGCGCCCGCGGCCGCGTCACCCGCCGGCCCGTGCGGGGCGTCATGCCCGCCGGGTGGCTCCGGCCCGCCGTCGCCCGCCCGGGTGCCGTGACCGGCGCCGCCGGGACCGCCGCCGGCGTCGCCACTCCGGTCGGCGGCGCCGTCCTCCCCGCCGCGACGCCCGCCGCGACGCGGACGCCGACGCCGACCCCGGCTCCCGGCGGCCCCGCCGTGCCGGACCTCCCCGGTGCCGACCCGCGCTCGGTCTCCGTCGCCGCCACCGAGTTCGCGTTCACCCTGTCGCAGCCGCGCGTGAAGGCCGGCAGGGTGCGGATCCAGTTCGACAACTCGCGCGCGCAGGACCCGCACGCGCTGCTCGCGCACGGGTTGGACGACCTCGTCGTCTCCCAGGTCGGCCCGGGCCGGGTCACAGCCGTCGCCTACGACCTCGACCCCGGCACCTACACGCTGTACTGCCCGATCCTCGACCACGAGGCGCTCGGGATGCAGGTCAAGCTCATCGTCGACCCCTGACGGGTAGGCCGTCCGCATGGACGGCCACGTCGCTCTCGTCACCGGTGCCGCAGGCGGCATCGGATCCGCGATCTGCACACGCCTGCGCGCCGCGGGGCTGACGGTGGTGGGCGCGGACCTCGAGGGCGCCGACCTCGACGCCGACCTCACCACCGCCGAGGGCAACGAGTCGATCGTCGCCGCGACCCTGGAGCGCCACGGCCGCCTCGACGTCGTCGTCCCCAACGCGGGCGTGCAGCACGTCGCCCCGATCGACGCGTTCCCGCCCCAGCAGTGGGACGCGATCGTCGCGCTGCTGCTGTCCTCCCCGTTCCACCTCGCGCGCGCCGCCTGGCCGGCACTGCGCGACAGCGGCCACGGGCGCTTCGTCGTCGTCGCGTCGGCCCATGCGCTCGCGGCGTCGCCCTACAAGTCCGCCTACGTATCGGCCAAGCACGGCGTGCTCGGCCTCGTGAAGGTGCTCGCGCTCGAGGGCGCCGACGTCGGCATCACCACCGCCGCCGTGTGCCCCGGCTTCGTGCGCACCCCGCTCGTCGAGAACCAGATCGCCGACCAGGCCAAGGCGCACGGCGTCGACGAGGAGACCGTGCTCGAGGACGTGATCCTCGCCCCGCACGCGGTCAAGGCGCTGATCGAGCCCGAGGACGTCGCGGAGGCGGTCCACTTCCTCCTCACCCCGGCGGGCCGCACGATCACGGGTGCGCCGCTGACGATGGACCAGGGCTGGACCGCCCGCTGAGCGGCGCCGTCAGCGTCGGACGGTCGTCTTGAAGGCCAGCTCGCCGAGCCGGCCCAGCGGGGTGCGCCCGCCGCCGCCGCGCCCGCCGCCGCTGCCGGGGATCCTCCGCAGCCGGCGGTCGATCGCCGTCGTGATCGCCGGGTCGAGCGCCCAGCCGATCGCGGCGAGCTCGCCGGCGGGCGTCCCGATCCGCCGCGGGCGGTGCACGATCGCCGACGCGACGAGGTCGGCCGCGTTCTCCGGCGACAGGGACGCGACCGCCGCCGTGAGGTCCTCCGACGGGCCGACCATCGGGGTCCGGACGAGCGGCATGTTGACCGCGGTGAACGCGACCCCGCTCGCGGCGCGCTCCTGCGCCAGCGCGCGGATGAAGGTGTCCAGCGCGGCCTTCGACGCCGCGTAGGCCGCGAACCCGGGCGAGGAGGACTGGGCTGCGATCGAGGACACGCAGACGACCTGGCCGCGCACCGCCGCGAGGTCGCCCAGCAGCGCCCCGATCAACCGCACCGGGCCGAGGTAGTTGATCGCCATCAGCCGCTCGGCGTCGCGTGCGATGTCCGGCGAGCGCGACACGGAGCGGCGGATCGAGTGGCCCGCGTTGGAGACGAGGGCGTCGACGCCGAGCTCGCGCGCCTGTGCCGTCAGCGCGTCGACGGCGCCGGGGTCCGACAGGTCGCAGGGGGCCACCACCGCGTCGTGCAGGCCGGCGGCGACGGCCTCGAGCTCCGCCCGGCGCCGGGCGACGAGGACGAGTCGCGCGCCGGCCGCGCCGAGCCGCGTGGCGGTCGCGGCGCCGATGCCGGAGGAGGCGCCGGTGAGCAGGATCGTGCGCCCCTCCACGGCGCGGCGCAGCGCCTGCTCGTCGACGCCGGCGGTGCGCGGCACGGGCACGCGGTCGAGCAGGCTCATGACCAGAGCGTGTCACACCGGTGTAGCTCGAGGCGAACATGCGACGCTTGGGGCGTGGCGACCGGCTCCCCGCGCACCCCCCGCCTCGCGCCCGAGGTGCGTCAGCGCCAGCTGCTCGATGCGGCGCTGGGCATCGTCGCCGCGCACGGAGTCGACGCGCTCACCGTCGAGGCTGTGGCCCGGGCCGCGGGCGTCACCCGCCCGGTCGTCTACGACCAGTTCGGCGACCTCGACGGGCTCGTGCTCGCGCTGCTGGAGCGCGAGGAGGACGTCGCCCTCGCCCCGCTGCAGTGGATCGCCGCCGCCAGCCGCGAGGACGTCGACCCCGACGCGTTCCTCGTCGACGGGCTGCGCTCCTTCCTGCTCGCGGTGCGTGCCGCCCCGCAGACCTGGCGGATCGTCCTGATGCCGGCCGACGGCGGCTCACCGGTCGTGCGTGAGCGCATCCGCCGCAGCCGCGGCGACGTGACCGCGCGCGTGCACGAGCTCCTCGACTGGGGCCTGGCCGCGCGCGGCGGCCCGGCGGGACTGGACACGGCGCTGCTGGCCCGGCTGATCGTCGCGATCGGGGAGGAGCTCGCCCGCCTCGTCCTCGCCCATCCACGCCGCTTCTCGCCGGACCGCCTCACGACCGCGGCCGCGGCGCTGATCGCCATCCTGCCGCGCACCGGAGCCGTCCCCTCAGCGCCGAGCCGGCCGGACCTAAAGTCGCGTCCTGGTCGTCAGAGCGACACATCCGCGACTTTAGGTCCGTCCCGGGGCGACGGCGACGGCGACGGCGACGGCGGCGGCGCGGCCGAGGCCCCCGCTCGCGTCCCCCTCGCCCAGCGGCGCGCCCAGCTGCTCGACGAGGCGCTCAGGCTGATCGCCGAGCAGGGGTTCGACGCCCTCAACGTCGAGGCCCTCGCCCGCCGCGCCGGGGTCAACCGGGTCACCGTCTACCGCGCCTACGCGACGCTGCCCGTCCTCCTGCTCGCGCTGCTCAAACGGGAGGGCGGCCGCATCGACCGCCAGCTCGACGCCCTCCTGCCCGAGGTCGGCGACCCCCGGCCGCCGTCGGAGCAGCTGCTCGGGGCGCTCCGCGGCCTCCTCGACGCCGTCCTCAGCCGGCCGACGACCTGGCGGGTCGCGCTGCTCAAGCCCGAGAGCGCGCCCGTCGCGCTGCAGAAGCTCGCGGGCCGGCGCCGCACGGAGCTCGCCGCCCGGCTCGACCCGCTCGTCGCCTCCGGCCTCCAGGGCCTTGGCCCGGACGTCGGCTCCGTCGACGTCGAGGTGCTCGCCCGGCTGCTCCTGACCGTGGGGGAGGAGCTCGGCCGGATCGTGCTCGACGACCCCGGCTGGCCGGCGGAGCGCCTGCTCGCCGAGGTGGACGCGCTGCTCGCGCTGCTGCCCTGGCGCTGACCGACGTGGTGTCACCCCGTCGCCGGATGGTGTAACACTGTCGTAGCTACATGGCTGTGACAACTGCACCCGAGGAGGACTGACCCATGGGGTGGACCATCGAGGGCCGCACGGTCCTGGTCACCGGCGCCGCGCGCGGGATCGGCGCCGACGCCGCCCGCCGCCTCCACGCGCGCGGGGCCAACCTCGCGCTCGTCGGCCTCGAGCCGGAGCTGCTGCACGGCCTCGCCGCCGAGCTCGGCGACCGCGCCGTCGCCCTCGAGGCGGATGTCACCGACCTGGGGCAGCTCGAAGCCGCGGTCGCCGACGCCGTCGCGCGCTTCGGCGGCCTCGACGCCGCGATCGCCAACGCCGGTCTGCACTTCGTCGGCGCGCTCACCACCGCGCCCATGGCACAGATCGAGCGCGAGCTGGCGGTCAACCTCCACGGCGTCCTGCACACCGTTCGCGCCGCAGCGCCGCACGTCGTCGCCCGCAAGGGCTACCTCCTCAACGTCGCCTCGCTCGCCGCCGCGTCCCACGCCCCCCTCATGGGTGCCTACGCCGCGTCCAAGGCCGGCGTCGAGGGCCTGACGAACGCCTTGCGCCAGGAGCTGCGGCCGACGGGCACGCGTGTCGGCTGCGCGTACTTCGGCTTCATCGACACCGACCTCGTGCGCGTCTCGATGGCGCACCCGTCGTCGCAGGCGATGGACAGGCTGCTGCCGTCCTTCATCCGCACCTCGGTCCCGGTCGGCGCCGCCGGCCGGGCGATCGAGGACGGCGTGCTCAAGCGCAAGGGCCGCGTGTGGGCGCCGCGCTACGTCGGCGGTGCGCTCGCCCTGCGCGGCCTGATCCAGCCCGCCGTCGAGCAGCTCACGATGCGCGACAAGCGCGTCGCGGCCGCCCTCGACCAGGCCGACCCCTCGCGCGGGCACCTCGACGCGCAGGACCCGCTGCTCGGGATCGCGGTCCGCCGCGACCCCGTCCCTCCCCCCGCCCCGACGACGAAAGCGACCCCATGACCGTCCTGCTCGCCGCCGCCGAGGCGGCCAGGCCCGCCGGGGGCGCCGCCCTCACCGACATCGCCATCCTCGGCGGCGTCATGACGGCCGTGATCGGCCTCTGGCTGTGGATGCTGACGAGCTACCGCCGGGGCGGGGCCAGGCCCTTGCGCGTCCTCGCCGATCGCAGCGAGCAGGTCCTCGGCGTTCCCGGCTGGGCCGCCGTGCCAGGCATCGGGGGCATCCTCGGCGCGCTGATCACGATCTGGGGCGCGACGTGGGACATCGGCCTGCACATCGACATCGGTCGCGACCAGGGGCCCTTCGGCACCTGGGCGCACTACCCGCTGCTGATCGGCCTCGAGTGGATGTTCCTCATGGGGGTCCTCGCCGTCGTGATGGCCCCGGAGCAGGAGGAGGAGGCCAGCCCGGCCGCCCTCACCGTGCTCGGCTGGCGCGTCCCGGCGAGCGCGGCGTTGATGCTGAGCGCCGGCGGCTTCGCGCTGATGGGCTTCCCGCTCGACGACCTGTGGCATCGCATCTTCGGCCAGGACGTGACGCTCTGGGGGCCGACCCACACGATGTTCATCGGCGGCGTCCTCACCGCCGGGACCGGCTCGGCGATGCTGCTCGCGGAGGGCGCGCGCACCGTCGGCCGCGAGCCGTTCCGTGGGCCCGGCCGCGTTCCCCGCCCCGTCGGCGCGCTCCTGGCCGGCATCTTCCTCTTCTTCTGGACCGCCGTCCTGCATGAGTTCAACTGGGGCGTACCGCAGTACCGCCAGATCTGGCAGCCGCTGTTCCTGGCCCTCGGCGGCGCGCACACGATGGTCCTCGCCCGCATGCTGATCGGTCGCGGCGGGACCGTTGCGGCGCTCGCGGTCTGGCTGCCGATGCAGGTCGCGATGACGCTCGTGCTCGGCCAGGCGCTCGGCGTCACCGCGCCGGCGTTCCCGCTGTTCGTCGCCCAGGCGGCGCTCGTCGAGCTGCTCGCCCTCCGCGGTGACTGGAGGCGGCCCGTCGTGTTCGGCGTCGTCGCCGGCGTGCTCGTCGGGACGGTCGGCCTCCTCGCCGACTACGGCTGGAGCCACGTGATCATGCCGCTGCCATGGGAGCCCGGGCTGCTGCGGGAGGCGCTCCCGGTCGCCGTGGCGGCCGCCGTGGCCGCCGGCGTGCTCGGGGCGCTGATGGCCACGGCGCTCCACGGCCGCCTCGGTGCGATCCGCCGCCCGGGCGTGCTGGCGGCCGCGGCGTCCCTCGTGCTCGTCGGCCTCGCGGTCAACGCGGCCGTGATCCGCTCCCCCGGCGACGTCACCGCGACGTTGACGCTGTCGGACGTGCGAACGGCGCCGGAGGGGACCGCGGACACGCCGACGCGGGTCGCCGACGTCACGGTCCGCCTCAGCCGCCCCGACCTCGTCCGCAACGGCAACTGGGCCTACGGGATGGCGTGGCAGGGCGGCGGCCGGGTGGCCGAGCCGATGCGCGTCGCCGCCGACGGAACGCTGCGCTCCACCGCGCCGCTGCCGGTCGGCGGGGACTGGAAGAGCCTCGTGCGGGTGCACAAGGGCCACACGATGCTGTCGGTCCCGGTGCGGCTGCCGCGCGATGAGGCGATCGACTTCGCCGGCGTCGGCGCCCCCGCGGCGGGGGCGCCCGTCACCCGCACGATGACCGAGGACACGAAGCTGCTGCAGCTCGAGCGCAAGGACGACGGCCCGATGTGGGCCTGGACCCCCGCGTTCCTGCTGGTCCTGGCCGGCGACCTGTCGCTCGTCGCGTTCCTCGGGCTCGTCTGCGTGCGGGTCGGGCGCATGGCGGGCGCGCCGGGCCGGGTCGCGGCGCCGGAGGGCCGGCTGATCACGCGCCTGGATCGCGTCAGCCGCAGGTTGGTCGCGCGCTGAATCGGGCATCCTCCCCGCGAGGGAAGGAGACCCCATGTCGACCGACACGCACGCCTCCTACGAGGAGGTCGTCTCGAAGCACAGCTGGAACGTCCCCGAGCGCTACAACATCGCCACGGACGTCTGCGACAAGCACCCGCGCGACAAGCTCGCGATGGTGCACGAGCACTACGACGGGACCGTCCGCGACGTCACCTGGGGCGAGCTGCAGGACCTCGCCGGCCAGGCCGCGCACGCCCTCGAGTCCGCCGGCGTGCAGCGTGGCGACCGCGTCGCGATCGTGCTCCCGCCGACGCCGGAGACCGCCGCGATCTTCTTCGGCACCTGGAAGCTCGGCGCGCTCGTCCTGTCGATGTCGGTCCTCTACGGCGACGACGGCATCCGCCACCGCCTCGAGGACTCCGGCGCGAAGGTCCTCGTCACCGACGGCGACAACGCCGACCGCTTCGACCACCCAGGCCTCGTGCGCATCGAGGGCTTCCTCGACGGCCATCCGACCGAGTACGAGACCGTCGACACCGCCGCCGACGACCCCGCGCAGCTGTACTACACGTCCGGCACCACCGGAACGGCGAAGGGCGTCGTGCACGCCCACCGCTACATCCTCGGGCACGAGGAGTTCGTCTACTGCCACGAGGTGGAGGACGGCGAGCGCTTCCACGGGATGGGCGAGTGGGCGTGGGCCGCCGGCATCGCGCCCCTGCTCGGACCGTGGCGCGCCGGCGCGGTGCAGTGCGTGCTCCAGCGCCAGGGCGGCTTCGATCCCGTCCAGCAGCTCGACTTCATGTCGCGCAACCGCGTGACGAACCTCTTCACGACGCCGACGGCGATGCGCTCGATGATGTCCTCGGTCCCCGACGCCGGGGAGCAGTACCCGCAGGCCTTCCGGCGGGTGTGCTCGGCCGGCGAGCCGCTCAACCCGGAGGCGATCCGCTGGTTCAAGGAGCAGTTCGGGCTGGTCCCGCTCGACTACTACGGGCTCACGGAGTCCTATCCGCTCGTGGCGAACTTCCCCTGGATGGAGGTCCGCGAGGGGTCGATGGGGCGCGTGATGCCCGGCTGGGACGTGCAGATCCTCGACGAGGACGAGCAGCCGGTCCCGCAGGGCGACAAGGGCGAGATCTGCCTGCGCGCGCGGTCGAACCCGCACTACCCGCTCGGCTACTGGAACAACGACGAGGCGTCGCAGGAGGACTTCGGCGGCGAGTGGTTCCACACCAAGGACGCGGCCTCGATGGATGCGGACGGCTACGTCTGGTACGAGGGCCGCGCCGATGACGTGATCATCGCCGCGGGCTACCGGATCGGCCCGTTCGAGGTGGAGTCCGCGTGCCTGGAGCACCCGAAGGTGATCGAGGCGGCCGCCGTCGCGTCGCCGGACGAGCGCCGCGGCATGGTGGTCAAGGCCTTCATCCGGCTCGCCGAGGGGACGGAGGGCTCCGACGAGCTCGCCAAGGACATCCAGAAGCACGTGCGCGAGCACCTGTCCGCGTACGCCTACCCGCGCAAGATCGAGTTCGTGGACGACCTCCCCAAGACGCTGACGGGCAAGATCCGCCGGATCGAGCTGCGCCAGGCGGAGCTGGACCGCGACACGGCGGAGAAGGCGGCCGCGGAGGTCGACGTGGAGGCGCCCGAGGGCTCCTGACGGGGCCCGTTCAGGGCTTGGCCACGGCGGGGCCGAGCAGCGTCGGGCGCTCGAACGAGACCGTCGCGCGCGACCGCTGCAGCGGCGGGAACAGCGTGTGGCGCACGCGCAGGGTCGTTCGCCACGAGGCGCCCGTCTCGTCCCACAGGGTGGTCACGCTCTTGGTGACCTGGCCGCGGACGATGCTCACCAGGGCCCGGTTGCGGCCGGTCAGCAGCGCCTCGGCCGTCGCGAGCAGCCGGTCGGGGTCGAGCTCCTCGCCCCCCGGCCAGTGCAGCGAGGCGTAGCCGTCGGACCCGGTGAGCACCACGAGCTGCCCGCCGTCGCCCCGGTGGTCGACCTCCAGGCGCAGCCGCCCGTCCTCCTGCGCGATCGCGCGGACGCCGGACGGCTCGGCGTAGGGCGGCTGCAGCCGCAGCAGCAGGGCGTCGAGGCCGGCGGCGAGCGCCCGCTGGGCCTCCGCGAGGGGCGGCTCGGTCGGGAGCCGGAACCAGCGCAGGTCAGCCGGCACGGGTGGGCGGCACCGCCGCGGCGGTGCGGGCCTCCGTGCGCATCTCGGACAGGATCCGCTCCAGGCGCGGTTCCTGCTCGGCGTCGACGTGCGTCATGGCGCGGCCGACGGCGGGATGGACCGCCGCGATCTGGCGGTGCATCTCGTGCGCGACCGCCCGGTAGGCCGGATGGCCCTCGCGGCCGGAGCGCAGCTCGACGAGGTGCATCGCCTCGCGCGCGTTGAGGTCGAGCACGTAGCGCAGGCGGTAGCCGAGGCAGAGGGCGTAGGGCGCGGCGGCGCCGTGGCCGGCGTCGGCGAGGCGGCGGTACTCGGTCGCGGACGCGTCGAGGGCACGCTGGTAGACGTCCCCGCAGCCGGCGGCGACGACCTCCTCCGGCACGCCTGCGCCGAGGTCGGGCGTGAGGCCCTGCCACTGCACGGTCAGCATGCGGTGGCGCTGCAGGTCGCGGAAGGCCCCGTAGTCGGAGACGACCTCGAAGCGGTAGCGCAAGGCCTCGAAGCCGCGGCCGGGCCGGTGGCGACGGTTGCGCCGGTCGCCGACCAGGTCGGCGATCGCGTCGGCGCGCTCCTGCCCCGACAGGCGCTCGATCGCCGCCCGCGCGGCGGTCTCGGACACCGCGCCGGCCTCGAACAGCAGCGACGCGAGCAGGTCCTCCTCGCTGCCGTCGACATGCAGCAGCGTGACCGACGGGCGCGCGTCGGCGCTGGGATCGGAGGCGTGGTCGAGCCCGAGACGCGCGCTCCAGCGCTCGGCAGACGCCCGCCGCGCCTCGAGGTAGGAGACCCACTCCCCGCCGCGGTCGGGCCGCTCCACGCGGGCGACGAAGCTCGGCATGGTCGCCTTCACCGCGGCGAGCATGAGCTCCCCGTAGTGGCGCGCCTCCGGCAGCGGATGGCCGATCAGGTGCAGGATCAGCTGCTCGTAGGCCTGGCCGGAGGCGTAGATGCCCATGTGCGACAGCGACGCGGCGGGCAGCAGGCCGCGCAGGAGGTCCAGCGCCTTCGCGTTGACCGCGCGGGCGCGCGCCGCCGGGGACTCGCCGTCCGCGCGGGGGAAGGTCTCGTCCACCCACGCCCGTACGACCGGCAGCGACTGCGAGTAGACGTCGAAGATGCCGTCCAGCGCGGCGACGTACTCGGGCCCCAGCGCGTCGTCGCGGTGGAAGCGGTAGCCGCCCCCGGGCATCGGGGCGTCGTAGGCGATGTAGCGGGTGGACTGCTCGAGGTAGGACGCCAGCCGCGGACGCTGCAGCAGCTTCGTGAGGACGTTGGAGCACCACTCCGCGGCGACGTGGGCCCCGCCCAGCTGCGCGACCGAGTCGTCCCCGTAGCCGAGGAAGATCGTCTCGTAGAGCTTCGCGGCGCGCGCGCCCTCGGCGTCGTCGGGCCGGGCCAGCGCGGCCCCGTCGGGCAGCGACTCGGCGAACTCGTCCAGGAACAGCCGCTTGAGCGTGCCGGGGTAGCGCGAGTAGCGCGCGAACAACGCGCCCTTGACGGTCTCCGGCAGGTTGACGAGCGCGAAGACCGGCTGGTCGAGGCTCGTGACGTGCGGCGCGACCCGCGCGCGCTCGTCCGGGGTCAGGTCATCGACGGGGTACTGCATCGGACGGGCGACACTACCGGCGGCCCCGGTCAGGTCCGGCGCAAGAGCCCGGTCCTTGCGGACATCGCCGTGCGAGCGCGGCGAGCGGAGGCCCTCGGCCCGTCGTCGGTCCGGGCTCAAACGCCGGTAGCCTGCCGGACGATGGCCCGCTACGACGCGATCGGGGTCGGCTACAGCGTCCACCGGCAGCCGGATCCGGGGCTCGAGGCGCGCATCGATGCGCTGCTCGGCGACGCGCGGACGGTCGTCAACGTCGGCGCCGGAGCCGGGTCCTACGAGCCGCGCGACCGGCACGTCGTCGCGATCGAGCCCAGCGACGTGATGGCGGCGCAGCGGCCGGCGTCCCTCGCCCCGGCGATCCGAGCGAGTGCGGGCGAGCTGCCGCTGCGCGACGGGAGCGTCGACGCCGCCATGGCGATCATGACCATCCACCACTGGGGCGACGAGCTCGACGCCGGCCTGCGCGAGCTGCGGCGCGTGGCGCGCGGGCCCGTCGTCGTGTTCACCGCCGACGCGGACGTGACCCGGCAGATGTGGCTCGTCGAGGACTACCTGCCGGAGTTCGGCGCCATCGACGCGGCGATCTTCCCCGATCCGCAGGTCGTTGCGGCCGCGCTCGGGGACGACGCCCGCGTCGAGCCCTGGCCGGTGCCCCGCGACACCCCCGACCACACGTTCGCGGCCTTCTGGGGGCACCCCGAGCGGGTGCTGGACCCCGCGGCGCGCGCGGCGACGTCGGGGTTCGCGCTGCTCGACGGCGCCATCGAGGCTCGCGCCGTCGCCGCGCTCGAGGCCGACCTGACCTCCGGTGCCTGGGATGCCCGCCACGGCCGGCTGCGGGAGCTCGACGCCTTCGACGCCGGCTTCTGCCTCGTCTTCAGCGCCTAGCCCGGCAGGCAGTCCAGCCGCCGCCCGCCCGCCGGCAGCCCGAGCACCCGGGCGTCGACGAGCCGCCGGGTGACGAAGCGCGCCTCGTGCTCGACGCCGAGGCCGACGCCGAGCCGGCCTGAGAGGGCGAAGGAGCCCTCGTCGGCGGCCTCCTCCGCGTAGGTGAAGCGCTGGACGGTCGCGGCGGTGCGCATCCGGGCGGCGAGGCCGCGACCGGTGGCGTCCGCGATCGCTCGCGGGTCCAGCAGCCAGCGGCGGGCGGCGGCGCGGTCGGCCGGCTCGGAGAGGACCATCCGGGCGACCGTCTGCGTGGTGCGGCCGTCGCGCACGGGGGAGGCCGCCGTCACCGTCAGCACGGGCGGATCGGAGCGCTGCCAGGCTCCGCGCAGCTGTGTGCCCTCGACGGCGGGGAGGACGTCGGCCAGCGGCCCGTCCTTGGTGGCGGCGACGTCGTAGTAGTAGGTCGCGACGCCGGCGTGGACGCTGCGCCCGACCGCGCCGCGCAGCTCGGCGCTCCCGTCCGCGACGCCGAGCGCCTTGTCCCTGCCGCCGACCTCGACCGAGGCGCCGGCCCGCGCCGCGCCGTCGAGCTGCCGAAAGGTCGTCACGCGTTCGGCCGGCAGCGCCTTCCGCAGCACGCGCAGCCAGACCGCGGCGTCGTGCGGGTCGCGCACCGTGTCGCCCAGGACGGCCCGCACCTCCGCGAGGCTGTGGGCCTCCCAGCTGAGCCCGGAGCCGAACCCCCCGCCCGCCGCGACCGTGAACGGGCCGATCCCGGTGGAGACGCCGGCCCGCTGGTCGTAGCCCGCCGTGACCAGGTAGTGGCCGTCGGAGCGCCGTTCGACCCGCAGCGCGTCGCCGCCGCCCGCATCGACGACCGCGACGAGGAGGGACGTGTCCTCCGTGCGCGCGCCCGAGGCGGTCACGCACGGCTCGAGGCCCGAGGCCCGGGCCTGCGCGGCGTCGCAGACGTCCATCCCCACGACGCACAGCGCGAGCTCGAGCCGGCCGACGACCGCGCCGGGGAGGCCGGGCGCAGCCAGCGCACCGGCGGCGAGGGTGACCAGGATGGCGGCGACGACGAGGACGACGCCGACGTACTCGGCGCTCGCCTGGCCGCGGGTGAAACGCGGGGGCATGCCCCTCCTAGTCGCCGGCGGCCCGAAACTCGCCCCCCCTCCCGTAACGACCGGCCGCGGCGGACGTTCGAAGGGCATGCGTCGCGCCGCCATCGTGCCGGCCCTCCTGCTCGCGGTCCTCGCCGCCGGCCCCGCCCAGGCCGCCGGGCCCGGGCGGGCCGACCTCGGCGTCCCCCGGGGGGCCGTCCGCACGACCGCGGGGACCCTCGGCGGGTCCTTCGTCGTGCGCAACCGCGGCCGGCGCACCGCCGCCCCGTCCTCGGCGAGCCTCGTCCTGCGCGTGGCCGGCAGACGCCGGGTGCTCGAGCGCGTCCGCGTACCCCGCCTGCGCCACGGCGCGCGGCGCAGGCTGCAGGTCAAGGCGACCGTCCCGGCGGGCCTCGAGCCCGGGACCTACGCGCTGCTCGCCTGCGCGGACGCGCGCCGGAGGGTCAAGGAGCGCTCGGAGGCCAACAACTGCCGCCGGGTCGGCCGCGTGCGGATCGCGCGCCCGACCCCGGTCCCCCCGCTGCCCGCCGGCACGCCCTCCACGGTCCCGGCCGCGCCCGTGCCCTTCAGCGCCGACACGACCTTCAAGCTCGGCGACTACTGGATCGCGGTCCCGGTGACCTACGACGCCACGCACCAGACCCCGGCGCAGCTGCTCGTCTGGTCGCACGGATGCGGCGGCCAGAGCGAGTACGACGTCGCCGACGTCCGGGCCACCGGCGGCCGCGGGTACATCACGATCGCCGTCGACGGCCGCGAGAACGGCTGCTGGGACACGGCTGCCGACCCGCCCCGCCTGCTCGCGGCGATCGCGGACGTCAAGACGCACTTCAACGTCGACCCCCGCCGGATCGTCCTGGGCGGCTACTCCTCGGGTGGCGACCTCTCCTACCGCACCGCCTTCTTCCACTCCCGCATCGTCTCCGGCGTGATCGCGGAGAACACCTCGCCCTTCCGCGACACCGGTGCCTCCCAGGCGGACTCCATCGCCGCGGCGAGCTTCCGGTTCCCGGTCGTCCACATCGCGCACGCCGCGGACGAGACGTACCCCCTGGAGGGCGTCAGGCAGGAGGTCGGTGCCCTGCAGGGGGCCGGCTTCCCCGCCACCCTGATCGAGCGCCCGGGGGAGCACTACGACGCCGACACCGTGCCGGACCTGCAAGGCCTCGGCCTCGTCCACATGGACGACGGCTGGCTGTCGCCGGGCGGCTAGCGCAGGGAGGTGATGGCCTGCCCGGCGTCCTGCGCGACGTCGAACAGCGGCTGCGGGAAGAGCCCGAAGCCGACCGTGGCGATCGTGCAGACGAGGGCGACGCCGACGGCGAGCGCGAAGCGGCCGCCGTAGCCGCCGCGGGCGGAGATGGCGACGACCGGCCCGTCCGCCTCGGGGGAGCCCCCGGCGACGATCGGCTGCCCGCCGGGGGTCATCCGGGCCGCGGCCGGGGCCTCGGCCTCGTCGGACCAGACGGCCGCCACGACACGCAGGTAGTAGGCCAGCGACATCGCCGAGCCGAGCACGATGAACACCGCCAGCCAGGCGTAGCCGTTGTCCACGGCGGCCTGGATGAGGTAGATCTTGCCGAAGAAGCCGGCGGTCGCCGGGAAGCCGGCGAGCGCCAGCATCGCGACCGACAGCGACCAGGCGAGCACGGGCCGCTCGGCGCCGAGGCCGCGGAGGGCGCGGAGGCTGTCGCCCTCGCCGAGCTCCCGCTCGCGGGCCGCGACGACGGCGAACGCCGCGACGTTCATCAGCAGGTAGGCCGCGAGGTAGAAGACGACGGCGGAGATGCCGAGCGAGGTCGTCACGACGACACCGGCCAGCATGTACCCGGCCTGGGCGACGGAGGAGAACGCCAGCATCCGCTTGACGGACGTCTGCCCGAGCGCGCCGACGTTGCCGACGACGATCGTGACGGCGGCCAGCACCGCGAGGGCCGGGGCCCACACGTCCGCGCTCGCGATCAGCGCCACGTCGAAGAGGCGGATCAGCACGCCGAACGCCGCGGCCTTGGTGGCGACGGCCATGAAGCCGGTCACCGACGTCGGGGCGCCCTCGTAGACGTCCGGCGTCCACTGGTGGAACGGGGCGACGGAGGCCTTGAACGCCAGCCCGACCATGGCGAGGCCGACGCCCGTCAGCAGCAGCACGTCGGAGTCGAAGCCGGTCTCCTGAAGCGATGCGTTGATCGCGTTGTAGCCGGTCTCGCCGGTCGCGCCGTAGATCAGCGCGAGGCCGTAGAGCAGGACGGCCGAGCCGACCGAGCCGACGATGAGGTACTTGAGCCCGGACTCGAGCGACGTCGCGCGGCGCAGCTCGGTGGCGCAGAGGACGTAGAGGGGGATCGAGAGCAGCTCGAAGCCGAGGAACAGGGCGATCAGGTCCTCGGCCCCGACGAGCACCACCATGCCGGCGGTCGAGGCCAGCAGCAGCGCGTGGAACTCGCCGTGGCCGGCGTCCTCCGCCGCGACGGAGCCCGTCGCGAGCAGGGTCGCACCGATGCCGCCCGCCGCGAACAGGACGGTCAGACCGAGCGTCAGGTCGTCGATGCGCAGCGCGCCGGAGATCGTCGACCGCGAGCCCTCGTCCCACTGCCACACGCACAGCCCGATCGCGATCGCGAACGTCAGGACGGTCAGGGCGGGGACGACCCCGGCGCGCGCGACGCGCGAGCGCAGCAGGCCGAACAGCAGCACGACGACGCTGCCGCCGAGCAGCGCGACCAGGGGCGACATCGCGGCCCAGTCGATCTTGGGCGCCGCGGTGGAGGCCTGCGCGAGCACGGAGATCACGGCGCCACCTCGGCCGTCTGGGGTTGGGCGGGCGCGACGGCCTGCTCGCCGGCGTTCAACGCGCCCTGCGGGTAGAGCCCGAAGGCCAGGACGGCGAGGACGATGGGCACGAGCACGAGGCCGTCACGGACCGAGATCTCGAACCCGGTGACGTCCTTGCCGACCCGGTTGTGCACGGTGCGGATGTAGGCACGCAGCATGTAGACCGACGCCAGCGCGACGCCGACGGACGCGATGCAGGCCAGCGCCACGGAGTCGCGGAACGTCCCGAGCAGGATGTAGAACTCGCCCACGAAGTTCGCCGACCCGGGGATCGCCAGCGTGGCGAAGGCGAGGATGAGCGCGAGCGTCGCCATCACCGGCCCGCGGGCGGCCAGGCCGCCGAGGTCGCGGATGTCCTCCGAGCCGTGGGCGCGCTCGGCGACGAGCATCACCACGAAGAAGAGGGGCCAGACGACGAGGCCGTGCGTGACGGACTGCAGGATCGCGCCCTGGATGCCCTGCGCGGTGAGGGAGAAGATCCCCAGCACGATGAAGGACAGCTGCGCCAGCGACGAGTAGCCGAGGATCAGCCGCAGGTTCGTCTGCGTGAAGGCCATCGCGGAGCCGTAGACGATGCCGGCGACGGCCAGGATCTGCAGGATCAGCTGGAAGGCGTCGATCGCATCCGGGAACAGCGGCAGCGTGATCCGCAGGAAGCCGTAGGCCGCGACCTTGGACAGGACCGCCGAGAAGACCGCGAGCGCCGGGAGCGGCATCTGGCGGTAGGCGTCCGGCATCCACCCCTGGAACAGCAGCAGCGGCATCTTGATGACGAAGGCCAGGGCGAAGGCGGCGAACAGGAGCTTCTGCGTCCCGGAGGAGAGGGAGACCTCGCCGAGCGAGGCGAGCGAGAAGGTCAGCGAGCCGTCCCCCTGCTGGGCGCTGAGCACGGCGGTGCCGACGGCCGCGGCGAGCATCAGCAGCGAGCCGACCAGCGTGAAGACCATCATCTTGATCGTCGCGCCACGGCGCTCCGGCCCGCCCCACCCGAACATCAGGAACAGGAACGGGACGAGCATCAGGTCGTAGCAGAGGACGAACAGCGCCAGGTCCTGGGCCATGAAGGCGCCGAGCACCGCGGCCTCGGCGACCGCCATCAGCACGACCCACTGACGCGCCTTCGCGACCGGCCGCACGAGCACCCAGGCCGCGGAGGCGGCGAACAGGATGGTGGTCAGCCCGACGAGCCAGACGCTGAGGCCGTCGACGCCGAGCGAGTAGCGGATCCCCAGCGCCTCGATCCACGTGTCGTCGGTGACGTACTGCAGCCCGGCCTTGCCGGTGTCGAAGTCGGCGAGGAGGATCACGCCGAGGACGGCGGAGACGAGCGTGCCGAGGAAGGCGAGGGCCAACGGCAGGCGCCCGGAGGGCAGGAAGGCACCCGCGACGGCGAACACGAGCGGGGCGAAGATGATCAGGCTCAGGTGCATCGTCGACTCAGCTCGCGTTGACCAGGAAGTAGAGGCCGACCGCGGCGAGGCCGAGCACCAGCAGCGCCGCGTAGGCGCGGAGGAAGCCGGACTGGGCGGCGCGGACGGCCGCGGAGCCCGCCCGGACGAGGCCCGAGGGCCCGCCGACGATGCCGCCCTGGACCACGACCCGCTCGAACGTGTCGCGGGCGAAGCGGCCGAACGCGCTGAACGGGCGCACGACGGCACCGTCGATCAGCTCGTCGAAGTACCACTTGTTGAGGAAGAAGCGGTGCAGGCCGGCGAAGCGCGCTTGGAGGCGCGCAGGCGTCGCGGGCTGCTGGACCCAGAGGCGGTAGGCCACGGCGATGCCCGCCAGGCCGATCAGCGTGCCGACGACGAGGCCGATCCACTCGGTGGTGACGGACGGATGCAGCGACTCGGCCAGCTCCGAGTCGGCGAACGTGGGCTCGAGGAAGCCGTCCACGACGTGCGTGACGCCGGGGATCTGCAGCGCCCCGAGCACGGTCGCGCCGACGGCCAGCACGGCCATCGCGGCCTTCATGCCGAACGCCTGCTCGGCGATGTGGTGGTCGGGGCCCGGGAAGCCGACCTCCGTGTCCTCGAGCTCGCCCGTGGCGGGGTTCAGCGGTTCGCCGTGGGCCACGTGGCCCGTGTCGATGAGCTCCTGCGCCTCGGCGCACGGCTCGCCGTGGAAGGCGCGGAAGATCATCCGGAACGTGTAGATCGCCGTCAGGAACGCGCCGACGTAGCCGAGGACGCCGAGCACGACGTGCCAGCCGCCGCGATCGATCGTGTAGGCGAGGATCTCGTCCTTGGAGAACAGGCCGGAGAAGGGGAACACCCCGGCGAGCGCCAGGCCGCCGACGATGAAGCAGCCGTAGGTGAACGGCATGGCCCGCTTGAAGCCGCTCATCTTGTTGAGGTCCTGGATGTTGGCCATCGCGGCGATGACCGAGCCGGCCGCCATGAACAGCAGCGCCTTGAAGAACGCGTGTGTGGCGAGGTGGAAGATGCCCGAGGCGTATGCCGCACTCGAGACGCCCATGATCATGTAGCCGATCTGGGACATCGTGGAGTAGGCGATGACGCGCTTGAGGTCGGTCTGGACAAGGCCGATCGTCGCGGCGACCAGCAGCGTGACGCACCCGACGACGGCACCGACGTCGGCGGCGGCGGGCGCCTGCTCGAACAGGGGGTGCATGCGGGCGATGAGGTAGACGCCGGCGGTGACCATCGTGGCGGCGTGGATCAGGGCGGAGACCGGGGTCGGGCCCTCCATGGCGTCCGGCAGCCAGGTGTGGAACGGCACCTGGGCGGACTTGGCGAAGGCGCCGACGAGCAGCAGGATGCAGCCGGCCACGAGCGAGCCCTGGTTGACGCTGAACGCGTCCCCGACGCGCTCGAAGGTCGTGAGGAAGTCCACGGTCCCGGTGCCGCGCAGGATGAAGAAGGTGCCGAGCACGAGCCCGACGTCGCCGACGACGTTGATGACGAAGGCCTTGATGCCCGCCCGGGTCGCCGTCGTGCGGCGGTACCAGAAGGAGATCAGCAGGTAGGAGGCGGCGCCGACGAAGGCCCAGCCGACGATCAGCAGCACGAAGTTGCCCGCCAGGACGAGCAGCAGCATGGAGAAGACGAAGAAGTTGAGGTACGCGAAGAACCGCGTGTAGCCGCGGTCGGACTCCATGTAGGCGACGGAGTAGAGGTGGATCAGCGTCGAGACGCCGGTGACCACGAGGCACATCATCAGGCTGAGCGGGTCGATCAGGATGCTCAGCTGCGCGTCGACGCCGACGGACGTGGCGTAGTCCCACAGCGACGTGACGACCTGCTTGTCCTCCTCACCCCGGGCGCCGAGCTTGGTCAGCGCGAGGATCGTGGCGACGAACGCCAGCCCGATCGCGAGCGTGCCGATGATCCCGTGGACCTTCTGCGGCAGCGCCTTGAACGTGAGGCCGATGACGATCGCGCCGAGGAGCGGGAAGGCCAGGATCAGCCAGCCGAACGTCTGGATGTCCATCAGCCCTGCAGCTCCCGCAGCTCGTCGACGTCGACCGGGAGGTCGCGTCGGTAGATGGCGACGATCAGGCCCAGGCCGACCGCGACCTCACAGGCCGCGACGACCATGACGATGATCGCGAAGATCTGGCCGTCCTGGTTGCCGTGCGCCCGGGCGAAGGCCACGAGCGCGAGGTTGGAGGCGTTGAGCATCAGCTCCAGGCACAGGAGGATGACCAGCGGGGACCGGCGCACCATGATGCCGCCGGCGCCGATCGCGAAGACGATCGCGGAGACCATCAGGTACCACTGGATGCTCATCGGCGGACCTCGTCGGCGGCGCCCTCGGTGATGGCGCCCTTCTCCTCGCCGCCGACGGCGGACGGGGAGTCGGTCTTGAACAGGTCGCCGACCGAGACGGCGTCGAGGTCCTCGAGGCCCTCGCGGCGTCGTGCGAGGACGACGGCGCCGACCGCGGCGACCAGCAGGAGGAAGGACGCGACCTCGAACGCCAGCAGGTAGTCCGTCAGGAACAGGCGGCCGAGCTCGGCGGGGGACCCGAAGGCGGCGAAGAAGCCGGACCCCTCGTCGCCCAGGGCGGAGAGGCCCGTGCCGAGGATGGCGATGGAGAACTCGATCAGGAGCGCGACGGCGAAGATGATCGACGCGACCTTCAGGCCCGGGCCGGGACCGTCGCCAACGGTCTTGTCGCGCTCACCGACGTAGGCGGCGACGAAGACGTAGAGCACCATGATCGCCCCGGCGTAGACCACCACCTGGGCGGCGGCGACGAACTCCGCGCGAAGGAGCAGGAAGAGCGCTGCGAGGCTGAGCAGATGCCCCACGAGGGCGAGCACCGAGTAGAACGGGTTGCGCAAGGCGACGGTGCCGACAGCACCGGCGATTGCGCCCAGCGCTGCGATGAAGAAGACGACTTGGGCCATGCGACCGGCGGGATCTTACGACCGACGGGACGGGAGTGGTGATCCGGGGGGTTGCCGGGCGCGTCAGAATGGACCTCCAATGGCTCGAGACACCCTCATCCTTGTCGCCGTCCTGACGCTTGCGACGCTCCTCGCGGCGGTCCTCGGGGCCGCCAACCTGGGCACGGCGCTCGCCGTCGGTCAGATCGCCTTCGTGGTCGCCCTCACCGGGCTGCTGGCGACGCGCTGAGCACGGCGAGCAGCGCTGCGACGACCTCGGGGTCGAACTGCGAGCCGGCGTGGCGGCGCAGCTCGGCGCGGGCGTCGTCGGCCGGCAGCGCCCGGCGGTACGGCCGGTCGGACGTCATCGCGTGGAAGGCGTCGCAGGCGAACACGATCCGGGAGGCGATCGGGATCGCCTCGCCCGCCAGGCCATCGGGATAGCCGCGGCCGTCCCAGCGCTCGTGCTCGTGGCGGACGGCGCGGGCGACCTCCTCCAGGCCGGGGACGTGCTCGACGATCCGTGCGCCGACGACGGGATGGGTCCGCATGACCGCGGCCTCCCCCTCGTCGAGGTGGGCGGGCTTGTGCAGCACGGCGTCCGGGATCGCGAGCTTGCCGACGTCATGGAGCTCCGCCGTGCGCTGGAGGGTGCTCAGCCCCCCTGCGTCGAGGCCGAGGACGGTCCCGACGGCCACGGCCAGCGCCGAGGTCGCCGCGCAGTGGTCGCTGGTGTAGGCGTCACGGGCGTCCAGCGCGGACATCAGGGCCTGGACGGTGGCGGCGCTGCCCCTGGCCACCGTCTGCTGGTGGCGGATGCCGTCGATGCCCAGCGCGAGGATGTCGGCGATCGTCTCGGCGACCGCCAGCTGCTCGGCGGTCGGCATTCCGGTGCGGACGTGGTAGATCCCCAGCGATCCGAGCGGGGCGTCGGTGCCGGCGCGGAGGGGGACCGACCAGCAGGCGCGCAGCTCGCGCTGCTCGATCAGCTCGCGGACGGCGTCCCAGCGCGGGTCGTCGGCGAGATCGGGGCTCAGCGTCGGACGGCCCGAGGTGATCGTCGGGCCGCAGGTCCCGAGATCGCCGGAGATCTCCAGGCCGTCGATCGCCTGGATGAACGTGCTGTCCAGCCCGATGGCGGCGGCGTGGTGGAAGTGGTGACCCTTGCCCACGAGCAGCACGGAGCACCGCGACGTCCCCAGCAGGGAGGCCATGTGGCCGATGACGGCCTGGCAGTAGCCGTCGACGCTCGTGGCCCCCTGGGCCGCGGCCGCCGTCGCGCGCAGTGCATGCAGCTGGCGGGTGTCCATGTACGGGGGAGTGCCCCCATCGTCGCGGACCCACACCGGCACGGGGACCACTGGGTGTCGCTTCGCAAACCGCAGCCGCCCCGCACGGGTGGGTTTCGGGTTGACTGGGTCGGATGCGCCGGCCCGTCGGGACCTTCGCCGCACTCGGGTGCCTCCTGGCGGTCGCACTCGGGGCCGAGCCGGCCCGGGCCGCGGCGCCCGGGCCGATCGCGAGGACGCTGCGCAGTGCTTCCGCCGCCGGCGCGATCCTGCCCGTGCAGGCTCGCGCCTGGCGGGCGGACGTGGCCCGCGCCCGCGCGACCGCCCGGCGCCTGGGCGGGGTCCGCGGCAGCGAGCTGGCGGCGGTCGTGGCCGACGTCGAGCGCCTCGCCGCCACGCGGCAGCTGACCGTCGGACGCATGCCGCTGGCGTTCCTGACCGTGCGCCGCAACGAGCGGTTCTGGCGCACCCGGCCGATGCCCGCGCCCGGCGGGCGCGTCACCTTCGGGCGGGACCCGGCGGTGTTCCAGTTCTTCAGGGGCCACGGGATGCAGTTCCACGGCCTCGCGACCGCCGGGACCGCCAACGCCCTGGCCAAGCCGTGCGTCGCGCGTGCCGAGCGGGTGCGTCGGCGGGTCGCGGCCCGCGCGCAGCTGGTCGGCGCGGCTCGTCGCCGCGGGTCGCTGCGCCGCGCAGGACCGACCCGGCGGCCGCCGCTGCACGCCGCCGGCTGCCGGCCGGGCCGTCTCGCAGCGACGCTCGACCGTCTCGCGCGGCTGTCCGCCGGCCGCGACGGCTTCCTCGCCTTCGAGTACCAGTTCGACTACGGCGTCGCGACGGCCCCCTGGGTGTCGGGGATGACGCAGGCGACCGCGGCGCAGGCGCTCGCCCGCGGCTCCGTCGCGCTCGGGGAGGCGCGCTACCGCGTCGCCGCGCTCAGCGCCCTCGGGGCGTTCGACGCACCGCCGCCGACCGGCGTCGGCCTGCGACGCGCGGGGGGCGGGCGCGAGTACCTCCTCTACTCCTTCGACCCGGGGCTGCACGTCCTCAACGGGTTCCTGCAGTCGCTCGTCGGCCTCCATGACGTCGCCGAGCTCACCGGCTCCCCGAAGGCGCGCCGCCTGTTCGACGCCGGGGATCGGGTCGCCCGGGCCGGCGTCGCGGCCTTCGACACGGGCGCCTGGTCGCGGTACTCCCTCGCCGGCCGCGAGTCGACGCTGGCCTACCACCAGCTCGTCACGGGGTTCCTGGAGGGCCTGTGCGAGCGCACGGACCGGGCCGTCTACTGCGACGCGGGTGACCGCTTCGCACGCTACGAGCGTGAGCCGCCGCGGATCCGGATCGCCCGTGCGGCGCCCCGGCTGCGCGAGGATCGCCCCACGTCGGTCACCTTCGCCCTCTCGAAGGTCTCCGAGACCCGCCTGTCAGTCACGGGACCGAAGGGGGAGGCGCTCAGCGTCGACACCCGGCTCACGCGGGGGCGCTTCACGTACGGCTGGACGCCGCCGGCCGGTGGGTCCTACCGGGTGGCGATCAGCGCCACGGGTCCGGAGGGCCGCACGGGGGTGGCGCGGGCGACGCTGCGGGTGCGCGCCAAGCCGAGGCCGAAGCCGAAGCCGAAGCGGACCCGCAAGCGCAAGCCGCCGACGCGGGTCCTCCTCGGGAGCCGGGTCGAGGCAGGGGGCGGGTGAGCGTCGCCCCGGTCCGGCTGCTCGTCCTGGGGGCGGGCTCGCGCGGCAGCGCCTACGCCGACTGGGCACGGCGGCATCCGGAGCGTGCGCGGGTGGTCGCCGTCGCCGACCCCCGCGGTGCGCGCCGGGACGCGCTGGCCGACGCGCACGGCGTGCCCGCAGACGCGCGCTTCGACGGGGTCGACGCGGCGCTCGCCGCCCTCTGCGGTGGCGGGTCCGGCGGCCGGGCGATCGACGCCGTGGTCGTCACCACGCCGGACCGCGCGCACGTCGAGCCCGTCCTCGCGGCGTCCGCCCGCGGCCTCGACCTCCTCGTGGAGAAGCCCCTGGCGCCCGATCTGGCGGCCTGCGAGGCGATCGTCGAAGCGGTGGAGTCCGCGGGCGTCGTCGCCGCCGTGGCGCACGTCATGCGCTACACGGCCTACACGCGCCTGATCGAGCGGCTGCTCGCCGAGGGGGCGATCGGCGAGGTGATGGCGCTCGAGCAGCTCGAGCCCGTCGGCTTCTGGCATCAGGCCCACTCCTACGTCCGCGGCAACTGGCGTCGCGAGGACGAGGCGACGCCGATGCTGCTGGCCAAGTGCTGCCACGACCTCGACTGGATGTCGCACGTCATCGGGTCGTCCTGCACGGCCGTCTCGTCGTTCGGCCGGCTCGGCGAGTTCACCCCTGAGCGCCGGCCGCACGAGGCCGCCGACCGCTGCCTGGACTGCGTCCTGGCCGGCACCTGCGCCTACTCCGCGACGCGCATCTACCTCGAGCCGGCACGACGCGGGGAGCGAGGCTGGCCGCTGGACGTGATCGCCTGGCCGCCCACGCCCGAGCGCGTCGAGTCCGCGCTGCGCGACGGCCCCTACGGCCGCTGCGTGTGGGCCTGCGACAACGACGTCGTCGACCATCAGGTCGTCGCGCTCGACTACGCCAGCGGCGCGACGGCCACGCTCACCATGACGGCGTTCACGACCAAGCGCGACCGCGACACGCGCGTCTTCGGCACCCGCGGCGAGCTCGTCGGCGACGGCGAGACGGTCACCGTGCACGACTTCGCGACCGGCGAGACCACGACCCACGTCGCGGGCGTCCGTGCCGACGGCGGGATCGAGACCGGCCACGGCGGCGGCGACGACGGTCTGATGGACGCGTGGATCACGGCCGTGGCAGCCGGCGACCCCGCACGGGTGCCGACGTCACCCCGCGAGACCCTCGAGTCGCACCGGATCGCGTTCGCCGCGGAGCGGGCGCGGCACGAGGGGACGGTGCAGCGACTGGGGTAGGGGGTGGGGCGTCGCGCGAACCCCGCCCGGCGGCCTACTCGTTGCGCAGCGGCGTGCGGTCCAGCGGCTCGGCGAGCAGCATCTCCTTGGTGAAGATGAGGTCCGAGCGGTTGTAGTCCGACATCTCGTAGTCGTGGCCCATCGTGATCGCGTCGAACGGGCACGCGGTCTCGCAGTAGCCGCAGAAGATGCAGCGCGACAGGTTGATCTCGTAGACGGCCGCGTAGCGCTCGCCGGCGGAGACGCGGTTGTCAGGCGTGTTCTCGGCCGCGACGACGCGGATGCAGTCCGACGGGCAGGCCGCGGCGCAGAGCGAGCAGCCGACGCACTTCTCCAGGCCGGTGTCCTCGAACTTGTGCAGCTTGTGGCGCCCGCGGTAGCGCGGGTAGACCGCCAGCTTCTCCTCGGGGTACTGCACGGTCTTCACGCCCTCGGGGATGCGGGCCATCGTGGTCTTGAGGCCGCGCAGGGTCTCGCCGAAGACGCGGTAGGTGCTGCGCGCGGCGCCGGACTTCGGCCGCGGCATCACCATGATCTCGTCGGGGTTGGCTTCGTAGGAGTCGGGCATCAGTCGGTGACCACCAGGACGATTGCGGTGACGAGGGCGTTGAGGGTCGCGAGCGGCAGCAGGATCTTCCAGCCGAAGCTCATCAGCTGGTCGTAGCGCAGCCGGGGCAGCGTCGCTCGGATCCACATGAAGAAGAACAGGAAGGCGCCGGTCTTGGCGATCACCACGATCGGGTCCACCCACGTCGGCGGGTCGATGCCGAACGGGAGCAGCCAGCCGCCGAAGAAGATCGTCGCCATCAGCGCGGAGGCGATGATCATGTTGAGGTACTCGCCGAACAGGTAGGCGACCATCCGGGCGCCGCCGTACTCGGTCATGTAGCCCTGCACGAGCTCGGCGTCGGCCTCCGGGAGGTCGAACGGCGCGCGGTTGGTCTCCGCGAAGCTCGCCGTCATGAAGATGAGGAACCCGACGATCTGCGGGATGAAGTACCACATGCCCTGCTGGGCGTTGACGATCTCCGTCAGCGAGAGCGAGCCCGCGGTCATGATCACGCCGACGAGCGCGAGGCCCTGCGCGACCTCGTAGGAGATCAGCTGCGCGGCCGAGCGCATCGAGCCGAGGAAGGAGTACTTCGAGCCCGACGCCCAGCCGCCGAGGAGCATGGAGTAGAAGGCGATCGCGCCGAAGGCGAAGGCGTAGAGGATCCCGATGTCGGTGTCGATCCCGTAGAGGCCGACCTGCGTGCCGAAGATGTCGACGGTGTCCGAGAACGGCACCACCGCGAGCGCGGCGATCGCGGTGATGATCGAGATCGCCGGCGCGAGGCCGAACAGGAAGCCGACCGACGACGTCGGCCGCTGCGGCTCCTTCGTGGAGAACTTCACGATCTCGGCCAGCGGCTGCATCAGGCCGAAGGGCCCGACGCGGTTGGGGCCGTAGCGGTGCTGGAAGCGGCCGAGGAGCTTGCGCTCACCGACGATCAGGACGGGGAGGACGCCCAGCACGAACCCGAAGATCACGAGGGCCTTCAGGATCTGGATCCACCACGGCTCGAAGTAGCCGACCTCGGCGAAGATGGGCATCAGACGTCCTCGGGACCTTCGGAGGGCAGGCGCTCGTCCTCGGGGCCCGAGTGCTCCCGGGCGCTGTCGCCCGAGACGTCGTCGTCGCGCTGGCCGGCGGCGGCGTCCGACAGCTCGCCGGCGGCGCCGACGGTCATGATCGGCAGGTCCACGGGGCCGGGCTCGCCCGGCGCCTGGATGACGTGCACACCGCCCGCGTGCAGCGCGTTGGCCGGGGCGTCCGGGATCCCCTCCGCGACGAACACGGTCCCCTGCGGGATCGAGCCGCGCACGACGGCGGCGCCGCGGATCTTGGTGCCGTTGCCCACGTCGACGACGTCTCCGGAGGAGATGCCCAGGCGCTCGGCGTCCGGCGGTGAGAGCTCCACGACCTGCCGCGGCCGCGCGAACGCGAGCACGGGCGAGAGGTCGACCTCCTTGGCCGCCCAGAGGGTGCGGAACGTGCCGAGCGTGAGCTCGTCGCGGCCGGCGGCGCCTGCGGCCGCGGGGACCTTCAGCGCGACGGGGGTCCAGCGCGGGACGCCCCACGCGGCGCCCGCGGGGCTGGTGGGCCAGCGCACGCCGTGGCCGGCGATGCCCTCGAGCGTGATCCCGTCGTACTGCGGGACCGCGTCGAACAGCGCGGCGGAGGCCATCGGGCCGGCGAGGAGGTGCTGGTCGAAGCCGAGGCGCGCCGACAGCTCGGCGAGCACCTGCCAGCCGGCGCGCACGCCCCGCTGGAGGGCGCCGGGCCGGCCGATCGCGGGCCGCAGCCGCTGCACGCGCCCGTCCGGGTGCGTGACCGTTCCCTCCTTCTCGGGGTAGGCCTCGCCCGGGAAGACGACGGTCGCGTGCTCGCGGATCGTGTCGTTCATCACCGAATCGGTGACGATCACGTCGGTCGCCGCGCCGAGTGCGGCCTGCCAGGCTGCGCGGTCCGGGAAGGAGCGCAGCGGATCGGCGTTGTGCAGCAGCAGCGCGGAGAGCTCGCCGTCGGCGAGCCCCGCGGCGATGGCGGGCGCGTCGCGGCCGGGGATGTCCAGCGGCTTGTAGCCGGGACCCATGCCCGCGGCCAGGCCGGCCTCACGCAGCCCGCGGCCGTTGCCGGTGGCGGGGATCAGGAGCAGGCCGGCGCCCGTGCGCTCGCCGACACCGAGTCGGGCCAGGAGGTTGAGCAGGCCGGTGGCGGCGCCCGCGGTGAGCGTGCGCTCGGCCGCGACGACCACGACGTCCCGCGAGCCGGGGGCGGCCGGCTCGCCCTCGTCGTCGGTGCCGCGGATCAGCTCGGCGAGGTCGCGGACCACGCCGGGGTTGGTGCCCGCGGCCGACGCGGCCCCGGAGAGGTTGCCCTCGTCGCCGGTGGCGATGGCATCCAGCGCGACCAGCAGGCCCTCGAGCCCGCCCGGCAGCGTGCGCACGATGAGGTCGGCGTTGGGGTCCAGCGCGGTCGGACGCGCACCGGCGACCGCGACCTTGACGCCGTTGCGGCGCACGCCCTTGCGGATGCGCAGGTCCAGCGCCGCCATCTCGTCGACCGGGTCGGTGTCGAGCACGAGGACCGTGTGGGCGTACTCGAGGTCCGAGACGGTCGCCTGGATCGCCGGGTCGGCCAGCGCCCGGACGGTCTCCGACGGGAGGTCGCCGTGCGGGGCGGAGGCGAGGTGCCCGGAGCCGAGGTGCTCGCGCAGCAGGCGCTGCGTGATGAACGCCTCCTCGTTGGTCGTCTCGCCGGCCATGATCGCGGCCGTCTTCGCGCCGGACTTCTTCAGCGCGCTCGTCGCGGCGGCGAGCGCCTTCTCCCACGAGGCGGGCATCAGCGTGCCGCCCTCACGGGTCATCGGCTGCAGGATCCGGTCGTCGGAGTGCGTGTACTGGAACGCGTAGCGGCCCTTGTCGCAGAGCCAGCCGTCGTCGACCTCGGGGTTGTCGCGGGCGAGGACGCGCATGACGCGGTCGTCGCGGACGGTCAGGGTGACGTTGCACTGCGACGGGCACAGCGCGCAGACGGAGCCGGAGCCCTCGATGTCCCACGGCCGGGCGCGGAAGCGGTAGGAGGACGACGTGAGCGCGCCGACGGGGCACAGCTCGGTGATGTTGCCGGTGAAGGGGGCGACGTAGGGCGTGCCGTCGAAGGTGGAGACGAAGGCGTGGGCCCCGCGCTCCTGCAGGACGAGCTGGTAGTCCTCGGCGATCTCCTGGGAGAAGCGCACGCAGCGGTAGCAGAGGATGCAGCGCTCGCGGTCGATCGCGATCAGCGGGGAGAGCTCGAGCGGCTTGCGGAAGTGGCGCTTGGGCTCGATGAAGCGCGTCGTGCCGCCGCCCCAGCCGAAGGAGATGTCCTGCAGCGGGCACTCGCCGCCCTTGTCGCAGACGGGGCAGTCGAGCGGGTGGTTGATCAGCAGGAACTCGACGACGGACTGCTGCGCGGTCTTGACGCGGTCGGTCTGCGTGAAGACGACCATGCCGTCCTTGACGGGCGTCGAGCAGGCCGTCTGGAGCTTCGGGATGCCCTCGATCTCGACGAGGCACATGCGGCAGGCGCCGACGGGCGCGCCGAGCTTGGGCTCGTAGCAGAAGACGGGGATCTCGACGTCGCCGTAGTTGACGGCGGCGTCGGCGAGCATGGTGCCGCCGGGGGCGGTGACGTCACGTCCGTCGATCGAGAACGTGACCTCCTTGATCTCCGGCCGCGGCACTAGCCGAGCTCCGCGGTGGCGACGCCGATCGGCGAGTTCGTGTCGTAGGCGCCGGCGTGCGGGCCGCGCGACATCTCGGTCGCGGCGAGCTGCGCCTGCTCCATGTGCGCCTCGAACTCCTCGCGGAAGTGCTTGATCATCGAGGCGATCGGCATCGCCATCGCGTCGCCGAGCACGCACAGGCAGTTGCCCTGGATGTTGTCGCACACCGAGGACATGATGTCGAGGTCCATCGGGGTGGCCTCGCCCGTCTCGATGCGCTGCAGCATCTTCACGGTCCAGTTGGTGCCCTCGCGGCACGGGGTGCACTTGCCGCAGGACTCGTGGCGGTAGAACTGCGCCGTCTTGAGCGCGACGTCGATGGTGGGGATCGACTCGTCGACGACGATGATCGCCCCGGACCCGAGCATCGAGCCGGCCTGCTGCATCGAGTCGAAGTCGTAGGGGAGGTCGAGGTTCTCGTCGGTGCCCGGGAGCACCGGGGACGAGGAGCCGCCGGGGAAGAAGAACTTGATCTTCTTGCCGTCCTCGGGGCCGCCGGCGAGGCCGTAGATGATGTCGCGCGTCGGGGTGCCGAGCACGATCTCGTAGTTGCCGGGCTTCTTGACGCAGCCGGAGACGGAGACGACCTTCGTGCCCGTCGAGCGCTCCGTGCCGATCTTCGCGTACTCGGCGCCCGTCATGTCGAGGATGATCGGCGCGTTCATCAGCGTCTCGACGTTGTTGACCAGCGTCGGACCCTGGTAGAGCCCCTGGACGGCCGGGAACGGCGGCTTCAGGCGCGGGTTGCCGCGCTTGCCCTCCAGGGAGTCCAGCAGCGCCGTCTCCTCGCCGCAGATGTAGGCGCCCGCGCCGCGGTGCACCCAGAAGTTCAGGTCGCCGACCAGGCCGGCGGCCTTCGCCTCGGTCAGCGCGGCGTCGAGGATGTCGGCGACGTAGTCGTACTCGCCGCGGATGAAGATGAACGCGTTGTTGGCCCGCACGGCGTGGGCGGAGATGACGATCCCCTCCAGCAGCAGGTGCGGGTTCTTCTGCATCAGCTCGCGGTCCTTGAAGGTCCCCGGCTCGGACTCGTCCGCGTTGCAGACGAGGTACTTGTCCATGTCGCCCTTGGGGAGGAAGCCCGCCTTGGTGCCCATGGCGAAGCCGGCGCCGCCGCGGCCGCGCACGCCGGAGGCCTGCAGCTCGGCGAGGACGTCCTCGGGCGCCATGTCGAGCGCCTTGGCGGCCATGTCCCAGCCCCCGCGGGCGCGGTAGACGTCGAGCGTGTTGAGGCCCGGCTCGTCGATGTCCTTGAACAGGAGTTCCATCAGGTGTTGCCCCCGGGGTTCCAGTAGGTCTTGGCGACCGGGCGCTTGTGCAGCTGCTTGTCGGGGAGGGGTTGCTCCCCGTTGCGCAGCTGCTCGACGAGCCTGGGGGCGTCGTCGAGCGTCATGGGTCCGACGTAGACGCCGTTGACCGAGGCCATCGGCGCGATGTCACAGGCGCCGAGGCACTCGAAGCCGCGGACGTTGAAGGCGGGGTCGGCCCCGGCCGCCTCCTGCATCTTGGCGTAGAGCGCGTCGGCCCCGCGCAGCGAGCAGGAGATGTTCGTGCAGACGTAGATCGTGTGCTCGCCCACGGGCTCGTGCTCGAACATGTCGTAGAACGTCGCGACCGCGATCAGGTAGCCCGGCGTGAGCCGCATGACGGCCGCGACCTGCTCGACCGCCGTCGGCGAGAGCCAGCCGTGGTGCTTCTGCGCGGCGCGCAGGCACGGGATCGACGCTGACCGGTGGTCGGGGTAGCGGCGCATGTAGTCGGTGAACAGCGTGTGCAGCGCCTCCGGCACGGCGGTGGCCGCGAGGTCCGGGACGACGGCCGGGTCCTTGCCGAGGTCGTTGGCGACGTCCCACCCGGGGACGCGGGAGCCGTGCTCGTAGCGCTTGACCAGCTCGCCGAGGCGCCGGTTGGCGCGGCCGCCGCGGGTCTGGTCCTCGTCCTCGACGGCCATCAGCGGTCGATGCCCCCGAGGATCGGGTCCATCATCGCGAGCGTGGCGATGAAGTCCGCGATGTAGAGGTCGCGGCACATCGGCGCCGTCGCCTGGAGGTTCACGAAGGAGGGATCGCGCATGTGCACCCGGGCCGGCTTGGAGGACCCGTCGGAGCGCACGAAGCAGGCCAGCTCCCCGCGCGGGGACTCGATCGGGTAGTAGGCCTCGCCCATCGGGACGCGCATGCCCTCCGTCACGAGCTTGAAGTGGTGGATCAGCGCCTCCATCGAGGTGGCCAGCTCGTGCCGCGGCGGCAGGGCGAACTTGCGGTCCTCGGTGATGTAGGGCCCCTCGGGCAGGCCGTCGACGGACTGCTCGATGATCTTGACCGACTCGCGCATCTCCTGCAGGCGCACGTGGTAGCGGTCGTAGTTGTCGCCGACGGTGCCGACGGGGACCTTGAAGTCGAAGTCCTCGTAGGAGGAGTAGGGCGCGGCCTTGCGCAGGTCCCACGGGTTGCCGGACGCGCGCAGCAGCGGGCCGGTGACGCCGAGGCCGAGCAGGGTCGCCTCGTCGAGGATCGCCACGTCGCGCGTGCGCTGGTTGAAGATCTCGTTGTTGGAGAGCAACGCCGCGAACTGGTCGACGCGGGCGGGGAACTCCGCGCAGAAGCGCTTGACCTTGGCCACCCAGCCGCTCGGCACGTCCTCCATCACGCCGCCGATCTGGATGTAGCGCGTGTGCATCCGCTGACCCGTCGACATCTCGAAGATGTCGTGGATGTCCTCGCGGTCGCGGAAGCAGTACCAGAACATCGAGATCGCGCCGAGGTCCAGGCAGGTGGTCCCGAGCCAGATCAGGTGCGACAGGATCCGGTTGAGCTCCATGTGCGCGACCCGCAGGTACTGGGCGCGCTTGGGGACCTCGATCTCGGCCAGCGTCTCCACCGCGCCGCAGAACGCGGTCGCGTTGAACATGTAGGCGAGGTAGTCCATCCGCTCGACGACGGGGATGACCTTCCAGTACGCCTTGTCCTCGGCCGTCTTCTCGATGCCGGTGTGGACGTAGCCGATGACCGGCTCGAGGTCGCGCACGACCTCGCCGTCGAGCTGGGCGATCAGCCGCAGCACGCCGTGCGTGGCCGGGTGGACCGGGCCGAAGTTGAGGGTGAGCGTCTCCTCTTGGAGGCCCGCCGTGTCGGCCGACGCGATGTCGACCGTCTGGGTCGTGGTGACCGGTGCCGGCCGCTCCTCGATGCTCACTACTTCCACCATCCCGGGGACGTGCGCTCGGAGTGCGTGAACAGGATCGGCTCGCCGCCCGTGGGGAAGTCGCGCCGCTGCGGGTGCCCCTCGTAGTCGTCGGGCATCAGGAGCCGCTTGAGGTTGGGATGCCCGTCGAAGTGGACACCGAAGAGGTCGAAGATCTCGCGCTCCTGGTGGTTGGCCGTCGGCCAGGAGGGGGTGACGCTCGGGACGTGCGGGTCGTCGGTGTGGACGCGGGTCTTGACCGTGAGGCGGTCGACGGTCTTCATGTCGAGCAGCTCGTACTGGACGCCGAGGCGCGGCTCCTCGGGGAAGTAGTCGAGGCCGTGGACGCTCATGAGCATCGTGAAGCCCTGGGCGCGGAGGTGCTCGAGCGCCGTCGGGACGAAGGCCGGGGCGACGTGGAGCGCGCCCTTGCCGCGGAAGAACACCGCGTCGAGCACGCCGTCGGCGTCCTGGTCGCGCAGCTCCCCCGCGATCAGCTCGAGCCCGGTGGCGTCAGGCACTGGTGCCCTCGTCCGGCGCCGGCACGTTGACCGCGGTCGGCGGCGCGACGGGGGACGGGCCGTCGAACGCCGGCGCCGTGCCCCGGAGGATGTACTCGTCGATCTCCTCGGTCCCGAGGCCGCCGTAGCGCTCGCGCCACCCGGTGTCGGGGGAGTCGAGGATGTGCTGGCGCAGCTTCAGGATGCCGTGCATCAGGCCCTCGGGCCGCGGGGGGCAGCCGGGCACGTGGATGGCGATCGGCATGAACTTGTCGGCCGGGACGAGCGCGTAGTTGTTGAACACGCCCATCGAGGAGCAGCAGGCGCCCATCGAGATCGCCCACTTGGGCTCGAGCATCTGGTCCCAGACGCGCCGGATGATCGGCGCCATCTTGATCGACACGCGGCCGGAGAGGATCAGCAGGTCCGCCTGGCGCGGGGAGGCGCGGTAGGCCTCCCAGCCGAAGCGCGCCACGTCGACGCGCGAGGCCACGGTGGCCATCATCTCCATCGCGCAGCACGCGAGGCCGAAGGTCATGGGGTAGATCGAGTTGCCGCGCGCCCACTGCAGCGCGGCGTCGACCGTCGTGGTGACGATGGAGTCCTTGACGTGCTGCTCGAGCGCGTCGTTGTCGAGGTCGCCGTTGAGCATGTCGCGCGCCTTGAGCTGGCGGGCGCGGAACTCGGTCTGCTCGAGCGACTTGCCGGGCTGCGTCGCCGGGTCGCGGCGGGTTATCTCCAATTCAACGCACCTCGGCGCCAGACGTAGATGAAGGCGACGAACAGCAGCACGACGAAGACGGCGGTCTCGATCAGGGCGAACGTGCCGAACTCACGCAGCTGCAGCGCGACGGGGTAGAGGAACAGCACCTCGATGTCGAACAGGATGAACAGCATCGCGACGAGGTAGAAGGAGACGCCGAACTTGAACGACTTCTGCACCTCCGACGGCAGGCCGCACTCGTAGGGGTCCGTCATGGCCGGCTGGGTCATGCGACGGGAGCCCTTGCCGACGAGCCCGTTGAGCATCGTGAACAGCCCGCCGATCGCCCCGCCCAGGAGCAGGAAGACGATCGCTGGCAGATAGGTGCGGATCACCACCGAGGTTTTACCACCGTTGGGGGCTGCTAGTGCGTCCATGTCACAAGTGGCAGAACGCGCAAGGCACGCGGCCGCGTCCGCGCATAGGCTCGGACGGGTGACCGTGGTCCACACCGTCGTCGGCTCGTTGGTCATCCTCCTGTCGCTCGCGGCGGGGCTCTACGGCGCCTGGGCGTGGTGGCGCGGCACGCCGGCCCCGCGCTTCTGGACGCTGCTGCGGGCCTCCCAGGTGGTGCTCGTCGTGCAGCTCGTGATCGGCGTCGTCCTGCTGACCTCCGGCTACGAGCCGCCCTCGCTGCATCTCCTCTACGGCCTGCTGCCCGTGGCCATCTCCTTCGTCGGCGAGCAGCTGCGCCTGGCCGCCGCCGACCAGGTGCTCGTCAAGCGCGACCTCGAGTCCGCCCGCGAGATCGAGGGGCTGCCCGCGGCCGAGCAGCGCGAGATCGTCCTGGAGATCGTCCGCCGCGAGACGGGCGTGATGGCCGCGTCCGCGCTCGTGGTGTGCCTGCTCGCCCTGCGGGCCGCCGGCGTCGCCGGCTTCGTCGTCTAGGCGGAGGCCAGGTTCGCGTAGGCGCCGGCGTGGTAGACGAGCGGCTCGCCGTCGCCCATCTCGGCGCCGATGACCCCGCCGATGCCGATCACGTGGTCGCCGCCGTCGACGATCCGGTCCAGGTCGCAGCCGATCCAGGCGTGCACGCCCTCGAGCACCGGGATGCCGTCGTCCTGGGAGTGCGCGACACCCGCGAACTTGCCCTCGGAGGCGTCCTTGCCGGCGAAGCGCCGGGCGAGGTCCTCCTGGCCGGCGGCGAGCACGTTGACGCCGAAGCGCCCGGCGGCCTCGATCACGGGGAGCGTGCGGGCGCCGCGGTCGAAGCACACGATCAGCAGCAGCGGATCGAGCGAGAGCGAGGTCACGGCGTTGGCGGTCATCCCGACCGGGCCGTCGGGCCCGGTGGCGGTGATGATCGTCACGCCGGTGACGAAGCGCCCCATGACGGCGCGGAAGTGGTCGGGTCCGACGGGTCTCATCGCACTTCCAGCGTGCCACGTTGGCCGAGCTGCTCGTCGCGCGCCACCGTCGAGACCAGTTCGTAGGTGCCCGGCCGCAGCCGCGCCGTGCCGTCGCCCGTCTCGCCCGGGAGGACGGTCGCGATGCGCAGCAGGACCCGGTCGGCGCCGCGCCGGACCTGCAGGTTGTGCGGGACCTTCCCGGTGTTGCGCAGGGTCAGCGTGACCTCCCCGGCGGGGACGGAGAGGTGCTGCGGGCGCAGCCGGTAGTCCGTGGCGAGGATGGTCGCGGACGGCGCGTCGACGCGCTTGGTGGGCTGCCGGTCGCAGGCGCCGAGGGCGGCCGCGCAGGCGGCCGCGAGCAGGAGGAGGGGGAGTCGGCGCATGGGCGACGTCCATTGTTCCGTATGCTTCCCCCCTCGATGAGTCGTCCGTCGCTTCGCCGCCTGCTGCTGCCCCTCCTCGTCATGCCCGCCGCGCTGCTCGCGGCCGGCTGTGGCGGAGGCGCCGGTGGGAACGGCATCCAGATCGCCAAGAGCAACGTCCAGCACGAGGGCGCCGAGATCTTCAACCAACGCTGCGGCGCCTGCCACACGCTGGCGGCGGCCGGCACGCACGGGTCGACGACGAAGGTCGGTGACGCCGAGTACAAGGACGGGCCGAACTTCAACGCCCGCCTCGAGGACTACGAGGACGTCCTCTACGCGATCCGCAACGGCGGCTTCTCCTCCGGGCCGATGCCGGCCAACATCGTCACGGGCACCGACGCCGAGAAGGTCGCCTGCTTCGTGTCGACGTACTCCGGTGGCGAGCGGCCCCGCTCGAGCGATCCGGGCAACCGGCTCGACGCCGACACCTCCAACTGCAAGACCCGGCTCGCGTCGAAGTAGCGTCTGACGTCCATGTTGGACGTCAAGGCCATCCGTCGTGATCCCGACCCGGTGCTCGCGGCGCTCGCGCGCCGCGCGGACGGCTCCGACGACCGGCTGCGGGCCGTGCTGGCGCTCGACGAGCGCCGCCGGGCGCTGCTGCCCGAGGTCGAGGGGCTCCGTGCCCAGCAGAAGAGCGCCGGCGCCGAGATCGCCAAGGCGAAGGCCGCCGGGGGCGACGCCGCCGAGGCGATCGCCGCGCTGACCGCGGTCAAGGCGCGTCGCGAGGCGCTCGAGACCGAGCTCACGCAGGTCGAGGCCGAGCACGACGAGACGCTCGCGACGGTCCCCAACCCGCCCGACCCGAGCGCGGCCGACGGCGACACCGTCGTCCGCGAGGTCGGCGACGCGAGCAGGACCGGGCGCGACCACCTCGAGCTCGCCGGCGCGATGATCGACATGGAGGCCGGGGCGACGATCGCCGGCTCGCGCTTCGCCGTGCTCAAGGGCGACCTGGTGATGCTCGAGCTGGCGCTGGTGCGCTGGTCGCTCGAGATCGCGCGCGGACACGGCCACGAGCCCGTCGTCCCGCCCGCCCTCGTGCGCGAGCAGGCGCTGTTCGGCACGGGCTTCCTGCCCGACACCGAGCAGCAGATCTACCGGCTGGCCGACGACCCGTTGTTCCTCGCCGGCACGAGCGAGGTCGCGCTCGCCTCGCTCCATGCGGAGCAGATCTTCGAAGCCGGCGAGCTCCCCGTCCGCTACGCGGGCTTCTCGCCGTGCTTCCGGCGCGAGGCCGGGTCGGCCGGCCGCGACACGCGCGGGATCTTCCGGGTGCACCAGTTCGACAAGGTCGAGCTGTTCTCGTTCGTCGAGCCCGACGCGTCCGGTGCGGAGCACGAGCGCCTGCTCGCGATCGAGGAGGAGATCCTCCAGGCGCTCGGGATCCCCTACCGCGTGGTCAACATCGCGGTCGACGACCTCGGCGGGTCCGCCGCGAAGAAGTTCGACTGCGAGGCGTGGCTGCCCGGCCAGGAGCGCTTCCGCGAGCTGACCTCGACCTCCAACACGACGGACTTCCAGGCGCGACGCCTCGGCGTCCGGGTCCGGGCCGAGACCGGCATCCAGCACGTCCACACGCTCAACGGCACCGCCGTCGCGGTGGGCCGGACGCTGATCGCGCTGCTCGAGAACGGCCAGCAGGAGGACGGCACCGTCGCCGTCCCCGAGGTGCTGCACGCATGGGGCGCGCCCGCCCGGGTAGGCACGCCGTCGTGAGCGACGACGATCCGAAGGTCGAGTGGGACGAGGACATCCCCGACACGCCGCCGCCCGCCGGCGGCGGGGAGTCCGAGGCCGACGACCAGCCCCTCGGCGTGCAGCAGGACGCAGACCCCGACGACGCGCCGTCGCCGGGCCTGCCGGAGTCCGAGCCGCCGAACTCGGGCTGAGCGCCGCTCCGTCGGCCGGCTCCGCGGGTGGGGCGGCCTGCGCCGGTCATACGTCGTCGTCGTCCGCCCGCTGGCGCACGAGCGCGTCCAGCTGGGCGCCGGTGAGGAACGCCGCCGCGGCGAAGTACAGGTAGCCGAGCACGACCATGATCGTCGCCAGGGCGCCGAAGATCGATCCGTAGTCGGCGACCTTCGTGACGTAGAGGACGAACACGGTGGAGGTCACCACCCACGCCACGACGGTCAGCACGGACCCGAGCCCGACCCAGCCGACGGGCTGGTGGTCGGCGGGGGCGTAGCGGACGAACAGCCCCATCACCGCGAGCAGCAGGGCGAGCACGACGGGCCAGCGCACCCACGCGACCCACCCCCCGAGCAGCGGTGGGCCGAGGTGCCAGAGGGCCACGGCGAGCACGATCAGCGTGCCCGTCGCGATCGCCAGCCCGAAGGAGACGAGGTAGTGGCGCACAGCCGTGCGCTCGCCATCGGAGCCGTAGATCCTGTCGAAGACGCCCATGATGGCCCGCGTGGCCCCGGACATCTCCCAGATGGTGATCACGAGCCCGATCGTCAGCCAGAAGCCCTGGCGGCCGCCCAGCACCTTGCGCACGGTGGAGTCGACGACCTCGAACGCGGCGGGGGACGAGTTGGCCTGCAGCTTCGGCGCCGCGTCGTCGGTCCACACGTCGCCGAGGCCGAGCCAGCCGAGCAGCGCGAGCGAGAACAGCAGGAAGGGGACGAGCGCGAAGAAGACCTGGAAGGCGATCGCGCTCGCGTAGGTGAGCAGGTCGTTGCGGTCGTAGGCGTCCAGCAGCTCACGCACCAGCTGCTTGGGTGGTGTCGACCGCAGGTCGTCGCGCAGGGTCCGCGCGGTGGAGGCGAGCCCGGCCACGGCGTTCTCCCTACCCCGTGCGCTGACGCGCACGCGCCCGTTGGGGTGTCGGGCGCGCACGCGGTGGACACCCCCCTCCCATGTCCATCTCTCGCATCGCCACCGTCTGGGTTCCGGTCACCGACATGGATCGGGCCGTGGCCTTCTACCGCGACACGCTCGGCCTCGACGTCGAGCAGCACGAGGACCAGTGGTCGGAGGTGACCGCCGGCGACGTCAAGATCGGCCTCAACGGCTCCGACGGCGAGCAGCCCGGGGAGGGCGGCGGCGTGATCGCCTTCGCCGCCGACGGCTCGATCGAGGAGACCGTCGAAGGGCTGAAGGCCGACGGCGTCGAGTTCGACGGCGAGATCTCCGAGCACCCGTGGGGCAAGATCGCCACGTTCCACGATCCGGACGGCACGGAGCTGCAGGTCTACGAGCCGCCGGCCTGAGCCGCAGGGGGTAGGTTTCCCGCACGGTGCGGGTCGCCCTGTTCATCACGTGCTTCAACGACACGCTCTTCCCGGGGACGGGGAGGGCGGTCGTGGAGCTCCTGGAGCGCCTGGGCCACGAGATCGACTTCCCGCAGGAGCAGACCTGCTGCGGGCAGATGCACGGCAACTCCGGCTACCAGGAGGACGCCACCGCGCTGATGAAGCGCTTCGTGCGCGTGTTCGACGCCGCGGACACGATCGTCACCCCGTCGGGCTCGTGCGCGGCGATGGTGCGCGAGCAGTACCCCCAGCTCGCGCGGGAGGACCCGGGGCTGCTGGCCGCCGTCCGGGCGCTCGGCGAGCGCACCTACGAGTTGTCGGAGCTGCTCGTCGACGTGCTCGGGGTCGAGGACGTCGGCGCGGTGTTCCCGCACCGCGTCACCTACCACCCGACCTGCCACTCGGCCCGGCTGCTCCACGTGGGCGACAAGCCGCTCAAGCTCCTGCGCGCCGTGCGCGACATCGATCTCGTCGAGCTGCCCGAGGCGCGCGAGTGCTGCGGCTTCGGCGGGACCTTCGCGGTCAAGAACGCCGAGACGTCGACCGCGATGCTCACCGACAAGCTGCGTCATGTGCTCGACACGAAGGCCGAGGTGGTGGTCGCCGGCGACAACTCCTGCCTGATGCACATGGGCGGCGGGCTGTCGCGCGGCCGCACCGGCGTGCGCACGATGCACCTCGCGGAAGTGCTGGCCTCGACTTGAGCACGTCGAACGTCACCCGCGTCGGCTTCCCGGCCAAGGCCCACGAGGAGCTCCAGAACGCGCAGCTGCGCCGCAACCTCGGCAAGGCGACGTCGGCGATCCGCGACAAGCGCGCCCGGGTCGTGGCCGAGGTCGACGACTGGCAGGCCCTGCGCGACGCCGGCGCCGCGATCAAGGCCCGCGCACTCGCCACCCTCCCCGAGCAGCTCGAGCGCCTGGAGGCGTCCGTCACCGCCGCCGGCGGCGTCGTGCACTGGGCGCGCGACGCGGCGGAGGCCAACGCCCACGTCGTGCGGCTGGCCCAGGAGCGCGGGGTGGAGGAGGTCGTGAAGGTCAAGTCGATCGCGACGGACGAGATCGGCATGAACGACGCGCTGGAGGCCGCGGGGATCCATGCGCTCGAGACCGACCTCGCCGAGCTGATCGTCCAGCTCTCCGACGACACGCCGTCGCACATCCTCGTCCCGGCGATCCACCGCAACCGCGAGGAGATCCGCAAGCTCTTCGAGGACACGATCGCCCCGGGCCAGGCGCTCACGAGCGACCCGCCCGAGCTCGCCGCCGTCGCCCGCGCCTACCTGCGTGAGCGGTTCATGCGCGCTCGGATGGGCGTGTCGGGCGCGAACTTCGGCGTCGCCGAGACCGGGACGATCTGCGTCGTGGAGTCCGAGGGCAACGGGCGCATGTGCACCACGCTGCCCGAGACGCTCGTGACCGTGATGGGGATCGAGAAGGTCCTGCCCGAGCTGCGTGACCTCGAGGTGATGCTGCAGCTGCTGCCGCGGTCCTCGACGGCGGAGCGGATGAACCCCTACACCTCGCTGTGGACCGGGGTCGCCGACGGGGACGGGCCCAGGGAGTTCCACCTCGTCCTCGTCGACAACGGCCGCACGGACGTCCTGGCGGACGAGATCGGCCGCCAGGCGCTGCGCTGCATCCGCTGCTCCGCCTGCCTGAACTCCTGCCCGGTCTACTCGCGCGCGGGCGGGCACGCGTACGAGTCCGTCTACCCCGGCCCGATCGGCGCGATCCTGACGCCGCAGCTCCAGGGCCTGGACGCGGCGCCGACGCTGCCGTGGGCAAGCTCGCTGTGCGGCGCCTGCTACGAGGTCTGCCCCGTCAAGATCGACATCCCGAGCGTGCTGATCCACCTGCGCGGGCGCGTCGTGCGCGAGGTCCATTCCCGGCGCGACCCGGAGGCCGTCGCGATGGGGATCGTCGGCCAGGCGTTCCGCACCCGTCGCCGCTACGAGGGGGCCCAGAAGCTCGCCCGGCTCGGCCGCGGCCCGCTCGGCAGGCTGCCGATCCCGGGCTGGTCGATCTCCCGCGACCCGCCGGAGATCCCCAGGGAGTCCTTCCGCGACTGGTGGAGGACGCGGTGAGCGACGCCCGCGCCGCGATCCTCGAACGGGTCCGATCGGCGCTCGGCGCCGACCCCGACGTCCCGGAGGTCCCGCGTGACTACGTCCCCGCCGGCGGCCGGGCCGAGCCGGGGTCCGACGCCGTCGTGGAGCGCTTCGTCGAGCGGGTCTCCGACTACCGGGCGACCGTGCACCGCGCCGGCACGGACACGCTGCCGGGGCTGCTCGAGCAGCTCACGGCGGGTGAGCGCGTGATCGCCGCCACCGGCCTGCTCGAGGCGTTGGCGCGTGGCGCGCGACAGGGGAGCACGTTCACGCCGACGGCGGATGAGCCCGGGCTCGACACGGCCGCGCTCGACGGCTTCGACGTCGTCGTCACCGGCTGCGCGGTCGCGATCGCGGAGTCGGGGACGATCGTCCTCGACGGCGGGCCCGAGAGCGGGCGGCGGGCGATCACGCTGATCCCCGACCACCACGTGTGCGTCGTCCACGCGGGGCAGGTCGTCGCCGCAGTGCCCGATGGGGTGGCCGCGATCCGCCCGGCCGTGGACGTCGGCCGGCCGCTGACGTTCGTCTCGGGCCCGTCGGCGACCTCCGACATCGAGCTCGAGCGCGTCGAGGGCGTGCACGGCCCGCGGCGCCTCGACGTCGTGCTCGTCTCCGGCGACTGAGCGCCCGCGGGAGCGGACGCCCGTCCCGGACCGTGACGGTCCGCACAGACCGGACCCTTCCGGTCCGGCTACTGTTGCTTGCAGAACGCAATGAGTTCCGCCGTCACCAGCACCACCGCCTCCCCGACCGACCAGCTCGTCCAGCAGCTCTACCGGCTCGGGGCGATCCAGCGCCAGGTGTTCCGCACGGCGCTCGCTGATCTCGGCGGCCCGCAGGGCATCCCGGCACTGGGTGTGCTGCACCGCGACGGACCGCAGCGCGTGTCCGAGCTCGCCGCGAGGCTGGCCGTCGACCTCTCCGTCGCCTCCCGCCAGGTGAGCGCTCTGGAGGCCGCCGGGCATCTGCGCCGCGAACCCGACCCGACGGACCGCCGCGCCACGCTCGTGGCGGTGACGCCGTCGGGCGTGGAGCTCCTCCGCGAGGCGCACGGGCGCATGGTCGCCGCCTTCGCCGACGTCGTCGGTGACTGGCCGCCGGAGGAGGTCGCCGCGCTGGCGGCGGGCCTGACGAGGCTGCGCGAGGACTTCGAAGGGGAGACCGACCGATGAGCACCGCGACACCTGCCCGCCCCGCCACCGGTCCGGGCGAGGGCCCGGGCGCCGCGCCCGCCGAGACGACCGGCCGCATGAGCCACCGCGAGGTGCTGACCGCGATGTCCGGGCTCATGCTCGGCATGTTCGTCGCGATCCTGTCCTCGACCGTGGTCTCCACGAGCCTGCCGCGGATCATCGCCGACCTCGGCGGCAGCCAGTCCGCCTACACGTGGGTCGTCACCTCCACGCTGCTGGCCCTGACGGTCTCCACCCCCGTCTGGGGCAAGCTCTCGGACCTCTTCGACCGCAAGCTGCTCGTGCAGACCGGGCTCGTGCTCTACGTGCTCGGCTCGGTGCTCGCCGGTGCCGCGCAGTCGACCGCCTGGCTGATCGCCTGCCGCGTCATCCAGGGCCTCGGGGTCGGCGGCCTCACCGCCCTCGTGCAGGTCATCCTCTCCGACCTCGTGTCCCCGCGCGAGCGCGGCCGCTACTCCGGCTACCTCGGCGCGACGTTCGGCGTCGGCACCGTCGCCGGCCCGCTGCTGGGCGGCGTCGTGACCGACACGGTCGGCTGGCGCTGGTGCTTCTACGTCACCGTCCCGTTCGCGGTGCTCGCGTTCGTCACGCTGCAGAAGACGCTCAAGCTGCCCCGCAAGCCCCGCAAGGCCGTGCAGATGGACTACCCGGGCATCGTGCTGATCGCCTCCGGCGTCTCGAGCCTGCTGATCTGGGTCTCGCTGGCCGGCCAGCAGTACGACTGGCTCTCGTGGCAGACCGCCGGCCTCGTCGGCCTCGGCCTCTCGCTCATCGTCGCAGCGGTGTTGCAGGAGCGGCGCGCGAAGCAGCCGTTGATCCCGCTGCGGCTGTTCTCGGACCGCACCGTCGTGCTGGCCGTGATCGCCTCGATCGCCGTCGGCACCGCGATGTTCGGCACGACGGTGTTCCTCAGCCAGTACATGCAGCTCGCCCGCGGGAAGTCGCCGACGGAGTCCGGCCTGCTGACGATCCCGATGGTGGTCGGCCTGTTCCTGGCGTCCACGATCATCGGGCGCGTCGTGTCCCGCACCGGCCGCTACAAGCGGTGGATGCTGCTCGGCGCGGTGCTGCTGACCACGGGCGTCACGCTGATGGGGACGATGGACGAGACCACGAGCCTCGTCGAGCTCGCGGTCTTCATGCTCGTCCTCGGCTCGGGTGTCGGCATGCTGATGCAGAACCTCGTGCTCGTCGTCCAGAACGCCGTGCCCCAGGAGGACATCGGCGCGGGCTCGTCCCTGATCGCGTTCTTCCGCTCCCTGGGCGGCGCGATCGGCGTCTCCGTCCTCGGCGCGCTGCTGGCGACGAAGGCGAGCGGGTCGATCGCGGACGGTCTTGCGCGCCTCGGGGTCGAGGCCCCCGGCGGCGACAGCGGCGCCGTGCCGGACCTCAGCACGCTGCCCGCTCCGGTCGCGCGGGTCGTCGAGCACGCCTACGGCACGGGCATCGCGGAGGTGTTCCTCGTCGCGGCGCCCCTGGGCCTCATCGCCCTGGTCGCCCTCGCCTTCATGACGGAGCGTCCGCTCGGCACCAAGAGCGGCGCCGAGATCACCCACGAACGCCTCGCCCGGGAGGGCGGGGCCGCCTAGGAGGCGCACGTGACCGCCGTCGACCACCCGTCCCGCTCCCGCCCGCAGCCCGCCGAGCCGCTCGGGGAGCTGCGCTTCCACCGCCTGCTGGTCGCGGTGGACGGCTCGCCCAATGCGGAGCTCGCGCTGAGTGCGGCCGTCAACGTCGCCAAGCGCGACAACGCGACGCTCACGCTCGTGAGCGTCGCGCCCGACCTGAGCCGCTGGCCCGCCGGCAGCGCGTACGACCCGTCCCTGCAGAGCGAGGCCGACGAGGAGGCGCGCGCCACGCTCGCGGCGCTCGTCGAGCGCATCCCGGCCGAGATCGGCGTGCGCACGCTGTGGCGCCGCGGCCCGGCCGGGCACGAGATCGTCAAGGCCGCCAGGGAGGGCGACTACGACGCGATCCTCGTCGGCGCCCGTGGCGTCGGCCGGGTGGGCGCGGTGTTCGGCTCGGTCTCCTCCCACGTGTTGCGCCACGCCGGCGACCTCGCCGTCTTCGTCGCCCACGCCCCGACGCCGGACTAGGTCGTCGGGGCCGCACCCGTGCTCGGGGCGGTCTGCGAGCCGCCCGGGGCCGTGCCGCTCGGCGGAGTGCCGCCGTCCGGACGGTTGGCCGCAAGCGCCTTGGCGACCTTGGCCTCCGTCACCCCGAGCGACGTCGCGAGGGCGCCGAGGTCCTGCTGACCCGGGCCGCCCGTGCGGCCGCCGGCGCCGCCGGGACTGCCGCCCACCGTGACGGCGGAGACTGGGGTGCGGCTGGGGAGCGCCTCAGCAGCGCCTGCGACTCATGGCCGCCTCGAACTGCGCGGGGTCCAGCGGCGCGACGGGCATGGGGGAGTGGCCGTCCTCGCGCGTGCGGATGCCGTCGAGGAAGATCGTCAGCAGCCGCTCCCAGTAACCGGGGGCGACGTCGCGCGTCTTGTCGGCGACGAACCCGACCGCGAAGTGCAGCAGCGGGATGTCGAAGCCGTCGAGGTCCGCGCGGATGACGCCGGCCGTCTTCGCGCGTTGGAGGATCTGCATCGCGAGCGGGGCGATCCGCTCGCGCCCCTGCGCGACGCGCGCCGTGCCGCGGTCGCGGCCGAGCAGCGTCTCCTTCAGGCCGCGATCCTCCGCCTGCAGGCGGCAGACCGAGCGCATGAACGACTCGAGGCCCTCCCACGGGTCCGCGTGCGCCAGCCCGTCCCGCGCGGCCTGCTCGACCTCGCCGATGCGATGCTCGAACAGCGCGTCGATCAGCGCGTCCTTGTCCTGGAAGCGGCGGTAGACGGTGCCGACGCCGACGCCGGCCGCGGCGGCGATCTCGTCGAGCGAGACGTCGAGGCCGCGGTCGGCGAAGACCTCCGCGGCCGCCGCGAGGATCCGCTGCCGGTTGCGTTCGGCGTCGGCGCGGAGCGGACGGTCGGGAGGGGGCGAGGTGGTCATCGCTCCTCGACCGTAGCAGCGATGTGGAGACGATCCCTCCGGTTGGTGCTACCGTGCGGACAGAACTTGAGGCCCGCCCTCCACTTACGTGACGAAAGACACAGACCCATGCACCCACCCGTCGAGCAGAACCCCCATCACGAGCGCCGCTGGCTGATCCTCGGCGTCATCGCCGTCGCCCAGCTGATGGTCGTCCTCGACGCGACGATCGTCAACATCGCCCTGCCGAGCGCCCAGCAGGACCTCGGCTTCAGCAACGACTCGCGCCAGTGGATCATCACCGCCTACGCGCTCGCGTTCGGGTCCCTCCTGCTGCTCGGCGGCAAGCTGGGCGACCTCTTCGGCCGCAAGTGGGCCTTCATCGGCGGCCTGCTCGGCTTCGCCATCGCGTCCGCCATCGGCGGCGCCGCACCGTCCTTCGGCGTCCTCGCCGCCGCTCGTGCCCTCCAGGGCGTCTTCGGCGCGATCCTCGCCCCGAGCGCGCTCGCGATGCTCTCGACGATCTTCGTCGACCCCGCCGAGCGCGGGAAGGCGTTCGGCATCTTCGGCGCGATCGCCGGTGGTGGCGCCTCCATCGGCCTGCTGCTCGGCGGCGTCCTCACCGAGGTCCTCACCTGGCGCTGGTGCCTGTACGTCAACCTCGTGCTCGCCGTCCCGGCGGCCGTGATGGCGTTCCGCCTGCTGACCAACGAGGTGCAGCCCAACCGCCCGCGGATCGACACCCCCGGCGTCATCACCGCGACCGGCGGCCTGTTCGCCCTCGTCTACGCGTTCTCGAACTCCGAGACGCACTCGTGGACGCACCCCGTCACGATCATCGGCCTGGTCCTCGCCGTCGTGCTGCTGTCGGCCTTCGCCGTCCTCCAGCGCCGGGTCGAGCACCCGCTGCTGCCGCCGCGCATCGTCACGGACAAGACCCGGGCCGGCGTCTACGCCGCCATGGGGCTCTCGGGCGCCGCGATGTTCGCCGTGTTCCTGTTCCTGACCTACTTCATGCAGCAGAACCTCGGGCTGTCGCCGATCCAGACGGGCCTCGGGTTCCTGCCGATGACGGCCACGATCGTCGTCACCGCGACGCTCGTCAACGTCAAGTTCCTCGCGAAGGTCGGGCCGCGGCCGCTGATGCTCGGCGGCACCATCCTCGGCGCCCTCGCCCTGGCCTGGTTCGCCCAGCTGACGCCGGACTCGAGCTACGCCGGCCACGTGCTGCCGGGCCTGATCGTGATGGGCTTCGGCATGGCGAACATCTTCGCCCCCGGGTTCCAGACCGCGACGGCGGGCGTCGAGCGCTACGACCAGGGCGTCGCGTCGGCGATGATCAACACCTCCCAGCAGGTCGGCGGCTCGCTCGGCACCGCCCTGCTGTCGTCGATCTTCGCCAGCGCGGTGTCCTCCTACGCCACGAGCCACACGCCCGGTCCGGGCCTGCAGGCGGCGGCGACGGTGCACGGCTACACGGTCGCCTTCTACGTCGGAGCCGCGATGTTCGTGCTCGGCGCGATCCTCGTCGCCCTGCTGATCCAGCCGATCGCGCCCGTCGGCGCCGGAGAGCCGGAGCGCTCCCCGGAGGCCGAGGCCGTCATGGCCTAGCCCGTCGGTGCAGCGTCGTCGGCGACCACCTAGTCTTCGTCCAGTACGCGACCACCAGTGGTCGATCAGTGTTCAGCGTCCGCCGTCGTTGCCCCGGCATCCTCAGCGCCCCGCCGGCACATCCAACACGAAGGACAGCACCACCCCATGAGCACCGGAACCGTGAAGTGGTTCAACGACGAGAAGGGCTTCGGCTTCATCACGCCTGACGAGGCCGGCAAGGACCTGTTCGTCCACCACTCGGGCATCTCCGGCGACGGCTTCAAGTCGCTCGCCGAGGGCACCAAGGTCTCCTTCGAGGCCGAGGACGGCCCCAAGGGCCCCAAGGCCATCAACGTCTCACCCGTCTGATCCATGCCGCTCCCGGGTGCAGCCGGCCGGTTCGTCCGGCGGCTGCGTCCGGGGCAGCGTGACCCTGCGGCGCCCCCCGAGGCCCCGCCCGCGCCGGCCGCAGTGACGCCGGCGCCCACCCCGGCGCCCCCCGCGCCCAAGCGCACACCGCCGCAGCGCCCCAAGGTGGGGGAGCTGCAGGCCGAGGCCGCCTACGCCCACGAGCGCGTGGCCCTCGCCCGCCGCCGGGCCCTGCTCGGCCGCGGTCGTCCCGGCCGCCTGGCCGAGCTCGAGCGCATCGCCGACGGCGCCGACCAGCGCCTGCGCGACGCTCAGCGCCGCTGAAGCCTTCCCCAGCCGGGGGCCGGCCGCGGGTCAGGCGACGAGGACCGGCGTGCCGACGTCGAGCCGCTTGTACAGGTCGATCACGTCGGCGGGGTTCATGCGGACGCAGCCGTGCGACGCGGCGGAGCCGATCGAGCCGCCGTCGGAGGTCCCGTGGAAGCCGACGGAGCCGTTGAAGCCGATCCAGCGGGCCACGAGCGGGTTGCGCGGGTCACCACCGGGGATGGTGGAGCCGGCGAGGCTGCCCGCCCAGGAGGACTGGGGCACGTTCCACGTCGGGTTGACCTGCATGGTCTGCACGTCGAAGCGGCCGGCGGGCGTCGGGTACTCGGACGAGCCGACCGCGACGGAGTAGGTCTTGGAGAGCTTGCCCTTGTCGAAGACGCGCACGGTGGTGGAGCTCTTGTCGACCGTGACGACCGTCGGGGTCTTCTCGAAGATCGCGTCGGTCGTGACGGCCGGCTTGACCGTCTCGGTCTTCGCCTTCAGGCGGCGGTTGGTGCCGCGGGAGCGGAACTTGCGCACGATCCGCTTCACGAGCAGGGAGTCGTCGGCGAGCCTGCGCCCGGACTCGGACTTCGTGACCGAGACGGCGGTGACCGTGATGTCGAGCGCGGCGTCGGTGGCGGGCTTGTCCGTGCGCTCGGCGATCCGGTCCACGAACGAGCGGACGGCCTTGTGGTCGACGTCGACCTGCACCGCGCGGGCCTTGCCGGCCTTCGCACCGGTGATGGTGCGCCAGCCGCGGGTCACGAAGGAGCCCTGGCGGCCATCCTCGACAGCGCTGTCGACGGCGTCCTCGAGGTCCAGCGCGACACCGGCGGACCGTCCGGAGAGCTTGTAGGTCTTGCCCGCGACCTTGACCCGGACGGCCTTGGCGGCCGGGCTGCCGATCTCGCGCTGGAGCTTCTCGAGCGCGGCGGGGCGCGTGAGGCCGCCGATGGCGACGCCGCCGACGGTGGCGCCCTTGGGGATCTCGCCGTCACTCGTGCCGGCCGCGTAGGCGAGCGCGGCGAAGCCGCCCCCGATCAGCAGTGCGAGGAGGCCGATGACGGTCAGCTTGGGCGCCCACCCGCCGCCGGTCTGGCGCGGGGCGTGGAGGTCGCGCCGCGCGGCGTGACGGGACCGGGAACGTGATCGGGGAGCAGGCACGAAGAGAGCAATCTAGGGACTGTCCCGCCCGCCCGGTGCAAGAACGGGACCCGCGTCGGCGTCCGTGGACGAACTCCTTCCCCCTCAGGCGAGGCCCCGCAGCACGATCTGCAGGTGCGTGTCGCTGACCGTCGGCTTGTCGCCGTCGGGGGCGACGGCGCGCGCTGCGGCGGCGAGCATGCGGATGCACGGGCCGAAGTCGGCCTCGGCGACGTGATCGCCGATGGCCCCTGCGGCCCTGCCGGCCTCGAACACGCGGTGGCCGGCGGCGCGGATGCGCTCGTCCCACTCGGCGGCGCCGGGGTGCGTCTGGCGCAGGCGGCGCAGGACGCCGTAGAGCGACTCGTTGCCGGCCTGGAGCTCGGCGGTCCAGGTGAGGAAGTGCGCGAAGCCCTCCTTGCCGTTGTGCACCGCCTCGTCCGCGACGGCCTCGATGCGCTCGACGCGCGCCTCGAGGATCGCGGTCAGCAGGTCCTCGCGCGAGGCGAAGTGGCGGTACAGCGTGCCCTTGCCGACGTCGGCCAGCTTGGCGATGTCGTCCATGCTGACGTCGATGCCGACCTCGGTGATCGCCTGCTGGGCGGCCTCGAGGATCCGGATCCGGTTGCGGCGGGCATCGGCTCTGACAGCGACTTCGGGCATGGGTGCAGACTAACCGATCGTAAGCAAAGGACGCCTAAATCCGAACCGGCGTGGTCCGCGTCGGCTCGTGTCCCCTACGGCGCGGCGCGCCTAGCCCGGCAGGAGGGAGGCGGGTGGCAGCTCGTCGGCCTCGAGGTGCGCGAGCGCGGCGCCGAGGCCCGCGGCCGCGATGCGCGCGCGACGGATCTCGAAGCGGCTCCACGGCCGCTCCTCGAGGGCGAGCGCCTCCAGGGTCCCGAGCGTGCGGCCGCGGGAGCGGATCGGGATCTGCAGCCGCGAGCGGTAGCCGAGCGCGGCCACCGCCTGGCGCTCGAGCAGCGCGGCGCGCCCGTCGCCGACGAGGCTCTGACGCACGCTGGGGACCGTCCACGTGCCGGCGGTCCCGGTCAGCGCGGCCGGCCAGGCGTGCGTGGCGGTCGGGGTCACGAGGCGGATCGCGTCGGCGTGCAGCTCGCCGGCCACGGTCGACAGGGCGCGCTCGACGTCGGCGACCTCCCGAGCCTGGGCCAGCAGCTCGGTGAGCAGCTCGAGGCGGCCGTCGGTCGTGCCCTGCTCGGTCTGGCCGTCGGGTGTCCCGGCCAGCGTGCGGTCGAACGACGTGCGGCAGGCGGCGACGGCCTCGGGCGCGGGGGCGGCCCACGGCGCGCCCGGGCGGGCGAGGCCGTAGCCCTGCCCGAGGGCGACGTCGAGGTCGGCGAGCCGGGCGAGGTCGTCCATCTCCTCGATGCCCTCCGCGCACACCACGGCGTCGATCTCGCGGGCGTAGCGCACGAAGGACTCGATCAGGGCGCCCTTGACGGGGTCGTGGGCGACGCCCGCGACCATCGAGCGGTCGAGCTTGATCACGTCGGGGGACAGCCGCATGATGTGGTGCAGGCCGGCGTATCCCGAACCGGTGTCGTCGACGGCGAGCAGCGCCCCGCGGGAGCGGATCGCCGCGAGCACGGCCGCGACCTCCGGGTCGTCGGCGATCGCCTCGTTCTCGGTGATCTCGACCACGATGCCGTCGAGGCGCTCGGGGAGGATCTGCGCGACCGTCTCCGACAGGAGCGCGGACGGGCTGATGTTGACGGTCAGGAACGTCCCGGCGGGCCGGTCGCGGTGCGCGAGGGCGGCTGCGAGCGCCTTCGCCTCGAGCTCGTAGCCGAGGCCCACGCGGTGGGCCTGCGCGAACCACGCGTTCGGGGGCCGACCGAGCGCGTCGTTGAAGCGCGCGAGCGACTCGTAGCCGGCGACCCGGCCGGTGCGCAGGTCCACGAGCGGCTGGAAGACCATCGTCAGCGCGTGCTCGTCCTCGAGCATCGAGACGACCTCCTCGCGCTGGGCCGCCGCGGTCTGGAACCACATCGGCCGGCCCTCGCCGCTGCGCGGATCGGCGACGTCGAGAGCGGGGGCGAAGAGCTCCAGGCGCCGCTTGCCGTTGGCCTTGGCCGCGTACATCGCGACGTCGGCGCGGCGCAGCAGCTCCTCCACCTCGGCCTCGAGGCCGTCCGACAGGGCGATGCCCACGGACGCCGACACGGTGACGCGGTCGCCGCCGACGTCGTAGGGCTCCGCGAGCGTCGCGAGCAGCCGCTCCGCGGTGGTGACCGCCTCGTTGGGCCCGTTGACGGACTCGAGCAGGATGCCGAACTCGTCCCCACCCAGGCGCGCGGGCGTGTCGCCGGAGCGCAGCGCGCTTCCGAGCCGCCCGGCCACGGCGATCAGCAGCTCGTCGCCCGCGGCGTGGCCCGCGCGGTCGTTGACCGCCTTGAAGTCGTCGAGGTCGAGGTAGAGCACCGCGACGGGCCGGCCCTCGCGCTCACCGCGGGCGATCGCGTGCTCGACGCGGTCGTAGAACAGCGCGCGGTTGGCCAGGGAGGTGAGCGGGTCGTGGAAGGCGCGGTGACGCAGCTGCGCCTCGAACGCCTTGCGCGCGTCGACGTCGCGGGCGATCAGGACCAGGCCGGCGACGTCGGGGTCCTCGAGCAGGTTGGTGGCCACGGCCGAGACGTGGTGGAACGTGCCGTCGTCGTGACGCAGGCGCCACTCGGCCTCGAGCGAGTGCGCGAGGGGCTTCGCGGCGGCGGCGGCCAGCCACGCGGCGACGCCGGCGGCGTCGTCGGGGTGGACGTGGTCGGCCAGGGCGCTGCCCTCCGCGGCGGAGGGGTCGGCGCCGAACACCGGGTCCACGGCACCGATCAGCGTCTCGAGGTGGCCGGAGGGCGTGACGATCGCGATCAGGTCCGACGCGTTGCGCACGATCGACTGCAGCCGGGCCTTCCCGGCCTGGGCCGCATGCTGCAGCGCGACGGCGTTGTCGATGCGCCCGCGCCGCTCGCGGGCGAAGACGGCGAGCAGCCCGGCGAGCGGGAGGACGGCGAGCACGAGCAGGGGCCGCCCGTCGGCGAGCGCGGCGGCGGCCAGGCCGGTTGGCAGCAGCAGCAGGTCCACGAGCCACACCCAGGCGAACGGCGCGTACAGGACCCGCACCGGCAGGCCCGGGCCGAGGCGGACGCGCAGCGCGCCGGCCAGGAAGTCCAGCGCGAACTGCCCGGCGGTGGCGGCCGTGACGACGAGCACGCCGGCCGTGACGTCGCCGGGCAGCCCGAGCAGCCCGACGACGAGCACGGGCGCGAGGCAGAAGAGGGCGTCGGCGCACGAGGAGACGATCCGGTGCGCCGGGCCGCGGCGCGCGAGCGCCAGTGCCGCGCGGGGGAGGACGAAGGCGGCGCCGAGCACGAGCGGGACGGCCCCGGCGGGCAGCAGCACGAGCATCGCGGGGAGCACGAGCTGCAGCGGGCGCGTCCCGCCCTCGCCGACCTCGAACTCGATCCCGACGAGGACGGCGCCCACCGCGCACAGCAGCGCGGCGACGCCGAGCTCGGCCGACGCCCCGTCGAAGGCGGCGAACAGCACGGCCGCGAGCACGAGGAACGTCGTGGCGGCGATCGACTCCGTCGCGAGCTCTCGCCGCTCCGTGCGGGGCGTCGCGCGGCGCTTGCGGGCCCCCTCGGCGAGGTCCTCGATGCTGCGTGCGGAATGGACCGGGTCGTCAACCATCCACTTCGGGTGTCGGTGCCCCAGCCGCGAACTTGAGCAACCGGACGCGGTCTGCGTCGGTCGAGGACGGCCGGCGACGGCCCATGTGTCCACGCGCCGAGGCCCCCGATCATCCTGCGAGGACCCCGTGACCGATGGAGGACCACCCCAGCAGTCCGCCGTCCCCGCCCCGCCCCATCGCCCCTTCGGAGGTCCCATGCCGCCCGTCATCCCCGTCCGCCCGCGCGGTCGCCGTCTGCTTGCCGCCGCTGCAGCCGTCGCCGCCGCCACGGTGACCGCCGTCGCGGCGCCCGCCGCCCACGCTGCGCCGGTCAACCCCGAGGGGTGCGTCGTCGAGCACGCGCTCACGAACCCCTTCATCGCCTGGGACGACGCCGCCGACTACGCGCTGGCCCCCGCCGGTGACTTCGAGGCCGACGGCTGGCAGCTCTCCGGCGGCGCCGCCGTCGTCGACGGCAACCAGCCCTTCGACATCGGGGCACCGGGCGTGAACTCGCTGGCCCTGCCGCCCGGCGCGGTCGCCACGAGCGCGCCGATGTGCATCGACGAGACCTACCCGCACTTCCGGCTGTTCGCGCGCGGCGCCTCCCGGCGCGGCACGAGCCGGCCGGCGCTCAAGGCGGAGGTCCTGTTCCTGGACGACACCGGCGCCGTGCAGGCCCGCGACGCTTCGTCCTTCCGGCCCGAGAGCGGCTGGGCCCCGTCGCCCAACCTCGCCATCGACGTCCCCTGGACCGTCGGCGAGGCCGCCCCGGTGCAGTTCCGCTTCACCGCCGTCAGCGGCGCAGCCCAGATCGACGACGTCTACGTCGACCCCTACGGGCGCGGCTAGTCAGTCCGCCCGGCGGGCCTCGTCGAGGAGCGCGTCGAAGCCGGGGTCGTCGAACTCGGCGACGGCGCGCTCGTGCTTCTCCATCCCCCAGGCCCAGAAGTCGAAGTCGATGGTCGAGACGCCGTCCTGGATCGAGGCCCACAGGGTCCAGCCGTACTTGCTCATCAGGCCCCACAGGCGCGCGCGGGCCAGCTTGTGACGCAGGCGCTCGCCCCAGTAGGCGACGAGCAGGGCGTCGAGGTCGGCGAGGGTGAGGACGGACTCGCTCCAGACGTTGCCGAGCTCGAAGGACGCCTCGTTGTTGCCGCCGTACTCGTAGTCGATGATCCGCACGCGGTCGCCTTGGAGGATGAAGTTCTCGGCAAGGAGGTCGTTGTTGCAGGGGACGGTCGGCTCCGGGCGGTCGGCGAAGGCCGCGCGGATCGCCTCGACCTGCGGGGCGAACTCGTCGTAGCGGTCGGGCAGGCGCAAGCCGCGCTCGCGCACGAGCTCGCGGTAGCGCCGCTGGACGGCGAACATGTCGAAGTCGCCCTCGAAGCGCTCGCCGCCGTGCAGGGTGCGGCACGCGTGCGCGACCCGCGTCGTGTGCGCGCCCGTGCGCAGGTCCTCCGCGCTCAGGGTGGGCCCGTCGAGGAACTCGAAGACCATCGCGCGATGCTCGGGGAGGTAGGCGACGAGCTCGGGACCGACGCCGGTGGCCGCGGCACGCGCGGAGTTGGCCTGCTCGTGGTCGCGGTCGATCGCGAGGAGGCCACTGTCCTGCGACCAGCGGCGCAGGACGAAGCAGCCCGCGTCGGTGGTGACCTTGCGGTTGTCGTTGGTCAGCCCGCCGGGAAGCGGCTCGATCGCCTCGACCACACCGGGCACGGCGGCCAGGACCGCGGGGTCGATCACGCCCGCGCGCGCTCCAGCTTCGGGTCATAGCGTGGCTCGGCGCTGACGGTGGCGCCGACGCGGGCGCCGAAGACGTCGACGGCCACGCGGGCGCCGACGTCGACGGCGGCCGGCAGCAGCGCGTAGGCGATGCTCTCCTGCACCCGGTGGCCGTAGCCGCCGGAGGTCACGCGACCGACCGGGTCTCCGTCCAGGCGCACCGGCTCGTTGCCGAGGCAGACCGCGAGCGGATCGTCGAGGACGAGGCAGCGCAGGCGGGTCTCGGGACCCCCCGCATCGCGCACGGCCTGCAGCGCGTCGCGGCCGACGAAGTCGGTGTCCCACGCGACGGCGAACGACAGGCCCGCCTCGTCCGGCGTCGTGACCGCGTCGATGTCGGCACCCCAGACGCGGTAGCCCTTCTCGAGCCGCATCGAGTCGATCGCGCGGTAGCCGCCGGCGACGATCCCGTGCTCGGCGCCCGCGTCCCACACGAGGTCCCACAGGGCGGCGCCGTACTCCGCGGGGCAGTACAGCTCCCACCCGAGCTCGCCGACGAACGTGATGCGCTGGGCGAGGACGGGGACCGCGCCGACGCTGATCTCGCGGGCGCGGAGGAAGCCGAACGCGGCGTGCGAGAGGTCCGCGTCGGTGAGCGGCTGCAGCACGTCCCGGGCCCGCGGGCCCCAGAGGCAGAAGCACGCGCGGGCGCTTGTCATGTCCGTCAGGCGCACGCCGGCGGGCAGGCCGCGGCGGATCCAGTCCCCGTCGCGGCGCCCGAACGCGGTGCCCGTCACGACGCGGTAGCGCTCGTCGCCGACGCGGGTGACGGTGAGGTCGGCCTCGATCCCGCCCCTGGCGTTGAGCAGCTGCGTGTAGACCGCGGTTCCGTGCGGCTTGTCGATGTCGTTGGCGCACAGGCGCTGCAGGGCCGCGGTCGCGCCGGGGCCCTCGACGTCGAGCTTGGCGAAGCTCGACTGGTCGAACAGGGCGACCGCGTCGCGGGTGGCCGCGCACTCGGCGCCGATCGCGGGCGACCAGTTGCGCCCGGCCCAGCCGCGCGGTCGCAGGGCCTCGTCCCCCCGCGCGGCGTTGGCCCCGATCCAGTTCGGGCGCTCCCAGGCGCTCTTCTCGCCCCAGGCGGCGCCGAGCGCGTCGAGGCGCGCGAAGGCGGGGGAGCGGCGCAGCGGCCGGCCGGCGTCGTGCTCCTCGCCGGGGTAGACGACGTCGTAGTAGCGCGAGTAGGCGTCCAGCGCGCGGGTGCGAGCGAACGCGCGCGAGCGGTGGTGGGCGCCGAAGCGGCGGACGTCCATCGCGGCGACGTCCCACTCCGGGCGGCCGTCGGTGATCCACTCGGCCATCACCTTGCCCACGCCGCCGGCGCCGGCGAGGCCGTGGACGCAGAAGCCCGCCGCGACCCACAGGCCGTCGACCTCCGTCTCGCCGAGGCAGAACTCGCCGTCGGGCGTGAAGGCCTCGACGCCGTTGACGACCTTCGCCCACTCGGCGTCGCGCAGGGCCGGAACCCGCTCCTGCGCGCCCTCCCAGGACTCCGTGAACGGATCCGGGTCGGGGTCGAACAGGTGGCGCGGGGCGGTCAGGGGGTCGAGCGCGTCGACGGGCTTGGGAGCGCGCGAGTAGCCGCCGACGAGCCATCCGCCGGACGCCTCGGGCCGGTAGTAGGTGATGCGATCGGGGTCGCGCACGGTGGGCGTGTCGGCGGGGACGTCGAGCGGCTCGGTGACGACGTACTGGTGGCGCATCGGCACGACGGGGACGGTCGCCCCGCCGAGCGCCGCGACCGCGCGGGAGGCAGCGCCCGCGCAGACCACGACGACCTCCGCCTCGATCGACCCACGATCGGTCTGCACGCCCGTCGCACGGCCCCCGGTCGTCGTGATGGCGGTGACGGTGGTGTGCTCGTGGATCGCCACGCCGTGCTCGCGCGCGCCCGCCGCCAGCGTGAGGCCGAGCGCCTCCGGGTCCAGGTAGCCGTCGCCCGGCAGCCAGGCCGCGGCCCGCACGCCGGTGACGTCGAGCAGGGGGAGCATGGCCTGCGTCTCCTCCCCGGAGAGCAGGTCGAGCTCGAGGCCGTAGGTCGTCGCGGAGCCCGCCGAGCGCGCGAGCTCCTCCTCGCGCTCGGGCGTCATCGCCAGGCGCAGGCCGCCGACGCCGTGCCAGCCGGGGTCGCGACCCGTGAGCCGCTCGAGCTCGTCGTAGAGCGACGCGGAGTACATGATCATCCGCGTCTGCGAGATCGACGAGCGCAGCTGGCCGACGAACCCGGCCGAGTGCCACGTCGTGCCCTCCGTGAGGGCGTGGCGCTCGAGCAGGACGACGTCGCCCCACCCGAGCCTGGCGAGGTGGTAGGCGACGCTCGAGCCGCCCACGCCGCCGCCGATCACGACGGCACGGGCACGGGCGGGAAGCGCGTCGTTCATCGCTGCGGGGCTACTCCATGACCTGCGCGGTGACGTAGGCCCCGGACAGGCCGCCGTCGACGAGGAAGGTGCTCGCGGTCATGTAGGAGGAGTCGTCGGAGGCGAGGAACAGCGCGGCCTTGGCGATCTCGTGCGACTCGGCGAAGCGCCCCATCGGGAGGTGCACCAGCCGGCGCGCCGCCTTCGCCGGGTCCGACAGGAACAGCTCCTGGAGCAGCGGCGTGTCCACCGGACCGGGGCACAGCGCGTTCACGCGCACGCCCTGGCGGCCGAACTGGACGCCCATCTCGCGCGACATCGCGAGCACGGCGCCCTTCGACGCCGTGTAGGAGATCTGCGAGGTCGCCGCGCCCATGACCGCCACGAACGACGCGGTGTTGATCACCGAGCCCTTCTGCGGCCCCGCGTTCTCGAGCAGGTGCGGGATCCCGTGCTTGCAGCACAAAAAGACGGAGCGCACGTTGACGTCCTGCACCCGCTGCCACGCGTCCAGCGGCGTGTCGAGCACCGACCCGTCGTCGGTCGGGTTGATCCCCGCGTTGTTGAACAGCACGTCGATGTGGCCGAACTTCTCCCGCGCCCGCACGTACAGGTCGACGACCGACTCCTCGTCCGCGACGTCCGCGGCGATCGCGAAGTCCCCGACCACGCCGGACTCGGAGAGGTCGACCCCGACGACCGTCGCGCCCTCGGCGCCGAACAGCCGCGCGGTCTCGGCGCCGATGCCGCTCGCGGCCCCCGTGATGACGGCGACCTTGCCGTCCAGCCTGCCTGCCATCCGTCAGCCCTCCGTCGCCATGAAGATCGTCTTGACCTCCGTGTAGTGGTCCGTCGCGTGGGGGCCGAGCTCGCGTCCGACCCCCGACTGCTTGAAGCCGCCGAACGGGGTGGTCACCCGCACGGACGAGTTCGAGTTGATCGAGAGGTTGCCGCTCTCGAGGGCGCGGGACACGCGCATGCCCTTGGCCCCGTCGCGCGTCCACACCGAGCCCGAGAGGCCGTAGATCGAGTCGTTGGCCATCGCCACCGCGTCGGCCTCGTCGTCGAACGGGAGCACGGCCACGACCGGCCCGAAGATCTCCTCCGTGACGGCGCGGTCGTCGCGCTCTACGGGGCACAGCACGGTCGGCGGGAACCAGAAGCCGGGGCCGTCCGGCGCCGTGCCGCGGATCGCGACGGGCGCCCCCTCGGGCACGAACGACGCGACGCGATCGCGCTGCTGCGCGGAGATCAGCGGCCCCATCTCCGACGCCGGATCGAGCGGGTCGCCGACCCGGATCGACGTCACGTGCGGTTCGAGGGCAGCCATGAACGCGTCCAGCGCCGAGCGCTCGACGAGGATGCGCGAACGCGCGCAGCAGTCCTGGCCGTTGTTGTCGAAGACGGCCATCGGCGCCGCTGCGGCAGCCGCCTCGATGTCGGCGTCGGCGAACACGACGTTGGCCGACTTGCCGCCGAGCTCGAGCGTGACCCGCTTGATCGTCGCCGCGGCGCCCGCCGCGATCCGGCGGCCGACCTCCGTCGAGCCCGTGAAGGCGACCTTCGCGACGTCGGGATGCTCGACGAGCCGGTTGCCGCAGGTGGAGCCCGGCCCGGCGACGACGTTGACCACGCCCTCGGGCAGGCCCGCCTCGACGGCCAGGCGCTCGAAGGCCAAAGACGTCAGCGGCGTCAGCTCGGCCGGCTTGAGCACGACGGTGTTGCCCGCGGCCAGCGCCGGCGCCATCTTCCAGCACGCGATCGCGAGCGGGAAGTTCCACGGCGTGATCAGGCCGACGACGCCGAGCGGCTCGCGGAACGTCATCGCGACGCCACCCGCCACGGGGATCGTGTCGCCGAGGAGCCGCTCCGGCGCCCCGGCGTAGTAGCGGAACGTGTCGGCGGCCATGCCGATCTCCCCGCGGGCGTTGGCGATCGGCTTGCCCGCGTTGCGCGCCTCGAGCGTCGCCAGCCGCTCGAGGTCACCCTCGATCGCGGCCGCGATGCGCGCCAGGAGCTTCGCCCGGTCGGTCGGGCTCACCGCGCGCCAGGCGGGCAGGGCCGCCTTGGCGCGCGCGACTGCGGCGTCGGTCTCCTCGATCCCCGCGCGGGGGACCTCCACGAGCGTCTCGGCGGTCGCCGGCTCGAGGACGGTCAGGGTGTCGGTGCTCACCCGCGCAACGCTAGGCGTCGAGGGCGATCTCCTCGTCCAGCTCCCGGACCGTCTTCTTGGGGCCGGTGAACGTGTGCTTGGCGCCGAGCAGCCACCACAGGCCGACGGCGATGAACACGCCGCCCGTCACGATCGGCGCGTAGTTGACCGACTGCCACGAGAAGTCCTTCGAGAACGGCACGCCGGCCGGCACCGTCGGGAGGATGAAGATGATCGTGATGATGACCACCCAGACCGTCGCGAGCGGGTTCATCCACTTGTACTTGCGGCCGTTGTTCCACGGCCCGACCTCGAAGTCGTCACCGATCCGCCAGCGCAGGTAGATCGGGATCACGTACGCGATGTAGAGCCCGATCACCGCGACCGAGACGACCGCGTAGAACGCGATCGGGACGCCGTCCTTGTTCGGGAACAGGGTCGGCACGGTCAGCAGCGCGGCGAAGAACACCATGAAGAAGACGGCGTTGACCGGCATCTTGCGGTGGTTGACCTTGCTCCACAGCCGCCACCCCGGGATGGCGCCGTCACGCGAGAACGCGTAGGTCATGCGCGAGGCGCTCGTCAGGCAGGCGTTGCCGCAGAACAGCTGGCCGATCGCCGAGATGAAGATGATGATCTTCACCGACGCGCCGGTGCCCATGGCCGCGGTGAACACGGCGATCGCGCTGCCGCCGCCGTCGAGGACCTTGGCCTCGTCGGAGACCGCGAAGGTGAACGCCAGCAGGAGGAACCAGCCGATCACCGCCGAGTAGAAGATCGATCGCCACACGCCCTTGGCGGCCGCGTCGGAGGCGCCCTGGGTCTCCTCGGAGATGTGCGCGCAGGAGTCGAAGCCGGTGATCGTGTACTGCGTCAGCAGGAAGCCGAGGGGCAGGACGTAGAACCAGTACATGCCGCCGCCGAAGCCGGAGTTGTTGATCCGGTGCGTGAAGACGTAGTCGAAGCTCGCGTGCTGGGCGGGGACGAAGACCAGGATGCCGATCACGATCGCGACGCCGGCGACGTGCCACCAGACCGAGATGGAGTTGACGCGCGCGACGAGGTGGCTGCCGAGGATGTTGATCGTGGCGTGCAGGGCGAGGATGAGCAGGAACAGCACGAAGGTGCCGCGGGCGAACGGCGACGGGTCCGACGCGCCCTTGAACAGGTCGAAGTCGTAGAGGCCGAACAGCGTGTTGAGGAAGGTCGCCGCGCCGTAGTCCACCGACGCGCAGACCGCCACGAGGCCGATGAGGTTGAACCAGCCGGTGAACCAGCCCCACCCGGCGCCGCCGAGTCGCGCCGCCCACCAGTAGATCCCGCCGGCGGTCGGGTAGGCCGACACCAGCTCGGACATGCAGAACCCGATCATCAGGATCGGGATCGAGATCAGCGGCCACCCCCAGGAGATCGCGACCGGACCCCCGTTGTTGAACGCCTGGCCGTAGGTCGTGAAGCAGCCCGCCAGGATCGAGATGATCGTGAACGAGATGGCGAAGTTCTGGAAGCCGCTCCAGCTGCGCTCCAGTTCCTGGGTGTACCCGAGCTCTGCGAGGCGCTTCTCGTCTGCGCCTTGGCGCTCGTCGACCGATGACATGAAGCGACCCTAAACAGGCCCGGCCCACCGGGTCAATGGCCCGGCGGTCAAACCGCCCTACAACCGCTCGAAGCCGCGGAAGCGCTCCCAGTCGGTCACGGCGCTGTCGAAGGCGTCCAGCTCGACCTGGGCGGCGTTGACGTAGTGGTCGACGACCTCCTGCCCGAAGGCCGCGCGGGCCACGTCAGAGGCCGCGAACAGCCCCTGCGCCTCCCGCAGGTTGCCCGGCAGGGTGGGCTTGTCGGACGTGTAGGCGTTGCCCGCCAGCGCCGGCTCGAGCTCGAGCCCCTGGTCGATCCCGTGCAGGCCCGCCGCGATCATCGCGGCGAGGGTGAGGTAGGGATTGACGTCGGCGCCCGGCGAACGCAGCTCGATCCGCTTGGCCGGCCCGTGCCCGACGACGCGCAGCGAGCAGGTCCGGTTGTCGCGACCCCAGGCGACCGCAGTCGGCGCGAACGAACCCGCTGCGAAGCGCTTGTAGGAGTTGACGTTGGGGGCGTGGAGCAGAGTGAGCTCGCGCACGGCGGCGAGCTGGCCGGCCAGGAACGCGTCGAAGATCGACTCGTCGGCGGCGAACGGCGGGTCGCCCCCGTCCTCGGCGCTGAGGGACAGGTGCACGTGGCAGGACGAGCCCTCGCGCTCGTCCACCTTGGCCATGAACGTGATCGCCGAGCCCTCCTGGGCGGCGATCTCCTTCGCCCCGAGCTTGAACAGCGCGTGGTCGTCGGCGGTCTTGAGCGCGTCGGCGTAGCGGAAGTTGATCTCGTGCTGACCGAAGTTGCACTCGCCCTTGGAGTTCTCGACCGTCAGGCCGGCCCCGGCCATCGAGTTGCGGATGCGGCGGATCAGCGGCTCGACGCGCGCGGTGCCCAGCAGCGAGTAGTCGACGTTGTAGAGGTTGGCCGGCGTGAGGTCGACGTAGCGCTTGGCCTGTGCGGCCTCGTAGGAGTCCGCGTACAGGATGAACTCGAGCTCGGTCGCCGCGTTGGCCCCCCAGCCGCGCTCGGCGAGGCGCTCGAGCTGGCGCTTGAGCACCTGCCGGGGGGACGGCCCGACGGGCGTGCCCTCATGATCGAGCACGTCGGCGAAGATCAGCGCGGTGCCCTCGTGCCAGGGGATCGGGCGCAGGGTGCCGACGTCCGGGCGCATCACGAAGTCGCCGTAGCCGGACTCCCACGACGTGAGCGCGTAGCCGTCGACCGTGTTCATCTCGACGTCGACCGCGAGGAGGTAGTTGCAGCCCTCCGCGTCGTTGCCGAGCACCTCGTCGAGGAAGTGCTGCGCGTAGAGCCGCTTGCCCTGCAGGCGGCCCTGCATGTCGGTCATGGCCAGCAGAACGGTGTCGACCGTCCCGTCCGAGACGGCGGCCTTGAGCTGGTCCAGCGACATGGTGGGCACGGAGCGATCCTACGTGCGCAAGCGCACGGAGCGCCAGGGCTGATCCCCTGACATCGGTGGTGTGCGGCCCCCGGGCCACCGGGCAACTTAGAAGTAATGACTTCCACTGACACCACCCTGAACCAGTACCTCGCCGAGGCCCACGCCTCCGAGGTCGGCCTCGTCCGCGTCCTGCAGTCCCAGATCGCCGTGGCTCCCCGCGGCGAGCTGCGCCAGGGCCTCGAGAAGCACCTCGAGGAGACCCGCGATCACGCCGCCCGCCTCCAGCGTCGCATGAGCGAGCTGGGCGAGGGCTCGAGCACCGTCGAGGTCGTCGGTGGCGCCGTCGTCGCCGCCACGCAGTCCGTCGTCGCGCAGGGCCTCGCCTTCGCCAAGACGCCGATCGATCTCGTCCGCGGCTCCGGCGGGCACGAGAAGGTCCTCAAGAACGCCAAGGACGCCTGCGCGACCGAGGCCCTCGAGATCGCCACCTACGACGCCCTCGAGCAGGTCGCCAAGTCCGCCGGTGATCGTCAGACCGCCGAGCTGGCCGCCTCCATCCGCAAGGACGAGGAGCGCATGCTCGAGCGCCTGCGCGGCCAGATCCCCGCCCTTGCCGCCGCCGTCGTCGGCGACCGCGACTTCAAGGTCTCCCAGACCGGCGCCGCGGACGCGACCCGCCGCACCGCCAAGAAGACCGAGCGCAAGGCCAAGAAGTCGGCCGCGCGCACGCGCACGGCCGCCAAGGACCAGGCCGGCAGCACGAAGGCCGCCGCGAAGTCGACGGCGAAGTCCGCCGCTGACAAGGCCGGCAAGGAAGCCGGCATCAAGGAGCCCTTCCGCGGCTACGACAAGATGACGGTCGACGAGGTCAAGGAGAAGGTCTCCAACAACCCCGATCGCGCCGATCAGGTCGAGCGCTACGAGTCCTCGCACGAGGGCCGCAAGGGCGTGCTCGAGGCCGTCAGCAACTAGCCCCGCCGACGGGCGGGCACGCCTCGGTAGTCTCGCGCGATGCCCCCCGTGTCGCGCGGCTTCCGTGGCCGGCGCCCGCCCGTCGATCCCACTCGCGTCCCGCCCGGCCAGTACGTCGAGCGCGACTTCCCGGTCCTCTCGATCGGGCCGACGCCCCGCATCGACCGCGCCGCCTGGACCTTCACGCTCCAGGGCGCGGTCGCGGCGGCGCGCAGCTGGACGTGGGACGAGCTCCTCCGCCTCCCGCAGGAGACCGTCACCACGGACATCCACTGCGTCACCAAGTGGTCGAAGCTGGACACCACGTGGCGCGGCGTCTCCGTCGACACCCTGCTCGACGGGGCCCAGCCCGGCGGGGAGTTCGTCCTCGTCCACGCCGCCGGCGCCTACACGACCAACCTGCCGCTCGCCGACCTCACCGGCGGCAAGGCCTGGGTCGTGCACGAGTTCGACGGCGCGCCGCTGGCCCCCGAGCACGGCGGTCCCGCCCGCCTCCTCGTCCCGCACCTGTACTTCTGGAAGAGCGCGAAGTGGGTGCAGGGCCTGACGGTGACCGTGCAGGACGAGCCCGGCTTCTGGGAGCGCGCGGGCTACCACGACCGCGGCGACCCGTGGCAGGAGCAGCGGTACTGGAACGACTAGCGACGGCGTGGCGGACCGCGACGCTCCTCGGCCACCGGCAGGAGACGACGACCGCCCGCACGATCACGCTCGACGTCCCGGGCTGGCCGGGCCACCGGCCGGGCCAGCACGTCGACGTGCGGCTCACGGCCGACGACGGCTATCAGGCCCAGCGCTCGTACTCGATCGCCTCCCCGCCGGAGCGACCGAACCTCGCCCTGACCGTCGAGCTGCTGCTCACGGGCGAGGTCTCGCCGTGGCTGGCGCGCATCGCGCGACCCGGTGACCAGCTCGAGGTGCGCGGCCCGATCGGCGCGCCCTTCACCTGGACCGTCGAGGAGGGCGGCCCGCTGCTGCTGGTCGGTGGCGGCTCGGGCGTCGTCCCCCTGATGGCGATGCTGCGCCACCGCCGTGATCGCGGCGCACGCGTGGCCGTCCCGGCGCATCTGCTCGTGTCCGCCCGCTCGGCCACCGACCTCATCTACGCCGACGAGCTCGCGGAGGAGGACGCCGCGATCACCTTCACGCGGCAGTCACCTGCGGTCTGGCACGGCCACCGCGGCCGGGTCGACGCGGCCATGCTCGCCGCCGGGCCCGGACCGGGAGCGCGGGTGTTCGTCTGCGGTTCGACGCCGTTCGTCGAGCACGTGACCGGGCTGCTCGTCGGGCTCGGCCATCCGCCGGAGCGGATCGCGGCCGAGCGCTTCGGACCTACGGGGTAGGGGACGCGGTCGGCGTCGGCGACGGCTCGCTGTCGTCGGGCGGCTCGGCGTCGGCATCGGCCTCGCCGTCGTCGTGGCAGAAGACGAGCGTGTCGTCGCAGTCCGGGCTGTCGGTGATCACGCGCCGCGCCTGCGCCGCCGTCGTCTTCGGGTTCTGGGAGATCAGGTCCGTCGCCTCCAGCGCGTTGTCGGTGCGGCGCAGGTCCAGCAGCGCGAGACCGACGGACTGCTCCCCGATGCCGAAGAGGCCACCGGCGCCGATCGAGCCGGAGTTCACGACCGTCACGGGCCCGTAGAGGTCCATCCGCTGGCGGTGGGTGTGACCGACGAGGATCGTCAACGGCGGGCCGTCGGGCTCCGCCGCCTGGATCCGCTCGGCGAGGGCGCGGCCGAGCCCCTCCTGGTGGACGATCAGGACCTGCGGGCGCTCCGGCAGCGCCCGCCACCAGCGCCAGCGCTCCTCGATCGCCGCCTCGCGCAGCGCCTTGCCGTTCTTGATGTCGCCGAAGCTCATGCCGGCGCGGATGCCGCGCGGGAACTCCCCGGCGGCGAACGCGAGCGGGTCCTCGAACCCGGTCATCTTGATGGCGCTGATCGTCTTGACGCCGTCGGTGTGGTCGAGCACCGTCACGCCGTCGCGCTCGAACTGGCGCATGATCCCGGGGGAGTCGTGGTTGCCCGAGACGGCGACGACCGTCTTCGAGACCGCAGCCATGCGGCGCACCAGCGGCGCCTCCATCGCGCCGCCGTTGACCGTGAAGTCCCCGGCGAGCACCGTCGGCGCGCCGTTGGCGTAGCGGCGCAGCGACGGCAGGGTGAGGACGTTGTTGTGGATGTCGGAGGCCAGCACGAGCCGGCGGGTGTCGCCGCGCTTGGGCGCCGAGAGCGGGTTCGCGTTGCCGCCGGAGTCGTCGAGCAGGCCGGAGATGCCGCGCAGCGCGTTGTCGACGCGGCTGGAGTACTTCGCCCCGGAGGCACGCAGGGCATCGGCCTGGCTGACGATGCGCTCGAGCTCGATCCCGGACGCGTAGTAGTTCGGCTGGTCGAGCTGCTTGCCGTCGAAGGTCAGCGCGCCCCAGGCGGCGAGTCCACCGCCGAGGACGAGCACCAGGCCGACGGCGCCGGCGGGCGCGAGCGCCAGCCGCCGACCGCGTCCGCCCGCCGCGTGCCAGATGAGCGCGGCGAGCAGACCGCCGCAGAGCGCGCCGGCCAGGGCGAACAGGGCGTGGCGCAGCAGTGCGGCGCGCAGCGCATCGTCGAGCTCGGCCCGCAGGGCGTGCACCGTGCCGGCGTCGCGGTCGCTGACGGTGCGCACGACGCCCGGACGGTTGATGCGCCGCGGCTCCGCGCGCACCCGCACCGGCGCCCCGGTCACCGCGGAGCGCAGCCCCCAGTCCGCGAGCGGGACGTAGAGGTCGAGGCCACGCCGCCCCGGGGTCGTGACGCCGAAGCGCAGCTGCACGTCGGCGACGGTCGTCGCGTAGACGCCGGGCCCGGCCAGCCGCGGCCCGGTCCAGGCGCCTGCGAGCGCGCACACGACGACGGTGAGGATCAGGGCGGGGGTGCGGAGACGGCCCACCCGTGCGAGGCTAACCCGGCGTCACGCGAAGTCCATCGACGCTGGATCGACGTGGCGTTTCGGCGTACCGTTGCGCGCATGTGCCGCAACATCCGCACCCTCCACAACTTCCAGCCCCCCGCCACCAACGACGAGGTCCACGCGGCGGCCCTGCAGTACGTGCGCAAGATCAGCGGCACGACGAAGCCGTCGAAGGCCAACGAGGCCGCGTTCGACGCCGCCGTCGCGGCCGTGACGGCCGTGTCGCGCGGGCTGCTCGACAGCCTCGTGACGACGGCGCCGCCGAAGGACCGCGAGGTCGAGGCGGCCAAGGCCAGGGAGCGCTCGCGCAAGCGCTTCGAGCAGGCGGCCTGAGCCGCGAGATCGGTCTGAGACCGCCCAGGGCGGCTCAGGACCGATCTCGATGTCGCGGGCTAGCGCGCGGCGACGGCGCGCAGCTGCGGCCAGGCCTCGCGGGCCGAGGCCAGTGCGCCGCTGACGTCGCGGGCCGGCGCCGACGATGAGGGCCTCGGGCCGCTCGGCGGCGAGCCGCGCGACGGTGTTCTGGGCGTCGACGGTCCCGGTCACGGTGACGACGTCGACCGGCGCGCCGGGCACGAGCCGGCGGGCGTGGCGGTGGCCGCGCGGACGTCCGCGGCGTCGGGCCGCAGGGCGCCGGCCGGCGCCTGGACGACGGCCACGGAGGCCGCCGGGATGGAGGCACGCGCGTCCGTCGACGCGGGTGCGCTGCCCAGCGCGGCGCTCGCGCCGAGCCAGGCGAGCAGGGCGACCGAGGCGGTCGCCAGGAGGTAACGGGCAGAGGTCATACGTGTGACTATATACGTATGACGCTGTGACGTCGAGCACGGGAGCGGGCGCGTGGGAGACTGCTGGGAGATGAGCCGCGACCGACCCATCACGTCGCGCGAGGTCGCAGACCGCGCGGGGGTGTCGCAGTCGGCGGTGTCGCTGGTGCTCAGCGGCAAGGGCGAAGGGCGCGTCTCACCGGTGCGCGCGGAGGCGATCCGGGCTGCGGCCGCCGAGCTCGGCTACCGCCCCAACGCCGCCGCCCGGGCCCTGCGCACCGGCAGCGCGCGAGCGGTCGGCCTCGCGGTGCCGATGGTCACCCAGCCGTTCTTCGGCTTCGTCCTCGACGGCGCGCAGACGGAGGCGCGCAAGATCGGCCACGCGGTGATGCTCATCGACGCGGCCGACGGCAACGCCGACGCCTACGAGACCCTGCGGGCGGCCGGCGCGATCGACGGCCTGCTCTGGTTCTCCGGCCTCCCGCCCGAGACCATCCGCGGGGGCGTCCCGATCGTCGTCGTCGAGTCCGAGGGCCGCGGCCTGGTGTCGGTGCGCTTCGCGGTCGAGGACGGCTTCCGCGCGCTGGGCGAGCACCTGCGCGAGCTCGGCCACTCGCGCGTCGGCTACATCAAGGCGGGCCGCGACGGCCTGGCCTTCGACCGCCGCGGGCACGGCCTGGCGGAGCAGACCTTCGCGCGGCGCGCCGGCGGCCTGGCCGAGGGCCTCGGCTTCGAGCCGCCGCTGCAGGTCGTCACGGCGGTCGAGATCGAGGCCGGCCGGGAGGCCGCCCACCGGTTGCTCGCCCTCGAGGAGCCGCCCACGGTGATCGTGGGCGACGACGACATCATCGCCACGGGGGCCGCGCTCGCCGCCCGCGACCTCGGGCTCGACGTCCCCGGGGACGTCTCGATCGCGGGGATGGACGACCTCGCGCTGGGACGGGTGCTGGACCCGCCGCTGACGACGGTGCGTCTCGACGGCGCCCGCCTCGGCGCCGTGGCCTTCGCCGCGCTGGCGACGGAGCTGCGGGGGGGTCGCGGGCCCAAGCGCCAGCGGCTCGACGTCGAGCTTGTCCTGCGCGGCTCGACCGGCCCGCCTAGTCCTCGAGCTGGAGGACGCGCTTGACGACCGGCATCAGGTCGTCGAGGACCCCGGGCAGCTCCTCCGTGCGGTCCTCGCAGACGTACTGGCGCACGAGGCCGTCGATCATGGCCAGGTAGGTCCGGATCAGGAACGGGTCGCGGTGGCCGTAGACGTCGGCGTAGCGGCGCACGGTGTCGGACGTGGCCGTGGCCTCCTCCGCCGTCATGACCCGCGACGTCGGGCGCTCGAGGATGAAGCACACCGCGAGCGCCGGGCGGGCGGCCAGCGCCTCGAAGTAGCCACGCAGGCCTCGCTCCAGGCGGACGGCGGGCGCCTCCCCGGTGTCGGTGGTGGCGGCGCTGAAGGCGGCGTCGATGTCCCCGATCGTCGCGTTCAGCGACTCCCGGTAGCACGCCTCCTTGTCGGCGTAGAGCTCGTAGAAGGTCTCGCGCGAGACCCGCGCGCGGGCCACGATGTGCCCGACGGTGGTCGACGGGTAGCCCCGTTCGGCGACGCACTCGATGGTCGCGTCGATGATGCGCGCGCGTTGGTGCGCGCGGATGTCCTCGCGCTCGATCCCGTGCCGACCGCGCGGGAGGGTCTGTGTCCGCGGTGTCACGCGTGGCGGTATAGCCAAAAGGACCGCTGTGCAGGCCGCGCGAGGCGGTCACCTGACCGGTCGTCGCCGCCGCGATCCGGTCAGGTCTCCGCCGTTGGCGGCCGGGCGGCGAGGCGGTAGCGTCGCCGCCCCATGTCGCGCCATCGCCTGCTCGTCGCCGTCACCCTGCTGGCTGGGGGCGCGGCGACCGCCCCTCCCGCACACGCCGACGGCTCCGTGAGCTCGTTCGTCCCGGCCGGCTTCAAGCTGGCCCGCTCGAAGGCGGTCGACCTCGACGGGGACGGGCGGAGCGATCGCGCCCTCGTGCTTCGGCGCACGCGAGCGGGCCAGGGCGGCGCGCGCCCGCGCCGCCTCGTGATCCTGCGCGGGACCGGGGGCGGGCGCTTCGCCGGGGCGGGCACGGGGAAGCGGATCCTGCTGTGCACGCGCTGCGGTGGGGCCTTCTTCGGGGTCGCTACGCCGCCCATCCGGCTGTCGGTCAAGGCCGGCTCGCTCGTCGTGCGTCAGGAGTCCGGCAGCCGCGAGGTGACCACCCAGACCTTCCGGCTGCGGCTGCGCGCGGGCGCCACGACCCTGATCGGCTACGACGAGCGCGTCCGCGACCGGCTGACCGGCGGGGTGACGGCGACGAGCACGAACCTCCTCACGGGGGAGCGCACCGTCAAGGTCACAGACCCGGAGAGCGGGACGACGACGAAGCGCTCGCAGGTCGGTGCCTGCAGGCAGCCGCTGCGGCGCGTACGCGCGAGCGATCCGCTGCGCGGCTGCTAGCTCAGCCCGGGCGCGCCATGCCGGGGCGCGACCAGATGTCCGTGCACTCGGCGCACACGTCCTCCGGCACCAGTCCGACCCGCATCAGCAAGCCGAAGACCTTGCAGCCGACGCAGATGCGGAAGGCGGACTCGAGCGTCGCGAAGGCGACCATCATCGCCAGCACGACGATCGGCACCGTGGTCGATCCGAGTCCCCACGCGACGGCCCCGACGGTCGTCGCGGTGGCGCCGATGGCCTGGGCGAAGCGCTTGGGCGGACCGGAGACGGTCACCGGGGCCCCGAGCCGGGGGCCGACGACCTCGCTGGCCAGGCGGCCGAGCGGCGACAGCGTCGGGCCCGTCAGGACCCGGGCGACGAAGCCGTAGGCCAGCGGCACGAGCAGCCAGTGCCAGCCGGTCACCAGCGCGACGGCCGACACGAGCGCGACGACCCCGGCGACGGTCCGGACCGCCTTCTCGTTCAGCGTCCGGGGGAAGGAGAACATCGTGCGCACCACACAGAGCCTACCGGCCCGGTGGGGAACGTCGGCCTCAGCCGGCGAGCGCCGCCTGCACCCGCCAGGCGACCCGCGGCGTCCGGGTCACAGGTCCCGGCCCGCGTCCACGTTCAGCACGAGCCCGGTGACCTTGCGCGCCTCGTCCGAGGCGAGGTAGACGGCTGCCGCGGCGATGTCGTCGGCCTCGATGGCGACGCCGAGCGGCAGCGCCGCGGCGAGCTCCTGCGCGGCCTCCTCCGGGTTCGCGCTGAACCCGAACTGGGCCAGCATCGGCGTCAGCGCCGGGCCCGGGTTGATGACGTTGACGCGGATCGCGTCGGCGGCGAGCTCGATCGCGAGGGCCTTCGCGAGGCCGATCACGCCGGTCTTGGAGGCGACGTAGGCCGCCATCCCCGGCCGCGGCCGGTTCGCCGCGATCGAGGCGGTGACGATCATCGCCCCGCCGCCGGCCGCGCGCATGACGGGCGCGGCAGCCTGGGCGCAGTGGAAGAACGCCGTCAGGTTGACGGCGAGCACGTGATCCCACTCGTCGCGACCGATCTCGGCGAGCGGCTTGACGAGCTCGGGGACGCCGGCGTTCGAGTGGAGGACGTCGAGGCCGCCGAAGCGCCCCGTGGCCTCGCCGATCATCCCCTCCACCGCGACCGGGTCGGTGACGTCGACCGCGACCGCGACGGCGGCGTCGCCGAGGCCGCCAGCGACCGCCTCGGCCTTCTCGGCGTCCAGATCGGCGACCACGACGCGCGCGCCCTCAGCGACGAAGCGCTCCGCCGTGGCCCGCCCGATCCCCGAGCCGGCGCCCGTGACGATCGCGACCTTGTCCTCCAGGCGGCCCATCAGGACCCGGTCCCGCCGGTGCCGTCCGTGCCGCCGAGGCGCAGGCGGGTGCGCGTGGTGATTCGTGTCTCGATGGTGCGGCTCGCTCTCCCTGATCCTCGGACCTCGCGTCCAAGGTGCTCGGGCGGCCACCGTAGACCGGGGCTCCCGGGGGGACAAGGGGGTTGCGTCCAGCCGCATGGTCCATACCATGTGCGCATGCACGTCCTCGCCGTGGATCAGGGCACGTCGGCGACCAAGGCGATCGTCGTCGCCGACGACGGGACCCCGGTCGCGGAGGCGACGGCACCGGTGCACCCCCAGGCCGGGCCGGCCGGGGCCGTGGAGCAGGATCCGCTCGAGCTGCTGGCGTCGATCGAGCGCGCGGGACGCGAGGCGATCGCCGCCGCGGGCGTGCCGGTGGAGGCCGTCGCGCTCGGCAACCAGGGCGAGACGGTGCTGCGCTGGGACCCGCGCACGGGCGAGCCGCTCGGGCCCGCGATCTCCTGGCAGGACCGGCGGGCCGTCGCCGTGACGGACGGACTCGCCGACGCGGAGGCGGAGCTCGTGGCGCTGACCGGGCTCCCGCTGGACCCCTACTTCGCCGCCCCCAAGCAGGCCTGGCTGCGTCGCCGCGACGGGAACGGCGGCGTGATCACCACGATCGACGCGTGGGTCAACCACCGGCTGGCCGGCGTCGCGGTGACCGACGCCGCGACCGCGTCCCGGACCATGCTGCTCGACCTCGAGGCGGGGACCTGGTCGGCGCGCGCGTGCGAGCTGTTCGGGCTCGACGCCGATGCGCTTCCTCCTGTCGTCGCCTGCGACGAGCCGATCGGAACGACAACGGCGTTCGGGCCGCCGCTCCCCGTCACCGGCCTGGCCGTCGATCAGCAGGCGGCGCTGCTTGCCGAGCGCTGCACGGAGCCGGGCGAGGCGAAGTGCACCTACGGGACGGGCGCGTTCATCCTCGCCAACGCCGGGACCGCCCGGCCGCGCTCGGCGTCGCGGCTGGCGGCGTGCGTCGCGTGGCGGGCCGCGGGCGAGACGGTCTACTGCCTCGACGGGCAGAGCTACACGGCGGGCGCGGCGGTCTCCTGGCTGCGGTCGATCGGGCTGCTGGGCGCGGCGGCGGAGCTCGACGGGCGCTGCGGCGCGGCGAGCCCGGCGGGGGAGCGCCCGGTGTTCGTCCCCGCGCTGGCGGGTCTGGGCGCGCCGCACTGGGCGCCGGGCGCGCAGGGCGCGTGGCTGGACCTGACGCTCGCCACGTCGGGGGACGACCTCGTCGCCGCCGTCGCCTGGGGCATCGCGGCGCAGATCGCGCTGCTCGGGCGGGCGATGGCCGTCGACGTCGGCGTCCCGCTGCGGGCCCTGCGCGTCGACGGCGGGCTCAGCCGCTCGGACTGGCTGCTCCAAGCGCAGGCCGACCTCCTGCAGGTCCCCGTCGACCGCTACCCCTCGGCGGACGCGACCGCGCTCGGCCTCGCCGCCCTCGCCCGGCTCGGCGCCGGCGCGGTGACGTCGGTAGCGGCGGCCGTGCCGGCGTGGCAGCCGGCGGCGACGTTCGAGCCGCGCATCGGGCCCGACGAGGCGGCGGCGCAGCTGGCGCGCTTCGACGCGGCTGCGCAGCTCGTCGCCGAGCGGGGACGCGGATGAGCGGCTCGCCCACCTACGACCTCGCGGTCATCGGCGCCGGGGACGTCGGCGCCGCCATCGCGCGCGAGCTCGCGCGCTTCGACCTCTCGATCGCGCTCGTGGAGGCCGGGCCCGACGTCGGCGCCGGGACGAGCAAGGCCAACACCGCGATCCTGCACACGGGCTTCGACGCCAAGCCGGGCACGGTCGAGGCGGGCCTCGTCGCGCGCGGGCACGACCTGCTGGAGGCCTACGCGGCGGAGGTCGGGGTCCCGCTCGAGCGCACGGGCGCCCTGCTCGTCGCCTGGGACGACGAGCAGCTGGGGCGCTTCGACGCGATCCGCGCGAACGCGGAGGCCAATGGCTACCGCCGCGTCCGGCGCGTCGAGCAGGACGAGCTGCGCCGGCGCGAGCCGCACCTCGGCCCGGGCGCCCTCGCGGCGCTCGAGGTGCCCGACGAGCACATCGTCTGCCCGTGGACGCCGCCGCTGGCGTTCGCCACCCAGGCCGTCCTGGCGGGGGTCGACCTGCGTCGCGACGAGGCGGTCACCGGGCTCGACCGCGAGGGGGACGGCTGGAGGGTCGCGACGTCGCGCGGCGGGCTCCATGCGCGCTGGGTCGTCAACGCGGCGGGGCTCGGGTCCGACGCCGTCCACCGCATGGCGGGGCTCAGCGGCTTCACCATCGTCCCGCGGCGCGGGGAGCTCCTGGTGTTCGACAAGCTCGCGCGGCCGCTCGTCTCCCACGTCCTGCTGCCCGTCCCGACCGAGACGACGAAGGGCGTCCTGATCGCGCCGACGGTGTTCGGCAACGTGATGCTCGGCCCCACCGCCGACGACATCGAGGACCGGACGGCGACCGGCTCGACTCAGGACGGCCTCGCGCGCCTGCGCGCGCAAGGGACCCGTCTGATGCCCGCGCTGCTCGAGCACGAGGTGACCGCGCTCTACGCCGGCCTGCGGGCCGCGACCGAGCACGTCGACTACCAGCTCGAGGTGCACGCCGACCGCGGCTACGTCGTCGCGGGTGGCATCCGCTCGACCGGGCTGACCGCGGCGATGGCGATCGGCGAATGGGTGCGGGACGGGCTCGACGGCGCCGGCCTGGCGCTGCGTGAGCGCCCCGAGGGCCTGCCGGCGATCACGATGCCGAACCTCGGCGAGGCGTTCCCACGCCCCTACGCGCAGGCGGAGCGGATCGCGGCCGACCCCGAGTACGGGCGCATCGTCTGCTTCTGCGAGCGCGTCACGGGCGGGGAGATCCGCGACGCCGCGCAGGCGGCGATTCCCCCGCGCGACCTCGACGGCCTGCGACGGCGCACCCGCGCGCTGATGGGCCGCTGCCAGGGCTTCTACTGCGGGGCGCACGTCGCGCGGGAGCTCGAGGCGGCGGGCGGGCCGTCCGCCGCGGCGCTCTGGGAGGCGCCGAAGTGAGCGGGGCGCGCGTCGATCCGTCGACGGCCGACGGGTCGCGGCCGTCCGCGGCCGACGTCGTCGTGGTCGGTGGCGGACCGTCGGGCCTGGCGGCGGCGACCGAGCTGCGCCGCCGCGGCGCGGGTTACGTCGTGGTGCTCGAGCGCGAGTCGGAGACCGGGGGGATCCCGCGCCACGCCCACCACCAGGGCTACGGCGTGCGGGACCTGCACCGCGTCCTCTCCGGCCCCGACTACGCGCAGCGCTGGACCGCGATCGCCGCCGCCGCCGGTGCCGAGCTGCGCACGGGCGTGCAGGTCACCGGCTGGGCTGACGGGGAGCAGCCCACGCTCGAGCTCACGGGGCCCGGCGGGCGCGAGTCGCTGACCGCCGGGGCGGTCGTCCTGGCCACCGGGTGCCGCGAGCGGCCGCGCTCCGCGCGCTGGGTCCCGGGCTCGCGGCCGCAGGGCGTGATGACCACCGGGACGCTGCAGCAGCTCGTCTACCTCGCGGGCGCGACGCCGGGCCGCCGCGCGGTGGTGGTCGGCGCCGAGCACGTGAGCTTCTCGGCGCTGATGACGCTCGCCCACGGGGGTGCGCAGGCCGTGGTGATGACGACGGAGCACCGCCGCCACCAGTCCTTCGCGGCGTTCCGGCTCGGGGCCGCCGCGCGCTTCCGCGTCCCGCTGCGCACCCGCACGGCGGTGACCGCGATCCACGGCCGCCGTCGGGTCGAGGCCGTCGAGCTCACCGATCTCGGGACGGGCGCCGTAGAGCGGGTCGCCTGCGATCTCGTCGTCTTCACGGGCGACTGGATCCCCGACCACGAGCTCGCGGTGCTCGGCGGGCTCGAGCTGGACCCGGGCACCCGCGGGCCGCGCGTCGACGCCGCGGGCCGCACGAGCCGCCCCGGGGTGCACGCCGTCGGCAACCTCCTGCACGGGGCGGAGACCGCGGACGTCGCGGCGCTCACCGGCCGGCGCGTGGCGGTCGGCGTGCTGTCGGGCGCGGCGTGGCCGACCGTCGTCGACGTCCGCGCCGCGGCGCCGCTGGACTGGGTCGTCCCGAACGCCCTCACGGGTGAGGCGCCCGCCCGCCCGTTCCTCCTGCGCGCCACCGAGCCGCTGCGCGACGTCCTCGTCGGTGCCGCCCAGGACGGGCGCACGCTCGGGCAGGTCCGGCTGCCGCGGGTCATGCCGGGGCGCTCCGTCGGGCTCGACCCGGGCTGGGCCGACCGCGTGGATCGTGCCGGCGGGCCGGTCGAGCTGCGGGTGCTGCGGGCGCGCCGGGGGCGCTGAGCGCGCCCGATGCCCCTGCGCAGCCCGGCCTACCTCGCGATCGCGGCGGACCTGCGCGCGGCGCTGGCCGGCATGGCGCCGCACGCGCCGCTTCTTTCCGAGCGCGTGCTCGCCGAGCGCCACGGCGTGAGCCGGATGACCGCCCGCCAGGCCGTCCGCCTCCTCGAGCAGGAGGGCGTCGTCTACCGGTCGGTGCCGCGCGGGACGTTCGTGGCCGAGCCGCGGATCCCGCTGCGGATCGGGTCCTTCACCGAGGAGGTCGTGCGCGGCGGGCGCGAGCCGTCGGCGCTGCTGCTGTGGGCCGAGACGGCCGTGCCGCCCGACGCGGTGCGCGAGGCGCTCGGCCTCGCGCCGAACGCACGGGCGCACACGCTCCAGCGGGTCCGCAGCGCCGCAGGCGAGGCGCTCGCACTCGAGACGACGTCGGTCCCGGCCGCGCGCTGCCCGGACCTGCTCGACGGGCCGCTGGACGGCTCGCTGTGGGCGGTGCTGCGTGAGCGCGCGGGGGTGGTGGTCGGCGAGGCGTCGGCGACGTTCGAGGTCGTCTCGGCCGACGAGCACGCCGCGCGGCACCTCACGATCGCCGCCGGGAGCCCGGTGATCCGGCTGGCGCGCCGCACCTGCGACGTCGACGGCGTCCCGTTCGAGGTCGCGACGGACCTCTACCGGGCCGACCGGGCGAGCTTCGCCGTCACCGCGCAGCTCGCCGGGTAGCGCGGGCTACTGCTGATAGCCCTCGACCGTGCCGGCGTCGCGCTCGGTCGCGGTATCGGGGTCCTCGCCCGCGTCGCGGCGCGCCTGGCGCTGACGCTTGAGGTCCCACAGCCGGTCGAGCTCGATGCGGATCTCCTCCAGCCGGCCCGCGTCCTGCTCGAGCGTCGGGTCGCCCTCCCCCTCGCGGGCGCGCAGCTGCTCCCGCTCGGTCTCGAGGGCGTCGATCTGGGCTTGCACGTCGGCATCGGTCGTCATGGCTGCAGGGTCCCACACCGGCGCGGGCCCGTTTGACCGGGTCGGCCGACCGCGGTCTACGCCGGCCCGTAGTCGAGATGCACGACGCCGTTGTCGAACGCCTCCGAGCCGTTGAGCGCGAGCTGCGTGTTGGCCATCCCGTCCGGGAACAACCGCTCGCCCTGGCCCAGCACGATGGGGTAGACGAGCAGGTGGAGCGCGTCGACGAGGCCGTCGGCGAGCAGCGCCCGCACGAGCGTCCCGCTGCCGCTGACGTAGATGTTCCCCTCCGCCTGCTCCTTCAGCGCGCGGATCGCGTCCGCGTCGTAGGGGCCGACGACGCGGGAGTTGCTCCACTCGTCGACCGCGTCGAGCGTGGACGTCACGACGTGCTTGGGCGAGTCGTTGAAGAACGGCGCGCCGGGGTCGTCCTCCGCGGACCGGGTCGACCACGCGGGCCAGAACATCTCCCACGTCTTGCGGCCGAGCAGGATGTCCGACGAGCCGCCGGTGATGCCGCCGAGCAGCTCACCCATGGCGGGCGTGAACCCATAGGGCGCGGTGAACGCGGGGTTCTCGAACACCCCGTCGAGGGAGACGAACTCGTGTACGTGGATCTCGGTCATGGGAGCTCAGACGGATGGGGCGGGCGAAAGTGGTCGGTGGGCTACCGACTCAATGGTTTTCAAGAGTCCGAACCCCGGACGGAGCGGGAGGGATTCGAACCCCCGGACCCGTTGCCGGGTCGGCTGCTTTCAAGGCAGCTGCATTCAGCCGGACTCTGCCACCGCTCCAGGCGGCGAGCACGCTAGAGGCTCAGCGCTTCGGCGGCGTCAAGCGGGGCGGGTGGTGCGGCAGCCGGTGGGCTCGGCGGCGTAGTCGGTGAACACCGGGGCCATGAGGCTGCCGGGGACGAGGTCGTGGGGGTGGCCGAGGAGGTGGCCGAGCTCGTGGGTGACGGTCATGCAGAGCAGGTCCCAGTCGGCGACCATGCTCGCCCGGCTCGGCCAGCGGGACCGGCCGAGGAAGATCGTGCAGGCGGTGTAGGTGCTCGCCGGGGCGGTGAGGTCGTTGGCGCCGAGCGGGGTGTCGAAGCCGGCCCACGCGCTGCTGTCGGTGCCGAGGCCGCCCGGGAGGGTCTGGCGGGTCTTGACGGTGACCCTGCCCTGGCAGGGCAGTGCGCCCCAGGTGCGGCCGGCCACCTGCAGGGCGAGGGCAACGGGGGTCTTCGAGGCGGCCTGCGCGCTGCGCCCGGCGGGCTTGGCGTCCGCCGCGGCCGGCGCCGCCGCGAGCGCCGCGGCGACGAGCGTCACGGCGAGGAGGCGGAGGACCAGGAGCACCCTTGCAGCCTCGCGCAGCGCGCGCGCCCGGGCACCCTCTCGGCAGGGGGTCTTGGGGTGGGGGCCACAGGTGAGATGCGGGTGGTGTCGTCCTCACCCTTTCGTGCGCGGATGCCGATGCCATCACACGCGTCGCAGTCGAGGCGCCCTCTCCCATGACCACCCCCTCCCCGATCACGGTCGCCATCTCGCGCTTCGACGATCTCCTCGCGCTCGGGCTCGGCGCCGCCCTCGCGAGCGATCCGAACGTGCGGGTCGTCGCGCGCGACGTCGCCCCCGACCGCCTCGACGTCGTCCTGCGCGCCACGGCGCCCCAGGTCGGGCTGATCGACCTCGGCGGACTGCCCCGCCTGGCGCGCGTCCGCGAGCTGCGCCTGGCCCACCCGCACACGCGTCTCGTGCTGCTCGGACACGGGCTCTCCGGCGTGGACTCCGCCCAGCTGCTCGCCTTCGGCGCCAGTGCCTGCCTCGCACGCGACACCCAGGCCCGCGACCTCCTCAACGCGATCTACCTCGCCTCGCGCGGGATGCAGCTGCAGCTCATGCCCGTGACGGCGCGGGCGACGGTCGAACGCTCGTCGCTGCTGACCCCGCGCGAGGGCGACGTGCTGCTGCTGCTGCGACAGAACCGCGCCAACGCCCAGATCGCGCTGGAGCTCCACGTCTCGATCGAGACCGTGCGCTCGCACGCGCGCAACATCTACCGCAAGCTCGGCGTGTCCTCGCGGCGGGCGCTGCTCGCGCTCCCCGCGTCCCGCGCCGGGGTCGGCGAAGCGCCTAGCGCCGTGTGATCCGCAGCGGCACGCCGGCGCCGATCCGGCGCGACAGCCAGGTGATGGCCGTCGAGCTGAGCCGGATGCAGCCGTGCGAGACCGCGGTGCCGGCGACGCCGGGAAGGTGGTTGCGCCCGTGCAGGGCGATCTGGCCCGGCCCGCCCTCGAACTCCTGCAGGACGTCGGAGCGCGCGCTCGTGGCGAGCGCGTACGGGCCGCCGGCGTCGCCGGCGCGCAGTGCGAGCGCCTCCTCGACGAAGAAGCGGCCGCGCGGCGTCGGCGTCCGCGGCGCGCCCACGATCGCGCGGAAGCGCCGCACGGGCCTGCCGAGGTGGTAGACGGTGACGAGGCGCGCGCGGAGCTTGACCGTGATCGCCCACGGCGTCGACCCGGCCCGCGTGCGGGACGCCGTGATCCAGCCGCGGCTGCCGTTGGGCCGGCCGGGAAGGGCGACGCGCACCCAGCGACGGCCCGTGGCGCTCGTCCGGCGACCGAGATCGGGAAGGACGGTACGCACGCCCGTCAGTGGCCGGCGGGCCCGGACCGGCGTCAGCCGGGGCGCCCGCAGCGATGGGCGGGTGTGGGGCACGTGGACGCCGAGCAGGCGGACGGTCGGCTGGGACGTGGGCACGGCCGTCCGGGCCTGGGCGGGGGTGGCGAAGGCGAGGCCGGCGGCCAGCGCACCCGCCGCCGGGAGCCCGCGGCGCAGACGGCGGGCTCCCGGAGCGGTGCGGGTCACCCGGTGAACTGCGACGGGCCGATGGTGGGGCGCAGGACCGCGGCCGCGCAGGCGCGGTAGGAGAAGCGCATGGTCTTGCTGCGCGTCGCGTCCCTGAACGTGACGCGGGCCTTCAGGGTGCCGCGGCGCCCGGCGTCCGGGCTGACCCTGACGCGGAAGCGCGGGCCGTTGCGGGTGGCGATCCGCTTGCCGGCGAGCGAGAAGACGACCCGCCTGATCATGCGGCCCTGGACGCGGGCGGTGAAGCCGGTCGTGCAGGCCGCGCGAGCGCGCGGGGAGCGCGGCGCCCGCGGGCGCAGCGTTGCGGTGCCCTTGCGGGTCGGGATGCGCGTCCGGCTGGTCGGCGGGAGCTGCGCGACGGGGCCGCGCTGTCCCGCGCTGCCCGGCGCGCCAGCGGCGCCTGCGGGCGTGCCGGCAGGACCCGCCGGGGGTGCCGGTGACCGTCGGCGTGGTGGGCCCGCCGGACCCGCCCGAGCCGCCGGCTCCGCCGCCGCTCGCCCCCGCCTCCGCCGGCCCCGCCACCGGCGGGCGGGGCGCACGTCGGGGTGGTGACGGTGTTGGTGTCCAGCGTGACCGAGCCGTTGCGGGCCAGGGCGCGGCCGATCAGGTCCGCGCTCGTCGTCGCCGTGACCGACGTCAGCGCGAGGATGTCACCGACGAACTGCGTGTCGGTGCCGAGCGTGGCGGATGCGCCGACCTGCCAGGTCACGTTGCACGGTGCCGCACCGTTGACCAGCTGCACCGAGCTCGCCGACGCGGTGGTCAGCGACGATCCGACCTGGAAGACGAAGGCGGCGTTCGGGTTGCCTTGAGCGTCGAGGGTGAGGGGGCCGGTGAGCTGCGCGCTCGCGGCGAAGCGGTAGACGCCGGGCGTGAGGACGAGCCCGCCGAGGTCGGTGCCGGTCAGGTCCGCCGTGGGTGCCTCGCCCGCGGCGACGTCGTAGGCGATCGTCGTGTCGCTCTGCGCCTGGGCGGCGACGGCGTCCCCGGCGTGGACCGCGCCGTTGACCGTGCCGGGCGGGAAGCCGGTGACCGCGTTCCCGGGGTTGACCCCGAGGTCGCCCGTGATGACCGACGGCCCGGTGTTCGAGACGGCCTGGCCGCCGAGCACCGCGAAGGATCCCGCGGTCCCGAGGTCGACGGCGGCGTGTGCGGCAGCCGGCAGCGTGGCGAAGGCCACGCCGGCGACGAGGACAGCTCCGGCGCGCCGTGCGAGCGGGAGGGGGGTGCGGGGGGACATGAGGCCCTTCCTGGTGGCGAGCAGCCCCTAGTCGTCCTCTGGTCCGCGACGACTGCCCCGACGGGGACCGACGACACGGCGGTTCGTCTCCTCGGGAACCCGGCGGACTCCGGCGGAGTTCCGTGGCTTTGCGGACCCGCCTCGCGACGGGGGTGCCCTGGTCAAGGAGACTGCTCTTGGTCCGTGCCCATCGGCAGGTCCGGGTCTCGGCACGAGCCCAGGCCGCCGTCTCGGCGCATGTTGTCCGTTGAACCGTGCCGGCCGCCGCGTCGTCGGGGCCCGCCGGTCAGGGGACCGGGCCGGTCAGATCGGCAGCACCGCGGCGATGCCGGCGACCGCACCGCAGGAGCCGCTCGCGGCCGCGAGCGGCTTGACGACCCCGTGGCGGCGCCGCACGAGGCGGGCCTTGCGCGCGGCCCGCGCCGGAACGGAGACGGCGACGTTGTGCACCCACACCTTGCGCGCGTACGCCGGGATCTCCCAGATCGCGCGGTCGCCGGCCTCGAACGTCGCGTAGTCGCCCTCGCGCAGCACGACGACCCGACCGTCCTCGGCGGTCACGCGCGCCTCGCCCGCGACGATCGTGATCGTCTCGTCCGAGCCGTAGCGCCAGTGGAAGCGGCCCGCGGTGCACTCCCACACGCCGACCGCCATGCCGTCGCCGGGGGTGGAGGACAGCGCGGCGGAGCGGGCCTGCGGTGCCCCGTCGATGACGTCGGACGGAGGGATCGGCGCGTCGCTCCAGACGGCATCTGCGGGGTTGGAACGCAGGAACGGCAGGGCATCCATGTCCATGACCCACACAACGGCAGCCCGCCGCAGGACTTTACGCGCCGTCCCCCGGCCCCGGCACGTTGCGAAACCGGAACGCCGCAGCCGGCCGGCGGTCCTGCACGAACCAGCACTCGCCGCTCATGTCGCCCTCGAACAGCCCGACGACGGTCTCGGCCACCCGCTCGGCCGGGATGATCTCGACGCCGTAGCCGGTGATCGCCTCGCGGATCGGCTCGATGATCTTGGACTCGGCGAAGCCGGGGCAGACGGCGTTGAAGCGGATCCCGTCCGGGGCCAGCGAGACCCCGAGCGAGCGTGCGAGCCCGACGACCGCATGCTTGTTGGCCGCGTAGAGCGGATCGAACGGGACGGCGGTCAGCCCGGCGAGGGAGGCGGTGGCGACGATCGCGCCCCCGCCACGGCGCTTGAGCGCCGGCAGCACGGCGTGGGTGCCGAACACGACGCCGTCGAGGTTGGCGCCCATCGCGCGGCGGTAGCGCTCCAGCGAGAAGTCCTCCCCGACGCCGCAGCCCGTCGAGACGCCCGCGTTGAGGAAGGCGAGATCGAGCTCGCCGGCCGCCTCGACCATGGCGAGGTTCTCCTCGAGGGAGGAGACGTCGCAGCGGATGAACGACCCGCCCAGCTCGGCGGCCACGGCCTCGCCGCCGTCGGCGTCGAGGTCGGCGATCACGACGTCGACGCCCCGGTCGGCGAGGGCCTTCGCGGTCGCCTTCCCGAGCCCTGAGGCGCCGCCGGTGACGAGGGCGCGTTGGCCGCTGAGGTCGCTCATCGTCGCATTCTCTCCCGGACACGCATACGATCGCGTTCACGTGACGGAGCCGGGGGATCTGTCGAGGGGCAGGGGGGAGGAGCGCGACGACCTCCTCGCGGAGGCCCCTGCCCTCATCCGGCTGACCGCGGGAGCCGGGCTGCGCACGGCGATCTGGGGGGTCCGGACCGGTGCGCGCACCTCCCTCTGGGGCCTGCGCCGCGCCGCCGCGCTCATTCGCGAGCCAGAGCTCGTCGACGAGCTCGCCCGCGGCCTCGTCCACCAGGCGCGGCGCGCGCTGGGGGTGGAGGAGATCGCCGAGCGCGTGCAGCGGATGCCGGATCCGCCACCCCACGTCGGCGACGTCAAGGAGCGCATCAACAGCGACGGCAACGGCCACGGCGGCTCCGCCCACGCGTCCGAGCTCAAGCGCATCGGCAGCGAGCTGCTCGCCCGCTCCGCCGACCTCACCTCCCCCGACGAGCCGGGGCACCCCGCCTACGAGCGCATCCTCACGTCGATGGCGCCCGACGAGGCGCGCATCCTGCGGCTGATGGCGGTCGAGGGGCCGCGCGCCGCAGTCGACGTGCGCACCTGGCGCCCGCTCGACGTCGGATCGGACCTCGTCGCCCCCGGGCTGACGATGATCGGCCAGCAGGCCGGCTGCCGCTTCGTCGAACGCGTCCCCGCCTACCTGAACAACCTGGAGCGCCTCGGCCTGATCTGGTTCAGCCGCGAGCCCGTCGACTCGCTCGGCGACTACCAGGTGCTCGAGGCCCAGCCCGAGGTCACCGACGCGATGGAGCGCGCCGGCCGTGCGCGCACCATCCGTCGCTCGATCCGGCTGACCCCGTTCGGGATGGACTTCTGCGAGGTCTGCCTCCCGCTGGACACGGGGCAGTTCATGGCGTTGAAGGCCCGCGCGCAGGACGGGGCACTGGACCTCAAGTGAGCGACCTGATCAAGGACCTGACGATCCCCCTCTTCATGGGCGCGATCGGCTGGATCACCAACTGGTCGGGCATCTGGATGCTGTTTCACCCGGTGCAGTTCAAGGGCTTTCGCCTGCCGGGGCTCGCGGGGGTCGTCGACCTGCTGCCCCGCAAGGTCCAGCAGATCCCGGGCGTCATGCACGGGGGGATCGGCTGGCAGGGGATCATCCCCTCCCGCGCCGCGAAGATGGGCTCGATCGCCGTCGACAAGGGGATCGCGAAGGTCGGCGGGCCGGGCGACTTCTACGACAAGCTCGACCCCGACGTGATCGCCGAGCACATCCTCAAGACGTCCACGAGCGACGTCCACGACCTCGTCGACCGCACGATGGAACGCGAGTACCCCCAGCTGTGGCGGGACCTGCCGCCGCGCGCGAAGCGGATCGTCCACGACCGCGTGGAGGCGCAGCTGCCTGAGGTCGTGCACGAGGTCACCGACCGGATCGGCGAGAACATCGATCAGCTCCTCGACGTCAAGCTGATGGTGATCGACCACATCGAGGCCCGCCCGGAGCTGGCCAACCGGATCTTCCAGGAGGTCGGGGACAAGGAGCTGCGCTTCATCATCAACTTCGGCTTCTTCTTCGGCTTCGCCCTCGGCATCCCCGTCGTGTTCATCATGCACCTGCTGCCCATGTGGTGGGTCCTGCTGGTGCTCGGCACGCTCGTCGGCTGGGCGACGAACTGGCTGGCGATCTCGATGATCTTCGAGCCCGTGCAGCCGCGGCGCATCCTCGGCCGCTGGACGTGGCAGGGCCTGTTCCTCAAGCGCCAGAAGCACGCCGCGACGGCGTACGCGGACGTGATCGCGGAGGAGATCGTCACCGTGCGCAACATCGGCGAGGAGCTGATGAACGGCCCGCGCTCGGATCGCACGCGCACGCTGATCGAGCAGGCGCTGCGCCCGGCGCTGGACCGCACCGCCGGCCAGCTGCGCCCGCTCGTGCGGGCCGCCGTCGGCACGCGCGAGTACGACACCATCCGCGACACGATGGCGTCCGAGGGCGTCGACTACACGATGACCCCCTTGATGGACGAGGACTTCAACCGCCGCCAGAGCGAGCAGATCCACGAGCTGATCGCCACGCGGATGGGCGAGCTGCCGCCGGAGGACTTCTCCGAGATGCTGCGCTCGGCGATGCGCGAGGACGAGTGGCTGCTGATCCTCCACGGCGCCGTGCTCGGCCTGCTCGCCGGCGGCCTCCATCTGCTGATCTTCGGCGTCTAGCCCCCTGGGTAGGCCACAACCGATGACCGACGCCTCCCGCCCCGACCCGCACGTCCTGATCGTCTTCGGCGCCACGGGCGACCTCGCCGCGCGCAAGCTGTTCCCCGGCCTCTTCCACCTCGCCCAGGCGGGCCTGATGCCGGAGGACTTCCGCATCATCGGCTCGGGCCGCCACTCGCCCGGCTCCGACGACGAGTTCCGCGACCAGGTGCGGGAGATGCTCGACGAGCACGGCCACGCCGACGTCGACGAGGACCTGTGGACGGACTTCAAGGACCGCATCTCCTTCCAGTCCTCCGACGCCGACGACGGGAAGGACCTCGCGCAGGCCGTCTCGAAGCTCGAGGAGGACATGGGCGGCGACGAGGTGCGCCGGCTGATCTACCTCTCCGTCCCCCCGGGCGCGATGCTCGGCATGGTCGGGATGCTCGGCGAGACCGGCCTCCACGAGCGCGCCCGCATCGTGATGGAGAAGCCGTTCGGCACGGACCTCGAGACGGCGAAGGAGCTCAACGCGAAGGTCCACGAGAGCTTCGACGAGGACCAGGTCTTCCGCATCGACCACTTCCTCGGCAAGGAGGCGGCGCAGAACCTGCTCGCCGCCCGCTTCGCCAACGGCCTGCTCGAGCCGATCTGGAACCGCGACCACATCGCCTACGTGCAGATCGACGTGCCCGAGGACCTCGGCCTGGAGGGCCGCGGCGCCTTCTACGACGCCACCGGCGCGTTCAAGGACATGGTCGTCACGCACCTCTCCCAGCTGCTCGGCATCGTCGCGCTCGAGCCCCCCGTCCAGCTCGACGCCGCCGGCCTGCGCGACGAGAAGGCCAAGGTCTTCCGCGCCATGCAGCCGCTGGACCCGGCGCACGCCGTCTACGGCCAGTTCGAGGGCTACGACGAGGACGAGGACGTCGAGGACGGCTCGAACACGGAGACGTTCGTCGCCCTGCGCGCCGAGGTCGACTCGTGGCGCTGGCAGGGCGTCCCCTTCCTCCTGCGCACGGGCAAGGAGCTCGAGGCGAAGGGGTCGGCGATCACCATCGGCTTCAAGTCGCCCCCCCTGTCGATGTTCACCGCCGCCGAGAGCACCCCGAAGGGGCAGGCCAACGAGCTCTCCTTCGCGCTCGCCGACGAGCCGGAGGTCACCCTCGACCTGTTCGGGAAGCTTCCCGGCCCGTCGCTGGATCTCGTCCCCGCCACGATGCGCCTCGACCTCGGCGGGGCCGGCGGGGAGGACATCGGCTCGCTGGAGGCCTACGAGCGCCTGCTCCACGACGTGATGCTCGGCGACCACCTCCTCTTCACCCGCTCGGACGAGATCGAGCGGCTGTGGGAGATCGCCCAGCCGCTGCTCGACGATCCGCCGCAGCCGCAGTCCTACGCCAAGGGCTCGTGGGGTCCGGACGCGGCGGCGGAGCTAGCGGGGGACGCGGGCTGGCGGCTCAGCCGCTGAAAGGCTGACGGTCGCCGCGGGCCCGAGCAGGACGTCCACCACGGCCGGGTCGAACTGCGTCCCGGCGTGGCGACGCAGCTCGGCGTGGGCGGTCGCCGTGGAGAGCGCCTTGCGGTAGGGCCGGTCCGACGTCATCGCGTGCAGCGCGTCGCAGGCGAGGATGATCCGCGAGCCGAGCGGGATCGCCTCGCCGGCAAGGCCGTCGGGGTAGCCGCCCCCGTCCCAGCGCTCGTGCTCGTGACGCACGAGGGGACAGACGCCGGCGAGGAACTCGACGGGCGCCAGGATCTGCTCGCCGACGATCGTGTGGCGCTTGACGACCTCGAACTCGGCGTCGGTCAGCGGCCCCGGCTTGTTGAGGATCGCCTCGGGGACCGCGATCTTGCCGATGTCGTGCAGGACCGCCGCGAGGCGGACGTCGCGGACCTCCGCCTCGGAGAGGCCCATGGCGGTCGCGACGGTCGCGGCCTGCTCGGCGATCTCGCGCGCATGGTCGGCGGTGTAGGCGTCCTTGGCCTCCAGCGCCCCGGCCAGCGCCTCGGCCGTGCCGAGGTAGGCGCGCTCGAGACGGTCGTAGTAGGCGACGGAACGCAGGGCGGAACCGACCTGGGCGGTGATGGTCTCGATCAGCGTGAGGTCGTCGACGTCGAAGGCGCCCGGCTCGCGCTCCTCGAGGTTGACCGCCCCCCACAGCTCGCCGTCGACCGTGATCGGAACCACGAGCTCGGAGTGGACGTCGGCCGTCGCCTCCGTGCCGTAGTAGTCCGGATCCGCGTGGACGTCGTTGACCAGCACCGGTCGGCGCGTGCGGAAGCAGCGGCCGGTGAGCCCGGTGTTCCACGGCTGCGACCAGTTGGCCGCCTCCAGGCGCAGGAACGGGTCGCCGCGCAGGACGGGGGCGAAGGTCCGCCCGTCCTCGACCTTGACGATCGCGCAGCAGAAGTAGCCGAAGGCGCGGTGCAGCTCATCGGCGGTCGCCTCGAGGATCGACCGCTCGTCGGTCATGGCGGCCAGCCGTGCGCCGAGGCCGGCCGCCAGCGCGAGCTGGCGCGTGCGCTTGCGCAGGCGCTCGTCGAGGCGCTCGAACGACCGGGCGGGCGTGGCGGCGGGGTCGCTGCACGGGCGGGCGTGCACCGGACGGAAGTCGTCGGGGACCGCGTTCTCGGCGAGGGCGCGCCCGCGCCCATCGCCCTGCTTGGCCCACAGCAGCGCGCGGTCTGCGGCGGCGACGAGCTCCGTGACGCCCTGGCGCGGGTGCCACTCCGCGACGCCGGCGGTGGCGGTCGCCACGCCCGGCCCGACGAGCGACCCGAGCTCGGCGTCGATGCGCTCGAGCGTCCGAGTCGCGACCTCCAGCCCGGTCTGCGCCCCCGCGCCGACCGCCACGAGCGCGAACTCGTCCCCGCCGTACCGGGCCGCGAGGTCGTAGGGCCGCGTCGCGTGACGCAGCGCAGCGCCCGCGCGGCGGAGTGCGTCGTCGCCCGCCAGGTGGCCGAGGCGCTCGTTGACGTCCTTGAAGTGGTCGAGATCGATGAGGACGAGCGACAGCGGCGCGTCCGTCCGGCGGCAGCGCTCGATCTCGAGCTCGAGCGACTGATGCAGCGCCGCGTGGTTGAGGCAGCCCGTCAGGCCGTCCGTCCGCGCGGCCTGGACGATGCCCGCATGGGCGGTGGCGTTCGCGTAGGCGCTGGCGGCGAGCTCGGCGAACGTCTCGAGCAGCTCGAGGTCGGCCTGGGTGATGTCGCGCGGCGTGCGGAAGCCGACGGTGAGCGCGCCCTTGACGCTGCCCTCCCACTGCATCGGGGCGGCGATGGCGCTGCAGATCCCGTCCATCGGCGAGCCCGGCGGCAGGCCGCTCATCGCGGGGTAGTCGCTGGCGATGCGCGGCCGGCCGTCCTGCATCACGCGCCCGGCGACCCCGGTGCCGGGCGGCATCTCCCAGCCGAGGGTCTCCGGCGGCATGCCGAAGGCGGTGTCCACGAGCGCGCCGCCGCGGTCGGTGCGGCGGTAGACGGCGGAGGTGTCGGCGCCGAGGATCGTCACCGCCTCGTGCACGATCCGCATCAGGACGGTCCCGAGGTCCAGCGACTCGTTGAGCTGCTTGGCCGCGCGAGTCAGCGCGCGCTGCTGCTCGGCCTGGCGGGCATGCTCGGTGGCGACGCGCAGGCGCACGATCGCGGCGGCGCCGGCGTCCGCGAAGGCGGCGGCGACGGACACGTCGACGGTGTCGGTCGGCGGCGGCGCGAGGCCGGTCAGGGCCAGGACGGCGTCGTGGCCGTCGGTGTCGCGCAGCAGGAGGAGCATCGCGACGCCCGGGCCCTGCGCGCCTGTGAGGAGCCGCAGGAGCTCTCTGCTGGCACGGCGGCCCGCGCGCAGGTGCGCCACCCGGTGCTCCAGCAGGCGGGCGAGCAGCGGGTGGTCGCCCCGCTTGACGCGTTCACCGGACCGGGGCCCGGTGGCGATCCGCAACCGGTGATCGGCGCCGGGCTCGTGCAGCAGGACGACCGCGTCCGCGGCATCGAAGCAGCGCGTGGCCCCGTCGACGAACGCGTCGAGCAGCTCCGGCTCCGAGACGGCTGACAGCAGCCGGGCGACGGCCGCCAGGGCCACGGCGGTGGGGCTGGTTCGATCGTCATGTCCGGACGGGCCTCGGCGGACGTCCATGAGGCGGTGCACCCCCGGACAATCGGCAGACCGGCGCGGTTCTTGACCCGTGGCTGAGAAGGGGTCCGCCAATCGCCCATCCCCTAGAGTCCGGCGCTCCCGGAGAGGTGGCCGAGAGGCTGAAGGCACTCGCCTGCTAAGCGAGTATGGGGTTAAGAGCCCCATCGCGGGTTCGAATCCCGCCCTCTCCGCTTTGTGGTGAGCTTGCGCACAGGCATCGACTGCGTTGCCGTCTCCGCGGTGCAGGCCGCGCTGGACGCCCACGGGGATCGCTACCTCGCGCGGATCTACACCCCCGCCGAGCGCGCCGACTGCACCGGCGCCGACGGGACCCTCGACGTCACGCGCCTCGCGGGGCGCTGGGCCGCCAAGGAGGCCGCCGTGAAGGCCGTGCGCGCCGGGGCCGGCGGCTTCGCCTGGACGGACGCGGAGGTCCTCCGCGCGCCGGGCGGGCACCCCGAGCTGACGCTCCATGGCACGCTGCGGCGGCTGGCGGACGAGCAGGGGATGACCGACATCGCCGTGTCCATCACCCACGAGGCGGGGCTCGCGACGGCGGTCGCCGTCGGCGCCGCTGAACGAGGGGTTTCAGTTGCGCGGGATAATGACCGACAATGACCCCGACGCCATGACCGACCGAATCCGTCAGATCCTCGCCGACCATGCCCGCCTCGACACCGACCCGGCCGCGCTCGCCGTCGACGCCGACCTCTACACGGCGGGCATGACCTCGCACGCGAGCGTCAACGTGATGCTCGCGCTGGAGGACGAGTTCGACGTCGAGTTCCCCGACGCCATGCTCAAGCGCAGCGTCTTCGAGTCCGTCGCCTCGATCGAGGCGGCCCTCACGCAGCTCGAGGCGGCGGCGGCATGAGCCTCGCGGTCGACGCCGACCAGGCCTTCCTGGACGCGGTCGGGCGCATCGCCACCGACGTGGCGGCGCTCGCACGCGGAGGCCGTCGACCACGACGCCCGCTTCCCGGCGGAGACGATCGACGCGTTGCGCGAGGCGCGGGCGCTGTCGGCCTTCGTGCCGACCGAGCTGGGTGGGGACGGCGTTTCCTTCGGCGCGCTCGCGCGGGCGTGCGAGGTGCTCGGACGCGCGTGCTCCTCCAGCGCGATGGTCTTCGCCATGCACCAGATCCAGGTCGTCACGCTCGTGCGCCACCGCTCCCCGGCGATCGAGGAGCACCTGCGCCGCGCGGTCGCCGAGCAGCGGCTGATGGCGTCGGTGACCTCCGAGGTCGGCACGGGCGGCGACATGGGGTCCTCCGTCGGCTCCGTCGTGCCACGCGACGACGGCTCGGTGGAGTTCGTCAAGCAGGCACCGACCGTCTCCTACGGCGCCTACGCCGACGACCTGCTCACGACCCTGCGCAGCGGCCCGGACGCCCAGGCCGGCGACCAGGTCCTCGTCCTCTCCCGCGCCGACCAGCACACGCTGGAGGCCAAGGGGACCTGGGACACGCTCGGGATGCGCGGCACCTGCTCGCCGGGCTACGTCGTCGCGGCGACCGTCCCGGCCAACCAGGTCCTCCCGACGCCCTTCGCGACGATCTCGGCCGAGTCGATGGTCCCCGTCTCGCACGTGCTGTGGACGCATCTGTGGCTCGGCATCGCGACGGAGGCCTTCGAGCGCGCCCGCGCGTTCGTGAAGGCGGCCGCCAAGCGCAAGCCCGGCCCGCCGCCGCCCGCAGCGCACAAGCTCTCAGCGGTCCTGGCCGAGCTCGCCCTGTTGCGCACCCTCGTCGCCCAGGGCCTCGTCGACTACGAGACGACGATGGACGCGCCGGGCCGCGAGTGGCTGTCCACGATGGCCGCCGCGCTGCGCTTCAACACGCTCAAGACGGCGGCGTCGGAGCAGGCGCCGAGCATCTGCCGGGACGCCATGGCGGTCACGGGGATCATGGGCTTCAAGAACGACACGCCGTTCTCGATCGGGCGGCAGCTGCGCGACGCCATGTCGGGCGCGCTGATGGTCGCCAACGAGCGCATCCACGCGACGAACGCGTCCCTGCTCCTCGTCGCCAAGGACGTCTAGCGCCGATGGCCGAGTACCGCGAGGCCGCCCCTGACCAGGCGGCGCTCCTCGAGGACCTGGTCGCCGCCCGGCTGCTGATCCCCAGCGGCGTCCCTGGCGTCTTCGGCCGCGGCGCGGTGTTCGAGGACGTCCGGCTGGCCTTCGACGCCCACGTCACCCGCGCGATCACCGAGCCGACGGAGGCCCTGCGCTTCGGCCCGGTGCTCCCGCGCGAGCAGCTCGAGCGCGTCGGCTACCTCGGGTCCTTCCCGCACCTGGCGGCGAGCATCTTCGGCTTCGCGGGCACCGAGCGCGAGGCGATGGAGCTCTCGCGCCGCGCGGGCGAGCACGAGCCGTGGGCCGACATGCTCGTGCAGTCCGACCTCGTGCTGACCCCGGCCGGCTGCTACCCGGTCTACCCCGCGATCGCCGCGCGCGGGCCGCTGCCCGCGGGCGGGCTGACCGTCGACATCGGCGCCGCGCCCGTCTTCCGCGCCGAGCCGTCGGGGGACCCCGCCCGGATGCAGGGCTTCCACATGCGCGAGCTCGTCCGGCTGGGCGAGCCGGAGACGATCGGCGCCTGGCGCGACGATTGGCGCGACCGCGCGCTCGATCTCCTGCGCGGCCTGGGCCTCGACGCGCGCTTCGACGTCGCCAGCGACCCGTTCTTCGGCCGCAAGGGCCGGATGATGGCCCGCAGCCAGCAGGAGCAGGAGCTCAAGTTCGAGATCCAGGTCCCGATCGCCGGGCCGGAGCCGACCGCGGTCGCGTCGTTCAACTACCACCAGGACCACTTCTCCTCGGCCTTCGGGCTCGAGATGGACGGCGGCGGCGCGGCGCACACCGGCTGCCTCGGGTTCGGCCACGAGCGCGTGACGCTCGCGCTGCTCAACACGCACGGCCTGGACCCGGCGACGTGGCCCGGCGAGGTGCGCGCGGAGCTCTGGGGCGGGTGATCTCCCTCCTCGGGCTGGACCCGGCGACGTACGCCCGCCACCCGATCCACGGCGCGGGCCGCACCTACGGGGAGACCAACTGCTACACGGACATCGTCATCGAGCTGCTCCACGCGCGCGGTGACGAGCCGCTGGCGATGCTCGGCTTCCTCGTGCGGCTGGACTTCGAAGGCGACCAGTTCACGTTCTTCAAGCCGCCACCGAGCGACCTCGAGACGCTCTACGGGGTCGACATCCACGAGATGAACCCGTGGCGCGCGATCCCCGACCAGGCGGTGCAGCAGCTCGGGTTGGGGCGCACCATGATCGTCGAGCTCGACGCCTTCCACCTCCCCGACGTCCACGCGACGGACTACCGCACCAACCACGTCAAGACCTCCGTGATCGTCGAGGGCATCGACCGCGACGCGCAGCGGCTGCACTACTGGCACAACGCCGGCCTGCACGCGCTCGAAGGGGAGGACTACCGCGGGGTCTTCCGGCTCGGCGACGGCTTGTCGCCCGACGTGCTCGTGCCCTACTGCGACGTCGTGCGCTTCGACGCCGGCCCCCGGCTCGAGGGGGAGGAGCTGCGCGCCGCCGCCCGGACGCTGCTCGGCGGCCACCTGAACCGTCGCCCCGGGCAGAACCCGTTCGAGGCCTTCGCCACCCAGCTGACGGCGGACCTGCCGGCCCTGCTCGCCGGCGACGCGGCGGGCTTTCACGCCTACGCGTTCCCGACCGTCCGGATGGCCGGTGCCGCCTCGGAGCTGCTCGCCGACCACGCGCGCTGGCTGGCCGGGACCGACGCCGACGACGCGGTCGAGGCCCTCGGGCAGGTGATGGACGCCTGCAAGGTGCTGTCCTTCAGGCTCGCCCGCCGGCGGGCGTTCGAGCCCGAGCCGATCCTCGCGGGCGCCGCGACGGGCTGGACCGAGGCGCTCGCCGCGCTCGAGGCGCTGGCGGCCTGACCGTGGAGTGGGAGCGGTCTGCGGACGGCGTCCGGTGGACGCCCGGAGCCGTCGCGCACGGCGACGATGCGGACTGGTGGTTTCGCACGCGCGTCGCACCCGCGGCCGACGCCGTGCTGCGCTTCGAGTCGCTCGCCACGGATGCGGTCGTGGCGGTCGACGGCGTGGAGGTCGCGACCTCGACGTCGATGTGGCGGGCGCTGGACGTGCCGCTGGAGGCCGGGGAGCACGAGGTCGTCGTCCACTGCCGGCCGCTGGCGGCCCGGCTCGCCACCCGCCGCAGGCCGCGGGCGCGCTGGCGCACCCGGGTGGCCGACAACGCACTGCGCTTCGACCGCACGACGCTCGTCGGCCGCGCACCCGGCTTCGCGCCCGGGCCGCCCGTCGTGGGGCTGGCGCGGCCGGCCCGGCTCCTGATCGGGGGACCGCCGCCGGTGGTGCGGCTGCGGCCGCGCCTGGATCGCGCCGACGGCGTGCTCGCCGTGGACGCGCCGGCGGACGTGACGGTGACGCTCGCGGACGCGTCGGTGACCGGCAGCGGCGAGCTGCGCGTCGCGGGGGTGCGGCCGTGGTTCCCGCACACGCACGGGACGCCCGCGCTCCATGACGTCACGCTCACCCGCGGGGAGTCGACGTGGACGCGCCGGGTCGGCTTCCGCGCGCTGGACTCGCCCGGCGACGTGGCCGTCGAAGGCGTCGACCTGCACGTCAACGGCGTGCCGGTGTTCGTCCGCGGTGCGATCTGGACGCCGGTCGCGACGGGGGAGGAGCGGGCGACGCTGCAGCGCGCCGTCGCGGCGGGGATGAACGCCGTGCGCGTCGTCGGCTGGGGCGCGTACGAGACGGCGGCCTTCCACGACCTCTGCGACGAGCTCGGGCTGCTCGTGTGGCAGGACCTGATGTTCGCCAACCTCGACTACCCCTTCTCCGACGACGGCTTCCGGGCCGAGTGCCGCGCGGAGGTCGCCGAGCAGCTCGAGGTCGTGGCCGGCCGGCCGTCGCTGGCCGTCGTGTGCGGCAGCTCGGAGTCCGAGCAGCAGGTCGCGATGCTCGGGCTGGACCCGGGGATGGCGCGCGACCCGTTCTTCTCCACCGACGTCCCGGCGCTCCTGGCCGCCGCCACGGTCGACGCCGTCTACGTGCCCTCCGCACCGAGCGGCGCCGGGCGCCCGATCCGGCCCGACGAGGGGGTGGCGCACTGGTTCGGCGTCGGCGGCTACCGGCGGCCCCTGCGCGACGTGCGCAGCGCCGGGGTGCGCTTCGCCGCCGAGTGCCTGGCCTTCGCGAACCTCCCCGACGGCGACGCGACGGGCTTCGTCCCCCGCGACGTCGGGGCCGACTGGGACTTCGCCGACGTGCGCGAGCACTACCGGCGCGAGCTGTACGGGTCGTCGACCGGGGACGCGCTGGAGCGGCTGGTGACCGGCGAGGTGATGGCGGAGGTGCTCGGGGACTGGCGTCGGGCCGGATCCGGGTGCCACGGCGGCTTCGTGCTCGAGCTGCGCGATCGCGTGCCGGGCGCCGGCTGGGGCCTGCTGGACGCCGCCGGGCGCCCGAAGGGGGCGCTCGGCCCGCTCGCGCGGGCGCTCGCGCCGCTCGCCGTCTGGACGACGGACGAGGGCCAGTCCGGCCTCGCCGTCCACGTCGCCAACGACGGGCCGGTCGCGCTGGAAGCCGCGCTGCGCGTGACCGTCTACCGCGACGGCGAGCACGTCGTGGCGGAGGCCGACGTCCCGGTGTCCATGGCGGCGCACGGCGCGTGGAGCGCCGACGTCGAGGGCCTGCTCGGCCGCTGGCTCGACGTCAGCTACAGCTACCGCTTCGGACCGCCGCAGCACGACCTCGTCGTCGTCGCGCTCGAGCGCGCGGGGGTGCTGGTCGCCCACCACGCCCGGCGGCCGGTCCCCGGCGACCTGGCCGCGGCGCCGGCCGACGCGCTGGGGGTCGAGGCGGCGTTCGACGCTGACGCGGTCGTGGTGCGCGCCGGCCGTGCCCTCCTCGGCGTACGCCTCAGCGTCGACGGCGCCGAGCCGGACGACGACGGGTTCACCGTCGAACCCCGTCGCGAGCGACGCGTCGCGCTGCGCGGGACGCCCTCCGGCGGCCACGCCGAGCTCTCAGCCACCAACCTGATCGGGACGGTCCGGATTCGGGTATAGAGGTCCATGGCCGACAGGCACACCGGACGCCGCAAGGACGCCTCCGAGCAGGTCGGGATCAACGCGCGCGCCTGGACCGGCGGCCGCTTCGTGCGCAGCTACGAGTCCGACGACCTGCGCCCGGCCGAGGCGTGGCTGATCGAGACCTTCGCCGGCGACGTCGCGGGCCGCGTGCTCGAGCTCGGCTGCGGTGCCGGGCGCCTGACCGGCCACCTCGCGCGGGTCGCGCGCGAGCTCCATGCGATCGACATCTCCCCCGACATGCTGGATGCCGCCCGGCGCCGCCATCCGGGCGCCACCTATCACCTGGGCGACATCGCGGACCTCTCCACCTTCGCGGACCGGAGCTTCGACGCGATCGTCGGCACCTGCAACGTCATCGACGTCTTCGATGACGCGACGCGCCGCAAGCTGCTGGCCGACCTGCGCCGCCTGCTCGTCCCGGGCGGGCTGCTGGCCTTCTCCTCCCACAACCGCGCCTACGCCGACAAGGTCCAGCGGCCCTGGCAGCTGGACACGTCGAGCCCGCGCGCCCTGGCCGCCGACGTCTACCACCTCCCGCACCACCTCGCCAACCACCTGCGGCTGCAGCGCCGCGAGGTCGAGACGGCGACCTACCGGCTCGTCAACGACCCCGCGCACGGCTGGGTCATGCTCCTCTACTACATCGACCCCGAGGACCAGTTCCGCCAGCTCGAAGAGCTCGGGTACACCGCTCTGCAGTGCGTCGACGAGGCTGCTCGGCCCGTGGGCCCGGACCACCCGGCCGCGGACGACGCCGAGCTCCTCTACCTCGCCCGCCCGGCCTGAACCGGTCGCTACACTCCGCCGTCGCGTGCGCCCGTAGCTCAGCTGGATAGAGCGCCTGCCTACGGAGCAGGAAGTCGGAGGTTCGAATCCTTCCGGGCGCGCCTGTCGAAGGCCCTGCGAGAGCGGGGCCTTCGTCGTCTCAGGCCCGCCGGCGTAACGCGCGGCTGCCCGCGGGCGTTGTGGATGCATGTCCCGCCGCGTCGCGCTGCTGCTCGTGCTGGCCCTGTCGCTCGCCGTCCTGCCGGCCGCGGCCGGGGCGCAGACCGCCACCCGCGGGTCGACGCTCGAGCGGACGCCGTTCGTCGCCGGCCAGGGCAACGACTGCGCCGCGTACTTCGCGCTCGGCGGGCCGGTCCCGAACCCGTGGGGCGCGACGACGTGCTCCTACTACCAGGGCTTCGTGTTCGGGAACGCGAACGACGCACGGACGGGCTTCGTGCCCGGCGACGGGGTCGTCACCACGGTCACCGTCAAGGTCGGGGCCAACCCCGCGCCGCTGCAGTTCGTCGTCCTGCGGCAGCTGACCAACGCGCAGCTGGGCGCCGTCTCCGGCGAGCCGAAGTGCTGCTTCTTCGTGCGCGAGACGCCGCCGCTGCAGCCCGCGCCGAACACCACGACGACGTTCACCGTGAACCTGCCGGTCGAGAGCAACCGCCAGCCGAACGTCATCACCCAGGACGCGATCGGATTCAGCGCCCCGACGGGCGGGACGCTCCCGCTCGCCTTCACCCCGAACTTCTCCCCGGCGGTCTTCACGCCCGGCGACGTGACGTCGAGCTCGTTTCACCCGAAGCTCAGCGAGGCCAACGGAACGGGAACCGGGGGCGCGTTCGCCTCCGGCCACCAGGGCGGCCTCGACGTGCTGCTGCAGTACACGTTCACGCCGACCGCGGGGCCCGTCGCCCCGACGCCCGGACCCGGTCCCGGCGGCGGTCCCGGCGCGGCTGCGAACCCTGTCGTCCTGCGCCCGACGGACATCACGACGATCGGCGGCTCGGTCCTGCGCCCGATCGGCGGCGCGCTCGACGTCGTGCTGGACTGCCTCCAGGTCACCTGCGCCGGCACCCTCAACGTCCTCAGCCGCCGACCGGTCGCAGCGGCGGCCAAGCGGCGGGTCCGCTCCCTCGGCAAGCGGGCGTTCTCGCTCAAGCAGGGCAAGGGCCGCAAGGTCCGCGTGAAGCTCAACCGGCTCGGCCGCCGGCTGGCGAAGGCGCGGCGGACCCCGGTCAAGGTCGTGGTCGACTTCGGCGGCCAGACGGGCAGCACGAGCCGGAACCTGACCCTGAAGCCGAAGCGGCGGGCCGGCAGGCCGCGGGGCTGAGGTCCGCGCCGGCCGTAGGCTCCGGCGATGCGGGTCAACGGCATCGAGCTCCACGTCACCGAGCACGGTCCCGCGGACGGCCCGCTCGTCGTCCTCCTCCACGGGTTCCCGGAGCTCGGGTTCTCCTGGCGCCACCAGGTCCCTTCGCTGGCGGAGGCGGGCTACCGCGTCCTCGTCCCCGACCTGCGCGGGTTCGGCGGCTCGGACGCGCCGGCGGCCGTCGAGGACCTCGGCGTCACCGCCCACGTCGAGGACGTCGCCGGGCTGATCGAGGCCGCCGGGCGGGAGCAGGCGGTCGTGGTGGGCCACGACTGGGGGGCGGACATCGCCTGGAAGACCGCGTGGCGGCGGCCGGAGTGCGTCAGGGCCGTGGCGGGGCTGAGCGTCCCGTTCATGCCGCCGGCCCCCGCGCCGCCGGTCCCGATCATGCGCCGCCACCTCGGCGCGGACTTCTACATGCTCTGGCTGCAGACGCCGGAGGCGGAGGCGGCGCTGGCGCGCGACGTCCGCCGCACCCTCGCGACGCCGCGCGTGTGGAACGCCGCCTGGGCCGCGGACGAGACGGAGGACCCGCCGACGCCGCCCTTCATGACCGACGCCGAGCTCGCCGTCTACGTCGACGCGTTCGAGCGGACCGGCTTCCGCGGCGGCCTCGGCCTCTACCGCAACATGGACCGCGACTGGGAGCGCAACCAGCCTTTCGCGGACCGCACGATCGACCAGCCGGCGCTGTTCCTGACCGGCGAGCGCGACCCCGTGCGCAGGTTCGCCCCGCCGGAGGCGATGGAGGGCTGGGTCACGGACCTGCGCGAGTCGGTGGTCGTGCCCGGCGCCGGGCACTGGGTCAACCAGCAGGCGCCCGAGGCGGTCAACGCCGCGCTGGTGCGTTTCCTGGCCGCCGTGACCTAGACGGCGAGGTCCGGCGTGAGCTGCAGGCCGACGAGCACACGCTCGGTGTCGGAGAGGTCGCCGATGATCTTGGTGATCGGCTCGGGCAGCTGCCGGACGAGGGTGGGGACGGCGATGATCTCGTCGCCGCGGGCGAGCTGCGGGTGCTCGAGGAGGTCCACCACCTCGATCTCGTAGCGGCCGGCGAGGTGCTCCTCGCAGATGCGCTTGAGGTTGACGAGTGCCTGGCGCGACTTCGGGGTCTGCCCGGCGACGTAGAGGCGCAGGCGCCAGCGGTCATCGGCGGTCATGTGGTCGTCTCCTGGTGCTCCGCCTGACGGGCCGAGGCCAGCGCGGCCGTGTCGGCCTCCCGCTGGCCTGCTGCGGCCTCCTCGGAGCGGATCTCCTGGTCGAGCGCTTCGAGCTCGGACGCGAGCTCGTTGCGCAGGGTCTCGATCTGGGCCTCCACGGCCGCGCGGCGGCGGTCGGCGAGCCGGCGCTTGGCCTCGGCGCGCGCCTGGCGGTCGGCGATGGCCGCCGCCGCCTCCGCCTCGCGCGCCTGGCGCGCGCTGCCCATGACCACCTCGGCCCCGCTCGTGTAGACGTCGACGAGCTCGAGCCCGTCGCGCGACATGAGGAACTCGCGCACCTGGTTGGAGTGCCCGGTGCCGCGGGCCTTGATGATGGTGAGGCTGCGGTTGCGCTCGCCGTTGTGCTGCACGGAGGCGAGGTGGATCCACGCGTCGATGACGCTCGAGATCCCCAGACCGGAGACGTCGTTGGCCTCCGTGGTCAGCGACGTGCAGACGGCGGTGATGCCGCGCGACTTGAGCAGGTCGACGAGGCGGGTGAGCATCGCCTCGCGGTCGGCCGCGCTCGAGCCGAACGCGCTGAGCGGGTCGACCACGACGAGCTGGGGGTCGTGGTCGTCGAGCTCGCGGATGATGATCGCGAGGTGCGTCTCGAGCCCGTGCGAGCTGGGACGGGAGGACACGATCCGCAGCAGGCCGGACTCGACGTGGGGCCGCAGGTCGATGCCGACGGAGCGCTGGTTGCGCATCAGCTGCTCGGGCGACTCCTCGAAGGCGAACACGACCGCCCGCTCGCCCCGCTCGCAGCCGGCGCGGACGAAGCTCGCCGACAGCGTCGACTTCCCCGCCCCCGGCGTTCCGGAGATCAGCATGCTGCCGCCGCGGAAGTACCCCTTGCCGTCGAGCATCGTGTCCAGCCGCGCGACCCCGGTCGACACCCGCTCCGTCGGCGCGTCGTGCTCGAGGCCCAGGGAGGAGATCGGCATGACACGGAAGCCGTTGTCGTCGATCATGAACGGCGTCTCGTCCGTCGAGTGGCTCGAGCCGCGGTACTTGACCACCCGCAGGCGCCGCGTGGACACGCTCTCGTCCACGCGGTGGTCGAGCAGGATCACGCAGTCCGAGACGTACTCCTCGATGCCGTAGCGCGTCAGCGTGCCCTCGCCGCGCTCGGCGGTGATGATCGCCGTGAGGCCGCGGTCCTTGAGCCAGACGAACAGGCGCCGCAGCTCCGAGCGCAGCGTCGCCTCGTCGCGCAGGGCGCCGAAGAGCACCTCGAGGGTGTCGATCACGACGCGCTTGGCGCCGATCGCGTCGACGAGGGCCCCGAGGCGGATGAACAGGCCCTCGAGGTCCCACGCGCCGGTCTCCTCGATCTCGGAGGGGCGCACCCGCACGTGATCGAGCGTGAGCATGCCCCGCTCCTGCAGCGCGTCGACGTCCCAGCCGAGGGAGGCGACGTTCGTTGCGAGCTCCGCGATCGACTCCTCGAAGGAGACGAACAGCCCCGGCTCGTCGTGGTCCTGCACCCCGCGCACGAGGAACTGCATCCCGAGCAGGGTCTTGCCGCAGCCGGCGCTGCCGCAGACGAGCGTCGGGCGCCCGCGCGGCAACCCGCCCTCGGTGATCTGATCGAGGCCGGGGATCCCCGTGCCCGCCTTCGAGAGGACGTCCTGCACCACCTGGAAGCCTCTCAGATCGGCGCGAGGACCGGTAGCCCGCGGGGTTCAGGGGCGCCGCAGCGCGCCCGTGACGGCGAACGCGGCCGCGCACAGCGCGGTGAAGGCGTACAGCCAGGCCTGGAGCGGTGCGAGCACGAGGATCCACGCCGAGCCGCAGGCGATGACCGTCCAGGCGGCCTGGGTGCGCAGGCCGGCCGGGACCGCACGGTGCAGCGACACGACGGCGGAGAACGCCGCGTACCAGCCGCCGAGCGCGATCGGCACCGCGACCGCCCAGCTCAGCAGCGGCGACGCGGGATCCACCGGCGTGAGGTACCAGACGGCGAACACGGCGGCCGCGAGCCGCCCCGCCGAGACGGCGCGCAGCAGCGCCAGGACGGCGCGCGGATCGAGGTGGCGGGAGACCATCGAGACACCCAACGGACCGCGCGCCCCGGTCCTGACGATCAGACCTCGCGCAACCCGCCGGTCTCGGGGTCGAACACGAACCCCCGGATGTGGTCGCGCGCCGGCAGCTCCGGGCTCGAGCGCAGCCGCTGCAGCGAGTGGCGCAGCGTGGCCTCGACGTCGTCGAAGGCCCCGAGCCGCCACGACGGCAGCACCCCGTCGGCGGCCAGCTGGGCCTTGAAGTCGTCCTCGGATGCGCCGTTGAGGCCGCAGCCCTCGTGCATGACGACGACGACCTCCTCCGTGCCCAGCAGGCGCTGGGAGATGCTCAGGGAGCGGATCGCGTCGTCGGTCGCCAGGCCGCCGGCGTTGCGCAGGATGTGGGCGTCGCCGCGCTCGAGGCCGAGCATCGGGAAGGTGTCGATGCGCGTGTCCATGCACGTCAGCACCGCGACCTTCCGGCCGGGCCTCGGGGAGAGGCCCGGGGCGGCGAGGTCCGCGGTCCTCGCCGCAGCCGTCTTGAGCATGTCGTCCGCGTTGGTCATCTCGACCGCGGAAGATACGAAGTCGCGCCGCGGCGCGGGCGCACGGCTAGAAGGTGTCGGGGTCCGGGCCCGTCCGCTCGCCGCGGTCGAGCGCCTCGATCCGGTCCATCTCGTCCGCGGAGAGGTGGAAGTCGAAGACGTCGATGTTCTCCCGCAGGCGCTCGGGGTTGATCGACTTGGGGAACACGACGTTGCCCAGCTGCACGTGCCAGCGCAGCACGATCTGGCCGGGCGTCCTGCCGTGGGCCTCGGCGATGGCGACGATGACCTCGTCGTCGAGCACCTTGCCCTGCGCGATCGGGCTCCAGGCCTCCGTGACGATGCCGCGGTCGGCGTGCTCGCGCCGCAGCCCGGCCTGCTGGAGGTAGGGATGGAGCTCGATCTGGTTGACCGCCGGGGTCACGCCGGTCTCGTCGACGATCCGCTGCAGGTGCGACGCCTGGAAGTTCGACACGCCGATGGAGCGCACGAGCCCGGCGGCCTTCGCGTCCACGAACGCCTGCCAGGTCGGGACGTAGAGGTCCTTTGAGGGGACCGGCCAGTGGATGAGGTAGAGATCGACGTGGTCGAGCTCGAGCTTGCCGAGCGAGGTCTTCAGCGCGCGCGTCGCCTGGTCGTAGCCGTGGTCGTCGTTGAAGCACTTCGTCGTGACGAAGAACGCCTCACGCGGGATGCCGGAGGCCTTGATGGCCTGGCCGACCTCGGCCTCGTTGCCGTAGGCCTTCGCCGTGTCGATGTGGCGGTAGCCGAGCTCGATCGCGGTCTGGACGTTCTCGAACGTCGCGTCCTCGGGGACCTGGAAGACGCCGAGCCCGAACTGGGGGATCGACTCCCCGTCGTTGAGCTCGATCTGGGGGATCTGGAGTTCGGTGGGCATGGTCTCGGTCTGCCCGCTCGTTGCCGCCGCAATCACCGCGCGGTCTCCCGCCCCCGGTTCCGGCGGCGCGGCCTACGCCTCGGGGGCGGGGCTCCCCTCCCGGCCGACCTCGGGGGCCTCCGGCCGGTCGCGCAGCGCGTGCAGCCAGGCGGCGGCGTGGGGCTGGGCGTCGGGATCGGGCTGCAGCTGCGGCGCCCACTCGGCGACCCGGACGGCGAGCGGCAGCGCGGCGAGGTCGGGCAACGTCGGCTCGTGGCCGGCGAACAGCCACGGACCGTCCGTGCGGGTGAGCAGGGCCTCGAGCGTCGGCCAGCGGCGGGTGAGCCGCGCCTGGAGGGTCGCGACGAGGTCCTCGGGGTCGCCCTCGGCGAGCCCGAACGCCTGCTTGCGCATGGAGAGGAAGAACGAGGTCGTCAGCTCGTCGTCGACCCAGCGCAGCAGGCCGCGGGCAGCGGCGCGCAACGCGGGGTCGGCGGGCCAGAGGGACGGCCCGGACCCGGTCTCCTCCGCCCACTCGCAGATCGGGGTCGACTCCCGCACGGCGACGTCCTCGAGCTCGAGCACCGGGACGCGGTTGGTGGGGTTCATCCGCCGCAGCTGCGGCGGCCGGTTGACCGGGTGCACCTCGATCAGCTCGACCTCCACCTCCTTGCGCACGAGGGCGACGCGCGCCTTGCCGGCGAAGGGGGAGAGGCTCCAGGACCACAGACGGGGCGTCATGGCCGCAGCCTGCCACGTCGGGCGCAGGCTGGGCGGGCCGAGCGCCGCGGGTCAGGCGAGGCGCAGCCGCACCTGCCGGGTCTGGGCGCGGCCGGGGACCACGACGTTGAGGACGACCTCGTCGCCGGTCACGCGCCCCTGCAGCCGGTCGCACAGCGACGCGAGGGTGTTCTCGATCGCCTCGCCGTCGACGCCGGCGATCAGCGTCCCGGGGGCCAGCCCGGCCTTCGCGGCGGGCGTCCCGGGGACGGCGCCGGTGATGCGCAGGCCTGGCGGCAGATCCGCCTCGCGCAGCTCGGCGTCGGTCGGGTAGGCGAAGGTGAAGCCCGTCCAGGCCGTCGAGCGGCCGGCGCGCAGGCCGCGCAGGACGGGAAGGGCGCGCGCGATCGGCACGGCGTAGTTGACGCCCTGGAGCGCGCGGCCGTCCGAGCCGGTGGAGCGCGCGGCGACGTCGACCGCGACGACGCGGCCGTCCAGGTCGAGCAGCGGGCCGCCGGACAGGCCGGGGTTGAGCGCCGTGTCGGTCTGCAGGACGTTGCCGTAGGCCGGCACGTCGGGAGCGGGATCGGTGACCGCCACGCCGACGGAGGAGACGACGCCGCGGGTGGCGATCGCCCCCTTCGACCCCGGTTGGAAGCCGGTCGCCACCACCGTCTCGCCCGTCGCGGCGGGGTCGGCGGACAGCCTCGCCGGCGTGCCGCGGCCGGGGGCGCGCAGCACCGCGAGGTCCTCGCACGGGGCGACCCCGAGCACGGTCGCGGCCCCGGCGGGGGTGCGGACGGCCGGGCCCTGGTTGACGACGTGGGCGGCGGTGACGACGGCGTCGGGGGCCAGGCGCCAGCCCGATCCCGTGCCGCCCATCCCGGCGTCCCCGGTCGTGAGGAGCACGAGCGACGGCGTGACGCGCGCGAGCACCGCCGGAAGCCGCTCGTCGGCCGAGCCGCGCGTGATGAGGATCACGACGACGACGGCTGCGACGGCCACGAGCGCACCCGCCGCGACGACCACGCGCCGGCTGCGGCGGGTCGAGGTCGCCACCATCCGCAGCACCATCGAGCGGGTCGCGAGCTCGGGTGCGGCCGCCGGCCGCGGGGCGGCGGGCGGCTGTCGCACCTCGCCGTCGGGGGAGGCGACGCTGACCCCGATCACGACGTCCCCGATCCGCAGGTCCTCGCCGCCCTCGAGGACGGCGGTGCGTACCGGGATCCCGTCCAGCGTCGTGCCGTTGGCGGTCCCGAGGTCGGTCATCCGCCAGCGGCCGTCACCGAGCGGGACGAGCTCGAGGTGCCGGCGCGACGCGCGCTCGTCGCGCACGACGAGGTCGGTGCCCGCCTGCCGGCCGAGCACGAACGGCCGGTCGCCGGGCAGCTCGACCGCCGCGCCCGCCCCCGGCCCGCTGCGCACGTGCAGCCACACGGGTCAGCCCGCCCGGGCGCCGGACACGCGCCGGAGCTTGACCTGCAGCTGGATCGGCGAGAACGGGACCGCCAGGGCGTCGTCGGCGCCGGCGGCCGCCAGCTCCCGCGCGCCCGGGCGGCCCGGGGCGAGCAGGACGACGTGCGTCTCGCGGGTGACGGGGTCCTCGCGCAGGGCGCGGGCGACGTCCGCCGCGGGTGCGCTCGTGGAGCTCGCCGCGACGAGCACGACGTCCGGGCGCCGCTCGCGCGCCAGCGCCTGCACCGCATCCACCTCGACGGCCTCGAGCACCTCCCAGGTCGCCCCGACGGCGACGCGGGCGAGCGCCCGGGCGTTGGCCTCCACCCCGGCGAGCAGCATGATCGGCCGTCCGCCCGGGACCGGGCGCGGGTCCGTGGCGGGGGCGGGTGGGGCGCTCGCGCCCCCGGCGGGGCGCACGAGCGTCGTCTGCGACGGCCGGTCGCCGTCCGCCGGGACGAGCCGGCCGACGTGGTCGCCCGCCAGCGCCGCGTCCAGGCCCGGGCCGGCGGCGTCGAGCACCTCGGCCATCGCGGCGACGAACGCCGCGCAGGTCGCCCAGCGCCGGTCGGGGGACTTCTCCAGCCCGCGGGCGACCACGGCGTCCAGGGCCGGCGGCAGGCCCGGCCGCAGCGCCGTCAGCCGGGGTGCGACGTCGTGCACGTGCGCGTAGAGCACGGCCATGTCGGTCGGGCGGGGGAAGGGGGTGCTGCCCGTCAGGGCGTGGAAGGCGACGCACGCCAGCGCGTAGAGGTCGGCGCGGCCGTCGACCGCCGCCCCCTCGATCGCCTCCGGCGCGAGGTAGTGCGAGGTGCCCACCACCTCGCCGACGCGGGTCGGGGCACTGCCCGGGTCCGTCGCGGCGGCGACCTTCGTCAGCCCGAAGTCGGTCAGGTACGCGTCGGGCCCGTCGACGAGGACGTTGGCCGGCTTGACGTCGCGATGGACGATCCCGGCGGCGTGCGCGGCGTCCAGCGCGCCGCCGACCGCCCGCACGACCTGCAGCACCCGGAAGGGGCCGAGCCGGCCCTCCGTGCGCAGCATCGCGGCCAGGTCGCGGCCGGGGATGAGCTGCATGGCGAGGTAGAGCTCGCCCCCGACCTCGCCGGCGTCGTAGACGCCGACGACGTTGGGGTGGACGAGCGTCGCGACGGTGCGCGCCTCGCGCAGGAAGCGCTCGCGGAAGGCCTCGTCGGCGGAGAACTCGGGCGCCACGATCTTCAGCGCGGCCCGCCGCCGCAGCGTCTGGTGCTCGGCGACGTAGACCACGCCCATGCCGCCGCGGCCGAGCCGGCGCTCGATCCGGTAGCCCGCGACAGTGGTCCCCAGGCGGGGGTCGACGGGCTCGTCCGGCATCATGCCCGATCATGGCAGCTCCCTCCGACCAGGATGCACGCCAGCTCGCGGGCACGCGCACGCTCCTCATCGGGGAGGACTCCGCCCACGCCCGGGCCCTGATCGGGGCGATCGAGGCGGCCCGCGGCGCCCGCATCGAGCGTGCCGCCGACGTCGAGGACGCCGTGGCGCTCACCGGCCGCGGCCGGCCTGACGCCCTCGTCGCCCTCGACGGCGCCGGCGCCGGCGTGCGTGCCCGGGTCGACCCGCTCGGCGTCGGCGCCGGCCCGCCCGTGATCGACGTCACCGCCGAGGACCCCGTCGGGCTCGTGATCGCCCGGATCGCCGCCGCGGTGGAACGGGCCACCCTGCGGGCACGCGTCCGCGACCTCGAGCGCGTCCTGGCCACGGGGGCGGTCGCCGCCCACCGCGCCACCGCCGAGGCGGAGGAGGACGCGCTGCGCCGCCTCGCCCGCGCCGCCGAGTACCGCGACGACAACACGTGGGAGCACACCCAGCGCGTCGCGGAGATGGCCGCGCGGCTGGGTCGCGGGCTCGGCCTCGACGACGGCCAGGCCGAGACCCTGCGCCGTGCCGCCCCGCTGCACGACCTGGGCAAGATCGCCATCCCGGACCAGATCCTCCTCAAGCCGGACCGGCTGACCGCGGAGGAGTACGAGGTGGTCAAGACCCACGCCGCGGTCGGTGCCGCGATCCTCGAGCAGGGCGACTCCACGCTGCTGCGCAGCGCCGAGCGGATCGCCCGCACCCACCACGAGCGCTGGGACGGCGGGGGCTACCCGGCGGGCCTGGCGGGGGAGGCGATCCCGCTGGAGGGGCGCCTCGTGGCGGTCGCCGACGTCTTCGACGTCCTCGTGCACGAGCGGCCGTACAAGAGCCGCTGGACCCACGAGGATGCAGCCGCCGAGCTGCGCCGCAACGCCGGCACGCAGTTCGACCCGCGCGTGGTCGAGGCGTTCGACGACCTCGGCCTGGACGCCGTGCGCACGCTGGGCCCCGGCGACTGACGTTCGTCCAGAACGGTCAAGCCGCAGCCGCGGCGGGTCGATGGCAGCAGAGCATGTCCCGCTTCAAGCTCGTTGCGCCCCTCCTCCCCCTCGCCCTGGTCCTCGCCTCGTGCGGTGGATCGTCCGCCCCCGCAGCCGATCGCGCGTCGGCGCCGCAGACCCCCCGCTCGGCGCCCGCCACGAAGAGCCTCACCGTCGGCGGAACGGACCTGCGCCTCGGTGGCGCCAACACCGACGACGGCAGCGGCGAGCGCCTGCTGGCCGGCCCGTCGCGCCCGGACCCCGCGAGGCTGCGCCGCGAGCGCCGCCATCGCGAGGGCGTGGGCGCCGGCGCCGCATGCGCGGACCAGGAGCTGATGCCCGCCGAGGACAACCTCGACCGCGTCGTGGCCAGCACCCTCTGCCTGCTCAACGGCGAGCGTGCGGATGCGGGCCTCGGTCCGCTGGCGACCGACGGCAAGCTCGCCGACGCGGCGCTCGAGCATTCGCGCGACATGGTGCAGAACACCTACTTCGCCCACGACGCGCCGGACGGCCGGTCCTCCACCGACCGCATCAAGGCCACCGGCTACATCCCGTCCGACCGCGCGTGGACCGTCGGCGAGAACCTCGCCTGGGGCACCGGCACCCTCGCCACCCCGAAGAGCATCGTCGCCGCGTGGATGAACTCGCCGGGCCACCGCGAGAACGTCCTGCGCCCGGTGTTCAACGAGATCGGCTTCGGGGTCGTCGTCGGCAACCCGTCCAGGGCCAACGGCCAGGGCGCGACGTACACGACGACCTTCGGCAACCTCGGCAGCGGCTCCGCGGCGACCGTCGCGGGCGGCTCGGGCAGCGCCAACAGCACCGCCGGCGCCGCGAGGGGCGAGCAGGCGGTCAAGCGCCAGTCCGCCGCGAAGGGCCGCAAGGGCAAGCGCGCCCGCAAGCGCGCCCGCGCCGCCAGGGCCCGCGCGTCGAGGGCCCGCGCCGCGAAGGCCCGCGCCGCCCGGCGTGCGCGCGCCGCCCGCAAGCGCTCCTAGCCCGGAGGCCGCCCACGGTCGGTTAAGGTCGTCTTTGCCCGCGGGCCCTTGACTGACCTCCCTATGTCCTCACGCGCCGAGCAGAAGCAACGACTCAAGCAGGAGCGCCTCGAAGCGGAAGCTGCCGAGCGCGCGAGGGCGGCCCGCAAGCGCCGCCTCGGCGTCCTGGGCGGCCTGGCCGTCCTGGCCGTCGCGATCGTCGTGGTCGTCCTCGTCGTCTCCGGCGGCGGCTCGAAGGGCGACGGCGTGAAGGAGACCGCCAACGTCTCCCTCTTCGAAGGGATCCCGCAGAGCGGCGTCACGCTCGGCCAGCCCGACGCCCCCGTCACCGTCGAGGAGTACCTCGACCTCCAGTGCCCCGTGTGCATGCGCTTCTCCCAGAGCGGCCTCGACGTCCTCGTCAACGACTACGTCAAGACGGGCAAGGTCAAGCTCGTCATGCGACCGATCAACATCATCGGCGACGACTCCGTGACGGCCGCCCTGACGGTGCTCTCGGCCGCGAAGCAGGACAAGGCCTGGCCCTTCGCCGAGACGTTCTACGCCAACCAGGGCGTCGAGAACTCGGGCTACGTGACGGACGCCTTCCTCGACAAGATCGCCAAGGCCACGCCCGGCCTCGACGCCAAGGCCGCCCTGTCGGGCCGCAACGCCGACGCGGTCGTCAAGCAGTTCGACGCCACGGCCGAGCGCTCGCAGGTGCTCGGGGTCAACGGCACCCCGACCTTCGTCGCCACGAAGGGGGGCGGCAAGCCGAAGACGCTCGACATCCAGGCCAGCAACCCGTCCTCCGTCAACACCGCGCTGGACCCGATCGTGGGATCGTCGGACTAGTGCCCGGAGCTGACTGGTCCGGTCGCCGCGTCCTCGTGACGGGCGCGGGGGGCTTCATCGGCTCACACCTCGCGGAGGAGCTGACGCGGCGCGGCGCCGATGTCCGCGCGCTCGTCCGTTACGCGTCGCACGGCCGCTGGGGCTGGCTCGACGACTCGGACCTGTCAGGGGACATGGACGTCGTGGCGGGTGACATCCGCGATCCCGAGACGCTCCTGCCGGTCACGACGGGGGTCGACGTCGTCTTCCACCTCGCCGCGCTCATCGCCATCCCGTACTCCTACGTCACGCCGCTGGCGCTACGTGCGCACCAACGTGGAGGGGACGCTCGAACCTGCTCGAAGCCGCGCGCGCCGCCGGCGTCTCGCGCTTCGTGCACACCTCGACGAGCGAGGTCTACGGCACCGCCCGTTACGTCCCGATCCACGAGGCGCACCCGCTTCAGGGCCAGTCGCCGTACTCGGCGTCGAAGATCGGCGCCGACCAGATCGCGAAGTCGCTTCCACGCGGCCTTCGAGCTGCCCGTCGTCGTGCTGCGGCCGTTCAACACCTTCGGCCCGCGGCAGTCGGCCCGCGCGGTGATCCCGACGATCATCACGCCAGGCGCTCGCCGGCCAGACGGTCAAGCTCGGCGCCGTCACCCCGACCCGCGACCTCACCCTCGTGCCGGACACGGTCGCCGGGCTTCACCGCCGCCGGCGCCGCACCGCGACGCCGTCGGCGCGCACGATCAACCTCGGCGTCGGCCAGGAGATCTCGATCGGCGACCTCGCCGAGCGCATCCGCGCCCTGATGGACGCCGACATCGAGATCGTGCACGACGGCCAGCGCGACCGGCCGGCCGGCTCGGAGGTCGAGCGGCTGCGGTCGGACAACTCGCTGGCCCGCGAGGTGCTCGGCTGGACGCCGAGTCACACCCTCGACGAGGGCCTGCAGGTGACGATCGAGTTCCTGCGCGAGCACCTCGACCGCTACCGCGTCGGCACCCACCAGGTCTGAGACCTCCCGTGGCGGTGCCGGCGATCCCGCTGTCGGACCTGCGGATGGAGCCCGAGGACCTCGACGCGGTCGAGCGCGTCCTGCGCTCCGGCCGGCTGCGCGCCGGGGCGGAGGTCGAGGCGTTCGAGACGGAGTGGGCAGCGCACATCGGGGTGGCGCACGCCGTCGCTGTGTCCTCCTGCACGGCGGCGCTCCAGCTCGCCTACCTCGCCGCGGGCGTCGGGCCGGGAGACGAGGTCATCGTCCCCTCCATCACCTTCGCCGCCTCTGCCGCCGCGGTCCGCCACTGCGGCGGGACGCCGGTGTTCGCCGACATCATCGGGCCGGCGGACGGCGGCATCGACCCCGCCGACGTCGCCGCCCGCATCACCCCCCGGACGAAGGCCGTGTGCGTCGTGCACTTCGCCGGCTACCCGGCGGCGGTCGAGGCGCTGACCGCGCTGTGCGCCGAGCACGGCCTTGCGGTGGTCGAGGACGCCGCCCATTCGCCGCTGGCCGAGGTGAAGGGTCGCAAGGCGGGGGCATGGGGTCAATCGGGCTGCTTCTCGTTCTTCTCCAACAAGGTCCTGGCGGTCGGCGAGGGTGGAGTCCTCACCACCGACGACGACGCCGTCGCCGCTGCCGCACGCGCCGGACGCGACGGACCGTGGAACCTGCGCATGGACGAGCCGCGCGCCGCGCTGCTGCGCAGCCGCATGCGTCGCCTCGAGGCCGACGTCGACGCTCGTCGCGCGCTGACCCGCCGCTATCGCGCCCTCACGAGCGGCCTCGACGGGATCGGCGTCGCCCTACACCGATGAGGCGGTCGGTCGCTCCTCGTGCTACGTGATGCCGCTCGTCCTCGAGGACCTCGGGCGCCAGGAGGCGGTCCGCAGGAGGATGCGCGAGCGTCATGGCGTCCAGACGTCGCTGCTGTACCCGGCGGTCCACGAGCTCACGGCCTACCGCGGCCGCTACGGGGCGTCGCTGCCGAGCGCCGAGCGCTTCGCACGCACCGAGCTGACCGTCCCGCTGTTCGCCTTCCTCTCCGAGGCCGACCAGGATCGCGTCGTCAGCGCGCTCGCCGACGCCCTGGAGCACGTGGCGTGAGCGTCCTGCGTGACGAGGACGTCGAGGCCGTGCTCGGCGCGCTGCGCTCAGGCTGGCTGACGATGGGCCCACGCGTCGCGGAGTTCGAGGCGGCCTTCGCCGAATGGGCCGGCGCAGCGCACGCAGTCGCCGTCGCGTCGGGCTCGGCGGCGCTGCATCTCGCGGTCGGTGCGCTCACCGGCTTCCCGGAGACGACGTCGTCGTTCCGGCCCTCGGTGGCCGCACGGCTGCCGCCGCGGTCGACCACCGCGGGGCCACGGCGGTGCACGTCGCCGTGCGCAGCCCCACCGACCCGGTGCTCGACGCGACTGCCGTCGCTCACGCCCTCGGCCCGCGCACGGCTGCGGTCGTGGTCGCTCACCCGTACGGCGTCGCGGCGGACACCGGGCGGATCGCCGCGCTCGGCACGCCCGTCGTCGAGGATCGCCGTGGCGCCCTCGGCCTCCCGTTCACCGGCGTCATCGCCTGCTGCTCGTTCGCCGACGGCCGAGTGCTCCCGATGGGGGAGGGCGGCATGGTGGTCACCGATGACGGCACCGTCGCCGAGCGCGTCAGGCTCATGCGCGCGCACGCCATGACGTCCGGCACGTGGGACCGCCATCGCGGCCCCGCCGCCTCCTACGACGTCGTCGACACCGGCTTCAACTTCCGCCTCGACGAGCCGCGCGCGGCCCTCGGGCTCAGCCGGCTGCGGCACATCGACGACGACCTCGGCGCCGCGCGTGACCGTGCCGCCGCGTGGGTCGCGGCCTTCGACGGCCTGGCCGTCGAGCTCGTCATCGGCCCGGAGGGCGCGCCGGACGCCGTCGGGCTGCTGTGTGCCGATCGGGTCGCGGCCGTCGCGGCGCTGGAGCGCGCCGGGGTGGCCGTCTCGGTCGAGGGGCCGCTGCTGCGCGTGGCCGCCGCGGAGGCGCCGGACGCGGTCGCCGCCGCGCTCGTGTCCTAGCGCTCCCCGGGCAGCAGACGGTGGCGCATCCGCGCGAACTCGTCCTGCGCCTGTTCGTAGTCCTCGTGCTGGCCGATGTCGAGCCAGTAGGTCTCCGAGCGGTACGCGTTGACCGTCTCACCTGCCGCCAGCAGCCGCCGGATCAGGTCGGGGAACTCCAAGCGCTCGCCACCCTCGATGTGCGTGAGGGCGCGGGGATGGAAGGCGTAGACGCCCATGGAGGCCTCGAAGGTGAACTGCGGCTTCTCCTCGTAGGCGGTGAGGCGGTCCGGCTCGGTCTCGGCGTCGAAGTGCAGGACGCCGAGCGAGATGTGGACCTCGCGGCTGATCGTCGCGATCGTGGCCGACGCGCCCGACTCGACGTGCTGACGCAGCAGCGCGGTGTAGTCGAGGTCGGTGAGCACGTCGCCGTTCATGACGAGGAACGAGTCGTCCAGGCCCTCGATCAGCCCGAGCGCGCCGGCGGTGCCGAGTGGCTCGTCCTCGCGGAAGTAGTCGATCGGGACGCCGTACTTCTCGCCGCCGCGGAAGAACGCCTCGATGAGCTCTGCCAGGTAGCCGGTCGCGATCGTCACCTGGCCGAACGCGTGGTGGTGCAGCTGCCGGATCACCACGTCGAGGACCGGACGGTCCCCGATCGGCATGAGGGGCTTGGGCAGGACCGCGGCGTAGGGGCGCAGGCGCGTGCCCAGTCCGCCGGCGAGCACCACCGCCCGAGGCCCTTGAACGGGTGACGATGCCATGCGCCCAACCGTAGTCCCGGCGCACGAGCGCCGCCTAGCCTGGACAGCCGTGTCACGGTTGCTCCTCTACGCGCAGATCGCCATCGTGGTGTTCGTCCTCATCGGCGCCGTGATCGCCGTGACCAAGCTCTGAGCGCCTAGGCGGCACATGCGAACGCCCGCGTTTGTACGCTGCGGGGCATGATCGGCTCCATCGTTGTTGGCACCGACGGCTCCGACACCGCGGCGCGCGCGGTCGAGGAGGCGGGGCGGCTCGCCGCCGCCCTCGACGCGACGGTGCACGTCGTGTCGGCGTTCGCCCCCGTGTCCGGGACCCGGCTGCGCGAGGAGGCGCGGCAGGCGCCGTCGGACATCGAGCACAAGGTCAACCCGCGCGAGGACGTCGACGCGCTGCTCGCGGAGGCCAAGGAGCAGCTGGAGGAGAGCGGCGTCGGTGGCGTCGAGGTGCACGCGCGCGAGGGGGACGCGGCCGACGCGCTGCTCGACGTCGCCGAGGAGGAGAAGGCCGACCTCGTCGTGGTGGGCAACAAGGGCATGTCCGGCACGCGACGGTTCCTGCTCGGCTCCGTGCCGAACAAGGTCTCCCACCACGCGCCGTGCTCGGTGCTGATCGTCCGGACTACGTAACCGGCGCGGTCAACGCCTGAAGCGCGTCGACCCGGCCCCAGCCGTAGCGGGAGTCGTAGCCGGGGGTGCCGAGGTCGAGCGTCGTCGACTCCAAGCGCCGCTCGAGGGCCTTCGGCGACGGGTCCTTGCCCAGCACGCCGGAGGCGATGACGAGGGCGGCGACCGCGCTGACGTGCGGGGTCGCCATCGACGTCCCCTCATAGCCCGAGGGCAGCCCGAAGCGGCGCACCGAGCTCGTGAACGTCATCTGCATGATGTCGCGTCCGGCGCGCTCGGCGGGCCTGCAGTTGGGGTCGTCGGAGAAGCGCGCGTCCTGCCCGCCGCCGGGGCCGACGAGGTCCAGGCCGGTCCCGCGGTTGGAGTAGCGCGCCAGGCAGGCGTGCTCGGTCGTCGCCCCGACGGACACGACGCCGGTGGCCCGTGCGGGGTAGGACGGCCGGCTGACACCCTCGTTCCCTGACGCGGCGACGACGAGCACGCCCTTGCGGCGCGCGTACCGCAGGGCGGAGATGATGCTCGGGATCGACGCCGCGGTCGCCTGCGGGGTGAACTCGAAGGACATGTTGATGACGTCGGCACCGTGCCTGACGGCGTAGCGGATGCCCATTGCGATCGCGACGCTGTCCCCCTCGCCGTAGCGGTCGAGGACCCGGACGGGCATCAGCGTCGCGCCGTAGGCGAGGCCGGTGAGCCCGACGCCGTTGTCGACGGACTCCGAGATCGTCGAGGCGACGTGGGTGCCGTGGCCGTTGCGGTCGACCGGGAAGCGGTTGCCGTCGACGAAGTCATAGCCGGCGCGCAGCGGCGGCTGCAGGTCCGGGGAGGCGCGAAAGCGGCGGTAGTCGCGGTAGGCGACACCCGTGTCGAGCACGGCGACGACGACGCCCTTGCCGCCCGGCTTGCCCAGGGCGCGCATGACGTCCCACGCGGCGGGCGCGTTGACGCCCGCCGGTCCGGCGAGGAAGTTCCACTGCACGAGCTGCCAGCCACGCGGAGGGCCGTTGACGGGCCCCGGGTCGTTCGGCTCGAAGGCGGTGCGCGCGAGCATGTTGGGCGCGGCGGCGTGCACGCCGGGGCGGCGGGCGAGCCGCTCGGCGGCACGGGTGACCGAGCCGTGGACCCTGACGGTGCGGGTGACCCCGCCCTCGCCCGTGACGGCCACCTCGCCGGCCCTGTAGTCGCGGCCGGCCACGGCACCGACGGCCACGGGCGCGTCGGCAGCCCGGGCGGGGGCGGCCCAGGGGATGGCCGCGGCGAGCGCGGCGAGGATCGGGAGGCAGTGGCGGCGGTGCATCCGGGGTCTCTGAAACAGCCGGCGGAGCCCGAAGTTGCCGCCATGGGGCACGATAGACGTCAGGATGACCCCCACGGACGATGACGAGGCCTGGATGCGGGCGGCGCTGGCGGAGGCCGAGCTGGCTCCGGCGCACCGCGACGTGCCCGTGGGGGCGGTCGTGGTGCGGGGCGGCGAGGTCGTCGGCGCCGGTCACAACGAGCGCGAGCTCGACCAGGACCCGAGCGCCCACGCGGAGCTGCTGGCGATGCGCCGGGCGGCGGCCGCCGTCGGCTCGTGGCGGCTGCTGGACACCACGCTCTACGTCACGCTGGAGCCCTGCGCCATGTGCGCGGGCGCGATCGTGCTCGCCCGCGTCCCGCGCGTCGTGTTCGGGACGACCGACCCGAAGGCGGGCGCCGCGGGCAGCGTCCTCGACGTGCTCGCCGAGCCGCGCCTCAACCACCGGCCGCTGGTCGAATCCGGCCTGCTGGCGGACGAGTGCGCCCAGCTGCTGCGCGACTTCTTCGCCGCCCGCCGCAGGCCGCGCGTCATCTGAGCGCAAGTTCTCGGCCGCGGGTCCGTTGCAGGTCCCATGTCCCGTGTCCGGATCGCGCTGCTCGCGACGCTCGCCGCCCTGTTGATGCCCGCCGTGCCCGCCGTCGCCGCCGACGTCCCGCCGGGGGCCACGTGGACGGAGACCACGATCCCCTCGAGCGACGGCGTCGAGCTCCACGCCGACGTCCTGCGCCCCAAGGGGCTGCCCGCCGGCGCCAGGACCCCCGTGATCATGTCCGTCGGCCCGTACTTCAACCACTCCGGCCAGACGGGCCCCGCCGGACCCGTCGAGGACACCGGCTTCGACCCCGTCGGCCCGAGCACGGGCCCGTCTGATCGCTTCACCGACCTGATCGTCGGCGGCCGGCTGATGGAGCGCGGCTACACCTTCGTCTACGTCGACCTGCGGGGCTTCGGCGGCTCGTCCGGCTGTCTCGACTGGGGCGGTCCCGGCGAGCAGGCCGACGTCAAGGCCGCCGTCGAGTGGGCCGCGGCGCAGCCGTGGTCGACCGGTCGCGTCGGGCTCTACGGCAAGTCCTACGACGCCGTCACCGGCCTGCTGGGGATCGTGCAGCAGCCGAAGGGCCTGGCCGCCGTCGTCGCGCAGGAGCCGCTCTACGACATGTACCGCTACCTGTTCGACGACGGCGTGCGGTTCGTGAACTCCGCCGCGACACCGGCGCTCTACGACGCGATCGCCGCGACGCCCGGTCCCCTGCTGGACTCCCCGTCCTACAACGTCAACGGCGCCACCGATCCTGCGTGCCTGGCGCGCAACTACGCCCAGCAGCAGGACGCCGACCACGGGTCGGCGTACTGGAAGGCACGCGACATCGTCGGCAAGGTGCAGGCCGCCAAGCCCTCGACGCCGCTGTTCCTCACCCAGGGCTTTTTGGAGAACAACACCAAGCCGGACGGGTTCGCGGACCTCTTCAACGCGATGTCGGGTCCCAAGCGCGCCTGGTTCGGGATGTGGGACCACGTGCGCGGCAACGACGTCGACGCAGCGGGCCGCCTGAAGATGGGCCGCGCCGGGTTCTTCGACGAGACGATGCGCTTCTTCGACCACTACGTCCGTGACGTCCCGCTCGCCGACGCGCCCACGCAGAACGACCCCGCGGTCGCCACGCAGACCTCCGATGGGTCGTGGCGCTCGGAGGCCGCCTGGCCGCCGGCGGACGCACAGGGCATCACGACGCAGCTGCGACCCGGGACCTACACCGACGACGGCCAGAACAACGGCACGGGTTCCGGCGCGGGCGCCGGCGTCTGGACGATCTCGCCGCCGTTGGCGGCCGACGCGCACTACGCGGGTGTGCCGAAGGCGACCGTCACCCTCGCCGGGGCGACGCCGCTGACCAACGTCGTGATCGACACCTACGACATCGCGCCGAACCGCCAGGCGACGCTGCTCTCGCGGGCCACGACCCTCGCCGGCAGCACCGGCAAGGTCACGCAGGACCTCTACGGCAACGACTGGAAGCTGCCGGCCGGCCACCGCGTCGGGGTCCTCGTCACCGGCGCCAACGCCGAGTGGTGGGCACATGCCCCGACGGGCCTGCCGGTCACCGTCACGGCCGCCACGATCACGCTGCCGTTCCTGCGGCACACGCGGTCCGCGACGATCCAGGGCGACCCGGCGCTGCGCCTGGAGGAGTGGAAGCAGGAGGCGCCGTTCGAGGTCTCCCAGGCCACGATCGACGCCGCCACCACGCCTGACTTCGGCCTGCCGCCGGCGCAGACCGCGCCGCCGGCGGGCTTCGACACCGGCACGCCGAACCAGTCGATCGCCGGTCCGGGGTCGGGCGGCGGCAAGCAGCCCTCGGGCAAGCGCGCCCGCCGGCTCACCGTGCGGGTCGCGCGCCGGGGGAAGCGGATCACCGTCTACGGGACCGCGCCGACGGGCTGGCGCGTGACGGCCCGGCTGCGCCGCGCGGGCAAGGTCCGCCGCAGCGCGACGCGTCGCACGAAGGTGAACGCCTACCGGATGACGATGAAGGTCAAGCGGGCGGGGCGCTACCGCGTGCGGGTCACGGCCCGCCGTGGGAAGGCGACGCTGCGCGCGTCCGGTCGCTCCGTGCGGGTCAGGCGGGCGGCGAGGCGCTGAGCAGCGCGTCGGCGTCGACGACCGTGGCGTAGGCGCTCTCCAGCGCGGCGAGGAACGCGGTCTGGACGTCGGCGGCGGGGACGGTGCGGCCCGCGTGCTCGAGGTCGGGGCACGCGCACCCGTCGGCGACGACCGTGACGGCGTACCCGAGGTCCGCGGCGGCACGGGTCGTGGCGTCGACGCACATCGAGGTCATCATCCCCGCCACGACGAGCGCGTCGATGCCGCCGGCCTTCAGGCGCTCGTCGAGGTCGGTCTCGAGGAACGCGTTCGGCGCGGGTTTCGTCACGACCGCCTCGCCGTCCTGCGGCGTCACCGACGGGTGGATCTCGGCGCCGGGCGTGTCGCGCACGAGGAAGCCGGACTCGCCGGCGTGGCGCACATGGACGACCGGCTCCCCGGCCGCCCGGAACGCGGCGAGCACGGCGGCGGCCTTCGCGGCGGCGGCGTCCGGCTCGTGCAGCGGCATCGCCCCGCCGGCGAAGTAGTCCTGCTGGACGTCGATCAGCACCAGAGCACGCGTCGGCATGCAACCGAGCCTACGTCGCCCGGCTTGACTCGCAAGCGCGTCGCTCGTACCGTCGGGCGCATGCCCGGCACCGGTACCGCCGAGGCCCCGTGGGAGCTGCGCACCCCGCCCGGCAGCTCGGCGTTCCTCATGCACCGCGACGGCGACGTGAGCCCGCCCGTGCTCGTCTGCGTCGTCGGCAGGACGAAGCTCGGCTACCTCTGGCGCGGCGTGGAGGACCTGCACGCCATGCTCCTCGAGCGCGGCGACTGGATGGCCCTCGGCGCCGCCGACGAGTCCAAGACCCCGGCGCCCGACACCGTCGAGGCCTGGGCGCGCTCGGCCGCCAACCCCGTCGGCGGCTTCTACGGCACCAAGAAGGGCCTGCGCGGACGCTTCGGGATGTACGTGCCGCCGCTGCTCGAGGAGCTCGGCCTCGCGGAGCTCGAGCACAACCCGCGCAACAACCGGATGCGAGCGATCGAGGGCCCGGCGGCCACTACCCTGACCGTTCCCGCGCCTTGAGCGCGCCCGCGGAGGGGTGCCGGAGTGGTTGAACGGGGCAGTCTCGAAAACTGTTGTGTGGGTAACCCCTGCACCGAGGGTTCGAATCCCTCCCCCTCCGCTTGAACCGCCGGATTCCGCGCTCTGCTGCGGGGTTGCGGCGGCGTCAGTCGTGCGCGTGTCGGTCATGGCTGACACCGCTCAAGCAGGCTGTAGGGGGCTAGAGGCCGGATTCATTTGCCCCAGATCTGCCCCAGCGATTGCGAGCTGGGCAGTGAGGTACTCGTCGAGCAGCCCACCCGCCTCGTCCTCGGAGCCAGGCATGAGGTGGCCGTACCTGTCGAGCGTGACGGTGATGGACGCGTGGCCCATGAACACTTGGAGCGCCTTGATGTTCACGCCGGCCGCGATCATGAAGCTCGCGAAGGTGTGTCGGCACTCGTGCGGGTTGATCGGCCTCTGCTTCCCGGCTGCCCACAGTCGATGGGCACGATCGACGACGCTCGACGGACTGAACGGCACCTCGGACGTGCGCCCGAACACCAGGCCGTCGTCTCCAGCCTCGGCCGGCCGCGCCGGCAACACGAACGCGAAGCGCGGCTGTCGATCGGGATCACGCGCAGACCTGCCTCGGACTTCGGCGAGATCAGGCCCTCGACGCGGTCCCAGTTGTGCCGCACGTGGATCAAGCGGCGCTCGAAGTCGACGTCAAGCCATTGGAGGGCGCGCAGCTCGCCGAGCCTTAGGCCGGCGTAGAACGCTGTGCCCCAGATAGCTCTGTCCGCCACCGGGAGCAGCGAGAGCAGCGCCGCAGCTTCGGCAGCAGAAGCGACGCGGTCACGCTTGCCTGTGACAGCTGGAAGTTCGAGCCCATGCGTCGGGTTGGCGACCAGCTCTCCGCGGATCAGCGCGCGTCGGCAGATGCCCCTCAGAGGCATCAGCGCGTTGCGCACTGCGGACGCCGAGAGGTCGGTGTCGACCAACTCATCGACGAGGTTCTGCACGTGAGCACGCGTCAGCTCAGCGATTCGGATGTCGCCGAGCTCAGGCTTGATGTAGTCCCGAAGGACCTGGGCATAGTTGCGAACGGTCCCGGGCTTGAACTCGCGGCCGGACCGATTGCGAACCGTCCCGCGTCGCACCATGGCGAGCCACTCGTCGGCTACATCTGCGAGCTTGGGCGAGGCGGGTTGGTGCCTTACGCCGCGGCGGATGTCGACCCGTGCGTCCTCTCGCCACGCTTTTGCCTCGGCCATCGTGTCGAAGGTCTTGCGCGGTCGTGAACCGGAGCGCTTGTCGCTGACTTGCGCGCGGAAGCGGGGCTTGCAGTTGCAGCGCCCGCCGTCACGCGATGCGCACCGGCTCTGGTGCCGAACCTCGATGCCCCTCGGCGACCTTCATCGCTCGACCGTCCTCTCGGCGCTCGAGTTGAGCCACCGCTGTAGCTCGGCCAGCGGGATGAGCCACCGCCGGCCGCGGTGCACGACCCGGAGGTCGCTCATGATGTGGCGCTCGAAGAACTCGATGCTCACGCCAAGCGTCGAGGCGGCCTCGGCCTTCGTGAGTGCGAGCCGCGGGACGCCTGGCTCGGGATCGGGTTGCGCAGCGAGACTCATGGTCCACCTCCCGCGGCGTTGCGGGTGGCCCGCCAACGGCGCACCAGCGCTCGGGCCTGGTCCGTGCCTCGCGGCCCCTCGTCGAGCAGGGCGTGGACGACCTCGGTGGTCGTCGTCTCGAAGCCCTCGTCCTTCAGCGCCCGCACCAGTCGGGCGTACCGCTCGTGGAGTGGGACGAGCAGTCGCGTGTTGAACTGCCGGCTCGGCGCCCCCTCGTACGGATTGGGCGCCGCGGAGGGCTCAGGTGCGCGGCCGGCAAGCGGGTCGTCCAGCGTCAGTGACGGCCGGTTCGGCGCAGGCATCACGCCACCTCCGCGAGTAGCCCGGCCGCCAGCGCGGCGTAGGTAGCGGCGCTGTCGCTCCGAGGCGCAAGCCGCCGCACGGGCAGACGATGCACGGCCGCCTGCTGGAGGATCGCGCGCTTCGCCACCCGGCCCCGGATCGGCACGCCGAGGTCGCTGAACGGCCTGCTCGACGACATCCGTCATGACCCGCCGGCCGCGCCACTTGCTCGTCAACGCCGCGATCGGCAGCTCGGCGCCCGCCGCGAAGCCGCTCCAGGCGGCGGACGGTCGCACGGAGCTCGGCCAAGCCCTGCGCCGACCCCTCGTCCTCCGCGGACACCGGGGCGAGGACCAGGTCGGCGGGCAGCAGGCCGTTGACCGTCAGCAGGCCGAGGTTCGGCGGCGTGTCGATGACCGCGTCGTCGAACCGCTCCAGGCTGCCGAGCGCCTCGGCGAGAAACCGCTCCCGTCCGATCTCGCCGACGAGCGCCAGCTCGACGCCGGCGAGGTCGCGGTGGGCCGGAAGCAGGGCGAGGCCCTGTACGTGCACCACCGCCTCGTCCGCCGTGGCCCTACCCGCGAGGACGTCGACGAGCGTCAGCGCCAGATCGCTGGATCGCATCCCCAGCTGCCGCGTCAGGGCGAACTGCGGGTCGAGGTCGACGGCGAGCACCCTTCGGCCAGCGACGGCCAGCTCGCACGCCAGGTTCAGGGCGGTCGTCGTCTTGCCAACGCCGCCCTTCTGCTGCGCGACGGTGATGATCATCGGCTCGCTCCGCGTGGCGAGCGAGCTAGGCAGCTAGGTAGCGACCTAGCCAGCTGTGTAGCTAGCGAGCTAGACATGGCGATGGTCCGGGTGGACGATGCGCTCGGGGCGCGAGGAGCTCGGCCGGCTCCGGCGAACGCGGGCTGATGGGCGCCTCGCTCGTCCTGAACTGGGTCGTCGGCCCGCCGCTGATGTTCGCGCTGGCGTGGTGTTCCTCGCCGACCAGCCCGAGTACCGCACCGGCCTGATCATCGTCGGCCTCGCGCGCTGCATCGCGATGGTGCTGATCTGGACCGACCTCGCCTGCGCCGACAACGAGGCCACCGCGCTGCTGGTCGCGATCAACTCGCTTTCCAGATCGTCGCCTACTCGCTCCTCGGCTGGTTCTACCTCACCGGCCTGCCGACCTGCTCGGCCTCGACACGCCAGGGCTTCGAGATCGCGCATCTGGGAGGTCGCCCGCACCGTGCTGATCTTCCTCGGCATCCCGCTCGTGGCCGGCTACCTCACCCGCCGCGATCGGCATCGCGCGCAAGGGCGAGCGCTGGTACGAGGAGCGCTTCCTGCCGCGGATCGGCCCGATCGCGCTCTACGGGCTGCTGTTCACGATCGTGATGCTGTTCGCGATCCAGGGCGACGCGATCACCTCGCAGCCGCTCGACGTCGTGCGGATCGCGATCCCGCTGCTCATCTACTTCGCCGTCATGTTCTTCGTGACGTTCTGGCTGCGGCCGGCGCATCGGGCTCGCTACCCGCAGACCGCGACGCTGGCCTTCACCGCCGCCTCGAACAACTTCGAGCTCGCGATCGCCGTCGCCGTCGGCGTCTTCGGCGCACCTCCGGCCAGGCCCTCGCCGGGGTCGTCGGCCCGCTGATCGAGGTCCCCGTCCTCGTCGGCCTCGTCTACGTCGCCCTGTGGCCGGCCGCCGCTGGTTCGCCCCGACGCCGTCCGCAGCGCCACCCGGTCGCCGCGTCCGGACGAGCCCTGCCGGAGGCCTGATGGCCAACGCCCTCTTTCGTCTGCCTGCACAACGCCGGCCGCTCCCAGATGAGCCAGGCGCTGTTCGAGCGCGCCGCCGGCGGCCGCCACCGCGCCGCGTCCGCCGGGCACCACGCCGGCCGACCGCGTCCATCCCGAGGTCGTCGAGGTCATGCGCGAGCTCGGCATCGACCTCGCCGACCGGCGCCCGCAGCTGCTCACCGGCGAGCTCGCCCAGCGGGCCGACGTCGTCGTGACGATGGGCTGCGGCGACGAGTGCCCGTTCATCCCCGGCAAGCGCTACATCGACTGGGACCTCCCCGACCCCGAAGGGCCAGCCGCTCGAGCGGTCCGCGCCACCCGCGACGACATCGCCCGGCGCGTGCGGGCAGCTCGTCGACGAGCTGGACGCGGGTCGTGAACCTGGGGTGACGGCCTGATCGGCGTCCTAGCCGCAGGCCCGCGTCAGCGCCGTGGTGCGGTCGACGGCGAGTTCCAGCATGCCCGGAGCGGCGGCAAGCTCGAGCAGGTGGCGCACGCGGCCGATGGGGACCGCCACGATGCAGCGCCGATCGGCCGCATCGAAGCGGTCGACCGCATGCAGAACGAGGACCAGGCCGGTGGCCTCGACCAGCTGGACGGCAGCGAGGTCGAGCACGACCACTCTCGCGTCGATGTCGGCGACACGCTCGATCATGGCGAGGAACGCCGGTACATCGGGCTCGCCCAGGTCGCCGGTCGCCGACACCACGGTCACGCCGTCAAGCTCACTCGCCTGCACCTCGAACGCCACGGAGCGTGAGACGCGAGTAGCGCCCGCGGGTTGGCATCTCGGGCCGGGTGCCGAGTGCCCGACGCTCAGGCGAGCGTGGCGACGAGGACGGCCTTGATCGTGTGCAGGCGGTTCTCGGCCTGGTCGAAGACGATGCTCGCCGGGGACGCGGAACACCTCGTCGGTGACCTCGAGGCCGTCGCGTCATGCCGGTCGCGCTCGGCGATCTCGCGCGCCGACCGTGGTCTCGGCGTCGTGGAATGCCGGGCAGGCAGTGCATGAACTTCACCTCGGGTTGCCGGTCGCGGCGAGCAGCGCGGCGTTGACCTGGTACGGGCGCGAGCAGCTCGCGCGCGCTCCGCCCAGACCTCCTTCGGCTCGCCCATCGAGACCCAGACGTCGGTGTGGACGAAGTCGACGCCGTCGACGCGCGGCGATGTCGTCGGTGATCGTGATGCGCGCGCCGGACGCCGGCCGCGAGCTCGTGCGCGAGCGTCGACGACGTCCTCGGGCGGCCGCAGCTCGCGCGGGCGTGACGATGCCGCACGTCGGCAGCCCATGATCGCGCCCGATGACCAGCAGCGAGCGGCCCATGTTGTAGCGGCCGTCGCCGACGAACGCGTAGGCGAGCTCGTCGTAGGGCTTGCCGCGTGTGCTCGTGCATCGTCAGGAAGTCGGCGAGCATCTGCGTCGGGTGCCACTCGTTCGGTCAGCCCGTTGTAGACCGGGACGCCGGCGTGCGCGCGAGCTCCTCGACGTTCTCCTGGCCGGAGCCGCGGTACTCGATCGCGTCGAACATCCGGCCGAGCACCGCGGCGGTGTCCTCGATCGACTCCTTGTGGCCCATCTGCGAGCCGGTCGGGTCGAGGTAGGTGACGTGGGCGCCCTGGTCGTAGGCGGCGACCTCGAACGCGCAGCGCGTGCGGGTCGAGCTCTTCTCGAAGATCAGCGCGATCTCCTTGCCGGTGAGCCGCTGGCGCCTCGTTGCCGGCGTACTTGGCCGTCTTCAGCGCCTGCGGCGAGCTCGAGCAGATGCAGCAGCTCGTCGCGGGTGAAGTCGATCTCCTTGAGGAAGTGAGCGGTTGCGCAGGTTGTACATGGTCCTAGGCCGCTCGCGCTCGATCGGGCAGGTCATGCAGTGCGAGCCGCCGCGGCCGCGGCCGAGCTCGGAGCCGTCGATCGTCGATGACCTCGATGCCGGCCTTGCGCAGGCGGGTGTTGGTGTCGACGTTGCGCTCGTAGGCGACGACGACGCCGGGCTCGAGGCAGACGACGTTGTTGCCGTCGTCCCACTGCTCGCGGGCCATCTCGAGCGGTCGCCGCCGGTCGGGATCGACGCGGATCGCGTCGAGCTCCGAGCGCGTGCTTGAGCGCGTCGACGACGTTGCCCTTCGAAGCGCTCGACGACCGGCAGCTCGCCGTCGTCGCCGGGCCGCAGCGCCCAGATCGCGGACGTCGTCGTTGACGACCGGCGGATAGAGGGTGACGGTGTCGCGGTCGACCATCGTCATGACCGTGTCGAGGTGCATGTAGGAGCGCGACGGCGGCAGCTTGACCGCGAGCACGAGCTCGCGGCGCCCGGCCGCGAACAGGTTCCGCGCGAGGATCCCGACCGACTGCGGCGTCGTGCGCTCGCCCATGCCGATCATCACCGCGCCGTTGCCGATCGTCTGGACGTCGCCGCCCTCGATCGTGCAGCGGCCCCAGTCCTGCTCGACCCCGCCGAACCAGACGTTGACGCCGCCGTCGGCGGTGAACATCGGGTGGAAGCGGTAGATCGCCTCCATGATCGCCGTCTCCGGCCGGCGCGCCGGCTTGGTCATCGGGTTGAGCGTCACGCCGCCGTAGATCCACGACGACGGGTCGCGCTGGAACAGGAAGTTCGGCAGCGGCGGCAGCATCATGTCCGCCGGCTCGAGGAGCCGTAGAACAGGCCGGCGCCGTCCTCGAGGTCCTCCTTGGTCATGCCGCCGATGAGGAAGTTCGACGACCTCGCGGGCGCTCGCGGCCTCGGCCCACTCGCGGCCGCTGCGGGCGAGGTACTGGCCGACCTGGCGCTCCTGCGAGCACCTGGTCGAGCAGCCACTGCTTGCCGGCCGGGACCTCGAGCGTCTCGAGCAGCAGGTCCTCGGCATCGAAGACCTCGACGCCGCGCTCCGTGAGCACCTCGACGAACGCGGCGTGCTCGACCTTGGCCTTGCGCACCCAGATGACGTCGTCGAACAGCAGCTCCTCGGCGTTCTCCGGCGTGAGCCGGCGCTGCTCGAGGCCCGGGCGGTGGACGATGACCTTGCGCAGCCTGCCGACCTCGGAATCGACGCTGAACGAGGTGGAGATCGGGGCGGTGGACATGCCGAAGACCCTCCTCCCGGCGTGGTGCCGCGGCCTCCGCTGCATCCGCGATGCCGTGTGCGGGAACCACCCACGTGCTGCGGCCCACAGCGGGTCAGACGCCGCCGCAGGTCGGGACACTCGGCCCCATGGCCACTCCTGATCCCGGACCCGCGACTCGCGGTCGTCGCTCTTGGCGGCAATGCCCTCCTGCAACGCGGCGCAGCCCGCGCACGGCCGCCAACCAGCTGCTCGGCCGCCCAGCGCGGCCGCCGCTGCGCTGGCGCCCGTCGCGCAGACGCACCCGGCTCGTCGTCACCCACGGCAACGGGCCGCAGGTCGGGCTCCTCGCCCTCAAGGAGGACGCCTACGACGACGGCCCGCCCTATCCGCTCGACGTGCTCGACGCCGAGACCGAGGGGCAGATCGGCTACGTGCGTCGAGCTCGGAGCTTGACAACGCGCTCGCCGAGCAGGCCACGCGTCACCGTGATCACCCGTGTCCTGGTCGATGCCGACGATCCCGCCTTTCGACGCCCGACCAAGTTCATCGGCCCGATCTACGACTCTCGACCGCGCGCACGCGCTCGCCAGCCGAGCGCAGATGGACCGTCAAGTGCCGACGGCGACTCGGTGGCGCCGGGTCGTCCCGTCGCCTGAGCCGCAGCGAGATCGTCGCAGCTCGACGCGATCCGCCGGCTCGTCGACGCCGGGCTTCCTCGTCGTCTGCGCCGGCGGTGGCGGCGTGCCGGTTGTCGCGAGCCAAGACGGTCCACGCGCGGTGTCGAGGCGGTCATCGACAAGGACCTCACCTCCGCGCTGCTCGCCGCGGGCTTGAGGCGGACCTGCTGGTCCTGGCACACCGACGTCGACGCGGTGTACGCCGACTGGGGCACCCCGCAGCAGCGGGCGCTCACCACCGTGACGCCAGCGGCGCTGCGCACCCAGTCCTTCGCGGACGGCTCGATGGGCCCGAAGGTCGACGCCGTCTGTCGCTTCGTGGAAGCGACGGGCAAGCGTGCCGCCATCGGCCGCCTCGAGGACATCGCAGGCCTCGTCGCCGGCACGGCCGGCACGCAGGTCGCCAGCGCACTGAGCGGGGCCGGGGGGTCTTCCCGCAGTGGCGCGCGGCCGTCCACCGATGCCCTGGCCCCCACGCCGTTCGGGCTGACGGGACACCGCGCCGACCCCGGCGCCAGACCGAGAGGTGCACCATGACCGACAGTCGCATCATCCACTGCACGGCGACGCCGCCGCCGACCAGCCCCGCAGAGGCTCCCGCCCGCAACCGACGAGCGGCAGCTGGGCCTCAACGGCGCGACCGCGATCGTCGTGGGCAGCATCGTCGGTGTCGGCATCTTCAACCTGCCGGCGTCGCTGGCCTCTACGGGCCGATCAGCCTCGTCTCGATGGGCGCTCGACCACGATCGGCGCCATCGCGCTGGCGCATGCTCTTCGCGGCCTGTCGCGCCGCATGCCCGCCGACGGCGGCCCGTACGCCTACGCGCGGATCGCGTTCGGCAACCGGCACCGGTTTCGCCAACGCCTGGTCGTACTGGATCACCGCGTGGGCCGGCAACGCCGCGATCGCGGTCGGCTGGGTGCTCTACGTCGAGGTCTTCATCAACAAGGGCCACACGAAGCTCGGACCGTCCTGCTGGTGCTCGTCGGCCTCTGGGTCCCCGCGGCCATCAACCTCAGCGGCGTCAAGAACATGGGCTCGGTGCAGGTCTTCACGTCGATCCTGAAGTTCGCCGCGCTGGCCTTCATGTCGATCGTCGGCCTCTTCTACATCAAGAGCGACAACTACACCCCGTTCAACGCCAGCGGCGACAGCGCCATAGCGCGATCGGCGGCGGCATGGCGATCGCCCTGTTCAGCTACCTGGGCATCGAGACCGCCGCCGTCGCCGCCGGCGAAGGTCCGCGACCCCGACCGCAACGTCGCCCGGGCCACGATCCTCGGCACGGTCGCCACGGCGGTCGTCTACATGCTCTCGCTCGTCGCGGTCTTCGGCATCCTGCCCACGGCCGAGCTGGCCAACAGCACGCGCGCCGTTCTCGACGCCATCAACGTCATGTTCGGCGGCGAGGTCTGGGGCAACGTCGATGGCGGTCATCGTGATCGTGTCCGGCATCGGCGCGCTCAACGGCTGGACCATGATCTGCGCCGAGATGCCGCTCGCCGCGGCCAAGGACGGCCTGTTCCCCGAGCGCTTCAAGCGCCTTCAACGAGAAGGGTGCCCGCGTTCGGCATCATCGTCTCCACCGCGCTCGCCTCGGTCGCGATCGTCGATCAACTACCTGGGCGCCGACGGCCCGACGGTCTTCACGACGCTGGTCCTCATGACCGGCATCACGGCCGCGATCCCCTACGCGTTCTCCGCGCTGGCGCAGATCAAGTGGCGGCTCGCCGACCACCGCACGCATGCAGACGCCCGCGCTTCGTGCGCGACGTCGTCGTCGCGGTCATGTCGCTGGTGTTCTCGGTGCTGTTCATCTGGTACTCGCGCTTCACCGGCGAGAGCTTCTGGATCTACTGGGCGCCGTTCATCCTGGCCGGCCGTCGCGCTGCTGGCGCATCCCGGTCTACAGGCGCATGCGCAGCCGTATGACCGACCCGGTCGCCGTCCCCGAGTACCGCTAGAGGGTCCGGGTCATGCGGCGTCGGGATCCCGCCGGAGATCCCCAACTGCTCGTGGAGCCGTTGGCGGAGCCGGAGGAACCCGACGCCGCGCGGGGCGATGTCCCAGATCTCGCGGCGAAGTCGTAGATGGATCCACCACGCCGGCACCCGAAGCAGTACCAGCCCCGATCCGGATCGTCGTAGACGTGCAGGCTGGCGAGCTGTCCTCGTGGAACGGACAGCTCCACCTTGTGGGCGTGGTCGACGGGGCGCCCCGACAGAAGCGGGACGTACACGACGGCGGAGACCGTGGCAAGCGGATCGGCGACATGGCGAGCGGACCGGCGGGGCACCCGCCCCGGGCCGCGGGCCAAGTCAGGCAGCCGCGCCGTGATCTGCTCGGGAGTGAAGACCTCATGACCGACGGCGTCGATCAGACGCACCGGCAACGGGGGATCGCTCTTGTGATTGAGCGTGGCCGGTGGCCGGAGGATCCGGCCTGCATCAGCGCAGGTCCGGTCGGCTGACAGGCCGGCCGCGAGCCGCCGATTGAGGTCCTCGAGGGCATCGACACCCAGCGGGTCTCTCAGTGCCCAGTACGCGTGTACGTGACCTGGCGTTCCAGATAGGACGACGATGCTCGGTCGTGGTGTGAACGCCTCGAGCCGGAGCGAAGATGCAGCCGAGTCGCAGTCCACCCAGGCGAGCCACGATTCACGGACGGCGTCTTTGGTGCCAGCCCGGCGGCCGCGGAGCGCGACGCCGAGGTAGACGTCGCTGAGCGGCGCGAGGGCACGAACACGGTCTCGAATCTCGTCGGGCTCTCGCGCCGGGCAGAACTCCGCCCGCATCCCCAGGTCGACGCGGCGACGGATCTCGACCCAGCCGTCACCGGCACCTCGACCGGTGAGCAACCAGAGATAGCTTCCGAGGCCGTCAAGGGACACGCGTCCTCGACGGCACAACCGTCTGAGCTGGTCGCCGGGAGTCTGAAGCCTGACGAGGCCCTGGACCTACTTGGGGATGAGATCCTCAGCCGGGACCGGCCGGCCGACGTGGTAGCCCTGGGCGTAGTCGATGCCTTCTGCCTTGAGGTGCTCAAGCAGTTGTTCGTCGGCGCAGTACTCGGCGATGACCGTGCGGTCGAGACCATGTGCGAGGTCGCGAAGCGCACGGACGATGAGGGCGTCAGGACGTGAGCTCCTGCAGTGCGTCACGAACTCGCCGTCGATCTTGAGGTGGTCGAAGGGCAGGTGCTTGAGATAGTGGAAGGATCCGAAGCCAGCACCGAAGTCATCGATCGCCAAGCGGCATCCGAGGTCGCGAAGATCGTGCGCAAAGGCCTGAGCGTGGGCGATCTGACTGATCGCGGCCGTCTCGGTGATCTCGACGACGAGGCGTTGCGGATCAACCGCCCGTCGCCGAGCGGCGGCTTCGAGGTGGCTGACGATGGCTGCAGGGTCACCCAGCGTCTTGGCGGACACGTTGACCGTCAGCGCCGACCCCGGGATGTCGGCAAGCAGACGACAGGCGTCGTCGATGACCCAGCGGTCGATGTCCTGGATCAGGTCGTAGCGCTCGGCGATGTAGAGAAACACCGCCGGGGGGACGAGGTCACCACTCTCGCCGCGCATCCGCAGCAGCAGCTCGTGCATGTCGACGGTTCCGGAGTCAAGACGAAGGATCGGCTGTGCCAGCAGGGTGAAGCTGCCCTGCTCAAGGGCCGCTTCGATTCGCGCGAGCCAAGTGAGCCGCGTCCGAGTGCGCGGCTGGTCATAGCGGCCACTCTCATACGTGGCGTACGTGTCACGGCCTGCTTCCTTGGCGTCGTACATCGCGAGGTCGGCGTCTACCAGCAGCTCGTCGGCGTTCGTGGTGTCCTCTGTGACCGCAGCGATCCCGATCGAGGCAGAGACCCGTCGCCGACCGATCGTCAGCAGTTCGTTCCGACTCTCGCGCAGCGCGCGGAGGATCGACTCTGCGGCTTCTGTGGCCTCCGTTGTTCCACCCTTTGGAACGAGCACCGCGAACTCATCGCCCCCGAGACGGGCGACGACATCGCTGTCCCGCAACCGGCCGCGGAGCAGGTCGGCGACCGCGACGAGCAAGTCGTCCCCGGCCTTGTGCCCGAGACTGTCGTTGACCCGCTTGAAGTTGTCGAGGTCCAGCATCAGGACCGCGCCCGAGGCGCCATAGCGCTGGGCTTGCGCGACGTGGCGCTCGAGCTCTTGCTGGAACCCGCGGCGGTTTGGAAGACCGGTCAGCATGTCGTGCTCGGCGAGGTGCCGGAGCTGCTCCTCGTGCGTGCGGCGATCTGAGATGTCCTGAACCTGGCTGATGAAGCCGCTCGGCGAGCCGTCGGCATGGCGCAGGAGCGTGACGTCGAGCTGCACCCAGACCGTGTGTCCCGCGGCGTGAAGGAGGCGCTTCTCCATGCGGAAGGCCACCAGGGCGCCGTCGAGCAACTGGTCCTCACCGGCGAGCTGACCCGCGATCTCGTCCGGATGGCTGAACACCCTGAAGTGCTGTCCGATGATCTGCGGCACGGACACACCGAGCAGATCGGCGAACGCCTGGTTGGCCTCGAGCACCACGCCGTCGAGGTCGGTGACCTTCATGCCCACGGGCGCCGCCTCGAAGCTCGCGCGCACGCGCTGCTGTGCCTCGGCCAGCGTTCGCTCGCGCAGCACGCGATCGGTGATGTCCAGGAACGACGAGACGACGGCATAGGGCGGCGAGCCGTCAGGCTGAACGGGGACTGCCTGCACGAGCAGCCAGCGCTCGGCCCTCCCCGGGCGGCAGAGCCGGACCTCGACGTCGCGAACCGGCCTCCCAGTCTCGCTGGCGGCGACCGCCGGCCATTGCGACCGCGGCAGTGTCACCCCGTCGGAGTCGAGCAGGACGACCCCGGATGCGTCGATGTCGTTGCCGAGGATCTCGTTCATGGGGCGGCCGAAGAGCGCCTGGGCAGCAGGGTTGACTGAACGGATCACGAGCTGGTCGTCGTAAAAGACGACCGCCTCCCCGAGCCCCTCGAGCGTGGTCCGCAGCCGCTGCTCGGATTCACGGAGCGCACGCTCCGCACGGTGACGTTTGGTGATGTCGCTGAACGTGGCGACGACTCGGTGGGGCGCGGGCGACGCGGGGTCCATCGCCCGCGCGCTGAGTCTCAGCCGGTGCTCCTGCGCACCGACCGCCGTGCTGACCTCTTCGTCGTCAACCGGTGCGCCAGTGGTGCGGGTCGCGTCCATCAGGGCGAGCGCTCTGCCGCCGTCGACCGTATGCAGCGAGCCGAGTTCCCGCGCCCGCGAGTTGAGCTGCCCGACGGCACCGTCCGCGTCGAGCACGACGACGGCGTCGGGAAGCAGGTCGAGGACGTCCTCCAGCACTTGTGCCTTCGCGCGCTCGACGCGGTCGCGGAACATCTGCGGCGAGTTGAGCAGCTGCCCGTAGCGGCCGCGCAGCGCCAGGTAGCTGACGGCGATGCAACCGGTAAGCGTGTCCCAGACCGCGAGCTCCCAGGTCCAAGAGGCCCGCATGCCGTCGGCGTGACCAGGGACCATCAGATGGAAGGCGTGCAGGCCATGCCCCACACCGCAGGAGAAGAAGATCGCTGCCGTGGCGACGGCGAGGGGATTGTCGCGCAGCTGCCGCGTGCGGACCAACCCCCTTGTGACGATCAGCGAGATCGCGAGGTAGGCGGCGGCGATGACGACGTTGGCCGCCGCGCCCAGTTGCCAGGTGCTGGCGGTCATCTCGGCGACGCTACGTAGGTCCGGCGGCCAGCGCCTGCGGGAGGTACCGCGCCCGGGTCCGTAGTGTTCCGCGCCGTCGATGCCAGGCATCGACCAGCGAGAGTCGGGGCATGCTGCTCCAGCTTGGCGTCATAGACGAGTTGCTCTCCGGGAACTGGCGGCCCATCGTCGGTGAGGGCCACCTGCACGCGCGTCAGGCTTCGACCGCGGTGCTGCGTGGCTCGGTGTCGGCGTCCTCGAGCATCCGAGCGGGGACGACCAGGACCGGGCAGTGCGCGAGGTGGATCGTCTCGTACGCCACGCTGCCGAGGAGCGCGTGAAGGTAGCCGACACCGCGGCTGCCGATCACGATCGCTTCGGCCTGTTGATCCTTGGCCTCGTCCACGAGTGCGCGGGCGGGCGGCCCGAGCACGACGCGGCGCTCCCAACTCGACCCCGCGAGCTTGGTCGTCTTGGACTCGAGGTCCTCGAGGAGCGCCTCTGCGGCCTTGTGCATGTCCTCCACCATGGCGGCGTAGGAGAACCCGTCGTATGCCGGGGCGGGGGTGTAGGCGTGTACGACGACTACGCGGCCATCGTTGCCGGCCTGATCGACGGCGAGGTCGACGGCGGCGAACGAGGCGGGGGAGCCGTCGACGCCTACGACGACGACGGGGGCTGCAACGGGGGACACGGCGGGCTCCTTGATGCGTTGGAAGGTCAGGTCCGACCGTACGTCCGGACGCGCTCGCCGAGGTCCGTGGTGTGGCGCCGAACCGCCCGTAGTCGTCCGCATCGGTGATGGCGACATGAGGCCCCGGCAACCTGGGCGGAAGACTGCTCGCTCGGTTCAGTACGGCCCACGGATGGCGGGACCGGCTCGGGCGGCGAACATGACCGATGTCGCCTGACCCGATCCTCGGGTCCGGGCCCGCCGACCATCACAACTGTGCCTTCGACCACCGACCACTCACCCCCTCGAGTGGTCGTGGTGGGCGGTGGGGTCGGCGGGCTCGAGGCGGCGCTCGCCCTGATGGCGTGGCGGCCTGCCGCGGCGGCAGTCACCATGATCGCCCCTGAGCGTCGCTTCGTGTATCGGCCCGAGGCGACGGCGAGCGTGTTCACCGCGGTTGATCCACTCGAGGTCGAACTTGCGGCCGTAGGTCGCGACCGCGGCTTCGATGTCGTCGCCGGGCAGGTCACTGCCATCGATCTCGAACGGCGCAGCGTCACCCTCGCGGACGGCGCCCTCCTCGGCTGGGACCACCTCGTCGTGGCGGCCGGTGCCGACCGCGTCCCGCCGCTGCCGGGCGTCCTCACCTTCCGGGGGCCGGGGGACGTTGACGCTGTCAGGACCGCACTGGACGCTGTCGCGGAGGCAGGCACTGGGCGCTTGGTCTTGATCAACACCGACCCCGACGCCTGGACCTTGCCGCTCTACGACCTGGCCTTCCAGGCTGAGCGGTGGGCGGTCCGCGACGGCGTCGCGCTGCGCGTGTCGCTGCTTACGGCGGAGACCGCGCCTCTGTCGGTGTTCGGGCCGCAGGTCTCAGCGAGGATCGAACGGCTGGCCCGGAGCCGCGGCATCGAGATCCGAAGCGGGCACGACATCCTGGCGCACGACCTGACGGACGTGGTGGTGGCGCTGCCGCTGGTGCGAGGTCGGCGTCTGCCGGGCCTACCGCAGGACGCGCTCGGCTTCGTGCCGGCTGACGATCACTGCCGCATCGCGGGAGCGCGTGACGCCTACATCGTCGGCGACCTGATGGCCGGCAGCCTCAAGCAGGGCGGCATCGCCAGCCAGCATGCCGACGTCGCCGCGGACTGCATCCTGCGTGGGGCAGACGTTGTTGAGCCACTCGATCCACATGTTCGAGGCGTGCTGTTGACCGGCGAACGACCGATGCTGCTGACCTATCCACCCGGGGGCGAGCACTTCGGTGCCAACGACGAGAGCCGACTGGAGGCGTTCTGGCCACCCGACAAGGTCGTTGCGCGGCACCTCGCGACATACCTCACGCTGAACGCCCAGCGGCTGCGCGGCGACTGAAATCCCACTGAGTCGAGGCCGCTCTAGCTCAGAGTGGAGGGCTGTGCGGAGACCGAGAGGTCTCCCGTCGGCCTCGGGTGCGTCACGTGAGGAGCGCCACGGTCGAAGGCATCGAGCAGGGGCCCGATGCGGCGGCCCGCGATCTTGCCCGGCGGATCCCACAGTGGCCGTCGGCTCACCTCACCGAGCACCCCGTGACGCAGCCACCGCTCGAAGTACCAGTGCTCCTGCGCAGAGACGATCAGCATCGTGCGCAGCACTGGATCCCGTGCCGGGGGGCGCGGGCCGAGCCCCGCAGCCGCGATGATCGACAGTGCTGCGGTCTCGGCCTGCTGTGTTGCGAGACCTGCCTGCTTGAAGTAGCTGACCGTGCCGTCACCGGCCGCCCAAACGCCCGGAACGCCGGCCACGGCACCGCGATCATCGACCGGGATGAAGCCACCGCGATCTGCCGGCAGGCCTGGTGTGAAGCGGCCTACGGCGGATGCCAGCGCGACAGTGCGGTCGGTCGCTGGCCGTGAGTCGTCTCCGCAGAAGTCGATGCGCTCACGTGTGAGGAGGTGCTGAACAGTCGCGGACGCTGCTGGACCCAACGCCTCGAGCGGCTGCTGCTCAGGGGTCGCGACGACGATCTCGATGGACGGCCAGCGCAATTCCCGAACTCGACGCGACAACTGCAATGCCAGTTCGTAGAGCGGAAGCGTCCAGGTCGCGTCTGGCGGCGCCACGAAGCCCACAGACCGGACCCGGCCGGCCTCGATGCCGCGCATGACCTCGAACATCGCGCGCACGCCGTCGCGTCCGTGGAACACGTTGGCCTCGGGGACGCTTGCCCGAGCGCTGCAGCCGGTGGCCACGAGCAGGGCGTCGTAGCCCAACGGCCGCCCGTCTTGCATCCATGCCGTCCTCGCGGCCGCGTCGATCGACGCCAGCGTCGCCTGCCGCACATGCGCAGCGTCTCCGAGCAGGATGTGGAGGGGATAGCTGCGTACCGCCCCGCTGGTGAAGGGAGACTCGACGCTGAGGGGATCGTGGACGAGGTTGCGGTCGCTGGCCAGCAGCTCGACTGCGATCTGCGGGGCAGCTTCGTGCAGAGTCAGGGCGGCCTCGATGCCAGCGGGGCCGCCGCCCAGGATCAGCACCCGGAACGGGGCGCTGGACATCATGGGGCTCCGGTCGCGACTGCCCGCTCCGGCGTCACCAGGACGGGGCAGCGCGCGAGATGGATCGTCTCGTACGCGACGCTGCCCAGCAGCCCGCGCAGGGTCCCCACACCGCGGCTGCCGATCGCAATCGCGTCGGCGTTCATCCGGTCCGCCACCGCCACGAGGCACTTCGCCGGCGTGTCGATGACGGCCTCGGCATGCCAGGAGACCTCTGCAAGCTCCGGGACACGCTCCACGACCTCACTGCGGAGCGCGACGGTCACGTGGTTTCCCTCCTCGGCCTCCGGCGCGAAGCCGAGGGCGCCGTAGGTGCTGTAGGGCATGACGGGCTCGTAGGTGGCAACGATCTCGACGTGCCCGTCGGGCTGGGCCCGATCGACGGCAGCGCGCAGGGCGGCGACTGCGGCCAATGAGCCGTCATACCCGACGACCACGACCGGGCGCTGGGGAGCGGACATCCGTCCTCCCTAGGCGTCGACGCTGAGCAGCGCCGAGATGGGATCAGGCCCGTCCTGGACGGTGCGGTTGGACGGGGGAACCACCATCACCGGCCGGTCGGCGTGGTGAACCACGCCCTCTGACACCCCGCCGAGCAGGGTGGCGCGGGCGGCAGAACGTCCGCGGGTGCCGAGGACGATCGCATCGGCGTGGTGTTCGCGCGCCGTCTCGACGATGGCCGCCCAGGCGCTGGCGGACGCCTTGGTCGTGCACACCGCCGCGTCCAGGCCAAGCTCCCGCGCGAGCTCCACACCGACTGCCGCCAGACCCTCTGCGTCGCCCTGTGCAGCCTTGTCGAGCTGCTTGACCGCGGCGACGACCATGCCGGCGGACAGGGCGAGTCTCGCGGCTCCTGCCGCCTCAGACGTGCTCCTCCAGACGGTGAGAACATCGGCTGTGGCTCCGGGCCACAGCTTGGCTGCGTGCTCGATTGCCGTTTGGGCGCCGCTCGAGCCGTCGTAGGCGATCAGCAGATGGATGCGGTCGGCGGGAGAGCTCATGCCGACAGGGTCCTGCCGGCCGCCGGCACCAGCCACCGCCAAGGACCGCAATCGCGGTGCGGGGATCCACGGAAGCGCCCGGGTACCTCGAACGGAGGGCAGGTCGTCCGCTGCGGGCCACCATGCCCGGCATGGCCGTCACTGCCCCAGTCGAGCTGCCGGACGGGTTGCTGGCCGGCGCGTTGGGAGCGGGACCGGTCGAGCTGCGCGAGACTCACATCTCCTGGGTCTTTCTCACGCGCGAACGGGCCTACAAGGTGAAGAAACCGGTGGTCCTGCCCTTCCTCGACTACGGAACCGCGGCGCGGCGCCGGGTCTGCTGCGAGGCTGAGGTGGCCGTCAACCGACGACTAGCTCCTGGGGTGTACCTCGGCGTCACGGGTCTCGCCCGACGACCTTGGGGCTGGGACCTGGTCGACGCCAACGCCCTTGACGCCGTCGAGCACGCCGTGGTCATGCGCCGCTTCGACGAGGCCGCCACCCTGGCTGCCCGTCTGCGCGCCGGCGAGGTGCACCCCGGAACCGTGGCGGACATCGGACGTCTCATCGCCCGCTTCCACGCGCGGGCGGAGCGGGCCGCGGGCGACCTTGCGACGAACGAGCTGAGCGCAGTGCTGCAGGAGACGGCGAGCGCCCTACAGGACCACGATCACAAGGGCGATAGCAGCTCGTCGCGGGTCGGCGAGACAGTGCGCTTCGTGGACGCCGCCCTCCGAGGCCGAGCTGCCGAGCTGCACCAACGAGCCGCATCCGGACTGCCCTGCGACGGCCACGGCGACCTGCGGGCCGAGCACGTCGTCCTCGAACGGGAACCAGTGATCGTGGACGCCATCGAGTTCGACCCGGTTCTGCGCCTCGCCGACCCCGGATACGACATTGCCTTCTTGGCCATGGACCTCGCCCGCCTGCAGCCGGCGATGGTCGAGCCTTTGCTGCGGGGCTACAAGGAGGCCGGCGGGGACCCCGGGTCGCCGTTGCTGTTCGCGGCGTTCGTTTGCCTCCGTGCGCTGATCCGGGCCAAGGTGTCCGAGATCAGAGCGCAGCAGGGCGCCAAGACCGCTGAAGCTGAGGCGTCGACGTATCTCGCTGTCGCCGAGCGCCTGGCGTGGCAGGCTCGGCTCGGCCCGGTGACGTGCGTCGCAGGTCTGTCCGCGAGCGGGAAGTCGACGCTCGCCGCGCGCCTGGCGGAGCTGACAGGAAGCGACGTGCTCAGCTCCGATCGGCTCCGCAAGCGTCTCGCTGGTGTGGACCCGGACGAGCGGGCCCCGGGGCGCGCGTACTCCCGCGCCCGGTCGGTCGAGCTGTACAGGCGTCTCGGTGATCTCGCCGCGCAAGCCGGAACGGCGGTCATCGTCGACGCCACCTTCCGTCACCCGGACGACGTCGCGGCGTTCTCCGCCGCATGCGATCGGCCAGTCCGCTGGATCGAGTGCCGTGCGCCGGCGGCGATCCTGCTTGAACGCGCTGCGGTCCGGACGCGAGCCCCGGAACATGGCTCCGACGCCGACGCCACGGTGGTGCGGGACCAGTTGCACCAGTTCGCCGCCGCCGGGGGCCTGCCCCTGCCATCTGACCGGACAGTCCTTGACTCCAACCGGGAGTGGCGCACCGCGCGGCCCGATCTCGCCGCCGCGCTCGACGCCGACATCCTGCGTCAGGAAGCCTGAAGCTCCGGGTGGGCGGCGAGGTACGGGGCGAGGTGGCGACTGGCGACCTTGTGTGGCGGCCACCACGGGGGGTCCTCGTCCCAGCCGTCGGGCCCGCCTGCGGGGGGCCGGCTCAGGTAGCGCGGGCCCTCCGGCGTCAGCAGCACGGCACGGAGCTGTGCGCCGGGCGGTGTCTGGTCCACGTCGGCGCCTGCACGTACGGCGATGGCCGCGGCGGCGACGTCGGCCTGGGCGGCGGCGAGCCCACCCTGGCGCACCGAGGTCGCCGTCATGTCGCCGACCGCGTAGAGGTCGTCGGCGCCGATGACGCGCGCACTGCGATCGGCGTCGACGAACCCGAAGGCATCGACCGGGAGTCCGTTCAGCCCGCAGCCGTACAGGGCGGGCAGGGCGACCGCGAAGTCCGCCTCGAGGGTGCCGGTCATCGGCACGAAGAGGCGGCCGGCGGCGAACGACTCTGGAACCAGCTCCCCGCGGAAGCGCACCTCGTGTGCGACCAAGAGGGCGCGCATCCGGTCTGCGACAGCGTCGCCAAAGACCTCAAGTGGGTCGCGCTCGTAGGTGACGAGCGAGACCTCGAGCCGTCGGCGCGCCGTTCGGGCCCAGGCGCGGGCGAGGAGCGCCAGCTCGTATGCCGGCAGGGTCCAGGCGCAGCCCGCTCCGGCGACGACGGCGAGATGACTGCCGTCTGGCACCTCACGCATTGCGGCACCAACGGCCTCGGCGTCCGGTCGCGTGCGGAAGGTCAGCGCCCCCGTCACCGACGGAACAGCCCGTGCGCCGAGTGCGAGGATCGCGTCGTCGTAGCGCAGCACCCGATCGATCGTGTGCAGCTCGTGCGCGTCGGTGTCGATGGACCGAGCCTCGCCCGCCACGAACGTGACACCACGGTCGGCCGCCAATGCGCGGACATCGATGTCTGCGACGTGGCTTGTGCCGAACGGCTCGGTGACGAGCAGCGGCCGGTACGTGATGTCGGTGCGGTTGGACAGCAGGGTGATGTCGACCCGCTCTTCGGCCAGGGCTCGCAGCGCGAGCACGGCCTCGAGGCCACCGATGCCGCCACCCGCCACCAGCACGCGGCGCGTCATCGGACAGGTCTCCCCGCCAAGCCGGTGGGCATGGTCGGCCAAGAGGAACTCCGCGGCATGCAAGGAGACTTGGGTCCGGCCGGGCTAAGCAGCCCGGCGTGCAGGGTCTGGACGGGCACACGACGAGCCTGGAGACGATGACGGCCCACGGCGTCCGCAGCCTGCGCGCCATCGTCGCGGAGAACTACGCAACCTGCTCACGCGGTTGTCCCTGCAGTGTGAATGGCCTACCGATGCGACGGTCTTGACATGGCCGAGCAGCCCCCGAAGACGACTGCGCCGATCGACCGCCGAGCCACGGCGTGGATGGTCCTTGCCCTCGTGCTCACAGCGGCCTGGGTGGTCTACGGGCTCTCGCACTACCCGGGGCCGACGACCCGTGTTCCCTACAGCGTGTTCCGTGCGCAGGCCGCGACCGGCAACATCAAGAGCGTCCGGTCGCGGGAGCTGAAGCTGACCGCGGTGCTGCACAAGCCGATCGAGTACCCCGCGGGTCGCAACGACGTGCGGCGGGTGGTCTCTGAACGTCCCGCTTACGCTCGTGACCATCTGCTCGCGGTGCTGGAGCGCGGCGGTGCCGAGGTCGACGCCCGGCCACCGTCCGGGAACGCGATCGGCATCGTCCTCTCGCTGCTCCCGCTGGTGGTCATTGCGGGGCTGTTCCTGCTCGTGCGCCGTCAAGGCTCGATGGGTGGCGGCATGCGCGGGCCGGGGATGGCCAAGCGCGTTCGGGTGTCGCGGTCCGAAGGCGCACCGCAGACGACGTTCGCCGATGTCGCCGGCATTGACGAGGCCACGGCCGAGCTCGAGGAAGTCGTGGACTTCCTCCGCCGACCGGACCACTACCGCCGGCTCGGCGGGACGATCCCGCGAGGTGTCCTGCTGACCGGCCCGCCGGGCACCGGCAAGACCTTGCTCGCTCGGGCCGTCGCGGGGGAAGCCGGCGTGCCGTTCTTCTCGATCTCGGCCTCGGAGTTCGTCGAGATGTTCGTCGGAGTCGGCGCGAGCCGCGTCCGTGACCTGTTCGCCCAGGCGAAGAAGGAGGCTCCGTCGATCCTGTTCGTCGATGAGCTCGACGCCATCGGACGCGCCCGCGGAGCCGGCATGGGCACCGGGTCCAACGAGGAGCGCGAGCAGACGCTCAACCAGCTGCTGACCGAGATGGACGGCTTCACCGGGACGGAGGGGGTCATCGTCCTGGCGGCCACCAACCGGCCCGAGGTGCTCGACCCAGCTCTGTTTCGTGCTGGGCGCTTCGACCGTCGGATCGCGGTCAACGCCCCCGATCGCAAGGGCCGCGTCGAGATCCTGCGCGTGCACACGCGCGGCGTGCCGCTATCGCTCGATGTCCATCTCGACCAGTTGGCGGGGGCAACACCCGGAATGGTCGGCGCCGACCTGCGCACGCTGGTCAACGAGGCGGCGCTGCGCGCGGCCCGTCACGTGCGGGAGGAAGTGACCGCGTTGGACTTCGAGGAGGCGCTAGAGCGAATGCTGCTGGGCGCGGCGCGCAGGATCGTCCTGTCGGAGGAGGAGCGGCGCCGGACCGCGTATCACGAGGCGGGCCACGCCCTGCTGGGCATGCTCCAACCAGGGGCGGATCCCGTCAGCAAGGTCTCGATCATCCCGCGCGGGCACGCCCTCGGCGTGACGGTCCAACGCCCTGTCAGCGACCGCTACGGCTACGGCGAGCGCTATCTGCGCGGGCGCATCGTCGGTCTGCTCGGCGGTCGGGCCGCCGAGCAGCTCGTCTTCGAGGAGGCCACCACCGGGGCCGAGACCGACCTCGAGCAGGCCACGGCTCTTGCCCGCCGCATGGTCGGCCGCTGGGGGATGTCCGAGACGCTTGGGCTCGCCAGCCGGTTGCCTGCCGAGGACTCGGGCCATCCGCCTGCGTTGGCGCAGGAGACCCTCAGGGGCGTTGACGAGGAGACCAGCCGCATCGTCGCGGCGGCGTACGTGATCGCATCGGACACCTTGCGCGCACACCGAAGGGAGTTGGACGGCGTCGCCGAGGCCCTGCTCGTCCACGAGACCCTCGACGAGGGGCAGGCCCGTGCAGCCGCGGGGATTGGCCCACGCGAAGACCTCACCGGTACGACCGTACCGGAGCACACCCCACACGAAGGAGTCACACCATGACCGCCGAGCACTCGCCCGTGATCGTCGTCGGCTACGACGGCTCGACCGCGTCGCGAGCCGCGGCCCGCTACGCCGCCGGCGAGGCCGGCGACACCGGCCGCGTCGTCCTCACCCACGTCTGCCCGCCACCGATGGGCGAACTCGGCCTGCCCTACTACGAAGACACAGTGGCGCGCCTGCGCGAGCACGCGGAGGCTGACATGGCCACGTTCGCGGGCGCGGAGCTCGACGGGACCCAATGGGGCACGCAGGTCGTGATCGGATCGCCGGGGAGCGGGGTCGCGTACGTCGCCCAGGAGCTCGGTGCCCAGGAGATCGTCGTTGGGACGCGCGGCCGAGGCCGGATGGCGTCCGCGCTCGGCAGCGTCGCACAGCAGACGCTGCATCACGCGAGCTGCCCAGTCGTCGTGGTCCCGGAGGAGACGCGGGCGCATGCTCGCGCCTGATCCGCGTTCCGCAGGCTCCACCCCGCGGCAGACGGGCTTCGGGCACGTCCTATGCGGAATCGACGCCGGCCGCAGGGACGCGCTCGCTGCGGTGGCAGCCGTTGGCCTGCTGGCGCCGGACGGCGTTCTCGAACTCGTCGCCATCGCGTCGGACGGCGGGACCGGCGTGGGTGCCCGGGCGATGCTCACCGCGGCGCACGCGTCTCGCGCGCTCGCCGAGGCGAGTGCGATCGCCCATGACGCCGGGGCGCATGTCACGACGCGCATCCACCGAGGCGTGGATCCCGGAGCTGAGCTCTGCCGTCTGGCGTCCGGCGCGGACCTCCTCGTCGTAGGCGCACCGGTGCTGGGACGAGTCAGCGGCATCGTGACCGGCCGGGCAGCGACGCACGTGCTGCACCGGTCCCCCCGCCCGGTGCTTCTGGCCCGGCACATCCCGCCGGGGAAGACGTTGCATGACGTCATCGTTCTCGCCCACGACGGATCCCGCGAGGCGGCGGCCGCAGCGCGTCTCACGACCCAGCACGCGGTTCGGCGCGGCAGCCGGGTCTTCGTCCTCACGCCACCTGAGCACGACGCCGTTGGACATCATCTCGTTGCCATGGCCGTGGCAGACCTACAGGCGGCAACGGGGACCGAGCCCACGGTCGTCGACGTCGTCGGGCGGGCAGAGGAGGCGATCCGCCGCCTTGCGGAGGAGACCGAGGCGACGCTGGTGGTCGTCGGCAATCGCGGCCGGCTCGGCCTGCGCGCCGTCAGCAGCGTCTCGGAGCGGATTGCGCACGAGCTGCCGATCCCAGTGCTGGTCGCTCGGGGCGAGGTGGAGTGACGACGTGGCGGGGTTTCGCCTGATCGTCGTCGGCGTCTCCGAAGACGCCCCGACTCAGACAGGTGCTGCACTGGCTCTGGCCCTGCGGCTGCGTGATCCGGAGAACGGAACGCTGCTCCTCGCGACGGTGATCGACGCGCTGCCCGACCGCAGGCATCTGTTCGCTTCGACGTTGGCCCCCGAGTCGCTCATCGCGGAAGCCGAGGCCACCCTCGCCCGGGCACGCATGCAGCTCCCGGCGGAGATTCCGGTGAAGACGCGGGTCCTTGCAGACCCGTCCACGGCCAGAGGCCTACGCGACCTGGCGGCCGGGGTCGCTGCCGACCTGCTGGTTCTGGGGCCCACCGGTCGACACCGGGTGGGGGCTGCCGCCGGGGCGGCGATGGGCCAGCGACTGCTGCGGCGTGTCCCGTGCCCCGTTGCCGTCGCCGGCATGGTCCCAGAGGTCTGGGAACGCGAACCGTTGATCTGTGTCGTCGATGACGGTACGCCGGCCGCGAAGGCTGCGCTGTCGTGCGCGTGGGAGGTTGCGGTCCACCTCGGCGCGCGGGTGCAGCTGCTGGGGGTGATCGAGGTCAGGTCAGTGCTGGACCTCGCCGACGATCGGGAGGATGAGGTCCGCGAGCGGCTCAAGGCCGCGGTGGCCGCGGCCCCGTCCGGGGTCATGGCCAGCGCGCGGACGGTGGTCTGTCGTCACACGGGCGACGCCCTGCTGGACGCGGCCGCGAACGCCGTGCTGGTCGTGGGCGGTGTCGGGAACGACGTCTACCTGCCCCGTCGTGGCATCGCGTCCCGACTCGCGGCCAACCGCGCCCGGTCCGTCCTGCTCGTGCCCTTCCGTCCCACCAGTACCCCCGAAGCGGGTCGGCGGGTCACGCGCTCTGATGGTGCGTCGTGAGGCGGGCGGTCCGGTCGTGGTCGAGCCGGCGCTCGAGGGCCATCACGCCGGTGGCTGCGTCCCGCCCGTCGAGGTAGGACGCGAGTCGTTCGCCGGCGATCTTGCTGGGTGGCCACCACAGCGGCTGGGCGGTCATGACCCCACGGTCGGTGGGATCGTCCAGCATCCGGCGGAGGTAGAAGGCCTGCCGTCCAGCGCTCAGCAGCAGCGCCAGCAGGGCGGGGCGCCGCGTCACGCTCGGTGAGGGTCCACCGGCGAGGGCCGCGATGGCTTCCGCCGCAGCGTCGGCCTGCTGGGTCGCCAGCCCGCCTTGCTTGATGGGGCCATCGGTTCCATCGCCTGCGGCCCAGACACGGTCGCAGCCGCGCACGGCCCCGCCGGCGCCTACGGGGATGAAGCCATCCGCATCGGCTGGGAGGCCCGGATGGTTGCGGCCCACGGGCACCGCCAGCGCCACGGTGTGCACGCCGGATGGCGCCGTCAGGTCGTGACGGAAGTCCACACCCCCGCGGTCAAGCAGCCGGGCCACCCCGTCGCAGACGTCGGGGCCGAACACCTCAAGTGGGCGCACCTCATGGCTGACGATCTCGAACGTCACGTCGTCCTCGCAGGCCTCTCTCGCCCGGTCGGCGCTCAGCAGCGCCAGTTCGTAGAGCGGAAGGGTCCACGAGGCTCCAGGGGGCGCGACGAACGACACGGTCTTCGCGTAGCCCGCCTCGAGATCCTGAACGAGGCCGTGAACGCCCTCGACGTCGCGCGGGCCACGGAACGGCGCTGCTCGGGGGACGACGCGCCGCAGCTCGGCTCCGGTGGCGACGAGCAGAGCGTCGTAGCGCAGTTCGGCACCGCCGACGGTACGCAATCGGCGAGCAGGGGCGTCGATCTCGGCTAGGCCGTCCAGGCGCAGCGTCGTGCGGGCGTCCTGCAACCGCGCGAGCGGGTAGGTCCGCACCCCGCCGATCGAGAACGGCTCCGCGACACTCAGCGGGCGGTAGTCGAACTCGCCCCGGTCGGCGAGCAGGGTGACACGCGTTCCGGTGGGCGCGCGCGCCTGCAGGGTCAGCACGGCCTCGATGGCGGCCGGACCGCCTCCGGCGACAATGACCTCGAGCGGCGAGCGCATGGTCATGGCTGCGGCTCGGGACGGGACGGGTCGGTCATGCGTGCACCGCTTCGGCGCTCTCGGGCGCGCCGCGAGGCACCGCCTGGGCAGGGATGAGGACGACCGGGCACGCGGCAGCGTGGACGACATCGTGGGCGACGCTGCCCAGCAACGAACGCAGGCGCCCGGTCCCGCGCGTGCCGATGACGATCTCCGTCGCGTCGTTGACCTCGGCCGCCCGCAGGATGGCATCGGCGGGCGCGGTGTGCATGACGTCCTGGACCCAGTCGATGCCGCGCAACGCCGGCACGACGTCCTCGAGCTCGGCCATCAGCTCCTGTGACCGACGGGTGGAGTCGGCCAGCATCACGTCGTAGAAGGGCGCGCCGCGATAGTCGGCCGGCTCCGTGAAGCCGTGGACGACGACCAGGCGGCCGTTGGCGGGTAGTCGGCTGACCGCGAGCCCGATCGCGGCGCGCGCGGTGTCGGACCCGTCGTATCCGACGACGACGACGGGACGGTGGGGATGGTCGTGGCTGGTCATGGGACGACCGTAAGTCGGGCAGGCCTCGGTCGCATCCGTCCGTGATGCGGCCATGGTTGCGGCAGACTACGGAGGCCTATGCGCGGCCACTGCGGTGGCTTCACCGGGGAGGACCACCGAAGCTGATGCCATGTCCATTGCGCCCGAGGCCACGCCTGTGAACCAGACCGAGAATGTTGCCAACATCGTGCTTGCCGACGACCACGGAGTCCTCCGTGGCGGGCTGCGCCTGCTGCTGCAGCGAGAGGAGGGCTTCCATGTCATCGGCGAGGCCGAGGACGTCCCGGGTGTCCTGCGCCTGGTCGACCTGCGACGTCCCGACGTCGTCGTGCTTGACCTCAACATGCCCGGTCAGAACGGTCTCGAGGCCATCCCAATCATCCGAGAGATGTCTGCAAACACCCGGATCGTGGTGCTGACGATGCAGAAGGACGTGTCGTTCGCGCGGCAGGCCCTGCAAGCGGGTGCAGACGCGTACGTCCTCAAGGAGTCAGCCGATGCTGAGCTGGTTGCGGCGGTCCGCACCGTCGTCGACGGTGGGACGTATCTCCATCCGGAGCTCGGCGCGCGCCTGGCCCGTACGCCGGAGACCCCGGCTCGGCCGGACGACCTGACCGAGCGTGAGATCGAGATCCTGCGTCTCATCGCCCTCGGGTTCACGAACAACGAGATCGCCGAACAGCTGTTCCTCAGCGTCAGGACGGTGGAGTCCCATCGCGCGCACGTGCAATCCAAGCTGCGCCGCAGCACCCGCGCCGAGCTCGTGCGCTACGCGATCGACCACGGGCTGCTCGAGGTGTGAGCGCCGGTCACGGGACCACGACCGCGGCGCCGATGAACCGGCCTGCCCGCAGGTCGTCGAACGCCCGATTGGCGTCCTCCAACGGGTAGGTCGTGACGGTCGTCTGGATCGGGACACGCGGCGCGAGCGCGAGCAGTTCGAGGCCGTCGGCGCGCGTGAGGTTCGCAACCGACCGGATCGACCGCTCACCCCACAGGTCGACGTAGGGGAAGGTCGGAATGTCGCTCATGTGGATGCCGGCGCAGACGACGACCCCCCCGGGAGCGACGGCGTGGAGGGCATGGGGGACCAGCGCGCCGTCGGGGGCGAAGACGATCGCGGCATCGAGCGGCTCGGGCGACGGCTGGTCCGAGCCGCCGGCCCAGAACGCCCCGAGCTCGCGCGCGAAGGCCTGCGCGGCGCCGTCGCCCGGGCGCGTGAACGCCGCGATCGCCCGCAGCTCCCAGAGGGCGATCTGACACACGATGTGGGCTGCAGCCCCGAACCCGTAGATGCCGATGGTGTGGGCGTTGCCGCAGGCACGCAGCGCCCGCAGCCCGATCAGGCCGGCGCACAGGAGCGGGGCGGCCTGGGTCACAGGCCAGCCCTCCGGGATCGGGAGGCAGAAGCGCGCGTCGGCGACGGCGTACTCGGCCAAGCCGCCGTCGACATCGCAGCCCGTGAAGCGGGCACGCTCGCAGAGGTTCTCCCGGCCGCTGCTGCACGCTGCGCAGTGTCCACAGGTCCAGCCCAGCCACGGCACGCCCATCCGCTCGCCCGTGACGACGTCCGTGCCGACGATCTGGTGCCCCAGCACCCGGGGGAGGTCGGCAACGGGAACCTCGCCGTCGAGCAGGTGCAGGTCCGTGCGGCAGATCCCGCAGGCGCCGACCTTGAGCAGTCGTTGCTCCGGACCCGGGCGTGGAACGGCCAGGGTGACCGCCTTGAGCGGGCTCCCGACCGCCGTCATCGTCATCGCGCGCATCCGCCGGGGCACGATGTCTGCCGGCCGCGGGCAAGGATCAGGCTGAGATCGCATCCCGGCCGCCCTCGTGCTGATCCGCGGCCACCTCCGCGGGTTCGCGCTCGACGATCACCGGAACCTGTGCCCGGTTGAGCAGGCCCGCCGCGACGCTGCCGGCGATTGCGCGGCGCACGAGCGACCGAGCGCGAGTGCCGACGACGAGGAGGTCCCCTCTTGCGGCCGCGTCGGCGAGGGTGGGCAGCACCGAGCCGTGCAACACCGTTCCGCGCACCGGCAGTCGATCGCCGACCTCATCGACCTTCGCGTCGATCCGGCGGCGCAGGTCCGTCTCCGTCAATGCGAGCCGCCCCCCGCGTTCGGCTGGCTCGGCAAGGACCGGGGAATGCGGGACCCCGCAGAGGTGGATGCTGCCTTGACGGGCCGCGGCGATCTCGCAGGCGCCGTCGAGCGCGGCGTCAGCGGCGGCCGACCCGTCGTAAGCGACGGTGATGCGGACGCCAGTCTCAGGGAGCGTGCGCCCGTCGGGCGCCGCCACGGCGACCGCGCACCGTGCTTGATGCAACAGTCGCTGCACGACCGCACGGCCGACGGTCCGACCGCCCTGTCCGTGATGCGTCGCGCCTAGGGCGATCAAGTCAGCATTCCGCTCCTGCGCAGCGTCGAGCAGCGCAGAGGCAACGGACGCGTCCGCGCGCACCTCAGTCTCCCAGGCAAGCGAGGTCCCGACGCGGGCTGCGCCGCGCCGCAGCGTCGTCTGCGCCCGGTGGCGCACCTCCTCGGGATAGGAGAGACCGTTCAAGGGGTAGCTGAAGGTGCGAAAGAACGGGATGGCGTTCACGAGGGCCACGTTCCCGCCCGAGGGACCGGCGAGCCAGGAGGCCAGGTCGATGCCGCGGTCGGCCTGAGGCGAGCCGTCGTAGCCGACGACGATGTTGCGGAACACGACGGTCCTTTCGAGAGGGGTGATTGGGTGAGCCTCGTCGACGGTCGGCGTGACCACATCCGGTGCGGCCCGTGTGGCCGCCCGTAGTCCCCCGAAGTGCAGGTCCGCGCTTGTTGCGCATGACGGCGAGCCCGGTGGCGGCCACCTTCTGGACGATCAGAGCGGGGCGGTATCGTCCGCGCGTGGACGCCGACCGCTTCTCCCAGGTCCTCATGGCGAGTCAGGCGTTGTCAGACGAGCGCGACCTGGACGAGCTGCTACGCCGCCTGCTCGAGACGGCGCACGAGCTGAGCGGCGCACGTTACGCGGCGCTCGGCGTGTTGGACACCGGGCGACGTGAGCTGGAGCGTTTTATCACGCTTGGCGTCGACGACGACGCACGCGCCTCCATCGGCAGCCTGCCGCGTGGTCGTGGGGTGCTCGGCGTGCTGATCGAGGACGGCCAACCGCTCCGACTTGCCGACGTCGGCATGCACCCGCAGTCCTACGGGTTCCCGTCCGGGCACCCACCGATGCGCTCCTTCCTCGGCGTTCCGATCGTCGTCGCCGGGGAACCGTGGGGGAACCTGTACTTGACGGAGAAGGCCGGCGGTTCGTTCTCCGAGGTCGACGAGGAAGTCATCGTTGCGCTTGCCGCTGTCGCCGGCCGCGCGATCGAGCACGCCAGGACCGCGACGCGGCTCGAGCTCGTCGAGGTGCAGCTGGACCGCGCCGGGCGCAGCCTGGAGACGGCGTTGGAGATCAGTCAGGGCCTCGCCGGCATGACCGAGCTCGAGCGGGTTTTCGAGCTGATCGTGAAGCGCTCGCGCAGCCTGATCGGGGCACGGTCGGCCGAGCTGGCAATCGTGGAAGGCGACGAGATCGTGGTGGTGGCCGCCGCCGGTGAGGGCATCGACGGCCTTGCGGGCACGCGCCTGCCGTTGGCGGAGTCTGTGGCGGCAGGCGTCGTCGAATCCAGTCGCAGCCAGCGCTTCGTGCAGCTTCCGGAGACGACGTACGCGCGGCGGGTGCTCGGGGCCACCCACGGCATGGTGACGCCGATGCGGTTTCACAACCGCACCGTCGGCGTCCTCGTCGCACTCGACCGCGTCGATGGGGACGCCCCCTTCGACGATGACGAGGAGCGGGTCTTCGAAGCGTTCGCAGCGTTTGCGGCGACCGCGATGGCGACCGCGCGGAGCGCGAGCGCAGAGTCGTTGCGTCGCAGCATCACCGCCTCCGAGAGCGAGCGCCGCCGCTGGGCGCGCGAGCTGCACGACCAGACACTGCAAGACCTCGCCACCCTCCGCCTGCTGCTGTCCGCCGCCCAGTCGGGGGATGACGTCGCCGAGCTACGGCGGACTGTCGGCCAGGTGATCGAGATGCTCGGCGACGGCGTGGACAGCCTGCGGGCCTTGATCAGCGATCTCCGTCCACCCGCGCTGGACCAGTTCGGCACCGCAGCCGCACTGGGCGATCTGCGTGACCGGGTCGAGGCCGTGTCGGGGCTGAGCGTCGACCTGCGTTGCGACCTGGACTTCGAGACGGGGCGCAGCGCACAGCGCCACGCCCCCGAGCTCGAGACCACGATCTACCGGGTTGTGCAGGAGGCGCTCACCAACGTGGTGAAACACGCCGGAGCGACGGGGGTGGTCGTCACCGTCGTTGATCGCCCCGGCCGGGTCGAAGCGCGCGTCAGCGACGACGGTGACGGCTACGACCCTGCAGCTCAGTCTTCGGAAGCGGGGTTCGGGCTGGTCGGCATGCGAGAGCGCCTCGCTCTCGTGGGGGGCACGCTGGAGATCACCTCGGCGCCCGGCTCCGGCACGATCTTGTCGGCGAGCATCCCCGTCACGCGCAGGGCACCCGACGCCTGAACGTCGGAGCCGAGGGGACTCAACCGCCCGCCCCGCAGCTCGAGCGTGCGGTCGAAGCGGACGCCCGGAGGGGTGGTGTGCACGATGGCCAGCACGCCGATGCCGTGCTTGCGCGCGTGGCCGAGCAGCGCGCCGAGCAGCGCCCCGGAGGCCGCGACGTCGAGGTGCGCGGTGGGCTCGTCCACGATCAGGAAGCGCGCGGGCGCGAGCAGAGCCCGCGCGACCCCGATGCGCTGTCGCTGACCGCCGGACACCTGCGCACCGTCCTCGCCGACGAGCGTGTCCTGGCCCGCGGAGAGCGTCGCCAGCCAGGACCTCAGGCCCGCGGCGGCGAGTGCCGCGGCGACGGCGGCGTCGTCGGCATCCGGCCGGGCAAGCCGGACGTTCTCGGCGATCGTCGTCGTGAACAGCGCGGCATCCTGGGCGACGAGACGCACGCTTCGCCGCAGCGCCGCTTGGTCGAGGTCACGCAGGTCGGCGTCCCCGAAGACGATTCGGCCCTCGAGCGGATCGCGGAAGCGCACCAGCAGCTCCGCCAGGGTCGACTTGCCCGCTCCGCTCGGGCCTGCGAGGGCCACGCACTCGCCAGGGGCCAGTCGCAGCGACGCGTCACGTAGGAGCGGCGGCCGATCCGGCCAGCCGAAGGTGACGTGGTCGAGCACCAAGTCGCCGTCGCCCGGCACCGGGCGTGGCACCGGCGGATCGGTCACGGTGGGGGTCGCATCGAGGACGTCGGCGATCCGGACAGCGGCGCCCCGGCAGACGGCGAGCCGCTGTGCGGCGTCAGCCAGCGGCATGGTCGCCTCGAAGCTCGCGAGTCCAAGCAGCACGAGGGCGACTGCCGGCGGGGCCGTCAACTGGCCGGACTCCACGGCGGCTGCGGCGATGGCCACGAGCGCCACGACGGTGGCGGCCTGGGCGCCCTGCGCCAGCGCCTTGGCGAGCGCGGTGGCCGCCGCGTCCCGCCGGCGCAGCCCGGCGAGGCGCCGATCGGCGTCGCGCAGCCGTGCCTGGCGCTGGACACCCAGCCCAAGGGATGCCAGCTCGGGGCCGAAGCGCGACGTCTCGAGCAGCTCGGCGGTCAAGGCACCCCGGGCGGCCGCCTGGCGCCGGGCCGCCCGGCGCCCCAGTGCTGCGACGGCGAGCGGGACGGCGACGCCCGCCGTCAGCAGCCCGGCGGCCAGGACCACGCCCGCCGCAGGAACGACGAGGGCGGCCACAGCGACAGCCGCAAGCGCGGCGACGGCAGCGACGGCGGGGGGCAGCAGCGCGCGCAGGTAGAGGTCCTGCAGGCGGTCGACGTCACCGACGAAGCGGGCGAGCAGCTGCCCGGGATCGCCCCGGAGGTCGGCGGGGACGAGCGGGACCAGCCGCCGGAACAGCGTCGCCCGCAGGACGGCGAGCGCGCGAAGCGCGAGGTCGTGTCCCGCCAGCCGCTCGCCGTAGCGCGCGCCGGCCCGCACGAGTCCGGTCGCGCGCACCGCAACGATCAGCACCCCGAGCGAGAGCACCGGGGGCTGGGCCGCCGCCTTGGCGATCAGCGCGCCGGACAGGCCGAACAGCGTGACGGCGGCCAGCAGCGACCCGGCGCCGGCGAGGACGGTCCAGGCCAGGAGCGGCCGGTCGGGCGGCGCGGTCGCGACGATGCGGCGCACCGGCCCGTGGTCGGACGCGCTCATGCCGGGACGCCCTGGGTCGCGTCGGTGAGGAGGCCGTCACGCAGCTCCAGTACGCGGTCGGCCCGCGCGGCCAACGCGAGGTCGTGAGTGACGATCAGCGCTGTCCGGTCGGCACACAGCTCGAGCAGCGCGTCCTGCAGTGCTGCCGCCGTGCCGGGGTCCAGGTGCGCGGTCGGCTCGTCGACGACGACGAGCGGCGCGTCGCGCAGAAAGGCGCGGGCGAGGGCGATCCGCTGTCGCTGACCGGCGGACAGGCCGCGGCCACCGTCGCCGATCACGAGGTCCAGCGGGGTCGCATCGAGGTCGACCTCTGCCTGCCAGGCGGCGGTGCGGACGGCCTGGTCGTCGGCGAAGGGGGACCCGAGGCGGATGTTGGCCGCGACGGTGTCGTGGACGATGGCCGGGCGCTGTGGCACCCACGCGACGCACGCCCGCCAGGCGTCGGGATCGACGTCCCGGAGGTCGGTCGTCCCGCACCGCAGGCGTCCCTGCTGGGGGTCGGCCTGACGCAGCAGCAGCGCGGTGAGCGTCGTCTTGCCGGCGCCGGAGGCGCCGATGACAGCAACCGTCTCACCGGGTCCGATGGTCAGATCGCAGCCGAGCAGCACGGGCACATCGGCGCCCGGGTGGGTGTAGTGCAACGCGCGGCCGACGAGCGGCAGGTCGCACGGGTCCGGGACCGGGGCGTCGCCCGTGGCGACGTCACCGGCCGGCGCATCCAGCACGGCGAACAGGCGCCCTGCCGCGGCGAGGCCGTCCTCGGCGGCGTGGAACTCCTGTCCGAGCGCGCGCAACGGCGCGAACAGCTCCGGCGCCAGCAGCAGCACCGCCAGGCCGGTGCCGAGCGCGAGGTCGCCCGCGACGAGCTGGAGCCCGACGGTCGCCGCGACGAGGGCCGTGCCGATCATCGCGGTCAACTCGAGTACGAAGGCCGATAGGAACGCGACCCGCAGGGTGTCCATGGCGGAACGCCGGTAGTCATCGGCGACGGCGCCGACCACCTCGGCCTGGGCCGTTTCGCGGCCGTGGGCCCGGAGCGTCGCGAGGCCTCGCACCACGTCAGCGAAGTGCGCGCCGAGCACTGTCAGCGCTCGCCATCGGGCTGCCGCGTGGGCGCGCGCACCGAGCCCGACGAGGACCATGAACAGGATCAGCACGGGCACTGCCAGCGCCAGCACCAGCCCTGCTGGAGGATCCGCAATCAGGACGAACCCGAGGGCGGCGGGGGTCACGAGCGCGCTCAGCACCAGCTGGGGGAGGTAGCGGGCGAACCAGCCCTCCAGCCCGTCGACGCCCTCGACCGCGGTGGTGGCCAGCTCACCGCTGCGCGCGCCTGCCGGCAGCCCGGGACGGGCGTCGAGCAGTCGCGCCCCGATCCGGTCGCGCAGCTCGCTCATCACCGCCACCGCGCCGAAGCGCCCGGCGATCTCCGTGCCGGCGCCCACGGCGATCCGGGCCGCCCACACCGCGGCGAGGGTGGTGACGGCGGTCACTCCCGGGATGGCACCGTGCAGCGCGGCGTCGGCAAGCATCGGTCCGAGCAGGGCCGCCTGGGCCACGACGAGCACAGCGGTGCACGTCCCGAGCACACCGATGAGGGCGAGGGCGGACCGTCCGCCGCGTCCTTCGCGCAGCAGGCGACGTGTGACGGGATCGCGCATCTAGCCCGGGTGACGGTGGGTCGAGATCGCGTCCAGCGGCGTGCGCTCGGCTGGCCGGAAGGCCTCGGCGCTCACACGACGACGGAACACCCAATAGGTCCAGCCCTGGTAGAGCAGGACAAGCGGGGTGAAGATCGCCGCGACCACCGTCATCACCGTCAGCGTGTAGGAGGACGAGGACGCTTCCCGCAGGGTGAGCGTGGACGCCGCAGTCTCCGTCGACGGCATGGCATTGGGGAACAGCCAGGCGAACAGGCCGACGAACACGGCCAGCACGGCGAGGGCACTGAGGCCGAAGGCCCAGCCCTCCCGGCCGCCGCGGCTGCGCAGCACGGCGCCCGCAGCAGCGACCACGGCGAGCCCCAGCGCCATCGCCGAAACGGGCTCGACCCCGTCTTGCACGAGCAACGTCCAGGCGACGAACCCCACAACGGTCACGAGCGCCACCGGAGCGGTGAGCCGGGCGGCAGTGACAGCGCGGTCGTGGACCATGCCGGTGGTCCGCAGGGCCAGGAAGTGCGCGCCGTGCGCCAGGAACAGGGTCAGGCTCATCACGCCGCCGGCGAGCGCGTAGGGGTTCAGCAGGGTCCAGAAGGAGCCGGCGTACTCGCCGTCGGTGCCGATCGGGACGCCGTGGGCGATGTTGGCCCAGGCGACCCCGAGCAGCAGCGCCGGCACGGCGCTGCCGACGACGACGGCCCACTCCCAGCCGGCGCGCCAGCGCGCGCCGGTGCCCTTGGCCCAGAACTCGACGCCGATGTTTCGGACGATCAGGGCCACCAGCAGCGCCAGCAACGCGAGGTAGAAGCCGCTGAACATCGTCGCGTACCACTCCGGGAAGGCGGCGAAGGTCGCGCCACCGGCCACCAGCAGTTGCGGCGATTTTGGTCGGAGCCTGCGGCGCCGCCCCCGGTCACAATGAGCACACGGCTGTGCAGCGCCCCGCCGGGCGCTCAGAATGCGTCTTATCGAGCGTCTGGTGGATCGGCCCAGCGCCAGCCTCCAGGGGTCCCGCTCTCTTGCCGGCAGGGATGACCAGACTGACCCGACTCTACGTCGTGTGTCGTACCGAACGCGGCTGGCGTACCTGCCGAAAGTCCTGAACGTGGGCTGTCCGGATTCTGCGCCGCCCGAGGACGTCGGCGCGACGGGACGACAGGTCCCAGGACGGCGCGAGCTAAGCGCGCCGCGGCCTGGCGGTGCGGCTGACTCCTTCTCGCCGGCGGCGTGAACGACGGTGAAGCGGCGATACAGGTCGCAGCGCGTTGAGGTGAGCCACGGATTCAAGCTCTCGCGTGACGCTGCTGTGCCCACCAGCGATGGGCGGCAGGCCGGCAATGAGGTCGGCAGACGCGAGGGTCACTCGCGAGCTGGCGGCAGGGTGCGCAGTCGACCTGGAGTGCAAGCGGAGCTTGCACCAAAGACAAAAACCAACCTTGTCTGGCCGGTTGAGCTTCCGGCTTCCCGCGTCCGGCTTGCTCGGCGCCGTCGCACCCTGCTTGCGCGGTCGTACCGGCCCTGCAAAAGTCGCAATCGTGGCGTTGACCGAGGTGAGGGAGGATCAGGCGCCACCGGGCGTCGCGGTGATCTACGACGCGCTGCGCCGGGGGATGGGCGTCCCGCTTGTGAACCTCGTCTACCGCCACCTCGCGACGCTCCCGGGCGTACTGCCATGGGTGTGGACGGCCATCCGCCCGCCCTTGGAGAACGGACGTCTCGCCGACGCACGCATGCGACTAACCACCGAACTCGAACTACCACTCACGACGCCGGTGCCCGCAGACGTGTGGTGCGCGGCGGGCCTCACGCCCTCAGACCGGAAGCGCATCGCTGCGCTCGCTGGCGTCTATGACCGCGGGAACCGATCCAATCTCATCCTGCTGACGGCGCTGTGTCGCACGATTGAGGACGTGCCGACCGGTGACGTTCGTTCAATGGCGCCAGTAATACCGCCAACCGGGATGCTCCCTAGCCCACCCCCGTTTCCGGTCTTCGACGACCTCCCTGAAGATGTCATAGCGAGCCTCCGGAGACTTGCTGCGCGGCACAGTTCGACGAGCGACGTCGTGCCGAGTCTCTACGTGCACCTCGCGCACTGGCCGCCGTTCCTCGCTCGCTTGCCGGAGTGGCTGTACCCGGCGATGGAGACAGCTCAGCTGTCAGCCGGCCGCAGCGTGGCGGTCACTCTGGCGGAGCGCGAGGCGGACGCGCTGCGGCCCGCTCTCGATGTTGCAGGTGACGTGCCCGGCGGCCACGGTCCGGCTGTCGTCACTGTGCTACGACGGTTCACCCGTGACCTCATCCCGGAGATGGTTCATGTTGGGGCCGCGATCGGCCAAAAGGCGATCGGCAGCTCGGAGCGAGACATCCAGTCGCGGGCAAGCTGAGGCGAGACACGGGTGCTCAAACGATGCCCACCCTTCAGCCGGGAACGAGGACCTGCACCGACCACCAGCCCTCGCATCCGGGCTCGAGGACGTCGGACAGCAGCGTCTGGTGCGGGTCGCTCGCGATGTAGGCGCTGAACGCCTCGGGGTCGGTGAACTGCGCCTCGAGCGACACCTCCGCGGCGCGGGGGCCCTCGCCGCGGAGGCCGAGCGCGGTGCCGACCGTGGCGGGCCCGGCGGCGTGCGGCGCGTCGGCGGCGAACGCCTCGAGGGCGGCGACGAAGTCCGCGGTGGTCGCCTCGTCGAGCGGCCGGCGGAGGCGGAACAGGACGGTGTGGCGGATCATGACGCGCGACCCTAACCGCCGGGCGACCAGCGCCGGAGCACCATCAGCGTCTTCGTGCCCGGTCACCTTGCCGCTACGGCGCAGACGGTCGACGACGCGTCGTGAGGTCGGCCACGTCGCGCACGCGGATGTGCACCAGCGCGTCCGGGTCGCCGGCGGTCGTGAAGACGGCCTGGCACCTCGGGCATGTCGCGCGCCACGCCCGCGATCTCGGCGACCTGCGTGTCACCGTCGAAGCGCAGCTCGGCGAACGCCTCGAGCTGGCAGGCCGAGCTTGGCCTGATCCACCACGCGTCGTGTAGCCGAGCGACCACGCCGTCCGCCTCCAGTCGGTCGATCCGGCGCTTGACCGCGGGCGCCGACAGCCCCACCCGGGCACCCGATGTCGGCCAGCGTGCGACGGGCGTCCTCCCGCAGCAGCGTCGAGGATCTAGATGGTCGATCCGGGTCGAGCACGCAAGTATCATACGAGCGAGGAGCGCTCGGCGGCGAAACGTTGCGTCGTAAGTCTGACATTTGCCCTTCTGCCTTGCGCGTCGCGAGCGCGGTGCGAAAGCGTGGGTCCCGTGCCGGCCACGCCCGCTCCAGCGCAGGACGCCTCCGCCGACCTCGCGGTGCTCGAGGCCGTGCAGCGCCGCGTGCTGTGGCTGGCGACGAGCGATCGTCCACCACGCCAACAAGGTGCGCGAGACGCCGTCGCGGCGTGAAGGTCGGCGGCCACCAGGCCTCGTCGGCCTCGATGGTCGAGCATCATGACGGCGCTGTACTTCGAGCACCTGCGCGGCGCCCGACCGGGTCTCGGTCAAGCCGCACGCCGCGCCGGTCCTGCACGCGATCAACTACCTGCTCGGCCGCCTCGACCGCGACGTACCTGACCGACGCTGCGCGAGTTCGGCGGCCTGCAGAGCTACCCGAGCCGCGCCAAGGACCCCGACCCGGTCGACTTCTCGACCGGCTCGGTCGGCATCGGCGCGACCGCGACGCTCTGGAGCGCGCTCGCCCACCGCTACGTCGCCGGGCACTTCGACGTCCCGCAGGGCGGCCGCCAGGTCGCGCTGCTCGGCGACGCCGAGCTCGACGAGGGCGCGATCTGGGAGGCGCTCGTCGACCCGATGGTCCCGCGCCTCGGCGAGGTGCTGTGGATCGTCGACCTCAACCGCCAGTCGCTGGACCGCGTCGTCCCCGACATCGCGGCCGGCCGGATCGGCGCGATGTTCGAGGCCGCCGGCTGGCAGACGATCACGGTCAAGTACGGCCGCCGCCTGCGCGAGCTGTTCGCGCGCGACGGCGGCGAGGCGCTGCGCGCGCGCATCGACGCGATGACGCAACGAGGAGTACCAGCGGCTGCTGCGCGCCCGCGCCGCGCGAGCTGCGCGAGCGGCTGCCCGGCGACGGGCGCGGGCGCCGCGACGCTCGAGCGGCTCGTCGCCGACCTCGACGACGCCGAGTCTGCGCGGCGCGTCCGCGACCTCGGCGGGCCACGACCTCGGCGACCTGCTCGACGCCTTCCGCGCCGCCGACGCGGCCACGCGACCGGCCGTCGGTGATCTTCGCCTACACGATCAAGGCCTGGCGCCTGCCGACGCGAGGGCCACCCGGCCAACCACTCCGCGCTGCTCATCGCCGACGCAGTGGGAGCAGCTCGCCGCCGACGCTCGGCGCCGACGCCGCACGACCCGTGGGCGCGCGTTCGACGCCGGCTCGCCGGAGGCCGCGCTGTGCCGCGCCGCCGCCGAGCGGCTGCAGCGCGAGCCGCCGTCGAGCCGCGCCCCGCGCCGGCGATGCCCGCGGACGTCGGGCGCGGCGCACCGCGGCACGGGCCTCGACCCAGCAGGCCTTCGGGCGCTTCTTCGTCGACCTCGCGCACGCCGCGCCCGAGGTCGCCGAGCACGTCGTCACGGTCAGCCCGGACGTCGCGTCCTCGACGAACCTCGGCGGCTGGATCAACCGCGTCGGCGATCTGGCACCTCGGCGACCGCATCGACTGGTTCGCCGACGACACCGACACGCTCGTCCGCTGGCGCGAGACCGAGCACGGCCAGCACATCGAGCTCGGCATCGCCGAGGGCAACCTCGTCGGCCTGCTCGGCGAGCTCGGCGCGACCTGGTCGCGCGACGGCCAGCCGCTGCTGCCGATCGGCACGATCTACGACCCGTTCGTCAACCGCGCGCTGGAGCCGTGGTCGTTCGGCATGTACGCCGGGCGGCCAGTCGATCCTCGTCGGCACGCCGTCCGGCGTGACGCTCGCGCCCGAGGGCGGCGCGCACCAGTCGATCACCACGCCGTCGGTCGGCCTCGAGCAGCCGCGCTGCATCGCGTGGGAGCCCGCCTTCGGCCAGGACCTCGAGTGGACGCTGCTCGCACGCCCTCGGCGCGCCTCGGCCGCGCCGGACGGCACGCTCGGCCTACTTCCGGCTGACGCACGCGGCCGATCGACCAGGCGCTCGCGCGGCGTGCCCGCGGACGCCGCCGGCGCGCGAGCGCGCCGCCGCCAGGCGCGCTCGCCGGCGGCTACGTGCTGCGCGCGCGCGGCGGCCGCGCCCCGCGGTGACGCTCGTCGGCGATGGGCGCGATCGTGCCCGAGGCGCTCGCGGCGCGCCGAGCGAGCTGGAGGCGGCCGGCATCGCCGACCGACGTCGTCTGCCTCACCTCCGCCGACCTCGTCTTCCGCGCGCTGCAGGCGCGGCAGGGCCTCGCGCGACGGGCGACGACGCGATCCTCGACGCGCTGTTCCCCGCCGACCGCGCGCGCGCCGATCGTCACGCGTGCTCGACGGCCACCCGCACACGCTCGCCTTCCTCGCCGGCGTCCGCGGCGCGCCGATCGCCTGCCTCGGCGTCGACGACTTCGGCCAGTCCGGCGACGTCGACGACCTCTACCGCCACTTCGGCATCGACGCCGACACGATCGTCGGCGCCGCCCTCGACCTCCTGATGACCCGATGACCGACATCCTCATGCCACGCCTCTCCGACTCGATGGAGGAGGGCACGATCGTCAACTGGCTCGTCGCCGACGGCGCCGCCGTCAGCGCCGGCGACGAGCTCGTCGAGATCGAGACCGACAAGGCGACGGTGACCCACGAGGCCGAGGACGCCGGGGTCGTCGAGGTCCTCGTCCGCCGAGGGCGACCACCGCCGCCGTCGGCGAGGTCATCGCCCGCATCGGGGACGGCAGTGCCCACGACGCGCCGAGCCCGCCGCGGTCGGCGCGCCGGCGGCGGAGACGCCGGCCGTCGCCGCCCCGCCGCGCACGGGCCGCGCCGAACGGCAGCGCGGCGCACGCCGCTCGCGCGTCGCATCGCCGGCGCCACGGCGTCGACCTCGCGGCCGTCAGCGGCTCCGGTCCAGGCGGCCGCATGCTGAAGGCGGACGTCCTGGCGGCCGCCGGCGTCGCCCCCGACCCGTCGCCGGAGCCGGTCGTCGCCGCACCGCCGCCCGCGGCCGCTCCTGTCCCCGCCCCAGCCGCCAACGGCGCCGGCCCGCCAGCTCGTCGAGCCCAATCCGCCTGCAGCAGGTGATCGCCCGCCGGATGGCCGAGGCCAAGGCCACCGTCCCGCACTTCCAGGTCGCAGACTCGAGGTCGACGATGGACCCGGCCCTGGACGCTGCGCGCCCAGGTCAAGGCGGCCGCGGGCGAGGGGGACCCGTCCCGTCGGTCAACGACCTCATCGTCGCGGCCTGCGCGCTGGCCCTGCGCGGCATCCACTCGTCAACGGCTCCTTCGTCGACGGGCGCTTCGAGCTCCACGACGGCGTCAACGTCGGCATCGCCGTCGCGGCCGACGACGGCCTCGTCGTCGTCGACGTGCGCCGACGCCGACACGCACGTCACTCGGCGCGATCTCGGCCGCGAGTCCGGCTGCTCGCCGGCCGCGTGCGCGAGGGGACCGATCCGCCCCGCCGAGCTCGCCGGCGCGACGTTCACGGTCTCCAACCTCGGCATGTTCGGCATGACGCGCGATCACGCCCGTGATCAACCTGCCGCAGGCTGCGATCCTCGGCGTCGGCGCGGTGACCGACAGGCTCGTGCGCGGCCCGGACGGCGAGATCGTCGACCGCCGGCCGATGACGCTGACGCTTGTCCTGCGACCACCGCATCCTCTACGGGGCCGACGCCGCGCGCTTCCTGCGCGACGTGGGCGACGTGCTCGAGGCCCCGCTGCGCCTGCTGCTGTGACCCCCCGATCGACGGAGACCGACGTGAGCGACACCCCCTCGGCAGCACCCGACCTGCAGGACGGTCCGCTCACGGGCATCCGCGTCGTCGAGTTCGGCCAGCTGCTCGCCGGCCCCTACGTCGGCACGCTGCTCGGCGACTTCGGCGCCGAGGTGATCAAGGTCGAGGCGCCGCCGCGCGGCGACGCGATGCGCGACTGGGGCCGCCTGCGCCACAACGACCACTCGCTGTGGTGGTCGATCCTCGCGCGCAACAAGTCGTCCGTGACGCTGAACCTGCGCGAGGCGGCGGGCCAGGAGCTCGCACTCGAGCTCGCGCACGACGGCCGACGTCGTGATCGAGAACTTCCGCCCGGGCACGATGGAGCGCTGGGGCCTCGGGCCCGAGGACGTCCACGCCGTCAACCCCGGCGCCGTCTACGCGCGCGTGACGGGCTACGGGCAGACCGGCCGCTACCGCGACCGTCCCGGCTTCGCCTCCGGCGGCGAGGCGATCGGCGGTCTGCGCCACATCAACGGCTACCCGGACCAGGCGCCGCCGCGCGCGGGCATCTCGCTCGGGGACACGCTCGCCGCGCAGTCGGCCTTCCAGGGCATCCTGCTCGCGCTCTACGCCCGCGACGCGCGCGGCGCGGCCGGCCAGGTCGTCGACGCCTCGATCGCCGACGCCTGCTTCGCCATGACCGAGTCGATGGTCGCTCGAGTACGAGAAGACGGGCATCGTCCGCGAGCCGACGGGGCCGCGCCTGCCGCGCATCGCGCCGTCGAACGTCTACCGCTCCAAGGACGAGCAAGTGGGTCGTCATCGCCGCCAACCACGACACGCTGTGGCGGCGCCTGGCCGCGCTGATGGGCAGCCCGAGCTCGGGGAGGACGAGCGCTTCGCCGACCACCACGCCCGCGGCGAGCACGAGGACCTGCTCGACGAGATCATCGGCGCGTGGGCCGCCCAGCACACGGCGGCCGAGCTCGACGAGCTCGTCAACGACGCCGGCGTCGTGTGCGCCCCGGTCTACACGGCGCAGGACATCTACGAGGACCCGTACTTCCGCGAGCGCGGGCTGCTCGTCGAGCACGAGGACGAGGTCCACGGGACGATCCGTGCCCAAGGCGTCGTCCCGCGCCTGGAGGGCACGCCGGGCCGCGTCCGGCGCGGTGCGCGCTGGAAGGTCGGCGCCGACACCGACGACGTCTTCGCGGGGCTCGGCGTGGACGCCGAGCAGCTCGCGGACCTGCGCAGCCGCGGGATCGTCTGACTCAGGCGAAGAGCGCGACTGCCTCGTCGATGCCGACGACGTCGCCGTACTTGGCGTCGATGTCGGTGAGCGAGGCGGCGTGGGCGCTCGGCGCGCGGTCCGCGACGCCCTCGCGGGGGACGACCACGCTGTAGCCGTGCTGCAGCGCGTCGATCACCGTCGCGCGCACGCAGCCGGACGTCGACGCCCCGGTGACCACGACGGTGTCGGCGCCCTCGGCGGCGAGCATCGCCCCGAGCGAGGTGCCGAAGAAGCCGGACGCGAACAGCTTCAGCAGGACGGGCTCGCCGGGCTGCGGTGCGATCCGCGCGTCGATCTCCGGCCAGCGGGTGCCCGGCGCGAGCGTCAGCAGCCCGGGCGCCTTGGCGATGAACGCCTTCGCGATCCGCGCGCCGGCCTCGTCGTACTCGATCGAGGTGAACGCGACGGGGGCGCCGGAGGCGCGTGCGGCGGCCAGCAGCCGGGCGGTCGCCGCGACCGCCTCCTCGCAGTCGCAGGCCAACGGCGACTCGGGATCCGTGAAGCCGTAGCAGAGGTCGATCACGACCAACGCGGGCCGGGTGCCGGCACCGGACCGGCCGCCGAAGCCGCGCTGTTGGTAGATGGCGTCGCTGTCGCTCATGTCCGTCCTCCGTCTCAGGGCGTCGTCATCGCGCCGTCGACCGGCACGACCGCGCCGGTCAGGAACGCGGGCGCGTCCGTCAGCAGCCACACGGCCGCCGTGGCGATCTCGGTGGGCTGCCCGTAGCGGCCCGCGGGGATGCGGTCCACGAAGCCGCTCGGGTCGCCGCCCTGGTCGCGCACCGTGCGCTCGATGTCCTCCATCATGCGCGTCGCGGTCGGGCCCGGGGCGAGGCAGTTGACGGCGATGTCGGGCGCCGTCTCGAGCGCGGCACCGCGGCTGAGGCCGACGACCGCGTGCTTGCTCGCCGAGTAGCCCGACAGGCCGCCGACACCGCGGATGCCCGCCTGCGACGCGGTGTTGACGATCCGGCCCCCGCCGGCCGCGCGCATGGCGGGGATCACGTGGCGCAGGCCGAGGAACACGCCGCGGACGTTGACGGACAGGACGCGGTCGAACATGTCGAGGGGGTAGTCCTCGATCGGGGCGATCGCGCCCTCGATGGCGGCGTTGTTGAAGAACGCGACGGGCGGCCCGTGGCGCGTGACGCAGGCCTCGACGTAGGCCGCGACCGCCGCGTCGTCGCTGACGTCGGCTCCGATCGCCGACGCGGTCCCCCCGGCCGCCGTGATGCGGTCGGCGGTCGCCTGCGCGGCCGCCTCGTCGACGTCGACCACGAGCACGGCGTGCCCGCGGGCGGCGAGCCCGTCGCAGGCGGCGCCCCCGATCGCGCCGGCGCCGCCGGTCACGATCGCGGCCGGCGCGCTCACGACGCCCGCTCCTTCGCCTGGACGCGGACGCCACCGGCGAGGTCGCCGAGCGCGTCGACGACGTGCGTGCTCGTCTGGTCCCGGTAGCCCGTGGCCATGGCGACGCCGAAGGCCCCGCGGCACGCGGGCCCGAGCAGCGTCGGCACGTCGTTGGCGTTGGCCAGCGACTGGAACAGGTCGAGGTCCTTGGCCATCAGGCCGCTCGTGAGCCCACCGGGGACGTAGTCGCCCTCGACGATCCGCGGCATCCGGTTGTGCATCACCCAGTTGGACCCGGTGCTGGCCTGCACGACCTCGACGAGCTGCCGCGGGTCCAGGCCGGCCTTGACACCGACCACCATCGCCTCCGCGCTGGCGGCGAGGTTGATGCCGTTGAGGTAGTTGTTGACGATCTTCGTCGCGTGGCCCGTGCCGGCCGGCCCGCAGTGGAAGACGGTCGAGCCGATCACGTCGAGGATGTCGGCGAGCCGGACCAGCGCCGCCGCGTCGCCGCCCGCCATGAGCGTCAGCGTGCCGGCCTCCGCGCCGCCGGGACCACCGGAGATCCCGCAGTCCACGAACGCCGCGCCGCGCTCGTCGCACGCCGGGGCCCACTCCTGGGCCAGCGCGGGGGACGCGGTGCTGAGGTCGACGACGACCGTGCCGGCGCTGACGCCGGCCAGCACGCCGTCGGGCCCCGCCATGGCCGCCCGGATCGCGGCGTCGGAGGGCAGCGACAGCAGGACCACGTCGGCCTCCGCGGCCGCGACCGCGGGGCTTGCGACCGGTGTCGCCCCGAGCGCCTCGGCCCGCCCGGGATCGAGGTCGACGCCGAGCAGCTCATGGCCGGCGTCCATCAGCCGGCGCCCCATGCGCCCGCCCATGTTGCCGAGCCCGATCATCGCGATCCGATCCATGGTCTTCCCCTTCACGCGGCGACGGCGGGGAACGCGCCGGCCTTGTAGGTCTGTCCCGGCAGGTCCTTGCCGAGCTGCTCGGCGAGCCAGCCCGCCGTCTCGAGCAGCGCGCCGAGGTCCACGCCCGTCTCGATCCCCATGCCGTGGAGCATGTAGACGAGGTCCTCCGTCGAGATGTTGCCCGTGGCACGCGGGGCGAACGGGCAGCCGCCCGTCCCGCCGATCGAGGCGTCCAGCAGCGTGACGCCCGCTTCGATGGCGGCGAGGGCGTTCGCGAAGCCGGTGTTGCGGGTGTTGTGGAAGTGACAGCCGACCCGCACGCCCGTCGCGGCGACCCCGGCGACGAGCTCGCGCACCTGCGACGGGACCCCGACGCCGATCGTGTCGGCGAGCAGGATCTCCTGCGGCCCCATCTCGCGGACCTCGCCGGCGAGGCTGAGGACGCGCCCGGTGGGCACCGCGCCCTCGAACGGGCAGCCGAACGCGGCACCGATCGTGACGGTCGTGCGCAGGCCCGCTGCGCGCGCCCGCTCCAGCACGGCCTCGGCGACCCGCAGGGCCTGCGCGACCGACATCCCCTGGTTGCGCTCGGCGAAGGTGTCCGTCGCCGGGAACGCGTAGTGGACCTCGTCGACGCCGGCGGCGATCGCCCGCTCACAGCCGCGGTCGTTGAGCACGAGGCCCGCCCAGGTCACGCCGGGCCCGCGCTCGACCGCCGCCATGACCTCCTCGGCACCGGCCATCTGGGGGACCCGCGCGGGGTTGACGAAGGAGACGGCCTCGACGCGCGGCAAGCCCGCTCGGGCGAGCCGGTTGCAGAGCTTCGCGCGGACGTCCGGAGGCAGCGTGCGCGACTCGTTCTGCAGACCGTCACGCGGCCCCACGTCGCACAGCTCGATCGGTCCATGGTTGATGTCCGACATTCGCCCATTATGATCGGCGCGCACCCGGTTGGCAACACGAGAGAAGGGCGACGAACGCAATGAGCAGGCTCGAGGGCAAGGTCGCGATGGTGACGGGAGGCGGCTCCGGCATCGGCCGCCGGACGGCGGAGCGCTTCGCCGAGGAGGGCGCCACCGTGGTGATCGCCGACATCGATCCCGAGAGCGCCGCCGAGACCGCGCAAGCGATCGGCGGCGCGGCGAGCGCGCTGACGATGGACGTCACCCGCGGGACCGACGTCACGGCCGGTGTCGAGCAGGTCGTGAGCGACCACGGCCGCATCGACATCGTCGTCAACAACGCCGGCATCACGATCGTCGGCGCGGCCCATGACCTCTCCGAGGACGAGTGGGATCGCGAGCTCGCGATCAACCTCAAGAGCGTCTACCTCGTCTCGAAGGCCGTGTGGCCGCACATGCTCGCGGGCGGCGGCGGCTCCATCGTCTCCACGGCCTCGATCGCGGGACTGTGGGCGATCCCCGACGACGCCGCCTACTGCGCGAGCAAGGCCGCGGTGGTGATGCTGACGAAGTGCCTCGCGCTGGACGGCGCCAAGGCGGGCATCCGGGCCAACTGCGTGTGCCCCGGCTTCATCCAGACGCCGATGATCGACGGCTACTTCGCAGACCAGGAGGACCCGTCGGCGTCGCGCGACTTCGCGGTCGGCCTGCATCCGCTCGGCCGGCTCGGCGACCCGCTCGACATCGCCGACGGCTTCGTTTACCTCGCCTCCGACGAGGCGCGCTGGGTCACCGGCACCGCCCTCACCGTCGACGGCGGCCTGACCTCCGGCATCTGGGGCGGCTAGCGCCTACGGGAGGCGCTCGAGCTCCTCGATCCCGAGGAGCTCGTTGACCTCCGCGAAGGGCATGAACCGGTCGCTGTGGCCGCCGGTCGTGCCCGTGCGCAGCAGCTCCTCGCACAGCTCCGCGTAGGCCTTGGCGAACACCCAGGTCTGCGTGGAGGGGAAGATCACGATGCTGTAGCCGATGGCTTGCAGCTCGTCGGCGGTCATCGCCGGGGTGCGCCCGGTCTCGGACATGTTGGCCAGGCTCGGCGCGTCCACCCGGCGGGCGATCTCGGCGAGCTCGTCCTTGCTGCCGGGAGCGTCGACGAACACGAGGTCGGCCCCCGCCTCGGCGTAGGCGTTGCAGCGGTCGATGGCCTCGTCGAGACCGTCCGTCTGCAGCGCGTCGGTGCGGGCGATCACGAGCAGCGCCGGGTCCTTGCGGGTCGCGACGGCCGTCTTGACCTTGAGCACCATCTCGTCGCGTGGGATCACCTGCTTGCCGCTCATGTGCCCGCAGCGCTTGGGGAACACCTGGTCCTCGAGCTGGACCGCCGACGCGCCCGCGGCCTCCATCTCGCGCACGGTGCGCTTGACGCCGGGGATCGCGCCGTGGCCCGTGTCGCAGTCCACGACGAGCGGCATCGTGGAGACGGCGGTGACCCGCCGGACGCTCTCGACCATCTCGGCGAGGCCGACCATCCCGATGTCCGGCAACCCGTGGTGGTGGGCGGCGGCCGCGTAGCCGCCGTGGTAGGCGGCCTCGAAGCCGGCCCGCTCGGCGATCCGCGCGGTCAGCCCGTCGTGGACGCCGAGCGCGACGACGATGCGGTCGTCCTGGAGCCGCTCGCGCAGCGTGGGGGTCTCGGTCATGGGACGCCTCCTGACCCGGCCTGCAGCCGGCTTCGGACCCATTCGACGAGCCCGCCGGCGGCGACGATCTCGCCGATGAAGGGTGGTTGGGGTGTGATCTGGAGCTCCCGTTCGCCGCACGCGAGGGTGCCGGCGGCGGGGTCGAGGCGCACGAGGTCGCCGTCAGCGACGAGCTCGCGGACGCCGGGGCACTCCGCGGCGGTCAGCCCGACGTTGACGCAGTTGCGCAGGAAGATGCGGGCGAAGCTCCCGGCGACGACCGCCTGGACGCCGCGGGCCATCAGGGCGACCTGGGCCTGCTCGCGGGAGGAGCCCATGCCGAAGTTCTCGCCCGGCGACGATGATCGATCCGGGGCGCACACGCTCGCCGGCGTCGCTGGGGTAGGTCTCGAGCAGGTGGCGGCCGAGCTCGTCCGGGTCCGTGACGTTGAGGTAGGCGCCCGGGACGATCATGTCCGTGTCGACGTCGTCGCCGAGCAGGACCGCGTGCCCCTCGATCACCGCCGGCCCAGCACCTCCGCCGGGTCGACGAGCTCGCCGGCGACGGCGGCCGCCCCGGCGACGTAGGCGTTCGCGAGGTACACCGCGGACTCGCGGTGGCCCATGCGCCCGCGGAAGTTGCGGTTGGTCGTGGCCACGGCGACCTCGCCGGCGTCGAGCACGCCCGTGTGGCCGCCGAAGCAGGCGCCGCAGGTCGGCATCGAGACCGCGCCGCCGGCGCGCACGATGCGCTCGATGAGCCCCTCGCCGAGCGCCTGCAGGTAGACCCGCTGGCTCGCGGGGACGACGATCAGGCGCGTGCCGTGGGTGCACCTGGTGCTCGCCGAGCACCTCGCACAGCTGGCGCAGGTCGGTGATCGTGCCGTTGGAGCAGTTGCCGACGTAGACCTGGTCGACGCGCACGGCGTCGACCTCGTCGATCGGGTGCGACGTCGCCGGGGGACGGCGGCCGCGGCGACGAGCGGGCGCATCCCGGTCGACGTCGATGACGCCTCGTCCGCGTAGGAGGCGCCGGGGTCTGGGATGACGGGCTGGGGCGTCCGGTCGCGCGTGCGTCCCGCGAGCCACTCCAGGGTGACGTCGTCGGCGGGGACGATGCCCGTCTTGGCGCCGGCCTCGACGGCCATGTTGCACAGTGCCATCCGCTCGTCGACGGAGGTCGCCTCCACCACCGGACCGCCGAACTCCAGCGCGGCGTACGTCGCGCCGGACACGCCGGTGCGCCCGAGCAGCGCGAGGATCAGGTCCTTGCCCGTGACGAGGGGGTCGCGCGTGCCCTCGAAGTGGACGCGGACGCTCTGCGGCACCCGCACCCAGACGCTCGCCGAGCGCCAGCGCGGCCGCGACGTCGGTGGAGCCGACCCCCGTCCCGAAGGCGCCGAGCGCGCCGTAGGTGCAGCTGTGGGAGTCACCGCCGGGGATCAGGTCGCCCGGGAGGATCATGCCCTCCTCGGCGAGCACCATGTGCTCGATGCCCCCGTTGGCCGTCGTGCCGGCCTCCCAGTAGTTGTCGATCCCCTGGTCGCGGGCGAAGCGGCGCAGCCGGGCCAGCAGCGCGGCGCTGCGCGCGTCCTTCGCCGGCGCGAAGTGGTCGGCGAACAGCGCGACCTTCGCCGGGTCGAAGACCTTCTCGGCGCCCATCTTCTCGAACTCCCGGATGGCCACGGACCCGGAGACGTCGTTGGTCATCACGAGGTCGATGCGCGCGAGCCCGAAGGCGCCGGGAGACGTGTCCTCGACCCCGTGGGAGGACAGGATCTTCTGCGCGACCGTCTGGGGCGGCGACGACACGAGCTTGACCCTATGGAGTCCGACATCGGATGTAAAGTGTCGATGTCGGACATTCGAGAGGAGCCCCTGATGGAGTCGTCGGAGACGGTCACGCTGGACGAGCTGCGGGAGGGCGTGCGCGAGCTGTGCGCGCGCTTCCCCGACGAGTACTGGCGGCGCACTCGAGCCGCGAGGCGATCTACCCGACGGAGTTCGTCGACGCGCTCACCGCAGGCGGGCTGGCTCGGCGCGCTGATCCCGCGAGGAGTACGGCGGCGCCGGCCTCGGCATCACGGAGGCCGCGGTCGTGATCCTGGAGGAGATCAACGCGCTCCGGCGGCAACGCGCGGCGCCTGCCACGCGCAGATGTACATGATGGGCACGCTCCTGCGTCACGGCACGCGACGAGCAGAAGCAGCAGTGGCTGCCGCAGATCGCCTCAGGGCGAGCTGCGGCTGCAGGCCTTCGGCGTCACCGAGCCCGACGCCGGCCTCGGACACGCTGAGCATCCGCACCCGCGCGGTGCGCGACGGGCGACGGCTACGTCGTCACCGGCCAGAAGATCTGGACCTCGCGCGCGCTAGCACTCCGACCTCATGCTGCTGCTCGCCCGCACGACGCACGCCGACGAGGCCGACCAGCCGCGCTGGTTCGGCCTGTCGACGTTCCTGGTCGACCTGCGCGAGGCGAGCGAGGAGCAGCTGCGCATCCAGCCGATCGAGACGATGCTCAACCACGACACGACCGAGGTCTTCATCGACGAGCTCGCGCGTGCCCGGCGGCGAACCGGATCGGCGAGGAGGGCAAGGGCTTCCGCTACATCCTCGACGGCATGAACGCCGAGCGGATCCTGATCGCGGCCGAGTGCGTCGGCGACGGCCGCTGGTTCATCGAGCGCGCGTCCGCCTACGCGAAGCGAGCGCGAGGTCTTCGGCCGCCCGATCGGCGCAGAACCAGGGCGTCGCAGTTCCCGATCGCCCGGGCGCACGCTCGCATCGAGGCCGCCGACCTGATGCGCCAGCGGGCCGGCGAGCTGTTCGAGGCCGGCGAGCCCTGCGGCGCCGGAGGCCAACATGGCCAAGCTGCTCGCCTCGGAGGCGTCGTGGGAGGCGGCCAACGCCTGCCTCGACACCTACGGCGGCTTCGGCTTCGCCGAGGAGTACGACGTCGAGCGCAAGTTCCGCGAGACCCGGCTCTACCAGGTGGCCCCGGTCTCGACGAACCTGATCCTGTCCTTCATCGGCCAGCACGTCCTGGGCATGCCGCGCAGCTACTGAGCGGGGCGCCCCGCGGAGCGCCACATCTTCTTGTAGGTCTTGCTCAGGTAGGCCATGTGCTTGCGCATCTCGTCGGCGGCGGCCTCGCCGTCGCCGGCCTCGATGGCGTTGAAGATCGCGCGGTGGTCCTCGTTGAGGCGCTTGGCGAAGGCGTTGCTCATCTGCTCGCGGCTGAGCCGGTGCTGCAGGACGCTGAAGACGGGCTGCGCGGCGATGCAGATCAGGGTGTTCTGGCAGCCGTCGACGACGGCCGTGTGGAACTCCTTGTTGAGCACGTAGTGCTCGTCGGTGCCGAGCACCGCCGGGTCCTCGACGATCGTGTCGCGCAGCCGCTCGAGGTCCTCGGGGCTGCGGCGGCTCGCGCACTGCCGCGCGGCGAACGTCTCGAGCAGCTCCCGGGCCTCGAGGAACTCCGCGAGCGAGACGTCGTCGGACTCCGAGAGGAGGCTGATGTTGGACTGCAGGAAGGTCGAGATGTGGTCGACCGTCGGCAGCGTCACGAAGCTGCCGCCGCCCGCACCCTTCGCCGTCCGGATCAGGTTCTGGGCGGCGAGGACGCGCAGGGCCTCGCGCACCGTGCCGCGGCTGACGCCGAAGTCGCTCGCCAGCACCGCCTCGTTGGGCAGCCGCGTGCCACGCTTGATCTCGCCACGCATGATCAGGTCGCGCAGCTGGTCGTAGACCTGCTCGTAGGCCTTCCTCACGCGGCGGACCGGCGCGGGCGGGAGCCCGCCCGCCGCCGCGACCGGCGTCAGACGTGCCCGCGTGGGGCGTTCTGGCGTCGGACCGTCAGCCATCGGTTCGCAGCATACCTGTGCGTCGGCCCCCTAGGGCGGGGGCCGACGCATCCGGTCAGCCGGCCACCGGCTCCGCCCGGCTCGCGCCTGCGAGGGCGCGCAGGCCCGCGAGGCCGGTGCCCGTCCCGAGGCCCATGACGGCGTTCTCGACCTCGGTCGCGGCGTCGGCGTCGAGCGCGAGGGCGGCGTTGGCGCGGAACTTGTCGCGCACCTCGTCTTCGCTCAGCGGGTTGTCGTGTCCGCCGCGCTGGTAGGGCAGCTCGGCGCTGAGGGTGCGACCGTCGCGCAGCTTGACGTGGGCCCCGCCGGGGAAGGCCTTGCCGAACGTCGGGAAGTCCTTCGTCTCGTAGCGCACGCGACCCGCGAGCTCGAGCACCTCCGGGTCGCGGATCGCGTCGCCCACGAACGTCATGACGTCGACGCGGCCGTGCACCAGCTGGGACGCGACGGCGTACGGGAGGCTGAACTTCGCGTCGTACTCCGAGCGCGGCGCGTGCTTGTCCGCCAGCGGCTCGAGGATGATCGGCACCACGTCGGCGGGCACCTCCGCGATGATCTCCACCACGTCGTCGGGCTTGATCCCTTGACCCGCGGTCGCCTCGATCACCGCGTCCAGCGACGCGTGGAGGAAGTGGCAGGCCGGGTACGGCTTGTAGGCGATGTTGGGCGTCTCCCAGCGCTCGCCGAGGTCGGCGAGCTGCGAGTCGATGTCGAGGTCGGCGCGCCGCAGGTACGCGTTGTAGAGGCCGAAGCGCCCCTCGATCACCGTGGCGGGGCCGGTCTCCCCGTGCGCCGCGAGCCGGGCCGCGAGCACGCCGGAGCGTGCGGCGAAGCCGGGGTGCAGGCGCTTGGTCGACGAGCCGTCGGAGAGGTGCTCGAGCACCCCGGCCGCAAGGCTGCCGGCGATGCCGAGGGCCTGGCGCGTCGTGGCCTCGTCGAGGCCACCGATCCGGGCGGCCGCCGCCGTGGCGCCGAACACCCCGAGGACGGCCGTGGGGTGGAAGCCGACGTTGTGGAACAGCGCGCCGGCCGCCATGCCGAGCCGGTTGACGACCTCGTTGCCGGCGATGATCGCCGCCAGCAGGTCGGCGTCGGAGGCGTCCGCGGCCTCCGCGGCGGCGAGCGCGGCCGGCACGACCGCGACGCTGACGTGCGCGATCGAGCCGGTGTGGGTGTCGTCGAAGTCCAGCGCGTGGCAGGTGACGGCGTTGTAGAACGCCGCGTCGCCGCTGGGAAGGCCGTGCGGCGCCCCGATGCCGGTCGCCGGACCGGTCGTACCGGGCTCGAGGATCGCGGCGCGGGCGCCGGCGGCGACGCCGACGGCGTGGGCGGCGAGCCCGCATCCGAGGGCGTCGAGCGCATGGAGGCGACCGGCTTGCGCGACCTCGGCGGGCAGCGTCTCGACGGTGAGGGGGGAGGTGAACGCGGCGAGGCGTTCGGCGGCGGTGCTCATGTCAGTCCTCTCAGACGTTCCAGGCGGTGTCGGTGCCGGGGAAGAGGTCGGTGACCTCGGGCGCGTCGCGCTTGTAGATCATGAAGGTGCGGCGGAACTCGATCACGACCTCCCGGCGCTGGTTGATGCCGCGCGAGCGGACGCCGATGATCCCGACGTTCGGCCGCGACCGGGACTCGCGCGTCTCGAGCACCTCGCTCTCCGCCCACAGCGTGTCCCCGACGTAGACGGGGGCGGGCATCGAGATGTCGGTCCAGGCGAGGTTCGCGGTGGCGTTCTCGCTCGTGTCGGGCACGGTGAGCCCGGTGACGAGCGCCAGCGTGAACGTCGAGTTCACGAGCGGCTTGCCGAACGGCGTCCCCTTCGCGAACTCGTCGTTGAAGTGGTTCTGGTTGGTGTTGAGGGTCAAGCACGTGAAGGAGACGTTGTCGGTCTCCGTCACGGTCCGGCCGAGGCGGCTGGCGAAGACGTCGCCGACCTCGAAGTCCTCGTAGAAGCGCCCACGCCACTGCTTGGGGGCCATCGTGTCCGCCATTGAATCGCGCTCCTTGCGCTCGCCTCTGAGACGTGGAAGGTTATAGGTCGGACATCAACACGGTCAAGCAGAGGAGTGCGGATGCGAGCAGCGGTGATGCGGGAGTTCGGGAACGTCGAGGTGCTGTCCGTCGAGGACGTGCCGGATCCTCGGCCCGGGCCCGGGCACGTCCGACTCGCGGTCGATCGCTGCGCGCTCAACCACGTCGACGTCGACATCCGCGAGGGCACCTCGCGGTTCGACATCGGCTTCCCCCACATCCCCGGCCTGGAGGTCGTGGGACGGATCGACGCACTGGGTGAGGGGGTCTCGGACTTCGCGCTCGGTGAACGCGTGATGCCCTACCTGCTGGGTGGCGAGGTCTTCATGGGCGTTGCGGGCCCGGGTGGCCTCGCCGACCACGCGGTGGTCCCGACGGGCAGCTCGTGCGCGTGCCCGACGCCGTCTCGGACGATGACGCGGCCGCTCTCCAGGTGGCCTTCGGCACGGCCTGGCACATGCTCTTCACGCGCGGTGGCCTGCGTATCGGCGAGACGGTGCTGATCAACTCCGTCTCCAGCGGGATCGGCTCCGCCGCGGTCCAGCTGGCCCGGATCGCCGGCGCGTTCGTGATCGGCACGTCGAGCACGGCCGACAAGCTCGAGCGTGCCACGGCACTCGGCATGCACGCGGGGATCGACCACACCACCGAGGACATCGCCGCCCGGGTGCACGAGCTCACGGACGGCCGCGGTGCGGACCTCGTGTTCGAGCACGTCGGCGGTGATCTGTTCAACCGCGCGCTCGCGGCGTTGCGGCCGGATGGCCGCCTCGTCACGTGCGGCGCGCACGCGGGTGAGGTCGTCCCGTTCGACGTGATCCCGTTCTTCCGCGCCCAGCAGACCGTGATCGGCTCCTTCGTCTACACCCGCGAGGAGCTCGAGCAGGTCCTCGCCATGGCGGCGCGCGGACAGGTCAAGCCCGTCGTCTCGGCCACCTACCCGTTGGCGGACGTGCAGGGCGCCTTCGCGGCGCTCGAGGGGCGCACGCACTTCGGCAAGATCCTCGTGAAGCCCTGATGCGCGGCCCACGAGTCACAACCAGCAACGAGGGAGCGCAGCAATGAAGCGACTCGGAGTCGACGTCGGTGGCACGTTCACCGACCTCATCTACGTGGACGACGAGGCCGGGAGGATCCTGGTCCACAAGCTGCCGTCCACACCCGACGATCCCTCCCGGGGCACGGTCGACGGCATCAAGCAGCTCACCGAACAGGCCGAGGTGACGCCGGGCGACCTGGACCAGGTCTTCCACGGCACGACGATCGCGACCAACATCGTCATCGAGCACAACGGGGCGAAGGTCGGGATGCTCACGACGGAGGGCTACCGCGACATCCTCCACATCGCGCGCCACAAGAAGCCGTTCAACTTCTCCAACTACCAGGACCTGCCGTGGCAGGCGTATCCGCTCGCCCGTCGCCGCTACCGGCTGCCGGTGCCCGAGCGCATCACGGGCGACGGCGAGGTGCTCGTCCCGCTCGACGAGGAGCGCGCCCGCGAGCAGGTGCGCAAGCTCAAGGCGGGCGGCGTGGAGGCGATCGCCGTCTGCTTCCTGTTCTCCTTCCTGAACCCCGACCACGAGCGTCGCGTCGCCGACATCGTGCGCGAGGAGTTCCCCGAGGCGTTCCTGTCGGTCTCCTCGGAGGTGCTGCCCCAGTACCGCGAGTACGAGCGCTTCTCCACCGTCGCGCTCAACGCCTACGTCGGTCCGAAGGTCGCGACGTACGTGCGTCGCCTCGAGGACGAGCTGCGGTCGATGAACGTCCGCACGGGCGTGCACCTCATGACCTCCGGCAGTGGCGTCTCGACGGCCCAGGGTGCGATCGACCGGCCGGTGAACCTGCTGATGTCCGGCCCGGTCGCCGGCGTCGTGGGCGGCATCTGGGTCGGCCGCCAGGCCGGCTTCGACAGCGTCATCACGCTCGACGTCGGCGGCACGTCCGCAGACATCGGCCTCGCGCAGAACGGGCACCTGCGGATGAAGCACCTGCTCGACACCCGCGTCGGGCCGTACCAGGCGATGGTGCCGATGGTCGACGTCGACACGATCGGTGCCGGCGGCGGCTCGATCGCGTACGTCGACGGCGGCGGCATCTTCCGCTCCGGTCCCCGCTCCGCGGGCGCCCAGCCGGGCCCGGCCGCCTACGACCGCGGCGGCACCGAGCCGACGTCGACCGACGCGATGGTCAACCTCGGCTGGCTGCTGGCCGAGGACTTCCTCGGCGGCGCGATGAGCCTCCGCGCGGACCTCTCGCGCACGGCCTTCGAGCCGGTCGCGGAGACCCTCGGCATGTCGGTCGAGGAGGCTTCGATGGGCGCGATCCAGATCGCGAGCCACTCGATGGTCCAGTCGATCGAGGAGAACTCCGTCCGCAAGGGCTTCGACCCGCGCGACTTCGCGCTGGTCGCCGAGGGTGGGGCCGGGCCGGCCTTCGCGGCGCACATCGCCGTCGAGGTCGGGACGCCCGCCGTCGTCGTCCCGCCGCATCCCGGCGTGACCGCGGCCCTGGGCCTGCTCGTGACCGACGAGGTGTACGAGTACGTCACGACGACGTACCAGAAGCTCTCCGCGCTCAACGCGGAGGAGCTCGAGGCGCGCTTCTGCGAGCTCGAGGCGCAGGCCGCCAAGCAGCTCGAGGAGGACGGCATCCCGCAGGACCGGCGCGTGATCGAGCGCGTGGCCGACTGCCGCTACCTCGGGCAGGGCTACGAGCTGCGCATCGACGTCGGCACCGAGGAGGTCGGGCCGGGCGACTGGAGCGACCGGGTGCGGGCACGCTTCCACGACGCGCACGAGAAGGAGTACTCGCGCCGCTTCGAGGACTCAGACATCGAGATCCCCAACATCCGCGTGCGCGGCATCGGGCTGATCCCGTCGTTCGAGATGCCGACGGTCGAGCGCGGCGAGGCGTCCCCGGACGCGGCGCTGCGTCACGAGCGCGACGCGTGGTTCCCGGTCGACGGCGAGCTGCGCCAGGTGGCGACCCGCTTCTACGCGCGGGACGCCCTGAAGGCCGGCAACCGCATCGAGGGCCCGGCCGTCGTGAACCAGTACGACACGACGACCGTCATCCCACCCGGGCTGACCGCCGAGGTCGACGACTACGGCAACATCGTCATCCGCGTCTCCGCCGACGCGGACGCCCCCGACCTGATCTCGACCGGCGTCACGGCCGGCTCGTAGCCCACCCGAGGAAGAAGAGGAGCATCCATGTCTCTCGTTGACTACGAGGTCGGCCGCAGCCCCGGACCGCCCACCCGCGACCGCGTCGAGGTGGACCCGATCACGATGCGCGTCCTCGGCGGCGCGTTCCACGCGATCGCCGCGGAGATGGCCGGCGTGCTGTTCCGCATGTCCTACAGCTCGATCATCCGCGAGTCGGAGGACCTCGGTTGTGGCCTGTTCGACATCGACGGCCGCGAGCTGTGCGAATCGGAGTCCACGCCGATGCACATCGGTTCCCTGCCGTGGTACATCCGCGGCTTCATGGAGCGCCTGCGGGGCAAGATCAAGCCGGGCGACGTGATCGTCCACAACCACCCCTACCTCGGGGCGTCGCACAGCCCGGACGTGGCGATCGCGGTGCCGATCTTCGTCGGGGAGGAGCTCGTCGGCTTTGCGGCCAACACGGCCCACGTCCTCGACGTCGGCGGCTCCTACCCGGGCATCAACGCCGACGCCTTCGACGTCTACGCCGAGGCCAAGCTCTACAACGCCCTGCGCTGGTACAACGAGGGCGAGCTCAACGAGGACGTCGACCGGATGATCTTCGACAACGTCCGCACGGAGTCGATGAACCGCGGCGACATGCAGGCGATGCTCGCGTCCTGCAACCTCGGCCGCGACCGCTTCGTGCGCCTGGCCGACCGCTACGGGCTCGAGACGGTGATGAGCGCCGCGTACGGGTGGATGGACTACTCGGAGCGCATGCTGCGCGAGCAGATCGCGAAGATCCCCGACGGGGAGTACACGGCCCCGACGGCGTGGCTGGACGACGACGCGCGCAACCGGGGGGTGCGGCTGCGGGTCGAGACCAAGGTCATCGTCAAGGGCGACGGGATCACCATCGACCTCACCGGGTCGGCCGCGGAGGTGCCCACGGGCTACAACGTCCCCTTCGAGGGCTCGCTGCTCGTCGGCGCCTACTACGCGGTGCGCACCCTGCTGCTCGACGAGGTGACGTTCCCCGAGTCGGTGCCCCAGAACGACGGGATCTTCCGGGCGGTGGAGGTCATCGCCCCGAAGGGGACGATCTTCAACCCGAACTTCCCGCGGGCGTGCTTCTCGCGCTTCTGCCAGGTCCAGCGTGTCGTGGACAACACGATCCTGGCCCTCGCGGACACCCTGCCCCAGCAGGTGACGGCGGGCAACTCGGCCTCCATCCACTTCTGCTCCTACTCGGGCTTCACGCCGGAGTCGGGGGAGTACTGGCTGTACCTGGAGGTCAACGAGGGCTCCTACGGCGGCCGCTACGGCAAGGACGCCATGGACTCCGTCGACAACCTGATGGCCAACACGCGCAACAACCCGATCGAGGAGCTCGACCTGCGCTTCCCGCTGCGCTGCGACCAGTACGAGCTGCGGCCGGAGCCGGCGGCGCCGGGGAAGTGGCGCGGGGGCATCGGGATCATCCGCCGCAACCGGTTCCTGAAGGCCGGCACCTACTCGTGCGAGGGCGACCGCCAGTACGACCCGCCGCGCGGGATCTTCGGCGGCTGGGACGGCCTGACGGCGTCCACGCACAAGAACCCGGGCACCGCGCAGGAGGAGTACCTGGAGGCCAAGGTCACCGGCGTCGACTTCGCGGCGGGTGAGTACATCGAGTTCCGCGAGCCCAACGCGGGCGGCTACGGCGACCCGCTCGAACGCGACCCCGCGATGGTGCGCGAGGACGTGCTCGACGACTTCACCACGATCGAGCTGGCCCGCGACGCCTACGGCGTCGTGTTCGTCGACGAGATCGACTTCGTGGTCGACGACGCGGCCACCGCGACGCGTCGCGACGAGGTGCGGGCAGCGCGCAACGGCGGCGGCTCCGGCTCGCTGAACGAGCTGTTCTCCCGCGAGGGCGGGAAGCTCCTGCCCTCTGTCGCGCCGGCGTCGAAGGCGGGCAACGCCGCCTTCGGCATGGAGTAGCGGGTGACGCAGGAGGACCTGCCGGACCGCTCGATCGCCGAGACGACCGCCGCCGTGAAGGCGGGGGACGTCTCGGCCGTCGAGCTGGCCGAGGCGCGCCTCGCGCGGATCGCGGCGGCGGCCGGCCTCAACGCGTTCCGGACGGTCACGTCCGAGCTCGCGCTCGAGCAGGCCGCGGCGGTCGACGCCGCGGTCGCCGCGGGCCGCGATCCAGGCCCGCTGGCGGGCGTGCAGGTCGCGCTCAAGGACAACATCGCGGTGGCCGGCGTCGGGATGACCGTCGGGACCACGGTGCACGCGCAGACGGTCGCCGACACCGACGCGCCGGTCTACGCGGCGCTGCGGGCGGCGGGCGCGGTGCTCGTCGGCAAGCTCAGCATGTCGGAGTGGGCGATCGGGGCCACCAACCAGAACATCCACTTCGGCGACGTCCACAACCCGTGGGACCCGACGCGCGTGAGCGGTGGGTCAAGCGGCGGCTCGGGCGCGGCGATCGGCGCCGACCTCGCGCAGGCGACGCTCGGGACCGACACCGGCGGCTCGATTCGCCTGCCGGCGGCGCTCAACGGCTGCGTGGGACTGCGGCCGTCGACTGGGCGGGTGTCCAACCGCGGATCGATCCCGGTCTCCTGGACGCTCGACACCATCGGGCCGCTCGCACGGCGGGCGGAGGACGTCGCGGCCGTGTTCGCCGTCATCGCCGGCTACGACCACGCCGACCCGGTCACCCTGGACGTGCCGGTCGACGACTACGTCGCCGCCTGCCACGAGGACGTCCGAGGCCTGCGGGTCGGCGTCCTCGGCGGGTGGTCGACGGACGGCCTCGAGACCGGCTACGCGGCGGCGCTGCGCACGGCCGGGGAGCGGTTCGCGGAGCTCGGCGTCACGCTCGAGGCCGTCGAGCTCGACGGCGGTGCGGACGCCAACGACCGCACCGCGGAGCTGCTCCTCGCGGAGGCCGCGGCCTACCACGCCGATCGGCTGCGCGACACCCCGGAGGTGTTCGCCCCCGACGTGCTGGCGCGGCTGCGCCGCGGGGAGGGCATCACGGGCGCTCGCTACGGCGAGCTGCGCCAGTGGCAGCGCACCTGGCGCCGCCAGGTGCTCGACAGCCTGGCGGGCTTCGACGCGCTGCTGCTCCCCGCCTCGGGGCGCTCTGCGCCGACCGCCGCCGAGAGCGATCCGCTCGCGATGACGGCCGTGCTGGCGCGGGTCACCGCGATGTGGGTCACGGCCGGCGTTCCGGCCCTCGCCGTGCCCGCCGGCTTCGTGGACGGCCTGCCGGTGTCCATGCAGCTGATCGGCCGGCCGTTCGCGGACGCGACCGTCCTGCGTCTGGCCGCCGGCTACCAGCGCACGACCGACTGGCACCTGCGCCGGCCGGACGCCGCCTGGCCGGCGGTCTGACGGGGCGCGCTCAGCCGGCAGGTCCGAAGGTCCCGCCGGCGCGCAGCGCGGCCAGGTCCTCGTCGCCGTAGCCGCACAGCTCGCGCAGCACCGCGTCGGTGTGCTCGCCGCGGTGCGGGCCGCGGCGCAGCGGGATCGGGCTCGTCGCCGACGCGCAGGGGCGAGGCGATCTGGCGGACCGCGCCGAAGCGCGGGTGCTCGATCTCGACGACGTCGTCGCGCGCGAGCGCGTGCGGGTCCTCGAGCGCCTCGGCGACGTCGTAGATCGGCCCGTGCGGGCACGCCGGCCGCCGCGAGGATCGTCGAGCCAGCTCGTCGGTCGTGCGCCCCGCGAAGACCGCACGCAGGCTGCGGCAGCAGCTCCTCGCGGTTGGCGTTGCGCGGCGGCGAAGTCGGCGAAGCGCGGGTCGGCGATCAGGTCCGCGCGGTCGAGCGCGTCGCACAGCAGCTCGTAGAACTTCTGCTTGGCGCAGGCGACGGTGATCCAGCCGTCGGCGGTCGCGAAGGCCTGGAAGGGGACGATCGACGGGTGGGCGGACTCGGGCATGCGCGTCGGCGTGTAGCCGCCGTTGGCCGTCCAGGTCCCGACGTACATGAGCTGGTGCAGGGCGCCGTCTCGTACAGCGAGATGTCGCAGTCGCAGCCGACGCCGTCGCGGCGCGCCCGCCACAGGCCGCCGAGCAGCGCGATCGCCGAGACGTAGCCGCCGGAGAGGTCGACGAGCGACAGGCCGCTCTTGGTCGGCGGCCCGCCGGGCTCGCCGGTCAGGCTCATCCAGCCGGCCATGCCCTGCATGATGTAGTCGTAGCCCGGCTCCGTCGCGGCGCGGGCCGGTCATGCCGAAGCCCGACAGCGAGCAGCAGACGATCGCCGGGTTGATGTCGCGCAGGTCGTCGTAGGTGATCTCGCAGCTTGCGCCGGCTGGTCGCCGCGCAGGTTCGAGTAGACCGCGTCGGCAGCCGGCCACGAGGCCGCTCGAAGACCTCGCGCCCGCGCGGACTGCGCAGGTCCAGCGAGACGCGACTTCTTGTTGCGGTTGAACGTCTCGAAGAACAGCGAGTCCTCGCCCTCCGGCGAACGGCGGCACGTAGCGGCCGACGTCCCCGCCGACGGCGGGATCCTCGATCTTGATCACCTCGGCGCCGAGGTCGGCGAGCTGCAGCGTGCCCCACGGGCCGGCGCCGTACTGCTCGATCGCGATGATCCGGACGTCGGCGAGCGGGAGGGCCATGGCCAGCGAACCTTACCTGAAAGACCAATGTCGGACATAGGGTTCTGCCGCTTGATCGCCGCCAGGACGGGATCAGGGCGATCAGGAGCGAGCGCGCGCCGAGACCAGCCCAGGACCAGCGGAAGCTGCCCGTCAGGTCGGCGAGTGAGGCCGAGCAGCGGTGGCCAGCACGATGATCCCGGCGTTCGTGAACAGCAGCGCGTAGCCGACGGCGGTGCCGGAGCTGCCCTCGGGCGCGAGCTCGGAGACCATCGTCACCCATAGCCCCTGCCAGCCGATGAGGCAGAAGCCGCGCGAGCGCGGCGCCGAGGCCGGCGACGATCACGCCGAGCCCGGGCGTCGCCGCGGCCAGCAGCGCCGTGCGAGACGACGCCGGAGAGGGAGATCACCACGAGGACGGGGCGGCGCGGCTGCCGAAGAACCGGTCGCTGGCCCAGCCCCAGGCGAGGCGCCCGGCGAACCCCGTGAGCGTCGAGAGGGCCAGCAGGGCGAACGCCGGGTGCGGGCCACGCCCAGGTCCTGCTCGAGGTACAGCGCGAGGTAGGTCAGCAGCGCGTACTGGCCGCCGACGAACAGCAGCGCCCACAGCCCGGCGTAGAGGATCTTGCGGTTGCGCGCGATCTCGCGCAGCGCGGACAGGCCCGTGGCGCCGCCGCCGGCTCCATCGGCGGGAAGCGCAGCGGCCAGCGCCGGCAGGCAGCCGAGCAGCGGGATCAGGGCGCCGATGGCGAGCGTCCAACGCCAGCCCCGATGCCGTCGCGACGAGCGGGAGCGCGATCGACGCGCCGAGGGCGCCGAGCGGGATCGCCGCCTGGCGGATGCCCATCGGCAGGCCCGCGCCGCTCACGCGGGAACGCCGCGAGCACGAGCCGTGAGCCCGCCGGGGTCGCGGCGCCGCTGAAGATCCCCGCAGCGACCAGCGCGACGAGCAGCACGCCGTAGCAGCCCGGCGGCGCCGAGCCGCGGCGAACACCGCCAGGCCCAGGCCGCTGGCCGACGAGCACGCAGGCGCTCACCGAGGCGGTCCGCAAGCTGGCCGGCGGGGACCGAGCCGATCGAAGCGCCCGACGTTGAGCGAGGTGACGACGATCCCGACGCGCGAAGGCGCTCAGCCGGAGGTCGTCCTTGATGAACGGCGCGAGAACCGGGATGCCGAGCTCGACGAACGAGATCGCCGGCCTGCGCGGCGAACGCGACCCACAGCAGCTGCCAAGGGCCCGCGACGGCGCGCTGCCGATTTGCGCGGTGGACTGGTCAAGAGGCTGATGTCCGACATATACTGCGTTCCTCGGAACAACTGACGACGGGAGAAGCAATGTCGGGCGATCTCATCGAGGTCAGCGGCGCCAGGCTGTGGCACGAGATCACCGGCGATGGCGAGCCGGTCCTGCAGATCCACGGTTCCGGCTTCGGCCACTTCAACTTCGGCCCGATCACGCCGATCCTCAGCCGAGCGGCTTCCGCTGCATCGACTACGACCAGCGGGGCTACGGCGGCTCCGACAAGCCCGAGCAGCACTACGACCTCGAGGTCTGGGCCGACGACGCCATCGGGCATGCTGGACGCCCTCGGCATCGAGAAGGCCCACATCCACGGCACGTCGATGGGCGGCATGGTCGCGACGGTCGTCGCCGGCAAGTACCCCGATCGCGTGCAGTCGGTCGTGATCAACTGCGCCGCGGCCAAGCTCGGCTTCTGCGGGCCGGCTGGTGTTCAAGAACTGGATCGACCTGATCGAAGCTCCAGGGCTGCGGCAGCCGCATCCTCGCCGAGCTGATCTCCTGGCAGTGCCTCTCGCGCGCCTACATGGCCACGCCGGAGGGGCAGGCCGGGCGTCGAGGTCATCCAGCAGATCCTGCGTGACGCCAACGAGGACCGCGGTCATGATCGCGGCCTGCGAGGCCATGAACGCGATGGACAACCGCGACTGGGTCAAGAAGATCACCTCGCCGGCGCTGGTCCTCGGCGGCGACGAGGACGTCATGACCCCGTGGGACCAGGGCCCCGACGGCGCCGGCCAGCAGTGGATCGCCGACAACCTCCCCAACGGCGAGACCTACGTCGTCAAGGGCGGCAACCACTCGACGATCTTCGACAGCACCGAAGACCACGCGCAGGCGGTCACGGCGTTCTTCAACAGCCACGCCGGGCGCCGCCTGAGCGGCGCCCGCGTGCCGCCGGGGCCTACGTCGACCCGAGGTCGGCGTAGACGCCGGCCCCGTCGCCTTCGTCGGCGAGCACCTCCTCGAAGAACGCTGTGACGACCCGCACCGCCTCGTCGGGGATCTCGAGCAGGTCGGCGTGGCCGATGTCGGGGAACTCGTGCAGTCGCGCCCAGTCCGGCACGCGCTCGGCGACCTGGCGCGGCGCTGAAGCCCGACGGGGCCAGCTCGCGCGGCGTCATGATGTCCGTGCTGCCGTTCGTGAGCAGGAGCGGACGCCGGATGTCGTCGACGAGGTGCTCGAGGTCCATGCGTCTCCATCGCCAGGCAGGCCTGGCGCACGGTGTACGGCGAGTTCGCGTTGACGATCCGCTTGACCGCGTCGAAGACGCTCGGGGTTGGCTCCTCGACGAACTCCGCGCCGACCGCCTGGATCGTGAGCAGGTCGCAGAAGTCGTCCATCGGCAGCGCCTCGCACTGCTGGCGCCAGTTGCGAAAGAGCAGCCGCCGGTAGGTGTCGCAGCGCGACCATGCCGCAGTCGGCGCAGGACGGCGATGCGTCGTGTCGGGGTACTTGGCCGTGAACGCGATGCCGACCATGCCGCCCATCGACGTGCCGTGGGTGAGGACGCGGTCGATGCCCGAGCGCGTCGAGCAGCGCCGGCGGCCTCGTCGGCCCAGCCCTCGACGGAGTAGCTCGTCAGGGGCTGGCGTCGAGCGTCCGTAGCCGGTGGCGTCGAAGCTGAGCAGTCGGAAGCGCTCGCGGAAGCCGTCGTTGACGCATGTCGAAGTTCTGCGCGGCCGAACAGCGAGCCGCCGAACTGCAGGATCAGCGGCTCGTCCTGCGGGCCCGTGAACTCGTAGTAGAGGCGGACGTCGCCGACGTCGGCGAAGGGCATCGTCGAACGCTCCTGTCCTCGTGGTGATCGCGGCCCGCTTCTGGGCGCGCAGCTCTTGGTGGCGGCGGCGTCGAACGCCCGGCCGTCGACGACGACGCCGTAGACGTCGCGCGCCTGCTCCGCGGAGATCAGCTCGTCCAGGCAGTCGCTGAGGACGCGGGCGGGCTCGCGGTCCAGCGGGTCGCCGTAGCCGCCGCTCGTGACGCCCTCGATGACGAGGCGGTCGCCGGCGGCGAAGCGGTAGGCGTTGACCTTGGAGTGCATCTGCTCGCGTGAGCCGTCGGCGCCGGTGATGCCAGAAGCGGCCGGGCCGCCCGGAGGTGCCGCCGAAGACGCCTGGGGGCGGGTCGATGTCGGCGTGGCGCTCGGACTCGGTCGTGACGACGGAGGGGGTCAGGAACGCGTAGTCGCGCACCGCGCTGGTGCCGCCGCGCCACTCTCCGTGCCCGAACTCCCGCTCGATCAGCTCGTAGCGGTAGAAGCGGAACGGCAGGTGCATCTCGATGTCCTCGATCGGCTGGTTGCGGATGTTCGCCGACAGGCAGTCGACCGCGTCCATCCCGTCCTTCCCGGGACGCCCGCCGTAGGAGCCCTCGTCGACCTCGATCGTGATCCAGTAGCTGCCGTCGTCGTAGGTCCCGCTCATGTACATGCCGTTGAGCTGCGCCGAGTTGCCCGCCGTCGTGCGGTCGGGCATGACGGGCGCCAGCGCCTGGAGGATCAGGTCGGCGACGCGGTTGATCGGGTTGAAGCGGATCTGCGTCGCGGCGGGGAAGCGCGGGTTGAAGATGCAGCCCTCGGGCGCGATGACCGTGATGGGCCGGAAGCCGCCCGAGTTGCCCGGCACGTAGGCGTCGGTGAGGAACGTGTCGAGCAGCAGCGTGCGGAACAGGCTGTAGACGCCGACCAGCGTCGAGCCGCCGTAGGGGGTGTTGAGCGCGTTGGCGCGCTGCGGCGGTGACTCGGTGAGGTCGACGGTCACGTCTTCGCCCTCGACGATCACCGTGACCGCGAGCTTCTCGGGCACACCGCGGGTGATGCCGTCGTCGTCGAGCCAGCCCTCGGCGCGGTAGCGGCCGTCGGGGATCTTGGCGATCTCGGCACGCAGCATGCGCTCGGAGTAGTCGATCAGCGCCTCGGAGTAGGCCTCGACGACGGGCCAGGAGTGCTTCGCGACGAGGCCGCCGAGGCGGCGCGCGCCGTGCTGGGCCGCGGCGATCTGGCAGGACAGGTCGCCCATGACCTCGCGCGGCGCGCGGTTGTTGTCCTCGAAGAAGAACCACATGTTGTCGTCGCGGACGCCCTCGCGGTCGATGAACGTCGCGTTGAAGATGCGGCCCTCGGCGTACATGTCGAACAGGTCGACCGCGGCGCCCGGCTAGGCGCCGCCGATGTCGAGGTGGTGCGCGGTGTTGGCCGAGAAGGCGATCAGCTCGCCGTCGAGCGAAGATCGGGACGATCACCGCGATGTCGAGCGAGTGGCTCGCGCCGAGGTACGGGTGGTTGTGCATCAGCACGTCGCCCGGCCGGAGCTCGATGTTGCGCTTGTGCGACGGTCTCGAGCATGCCCTTGCGTGTAGGCGACGAGCGAGCCGACGTGGAACGGCGTGTTGTCGGACTCGGCGATCTCCTCGCAGCGCGTGTTGAGGAGCGCGGCGCCGATGTCCTCGGACTCGCGGATGAGCACGGAGTGCGAGCTGCGGATCAGCTGGTGCGCCATCTCCTTGGCGATCGAGTCGAGCTCGCCCCCGATGATCTGCATCTTGCACCGGGTCGATGTGCGATCTCGGTGCTCATCGCGCCGCCTCCGTCGTCGTCAGCCGGATCGTCGCCGTCCCCGAGCACCTCGCCCTCCCAGCCGGGGGAGATGACGACGTCGAGTCCATCTCGTGCACGACCGCGGGGCCGGCGATGCGGTTGCCCGCCAGCAGGCAGGCCGCGGTCGTAGGTCGTGACCTCGTGCGTCGCGTGCCCGCCGGCGCCGTCGGCGAAGACGACGTCCGCGCGCACCCGTCGCCGCGTGCGCCGCGTCGTGCTCGCCCGCCGGGACGCGGGTGGTGCGGCCGCGTCGGGATCTCGGCGGTCGCGACGACGCGCAGGTTGATGATCTCGATCGGGTCGCCGGCGAAGTCGAAGCCGTACTCGTGGAAGTGCTGGGAGCGGAAGCTCTCACCGATCTGCGCTCGCGCCAGTCCTCGCCGAGCGTGTCGCAGTCGGCGGCGAGCTCGTAGCCCTGGCCGGCGTAGCGGCACGCCGCCTCGCGGTGCACCGTGCGGGGCGCTGCCCTCGTGGCCGTCGAAGCGGGGCCGCAGCTCGGCCTCCATCTCGTCGAAGCGCGTGCCTCGACGGCGGCGCAGCTCGGCGTCGGCGAGCATCAGGCCGACGGTGCGCACGTTGTCGTACTTGAGGTCGGTGGCGAGCAGCCCCATCGCGGAGGTGATGCCGGGGGCGGGCGGCAGCAGGATCGCGGGGATCTCGAGCTGCTCGGCGATGTCGCAGCCGTGCAGCGGGCCGGCGCCGCCGAAGGCGACGAGGGCGCACTCGCGCGGGTCGTAGCCGCGGCGCACCGAGTGCACGCGCACCTCCTGGACCATGTTCGCGTTGACGATCGTCAGGATCGCCAGCGCCGCCTGCTCGACGCCCATCCCGAACTCCGCGCCGATGCGCTCGACGGCGGTCGCGGGCCGCGGCGGCATCGAGCGGCAGGCGCCCGTCGAGGAACTTCGCCGGGTCGATGCGGCCGAGGACGACGTGGGCGTCGGTGACCGTCGGATCGGTCCCGCCGCGGCCGTACGCGGCCGGGCCGGGCTGCGCGCCGGCGCTGCGCGGGCCGACGTTGAAGGCGCCGCCCGCGTCGCTTCCAGGCGATCGAGCCGCCGCCGGCGCCGATCGCGCGTGACGTCGAGCTTGGGCGAGAGGATCGGGTAGCCGCCCATCTGGCTCTCGCGCGCGTTCATCTCCAGCAGCCGTCCGGGGATCACCGCGATGTCGGCGGACGTGCCACCGATGTCGAGCGTGATCAGGTGCTCGTGCCCGTTGGTGGTGCCGATGTGGCGGCCGGCGATCACGCCCGGCCGCGGGCCCGGACAGCAGGACGTTGACGGCGTGCTCGGCGGCCTGCTCGATGCGCGGCGACGCCGCCGTTTGACTGCATCACGTGGATCGGGCAGCGCACGCCCGCCTCGCGCCAGCCCGCCTCGAGGCGCTCGAGGTAGCGCCGGACCTTCGGCTTGACGTAGGCGTTGACCGCGGTCGTGGTGAAGCGCTCGAACTCGCGGAACTGCGCGACGACCTCGTGGGAGAGCGAGATCTCCGCTTCCGGGTGGTGCTCGGCGATCAGCTCCCCGGCGCGGCGCTCGTGGCTGGGGTCCAGGAACGAGAACAGGAAGCAGACGCAGATCGAGTCGATGCCCCAGTCCTTGAGCTCGAGGATCGCCTCGACGCAGGCCGCCTTCGTCGAGCGGGACGGCGACCTCGCCGGGCGGGACGATCCGCTCGGGGACGGTCTTGCGGTGCTTGCGCTCCACCAGCGGCCAGCGCTGGTAGGCGATGTCCTGCATCAGCGAGAAGTTGTGCGGGCGCTGGTGGCGGCCGATGTGGAGGATGTCGCGGAAGCCCTCCGTCGTGAGCATCCCCGTGCGGCCGCCGTCGTGCTCGAGCAGCGCGTTGGTGGCGACGGTGGTGCCGTGAAGGACGAGGCCGATGTCGGCCGGTGAGATGCCCGCCAGCTCGCAGATCTCGCGCGTGCCCTGGACGGTGCCGCGCGCCGGGTCGTCGTTGGTCGAGGGGAGCTTGTGGACGACGACGCCCTGCTCCAGCCCGCCGAGGATGATGTCCGTGTTGGTACCGCCGACGTCGACGCCCAAGCTGATCATCGGCGGATCGTACACCCGAACAGATCGTAAGTTTGACATTGACCTTCTAGCGCGTTGGATTCGCCATGGCCGTGACGTGATGCCGGCCGCTGTTGCGGCCTTGGAGTCCGTGTCGACGAGCTGCGCAGCGACTGCGCGGCCGACCGCTGCACGCTGCGCCGGCCGACTGCCGACCCGTCGTTCCCGGTCGTCGTGGAGTCCCGGCGCGACGGGGTGGGGACGCCTGATCGGCGACACGGACCGTCGCGCTCGCCGGCCAGCCGGTCGTCGAGGCGCTGCGCGCCGGGACAGACCAGGTGGTGCAGGACGACTGCGCTGCCGCCGACGACGACCCGGCGTTCCAGCGCGATGCTCGTCGCCTACGGCGGGCTGTCGGCGCAGATCGTCACGGCGGTACGCGACGACGCGAGCTGCGCGGGATCGTGTCGCTCCACGTCGCTCGGTGGCACACGCGCGTGGACCACCGGACGAGACCGGGGCTGCCCCGCGGCCTGCGCGCTGTCGGATCGGATCCTCGGTGACCGTCGCGCCTCGCCTGCGACCGCGCACCGCGTCGATCCTCGACGGCGCCGGGCCGGCGCACAACCGCCTGCACCCCGACGTCCCGAGCCGGTCGCCGCGATCGATCCCGGCGACGAGGTCGTCGTCGACTGCCGCGACGGCATGGACGGCGCGCTGCTGCGCGCCGCGGGCAGCGCTGACCTCGCTGACGCATCGAGCTGGAGCGCCAACCACCCGCTCACCGGTCCGGTCGAGGTGCGCGGCGCCCAGCCCGGTGACGTCCTGGTGGTCGAGCGTGCTCGCGGTCGACCGCGGACCCGTCGGCGGCCACCGCGGTCATCCCCGGCTTCGGCCTGCTCGGCGACCGCTTCACCGACGCCGTTCCTGGTGCGCTGGCGGATCGCGGACGGGGTGGCGCGCTCGGCCGAGCTGCCGGGCGTCGCGATCGCGCGGCCGCCCGTTCCTCGGCTGCGTCGCGCGTCGCCCCTTCGCGCGCGCTGCTCGAGCGGGCCACCGCACGGGAGGCCGCGCTCGCGCGTCGCGGCGGCGTCGCGCTGCGCGCCCGACGCGCACGGCGCCGTCCCCGCGGGCGCGGTCGCGCCGGGAGGGGCTGCGGACGATCCCGCCGCGCGAGAACGGCGGCAACCTCGACATCCGCGCCGCTGACCGCCGGCAGCCGCGTGCTCCTGCCCGTCCACGTCGACGGCGCGCTGCTCTCGCTGGGCGACCCGCACTTCGCGCAGGGCGACGGCGAGTCCTGCGGCACCGCGATCGAGGTGGCGGCGACCGCGCACGGTGCGGGTCGGCCTGCGCCCGGCGGCGCAGCTGCGCCACCGGCCGCGCATGCCCGCCTACGAGTGGACCGAGGAGCCGCGCGCCGCAGCCGCGCCGGTGGTTCGCCACGACCGGGCATCCCGGTCGACGCGACGGGCGCAGACGCCGCGCTCGATGGACGCCTCGCTGGCCGCGCAACGCGCTGGAGGAGCTCGTCGACTGGATCGTCGCCGAGCACGGCCTCACGCGCCGAGCAGGCCTACGTCCTCGCGAGCGTCGCCGCGGACCTGCGGATCTCGCGAGGCCGTCAACGTCCCCAACGTGCTGGTCTCGGCCGACGCTCCCGCTCGACGTGTTCGAGAGACGCCGTGCTTCAGCGCGGCGCGCACGCGCCGCGCCGGCCGCGCCGTCGATGCGCTGCCGCCGAGATCGCGGGTGCGGGTCGCGCGGATCCGCGACGGTCGTCTCGACCGCTGCTAGCAGCGCCGCGCCGGCGTCGCGCTCGCCGAGGAAGTCCAGCATCATCGCCGCCGACCAGATCTCGGCGATCGGGTTGGCGATGCCCTGCCCGGCGATGTCGGGCGCCGACCCGTGGATCGCCTGGAACAGGCTCGGGTGCCGGCGCGTCGGGTCGAGGTTCGCGCTCGGGGCGATGCCCAGGCTGCCCGCGATGGCCGCGCCGAGGTCGGTGAGGATGTCGCCGAACAGGTTGCTCGCGACGACGACGTCCAGCGACGCGGGATCGCGCACCACCCGCGCCACGAGCGCGTCGACGAGGCACGCGTCGGTGGTGATCTCGGGAACTCCGCGGCGACCTCGGCGAAGACCTCGTCCCACAGCGGCATGCGCGTGGCGCAGGGCGTTGGACTTCGTCGCGCTCGTCACGTGGCTGCGGCCGTGGTCGCGGGCGTACTCGAACGCGTGGCGCACGATGCGCTCGATGCCCGCGCGCGGTGAAGACGGACGTCTCGACCGCGAGCTCGCGCGCGTGGCCGCGGTGGACGCGCCCGCCCGCGCCGGAGTACTCGCCCTCGGTGTTCTCGCGGACGAACACGATGTCGACGTCCTGCCGGGTGACGCCGGCGCAGCGGGCTGCGACCCCGGGGAGCAGCCGGGCCGGACGCAGGTTGACGTACTGGTCGAAGGCCTGGCGCAGGGTGAGGATGAGTCCCCACACGGTGACCGTGTCGGGGACGCGCGGGTCGCCGACCGGGCCCGGCGAGGATCGCGTCGAAGCCGCGAGAGCCGATCGGGGCCGTCGGCGGGCATGACGCTGCCGTGCGCCAGGTAGTGCTCCGAGCCCCAGTCGAAGGACTCGACCTCGATCGAGACGCCGTGGATCGGCGGCGGCGGCCTCGCAGGCACGCGACGGCCTCGGGCATGACCTCCGGGCCGATCCCGTCGCCGGGGATGACTGCGATGTGGTGGCGTGCCGGACATGGCTTCAGTGCGCCCCGGCGGCGAAGCCGCCGTCGACGGTGAGCGTCGTGCCCGTGACCCAGCGGGCTTCGTCGGACGCGAGGTAGACGAAGGCGTCGGCGATGTCGCGCGGCGTCGCCGAGGCGCGCCGAGCGGATGCATCGCCTCGACCGCCGGCGCGGGCCTCCTCCGGATCGTCCTGCCCGGCGAGGTAGCGGTCGAGCATCGGGGTGGCCACGAAGCCCGGGCGAGACGGCGTTGACGCGGATCCCGCGCCTGCGGCGCCGTCCAGCGCCATGCACTTGGTGAGCATCACGACGCCGGCCTTCGCCGTCGCGTAGGCGGCCTGACCGGGCGTTCCGACCATGCCGGCGATCGAAGCGGTGTTGACGATCGCGCCGCCGCCGGCCTCGAGGTGCGGCCATGCGGCCTGGGAGACGAGGAAGACCGACTTGAGGTCGACGGCCAGCACGCGGTCCCAGTCCTCCTCGGCAAGTCGCGCACGGTGCCGACCATGGGGATCCCCGCGTTGTTGACCACCACGTCGAGCCCGCCCAGCGCCTGCGCCGCGCCGCGTCGACGGCGCCGCTGACCGCGGCGCCGTCGGTGACGTCGGCGGTGTAGGTGCCGCGACGTCTCCACCGAGCTCGGAGGCCAGCGTCGCGCGAGCGCCCCGGCGTCGATGTCGAGGAGGCGAGCCGCGCCCCCTCGGCGACGAAGCGCCGGGCGATCTCTCGCCCGATGCCGGAGGCGGCTCCGGTGATGACGTTCGCTTGCCCTGCAGTCGCATGTCTTCTCGGTTGTGGCGGCGTCCTAGGCGTAGCCGGGGCAGGACCTCGCGGCCCAGCAGCTCCAGCGTCCGCAGGACGTGCTCCTGCGGCATGCCGGGCCATTGCACCCGGCAGATGATGTGGTCGGCGCCCAGGCGCTCGCTCGTGCTCGCGCAGCAGGCCGGCGCACGTGTCCGGCGAGCCGATGACGAACCGGCCGCCGCCGTGAGCTCGGCGAAGGCCCGGCGCAGCGTGTCGCCCTCGGGCAGGACCTCGCTCTGGCCCCACTCCACGTAGGCGTCGTACTTGCCCTGCGAGGAACGGCTGCGCCGCCGCGCATCGCCTCGGCGTCGGTCTGCGCGACGCAGACCTCCTTGACGATCGGCATCCGTCCGCCGGCGGCAGGCCGGCCCGCTCGCGGCTCGGGCGGCGTCGAAGAGCCCGACCTGGCGCTCGAGCTCCTCCAGGCGGGTGTGGGGGTTGATCAGCCACGCGTCGGCCGAGCGCGCGCCGCGCGCTCGACCGCGCGGTCGCCGTTGGCGGCCATCCAGATCGCGGGCGGCCGCTCGGGGCGCAGCGCCAGCTCGGCCTCCTCGCAGGCGCGTAGCCGGGGCCGCTCGGCGGTGACGCGCTCGCCGGCGAGCAGGCGCCGGACGACGTCGAGCTTGGCCTCGAACTGCGCCATGCGCCGCTCGCCGAGGCCGAACGCCGTCGTTCTCGACGTCCCGGTAGCCGAAGCCGACGCCGAGCACGAAGCGCCCGTCGCAGATCGCGTCGAGCGTCGCCGCGTTCTCGGCCGACCTCGAGCGGGTTGAGCAGCGTCAGCAGCAGGATGCCGGTGCCGACCGTCATCTCCCCCGCCTCCGCCGCGACGCGCGCCAGCAGCGGCACCGTCTGGTACATCGCGAACGGCTGGGAGAGGAAGTGCTGGCCCGCCCACACCGAGGCGAAGCCGAGGTCGCGCGCCACCCGGACCTGCTCGAGATGCTCGCGCACCCCCTCGGCGCCCGGGCGCGTCCGGCGGGTGCTGGCGCGCTGAGGAAGAGCCCGAGGTCGCGCCCATCGCTCAGACCCGCAGGACGAACGGGTCCTGGACCGTCTCGGAGAGCTCGATCCAGATGCTCTTGGTCTTCGTGAAGTGCCCGATCGCCTCGACGCCGTTCTCGCGGCCGTAGCCGCTCAACCCCGAGCCGCCGAACGGGCGACAGGGCGAGACCGCCCGGTAGGTGTTGACCCACACCGTGCCGGCGTCCAGCGCCCGCGCGACGCGGTGCGCGCGCTTGATGTCGCGCGTCCAGAGGCCGGCGGCCAGGGCGTAGCGCGTGTCGTTGGCGATGCGGATCGCTCGGCCTCGTCGTCGAAGACGAGGACGGCGAGCACCGGCCCGAAGACCTCGTCCTGGACGATGTGCGTCTCGGTCGTCAGGCCGGTCGAGCACCGTCGGCGCGTAGAAGAGCCCGGCGGCGAGGCGCTCGTCGGCGGGCCTGCGCCGCCGGCGACGACGGTCGCGCCCTGCCTGCCACGGCGGCGTCGACCATGGCGCGCGATGCGCTCGAGCTGCGGCGCGGTGGCCGCCGGGCCCATCTGCGTGTCGCTGCGGTCAGCGGGTCGCCGAGGCGGATCGCCGCGGCGCGCGCGGCGATGCGGCTCGACGAACTCGTCGGCGATCGTCGCGCTGGACGAGCAGGCGCGAGCCGGCGATGCAGGTCTGCCCCGACGGCGGCGAAGATCCCGGCGAGCACGCCGGCCTCGGCGGCGTCGAGGTCGGCGTCGGCGAAGACGATGTTGGCGCGACTTGCCGCCGAGCTCGAACGTCGCCGGCGTCAGCGTGTCGCGCCGCGGCGCGCCGCGATCGCGCGCGCCGACTCCGGCGCCGCCGGTGAAGGCGATGTGGTCGACGTCGGGGTGCGCGGTCAGCGCCGCGCCGGCCGTCGGCACCCGGCCCGGTGACGACGTTGAGCACGCCGGGCGGGAAGCCCGCCTCCGCGAACAGCTCGGCGAGCTCGAGCAGCGACGCCGAGGTGTACTCGCTGCGGCTTGGCGACGACGGTGTTGCCGGCGGCCAGCGCCGGCGCGAGCTTCCACGTCGCGCAGCAGCAGCGGCGAGTTCCACGGGGCGATCGCGGCGACGACGCCGACAGGCTCGCGCACGCGTGAAGTTCACGACGGAGGGGAAGTCGATCGGGGGGACGCGTGCCGTCGAGCTTGTCCGCGAGCCCGCCGAAGAAGCGGTACCACCGGCCCAGCGCCTTCGCCTGTGCCGCGGTCTCGCGCAGCAGCTTGCCGTTGTCGCGGGACTCGATCCGGCCCAGCCGGTCCGCGTGCTCCTCGACCAGGTCGGCGAGGCGCAGCAGCAGGCGGCCGCGCTCGGACGCGGTGATGCCTCGCCAGGCGGGGTCCTCGAACGCCGCCCGGGCGGCGCGCACGGCAGCGTCCACGTCCTCGGCGCCGGCATCCGGGATCGTCGCCCAGGTCGCCCCCGTGGCGGGGTCCGTGGAGTCCAGCGTCGCGCCGTCGCGGGCACCGACCAGCCGGCCGCCGACGTGCATCTTGTAGGCCGTGATCTCCATCCCGAAGTCGTATCAGATGTGGCAGTGTTGAAGTCGGACATATAACATTGGCAACGTTCAGCGGCCCTGAGCGCCCCAGCGCGAGGTGCCCAACGGTGGAGGAGAGTTGATGTCGGACTTCGAAGTCTCGTTCTCGCTCGACGGGCGTGTGGTGGCGGTCACCGGCGCGGCGCAGGGCATAGGCCAGGGCGTTGCGGTCGCCGCCGCCGGCCACGGCGCCGCAGTGGCGGTGCTCGACCTCGACGAGGGGCACACGGCGGAGACCGTCGCCCTCGTGGAGCAGGCGGGCGGGCGCGCCATCGGCGTCGGCGTCGACGTCGGGGATCGCGACGCGGTGTTCGCGGCCTTCGATCGCGTCGTCGCCGAGCTCGGCAGCGTCGACGGCCTGGTCAACTCGGCGGCGATCATCTGCGAGAACGTGCCCGCCGACGAGGCGGCCGAGGCGGACATGGACCGGCTGTGGCGGGTCAACGTCAAGGGCAGCCTCTTCTGCGCCCAGGCGGCGTACCGCGACATGCGCACCCGCGGGGCGGGCTCGATCGTCAACCTCGCCTCGCAGGCCGCCCTCCTGTCACTGCCCAACCAGGTCGTCTACACCGCGACGAAGGGCGCCGTCGCCGCGATGACGCGCAGTCAGGCGATCGACTGGGCGCCGCAGGGCGTGCGCGTCAACGCGATCGCCCCGACGTTCGTGTGGACCCCGATGGCGACCCCGATGCTGGAGATCCAGCAGGTGCACGACGCGTCGGTCAAGCGCATCCCCCTCGGCCGCATCGGCCATCCGCGCGACATCGCCGGGGCGGCGGTCTTCCTCTGCACCGACGCCGCGTCGATGATCACGGGCCATGTCTTGCCGGTCGACGGCGGCTGGACCGCCGGCGAGCCCGGCCTCGACCTCTAGGTCGACCCCACCGCCATCCCCGCGGTGTGCCTCGGGCGGCCACCTCCCTCCACTCGCCGCCCGCAGCGACCAAGAGCGCCGGATCCCCGGGGCGCCATGAGCGCCCCGGGGCATCCCGGTGTCAGCCCGCCCGCGCCTCCTCGGCGGCCGGCGCGCGGTTGACGACCGCGACCCCGAAGATCACGAGGGCCATGCCGCCCAGCACGATCGCCTCCGGCGCGTTGCCGCGGACGATCTCCACCACGACGGCGACGACCGGCGCGAGGAACTGCCACGCGCTGCCGCGCGTCGCGGGGATGTGGCGCAGCGCGGTGAAGTACGCCACGGACGCGATCGCCGACGAGCCGACGGCCACCCACGCGACCGAGCCCCACAGCGCCGACGAGGACCAGTCGGTGGCGCCGACGTCGCCGTAGAGGAACGCGAGGGGGATGAGCGCGACGCCGCCGACGAGGTGCTGGGTCGCGGCGAAGCCGACGAGGTCGGTCTCGGGGAAGCGGGTCGTCGTCGCCTTCACCAGCAGGGTGCCGACGGCGAAGCCCGCGCCCGACAGCAGCGCGATGCCCATGCCGAGGACGAGGTCGCCGGTCTCCGCGTCGCCCCCGAGCTGCGTGGACACCATGGTCACGACGCCGATGAAGGCGGTGACCAGCCCGATCACGCCGATGCTCGCGATCCGCTCGCCGAGGAACGCGCGGCCGAAGGCGAGCACGAAGAACGGCGTCGTGTTGACGAGCACCGCGGCGTTGCCGGCCCCGGCGAGCTTCGTGCCCTCGGCGATCCCCTCGAAGGTCAGGGTGACCATCAGCAGCCCTGACAGCGCGGCCCAGGCGAGCGCGCGGCCCTGCGGGAGGCGCCCGTGCACGAGCGGCAGCAGGGCGAGCAGCAGCAGGGCGGCCGGCAGCGCGCGCAGGGTGGAGAACACGACGGGGGAGGCGTGGTCGGCGCCGATGGCGGTCGCGCGGAACGCGGTCCCCCAGAAGAAGACCGTGACGACGAGCAGCAGCACGGGGACGATGGCGGGGACGGGGCGGGCGCCCATCGCTTCAGCTCCTTCCGGCGGCGAGCAGCCGCCGTTCGAGGACGAGACCGATCCCGACGCCCCAGAGCATCGGGTTGGCGATGAGCTGCGCCGTCGCCGAGAGGGAGCCCTGCAGCGGCGCCCAGGCCAGGCTCGGCACCAGCGCGACCGCGGCGACGATGCGCGCACGGCCCCCGAGCGGCCACAGCCGCCGAGCGGTCGTGACGATCATCGTGCCGAGCATCAGCGCGAGCAGCGCCGCGGACACGGTCAGCGGGAGCGCGGAGACGAGGCCGAGGAACGGCTCGAGCAGCGCGAGCGCGACGATCATCACCGCGGCGAGGGCGAGCGGCGCGCGCCGCGTGGTGCCGAGCAGCGCGGCGATAGGCAGCGAGTCCAGCCGGGCGACGGTGCCGAGGACGTTGCCGCCGAGCGCCCCGGCGACCTGCGCGCCGCCGTGGACGGCGAGACCGCGGCGCGAGGCGCCGGCCGCACCCGAGACCCCCGTGATGTCGGCGGTCACCTCGACGGCGGCGACGGTGTTGAAGGCCACGATCGCGCCGCCGATCACGAACGGCAGGACGACGCCGACGTCGAGCTGCGGTGCGCCCCACGGCAGGAGCTCCGGCGTCGCGAGGCCACCGGAGAGGTCCGCGTCCGGCACGCCGCCGACGAGCAACGCGGCCGCGGTCCCGGCGAGCAGTGCCGCGAGCAGGGCGTACGGACGCAGGGCGGCGCGCCGCTGGACGGCGAGGCCGACGCCGAGCACCACGAACGCCCCGATCCAGCCGGTGGCGGTCCCGGCGGGCGTGGCGTCGGTCGCGCCGATCGCGCGCTCGAGCGTCGCCGGCATCACCGCGACGGTCACGACGAGGACGAACACCATGCCCGTCAACGGCGTGAAGACGCTGCCGAGCAGCCGGTCGAACCCCACGGCGCCGAGCACGATCACCGTGACGCCCGCGACGATCATCCCGCCGGTGATGGCCGCGAGGCCATGGCCGCTGCCGCCCACGATCAGCACCGCGCCGAGGTAGCCCGCCGACGGCCCCTCGTACAGCGCGAGGCGGTATCCGGAGGCCACCTGGGCCAGCGTCGCGATGCCCAGGGTCAGCATCGCGGCGAGCAGGAACGCCCGGGTCTGCGGCTCCGTGACCCCGGCGACGTCCCCCGCGACGAGCCAGAACCCGAACGCCTGCGGGACGATCGCGAGCACCCAGAGCGCGGCGACGCGCACGTCGTCAGGCGCCAACCGGGGGCTTGCCTTATCGGCCATGGTGCGTACAGTATGCGATTGTATGCAATGGGATGCGAAGCACGCATGACGGACCCCGGGGACGTCTTCTCGGCGGTCCAGGCCGTCTCCAGCAGCGAGGAGGCGTACGTCGCGATCCGGCGCGCGATCCTCGACGGCCGGCTGCGATCGGGCGAGCGGATCATCGAGCAGCGGCTTGCCGAGGCCCTGCAGGTCAGCCGGACGCCGGTGCGCGAGGCACTGCACAAGCTCGAGCGCGAGAACCTCGTCGCCCGGTCGGGCCGCGGCGTCGCCGTGCAGACGTTCTCGATCGACGACGTCCGCGTCATCTACGACATGCGCGCCGAGATCGAGGGCTACGCCGCGGGCCGTGCGGCCGAGCGCATCACCGACATCGAGCTGACCGAGATGCGGATGGCGCAGCAGTCGCTCGTGGCGGCGGTAGCCGACCCCGACCCGGACGCCGGCGATCCCGTGCTCGGCCCGGCGCGGATGAACCAGCACTTCCACGGGCTCGTCGTGAAGGCCGCGCGGTCGGCGCCGCTCGAGCGCATGGTCGACAACGTCAGCCAGACCCCCCTGATCTACAAGGCCTACCTCTGGTTCGGCGAGGCGGAGAAGCACCACTCCGCCGACGGGCACGCCGAGCTGATGGAGCTGCTGGCCGCGCGTGACGCGGCCGGGGCGAGGACGGCGTGGCAGCGCCACATCGAGTCCGGGCGCGACGTGCTCGTGCAGGGACTCCTCGCCCAGCAGGCCCGCGACGCCGCCGGCGTCTGACCCCCGACGAAGGAGACGCCGTGCACGCCGTTCGCTACCACGAACACGGGACCGCAGATGTCCTGCGCTACGAGGAGATCGAGGCGCCTGAGCCCGGGCCGGGCGAGGTGCGCATCCGCGTCGAGGCGTGCGGCGTCAACCACTTCGACGTCGACCTGCGTGCCGGCGTGTCGCGCTGGCCGCTCCCACTCCCGCACCAGCTCGGCGTCGAGTTCGCCGGCACGGTCGACGCGGTCGGCGACGGCGTCGAGCACCTCGCGGTCGGCGACCAGGTGTGGCCGCAGCACGAGGTCGAGTGCGGCCGCTGCCGCTACTGCCGCGGCGGGCAGCCCAACCTCTGCCTCGACGCGCGGATGATGAGCGTGCAGTTCCCCGGCGGCTACGCCGAGCAGGTCCTCGCACCGGCGCACGCGACGCACCTGCTGCCCGAGGGCGTCACGGCGGAGATGGCGGCGGCGGGCCAGGTGGTCTTCACCACGGCCTGGCACATGATCGTGACCCGCGCGAAGCTGCAACCCGGGGAGACCGTCGTGGTCCAGGCCGCCGGCAGCGGCGTCGGGCACGCGGCGATCCAGATCGCCGCGCTCAACGGGGCGCGCGTGATCGCGACCGCCGGTGCCGACCACAAGCTCGACCGCGCGCGGGAGCTCGGGGCGACCGAGACCATCAACTACACCACGGAGTCGATCACCGACCGGGTGCTCGAGATGACGGACGGCGCCGGCGCCGACGTCTACATCGAGCACGTCGGCGGCGACCTGTTCATGGACAGCCTGCGCGCCCTGCGCAAGGACGGCCGGCTGGTCACCTGCGGCGGCCACGGTGGGGAGACGCCCCCGATCGACCTCGTCGAGCTGTTCCGTCACGAGTGGCAGGTGATCGGCTCGCGCGTGGGCACCCCGGCGGAGATGGCGCTGACGATGCGCCTGATGGGCGACGGGCGCCTCACGCCCGACGTCCACGCGGCGCTCCCGCTCGAGCAGGCGCCAGAGGCGCACCGGATCATCGAAGGCCGCAAGCAGACCGGAAAGGTGGTGCTCATCCCGTGAGCGACACGATCAGGAACCCCGACGACTACGTCTCGGTCTACACCCGCGACATCGACCTCGACCCCGCCACGACCTGTCTCGTCGTCGTCGACCTCATGTACGCGACTGGCTCGCGTGAGCACGGGCTCGGCCAGAACATGGCGGCAGAGGGCCGGCTGCACGAGGCCGCCTACCGCTTCGACCGCCTCGACGAGCTCGTGATCCCGAACACGCTGCGGCTACTGCAGTGGGCCCGCGAGCACGACATGCGGCGCGTCTTCCTCACCTACGGCTCCGAGGTCGAGGACTACAGCGATCTCTCCGAGCAGATGACCAAGCTCTGCCGGGCCACGCGCAACCGCGTCGGCCTGCGCGAGCACGAGGTCCTCGACGTGCTCGAGGTGCAGCCCACCGAGCGGGTCATCAACAAGATCACGCCGAGCGCGTTCACCTCGAGCCCGATCGAGCTGATCCTGCACACCTACGGCGTCAAGGACCTGCTGTTCGTCGGGGTCTCGACGAACATGTGCGTCGAGGGCACGCTGCGCGACGCCTCCGACAAGGGGTTCGGCTGCGTCCTCGTGGAGGACGCGACGGGCACGGACGCCCAGGAGTACCAGGACAACGCGGTGCTCACCCTGCAGCGCCTGTACGCGACGGTGTGGTCCACCGACGAGACGCTCGCCCACCTCGACGCGCGGGTGGCCGGCGCATGCTGAGGGTCGGGATCGACGTCGGCGGCACCTTCACCGACCTGATGCTGGTCGACGACACGACCGGCGTGACGTCCGTGCACAAGGTCCCCAGCACGCCCGAGGACCCGTCGAAGGCGACCATGACGGGCCTGCGGGAGCTGTGCGAGCAGGCCGGGGCACAGCCGGCGGACGTCGGCCAGCTGCTGCACGGGACCACGGTGGCGACGAACATCGTGCTCGAGCGCCGCGGGTCGCGCACCGGCATGGTGACGACGAAGGGGTTCCGCGACATCATCTACATCGGGCGCCACCGGCGGCCGAAGACGTTCTCGATCTACCAGGACCTGCCGTGGCGCGAGCCGACGCTCGTCCCCCGCCGCAACCGGCACGTGGTGACGGAGCGCATCGTCCCGCCCGGCGACATCCACATCGAGCTCGACGAGGCGGAGGTCCGCACCGCGGCCGCGCAGCTGCGCGCCGACGGGGTCGAAGCCGTGGCGGTCTGCCTGCTGTTCTCCTTCCTCAACCCCGTCCACGAGCAGCGCATCAAGGCGATCCTCGAGGAGGAGCTGCCCGGCGTGCACCTGTCGATCTCGCACGAGGTGGTGCCCCAGCACCGCGAGTACGAGCGCTTCTCGACGACCGCGCTGGACGCCTACATCGGCCCGAAGACGAGCCGGTACCTGCGCAACATGCACACCGCCCTGCGCGAGATCGCGCCGGACACGGACTTCCACCTGATGGCGTCCAACGGCGGGACGCTCACGGTCGAGGGCGCCGCCGCGCGCCCGACCCAGCTGCTCATGTCCGGTCCGGTCGCGGGCATCGTCGGCGGCATCGCCGCGGCCCGCGCCGCCGGCTTCAGCAGCGTCATCACGCTCGACGTCGGCGGGACGTCCGCCGACATCGGCGTCGCGCCGAACGCGGAGGTGCGGATGAAGCACCTCTACGACACCAACCTCGGCGGCTACGAGGTCATGGTCCCGATGGTCGATCTGGACACGATCGGCGCCGGCGGCGGGTCCCTGGCCCGCGTGGACGCCGGCGGGATGCTGCGCGTCGGGCCGCAGAGCGCCGGGGCCGTCCCGGGTCCCGTCTGCTACGGCCGGGGCGGCACCGAGCCGGCGGCCACCGACGCCCAGGCGGTGCTCGGACGGCTGCGTCCGGGGGCCCGCCTGGCCGGCGACCTCGAGCTCGACGTGGACGGCGCCCGCGCCGCGGTCGGCCGGCTCGGCGCAGGGCTCGGGCTCGACCCGGACGCGGCCGCGCTCGGCGTGACCCGGATCCTGATCCAGAACATGGTCGACGCGATCAGCGTCAACAGCGTGCAGAAGGGCTTCGACCCGCGCGACTTCAGCCTCGTCGCCTTCGGTGGTGGCGGTCCGCTGTACGGCGTGGAGATCGCCCGCGAGCTGTCGATCCCGCGCGTGATCGTGCCGCCCTACCCCGGGATCACCTCGGCGATGGGGCTGCTGGACTCCGACCTCAAGTACGAGTCCCAGCGCACGGTGATGGTCGAGGCACAGGGCGCCGATCCGGCCGCCCTCGAGGCGGTCTTCGCCGAGCTGGAGGCCACCGGGACCGCGGCGCTGGACGCCGACGAGGTCGCCAGCCGAGGACCGGCTGATGCAGCGCTGGGCCGACTGCCGCTACGTCGGCCAGGCCTACGAGCTGCTCGTGCCCGTGCCTCCCGGCCCGCTGGACGCGGACCGGCTCGATGAGCTCGCGGAGGCGTTCCAGGCCGCGCACGAGCGGGAGTTCTTCTACCGCTTCTCCGACCGTCCGGTGCAGGTCGTGCACGTGCGCTCCTACGCCATCGGGCTGATGCCGACCGTCGAGCCGCGGCCGATCGAGGCGGCGGGGGAGGCGCCGGACCCGGCGGCGCTCGCCGAGCGCCGGCCCGTGGTGTTCGCCGGTCCCGACGGGGAGGCGCAGACCCACGACACGCCGTTCTACGTCCGCGACGCCCTGCGGGCGGGCAACCGTCTTCGCCGGCCCGGCGATCGTCGAGCAGCTCGACTCGACGACGGTCGTGCCACCGGGAGCGCGCGCGGAGGTCCTGCCCCACGGGGCGATCGTCATCGAGGTGGAGGTCCCAGCATGAGCGACCAAGGACGACATCGACCCCATCACCCTCGGGGTGCTCGGCGGCGCCTTCCAGGCGATCGGCCTCGAGATGGGCCACGCGCTCAAGCGCATGGCCTACAGCCCGGCGGCCCAGCAGGTCGAGGACCTCGGCGGCGGCCTGTTCACGGCCGACGGCCGCGAGATCTGCGAGTCCGACACGACGCCGATGCACATCGGCTCGATCCCGGCCTACATCCGCGGCTTCATGCGGCGCCTGCAGGGCAAGGTCGACCCGGGCGACATCATCATCCACAACAACCCCTACCACGGCGCCTCGCACTCGCCCGACCTGTGCGTCGCGATCCCCGATCTTCTGGGAGGACGAGCTGATCGCCTGGTCGGCGTCGACCATCCACCTCTCAGACACCGGTGGCGTGTTCCCCGGGATCGCGATCGACGTCCACGACGTCTGGGCGGAATCGAAGATCTACGACTCGCTCAAGCTCTACGAGCGTGGGGTGCGCAACGAGCAGCTGTGGCAGTTCTTCATCGACAACACGCGCACGCCGAGCTACGTCGTGGGCGACACGGAGGCGATGATCGCCGCCGGCCGGCTCGGCGAGCGGCGCCTGCTCGGGCTGCTGGAGCGCTACGGGCGCGAGACCGTGATGGGCTCGGTCGAGGCGTTCCTCGACTACTGCGAGCGGATGATGCGTGCGCAGATCGAGCTCGTCCCGGACGGGACGTGGGAGGCCGACGGCTGGCTCGACGACGACGGGCGCAACCGCGGCGAGCCGCTGTACGTGCACGCGAGCATCACCATCTCGGGCTCGGACATCACGGTCGACCTGTCGAAGTCCTGCGACAACGTCGTGACCGGCTTCAACGTGCCGTTCGGTGGCAGCGTCCTGCCCGGCGATCTACACGGTGATCCGATCGGTCTTCCTCGACGAGGCCACCTTCGACGACTTCATCCCGCAGAACGACGGGATCTTCCGGCCGATCAAGGTCATCGCGCGCGAGGGAAGCATCTTCAACCCCACGTTCCCGCGCTCGGCCCTGTCGCGCGTGTGCCCGATCCTGCGCGCGTCCGACGCCGCCATCCAAGCCCTCGCCGACGTCGTCCCGGACAAGCGTCGCCGCCGGGTCGAGCGCCATCGGCGTGGGCGTCTACACCGGCTACCTCCCCGAGAAGTCCGAGTACTGGGTCCACGTCGAGATCAACGAGGGCTCCTACGGCGGCCGTTGCGGCAAGGACGGCATCGACGCGATCGACGTCCTCACCGTCAACTCGCGCAACACGCCGATCGAGGAGACCGACTGGCTGTTCCCGATGCGCACGGAGCGCTACGAGCTGCGCGACGTCGAGCCGGCCCCGGGCAAGTGGCGGGGCGGCATCGGGATCATCCGCGCCAACCGCTTCCTGGGCGACGGCGCGTTCACGTCCGAGACCGACCGCGCGTACGAGGCGCCGACCGGCCTGTTCGGCGGCTCGGCAGGGCCGCACCCTGCGCCTGTACCGGATCGATCCCGACGGCACCGAGGTCCCGCTGGAGTCCAAGCAGACGAACTTCGCGATGGAGGCGGACGCCGTCCTCGTCTGGGAGCAGGCCTGCGGCGGCGGCTACGGCGACCCGTTCGAGCGCGACCCGGAGGCCGTGCTGCACGACTGGATGCGAGGAGCTCGTGTCAGCGCCGAGTCCGCCGAGCGCGACTACGGCGTCGTCATCGACGCGACGCACGAAGAGCGTCGACACCGAGGCGACCGCGCGGTCGCCGCGCGGGTCGCTGAACGAGGAGGCGCGCACGTGCGCATCAAGTACATCGTCCCGTTCCCGTTCGACGAGGTCGGGCTCGCCAACCGCGCCGCGCAGCTGCCCGACGAGCTGCGCACACCGGGCGTCGACTACGACTTCGTCCCCGTCAAGAACTCGTGCAAGAACGCCGACAGCGCGTACGAGCTGCTGCTGCTCGACGCCTACATCGCCGAGGCGGGGCTCGCGAGCGAGGACGAGGGCTACGACGCGGTCGTCATGGACACGGTCTCTGACTCAGGGCTCGCGGCGCTGCGCTCGCGCCTGACGATCCCGGTGCTCGGGCCGGGGCAGGCCCAGCAGCACGTCGCCGCGATGCTCGGCAAGAAGTTCTCCATCCTCACGATGTGGGAGCGCTGGCGTCCGCTGTACGAGAAGACGATGACGGAGTACGGCACGGCGCACCACTGCGCGTCGATCCGCTCGATCGGCAAGCGCCCGGACCAGGAGCAGCTGCTCGCCGGCCGCGAGGACATCGTCTTCGAGGCGCTGGAGCGCGAGGGCCGCGCGGCGATCGAGGAGGACCACGCCGACGTGATCCTCATCGGCTCGACGACCATGCACCAGTCCGTGGACCATCTGCGCCGGACGCTCGGTGTGCCGGTGATCAACCCCGGCACGCTGACGATCAAGCTCGCGGAGCTGTTCGTGACACTCGGCCTGACGCACTCCAAGGCCGCCTACATGGCGCCCGAGGTGCTCCAGGACGAGAAGCTCAACTCGCTGATGGGGGTCTGAGCGGTGTGCCAGCTCGTCGCCTGCTGGTAGGCGTGGCGCGACGCGGAGCACGAGCGCATCGCGCCACGGCGCGGCAGCGAGCTGCACGCCGGTGGGCAGGCCGTCGGCGGCCGGGCCTGACGGAACGGACGCCGCGGGCAGGCCGGCCAGGCTCCAGCCGTAGGTCAGGCGCGTGAGCTGGGCTGTGACGGCGATCATGTCCGCGTCGGCGATGCAGCGGCGCCGTCGCGTTCGTCGTCGGGGTGAGCAGGACGTCGACCTCGCCGAGCACGCGTCGGACGCGCACGCCCCAGGCCCGCACCTCGCCGAGCGCGTTGGCGACGTCGACGCCGGAGACCGCATCGCCGAGCTCGAGCCGGCGCAGCACGTCGGCGCCGAAGCGGCCGGGTCCTCGGCCATCCGGCGCTCGCGTGCAGTGCCGTCGCCTCAGCGCGGATCAGGGTCGTCGCGGTCCCGCGTCGCCTCCGCCCGCGCCGTCGACACGTCGACGTCGACGACGTCGGCGCCCAGGCCGGCGAGGGCGTCGGCCGCGGCGCGGGTGCGCGCGGCGATCGCCGGGTCGAGGTCGTCGAAGAAGAAGCCGCGCGGCAGGCCGACGCGCAGGCCGGCGACGCCCTCGTCGAGCCCGGCGACGCGATCGTCGAAGGGGTGCTCGACGGCGTGCGGGTCCTCGCGGTCGTAGCCGGCGATCACCGCGAGCACTCGCGCGACGTCGCGCGACCGAGCGCGCCATCGGCCCGATCGTGTCGAGCGCGGCGCTGACCGGGGAAGGTCCCGCGCGCGCGAGACCAGGCCCGTAGGTCGGGCCGCATCGCGCTGACGTTGTTCAGCGCGGCCGGGATGCGCACCGAGCCGCCGGTGTCGCTCCCGAGCGCCGCGAGGCAGAGGTCGGCGCCGAGCGCGGCGCCCGATCCGCCGCTGGAGCCGCCCGGCACGCGCTCGAGGTCCCACGGGTTGCGGCAGGTGCCGTAGTGCGGGTTGTCGGTCGTCGCGCCGTAGGCGAACTCGTGCAGGGTCGACCTTGCCGACGACGATCGGCGCCCGCGGCGCGCAGGCGGCGGACGACCTCGGCGTCCTCGGGCGGGATGCGGTCGGCGAAGAAGGCCGACCCACGCGTCGCCGCGCACGCCGGCGACGTCGATGTTGTCCTTGACGGCGATCGGCAGCCCGTCCAGCGGCCCGAGCGGGCTGCCCGCGGCCCGGCGCGCGTCACGTCGCCGCGGCGTCCGCCCGCGCGCTGAGCTCCGGCGTGACGCGTGATGAAGGCGTTGAGCTGGCCGGGCGGTCGCGTCGATGCGCTCCAGGAGCAGCGTCGACGAGCTCGCCCGCGGACACCTCCGTCGCGGCGCTCGGGATCGTCGACGAGCGCCTCGCAGCGTGGTGCTCACGAGCGCCCCGCGTGGCCGACGGCGCGCATGTGCGTCGATGGTCGAGGTCGGCGCCGAGCTCGATGTGCTCGCGCATGCACGCGAACGCGCGCGCTGCGGGATCGCCGGCCTCGAGCGCGACGGTGACGCGCTCGTGCTGCTCGAGGGACATCGACGCGCGGCTCGTGAGCCAGATCGCGCGCCCGGGCAGGGCCTGCCACAGGCGAGAGATGAACTCCTGCAGGTAGCGCGACGCTGCGGCCGTTGTACGACCGCGCGGTGCCACAGCACGTTGAGCTCGGCAGCGTCTGGAGTGGTAGGAGTCGGCGATCGGCGGCGCCGAGCTCCGTCGTGCAGCGCGCGCGCAGCTCGGCAGCTGCTCGTCCTTCACGCGCTCGGCGGCGAGCTCGGCGGCCATCGGCTCGAGGACCAGCCGCAGCGCGGTAGACCTCGACGGCGTCCTCGGGCGAGTACTCCGCCACCGTCGTGCCGCGGTGGGGGTGATGGACGACCAGGCCCTCGGACTGCAGCATGCGCAGCGCCTCGCGGATCGGCGTCGGGCTCATCTGCAGCTCCTCGACCAGCTGCTGCGACGCGCAGGTGCTCGCCCGGGTGGTAGCGGCCGTCCTCGATCGCCTGACGCAGGGCGCGGAACGCGGCCTCGGTCTTCGTGACGGAGCGGGCTCGATGGACATCGGACCGCGGACCGCTACATCCGCCCTTGACTTTCATGCACCAGTCGTGAAATATTAATATTAACACTCCGACGCGACGAGGGAGAAGCTGTGGATTGGAAGGATCAGCTGATGCGGTCGCTGCTGTTCGTGCCCGGGAGCGACACGCGGAAGCTCGGCAAGGTCGCGCGCTTCGGCGCGGACGCGATCGTCATCGACCTGGAGGACGCGGTCGCCGACGAGGAGAAGGTCGGCGCACGCGTCGACGACGCGCGCGGCGATCGCCGGCTCTGCCGGGCGGCACTCCGCCGGTCGTCGTGCGCGTCAACGGCATCGAGACGGGCCTGCTCGACGACGACGTCGCGGCGGTCGTCGTGCGAGGGCGTCGACGCGATCATGGTCCCGAAGGTCGAGTCGGCCGACACGCTCGCGCACCTCGACGCGCCGCATCGCCGCGGCCGAGGCAGGCCGCCGGCCTCGCGCCGGGCACGATCCGCGTGCTCGTGCTCCTCGAGACGGCGCGCGGGATCGCGCGACTGCGACGCGATCCTCGCCGGCGCGCCCGACGCGGGTGCACACCGTCGTCTTCGGTGCCGGCGACTTCTCCGTGCAGCTCGGCATCGACCTGACGCCCGAGGCCACCGAGGTCGCCTACGCGCGCTCGCGCCTCGTCGTCGCCGCGCGCGCGGCGGGCCTCGCCGCGCCGATCGACGGCCCCTGGCTGCGCCTCGAGGACGACGAGGGCCTCGAGGCCGACAGCCGGCGCTCCCGCGGCCTCGGCTTCCAGGGCCGCGTGACCGTCTACCCGCCGCAGGTCGAGACGGTCCACGCGCGCCTACTCCGCGCTCTCCGACGAGGAGGCCGAGCGCCAGCGCCGGGTCGTCGAGGCGTTCGAGGAGGCCGAGTCGCGGGGCGTCGCCTCGCTGCGCGTCGACGGCCGCTTCGTCGACTACCCGATCTACCGCCTGGCGAAGGACCGCATCGAGCGCTACGACGCATGGCGCGCCCGGAGCGCGACCGCATCATGAGCGCGCTCCCGCTCGACGGCCTGCGCGTCGTCGACGCCGCGTCGCTGTTCGCCGGCCCGGTGATCGGCACGATGCTCGGCGACTACGGCGCCGACGTCGATCAAGATCGAGCAGCCCGTCCGGCGACAACCTGCGCACGCTGGGCTGGGAGAAGGACGGCGTCTCGCTGTGGTGGGCGCTCATCGGCCGCAACAAGCGCTCGCGTGACGCTCAAGCTGTCCGACCCCGCCGGCGCGGAGGTCGCTCGCAGAGCTGCTCGCCGACGCCGACGTGTTCATCGAGAACTTCCGCACCGGCACGCTCGAGCGCTGGGGGCTCGGCTGGGACGTCCTGCACGAGATCAACCCGACCTCGTCATGGTCCGCACGACGGGCTTCGGGCAGACCGGCCCTTACGCGCACGCGGCCGGGCTTCGGGACGCTCGCCGAGTCGATGACGCGGCTACGCGCACACCAACGGCTTCCCGGACGGGCCGCCGACGCTGCCGCCGTTCGCGCTCGGCGACGGCGTCGCGGCGCATGACCGGCGCGTTCGCCACGATGATGGCGCTCTGGTGGCGCGACACGCAGGGCGGCGACCGGGCCAGGTCATCGACCTGTCGATCTACGAGCCGCTGTTCTGGATCCTCGGCCCGCACGCCTCCGTCTACGACCAGCTCGGGCATCGTGCAGGGCCGCACGGGCAACCGCGCGCCGTTCACCGCGCCGCGCAACGCCTACCAGGCCAAGGACGGCAAGTGGCTCGGCGTCTCGGCCAGCGCGCAGTCGATCGCCGAGCGCGTCATGACGCTCGTCGGCCGCCCCGAGCTCGTCGAGGAGCCGTGGTTCGCCGACCACACCGGCCGCGCTCGAGCACCAGGACGAGCTCGACGACGCGATCGCGGCGTGGATCGCCGAGCGCGACTCCGACGAGGTCGTCCGTGCGTTCGAGGAGGTCCACGCGGCCATCGCGCCGATCCTCTCGATCGACGAGATCGTCGCTCGACCCGCAGTTCATCGCGCGCGACACGATCACCGAGGTCGACCACCCCAAGCTCGGCCCGCTGAAGATGCAGAACGTCATCCCCCGGCTCGTCGAGACGCCGGGGCGGATCCGCTGGCCCGGCCCCGAGCTGGGCTCGAGCAACGAGGCCGTCCTGCGCGACGAGCTCGGCCTCACCGAGGAGCAGATCGCCGCGCTGCTCGCGATGGGCGTCGTGGCCGACGCCGCGCCCGACGACCCGAGGAGCACACGAGAGGAGCTGCGACCTGATGCCCCCCGTCTTCCGCGAGAGCGACGGCCCCGGCCCGCGGCGCGACGTCGTCGGCTACGGCCGTCACGTCCCCAAGGTCACCTGGCCCAACGGCGCCCGCGTCGCCGTGAGCATCGTCCTCAACTGGGAGGAGGGCTCGGAGTACTCGAAGATCGCCGGCGACGGGCGCAACGAGGGCCTCGCCGAGATCCCCTACGTGATGGAGCCGCGAGTTCCGCGACCTCGCCGCCGAGTCGGTCTACGAGTACGGCGGCCGGGCGGGCGTCTGGCGCCTGCAGCGGCTGTTCGACGAGTTCGAGCATCCCCGTGACGTTCTTCGGCGCGGCGGTGGCGTTCGAGCGCAACCCCGAGGTCGCCGCGTACCTGCGCGAGGCCGGCCACGAGCCGTGCTGCCACGGCTGGCGCTGGGAGGAGGTGTGGACGCTCTCGCGCGAGGAGGAGCGCGAGCACATGCTCGAGGCGATCCGGTCGATCGAGGCAGACCTGCGGGAGCGGCCGCTGCGGCTGGTACTGCCGCTACGGCCCGTCGGTCAACACGCGCGAGCTGCTCGTCGAGGAGGGCGGCTTCGCCTACGACTCCGACGCCTACAACGACGACCTCCCCTACTACACCGACGGTCGGCGGGCAAGCGCCATCTCGTCGTGCCCTACAGCTTCACCTACAACGACGGCCGCTACGTCCTGGCCCAGGGCTTCAGCGGACCCGTCGTCGTTCTTCGACCAGTGCCGGCGCGGCCTCGACGAGCTCTGGGACGAGGGCGCCACGCACCCGCGGATGATGTCCATCGGCCTGCACTCGCGCTGGGCGGGGCAGGCCGGGCGCACGAGCGGCCTGCGGGACTTCATCGAGTACGCGCAGGAGAAGGGCGACGTGTGGTTCGCGCGGCGGATCGACATCGCGAACTGGTGGAACGAGCACCACGAGGAGTTCGAGGCGCGCGTGAAGGCCGTCCGCTTCCACGAGTACGGCGACGCCGACGTCCTGCGCCTCGACGACGTCCCCGATCCCGAGCCGGGGCCGGGAGAGGTCGTCGTCCGCGTGCGCGCCGTCGGCCTCAACCACGTCGACGTCGACATGCGCAACGGCACGTCGCGGCTCCCGCTCGCGCTGCCGCACACGCTCGGGCTTCGAGGCGGGCGGCGAGGTCGCCGCCGTCGGCGACGGCGTGACGGACTTCGCCGAGGGCGACCGCGTCACGCCGCTCTACCAGGTCGCCTGCCGCCAGTGCGTGCCGTGCCTCGCGGGCCGCCAGCAGTTCTGCGAGCGCCTGAGATGCTGGGCGTCCAGCGCGCCGGCGCGTACGCCGAGTACGTGCTCGTCCCGGCGCGACGCCGTGGTGCCGCTGCCCGGACGCGATGACCTACGAGCAGGCGGCCTCGACGCAGACCACGTTCGCCACCGCCTGGCACTGCCTGGTCACCCGCGCGCACGTGCGCGCGGGGGAGACCGTGCTCGATCTCGGCCGCCGGCTCCGGCGTGGGCTCGTCGGGCATCCAGGTCGCCAAGCGCGCCGGGGCGCGCGTCATCACCAGCGCCGGCAGCGCGCAGAAGCTCGAGCGGGCGCTGGAGCTGGGCGCCGACGTCGGCGATCAACTACACGACGGAGGACCTCACCGCGCGCGTGCGCGAGGAGACCGACGGCCGCGGCGTCGACGTCGTCCTGGAGCACGTCGGCGGCACGCGTCTTCGAGCGCAGCCTGGCCGCGGTCGCCGTCGGCGGGCGCGTCGTCGTCTGCGGCGGGCACGCCGGCGAGGTCGTCGACCTCGATCTCATCGAGCTGTTCCGGCACGAGTGGTCGGTCATCGGCTGCGCTCGCGCGACCGAGGCCGAGCTGCGCCACGTCATCGAGCTCGTCGGACGGGGCGAGCTGACGCCGGTCGTCTCCGAGGCGCTGCGACCTCGCCGACGCGGCCGGGCGCACCGGCTCATGGAGGATCGCAGACAGTTCGGCAAGCTGATCCTGATCGCGCATGATCTCGACAGTCGGTCCACATCGGTTCGTACCAAAAGGATCAATGTCCAACATTGACACGTGCTGCAGAATCCGCGACGTTAGATCGCGGCTGATCAGAGGCCGCACACGACGTGGCTCGGCGGATCATCCCGGCCCCGAGGAGGAGGAGACGAAGTGCGTTGCGATGAACGGATGGGCGCAGGCATGATCGCGGCCTGGCGACGCGCAGCACTGGCTTGTTGGTGCTCGCAGCGCTGTGGAGTCGACGACAGAGTCGACAGCGCGTCGTCGACAGCTCGGCGGCAGCGCGGCACCGCGGCGGCGGCAGTGACGGCCCAGGCCAAGGCCCAGGCCGCGATCGACAAGGCCAAGGAGGTCCCGCAGTTCGACGCTCGACGCCGAGGCGTTCGACGCGAGCAAGGCGAAGGGATGACGATCTTCAACATCCCGGTCTCCAGCGCGATCCCCTACGTCGCCGCGGTCGACAAGGAGATGCAGAAGATCGCCAAGGAGCGCGGGCATCAAGTGGGTGCAGTTCGAGAACCAGGGCAACCCGACGCAGTGGGCGTCGGGCATGAACCAGGCCATCTCGCAGAAGGCCGACCTGATCATCCTCGACGCCGGCATCGACCCGCGCCTGCTGCATCCCGCAGCTGCAGCCGGCAAGAAGGCCGCGAGCGTCAAGGTGCTCGTCAACCACCTGTACCAGAACGGCGACGGCGCCGGAGCAGCAGATCCTCGACCTCATCGACGGCTACATCACGGTGCCGTTCCACGAGTCCGGTGAGCTCGTCGGTCCAGTACGCCATCGCCGAGGGCGGCTGCGACGCGGTCAAGAGCTCGCTCATCATCAACTGCCAAGGAAGTCCCGCCGAGCCAAGGGCATCGTCGACGCGATGACGGCCAAGCTCAAGGAGCTCTGCCCTGACGCGAAGGCCGAAGGTCCTCAACGTCCCGGTCGTCGACTGGGGCACGAAGATCGCGCCGCAGACGCAGTCCGCGCTGGCAGCCGACCCGAACATCAAGTGGGTCCTGCCGATCTACGACTCGATGTCGATCCCGGCCATCGCGGGCATCCGCGCCGCGGGCAAGGCGGCGAGCGGTCAAGGTCGCGTCCTACAACGGCACGCCCGACGTCATGAAGCTCATCGAGAACGGCGACATCATGGCCGCCGAGCATGGGCGAGAACATCGAGTGGCTCGCCTACGCGAACATGGACCAGGCCATGCGCATCCTCACCGACGGCCCGATCATCGAGGACGGCAACGAGAACACGCCGCTGCGCGTCTTCGACGACAGCAACATCGAGGAGGCCGGCGCCGCCGGAGTACGTGGAGGGCTTCGGCGACTCCTACATCACGGGCTACAAGAAGCTCTGGGGAGTGCAGCTAGCCGCATGACGGACCAGGACGCCTCACGCCGACGCTCGGCCGACGTCCGCCGATCCGGACCGCGGGTGCCCCTTCGGGGGCGCCCGCCGGGCGGCGACGCGCCGGTCGTCGCGCTGCGCGGGCTGTCGAAGACCTTCGGCGGCGCGCACGCGCTGGACGCGCGTCGACCTGACCATCAAGCGCGGGGAGATCCACGGGCTGCTCGGCGAGAACGGCTCGGGCAAGTCGACGCTGATCAAGGTCCTGGCCGGCTTCCACGCGCCCGACGAGGGCGAGCTGCGAGATCAACGGCGAGCCGGTGCCGCTGCCGCTGGCACCGGGGCAGTTCGCGACGCTCGGGCTGAGCTTCGTCCACCAGGACCTCGGGCTCCTGCGCGAGCTCACGGTGCTCGAGAACCTGCGCCTGATCGAGCTCTCGCAGTCGCGCTCGTGGCGCATCGACTGGCGCGCCGAGCGCCGCGCGGCGCGCGAGCTGTTCGACGAGTTCGACGTCGACCTCGACCCGGACGCGCTCGTCAACGACATCACGGAGACCGACCGGGCGCTGCTGGCCATCGTCCGCGCGACGGAGGACATCCGCACGCGCGACGGGCGCCGACCGCCGCGGCCTGCTCGTGCTCGACGAGCCGACGGTCTTCCTGCCCGCGCGAGGGCGTCGAGCGGCTCTTCGCGATCACCCGCTCGATCGTCGCACGAGCCACGCCAGCGTGCTGTTCGTCGGCCACGACCTCGACGAGGTGCGCGAGATCACCGACAGCGTCACCGTGCTGCGCGACGGCCGCGTGCACGGCACGGTCGTCACGCGACGAGGCCTCGGAGGCCGACCTCGTCGAGATGATCATCGGCCGCCGCCTCGCGCAGCCTCGAGCTCGAGCGCGCCGGACGTCGAGCGGCGCCGTCGCCGCGTCGACGTCGAGCGGCCTGCATCGGCACGAAGGCCCGCGGGCTGTCGCTTCGAGGTCCGCGCAGGGCGAGGTGCTCGGCGTCACCGGGCTGCTCGGCTCCGGCTTCGACGAGCTGCCCTACCTGCTCTTCGGCGCGCGGCCGTGCTTCGGCGGCGAGCTGCGCACCGACGGACGCGACCTACGACGCTCGCCGTCGATGACGCCCGGCGCGGGCGCTCGCCGCCGGCATGGCGCTGCATCCCGGCCGACCGCCAGCGCGACGGCAGCGTCGGCTCGCTGACCGTCGCGGCACAACGTGATGATGCAGGTGCTCGACGACTACCGGCCCATGGCGCCTCAAGCTGCGCGGCCATCGCCGCAGGGCCGCCGAGCTCTGCGACGAGTACGACGTGCGCCCGAACGATCCCGGGCGCACCTACCAGTCGCTCAGCGGCGGCAACCAGCAGAAGGCGCTGCTGGCGAAGTGGATGCAGACGGAGCCGCACGCTGCTGCTGCTGCACGAGCCGACGCAGGGCGTCGACGTCGGCGCCCGCGAGCAGATCTTCCGCATGCTCTCCGCCGCGGCCGAGGCCGGCATGTCGATCATCGTGCGCGAGCTCGGACTACGAGCAGCTCGCCGCGATCTGCGACCGCGTGCTCGTGCTCGGCAACGGCCGCATCGTGCGCGAGCTCGACAGGCGAGGACGTCGTCAAGGACCGCATCGCCGAGCAGGTCTACAACAGCGTCACCCTCGCCGAGCGTGGAGTGAAGTCAGCCGACCCGATGGAGACGCGAGAGCCGTGACGAGCAGCGGCCGCCGACGAGCCACGCAGACGCCGCCGGAGGCGCGAGCGGCCGCAGCGCGACGCCCGCAGCCTGCGGCGGTCGCCTGCCAGAAGTACGCGCTGATCGCTGCGTCTGGGCCGTCGTCGTGCATCGTCTTCTGCCTGCTCAAGCCGGACACCTACGCCACGTGCGGCAACTTCCAGACGATCTTCGGCTCGCAGGCGGTGCTGCTGATCCTCGCGCTCGGCCTGATCCTGCCGCTGACCAGCCGGCGACTTCGACCTCTCGATCGCCGTCGGTGCTGACGCTCTCGGCGATGGTCCTCGCGATCCTGCAGGTCAAACACGGCTGGCCGCTCGCTGCCGGCGATCGTCGTCGTCCTCGCTGCTCGGCCTGCTCGTCGGCGCTGATCAACGGCGCGCTCGTCGACGCTGCTCGAGATCGACTCGTTCATCGTGACCCTCGGCTCGGCGACCGTCGTGCAGGGCATCGTGCTGTGGATCAGCGGCTCGAACACGGTCAGCGGCGTGCAGCAACGACCTCATCGACTGGACGATCACCAACCGGTTCCTCGGGATCTCGATGGTGTTCTGGTACGGCGTCGCTGCTGACCCTCGTTGCTCTGGTACGTGTTCGTCTACACGGCGCTCGGCCGGCGGCTGCTGTTCGTCGGCCGCGGCCGCAACGTGTCCCGGCTGAGCGGCATCAACGTCGCGCCGCGTCCGCTGGGGCGCGCTGGCCTGCGTCCGGCTTCGATCGCCGCGCTCGCCGGCGTCTTCTACGCCGGGTCGCTCGGCGGCGCGGACCCCACCTCGGGCCTGGCGTTCCTGCTGCCGGCGTTCGCCGCGGCGTTCCTCGGCGCGACCGCGATCAGCCCGGGCGCTTCAACCCGATCGGCACGTTCGTCGCGGTGTTCTTCCTGGTCAGCGGGATCACCGGCCTGCAGCTGCTCGGCGCCGACAGCTTCGTGCAGCAGCTCTTCTACGGCGGCGCGCTGATCCTGGCGGTCGCGCTGTCGCAGATCGTGCGGCGCAAGGACATCAAGGACGAAGCGGCGGCGAGCAATGCCTGATCGTCGCGCACCCGACGCAGGAGCGACAGCATGAGCTTGAGGCTCGGAGTTGACGTCGGCGGCACGTTCACCGACGTGCTGCTCGGTCGGAGGAGACCGGGGACCTGACGATCGCCAAGGTGCTCTCCACCCCCGAGGACCAGTCGCAAGGGGTGCATGGCCGGGGTCAAGCAGGCGTGCGAGACGCGCGGCGTCGGCCTGGACGCGCTGTCGCTCATCCTGCACGGGTCGACCGTCGTGACGAACATGATCCTGGAGGAGAAGGGCGCGGTCGGCGGTCTGCTGACGACCGCCGGGCACGAGCAGATCCTCCACCTCGCGCGCGCCTGGACGCCCGGTCCGCTGTACGCGTGGATGGGGATGATCAAGCCCGATCCGCTCGTGCCGCTGTGGCTGCACGCGCGGGGTCGCCGGACGGATCGAGCGCGACCGGCGAGGTCATCGCCGAGCTCGACGAGGACGCGGTCCGCGCAGCCGATCAAGGACCTGCTCGGCGTCGGGCACCGAGTCGCTGACGATCGCGTTCCTCAACGCCTACGTGAACTCCGGCGCACGAGCGCCGGGCGCGCGAGATCGCGCTCGAGCTGCAGGCCGGACCTGCCGGTCTCGATCTCCTCGGACCTCGTCTCGGAGTACCGCGAGTACGAGCGCACGCTCACGGCGGTGCTCAACTCCTACACCCAGCCGCAGGTCATCAAGTACGTCGACGGCCTCGAGTCGCTGCTCGCACGACGCCGGGTTCGGCGGCCGCCTGAACATCGTGCGCTCCGACGGCGGCACGATGAGCGCCCGCTCGACGAAGGAGCGGCCGGTCGACATCGCGTTCTCCGGCCCGTCCGGCGGCGCGGTCGGCGCGGCGTACCTCGCCCGCCGCATCGGGCGTGCCGAACGTCCTCACCTTCGACATGGGCGGCACCTCCACCGACGTCGCGCTCTGCCGCGACGGCGAGGTGTCGATCAAGCGCGAGGCGCAGCTCGGCTACTACAACGTTCCAGGCGCGCGGGGCCGACATCCACTCCGTCGGCGCCGGCGGCGGCTCGATCGCCTACCTCAACCTCGCGGGCGCGCTGAAGGTCGGCCCGCGCAGCGCCGGCGCCGACGCCGGGCCCCGCCTGCTACGGCCAGGGCGGGACGGAGCCGACGGTCACCGACGCCAACGTCGTCCTCGGCCGCCTGCCCGGCGGCTCGAAGCTCGGCGGCCGGCTCGCGCTCGACGTCGACGCGGCCAGGACGGGCCGTCGCCACCGTCGCCGAGGGCCTGGGCATCGACACCGTCGCCGCCGCGCAGGCGATCCTCGACATCGCCAACGAGAACATGCACGCCGCGCTGCGCGTCGTGTCCGTGGAGCGCGGCTACGACCCGCGCGATTTCGGCCTCGTCGCCTTCGGCGGCGCCGGCCCGCTGCACGCCAACGCGCTCGCCCGCCTGATCGGCGCCGAGCCCGCTCGTCATCCCGAGCACGCCGGGCGTGCTCTCGGCCTTCGGCTTCCTCGCGGCGGACGTCCAGAACGAGTTCGCGCGGACGTACCTGCAGCTCGGCCGAGGAGACGCCCGGGCGCGCGACGTCGGCGCGGCCGTCGAGAGCCTCATCGACGGAGGCCACGCGCATGGCTGACCGCCGAGGGCGTCGACCCGCGGACGAGCACGCCTTCGACGTCTTCGCCGACTGCCGCTACTACCGCCAGGACATCCAGATCCCGGTGGCGCTGGACGCGCGACGGCGCTGGACGACGGCTACGCGGCGCGGCTGCGCGGCGGACTTCGAGGCCGAGCACACGCCGCCGCTACGGCTTCGACCTCGAGCCGACGTCGAGATCGCCGACGCTGCGGGTCGTCGGCCGCGGCGGCGACCAGCGACGTCGAGGTCGGGCTGACCTCGGCGCGCAGGACTCGCGCGAGGCCGCCGTCGACCGCACGAGCAGGTGCACTTCGCGGGGACCTGGCACGACACGCCGATCTACGAGCGCAGCGCGCTCGCGCGCCGGCCACGTGCTGCGACGGTCCGGCGATCGTCGAGCAGGAGGACACCACGACGCGTGATCGAGCCCGGCTAGACCGGCACGGTCGACGACGACGGCAACATCATCGTCAAGGGCAGAGGATCGATGACCAGACCAGGGCTCCCGGACTTCGTCCGCGAGCACGACATCGATCAGGTCACGCTCGACATCATCGAGAACACGCTGTCCAACGCGCGCTACGAGATGGACCGCGTGCTGGAGACGACGGCGGTCAGCCCGGTCATCCGCGAGCAGTCCGACCAGTTCCCGCTGATCGCCGACCGCCACGCGCGGATGGTCATCGGGCAGTTCGGCTCGGCGATCCCGACGATCCTCGAGCACTCGCCCTACGAGGTCTCCGACCTGCGCGACGGCGACGTCATCGCGCTGAACGACCCGTACATCGTGCGAGGGGTCGGTCTCCCACACGCCGGACCTGCTGCTGCTGCGGCCGATCTTCTTCGAGGGCGACCTCGTCGGCTACTCCTCGCAGTGGGGCAACCTGATCGACGTCGGCGGCACCGCCGCCGGATCGATGCCGATCAGCGCGCGCGAGCATCTACCACGAGGGCGTGCGCATGCCGCCGATCAAGCTCTACGACCAGGGCCGCCTCAACGAGGAGGCCCTGCGGATCTTCTGCCACAACACGCGGGCGCCGAAGGAGGTCGAGGCCGACGTCAAGGCGATCGCGGCCGGCACCGCGGCGGGCGCGGCGCGCGTCGTCGAGCTCTGCGAGCGCTACGGCAAGGACACCTACCTCGAGGCCTGCGACGCGATCCTCGACCGCACGCGCTCGGCGGTCATCGAGCTCATCCGCACGTACCTGCCCGACGGGAAGCGCTTCGACTTCGAGGACTTCGCCGACGACGACGGCCTGGGGACCGGCCCGATCCGCCTGAAGATGACGATGTGGCGCGAAGGCGACACGATCAACGTCGACTGGGCCGGGACCGACGCGCAGGTCCCGGGCTCGGTCAACTTCTACCTCAACCCCGAGATGTTCAAGATGTTCGTCGGGGTCTTCCTGATCATGGCCTTCGCGCCCGACGTCGTCTTCAACGACGGCTACTCGGACATCATCAAGGTCAACATCCCCGAGGGGTCGGTGCTCAAGCCGGAGTTCCCGGCGCCGCTCGGCAACCGCCTGACGCTCATGGCGCGGCACTTCGACGTCTTCGGCGCGGTGTTCTCCAAGATGCTCGGGCTGCGAGTTCGCGGTGTCCGGCAGCTACGGGACGAGCCCGAACTTCGTGTACTCGGGCACGGACTCCAAGGGCGAGCCCTACCAGATCCTCGAGATCCTCTACGGCGGCATCCCGGCCCGGCCGGCCGGCGACGGCCTCGACGGCCACTCCTGGTGGCCGCTGTTCAAGGCCGTGCCGACGGAGTACCTGGAGAAGTACTACCCGCTGCGCGTCGAGAGCTACTCCGTCCGCACGGACTCCGGCGGGCCGGGCAACAACCGCGGCGGCCACGGCGTCGCGAAGATCTACACGTTCCTCGAGGACGGGCTCATCACGTTCCAGGACGACCGCGCCCAGACGTATCCCGTGGGGCGTCAACGGCGGCAGTCACGGCCAGAGCTCGTACAAGACGCTGCTACCGCGCGGGCGGCGACGAGCTGGAGTCGCTGCCGTCCAAGGTCGAGAACGTGCCGGTGCGCAAGGGCGACCGGCCTGATGTTCGCGACGGCCGGCGCCGGCGGGCTCGGCGATCCGCTCACGCGCGAGCCCGAGCGCGTCGCCAAGGACGTGCGCGCCGGGCTCGTCAGCGTCGAGAAGGCGGCAGTCAGGACTACGGCGTCGTGCTCGGCGCCGACGGCGAGGCCGACGCTGCCGCGACGGACGCCGAGCGCGAGCAGCGCGCAGCGTCGCGAGCCGCGGCCGGACTTCGACTTCGGGCCGCTGCCGCGAGCTCGAGGAGCTGCGGACGCAGATCGCCGCCGAGCGCCGCGAGTTCGAGGCGCGCATGGCCCAGGAGACCGAGGCCAGCGCGCCGCCGGCGCGCCGCTGATCTAGATGTAGCTCCTAGGGACGTTGTTCATCCGGGCCCCTTTGGAAGGCTGGTGGTTCTCGAGGCCGCCAGACGCCAAGGAGGACACCGGATGAGGTTGCACGCTAACGCGAGGACGCTGCCCGTCAGGAACAGGAGATTGTTCGTCGAGCGCATCCAGGCCGGTCGTGGCCGGGAGTGCGTGGCGGCCGAGTCTCGGGATCAGCGTTCGGACGGTCAGCAAGTGGTTCGCCAGATACCGCGCCGAGGGTGAGTCGGGGCTGCTGGATCGGTCTTCGGCGCCGCGGCGGCGCCCGACGCAGACGAGCCCGAGCGGGTCGAGGCGATCCGGGCGTTGCGGCAGGTTGCGCTTCACCGGGCCTGAGATCGCTGAGCTGCTCGACATGCCGTCCTCGACGGTCTCCGCAGTGCTCGGGCGTTGCGGGATGGGCCGCCTCGGCCGTCTTGGCCTGGAACCGGCGCGCGCGCTACGAGCGCGCCCGGCCGGGCGAGATGATCCACATCGACGTCAAGAAGCTCGGCCGCATCGTTGACGGCGCCGGCAAGCGCGTCACCGGCGACCGGCAAGCGCACTACACCGGCTCGTTCACCGACGCGGCCGGACGCCGCCGCGGCCGCGCCGGCTGGGACTACGTGCACGTCGCCATCGATGACTGCCACGCGCCTGGCCTACGCCGAAGTCCTTGCGGACGAGAAAGCCACTACCGCGACCGGGTTCCTGCGCCGCGCTGTCGCCTGGTTCTCGCCCGCCACTGCATCACGACACGACGATTGCTGACCGACAACGGCAGCCCCTACCGCTCCACCATCCACGCGCTCGCCTGCCACACGCTCGGCATCCGCCACGTCCGCACCCGGCCCCGCCGGCCCCAGACCAACGGCAAGGCCGAACGATTCATCCGGACCCTGCGAAACGGCTGGGCCTACGGCGCGATCTACGCCTCAAGCGCCGAACGCACCGCAGCCCTTGACGGCTGGCTCTGGCACTACAACCATCACCGCCGACACCAAGCCATCGGCCGCCAACCACCCATCCAGCGGCTGAACACCCTCACTTGGTCCTACATCTAGAGCGCGGTGCGGACGGCCGCGACGACGTCGGCCAGCGCGGCCGGCGTCGTCCCCGCGCCCCAGTGCAGGGCGACGCGGTTGACGCCCCGGACGCGGGAGCGACGTCGGCAGCAAGGGCCTCTGGCGTGTCCCCGTAGGCGACGAAGGTCCGCAGCACGTCGTCGTCGACGAGGGCGGGCATCGCGTCCCAGCCGCCGGACGCGCGACAGCGCGTGCAGCTGCTCGAACAGGTCGCTCAGGCCGTGCAGGTCGAGCACGTCCCGGTACCCGGGGGTCGAGCCGTAGAAGGCGACGCGCGACCGGCACGCCTCGAGCTCCTCCGGCGTGCTCGGCGACGAGCTGCGCGACGGACACGCCGACGTACGGCGGGGTCGCGCCCGGCCCGCTCGGCGCCACGCGCCAGCGCGGGGCGCACGAGCTCGTCCAGCACGCGCGGGCTCTGCAGCGGATGGACGAGCAGGCCGTCGGCGACCTCGCCGGCGACCTCGAGCATGCGCTCGCGGACGCCGGCGAGCCAGACGGGCGGCGCGCCGTGGGGCTGCGGGCGCGGCCGGAACGCCGGCGGCATCAGCGTGTGCGAGGTGAACTCGCCGCGGAAGTCCAACGGCGTGCCGTCCTCCCAGGCGGTCCAGATCGCGCGCAGCGCCAGCACGTACTCGCGCATGCGGGCCGCCGGGCGCGACCACGGGACGCCGAAGCGGCGCTCGACGTGCGCGCGGACCTGGGTGCCGAGGCCGAGCGAGAGCCGGCCGCCGGAGAGGTCCTGGAGGTTCCACGCCGTGTAGGCGACCTCCATCGGCGTGCGCGGGAACGCGAGCGCGATCCCGGTGGCCAGGGTGATGCGTTGGGTTGCGGGGGCGGCGAGGGCGAGCGGCAGGAACGGGTCGTTGTTGGTCTCGGTGACGACGAGGCCGTCGAGCCCCCGCGTCCTCCGCGACCACGGCCCACTCGGCGCTGCCGGCGAGCGGGACGCCGCGCATCGTGGCGTCGACGGCGGGACTCGTCATGGGCGCATCGTACACGCTAATGTCCGACATAGCAGCTATTCAGAAGGAGAGCGCTGTGCGCATCAACCCCGGCCGCGTCGACGGCCAGCCCTCTGACAAGCGTGGTCCGACGTTCACCGGTGAGGTCTGGGCTGAGCCGCTGCTCGCCGTGACGGATGGTGCCGCGGTCAACAGCGTCTTCTTCCCGCCGGGCGCCCGCACGCACTGGCACACGCACGAGCGTGGGCAGATCCTGATCGTCACGAGCGGGTCCGGCCATCTCGCCAACGACGCTGGCGAGCGCGGCCGAGCTGCGTCGGGCGACATCGCCTGGATCGCGCCGGGCGAGCGTCACTGGCACGGGGCGTCCGCCACGACGACGCTGACGCACCTCGCGATCTCCCTCGGGGACGCCGACTGGCAGGATCGCGGTCACCGACGCCGACTACGCGGACGGGAGCGCATCGTGACTTCGACTTCACCGACGACCAGCGCGCGCTGCGCGAGTGCTGCGCACGTTCGTCGACGGCCGAGATCATCCCCGTCGCGCGCGAGTGGGAGCAGGCCGGCCGCTACCCGACGGAGATCGTCGACCAGATGAAGGAGATCGGGCTCTTCGGCATCACCGTGCCCGAGGAGTACGGCGGCTCGCCGCTCGACGCGGTCTCCTTCGCGCTCGTCTTCGAGGAGATCTCCCGCGGCGTGGATGGGCATCGCCGGCATCCTCGGCAGCCACTCGCTCTCCTGCGCGATGATCGCCCGCCACGGCACCGACGAGCAGAAGCAGCGCTACCTCCCCGACCTGGCGACCGGCGAGCGGCGCACCGGCATCGGCCTGACCGAGCCCGACGCGGGCACCGACCTGCAGGGCATCCGGACGATCGCGCCGGCGCGACGGCGACCACTACGTCGTCACCGGCACGAAGACCTGGATCACCAACGCGCGTCACGCGGACCCGCTGCCGGTGCTCGTCAAGACCGACCCGAACGCCGAGCCCGCGCCACCGGGGCATGTCGATCCTGCTCGTCGACGCGGGCACGCGAGGGCTTCGAGGTCACGAAGGACATCCCGAAGCTCGGCTACAAGGGCACGGAGTCCTGCGAGGTCGTCGCTCGACGAGGTCCGCGTGCCCGTCGAGAACCTCGTCGGCGGCGTCGAGGGCCGCGGGCTGCAGCAGGCGCTCGCGGCGCTCGAGAGCGGGCGCATCAACGTCGCGCGCTCGCAGCGTGGGCATCGCGCAGCGCGCCTACGACGAGGCGCTGTCGCTACGCGAAGGAGCGCAAGGCCTTCGGCCAGCCGATCGCGGACTTCCAGGCGATCCAGCTGCAGCTCGCCGAGATGGCGACGCAGCGTCCAGGCCGCGCGGCTGATGGTCTACTGGGCCGCGACGAAGCGTCGACCAGGCGAGCGCCCGCGCCGACATCGAGACGGGCATGGCGAAGATGTTCGCTTCCGAGGTCGCGCTCAAGAACGCGCATCGAGGCGCTGAAGGTCCACGGCGGCTACGGCTACTCGACCGAGTACGAGGTCGAGCGCCTCTACCGCGACGCGATCCTGATGAGCATCGGCGAAGGCACCAACGACGTGCTGCGCACCGTCATCGCGAAGGGCCTGATCAAGGGAGCATTCCGGGTCGGGTGAACAACCCCATACGCGGGACAGCGCCTGCTGCCGGACTGTTGACGCCCGGATCTACATGCGTTTGCCGACCGTTTCGGCGGGTGGGCATCTTGCGTCGTCTCGCGCGGCCGTCTTGCCGACCACAGAATTGACGCCCGGAGGTCGGCGGAACAGTGCGACACCCTCGCGGTCGGCGTCGCCGCAGGGGGACGGGTCAGCACTCGATGCCGTGGCCGGCGGTTCGGAGAAGGAGAAGCTTTGTCCGCCGCGCCGGTGCTGATATGCCCGGGTGACGGGTGGGGTTCGGTCGGCGGTAGAAGGGAGAGCGGGTGTCTGGACTCGGGCGAGGATGGCGTCGAGTGCGTCGTCGACAGGAAGGCGTGGTGCCGCGCCTAGATCCTTCGACGGGCGGGCTGGCGATTGGATGCTGCTCCGGCCGTCGAGGCGAGGGTGCGGAACGAGCCCAGTCCTGTGACTCAGATAGACCGTGGATCTCGGCGCGGACGTTGTGGACTGCCGCCGGTCGCGGGTAGCGAGGGTGCTGTCGCGAAAAGGACGCCCATGGGCCGCTCGTACCAGCGCGTGCAGACCGCTAGACGAAACACGCGTTATCGAGCGCTGACTGTCAGTCAGGAACGCGGAACCGGGTCGGCGGCTCGGGGCTGATCCTCACCGACTCCTCCGGCGACGGACCGATGCCGTGGTCTCGGCTGCCCGGCGCGCCGCGACGAAATCCGGTTCGTCCGTCCGGGGACGAACGTACGGTGCCAGCGCTTTGGCTTGGTCTCAAGACTCAACCGCGGGTCGGCTCTTTGAGGAAGAGCTCGTCGACGACCGGTCGTTAACCAGCCGCGAGGACGACTGGTTCGGACATGAGGACGTCGTCGACCAGCTCGCCGACACGGTGCTGCACACCACGACGCCGTCAAGCATCGCGCTGTTCGGCGCCTGGGGGTCGGGTAAGAGCGGCATCGCGAACCTGCTGAAACTCGCTCTCCCCTCCGACCCCAAAAAGGTCCGGTTCACCGTCTTCGATGCGTCCAAGTACGCGGAGACACCGCTGCGGCGGCACTTCATCTCCCAGGTCGCAAACGGGCTCGGCATCAACGACGACAAGTTCCACAAGGGGCTGTACCAAAGCGAAGACCGCAACGACGTAACGTTCCCGCTGCAGCAGTGGCTCGCTATCGCACGAGTGGCAGCCCTCGCGGCGCTGGGCGCGCTCCTCGTCGTTGCGGCCGCCGCCGGGGTCATCGCCTACATCGCCGACGACAACTACTTCGGGACACTCAAGGGCGGCCTCGCGCTGCTCATCCCGGGGGCCGCGGTCGTCGGCGCGGTCATCAAGGTGGTCACCGCAGGGTTCACCGTCAAGCTGACCAGGTCCGCACCCTCGGGCGACGAGGAGTTCGAGCGACGGTTCAAAGAACTCGTCACGGCCGCGAAGACCAAACGGCTGGTCGTGTTCATCGACGAGCTCGACCGGTGCTCACCGTCAGAGGTGGCGTCGGTGCTGGAAACCTTGAAGACCTTCCTGTCGGTGCCGGGCTGCGTGTTCGTCGTGGCCGCCGACCAGCAGGTCCTCGAACAGGCACTGCGCGACAAGGTCAGCCAGCACACCCCGGAGGACTCCGCCAACCCGTACTACAGCGCCGGCAGCGCCTACCTCGACAAGGTGTTCCAGCACCAGTTGGCCCTACCGCCGGTCAAGCCGGCGACGCTGACGCGGTTCGCGCTGGAGCTCGTCGAGAACCGGACCGGCATCTGGAAGGACATTGAGCCCCTCGACGAGGTCATCTCGGTGCTCATCCCCACCCACGTCGCCAGCCCGCGGCGGGTCAAGGTGCTGCTCAACCGCTACCGAGCCGCCTACAGGCTTGCCCAGGCGCGTGCCAAGGCCGGGCGGCTGGACTCGAAGTTCTCCGAGCGGGCAACGGAGCTCGCCAAACTCGTCTGCATCCAGTGCGAGTTTCCGCTGTTCGCCGACGCGTTGACCATCGACGCGCGTATGCCCGAACTCGTCCTGATGGCGGCCGATAGCCAGCCGCTTCCCGAAGCGCTGCGAGACGACGTCCGGCGCCGCGCAGAGGACTACGCCAACGGCGGCCAAGTCGCCGAGTACCTCGTCGCCACGAGCGACAACAGCGCCGCCGACGATGACGACGGCGAACGCGGCGACGCAGTGGTCCGCGCGCACAACCAGCAACTCATTGACTACCTCCGCAAGACGGAGCTCGTGCCCGGCCCAGGTCCGAGGCTTCGTCGACGATCACGAGCGTCTGGTCGGTGGTGGTGAGGTTGCCGGTCCGGAGGCGGTGCAGGAGAGAGTCGATGGTGAAGCCCGGCCCGTGGACCTGGGCGGCGAGGCGCTGGGCGGTGGTGCCGTCGACGGCGGTCGCGAGGACTTGCCAGCCGTCGGCGCGGTGGGCGTGGGCGACGGCTTCGAGGGTGGGGCCCTTGCCGGTGCCGGCTCGGCCGGTGAGGTTCGACCAGCCCGAGCCGTTGCAGATCGTCTCGACGGCTTCGCGCTGCTCGCGGTCGAGCGTCTTGCCGTCGCCGAGGTTGCGCTCGGCTCGTTCGATGGCGTCGAGGACGGTCGTGGGGGAGAGCGGTGTCGGCTCGCGGCGGCCGGCGTCGCGAGCGGCGATCAGGGCGCGTCGTTCGAGTTCACGGATCGGCCGGCTGGTCACGCGGTCGTTCTCGAGCGGGATGACGTGGCCCTGCTCGATCAGCCGTCGCGCGAGGGCTTCAGCGGCCTCGGGCTCGACGTTCGGCCGGCGGCCGCCTCGAGCGTGATTGCTCGCGCCTCAGCCGTCGAGACGGTCGGGCCCTCGGTCTCGAGCTTGCGCATGATCGCCATGACGAGCTCGCGCTCGTCGTCGAGCTGAGTCTTCTCGCGCGCGCCGCGCACGAAGCCGGTCGGCGTCCTCGGGGCCGAAGCCGTGTTCGGCGCTGACGGCGTCCCACCACGACGCGATCTGCTGCTGGTCGAGGTCGGGTTCCTTCTCGCGGCGGGTCTCCTTCGCCAGCACGGCGAGCGCGGCGCCGCGGGTCGGCTTGCCGAACGCGAGCTCCAGGGCGCGGGCGCGGATCGCGACCTCCCGGCTGCGGCCCGACAGCGCGGTCGCGGAGTGCGGTTGGGACGCCGGCGAGTTCGAAGTAGCGGCCGTGCTTGCCGGTGTCGGTCTCGATCTCGTAGCCGCGTTCGCGGCAGACGGTGGGCGAGGACGGCTCGGCCGTAGGCGCCGCCTTCTCGGGCGGCGCCGTGCTTGTACCAGTTCCACGGGTCGGGGGAGACGAGGCGGCCGTCTTGACGCAGCAGGCCGACGACGACGCCGTGGACGTGCAGCTGCGGTGCCGGCGCGACGTCGCCGTCGGCTCGCCGAGCGGTGACGTGAAGCGACAACGCGGCGGCTGCACCGAGCGCCGGCTCCCGGACGCGGCCGCCGCCCGGGACGCGACGGTGCACCGCGCCCTTGCGGGTCGCCATGAAGTCGATCGTCTCCCGGGCGGCCTGCAGCACGTCCGCCTCGAGCCGCGCCCGCTCAGCCGGCGACGCTTGCGACCACAGCACCGACACCGACTTCGGGACGCTGAACGTCATGTCGACCGACTTCACGACCCGCTCCGACGACGTCGACCCGTCGTGCGTGGTCGCTGGTACGCACGCCCGGCCGGCGGACCTGGTCGCCGCGTCGCGATGTGCCTGCCGGTGAGGGCGGCGACCAACTCGTCGCGGACGATCGCGCGGCCCTCGACGGCACCGAGCTGGTCGAGCGCCGCAGTCGGCCCGTGCCAGACCGCCTGGCGATCGTCGCCAGGCTCGCCGTCGGCGTAGTAGGCGCCTCGCGGCGAACGCCGCCGACCCATCGTCGCGGGACAGCACGTACTCCGCGGCGCCCGGCCGTTCCGGCCTCGTCATCGAGGCCGCACTCGATCGTGCTCAGCGTCAGCACGAGCAGCTCCCGGAACCGAAATGTCCCAAATCGCGTCCCACAGCCATCACGGACCCCGCGCGATCGACCGGCTAGAGCCAAACCAGCACCCGCACGCCCCAGTCTCGAAAACTGTTGTGTGGGTAACCCCTGCACCGAGGGTTCGAATCCCTCCCCCTCCGCTTGAACCGCAGTGATCGGATTCGCGGGACCACTCGATGTGCTCTCGCGACCGTCGTCGGCGGTGTGCACACGGACCAGCCCCTCGGCGTCGTGCTCGGCACGGTGCACCGTGTGGCTCGTCCCGGTTCGCAGGTGCAGGAGGTCACGCCGCCGCCCGTGGCCCAGTCGTTGCACTTGACGCGGCAGTGGCCCAGCGCGTTTGGCGTCCGTGTTCGTCGTGGTCGATCCAGGTGACACGGGAGACGGAGTCGGGCGTCAAGCACCCGATCACTTCGAGCCGGTGGCCGTCGCCGTGCAGGATCCGGACGTGGACGAGTTGGTCGTCATCCTCGTCGGCATCGCGGACCACAGGCGCGTGTCGTCCGTCGCCCCATCTCAGCGCCGAGCGGACCAGCACCGGCTGGCCGTCCGCGTCGCACCCCGCCAGGGCGTGTTCGTCGTCGCTCGGCTGCTCCAGTCGGCTCGGGCCCGGGCGTGGTCGTCGCAGCGGCAGGGGTGGCGCCGGGAACCACTGCTCCTTCTCCGTCGCGACCTCCACGGTGACGACCGCAGCCTCGGCCGCCGCACACATCTCCACGCGAAGCGTCGGTCGGCGCTTCAGCGCCCGATGACGATCGAGGAGTTCCTGGTCGAGCACGGGCGCAACCTGTCTCGGGTGGTTGGCGAAGCGCCGTCTGCGCGGGCCTGAACGTGTGGGTCGAACCTCGCCACGGTGGCAGACTGGGCGGCTTGAGATGGCCCCGTGACTTCGAGGTGCTGCGCGGGGGGCCGTTCAGATGGTTCCTGGCGGCGCACAGCGTGTCCGTGTTGGGCGACGGCATCGCTCGAGTCGCGCTCGTCTTCGCGGTGTTGGAGATCACCACGTCGCCCACCGCAGTTGGTTTGGTTCTGGCGGCGCAGTCGGTGCCGACGGTCGTTCTGCTCCTTGTGAGTGGCGTCGTGGGCGACCGGCGCTCGCGGCGAGAGCTCATGATCGCTGCCGATGCAGTGCGCTTCGCGGCGCAGGTGGGCATGGCCGTGCTGCTCATCTCGGGTGAGGCCCAGGTCTGGCAGCTCGCCGTCCTGGCTGGCGCTCACGGCGCCGCGACGGCCTTCTTCAATCCGGCGGCAACCGCCTTGCTGCCACAGACCGTCGGACGAGCTGAGCTGCGCGAGGCCAACGGGCTGCGGAACTTCGCGCAGGCGGCCGGGAGCCTGCTCGGACCGGCTCTCGCGGGTGTCGCCGTGGCGGTGGCCGGAGCCGGCTGGGCCCTTGCGATCGACGGACTGACGTTCGCTGCGAGCGCCGCCCTGTTGTGGCGGCTGCCGCAGCTGCCGCATCCTGAACGCGAGTCGACGACGTTCTTGATGGACCTGCGCGGCGGTTGGGACGAGTTCCGGGCACGCGACTGGGTCTGGGGCGTCGTCGTTGGTGCGTCTCTCGGGAATGCGCTTCTCGGCGTGCTGTGGGTGCTCGGTCCGATCATCACCGACGGCACGCTGGGCGGTCCTGCCGTTTGGGGCTTGCTGGTCAGTGCGCTCGGGGCCGGCTCGATCATGGGCGGGCTCGTTGCCCTTCGCGTGCGGCCCCGACGACCGTTGCGCCTTGCCACCCTGGCGGTCGCCTTGCCGGCGACGGCCATGGCGTGCGTGGCGGCGTCGGTGAGTGCTCCGGTGACGGCTGCTGCGATGTTCGCGACCGGGTTCGGGCTGATCATCTTCAACACGCTGTGGGAAACGGCGCTGCAGCGGCACGTCCCGCCCGCCTCCCTCTCACGGGTCAGCGCCTACGACTGGTTCGGATCGCTGGCACTCGACCCTGTAGGCCGCGGTCTGGCCGGTCCGATCGCTGCCGCTGTCGGCGTCTCGACAACGCTTTGGGGCGCAGCCATCGCCTACCTCCTGGTCGTCGCTGGACAGATGTCGATCCCGGGTGTTCGGCGTCTGAACTGAGCCCGGCCAGGCACGGCCCTGGGTCAGCTCGACCTCGCGACGGCGATTACCGGATCGATGCTTCACGTCCGGCGGACGGGCTGATCGCGTCGGCGTAGCGGGCTAGGCGGTCCTCGTCGCTGCCGTCGAGCCCGTGGCGTGCTGCCTCGCTGCTGGCCGGTTCGACCGGGATGCGGAAGCCCTTGATCAGGGGGTAGAGCCCGAGTGCGGCCTCCCAGAGGATCTCCGGGATGGCGAGGACGTCGGTGGGATCGCCCGGGTCGACGACGTCGAACAGGATCAGCGTGGCGCGGACGAGGATCAGCGGACCGCCGACGAGCCCGAGCAGCGCGAGGCGCCGCGGCACGAGGCCGGTCTTCCACATCAGGCAGCCGAGGATGATGCCGTTGCCGATGCCGACGCAGAAGCCCGGTCCGAACAGGAAGGTCCAGTCGTGGATGGCGACCAACGACTCGCCTTGCGCCACGAGGGCGCCGGCATCGGCGCTGGACTCCCGGCTCAGGGTCACGATCGAGAGCAGGCTGATCGCGCCGACGGCGATGATCGTCGATTCGATGATGCGCGACGCGGTCCAGCTCAACGCCAGCGTCTCGTGGTGGCGGCGGGCGATGGGAAAGAGCACGACGGCGGTGCCGACGTTGGCGACGACCAGCCCGATCTCCAGCAGCGCGCCAAACGCGATGCGGCCGGTGGCGTTGCCGGACAGGACGAAGTCCTTGTCGTGCAGGATCGGGCCGTACAGGACGACGGCGGCGATCGAGGTGAGGAACGTGAGGATGAACAGGCCGCCGAAGATGCGGGCGGCCCGCTGATCTGCTTGGTGAATTGGGCTGGTCATGCGACGAGGGTGCGCCTCGGCGACCGGGCCTGGCAACGCCTGTTGCCGTTTCAGGGAATCAACGCGGGGCGGACTCGGGGCCCATGGAGGCCCGCACCTGCATCCGCTGGCCGTGCACGCCGTGGACGCTGAGGATCTCCACCGGCTCACGGGTCGCAGGCCCGAACCAGTGCGGGGTGCTCGTGTCGAACTCCGCGACCTCCCCGGGAGCCAGGACGACGTCGTGCTCTCCGAGGACGAGACGCATCCGCCCGGACAGCACGTAGAGCCACTCGAAGCCGTCGTGCACGCGCAGGTGCCGCTCCTTCTCAGGGGAGATCACCACCTTCCACACCGCGAGGCTGCTCGATGCCTGGGTGAGCGGGAAGACGATGCGACCGTTGCGCTTCTTGGCCTTGAACCGCACGCGCGGGTCGCCGACCTCGGGTGCTCCGACGAGCTCGTCGAGCGGGACCTGGAAGGCCTCCGCGATCGGCAGCAGCAGCTCGAGGCTGGCCTTGCGCTGGCCGCCCTCCAGCCGCGAGAGGGTGCTCTTCGAGATCCCCGTCTCCGCCGCCAGCGCGGTGAGGGTGACCTCACGACGTTCCCGAAGCCGTCTCAGGCGTGGCCCGACCTCCGCGAGCACGTCCGAGATGGCGTCCGATCCCTCCACTGGCATCGGAAGCTATTCGCGATTCCCGGAACTGGCAACGACGCTTGCCCGCCGGGAGCCGCGCCCGCACCATCGATCGCATGACCACAGACACCTACGACGTGGCGGTGATCGGCGGCGGCGCCGCCGGCCTCAGCGCCGCTCTCGTGCTCGGCCGAGCCCGGCGCAAGGTCGCCGTCATCGACGCCGGCACCCCACGCAACGCCGCCGCCACGCACCTGCAGGGGTTCATCTCCCGAGACGGGATGGCACCCGATGAGCTCCTCGCCCGCGGTCGCGAGGAGGTGATCGGCTACGGCGTCGACGTCGTCGAGGACCGCGTCACCGCCATCGATCTCGGGTTCGTGATCCGTCGTGCCGGGGGCGCGGCGATCCAGGCGCGCACCGTGCTCATCGCCACGGGTGCGGCCGACCAGCTGCCCGACATCCCCGGCGTCCGCGAACGCTGGGGGCGTGACTTCCTGCACTGCCCGTACTGCCACGGTTGGGAGGTCCAGGACGCGCCTATCGGCGTCATCGGCTCGCCCGGGTACGCCCACCTCCTGCGCCAGTGGTCGGGCGACGTCATCTACTTCGCCGACGATCAGCCCCCCACGGACGAGCAGGCTGCGGCACTCCGAGGCCGAGGCATCGACGTGGTCTCGGACCGGATCACCCGTCTGGTCATCGCCGACGACCGCCTCGACGGCGTCGAGCTCGAGGACGGCCGCGTGATCGCTCGAGACGCCGTCTTCATGCAACCCGTCCTCCGGCCCCATGGCGACGGCCTCCTCGACGCGCTCGGCTGCGACGTCGACGAGCTCGGGTTCCCGATCGCCGACCCCACCGGACGGACCAGCGTCCCCCATGTCTGGATCGCCGGCAACGCCGCCAACCCCCGCGCCCAGGTGGTCACCGCCGCCGGAGAAGGTTCCGCCGCCGCCATCGCGATCAATGCCGACCTCGTCGTCGAGGACCTCGAGAGGGAGATCGCGTGACCACCCCACCGCCCACCAGGCATCAGCTCGCGCTGATGATCTGGATCGCCGTGTTCCCCACGCTGACGGCGATCAACCTGGCCTTCGGCGAGTGGCTTCGCCCGATGCCGACGGTGCTGCGGACGCTCGTGCTCGCGACGATCGCCGTGCCGATCGTCATCTACGGACTCATGCCCAGGCTGCACCGGGTCCGCGCACGCCTTCTCGCCCGCCGCACGTGAGCAGCAACGACGTCCTCTCGCGCACAGCATCCGGACGGCGTCTGCGGCGCCGTCGCCCGGGCTGGCCCGAGCGACGGCCGGACTAGGTTGACCTGATGCGGACCGTCGCCTGTGGGCTTGCCGTCGCCGTCGTGGCCCTGGCGGGTTGCGGCGCCGATCCGCCCCCGTCCGCGATCGCTCCGGACGCGACCCCGTCGAAGTCCCAGCCGGTGGTCAGCACCGTCACGCCCGGGGGCAAGGCGGCCTTTCAACGGCGACTGGCGAAGCTGCGCGGGACGCCGGTGGTCGTCAACCAGTGGGCGTCGTGGTGTGGGCCGTGCAGGTCCGAGTTCCCCTTCTTCCAGACCGCGGCGACCGAGCGTCGGGGGCGGGTGGCGTTCCTCGGTCTCAACGCCGGCGACCGGACCGCCAAGGCCAACGCCTTCCTGCGTCAGTACCCGACGCCGTACCGCCACATCGAGGACCCCGACGGCAAGGCCTCGATGACCTTCGGCGGCGGGCGCGCGTTCCCCACCACGGCGTTCTACGACGCCGACGGCGAGGTCACGCACGTCATGCTGGGCGCCTACCCGACGCAAGAGACGTTGGACGCCGACATCGATCGCTACGCCACGCGGTGATCGCGCGACGCCGGCGGGCGCGTCCACAGACGCCGATGCCGCGGATGCTGTTTCGTCTCACGCATGACCGACGTGTTCCGCACCCCTGATTCGCGCTTCGAGGGGCTCCCCGGCTACGACTTCGAGCCGCACTACGCGCAGGTGGACGGGCTGCGCATGCACTACCTCGACGAGGGGCAAGGCCGCCCCGTCGTCTGCTTCCACGGCGAGCCGACCTGGGCGTACCTGTACCGGCACATGATCGGGCCGCTGGTGCGCGGCGGCCGGCGCGTCGTGTGCCCCGATCTGGCCGGCTTCGGTCGCTCCGACAAGCCGACCGATCCGGGCTGGTACACCTACGATCGGCACGTCGAGCAGGTCTCCGGGCTGCTGGACGCGATCCCCGGCCTCCAGCGCGACGTGACCGTGGTCGTGCAGGACTGGGGCGGACCGATCGGCCTGCGATGGGCGATGGAGCACGCGGATCGCGTCGGCGCGCTCGTGATCCTCAACACCGGGCTCTTCACCGGTCGCGTGTCGAAGGGCTTCCTGGACTGGCGCGCGTTCGCCGAGCGGGTCGGCACCGACCTGCCCGTCGGCCGCATCGTGCAGGGCGGCACCGCCACCGAGCTCGCCGACGACGTGGTCGCCGCCTACGACGCGCCCTTCCCCGAGCCCGAGTCCAAGGCAGGAGCGGCGATGTTCCCCCTGCTCGTGCCGCTCGACCAGGATGCCCCCGGGGCCGTTGAGATGCGTGCCGTGGCCGAGTGGCTGCGCGGCTGGGACCGACCGGCGCTCGTGGCCTTCTCCGACGGCGATCCGGTGTTCCCCCACCCCCGCGCCGGCGAGTCGTTCGTGCAGCTCCTGCCGACCGTCGAGACGCAGACCACCATCGAGGGCGCGGCGCACTTCCTGCAGGAGGACCGCGGGGAGACGATCGCGCGCCACATCCTCGGCCTGCCGGATCGAGATGCCTGAACCGCGGAGGGCGGCCTGACGTTCAGGCGAGCGAGAAGGCCGAGGACGCCCGCGCCGCGATCGAGGCGCCGATCGCCAGTGCGGAGGTCGCCGCGGGGGACGGCGCGTTGCGCACGTGCAGCAGTCCGTCCAGCTCGGAGAACACGAAGTCATCGACGAGTCCCCCCGCCCGGTCGATGGCCTGCGCGCGGACGCCCGCGAAGCCGTCCTCCACGTCGGCCGCGGTGAGCGCCGGCACGTATCGCGCGCAGGCCGCCACGTACGCGCGCCGGCTCGCTGCGAGGCGCAGCTCCGTCAGCCCGGCGCGCCAGAACCGCCGTCCCATCCTCCACGTCCCGGGCCAGCCGAGGCTGTCGCGCACGTCCCGCGGCACGACCCGGGTCACGCGCCCGACCGACCGGCTGCCCGACAGCAACGCCGTGGGCCCGAGGACGACCCCGCCGTCGATCTGGCGGGTCAGATGCACCCCGAGGAACGGCAGGCGGGGATCGGGGACGGGGTAGATCATCCCCCGCACGAGCGGCCGCGCCTGCGTCCGCAGCTGCAGGTACTGGCCGCGGAACGGCACGATCCGCGGGTCCTCGGGCGCGCCGGCGCGGACGGCGAGCCGGTCGGCCCACGCGCCGGCGCAGAAGATCGCGTGCCGCGTCTCGAGCACGCCCTGGGCGTGCGCCAGCCGGAACCCGCCGCCCCGGGGGGCGACGTCTGTGACCTCGTGGCCGGTCAGGATCGCGACGCCCGCCGCGCGGGCGTCGCGCGCCAGGTGGCGCGCGACCTCGGCGAAGTCGACGATGCCGGTGGCCGGCGAATGCAGGGCCCCGACGCCGACGCAGTGCGGTTCCACCTCGGCGATCTGACCGGCGCTCAGCCGGCGCAGACCGGCGACGCCGTTCGCCCGTCCCCTGGCCTCGAGCGCGCCGAGGCGATCGAGCTCGTCGCGGTGGGCGGCGACGATGAGCTTCCCGCACCGCTGCACCGGGATGTCGTGCTCCGCGCAGAACGCGAACATCGCCTTCGCGCCGTTGACGCAGAGCCGCGCCTTCAGCGAGCCGGGCTCGTAGTAGATGCCGGCGTGGATGACGCCGCTGTTGTGGCTCGTCTGATGTGCGGCGAGCTCCAGCTCGCGCTCGAGCACCACGATCCGCAGACGCGGATGGGACCTGGCGAGCGCGCGAGCCGTGGCCAGGCCCAGGATGCCGCCACCCACGATGGCGAGGTCGCAACCGCCGGCCGCGGCCTGCGCCGGCGCGGTCGCGACCGCGGCGTCTCGCGCTGCCGCTGCGTCTTCTCCAGGGGGCACCACCGCCGGACCGTAGCCGCGTGCTGATCGCCTGAACGACCAAGGACGATCGGCGACGGCTAACCTCGGTGTGACGAGTCGGGCGATCGCCTGGCTGAAACCGCAGTGCCAGCGTCTTCGCAGTTGTTGCCTCCAGCACCCTCCGCTTCTTCGTTGCACGTATTCGAAGGGACGCTCACCATGGCGACTGGAACCGTGAAGTGGTTCAACGACGAGAAGGGCTTCGGGTTCATCACCCCGGACGACCAGGGCAAGGACCTGTTCGTCCATCACAGCTCGATCCAGGGCGATGGCTTCAAGTCCCTGGCCGAGGGCGCGAAGGTCAGCTATGACCCGGAGCAGGGCCAGAAGGGCCCCGCTGCCGCCAACGTCCAGGCGCTCTAGCGCCTCACCCGTCGGCATGGCCCCGAACTCGGTTCGGGGCATGACGACCGCACTCGTCATGTGACGATTGCCTCGATATGGTGCCGGCAGGGCCTGCGGTTCCGCTGGGATCGGGGCTCCCGATAGCGGAGCGCGCTCCGCGGCCTCCTCACGGGGTCGCGCTGCCCGCTCGCGTGTTCCCTTCGCCAGGACGTGCGCGATGCAGCAACCATCAAGCAGCCACTCTGAGGTGATGTCCACCGTCACCGGCACGACCGAGACGCTCACCGTCACCGGGAACGTGGTGGCGCGGGTGTTCGCCGACGCCGTCGGCGCGGCGATCGAGCGCCGCCCCGAGACCTTGGTGATCGACCTCCACGGGGCGGCCGCGGTCAGTCCGGACGCCGCGGTCGTGCTGACCGCCGCCGAGGCCCATGCCCGGGCGAGAGCGGTCTGGCTGGTGGTGCTCGGCGGCGGCGTCGGCCCCAAGGGCCGCCAGTCCGTCTGGCGCTCGCGCTGAGCCCGCGGCCGGCCGAACGCCTCGCGCGAAGCTACCGCGACGGCCGGCCGGCCGTCGCCGGGGCTCCCGCGCGCCCGTAGCGCTCGAGCACCACCTGCGAGGCGAACGTGCGGGTCTCGATCAGCTCCAGCGCGACGTCCGCGGTGACCGGTGGGAGGACGGGCGTGCCGCCACCCACGACCACCGGGTAGCGGAACAGGTGCAGGGCGTCGATCAGGCCGAGCTCGAAGGCCTGCGCGGCGAGGTCGGCGCCGCCGATCGAGACGACCGCCCCCGCCTCGAGCGCCGTGGCGATCTCCTCGGCGACCGACGCCTGCGCCAGCCGCGCGTTGCCCTGCACGGCGTCGAGGGTGCGGCTGAAGACGACCTTCGGCAGCGCGCACCACACGTCCGCGAACGCCGCGCCGGCCGCCGTCTCGCGCAGCGACGGGTCCGTCTCCCACACCAGCATGGTCTCGTAGAGCCGACGGCCCAGCAAGTAGGCGCCGAGCCCACTGACCTCCTCGAGGTGGACGCCGAACTGCTCCTCGTCTGGCGCCGACCACGCGAACGACCCCGCGCGGTCGGCGATGAAGCCGTCGACCGACACGCCGACGGAGTAGATCAGCATCGCCACGGCTCACCCATGCCCGACATCCTCGCGCACCGCCCAGGAAAGCGCCAGGCGCCGGCATGAGCCACCATGCGGCGCCATGGCGAACGACGACCAGACCGACGAACGGCGAGCGGCACGGGCGGAGCTGCGCGACGGGGTGCGCCGCGCCGGCGCACGGTCGCACTTCCGCGCCATGGGCGTCGACCCCGATCGGCTCGGGGGACCGATCGTCGCAATCGCGTCGATGTGGACCTCGACGATGCCGTGCAACCTCAATCACCGCGACCTCGCCGACGCTGTGGCGGTGGGTGTCGAGCGCGCGGGCGGCGTCCCCCTCGGCTTCAACACGATCGCGGTGTCCGACAACCAGTCGCAGGGCACACCGGGCATGCGGGCGTCGCTCGTGTCGCGCGAGCTCATCGCCGACTCGATCGAGCTGATGGACATCGCGCACGACTTCGATGCGCTCGTCTGCATCGTCGGCTGCGACAAGACCGTCCCGGGTGCGCTGATGGCGCTGGCGCGGATCGACAAGCCGGCGGTGGTCGTGTTCAGCGGGCCCATGCGCGCCGGCCACTGGCGCGGGGAGCCCGCGACGATCCAGGAGGTGTGGGAGGCCGTGGGCGCCGCCCGCCGCGGCGAGCTGGCGCGGGAGGACCTGGACGACCTCGAGCGCCACGCATGTCCGGGCCTCGGCGCGTGCGCGGGGAACTTCACCGCCACGACGATGGGCCTCGCCCTGGAGTTCCTCGGCGTCACCCCGCTGGGGACGACGCTGGCGCCGGCCGACGACCTCGAGCGTCGGCGCACCGACGCCGAGCGCTGCGGCGAGCTCGCCGCGGGTGGCACCGTCCCGCGCGCCCGTGCCCTGCTCACGCGGCCCGCGCTCCTGAACGCGATGACGGGGATCGCCGCCAGCGGCGGGTCGACCAACGGCGTCCTCCATCTGCTGGCGATCGCGCGGGAGGCCGGGGTCGAACTGCGCTTCGACGAGCTGTTCGCCGCTGCGGCGCCGGCGCCGGTGATCGCGAACCTCAGTCCGGGCGGGCGCTACGTCGCGACCGACCTCGACGCCGCCGGCGGCGTCCCGGTCCTGATCCGCGAGCTGGTTGCCGCAGGCCTCGTCGACGGGGCCCAGCCGACGGTCGAGGGCGGCACGCTCGCCGAGCGCGCCGGTGACGCGCGGGACCCCGACGGGCGGGTGACCGCGCGCGTGGCCACGCCGTTCAAGGCCGTCAGCGGCCTGGTCGGGCTGCGCGGGAACCTCGCGCCCGACGGCGCCGTGGCGAAGGTGTCCGGCACGGAGCGTCGCGCCCACACCGGTCCCGCGCGGGTCTTCGACAGCGAGGGGGCGTGCATCGCCGCGATCGAGGCGGGCGGCGTCGCGGCGGGGGACGTGCTCGTCATCCGCCACGAGGGGCCGGCCGGCGGCCCGGGGATGCGCGAGATGCTCAGCGTCACCGCCGCGGTCGTCGGTGCGGGCCTCGGCGAGTCGGTGACGCTCGTGACCGACGCCCGGTTCTCCGGCGCCACCCGCGGGCTGATGGTCGGCCACGTCGCTCCGGAGGCCGCGCGCGGCGGCCCGGTGGCGATCGTCCGCGAGGGCGAGACGATCACGGTCGACGTCGACGCCGGCCTTCTGCGCCTCGACGTCGACGACGACGAGATCGCGCGGCGCCTCGCGGCCTTCACGCCCCCGCCGCCGCGCGTGCGCACCGGGGTCCTCGGTCGCTACGCGCGGCTCGTCGGCTCCGCCTCGGAGGGGGCGACGCTCGGGGCCTGAGGCTCAGGCGGTGACGAGCCCGGCGACCTGGGCGAGCAGCTCGAGCGAGTGCACACGACCCTCGATCGTGTCGGCCTGGTGGGCCGTGATGAGCTCGTCGGCGTCGGTGAGCGCGCGGAACTCCTCGAGGTAGGCGGCGACGGCATCCGGCGTGCCGATCGCGGTGAAGCGCAGCATCTGGTCGACGTGGGCGGCCTGCGGTGAGGCCAGCACCGCCTCGAGCTGCGTGTCGTCGAGGCGCTGGCCCGGACGGCTGAAGATCCCGCGGGCGAACTCGCGCCGGCGCGTCTCGAACTGCGCGCGCGCCTCCTCCTCGGTGTCGGCGGCGAGCACGTTGACCGCGGTGATCACGTAGGGCTGCTCCAGCTGGGCGGACGGCCGGAACTGCTCGCGGTAGACGGCGACGGCCTGCTCGAGCGCCTGCGGCGCGAAGTGCGACGCGAACGCGTAGGGGAGGCCGAGGGCGGCGGCCAGCTGGGCGCCGAAGAGCGACGAGCCGAGGATGTAGAGCGGGACGTCGGTGCCGCGGCCGGGCACGGCGTGCACGTGGGGGATGCGCGTCTCGCCCGAGAGGTAGCCCTGCAGCTCCATGACGTCCTGGGGGAACGTGTCGGAGGCCGACGCGTCGCGGCGCAGCGCGCGCATCGTGTTCTGGTCCGAGCCGGGCGCCCGGCCGAGGCCGAGGTCGATGCGGCCGGGATGCAGCTCGGCGAGCGTGCCGAACTGCTCGGCGATCACGAGCGGCGAGTGGTTGGGCAGCATGATCCCGCCGGCGCCCAGCCGGATGCGCTCCGTGTGCGCGGCGACGTGGGCGATCAGCACGGCGGTCGCCGAGGAGGCGATGGAGGACATGTTGTGATGCTCGGCGTACCAGACGCGCTCGAAGCCGAGCTCCTCGGCCTTCTGCGCGAGGGTGACGGACGCGTGGAGGGCGTCGGCGACGGCCCGATCGCGGCCGACCACCGCGAGGTCGAGCACCGAGAGGGGGATCGGGCGGCTCACCCGATCGACGGTAGGGATCGTCGCCGCCGGTCAGGCCTGTTGGCGGTCCGGCAGCTCCACGCCGTCCGCCGACAGGGACAGGATGAGCTCGACCGCCGGCGGCGCGCCGACGACGACCAGCGGACGCTCGGGCCGGCAGAGGCGGCGCAGGGTCGAGCAGAGTGCGACCGTCACCGCGCCCGTCGGGACCGTCGCAGAGCCGAGGTCGACGGTCAGGCGCCGGGCGGCCGTGCGCGGGGTGTGGCTGATCCGGTGCTCGAGGTCGCTGACGGTCGCCGGCGAGACGGTCCCCTCGACGAGCACCAGGTCGCCTCCGGCGGGCCTGCTGCGCGTCACCACGCCCGGCACCGGGTCGATGATCTCGAACGCATGGTGCAGCCCGGCGAGCTCCAGGAAGCGCCGGACCGTGGCCGGGAGGTGCTGGACGACCACGCGCCCACCCTCGTCTCGATGGCCGTGCTCAGCCGCCATGAGCACCCGCGCGGCCGCGAGGCTCAGGAGCTCGACCTCACCGAGGTCGAGCACGATGAGGTGCCCGCCCGCGGCTCGGCGGGCCTCGTCGAAGGCGGCGTGCAACGCGGCCGCGCACGCCACGTCCAGCTCGCCGGTCAGCCGCAGCCGGACGGTGCCGCCGGCGGTACCGACCTCGACCGGGAAGGACGGGTCCAGCGCCGACCGCAGCCAGTGGGTGCCTGGACCTCCTGGGACAGTGGGCACGGCGGCTCCTTGTGATCGCGGTGCGAGACAAGAAGTCCAGCCGCCGTTGTCCCCAAGACCCCGCCGACCATGCCCTCTGAGCAGAGGCTATCGCGCCAACATGCTCTCCGCGAGCTGTGCGCCGGCGAGCGCCTGGAGGCCGTCGAGCCCCGTGCCCGTTCCCAGGCCCATGACGGCCGCCTCGACGGCGTCTGCCGCCGCCGGCTCGAGGGCGAGGGCCGCGTTGGCGCGGAACTTCCCGCGCACCTCGTCCTCGCTCAGCGGGTTCTCCGGGCCGCCGCGCTGATGCGGGAGCTCGGCACGGAGCGTGCGACCGTCGCGCAGGCGGACGCGGGCGCCGCCGGGGAACGCCCTGCCGAACGTCGGATACGTCTTGGCCTCGTAGCGCACGCGGCGCGCGAGCTCGAGCACCTCGGGGTCGTGGATCGCGTCTCCGACGAAGGTCATGACGTCGACGCGGCCGTGCACGAGCTGGGAGGCGACGACGTAGGGAAGGCTGAACTTCGCGTCGTACTCCGAGCGCGGCGCGTGCTTGTCCGCGAGCGGCTCGAGCACGATCGGCACGACGTCGGCGGGGACCTCCGCGATGATCTCCTCCACGTCCTCGGGCGCGATCCCCTGGCCTGCGGTCGCCTCGATGACGGCGTCCAGCGACGCGTGGAGGAAGTGGCACGCGGGATAGGGCTTGTAGGCGATGTTCGGCGTCTCCCAGCGCTGGCCGAGGTCGGCGAGCTGGGCGTCGATGTCGAGGTCGTCGCGCCGCAGGAAGGCGTTGTAGAGGCCGAAGCGGCCCTCGATGACGGTTGCGGGTCCCGTCTCCCCGTGCGCGGCCAGCCGCGCGGCGAGGACGCCGGAGCGGGCGGCGAACCCGGGATGGAGGCGCTTCGTCGAGGAGCCGTCTGCGAGGTACTCGAACAGCCCGGCGGCGAGGCTCCCCGCGATCCCCAGGGCCTGGCGGGTGGTGGCCTCGTCGAGGCCGCCGATGCGGGCGGCGGCCGCGGTGGCGCCGAACACGCCGAGGACCGCCGTCGGATGGAAGCCGACGTTGTGGAACAGCGCGCCGGCGACGATGCCGAGCCGGTTGACGACCTCGCTGCCGGCGACGATGGCGGCGAGCAGATCGGCATCGGAGGCGCCTGCCGCCTCAGCCGCTGCCAGTGCGGCCGGGACGACCACGACGCTGACGTGCGCGATCGAACCCGGGTGGGTGTCGTCGAAGTCCAGCGCGTGGCAGCTCACCGCGTTGGAGAACGCCGCGTCGCCGCTGGGCAGGCCGTGCGGCGCACCGATGGCCGTCGACGGCCCGGTGGTGCCGGGTTCGAGCATCGCGGCACGGGCGCCGGCTGCGACCCCGACGGCATGGGCGGCCAGGCCGCACCCGAGGGCGTCGAGCGCATGCAGCCTGGCGGCCTGGGCGACCTCGACGGGCAACGCGTCGGTCGTCAGTGGGGCGGTGAACGCGGCGAGGCGCGCGGTGACGGTGCTCATCTTCCATCCTCTCCGAGAGACGCACGAGGCTATTGGCGCCCGCCCGCCGCCGCCGCGATCCAGGCGCGGCAGCGCCGGCGCGCCAAGGCCGGGCCGGGCGGCGGCAGCGGCTGACCACGGGAGGGTTGCCGACCGCGACCACGCGGCACCGTACGGCCATGCACCTCTTCTACATCTTCCTCGCCATCATCGTCGTCGGGCTGGTGACGACGGTCGCCGGCCTGGCCCCGGTCGGGATCGTGCTCCTGGTCCTGGGCGCGGCGGGCCTCGCCTACGCGTACCTCGCCAAGGCCATGGGGCAGCGCCGCAACGCCGCCGACGGCCCGCCCGCCGACGACGGCCGGGGGCACAAGGTCACCGGCTTCGCCCACGAGGGGCAGAAGCACATGGGCGAGTGACGCTCAGGCGCTCCCGCGCACGCGGGCATCGACCACCCGGGCGAGCCGGCGCAGCGACTCGGCGTTGCGCGCCTTGATGGCGGCGTGCGTCGCGGGGAGGAACCACAGCGGCGTCATCTTGCCGGCCGGGTCCTCGATCAGCGTGACCCGCGTGCCGCCGTGCTCCGGGCGCAGCTCGATGGTCACGCGCGCGGGGCCGAGCGCGTGGGCCGCGGCGTCGACCACGATGCGGCGGCCGGGGACCATCTCACGCACCCGCGTCTCGTCGTCGAACCCCAGGCCGACGTGGACCGTGAACGCCGATCCGGGCCAGGGCCAGCTGTCGTCGGCGCGCAGCGTGCGGTCGGTGCCGACGACCCACGACGGGTACAGGTACGGGTCCTCGAGCACGGCCCAGACGGCGTCGGGCGACGCGTCGATGTGCGTGTGGTTGCGGGCCATGCCGGGGCGCTACCCGAGCCGGGGGGTCCCGACGCGGCGACCGTGCGGGTGCTCGCCGGGGTGACTCACGCGCCTGAGCGCACCGCCGGACCGCCCCTGGAGGCGGCGCAGTGCGATGAGCTCCCAGACGCAGCCGACGGCGATGAACCCGCGCTGACCCCAGCCGGGGGCGTCGGCGCCGACGAGCACGAGCACCGGCACGATCGCCACCAGCGCAAGGGCGAGGACGCCGACCTCGAGCCCGTGGCGCCGCTCCCCGAGGCCGAACGCGACCAGCACGGCGGCGAGCACGAGACCGGCGAGGATGAACAGGGTCCCGAGGTCGTGCAGGCGCCCGGCCGCGGTGCGCTCCACCCCCGCCGGGAGCTGGCCGGCGACGGTCTGCGTCGCGAAGGCGGCGCACAGGAGCGCGCCGGCGGTGGCGGCGACGAGGCACGCGGCGGCGGCACGCAGGCCGGCCCGCCGCATCCCGTCGGCCCCGCGCGCCCGCCGGGCCGCGAGCAGGGCGAGGGCGGCCGTGGAGGCGGCCCAGGCCACGAACCCGGCGGACTGCAGCCAGCGCGTCGAGCCGATGCCGTACTCGGACACGAAGTGCTCGGCCGGTGGCAGGTCGGGGCGCAGGAGGTGCTCGGCCGCCACGATCCCCACGAAGGCTCCGAGCCCCCAGCGGCCGGCGCGTGCGATGCGGTCGACGGTCATGGCGGGGGTCTCTCCCGACCGGGCGACGGGGCAACCGCACGAGGCGCCGCGGCGCTCAAGTCGCTGCCGGTCGGGACCGGCCGGCGGGAGCACGTCGTCCGCCCGCCCCACTACACCTATGGGCATGGATGAGGCGGGCATCCGGGCGCTGCTGCGCGCGAACGTTCAATGGGGCGTCGTGCCGGGGGCGCGCATCGTGACGGAGCAGGGCATGGCGGAGGCCGGTGCCGACGTCGACGCGGTCCATCGCTACATCCTCGCCCGTGGCGGGCGGCGCATCGTGCCCGCACGGCCGGACCCGACCGCGGTGCGCCCCTACTGGCGCGTGCCGGAGGCGCTGCTCGGCCTGTAGAGCCTGGCGCGGTGCCGAGGCCCGCGAGGGGGTAGCGCCAGGGCGATGCCACTGCTTCGAACCGCCCCCGTCGCGTCGTCGGGCGCGGGCCGGCTGCCGGCCGCGGTCCCGGCCGGGCTCCTCGCCTCGCTCGTCGTCTCACAGGTCGTCTACGGGCTGCGCGACGCGCCCCGGCCGCCGCGCTCGACCAGGCGGATCCTGGCGCTCGCGCTTGCCGCCTCGACCGCCGAGGCCGCCCGTGCCCGCGGCCGCCGGGGCCTGGGCGTGACCGCGCTGGCGGGCGCCGTCGGGATCGCCGCCGAGCTCGTCGGCGTCGCGACCGATCGGCCGTTCGGCCGCTACGCCTACACGGACAAGCTCGGCGCGCGGGTTGCCGGCGTGCCGCTGCTGGCGGGCGCAGCATGGGCGATGATGGCGCGGCCGGCCTGGATCGTCGCCGGGTGGGCCGTCCCGTCGCGCGCCGCGCGAGTGCCGGTCGCCGCCGCCGCCCTGACCGCATGGGACGTGTTCCTCGACCCGCGCATGGTGCGCGAGGGCTATTGGGGCTGGGCGGCGGGCGGGCGCTTCGAGGACGTCCCCGCCTCGAACTTCGCCGGCTGGTTCGCCACGGGGCTCGTGATCTTCACGCTGGTCGCGGCGCTGGACCCCGACGCGGCGAGCGCGCGAGACGACGGCGCCATCGCGCTGTACGGCTGGACGTGGATCGGCGAGACGTTCGCCACCGGCGTGCTGTGGGGCCGCCCGCTTCCCGCCGCCGCCGGCACCGCGGCGATGGGCGCGTTCGCCGTGCCGGCGCTCGTCCGGCGGCTGCGGTGAGCGACGCCGTCGTCATCGGCGCCGGGGTCGGCGGACTGGCCGCGGCGGTCCAGCTCGCCGCCGACGGGCACCGCGTCACGGTGCTCGAGCGGACCGCCGCCGCCGGCGGCAAGTGCGCCGAGGTCACCGACGAGGGGTTCCGCTGGGACGCCGGACCGTCCCTGCTGACGATGCCGCACGTGTTCTCCGACCTGTTCGCCGCCACGGGGCAGCCGCTGGACGCGGAGCTCGAGCTGCTGCGGGTCGAGCCGGTGACGCGCTACGCGTTCGCCGACGGGACGGAGCTCGACCTCTCCGCCGACCTCCCGGTCGCCGCCGCCGCGCTCGAGGCGCTCGCTCCGGGCCTGTCGACGGACTGGACGCGCTTCCTCGGGACGTGCGCGGGGATGTGGCGGGCCGCCGGCCCGTTCCTGTCCGGGCCGCCGCCGTGGCCGCCGCGTCGCCCCAGGCCCGGCGACCCACGGCCGGATCCGCGCGACGGCCTGCGGGTCAAGCCGTGGTGGACGCTGCGCCAGCTCGCCCGTGCGCACACGCGCGATCCGCGGCTGCAGCAGGTGATCGAGCGGTTCGCCACCTACGCGGGGGCGGACCCGCGGCGCGCCCCGGCCGCCCTCGCGCTCGGCGGCTACGTCGAGCACGCCTTCGGTGGCTGGCACCCCCGCGGCGGACTGCATGAGCTGGTCCGCGCGCTCGTGCGGCGACTCGAGACGCTCGGCGGCGAGCTGCGGCTGCAGACCGCCGCCGAGCGCATCGTCGTCCGCTCCGGCGTCGTCGCCGGCGTCGCCCTCCCCGACGGGACCCAGCTGCGCGCCGACGCGGTCGTGACCGACGTCGACGAAGCGACCGTGCAAGGCCCGCTGCTGCGCGGCAGCCACGCACCGGTCGCGACACGCGAGCGGTCCTCCTCAGGGCTTGCGCTGCTGCTCGGCCTGCGCGCCGGCGCCACGCCCGCGCCGCACCACCACATCAGCTTCCCCGCCGACTACGACGCGGAGTTCGACGACCTGTTCCTCCACCGCCGCCCGGTGCGCGACCCGACCCTCTACGTCGCCGCCCCCGGCGTGACCGACCCGTCGGGCGCGCCCGACGGCCACGAGGCGTGGTTCGTGCTCGTCAACGCCCCGGCGGTCGGCGATGCGGCGGACTGGGACGCCGCCGAGGCCGCGGCCCTCGAGCGACTCGGCGTCGAGGACCGCATCGTGGTGCGACACCGGCGCACCCCGGGTGACCTCGAGCGCCTCACCGGCGCCGTCGGCGGCGCGATCTACGGCGCGGCGCCCCACGGCCGGCTCGCGACGCTGCGCACGCCGGGTCCGACGATCCGGGGCGCCCGCGGCCTGTGGCTGACCGGCGGGACGGTCCACCCCGGCGGCGGCCTGCCGCTCGTGACCCTCGGCGGCCGCGCGGTCGCGCGCGCGATCGGGCCGGCGTGACCGGCTCAGCCGAGCAGCGGGTCGCGCCCGTCCCACGTGCCGGTCGACGCGTAGGGGACGAAGCGCGCGAACAGCTCCTCTGCGTACCAGTCCTCCGAGCGGGTGCGGCGCACGACGTCCTTGTGGGCCGCGTCGCGGTAGGCGTAGGCCGTCACGGCATCCAGATCGCGCCAGAGGGAGAAGGTCGCCTGGCGCAGCACCGGCCAGTCGCCGATCCCGACGACGTCGAGCAGGCCCGGCCGCCCCGCGAGGGCGACCGCCGGCGGCTCGATCGCGCGGTAGAAGGCGACCGCCTTGCGCGGCCGCACCGCGGCGCGCGTCAGCACGGCCACCGGCCCGCCGTCGGGAGCGGCGGCGACGACGCCCGCGAACGGGTCGCGGCGGCCCCACGCACCGTGCCAGCGCACGGGCGCCAGCCGGATCACGTAGTGCTCGCTCGACAGCGCCGCCCAGCGCCGGGCGACCTCCGAGTCGGCGAGGAAGCGGTCGAGCGCCGCGTCGTCGTCCCAGACCGCGAACATGCCCCACCGGCGCAGGTCCGCCGAAGGCGTCAGCGTGCGCCCCTGGCCGGTGCCGAGCAGGCGCCAGAAGCGCAGCCCCGGCGTGCGCGACAGCGGCCACCGGTCGAGACCCATGCGCGACAGGCCGTCAGGGGCGGTGGCACGCGGGTAGCGCGTCAGGTGGAAGGAGGCGATGGGCAATGGTCGGCTCGGCGCTAGCGGGTCTCATCGGGTACGGGCTCGGGTCGATCCCGGTGTCGTCGATCGTCGCACGGCGTCACGGGGTGGACCTGCGCGAGACGGGGGACGGCAACCCGGGCGCCTGGAACGCGCTCGAGCAGCTGGGGCCGCGTCGCGCGACGCCCGCGTTCCTCGGCGACGCCGCCAAGGCCTTCGCCGCCGGGCTCGCCGGCCATGCCCTCGGCGGCTGGTGGGGCGCGTACGCCGGGGTCGCCGGCGCGATGGCCGGGCACGCCTTCCCGGTCCCCGACCCCCGCGACGGCGGCAAGTCGGTCATGTGCTTCGTCGGCGGCGCCTTCGCGCTGTCCCCGGCGGCCGCGACGGCGTGCCTCGCCCTCTGTGGTGCGGTCACGAGCGTCGGGGGCTTCGCCTGGGGCGCCCGCGCCGGCGTGTTCGCCTTCCCGCTCGTCCAGCTGGCCACCGACCCCGTCGAGCACGTCGCTGCGACCGGGGGGCTGATGAGCCTCATCGGGCTGCTGTTCCTGCTGCGGCGGGGTAGTCGCGCCCCCGCCAGCTCCGGGCCGGGCGCACCGCCGACGTCGTGAGGCGCAGCGCCGCGGCGGGGTCTGCCAGCGGCGAGAGCCAGTACGCCGGGCCCCGCCGCTCGTAGCTCGAGGCGGTGGCGGCGAGCAGCAGCGCCCGCACGGCGAGCAGGCCGACGTCGAGGCGGCTCGGGCGCCGTGCGAGCAGCCGGAGCATCGGCACGCCGAGCACGAGCCAGACCACCGCGAGGTCCGCGGCCTGGCGCGCCGGGCTGGTCACGTCCGGCAGGGCGAGCGATCGTCCCCACTCCCGCCACGTCTCGGCCGCCGTGTCGTGCATGTCGACGGTGAGCAGGTCACCGGCGTCGCGGAACACGACCCGCCATCCGGCGCGCGCGAGGCCACGGGCGAACGCCGCGTCGTCGGTCATGTGGCCGGCAGCACCGGCGTAGCCGCCCGCGGCGAGCAGCTCCGCGCGCCGCACGGCCGTGCACTGCCCGTTGACCAGCAGCCGTCCGGGGGAGACGGCCGCCGCGGCGTCGGGCGGGCCGAAGCGGTAGACGAGCGTCATCAGCATCGCGGGGTGCAGCCAGCGCTCCCCCGCGGTGTCGCAGCGGAAGCGAGCGCCGCCCGAGACGAGGTCCGCGTCCGCGAGCGCGGCGGCGAGCGCGCGGACCAGGCCCGGCTGCGGGACCGTGTCGGCGTCGACGGAGACGACGACGTCCGCCGTGGCGGCCTCGAGGCCCTGCTGCAGCGCCCACGGCTTCCCGACCCAGCCGGGAGGCAGCGGGCCGGCGGGGACGACGCGCGCCCCGTGGGCGCGGGCGACCGCCGCCGTGTCGTCGGTGGAGCCGTCGTCGACGACGATCAGCTCACTGACGTCGGGGTCCCCGCGCAGCGGGGCGAGGCAGGCACCGATCCGCGGCGCTTCGTCGCGTGCCGGCACGACGACGGCGACGCGCCCGGGCGCCGGCCCGTCACCGCCGGCCAGCGGCGGCCGGCGGTTGCGCCCGCGTCCGAGGCGCGCCGCGACGGCGCCTGCGGCGGCCGCCTGCGCGAGGGTCAGGAGGCGGCGCATGCGACGCAACGTAGATGACCCGGCCGTGTCGGTGTTCGCCTCGCCTGACGCCTGCAGCTCAGCGTGCGGCCCCTCCATCTGGCGGTCGTGGTTGCTCCCCCCGCGTGTGGGTAACCCCATGACAGGACGCCCTCGCAACCCGGCGGGCAGCCACCCCCCAGACCTCGCAGGACCGGTGCCTCGGGATCTCCCGCCGCCGCCGCGGACCGCGACACTCCGACCGAGGAGGCCGTCGCGTTGTCCATGCAGTCCGTGTCCCCGTCCCCCGCCCTCGCTCCCGAGCGCGAGACGACCGTCGTCGACGTCGCGCCGCTCCTCGGGGTCCGCAGGCCGGTGCCCGTGCCGGTCGAGCTCGTCGATCGGGGCGGCCAGGTCGAGCCGGCCGGCGGGACGTGCCTCGTCGTGCGCGGCGCGGTGCTCTCGCGCTTCCTCGTCGGCTCTCGCGCCGCGGCGCAGCTGCTCGGTCCCGGCGACCTCCTCATCGCCGATCACGACACAGCCGCCGGACCCATCCGCTGCGAGTCGCGGGCGCTCGTGCTCTCCCTCGTGACCGCGGTCGACGCGGGGGCGCTGGTGTGTCAGCACCCGGCAGCCGTGAGCGCGATGGTCGGCGCGTGCACGGGCGCGCTGCAGGCCCTCGCCGAGCAGCACGTGGTCTCGCAGCTCGTGGATCTCGAGACGCGCGTCGCCTCGCTGCTGCCACGCCTCGCCGAACGCTGGGGCGTGGTGTCCCCACACGGCATCCTCCTCCCGGCGTTCTTCACGCACGCCGTGCTGGCCGACCTGCTCGGCGTGCGGCGGCCGAGCTTCACCACGGCTGCGGCCCGGCTGTCCGCCGAGGGCCTGCTCAGGCGCCGACGCGACGGCCGCTGGTGCCTCGGCTCCGGCCTCGACCGGCAGGTCGCCGCCTTCGTCGACGGGTCTCGCGACGGGATCGGCGACCGCTTCTGAGCGCCCGGGCCCAGGACGTCACCGCCGCCGCGGCGGGGTCGCCGGCCGCTGTCTGACGGCGGTCGGCAGGGGGGAGGTCGCCCGGCTAGGACGCGTCCTCGGCGTGCGTGTAGGCGAGCTGCAGCAGGTCCGAGCCGAACAGGGCGGCCAGCATCGACGCGACCTGCCGGGTCGCGCGGGGCGCGACGAGCAGGCCGGCGGTGAGGGCCGTCGCGAACCACATCCCGAGGCAGTACGGGCAGATCAGCAGCTCGCCGACCGCGCGCCGGAGGCCGTGCCCGCGGGCGGCCTCGTCGACCTCACCCGGCCCCGCGTCACCCTGGAACGCCGTGAAGGGCGCCCGCATGGAGCTCGCCGCGCGTGACTTGGCGAGCAGGCGCGAGGCCTTGTGCGTCGCCACTGCGACGAGCGCGATGTCCGCTCGCACCCACGCGCTCGGGCAGCCGGCGGCCCGACCGGCGGTACGCGGCGGTGAACAGCGTCACCCCCGTCGCGTAGACCCCCATCAGCGTCGCGTAGCCGCCCAGCGGTCGCTCCTGCTCGGGTGAGTGGTCCTCGAGCGGGGGAAGATCCTGGACGGGAGCGAAGGCCATGAGAAGGTCATACGGGCACGAGGGCGCTGCCGACGGCGCGTGGTCAGGCAACGGCACCTCCGATTGCCGGCGGAGGCCCACCACCGAGCGGCGCTGGGACCGCCAGCGAGAGGATCCTCGGCCACCGCGACGTGGCAGCCCGCGGATGGCGAGGACGTCGACCTCTCGTCAACTCGAGTGAAGCGGCCCCGCTCACCCCATGATCCTGAGAGGACCCGGTACAACGAGCGGTCAGGTCGTACCGCAGGCCTCGACAGCGCTTGGCGAGTTGATCTCGATCTGCGTGGACCCTCTGAAGCGCGTAACGACGCCGGTGACGGCGACGTCCTCGCCGTCGTACGCCGCTTCCGGACGGTTGGGGAACTTCGACCGGCTCCTGCCCCAGATCAACACCGTCACCCGGCGACGGTCGGGATACGCCGCGCCCATGTTCAGATACGTCGGCGAACCGCTTGTGAGCTTGCGATAGGTGGCGGTGACGATGGGCCCCCGAATCGTCGCGCTTCTACCTATGGACGAGCTGGCATCACGCCAATCGGTAGCCGTCGAGCACGAGTCGCCCTGCGATGGCGACGCCGTAGCCACACTCCTGTCGCCGCTGTCAGCGCGGGTGAGTGCAAACACCAACCCACATATGGCAAGCGCCATCACCGTCGTAGCAACTGCAACGGTCTTCATTCCCTTGATCTCCTTGTTGGCTCCGTCCCGCTCTTCGTACGCGCTCGCGATCTGCGCGTGCAACTCGTCGAGTTCTGCTTCTCGATGCTCATCGAGCTGGGCCAGCTCCTGACTCACCGACACTGCGCCTGAACCCCGAACCAGCTCGCCACGCACGACCTCGACCTCGGCGAAGCGGTCGTTCGCTCGTTGCTGCGCCTCAGCCAGCTGCGCCTCGAGCTCCGCCACCGACGCCGTGGCGGGGAGGGCGGCTTCGTGCTGCTCCGAGGCGTCGGTTCGGGATAGCACGTCAGGTCCCGTCCGGGCGTGCTCCAGTTCGCGCGCCACCTCCAGCTCGCGTCGCTCCGCGGCCTGAGCCTCTGCGAGCGCGGCGTGCAACTGGGCCGCCCCGGACTCCGCTTCGGCAAGGCGGTCGGCGTCGGCGCGTTCCCTCTCAAGGGTGAGCAGGAGGTTCCGTGCTGCCCCCGCGGGGTCCCGTTTGACCTGAGTGTTCGGGAATCGGAGTAGCCGCCATCCGCGACGCACGATCTCCTGTTCACGGAGCAGCCACCGCTCGAAGTGCCCGTAATCAGGGAGCTGGCCGTTCTTCTTGAATCCGTCAACCTCGATCGCGAGGCGCACGTAGGCACCCTCGACGATTGTGAAGTCGATCCGACGAGTTACGCCGCGGTCGTCGACGAACTGCGTCTGGAGCTCTACATCCGCGAAGTCCAGGTGCTCGCTGATGCGCCCCAGGACCTCGACCGTGAAGCGCTTCTCCCAACCGTGGTCCTTATCCAACTCGTCGGAGTTCCTCGAAAGGAACTCGTCCAGGCTGGTCCGGTTCCGATGCTCGGACGGTCTGTTCACGAAGCAGTCCTACCGGCATCCCGTAAAGGTGTCAATCGGCGGCGGAAGGGACTCGCATGGTCCGGCACACGCACGAGCCCTGGGGACCGGTAGTTCGGTGGCCCTGGGTCGAGCGGCGACGCTCGATTGAGCGGTCAGGCGGCGATCTCGGTGCCGCCGACCACCAGCGCAAACCCGCGGGGCGCCGCCGCGTCTCAGGGCGGTTCAGCCGCTCGATGGCCCCCGGCGCCCGGTGTGTGGCCACAGTGCCCTGGCCCTGCCGGCATGGCCCGATCAGCGCGGTCCTACGGCGAGCCGGCCACGAGTGCCCGCTCGTCGAGGCGTCGCACGACGTCCCCCTGGGCGACCCCGAGCGCCTCCAGCGTGCGCATCGCGCCCCCGTCGGCGTCACGCAGCGCGGCCAGCAGCAGGTGCTCGACGCCGACGTAGCCGTCACCGCGCGCGGTCGCCTCGCGCAGCGACTGCTCCAGCACGACCTTCGCGTAGTCGGAGATGCCCTTCGGCCCCTGCGGGACCCGCCCGGCGCCGGAGGCGTGCACCTCGGCGGTCGGCAGGACATGCGCCCGCGCGGCCTCGAGCTCGACGCCGAGCTCGTGCAGCACGCGGCTGACCGGGGCGCGCGAGCAGTGGAGGATGCCCAGCAGGAGGTGCTCGCTGCCGACGCGGTCGGCGCCGAGCGCCGCGGCCTCCTCCCGCGCGTGGCGAACGGCGGTGCGCGCCTCGCTGGTGACCAGCATCCGCCCGCGCGGGCTCGGCTCGGGCGGCGGATCCTCCCCGGCGAGGTCGCGGTAGCGGCGGTGGGCCGCCTGGCGTGAGATGCCGAGCGCGCGGGCGACGGCGCCGTAGGAGCTGCCGGCGGCCAGCGCGCGCGCCGCCGTGGCGCGCTCGACGTCCTCGAGCTCGGTCCGGAGCGCGGCGAGCGCGCGGAGGCCGGCCTCCGGATTGGAGGCGCGGAACGCGTGTTCGACGAGCTCACGCAGGCGGTCGGCACCCTCCGGCATGGAGGCCGGATACCCGTGTCACGTGGGGTTGACGCCCCAGCTTGAACGCCCGCAGCCCGGGGCACACAGGGCGGCATGCGTCGGACGGTCCGCAAGCGCATCCGCCGGCAGGGCGGTGGGGTCGATCTCGCGATCGACCTCAACATCGACGTCGTGACGAACGTGGGCGGCACCCGCCCCCACGCCGAGCACGACGCCGGCCCCGCTGAGCCCCGCCCCGAGCGGGAGCCGGAGCAGCAGGCGCGGACCACCGACCGACCCGACCCCGACGGAAGGAGCACCGCATGACCGACCCATCGCAGTTCAAGGCGCTGACCCCCGAGGAGCTCACCGAGCTCGCCGGCGAGGAGCTGCCCGAGCGGGCGGCGATGTCGCTCGTCAACGCCAACGTCGCCATCCCGATCAACGCGGCCGTCGCGGCCAACGTGCTCTCCGACGGCGCGGTGGCCTACGCCGACGCCGCGCAGAACACCCCCATCGACCAGTCCAACTAGGAGCCCGCGCATGTCCGACTACAAGCCGCTCACCCACGAGGACCTCAACGAGCTCGCCGGCGAGGAGCTGCCCGAGCGCGCCGCGATGTCGCTCGTCAACGCCAACGTCGCCGCGCCGGTGAACCTCGCCGCCGCGCTCAACGTCGCCTCCGACAACTCCGTGGCCTACGCCAACGCGGAGCAGACCTCGATCATCGACCAGTCCAACTAAGGGAGACCCACATGTCCGACTTCAAGCCGCTCACCCACGAGGACCTCAACGAGCTCGCCGGCGAGGAGCTGCCCGAGCGCGCCGCCATGTCGCTCATCAACGCCAACGTCGCCGCGCCGGTCAACGCCGCGGTCGCCGCCAACGTGCTGTCCGACAACTCGGCCGCCGTCGCCAACGCCACGCAGGCCGCCGACATCACGCAGGGCAACTAGCCCGACAACCCACGACGGACGGGGGCGCCCCAGCCGGGGCGCCCCTCGTGCGTTCTCCTCCCATGACGATCGCCCCCGAGTCCCCGACCACCGCCGTCCCGCGCCTGTGCGCGGGGATCGAGCTCGTGGGCAAGTTCGAAGGCTCCGGCTTCAAGGAGCCCCCCTTCATCGCCCGTCGCTCCGACGGGCAGATGATCCAGATGCCGCCGATGCTCTACGCGCTGGCCGAGGTCGTCGACGGCGTCGCCGACGAGACCGAGCTCGCGCGCCGCTTCACCGAGCGCATCGAGCGCCAGGTCGAGCCCGACATGGTCCACCAGCTGCTCGAGGAGCAGCTGCGCCCCCTCGGGGTCGTCGCGCCCGCCGACGGCTCCGAGCCCGAGCTGTCGAAGTCCGATCCGCTACTCGGCCTGCGCCTGCGCACGAAGGTCGTCCCCGCCTCGAGCGTCCGCGGGATCACCACCCTCTTCAAGCCGCTGTTCCTGCCGCCCGTCGTCGTCGCCGTGGTCGTCGCCTTCGTCGCCGCGATCGTCTGGCTGTTCGCCATCCACGGCATCGGCCAAGGCCTGCGCAGCGTCATCTACGACCCCGCGCTGCTGTTCATGCTGATCGGCGGCGTCGTGCTCGCGACGACCTTCCACGAGATCGGCCACGCCACCGGCGTGCGCTACGGCGGCGCCGAGCCGGGCGTCATGGGCGTCGGCATCTACGTCGTCTGGCCCGCGTTCTACACCGACATCACCGACGCCTACCGGCTCGGCAAGGCCGGCCGGCTGCGCGCCGACCTCGGCGGGATGTACTTCAACGCGATCTTCGGTCTCGCCATGACGGGGCTCTACCTCGTCACGGGCTTCGAGCCGCTGCTGCTGCTCCTGCTCCTGCAGTCCTTCGCGATCGTGCAGCAGTCGCTGCCGCTGCTGCAGCTCGACGGCTTCTACATCATCAGCGACCTCACGGGCGTGCCGGACATCCTCAACCGGATCAAGCCGATCCTCGCGTCGCTGCGCCCGGGCCGCGAGCCCGACAAGCGCGTGGAGGAGCTCAAGCCGTGGGTGCGGCGCATCGTCACGAGCTACGTGCTCGTGATCGTGCCGCTGATCGCGCTGCTGTTCGTCGTGATGATCGCCCACGCCCCGCGCGCGTTCGCCACCGCCTACGACTCCTTCCTGCTGCACGCCAACCGCGTGGGGGACGAGTTCTCCGGCGGGAAGGCCCTCGCGGGCGTCAAGGACGTGCTGGAGATGCTCCTGCTCGTGCTGCCGCTCGTCGGCATGGTCTACTCGACCTCCCGCGTCGGGCGCCGCTTCGGCACGGGCGCGTGGGCCTGGTCGGCCGGCAGCCCGCCGCGCCGCGCCGCCGTGGTGGCCGGGACGGCCGCGCTCCTCGGCGGCGTCGCGTTCGTCTGGTGGCCCAACGGGGACTACCGGCCGATCCAGCGCGGGGAGAAGGGCACGCTCGTCTCCGCGGTGCGCGACCTGCGCCACCTCCCGTCGGGTCGCCCGTCGCTGACCGTCCAGCGCCAGCAGGACCTCGGCGGCGCGCCCTTCCGCCACCCCAACCCCGACGCCCCGGACGTCGACCGCACGGCGGGCGCCGCCGGGGGCGGGGACGAGATCACGGAGAAGGTCGGGCGGCGCGGCAGCCCCAAGGGCACGGCGACACCCGCGGGTGAGGAGACCGGACGGCCTTCACCGTCGCCCACGGCCACGAGGACACCGGCGCAGACGGCGACGCCCGCGCCCACCACGGCGGCGCAGCCCGGGTCGACCCCGGTGGCGGGGACCACGCCGCAGCCGACCGCCACACCCCAGCGCACCGCCACCCCGGCAGCGACTGCCACGCCGCGCGCGACCGCGACCGCGACGCCCACCGTCACCGCCACGCCAACGGCCGCGGCGACCGCCGCCCCCACGCCATGAGCCGCCTCCGCGCCCTCCTCGCCGTCCTCGCGCTCGGGCTCCTGCTCGCGGCGCCCGCGGTGCCCGCGCTGGCCGCCGGCGACGACACCGCTGCCGTGGCGATCAACACGAAGGACGGATCGAGCGTCTTCAAGCTCGCCTTCGATGTCCGCAAGACCATGGACGACGTCGTGGACCAGACGAACACCGCCGTGGCCTACGCGAGCTGCACGGAATGCCGCGCCGTGGCCGTCTCCTTCCAGGTCGTGCTCGTGATGGCCGACGCGGGCACCGTCACCCCCCAGAACCTCGCGGTCGCCATCAACGACACCTGCGACCTGTGCGAGGCGGCTGCGTTCGCCTACCAGTTCGTCGTCGGCACGAGCGGCCCGGTGGACTTCACCAAGGACGGCAAGAAGGCGCTCAAGGAGCTCGAGAAGCGGCTCAAGCAGCTGCGCAAGGACGACCCGCCGCTCGAGGACCTCCAGACGAGCCTCGACCAGATCGCCGCCGACCTCGCGACGGTGCTCTCCACGGAGCTCGACGCGGCGAAGGTCCCCAAGCGCCCGCCGCCGGAGGACGCGGACCCGAGCGGCACGCCCACACCGAAGCCGAAGCCGAAGGCCACGCCGACGGTCACCGCCACGCCGACCCGCACCGCCACGCCGACCCGCACCGCCACACCGGGCGCGGCGACCCCGACCGCCACGCCGACCGCGACGCCGACGCCGACCGCCACCGCCACCCCGACGGCCACCGCGACGTCGACCCCGACCCGCACGCCGACGGCCACCGCGACGGCGACGTCCACCCCGTGATCCGCCTGCTCCCGGCGGTCGTGGCCGCGTCGATGCTGGTGGCCGGTTGCGGAGGCGCCGATGCCACCGACGGCTCGGCGGGCAAGACCCTGCGGGCCACGAGCGCGCACCTCGGCGACATCAGCAGCGCCGACCTGCACCTGCGCCTCGTGCTCGAGCCGCGCGACGGGGACGAGGGGGGCCGGGCGGGCTTCGCGCTCGACGGCCCGCTCGCGCTCGCGCGCCGCGGCCGGCTGCCGAAGGCGCGCCTGCGCTACACGCAGATCGCCGGGACCAGGACGGGCGGTGCGACGTTCATCAGCGACGGCACCGCGGCCTTCGTCGACACGGGCGACGGCGTCTACGCGCTCGGCGCCGCCCGCAGCGACGCCCTGCGCGCCGGCGCCGAGCAGGCCGCGGCGGGCGTCGAGCTGCCGATCGGGCGCTGGATCCGCTCGTCGCGCACGGAGTCCCCGGGGACGATCGACGGCGTCGCGGTCGACCACGTGTCGGCGACCCTGGACGCCGTGGCCGCCCTCCGGGACATCTTCGGCGCGGCCGCCGACGCCGGGGCCTCGGTCCCGGACCTGCGCTCCGCGAAGGCCGACGTGCTGCGCAAGGCCGTCGACGACGCCTCGCTCGAGGTGTGGACCGGCAAGCGGGACAAGCTCCTGCGGCGGCTGCGGATCCGCCTGGCCTTCCACGCCGATGTCCCGGAGAGCCTGAAGGCGCGCCTCGGGACGGTCGCCGGGGGCCGGTTCGCCTTCGACGTCGGGCTCGCCGACGTCAACGCCCCGGTCGAGGTCGACGCCCCCTCAGACGTGGTGGGCGAGCTGCCCGCCCCGGCGGGCTGATGGGCCGCCAGGCGATGGACGACGACCTGACCCGCGATCCGGTGCTGCGCATGCGCAGCCGCTTCTGGACCACCGACGAGGACCCCGAGGGCGCGGTCCTGCACGTCGAGACGTGGGTCGATCCGGGTGGCGGGGTGACGCCACACGTGCACCCCGCGATGGAGGAGCGCTTCGAGGTGCTCGCCGGCCGGCCCGAGTTCCTGTCGGGACGGCGCTGGTCGGTCCTCGAGCCGGGGGAGACCGCGATCGTCGCCCCGGGGACGCGGCACGCGTTCAGGAACCGGGGCACGGAGGTCGCCCACTTCGTCTGCCGGGCGACGCCACCGTCCAGCCTGGAGGCGTTCCTCAAGGACGCCGCCGGCCTGTCGCGCTCGGGGGCGATCACGCGCCATGCGCTGCCGCGCACCTTCGCCGGGCTGCTCGAGGCCGCCGTGATGGTCGAGCACTACCGCGACATGGTCACGCTGCTCACGCCGCTGCCACCGCGGCCGGTCCAGCGCGTCGTGATGCCCCCGCTGGCCTGGCTCGGTCGGCGCCGCGGCTACGCGGCGGGCCGCATCGGCCGCTGAGCGGCCCTCACAGCGGCAGGCCGGCGTAGTTCTCCGCGAGGGTCGTCATCGCCGCCGTCGAGGACACGACGTAGTCGAGCTGCGCCCGTTGCAGGCCGCGGTCGAACGCGTCGGCGCCGGGCGCGCGGTGGAGCATCGTGGTCATCCACCACGAGAAGTGCTCGGCCCGCCACACCCGCTCGAGCGCGCGATCGGAGTAGGCGTCGATGCCGCGCTCGTCCCCGCCGGCGGCGTCGGCGAGCGCGGCGGCCAGGACCGTCACGTCGGCGACGGCGAGGTTGAGGCCCTTCGCGCCCGTGGGCGGGACGATGTGCCCGGCGTCGCCGGCGAGGAACAGCCGGCCGTGGCGCAGCGGCGTCGCCACGTGGGAGCGCATCGGCGTGACGCCCTTGTCGGTGATCGGGCCCGTGGAGAGCTCGAAGCCGTCGTGGCGGTGCAGGCGGGTGGCGAGCTCGGTCCAGATCCGGTCGTCGGACCAGGCGGCGGGATCCTCGCCGTTGGGCACCTGGAGGTACAGCCGGCTGATGGCGTCCGAGCGCATCGAGGCGAGGGCGAAGCCGCGCTCGTGGTGGGCGTAGATCAGCTCGGGCTCCGACGGCGGCGCGTCGGCCAGGATGCCGAGCCACGAGAAGGGGTACTCGCGCGCAGCGACGCCGGTGAACCCGGCGAGGTCGCGGCAGACCCCGTGGAAGCCGTCGCAGCCGGCGACGTAGTCGGCCCGCAGCGTGTGCCTGTTCCCGTCGCGCGTGTACGTGACGACGGGTGCGTCGCCGACCTCGACCGCGACGTCGGCGACCTCGAACAGGAGGGGCAGACCGCGCTCGAGCCGCGCGGCCACGAGGTCCTTGACCACCTCCGTCTGGGCGTAGATCGCGACGCTGCGCCCGGTCAGCCCGGTGATGTCGATGCGGTGCGACGTGCCGTCGAAGCGCAGGTCGATCCCCCCGTGCAGCATCCGCTCCGCGAGCATCCGGTCACCGACCCCGGCCGCGACGAGGGTGTCCATCGTCCCCTGCTCGAGGATCCCCGCGCGCTGGCGCGCCTGCACGTAGGCGCGGTCGCGGACCTCGAGCACCACCGTCTCGACCCCGGCGAGCTCCAACAGCCGGGCGAGCAGGAGCCCGGCCGGCCCCGCCCCGACGATCGCCACCTGGGTGCGCGCCCGCATCGCGCGAGCATGACACCCGGCGGGACCGCCGGCGCGCCGTGGCTAGCCTCCCGACCGTGCGACGCACGCTCCTCACGCTGCTCGCGGCCCTCGCGATCGTGGCCGGCGGCTGCGGCGCCCAGCGCACCGTCGCGCCCGATGTCTCGACCCCGGAGCGGGCGTCCGGCAAGCGCGACGTCGTCCTCGGCGGCCGCGACATCAAGTTCACGGCCCCCGGCAGCTGGACCAACGTCGAGCCGCAGGACACGCTCGCCGGCGGCGTGCGGTCCGGTACCGCGACGCTCGTGGTGTGGCGCTACCCGCGCACGGAGCCGCTGCCGAAGGCGGGCGCGGAGCTGCGCGGCGCCCAGCGCCGGCTCGTCGCCCAGGTCAAGCAGCGCGATCCCGCGGTCAAGATCGACTCCCAGCGGGTGACGCGGGTGGCGGGCGCCCCGGCGATCGTGCTGACGACGACGCAGACAACCGCCGGGAGCGTGCGCCGCTACCGGTCGGTCCACGTCTTCAAGGACCGGACGGAGGTCGTGCTCGACGGCTCGGCGCCGCCGGACCAGTTCGAGCGGGTCGACACGACGGTCTACCAGCCGCTCGTGCGCTCGCTGCGGCTGCGCTAGGTGTAGCTCCTAGGGCGCGGCCTGCAGCTGGGCGGCGTCGAGCTGCGCCTGCCCGCGCCGCGCCTGCACCAGACGCCCGAGCCGCATGAACGGCCGCTCGATCAGGACGAAGGACAGCGCCGCGAGGGCGATCCCGGCGGCCAGGCACGCGGCGACCCACGCGATCCACTCCGCCACGCCGGCGGGTGGCCGTCCCCACCAGCGCAGCAGCTGGCCGATCGCGGCGTAGTGCCACAGGTAGAACGAGTAGGACACGAGCCCCATCAGCTGCATCGGCCGGCTCGCCAGGAGGCCGTGCACCGGGCTGCGCGTCCCGGCGGGCACCGTGAACACGGCGGGGAGCACGATCAGGAGCGCGATCACCGCGTACAGGGTCCGCGCGACCACGTACTGCGGGTCGGTGATCAGCGGATTCGCGCGCGTGCCGCCGTCCACGATCAGACCGAGCACGATGAACAGCGCGATGGCCGCTGCCCAGCAGCGTCCGGGGTGGCGGGCCAGCGCCCCGACGGCCCGGAGCCGGTGGCCCTGCTCGCGGGCGACCCACGCCGTCGCGAGCAGCATCCCGGCGCCGAGGGCGTCCATGTGCGCGGGCAGCACGTACAGCCACGACGCCGAGCCGGGCGCGGCCACGTCGACCTGCGTGACGGCGAACAGCCGCCACGCCAGCCCGGCCGCCGCGAACGCGAGCACCGCCACGAGGCTCGCCCGCAGCGATCGCGTCCTCAGGGGCACGAGCGCGACGACGGGCAGGACGGCGTAGAAGAGCACCTCGACGTCCAGGCTCCACGCCTGGCCCATCCCGCGCAGGGCGTCGGAGGCGTCGTAGACCTGCGCGAACAGCCCGAACCGGAGGGCGCCGCCGAGCGACTGGACCTCGGTGAGGTCGAACCACACGGTGATGATCGCCAGCGCGACCCAGTAGGCGGGGACGATGCGCACGGCGCGCCGCCACGCGTAGGCGCGCACGCCGGTCGGCCGGCCCGCGAGCGCGCCCGCCAGCAGCGGGCGGAACAGCAGGAAGCCCGAGATGACGAAGAAGATCGTCACCCCGACGTCGAGGTGGACGGCCCAGCGGTACCAGCCGTGATCCTGCGGGCGCACGATCGCGATCTGGTAGACGCCGTGGAGGCCGAACACCGACAGCGCGGCGATCGCCCGCAGCCCGTCGAAGTGCGCGAAGCGGCCCGCCGCGGGAGCGGGTGCGGCGCCGGGGTGCGCGTCGGCGGGCACGCGGGGAGCCTACGGCGCTACGCCCGGCGCCGGAGCCCGCGCGGCCGGCGCCCGGGGGGCGGGTCGCCGCCCGGCGCGTGCCGCTCGACGACCTCCGAGAGGTACGCGTTCAGCGCCTCGGCGGAGTCGAAGATCCGCTCGCGCGCGTCGATGGCGCGCTCCCACCACAGCGTCGTCACGCGCGCCGCGTCGTCGAGCGTGTCGCGGAACGCGGTCGGCAGACGAAAGCGCGGGTCGTGCACCACGTGGTGCTTGAACACGAAGTCCAGCCGGCCGGCACCCTGGTCGGCGTCGATCAGCCAGTGGTGATGGCTCCAGCCCGTCCACTGGCCCTGGAAGCCCCATGTCTGCTCCTCCAGCCGGGACGGGACCTCGACGTAGCCGGCCCGCGCGACGCGGCTCAGCTCCGCGCAGACCCAGATCGGGTCGCGCAGGTCCTCCAGGGTGTGCGAGCAGATGGCGAAGTCGAACGCGTCGTCGGCGTAGGGCCACGGCGTGTGCTCGCAGACGTCGCGCCGGGTCCACGTGTCGGCCGTGAAGCGCTCTGCCGCGGGGTCGCCGTCGTGGCCCCAGCCCGCCCGCGTCTCGTACGCGCCGAGGTCGAGCACGTGGTCCGCACGCGAGAACGGGACGGCCCAGCCACCCACGTCGAGCACGCCGGCCGTGTCGGGCAGCGTGGCGAGGATCCGGTCACGGCTGGCGGCCAGCACGCGCGGATCCTACGGGTTGCTGGCACCGACTCCGCTGCGGAGCTCGTCGAGGCGGCTGACGTCCTCCGAGAGGGCCGGCGTGTCCGCGCCCTGGCCGCGGGACATCGCGCGCAGCAGCTCGAGCAGCGCGTCGGTCCCGGACGTCTGCGGATCCCAGCCGAGCTCGGTCCGCGCCCGCGTGGCGTCCATCACGGGGACGCCCAGGGCGAGGTCGAGCCAGCCGGGGGGCGTCGGCTGCAGCCGCAGCTTGAACGTCCAGTCCGCGAACGCCCGCAGCACCCGCGGCGAGGCGGGGACCTGCACGGCGCCGAGCGCCTGCGCCAGCGACGCCGGGTCGAGCACGGGCTCCGCGGCGATGTTGTACGCGCCGCTCGCGCTCGGCGTCGTCGCGGCGAGCCGGTAGGCCTGAGCGATGTCGTCGGCGTGAACGGCCTGGATGACGAGGCGGCGAAGGCGTGGCACGACCCGCAGCAGGCCGGGACGCACGAGCGCGCCCGGGAGGAACGGGCCGGCGAAGTAGCGCCGGATCTCCGCGGCGGCGTCGGCCTGGAAGATCAGCCCGGGCCGCAGGCGCGCGACGCGCAGGTCGGGGTGGGCCGCCTCGACGGCGTCCAGCGCGCGCTCGGCGGCGGCCTTGTGACGCGAGTAGAACGAGGTCTCGATCCCGCCGGTGGGCCAGGACTCGTCCACGGGGTCGTCCTTGGGCCCGGGGGAGTAGGCGCCGACCGACGAGGCGTGCACGAGGGCGCCGGCCTCGGCCGCCGCGGCCTCGAACACGCGCTCGGAGCCCGCGACGTTGACGGCGTGGGTCGTGGCCTCGTCACGCGACGGCTGGATCAGCCACGCGAGGTGGACGACCACGTCGGCGCCCTTCATCGGCGCGCGCAGGTCGTCGGTGGCGATGTCGGCGCGGTGGTAGGTCGTCTTGCCCGTGGCGGTGTCCGGGACGCGGCGGGCGATGCCCACGACCTCGTCGACGCCGGGATCGGCCTCCAGCGCCCGCAGCACCGCGGTCCCCACGTTGCCCGTCGCTCCGGTCACCACGATTCGCATGGGCCCGGCACTACCCCGGTCGGCCGCCCATCAGCGAGGCCGAGGGTCAGCTGGCGTGCCCGAGCGCCTCGAGGTCGCGGCGGGCGAGCCGCCAGGCCCTCCTCCGCGGCGCGGGACCGACCGTCACGCTCCTGACCAGCGGGGGGCGGGGGGATCCAGCACCCGGACGGGGCCGTATCACGGAGGACCCCTGATCCGGACCGTGTCCTTGCGCCTCGCCGTCATCGCCCACCACATCAACCCGCTCCGCCCCCCGTTCGCCGGGGGCCTCGAGGCGTTGACGTGGGCGCTGGCCCGGTGGCTCGCCGAGCAGGGGCACGACGTGACGGTGTTCGCGCCCCCGGGGAGCGTCGTCCCCGGCGTCACGCTGCGCCCGCTGAGGCTCGGGCACGCCACGTCCTGGCGCGGTCGCGCGGACGTGTCGATGCCGCCGGAGGGCTTCCTCGCGGCCCACCACGCGTACCAGTCGCTGATGCTCGAGCTCGCGGCCGACGAGGACGAGTTCGACCTCGTGCACTCCCACGCGCTCCATCACCTGCCGGTGGCGATGGCCGGGCTGCTGCCGATGCCGCTGCTGCTGACCCTCCACACGCCGCCGACGCCGTGGCTCGAGTCCGCCCTCGCCATGCCGGGCGTCCGCCGCACCGTGCGCCTGAGCGCGGTGTCACGGGCGACCGCCGTGATGTGGGAGCCGGTGGCGGCGGTCGACGACGTCGTCCCCAACGGCGTCGACATGGGCGTGTGGCCTGCCGGTCCCGGGGGCCACGCCGCGGTGTGGTGCGGGCGCATCGTGCCCGAGAAGGCCCCCCATCTGGCGATCGCCGCCGCGAAGGCCGCCGGCATGGCCCTGCGACTCGCCGGCCCGATCGTGGACCGCGACTACTTCGAGCGCGCCGTGCGCCCGCACCTCGGCGCCGGCGTCGTCCACGTCGGCCACCTCGCGCCCCCCGCGCTGGCGGACCTCGTGGGCCGCAGCCGGGTGGCGGTCGTCTCCCCGGTGTGGGACGAGCCGTTCGGCCTCGTGGCCGCCGAGGCGATGGCGACCGGGACGCCGGTGGCCGCGTTCGCCCGCGGCGGCCTCGCCGACGTCGTCGGCCGCGCCGGGGGCCGCCTCTGCCGGCCCGACGACGTCGACGCGCTCGCCGCGGCGATGCTCGAGGCCTCGGCACTCGACCGCTCCGCGGTCCGCTGGCACGCCCGCGCGCGTCACGGCCTGGACGCGATGGGCCATGGCTACGAGCGCCTGTATCGCCGCATCCGCTACGAGGCCGACCCGCTCCCGGCGGTTCCCGCATGACGGTCGCCTGGTACGTGCATCACCAGGGTGCCGGGCACCTCGCGCGGCTGGGCGCCACTGCGCCCCACCTGGACGAGCCGCCCGTCGTGCTCTCGAGCCTCCCGCGCCCCGCCGGCTCGACGCTCGACTGGGTCGACCTGCCGTTGGATCTCGCGCGCGCGCCGGAGGATGCCGACGCCCGTGGGACGCTGCACTGGGCGCCGCTGCGCCACGCCGGCCTGCGCGCCCGCATGGCGCTGGTCGCCGACGCCCTGGCCCGCGTGCGCGCCGACGTCCTGGTCGCCGACGTCTCCGTCGAGGTTGCGCTGCTGGCGCGGCTGCTCGGCATCCCGACCGTCCTCGTCGCCCAGCGCGGCACCCGCACGGACGCCCCGCACGCGCTCGCCTACGCCCAGGCCGCCGCCGTCGCCTGTCCCTGGACGCCGGTCGGCGACCGGCCCGGGGCGCTGCCGCCGACGCCGAACCGCGTCTTCACCGGCGCGATCTCGCGCTTCGACGGCGGGCCTGCCTTCCCCCCGCTCCCGTCCGGCGGCGACGTCCTCTTCGTGACGGGCGTCGGAGGGCACGACATCACGCCGGCGGCCGTGCGCGCCGCGGCCCTGAGCACCCCGGAGCGGACCTGGCACGTGGCGGGTGCGCTGCGGGTCGACGGTCCCAACGTCGTCGACCACGGGTCCGGCGCCGACGTCGAGGCGCTCCTGCGGCGCTGCTCCGTCGTCGTCGGCTCGGCCGGCGGCAACGTCGTCGCCGAGGTCGCCGCCGCGCGGCGCCCGTTCGTCTGCCTCCCACAGCCGCGCCCGTTCGACGAGCAGGCCGACGCCGGGCGCGCCCTCGAGCGGCTCGGCGTCGCCGAGGTGCGGCCCGCCTTCCCCCCTGCCGCCGAGTGGCCGACGCTGCTGGCCGCCGCCGAGGCGCGCGACACCGCGGGCTGGTCGGCGCTCCACGACGGGAAGGGCGCACGCCGCCTCGCGGCGCTCGTGCAGGCAGCCGCCAGCCGCTCCGACCGGACGCCGTCCGCGCGGGCCGTCGCCGCCGTGGCGGCGTGAGCGCCGCCGCGCGCCGGGCTCCCGGCGGGGACGGGCCCGCCGCCGGCGGCCGCGCCGCGGTCGTCACGGTCGCGGCGGGCCGCCGCCGCCACCTGGAGCGCCAGGTCGCCGCCGTCGCGGCGATGGACCCCGCCCCCGCCCGGCACCTCGTGGTCGCGCTCGACGCCCGGCCCCTCGTCGGCCTCCGTGCGGAGGTCCTGCACCGGCCCGCCGCGGCGGATGGGCCACTGCCGGTCGGCGCCGCCCGCAACGCGGCGATCGCCGCGGCCGGCACGCCCGTCGTCGTCTGCCTCGACGTCGACTGCATCCCGGCGCCCGACCTGCTTTCCCCGGTCATGGCCGCCGTGGAGGCCACGGGCGGCGAGCACCTGCTCGTCTGGCCCGTCGGCCGCCTGGCAGCGCTCCCCGACGACCGCGACCACCCCACGGAGGCCGAGCTCGCGGCGGCCCGCGCCGCCGCGGTGCGCCTGGGCCGGCCGGCCCCCGCGCCGGGAGCGCTCGTTCCCGAGGCCCGTCCGGAGCGGTTCTGGTCGCTCGCCTTCGCCCTCACGCCGCGGGTGCACGAGCGCATCGGCGGCTTCGACCCCGGCTACGAGGGCTACGGCGCCGAGGACACCGACTACGGGCTGCGCGCCCAGGCGGCCGGCGTGCCCATCACCTGGGTCGGGGGCGCGTGGGCGCACCACCAGCACCACCCCGTCTCGAGCCCCCCCGTCGAGCACCTCGACGACATCGTCCGCAACGCCCGCCGCTTCCGCGCGGCCTGGGGGCGCTGGCCGATGGAGGGGTGGCTCCAGGCGTTCGCGGAGGCCGGCCTCGTCCGGTGGACGCCGAGCGGCGACGTCCTGCAGCGGGTCACGGCCGATGTCGGCTGAGGACCCGCCGGTAGACGGCGTCGTGCGCGGCGGCGATGTCGATCGCGGCTTCGCGGCGCTGCGCGCGGCGCTCATGCTGCAGCGCCAGCCGGCCGGCGCTGCCCGGGCGGGCGTGCGCCCCGGCGGCCGCCAGCTGCTCCAGGGCGGCCGCCAGGGCGGCCGCATCACCGCGGGCGAACGCGGCGACCGACCCGTCCTCGTGCTGCTCGAGGACGTGGCCGACGTCAGGCGCGGCGACCGTCGCCCCGAGGTCCCAGCACAGCTCGAGCCAGCCGGAGTGCGTCCCGTGCGTGTACGGGAGGACGACGACGTCGAGGTCCGCGAGGGCGGCGGCGAGCTCGCCGTCGGTCTGCCGCGGCAGCTCCACCAGCGTCACGCCCGGTTCACCGGCGCACAACGCCCGCACCTCGTCGCGTGCGCCGACGTCGCGGACCCGGTCGCCGAGCTCGACGCGCACCGCGAGCGATCGCCCCGCGGCCCGCAGCATCCGCGCGGCGCCCAGGACGGCGGCCGTCGTCTGCGGGCCGTCGATCCCCGGCCGCAGGCCGCGCAGGTGCACCCCGACCTGCAGCGCCTCCTGCCGCCGGCCGGCGGGAAGCGGGGCGTCGAACGGATGCAGGTGCGGATGGGGGACGACCGTCGCCTCGCGGCCCCAGCGCCGGGCGACCTCGGCCGCGGCGCCGGGCGTGAGCGTGAGCAGGGCGTCGGCGGCGGCGATCACGACATCCAGGCGCGCCGTGTGCCCGGCCTGGTCGGCGAGCTGCGGGTTCTCCAGGTCGTGGACGGTGTGCACGAGCGGGCGTCCCGCGGCGCGCAGGGCGGCGAACGCGTCCTCGAGGCGCTCGAGCGGCAGCGACTCGAGCCCGAAGTGCACGTGGACGAGGTCGAACCGGCCGGCGTGCGCCGCGATCCACTCGGCGTCCAGCACGCCGGGCGGCCACCACTGGCCGGGCTCCGCACCGGGGACGGGCGGATCGGGGAGCCGCTCGACGTCGGCGCCGAGGTGCTCGACGTAGGGGTGGGCCGACGGGACGGACGCGACGCGCGGTCTCGGCGGGGGCGCGGCGGCGTGCACGGAGGGGGGACCTAGCCATGACGGCGATCTCCGACACCCGCCCCGGCGCATCGGCCGCCGCCGACGGGCGCACGGCGCACTTCGGCGTCTTCTACGGCGTCCGGCCGCTCATGGGCGACGGACCGGTCACGCTCGTGCACGGCAACTGCCAGGCGGAGTCGCTGCGGGTGATGCTCGACGGCGGCGACCTCGCCACCGTGCGGATGCCGCCGGTGCACGAGCTGACCCCCGGCGACCTCCCGCACCTGCGTCGCTGGCTCGCGCGCGCGGCGGTGCTCGTCACGCAGCCGATCCACGCCGGCTACCGCGGCCTGCCGCTCGGGGCGGACCAGCTCGCCGCCGCGCTGCCCGCGCATGCGCGCGTGGCCCGCTTCCCCGTCGTGCGCTTCGCCGGCCTCTACCCCACCCACGTGATCGTCCGGCCGCCGTCGGACCCCGCGCTGACCCCGCCCGTCGTGCCCTACCACGACCTGCGCGGGCTGGCGGCCGCGGCCGGCGTGACCGTCGCGGCCCCGACGCCGGCGCGGGTGCGCGCGATCGCCGCGGCGTCGCTGGCCGCGCTGCGCGCCCGTGAGACCGCGCACGACACCGTCGTCGTCTCCGACCTGTTCGAGCGCCCCGGCTTCGAGCAGCTGCGCACGCTCAACCACCCGGGCAACGCGGTGCTGGCGACGATCGCGGCGCGGGTGCGCGCGCGCCTCGGGCTCGGCGCGCACGCCGCCGACCCCGGCCGCCCGCTGCTGGACGGCGTCCATGCCCCGCGCACCGCGGCCGTGATCGCGGCCTTCGACCTCCCCGACGCCCCGCGTGAGCACTGGGTGGTCGACGGCCGCACGGTGAGCACGGACGCGGTCCGTGCGGCGCACGCCGCCTTCTACGCCGCGCACCCCGACGCCGTCGCGGCGGGGATGCGCCGCCACGCCGAGACCCTGCGGATCCTGGTCGACGCGTGAGCGGCCTGCTTGTCCGCAGCCGCGCCCGCACGCGGGTGCCGCGCCTGCCCGCCCACGGCGATCCCGCCCACGGCGTCAACCGCTATGCGACGGCGATCGCCGCGGCGGTGCACGCCCTCGCCGACGCCCCTGCCGACGAGCGCGCCCACGTGCACTTCACCGATCGCCTCTGGGGAGCGGGACCGGCGGACGCGGCGGCGGCGTTCGAGCGCTTCGCCGCCCGCCGGCCGGTGACGGTCACGCTCCACGACGTCCCGCAGCCGTCGGACGGGCCGCGCAACCTCGAGCGCCGCGCCGCCGCCTACCGGCGCGTGGTCAACGCCGCGCGCGCCGTCGCGTGCAACAGCCGCCACGAGGCCGCGCTCCTGTGCGAGCACGTGGCGGCCACGGCCGACCCGGTGGTGATCGACCACGCCGTCGACCCGCACCCTCCGGTCTCGACCCGGCCGGTGCCCGACGGGGCGATCGCCCTGCTCGGCTTCGTCTACCCCGGCAAGGGGCACCGCGAGGTCATCGACGCCGCGGCGCGCATCGGCGGCGTGCCGGTCGTCGCGCTCGGCCGCGCCTCCGCCGGCCACGAGCGCGACGTCGCCGAGCTCGCCGCGCGCGCGGACCGGCTCGGCGTCCCCTTCGACGTCACGGGCTTCCTCGACGACGCGGCGCTGCTCGAGCGCTGCCGCCGGGCGACCGTCCCGATCGCCGCGCACCGCCACGTCTCCGCCTCCGGGTCGCTCGCGACGTGGATCGGCGCCGGCCGGCGCCCGCTCGCGCCCGACAGCCGCTACACCCGCGAGGTCGCCGCGCTGCGCCCCGGGACGATCACGCCCTACCCGCCCGAGGCCATGGCCGCGGCGATCGAGCACGCGCTCCGCCATCCCGGCTCGACCTGGATCGACGACGGCGTCCCGCTCGCGCCCGACGTGCCGGACGTCGCCCGCGCCTACCTGCGCTGGTGGGACGGGGGCGTCGCATGGTGACCGGGCCCGTCCCGGGCAACCGCTGGGACCTGCTCGACGGGCTCGAGCCCGCCGAGCCGCCGACCGTCGCCGTGATCGTCGTGCACTACCGCCAGCAGGCCGAGCTCGACCGCACCCTCGCCGCCGTCGCGCGCCAGACGCACCCGCGCGAACGCACGGAGGTCGTCGTGGTCGACGACGGCTCGCCGGAGCCGCCGCGCGTCCCGGCCGGCGTCACGCTCCTGCGCCAGGAGGACCGCGGCGTGCGGCCTTCGGCGGCGCGCAACCTCGGCGTCGAGCACACGACGGCGGACGTGCTCTGCTTCCTCGACGCCGACACCGCGCCCGAGCCGGGGTACCTGACCGCGATCAGCCGCCTGCCCGCACTCGCCCCGGAGGCCGTCACGGTCGGGCGCCGCCGCCACGCCGACTTCAGCGGCGTCGCCGTCGACGCGCCGGTCGAGGCGGCCGGCCCGGCGGCGGAGCTCCCCGCGCCGCAGTGGCTGACCGAGGCCTACCGCCACACCGCCGACCTCCTGCACAGCGACCACCGCGCCTACCGCTACGTGATCGCGGCGGTCCTCACCTGCCACCGCGACATCTTCGCCGCCGCGGGGCCCTTCGACGCCGGCAACGACACCTACGGCGGGGAGGACTGGGAGTGGGGCCACCGCGCGTGGCAGGCCGGCGCGCTGCTGGCCCACGTCCCGGACGCCGTCGCGTGGCACGACGGGCCCGACTGGGCGGGCCGCGGGGGTCGTCTGGCGATCAAGAACGCCGAGACCCTGCGGCTCACGCAGCGTGTCCCCGTCGTGGGCTCGCGCGGCCACGGCGTCCGGCCGCTCACGCCCGATGTCGAGGTCCACGTCCCCGCCGGCGCGAGCGCAGCGCGCACGTTCGTGTGCGTGGACTCCGTCCTCGCGGCGCTGCCGCACGCGGTCGTCCGCGTGGATCCCGAGCACGCCGCCTGGTTCGCGGCCGACCACCGCGTCGGCAGCGGCGGCCCGGCCGGCGCCCGCGTGCGGATCGACCTCGCCGCCGTCGCGCGGGTCCGCGGGGCGGGCCTCGAGGCCGCGGCGGAGCGGGTGGGCGTGGGGACGCTCGGGACGCTCGCCCTCACCGACGCCGGCGGCGCGCCGCTGGCCCGGCTGACGGCCGCCCGCGCCGTCGCCCGCTGCGCCCGCTGGGACGACGGGAGCCTGTTCGAGACGCGGACGGAGGCCACCGACGCGCTCGAGCGCCTCGACGCGGAGCCCGACCTCGAGGCCTACCTCGGCGGCTGGGGCTAGCCGAGCAGGATCGCCCGGGCGTACTCGGCGGCGAGCCCGTCGAAGCGGCGGCCATGGCGCAGCATCGCGTGCTTGCCACCCTCGACGACGACGTACTCGACGTCGGCGCGGCCCTGCATCGCGCGGGCGAGGGCGGCGGAGCGCTGCGGGCTCGCGATGCGGTCCTGGTCGCCGTGGACGATCCGCACCTGCTGCCCGTCGATCGCGGGCGGGACGTCGGTGGGGTAGACCCACGGCGCCAGCGCCACCGCCCCGCGCACGCCGGGCTGGGTGACGCTCAGCAGGGCGGCCCGCCCCCCGAGCGAATGGCCGACGAAGCAGATGGGGATGGCGGGCAGGCGCTCGCGCACCTGGCCGATCGCCCAGCGGGCGTCGTCGACCGGCGTGTGGTGGGCGTCCCAGCCCCGGCGCGAGTTCAGCAGCCGGAACACCGCGAGCTGCTTGCGTCCCGCCCGCGCGATCCGCCGCGCGATCGGGATCATCCGCAGGACGGACAGCTGCGTCGGGCTGACCATCATGTTCTCCCGCCGGCTCGCGCCGCCGTGGAGGACGAGGACCGCCCCCTCGGGCCGCTTGGGGACGTGGACGTCGATGAGCTTGGGCTGGAGGTCCATGGCGTCAGCGGCGCGGTACCCGGCGCCACTCCTGCCGATGTATGGTCCGGCGCATGAGGAGGCTCTCGCCGTTGGTGGGCGTGGTGCTCGCCCTGGGGCTGCCGGCGGGCGCCCAGGCCGCGCCGCGCGACGTGGTCGTCCCGTCCTTCGACGGCGCGCCGATCTCGACGACGTTCATCCCGACGCCCAAGCCGGGCGCGGACGGGCGGGCGCCGACCGTCATGGTCACCCACGGGTGGGGCGCGGTGCGCTCGCGCGACACCTCCGGCGGCACCGCCATGGAGGCGTTCGGCCAGGCGGACCTCAAGGCGCTCTCGGACGCGGGATACAACCTGCTCACGTGGGACTCGCGCGGCTTTGGCGAGTCCGGCGGCACCGTCTCGGTCGACGGCCCGGACTTCGAGGGCCGCGACGTCCAGGCGCTGATCGACTTCCTCGCCGGCCAGCCCGAGCAGCAGCTCGACGCGCCGGGCGACCCACGCATCGGCATGCACGGCCCGTCCTACGCGGGCGGCATCGAGCTCGTCGCGGCCGGCCTCGACAGGCGCATCGACGCGATCGCCCCGGCGATCGCATGGCACTCGCTCGAGACGTCGCTGAACAAAAACGGCGCGCCGAAGGGCGGCTGGGCGAGCGCGCTCGTCGGCCTCGGCACGGCGACGGCCCCGACGCTCGGCGTCCTCAGCCCCGTCGGCCCCCAGCTCGGCGGCGTCGACGGTCGCGTCTACAGCGCCTTCGCCGGCGCCCTCGCCACGGGCGCGTTCCCGGCGCCCGAGCTCGAGTGGTTCCGCTCGCGCGGGCCGGGCGACCTCGTCAAGCGCATCAGCGCCCCGACGCTGCTCGTGCAGGGCACCGCCGACACGCTCTTCACCCCGCACGAGGCGGTCCTCAACCAGGCGATCCTCAAGGCCAACCGGGTCCCCGTGCAGATGCTGTGGTTCTGCGGCGGCCACGGCGTGTGCCTGTCCGGCAGCTCGCCCACCGGCCTCGTCACCAAGCGCGTCGTGGGCTGGATGGACCGCTGGGTCAAGCGCGACGGCGGCGTGGACACGGGGCCGGCGTTCGAGTGGACCGCCCACGACGGCCAGACGCGCTCCGCGGCCGACTACCCGCTCACCCCGGCCGCCGGCGCCCCGCTGACCGCCGACGGCACGGGGACGCTGGCCATCACCCCGGTCGACAGCGTCTCCTCTGGGGCGCTCCTGATCGCCGCCACGCCCGACGCCGGCGCGGCGGTCCGCCTCCCGTTCGCGGCCCCCGAGAGGTCCGTCGACGTCGTCGGCGCCCCGAAGCTCGACCTCACCTACCGGGGAACGGGCACCGGCCTCGGCGCCCCCGTCCACGTCTACGCGCAGCTCGTCGACACGAAGCGACGGCTCGTCGTCGGCAACCAGGTCGTGCCGGTCACCGTCGAGCTCGACGGGGAGGAGCACTCGGCCTCGGTCGATCTCGAGGAGATCGCCACGCGGATCAACCCGGGGGACCGCTACGAGGTCCAGCTGATCCCGGGCTCCGGCGTCTACCTACCGCAGCGCGCCACCGGCACGCTGTCGGTGACACGGGCGCGGGCGACCCTGCCCGCCGTCGACCCGGCCGCGACCCGGCCCGTCCTCGCACCGAACCTCGCCCAGCCGACGGCCGCGACGCCGCGCCGCTGCACCTCACGGCGGACGGTGAGGATCTCGGTCCGCAGGGTCCGGGGCCGGCGCGTGCGGTCGGTCGTGGTCCGGGTGGCCGGACGCAAGCCGGTACGCCGCCGTGCGAGCGGGCGCAAGCTGCGCCTCTCGTTCCGTGGGCTGCCCGCGGGCAAGGTCCGGGTGCGGATCACCGGGCGCACGGCCCGAGGACGAGTGCTGCGCCAGACCCGCACGTTCCGGCTGTGCGTCCACGGCCGGCCCTGACCGCACGCTGACACCCCACGACCGGTGCCTGACCACCGCCCTTCCGTCCTCGTGCGGATCGGCACTAAGGTTCAGACATGAGCCGCGTGACCTGTCCTGAATGCCGCTTCACCGTGGTCGATCCCGGTGCTCCCGGGACCCCGCTCGGCGCCTGTCCCCGATGTCTGGCCCGCGGACGGGGCGTCGTCCCGCTCGTGGAGGTGACGCGTGGCACGGCGACCCGCCGAGGCTCCGGCCGCTACACGCCGGGGCGCCCGGGCTCGCGCCCCTCCGTCGGGGCGCGGTTTGACCGGGGGTGATCCCCTGACCGCGCTGGCGCGGCGACAGCGCGCCCAGTAGCATCGAACGGGCCCGCACCGGTCCCTGAGGCCGGTCCTGCACCATCCTCGGTCGTTGGGACGACCTCGGCGCCGCGCGCGGAACCGGGTCGAGACATCGGCGTCACCGCCCACCCCGCACCGTCGAGGAGTCGCGCCTGATGGACCCGCCGACCGTCGCACCCGAGTCGCCGCCCTGGTGGATCGGCCGGTCGCGCGCGGGCGACGACGCGCGGATCGCGCCCACCGGGGAGATCGACCTCGAGCGCCTCCCCGACCTGCGCGCGGCACTCGGATGGGCGGAGGGGACGGACGCGGCCTGCGTGGTGATCGACCTGCGCGAGACCACGTTCCTCGACGTCCGTGCCCTCGGCACGCTGCTGCTGGCGCATCACCGGATGGAGATCGCCGGACGGGGGCTGCTGCTGGTGCCCGGCCCGCGTCAGGTCCGCCGGCTCTTCGCGGTGAGCCGCCTCGAGGAGACGTTCTACGTCGTCGACGACTAGGTGTCAGCGGGGTCAGGAGCGACACCTGCACGGCGGCGACCTCGAGCGTCGGTTCCCCCATCGTGGGTAGGGGGAGTCCACATGGACGACGACCCGCTCGGACCGGTGGTCCTCGCGCCGGACGAGACGTGGCTGGAGTACACCGCCGCCGACGGTCGCCGGCGCGTGGCCTTCCACGACTACGCCGCGCTCTACCGCGAGCCCGGCCTCTACGAACGCGTCTTCTACGACGAGCTCGGCATGCGGTCCACCACCGAGGTCGTCGCGGCGTACGGTCGCGTCCTCACCGAGCTCGGGCGGGCGCCGGCGGACGAGCGCGTGCTCGACCTCGGCGCCGGGGGCGGCAAGGGCGGGGAGCTCATCCGCGCGCTGGGCGTGACCCATGTCGTCGGCCTGGACCTCGAGCCGGCCGCGCGCGAGGCCGCGGAGCGCGACCGCCCCGGGACCTACCGCGAGTACCTGGTCGGCGACCTCCTCGATCCCGGCGCCCGCGGGCTGGATGGCCTGCGCGAGCACCGCTTCACCGCCCTGCTGGCGCTCGCGGCCATCGGCGTCGGCCACGTCCCGCCGGCCGCGCTGCGCCGCGCGCTGGACCTCGTCGAACCCGGCGGCCTGTTCGCGTTCGCCGTCACCCCGGCACTGCTGCCGGGCAGCACGGACCCGGCGGGCATCGACAGCGGCTATCCCGAGTTCATCGCGACGCTGTTCGCCGACGCTGAGGAGCTCTCACGCACGGAGTACGTGCATCGCCGCCAGGCCGACGGGACGCCACACGACGCTGTGGCGTTCGTCGGGCGCCTGCTCGGCTAGCGGCCTTCGCGGGCGTCGCGCGCCAGCACCCGGGGCGAGTCCAGCAGCAGCCGGCGCCGGCGCAGGCCCGTGAGCATCGGCTCCTGGTCGCCCAGCGACACGAGCTCGGCGTAGGCGGGTGCGAACCGCAGCTCCCAGGTGACGGGCCGCCCGGGTGCGAGCGCGGACCGGATGCGACCGTCGACCTCCACCCGCGCGCCCCCGTGCCCAGGGTCGAGGACGACGCGGGCGACCGTCGACTCCGTCGTGACGAGCGGCGGCACGACGCCCCCGTGGGGTGCGAGCGGGGTGAGGACCAGGCCCTTGGTGCCGGGGGCGAGGATCGGGCCACCGGCGGCAAGCGTGTAGGCGCTCGACCCCAGGGGCGTCGCGGCGATCAGGCCGTCGCCGGAGTAGCGGATGAAGCGCTCGCCGTCGACGGCGAGCTCGACGACGACCTGGCCGGCGCCGTCGCGGACGAGGACGAGGTCGTTGAGCGCCGTGAACCCCTCATCCGCGCCGTCGGCCGGGGTGGCGACGAGGGCCGCGAGCCTGCGCGCCTCCCAGTCCCCGGTGCTGACGCGATCGAGCGCCGCGCCGAACTGGGCGGGGCTCGTCGCGGTGAGCGCCCCGAGGCTGCCGCACGCGACGCCGAGGACCGCCCGGCCGGCAGCCGCGGCGGCGTGCAGCGCCACGAGCGTCGTCCCGTCGCCCCCGAGCGCGACGATCAGGTCGCAGTCCGCGGCGTCGGCCGGCGGCGCGACCTCGCGGTTCCCGCCCGGGGTGGGCACCTGCACCACCTGGGCGCCGTGCTCTGCGGACCACGCCGCCAGCGTGCGCAGGGGATCGTCGAGGTCGCGGGTCGGGTGCACGACGACGCCGATGCGGTCGAACGGGTCCTGGGTGCGCTGGGTGGATGTCACGGCGGGGCCTCTACCCGGTCGCGGGCGGCGGGATCCGATCGGCGGCCCCGTCACCCCGCGCGGGTCGTGTAGACCCCGGTCGTGGTGGCGTGGTAGCCCTTCGCGCCGACCTCGAGCGCCAGCGGGCTGCGGGGATCCTCGCCCCGGGTGAGCGCGGCGAGGGCGGCGGGGAAGTCGTGCCGCGGTCGCCACCCGAGCGTCTCCCGCGCGTGCGCGTTGACGTAGACGCGCTCGACGACCGCCGGCGGGCGCCAGCCACGCGCGGCGTAGACCGCCTCCCATCCCGGCACCCGCTGCGAGAGGACCGCGGGCGCGTCGGTCATGAGCGCCATCCGGTCGGCCGGGGTGAACGGCGTGGTGGCGCTGATGACGAAGCGGTCGAAGCCGGGTTCGGGGTGCTCGACCGCGAGCCGGCAGGCCTCGACGGCGTCGGCGAGGTCGACCCGCCGGTGCAGCAGCTCGTTGACCTTGAGGTTGAGATCGGCGAAGGCGCCACGGGCCTCCTCGCGGTCGTCGGCCTCCGGGAAGAAGCGCGACAGGCGCAGCACGGCGCACGCGAGGCCGTGCTCGCGCGCGACGAGCTCGCACAGGTCCTCGGCCGCGGTCTTCGTCGCGCCGTAGACGTTGCGCACGCGCGCCTTCAGGTCCTCGGTGACCCACACCGCAGGCTCTCCTGGCGCGGGCGTCAGCGCGCGGCCGAATGCGCTCGTGCTGCTCGTCAGCACGAAGCGGGCGACGCCGGCCGCCACGGACGCCTCGAGGAGGTTCAGGGTTCCCGTCACGTTGACGTCGACGAAGTCCTGCTTGGTGTGGGAGCCGACGTGCGGCTTGTGCAGCGTCGCGGCATGCAGCACCGCGTCGACGTCCCGCACCGCCGCGGCGGCCACCGCGGGATCGACGATCGAGCCCACCACGTCGGTCGTCGGGCCGGGGAGCAGGTCGAGGCCGGTGACCGTGTGACCGGCCGCCCGCAGCCCGCGTACGGCACCCTCGCCGAGGTGTCCCGAGCTCCCCGTCACGAGCACGCGCATCATTCGTATGACCCTACCGGCCGCGGCCCCTGCGCTTCAATGGCCGGGGTGAGCACCGAATCGCCTGCGGGCCTGATCCGCCCCGCACGTCCCGACGAGGCCGAAGCCATCGCCGCGCTGATCCAGTCCGCCTACCGGGGCGACTCGAGCCGCGCGGGCTGGACGACGGAAGCGGATCTGATCGCGGGGCAGCGCACGACGCCCGAGAACGTGGCGGGCGAGCTCGCCGACCCGCGCAACCACCTGCTGGTGCTCGAGGACGCGGCGGGCCTGCTGGCCTGCTGCCAGGTCTCAGACCGCGGCGGCGCCCGCGCCTACTTCGGCGCCTTCGCGGTGCGGCCGGGGGCCCAGGGGGCCGGCACCGGCCGCCGCATGGTCGCGGCCGCCGAGGCGCTCGCCGTGGCCCGCGGCGCGAGGACGCTGGAGATGCAGGTGCTCGAGCCGCGCGCCGAGCTGATCGCCTGGTACGAGCGCCTCGGGTTCGCCCGCACGGGCGAGCGGCGGCCGTTCCCGACGGACCTGCCGCCGAGCAGCCGGACGCTCGTGCCGGACCTCCGGTTCGTGGTGCTCGCCAAGGCCCTCTGACGCCCCGGCGACCGGTCAGGCCTCGCGTTCGAAGATCGCGCTGATGCCCTGGCCGCCGCCGATGCACATCGTCTCCAGGCCGTAACGCGCCTCCCGGCGATCCAGCTCGCGCAGGAGCGTGGTGAGGATCCGCGTGCCGGTGGCGCCGATCGGGTGCCCGAGCGAGATGGCCGAGCCGTTGACGTTGAGGCGCTCGAAGTCGGCCTCGCCGAAGTCCCACGCACGGGTGCAGGCCAGGACCTGGGCCGCGAACGCCTCGTTGAGCTCGATCAGGTCCATGTCGGCGAGCGTGAGGCCGGCGCGCTCCAACGCCTTGGCCGTCGCGGGCACGGGCCCGATCCCCATCGTGTGCGGCGGGACGCCGGCGACCGCCCAGCTGACGAGACGCGCGAGCGGCCGCAAGCCGCGCGCGTCGGCCGTCGCCCGCGTCGTCACGATGCATGCGGACGCTGCGTCGTTCTGGCCGCTCGCGTTGCCGGCGGTGACGGTCGACGCCGGGTCCAGCTCGCGGCGGATCGGCTTCAGCGCGGCGAGCGACTCGAGGGACGCGTCGGCGCGCGGGTGCTCGTCGCGGTCGAGGGTGAGGGCTCCGCCGCGCCGATCGATGGTCTGCACCGGGACGATCTCCTCGGCGAAGCGGCCGTCCTCCTGCGCCGCGACCGCCCGCTGGTGCGACCGCAGCGCGTAGGCGTCCTGCTCCTCGCGCCCGATCGTCCAGTCCTCGCGCACGTTCTCGGCCGTCTCGAGCATCCCGCCCGGGACGGGGAAGTGCTCGCCGCCCGCGGTCACCCGGGCGCGGCTGAGCCGGTCGTGCAACGGGGCGCCGTCGCCGCGCACGCCCCAGCGCAGCCCCGTGGAGTAGAGCTCGACCTGGCTCATGCTCTCCGCCCCGCCGGCGATCAAGAGGTCGGCGGCGCCCGTCTGCACCTGCATCGCCGCGGTCACGACCGCCTGCAGGCCGGAGCCGCAGCGGCGGTCGAGCTGCATGCCGGGGACCTCGACGCCGAGCCCGGCGTCGAGCGCGGCGACCCGGCCGATGGCGGGCGCCTCGCCGCTGGGGTAGCCCTGGCCGAGCAGCACGTCGTCGACGTCTGACGTGTCGATGCCGGTGCGCTCGACGAGGGCGCGGATGACCGTCGCGGCCAGGGTCGCTGCCGGGACGTCGCGGAACATCCCGCCGTAGCGGCCGACCGCCGTGCGCAGCGGCTCGCAGACGACGGGGTCCTCCGGGCGGGGTGGGCGGCTGGTCATGGCCCGAAGCTACCCGCGGGCGCGGGGCGCTCACGTCCGGCTCACCCCGATGAGCCACGGTGGGCGCGGTGCCGGCCACCTTCAGGACCGCCGCCGCGCCAGCGGCGGCACTCGGCGCGCTCGTCGTGCTCTCCGTCCTCCTTCGCACGACGGCACTCGGCGCCGGCTACTGGACGGACGAGTCGATCGCGGTCGGGATCGCCGCCAAGCCCTGGCACGCGATCCCGCAGACCCTGCGCCTGGACGGCTCACCGCCCCTGTACTACCTGCTGCTGCACGGATGGATGACGCTGGTGGGCGACGGGGAGGCGGCCACGCGCGGGCTCTCGGCGCTGCTCGCCGCCGCGACGATCCCCGTCGCCTGGTGGGCGGGGCGCGACGCGTTCGGCCCGCAGGCCGGCCGGCTCGCCGCGGCCGCGGTGGCGGTGCTGCCGTTCATGACGCGCTACGCGCAGGAGACGCGCATGTACGCGCTCGTGGCGCTCCTCTCGCTCGTGGTGGCGGCGACCGCCCTGCGCGCGCTGCGCACCGGCCGCCTGCGCGACGCCGTCGCACTCGCGCTGGCGCTCACCGCCGTGCTCTACACGCACAACTGGGGGCTGTTCCTCGCCGCGGCCGTCGGTCTCGCCTGGACGCTGCGCCGGCGCCGCGGCCGCGCGCCCCTGGGAGCGGGGCTGCTCTGCCTCGGCGTCGTCGCCGTCCTGTACGCGCCCTGGGTGCCCTCCCTGCTCTTCCAGGTTCGCCACACCGCGGCGCCCTGGGCCCGGGCCCCCGCTGCGTGGCAGCTGCTCGCCGTCCCCGCCGCGCTCGCCGGGGTGCCCGCCGCCGCGGCGATCGGCGCCGCGCTCGCGCTCGCCGCGCGCCGCCGCGTGGTGGCGCCGGACGCCGTCCTGCTGCTCGCCGTGGCCGCTTCCACCGCCGCGCTCGCGTGGCTGGCCAACCAGGGGGAGGCGGCGTGGGCCGAGCGCTACCTCGCCGTGCTCGTCGGCCCCCTCGTCCTCGGGGTCGCCGGCGTGCTCGCCGCCGCCTGGTCACGCGCGACGTTCGCGCTGGTCCTCGCCGCCGTGCTCGCGTGCGCCGTGTGGACCCCGCCGCTCGTGAAGTCCAACGCCCGCGCGCTCGCCGCCGCGCTGGCACCCGAGCTGCGGGCGGGGGACGTCGCGTTCGTCGCCGGGCCCCAGCACGTCCCACTCGTCGCCGGGTACCTGCCGGCGGGCTTGCGCTTCATGACCCCGACGGGGCCGGTCGCGGACCCGGCCGTGACGGACTGGCGTGATCTCGTCGCGCGCATGGACCGCGCCGCCACGGCGCGGCTGGCCGACCGGGTCGTCGCCGGGCTGCCGCTCGGCCGGCGCGTCGTCCTGATCGCGCCGCTGCGGCTGCGCCGGGGCCCCGCCGCCCCGCTGCCCGCCGTCGTGCGCCGGCGCGCCATCGAGCTGGCCTCGACGCTGGCCTCCGACGGCCGTCTGCTCCGGGTCGGCACGTGGACGACGAGCGCGGCGCCCAGGGTGCGCACCACGCTGCGCGCCACGGTCTTCGAACGGGTGCGCCTGGACAGCCGGTAGCTTGCCGCCGATGCCCGGTCCTGGAGCAGACCGGTGGGGGAGCGAGCCCGATCCGGCCGAGGAGCTCGAGCTGCGCGACGAGCTGCTGGTCGCCTGCCGCGAGGTGCTGCTGCAGATCGGCACGAAGGAGGCCGCCGCCCTCGTGGCGCACATCGACCACCTGCTGGACCTCGACGACGAGGCCTCGCCGGGCTCGCAGCGGCGCTAGCCGGCGAGCAGGCGCAGCGCGTCGTCGACGTTGGGCTCGAGCTCGAGCACCTGGTCGACGGCGGTGAGGGCGAAGAGCCGGCCGTTGGGCGGGCGCTGGCCGACCACCACGAGGCGGCGCCGCGCGGCGGCGAGCCGCTCACGGGTGCGCAGCAGGAGGGCGATGGCGGTGGAGTCCATGAACGCGACGTGGGTCAGGTCGATCACGACGGGTCGCTCGCTGTGGCCGACGGCGACGTCGATCTCGGACTCGAGACTGGTGCAGCTGTAGGCGTCGAGCTCGCCGCGCACCGCGACGACCTCGGCCGGCTCGCGGGTCCCATGGGTCACGCCGAAGTCGTCCACACGACCGCTCGTACCCGTTCTGGGCCGCCGCAACTGCCGGCTTCAGGCGGCGGGGCCGAGCAGGCACCACACGGCCTTGCCCCGCGGCGTCGGCCGGATGCCCCACTCGTTCGCGATCGCGTCCACGAGCTGCAGGCCGCGGCCGTGCTCGTCGTGGGGGCCTGGCCGGCGCTTGCGCGGGATCGCGGTGGCCTGGTCCTCCACCTCGATCAGCACCTGCGCGTCGCGGCGCTGCACGTGGAGCCGGATCGGCGGCTGCCCGTGCAGGATCGCGTTCGTGACCATCTCGCTGACGAGGAGCAGGGCGTCGTCAGGCACCGGGTCCGGGAGGTCGCCGAGCGACTCGGCCGCGAACGCCCGGGCGCGAGGGATGGCCGAGGCCTCGGCGTCGATCGCGAGCGTCGTCGTGGCCCCGCGCTCGAGCGGGGGGACGCGCGCGACGAGCACGGCGATGTCGTCGTCGCTGCCGTCGGGCACGAGCGCCCGGACGAGCTGCTGGGGGACGTCGCCGGTGGTGGCGGACGCCGACACGAGGTGGGTGCCGAGGGCGTCGATGCCGACGTCCAGCGGCCGGTCGCGGCGCTCGACCAGCCCGTCGGTGTAGAGGGTCAGCAGGCTGCCGGCGGGCAGGGCGACGGTGTCCTCGCCCAGCGCGAACGGGCCGCTGCCCAGCGGCGGGCCGGCGGCGGCGTCCAGGCGCTGCGGCGCCTCGCCGTCGAGACGCAGCAGCGGCGGGAGGTGGCCGGCGTTGGCGTAGGCCAGCGTCCCCTGGTTGGCGTCGAAGACCGCGTAGACGCACGTGGCGATGTGCTCGGCGTCGAGGTCGCGCACGGCCCCGTCGAGGGACTCGAGGACGTCGGCGGGCGGGAGGTCCAGGCGGGCGTACGCGCGGACGGCGGCGCGCAGCTGTCCCATGATCGCGGCGGCGCGCACGCCGCGGCCCATGACGTCGCCGACGACCAGGGCGGTCCGGCCCGGGCCGATCTCGATCACGTCGTACCAGTCGCCGCCGACCTGGGTGCCCTCGGCGCCTGCCTGGTAGTAGGTCGCCACCTCGAGGAAGTCGACGTCGACGACCAGCTCGGGCAGCAGGGAGCGCTGCAGCTCGTCGGCGATCGCGCGCTCGCGCGCCGCGGCCTCGCGCTCGGCGGTCGCTGCGGCCATCACCCGCTCCGCCTCGCGCTGCTCCGTGATGTCCTGGTTGGAGCCGCTCAGGCGCGCGGGCTCGCCGTCGGGGCCGTGCTCGATCACGCCGAGCGTCCGGTAGGTGCGCACGGCCCCGCCGGGGCTGACGACGCGCGCCTCGTAGTCGATCGGCTCGCCCGTTTGCATCGCGTGCTCGAGGGCGGCGGTGACGTGCGGGAGGTCCTCGGGATGCAGGCGCTCGGTGAGCGCCCGCTCCAGGCCGTTGACCTCGAGCTGCTCACGCGACAGGTGCAGCTGGCGCATGAGCTCGACGGAGGCCACGATCGACCCCGTCGCGAGGTCGACCTCGTAGCTGCCGACGCCCGCGAGCCGCTGCGCCTGGTCGACCAGGCGCTGGGTGTGACGCAACCGCTCGGCGACGCGCCGCGCGCGGTCGAGCTCGAGGTTGCTCTTGACGCGGGCGAGCAGCTCGCGCGCGGCGAACGGCTTGACGAGGTAGTCGTCGGCCCCGGCCTCCAGGCCCTCGATGGTCCCATCCTCGCCGGCCCGGGCGGAGACCATCACGACCGGCACCTGCATCGTGGCGGGGTCCGCGTTGAGGGCCGCGAGCAGCCCGAAGCCGTCCAGGCCGGGCATCATCACGTCGGTGAGGACGAGGTCGGGTGGGTCGGCCCGGGCGAGCTCGAGCGCGACGCGACCGTCCGGGGCGGTCTGCACGGCGTACTCCTCGGCGAGCAGCTCGCTCATGTACGCGCGCATGTCCGCGTTGTCGTCGGCGATGAGGATCCGCGCGCGGCCGTCGTCGGGGTCCGCCGCCGCCGCGGGCGCCGCCTCGGGCTGCAGCCAGCGCATCGCCTCGTTGACGAAGCCGCGCGCCTGCAGCGTCACGCGAGCGTCGTCGGCACCGGGCGCGGGGGTCAGGGCCGCCTGGTCCAGGTGGGCGGTGCCGAACGGGACCTCGACGGTGAACGTCGTCCCTTCGCCGGGCGTGCTCGCGACGGCCACGCTCCCGCCGTGCAGCGCAACGAGCTCGGCGACGAGGGCGAGCCCGATCCCGGACCCCTCGTGCGTGCGCGAGCGCGCATCCGGGACGCGATGGAAGCGCTCGAACAGCCGGGCCCGGTGGGCCTCGTCGACGCCGATGCCGGTGTCGGCCACCGTCAGGCGCGCCACGTCGCCGACGGCCTGCACCCGCACCGTGATGCCGCCCTCGAAGGTGAACTTCAGTGCGTTGGAGACGAGGTTGAGGACGATCTTGGCCCACATCTCGCGGTCGACGTGGACCGGCTCGGGCAGGGGCGGGCACTCGATCGTCAGCGTGAGCCCGGCGCGGTCCACGGCGGACTGGAACATGCTCGCCATCTCCGCGGTGTGGCGGGCGAGGTCCAGCGGCTCGAACTGCGCATCGGCGCCGCCGGCCTCCAGGCGGGAGAAGTCCAGCAGCGTGTTGACGAGCTTCAGCAGGCGCTCGCCGTTGCGGGCGATCACCTCCACGCGCCGGCGCTGGGCGGGCGCCAGCGGCTCGCCCGTGTCGGCGAGCGCGTCCTCGGCCGGGCCGACGAGCAGCGTCAACGGCGTGCGCAGCTCGTGGGAGACGTTCGTGAAGAACTGGGTCTTGGCCCGGTCGACCTCCGCGAGCTGCTCCGCGCGCAGGCGCTCGGCCTCGTAGGAGCGCGCGGAGGCGAGGCCGGCGGCGAACTGACCGGCCACGAGGCCGACGAAGTCGCGGTACTCCGCGTCGACGGGCCGATGCGGATTGAGGCCCACGATCAGGACGCCGTAGGCGGCGCCGGTGCCCTGGGAGGCGAGCGGGACGACCAGCGCCTGCTCGGGGGGCACGTCCCACGCGCCGGTGGGCAGCGACTCGAAGCGGTCCGCGAGGTCCGCGACCAGCAGCGGCTCCTCCAGGCCCGCGAGCGGCCACGTCGCATCCTGGTGCACCGCCATGGTCTCGGGTGCGGCCGGGTGCCCCGCCTCCATCCCGCTCGCGCACGCGAGGTGGCACGCGGACCCGTCCGGGCCGAGGAGGTAGGTGAGCGCGAACGGGAGGTCGGCCTGGTTGTCCGCGAGGCGCGCGCACGCCGCCGTGAGCAGCTCCGCCTCGGTCCGCACCGCCGCGAGGTCGGAGCCGAGGTCGCGCAGCGTCGTCATCCGGCGCGTGCCGATGACGCGGGTCGTGTCCTCGCTCACGACGCACAGCAGCCCCTGCACGCTCCCGTCGTCGCCGGCGATCGGGCTGTAGGAGAACGTGTGGTAGGTCTCCTCGACGAAGCCGCTGCGCTCGAGGAAGAGCATCAGCCCCTCGTCCCACGTGGACTCCCCGCGGCCGACGACCGCCTCGACGCGATCGACGACGTCGGGCCAGATCTCCGACCACACCTCGCTCGCCGGGCGCCCGAGCGCCCTGGGGTACTTCGTCCCGAGCGTGTCCTGGCGGTAGGCCTCGTTGCAGAAGAACGTGAGGTCCTCGCCCCAGGCCATCCACATGGCGAAGCGCGACTGCAGCATGAGCTGCACGGCCGTCGCCAGGCTCTGCGGCCAGTCCTCCGGCGGGCCGAGCCGGGTGGCGGACCAGTCGACGTCGAGCAGCGCGCGGCCGACCTCGCCGGTGCGCGCCAGCACCGCCCGCGGACCCGCGCTCGCCGCGTCGGTCACGGCGGGTCCTAGCCGACCGACTCGGCGGGGTCCTCAACCACCTCGAGCACCTTCGCCAGGCCGGAGAGCTCGAGGATGCGCCGGACCGCCGGCGCGCCCGCGACGGCGACGGCGAAGCGGAAGCCCTCCGCCGCCGCGCGCTTGTTCTGCCCAACGATCACGCCGAGGCCGCTCGAGTCCAGGAAGGTCACCTCGCGCAGGTCGAGGATCACGGGATCCCCCTCCGCCTCCGTCAAGGCCTGGCGCAGGTCGCCCGAGGATGAGAGGTCGATCTCCCCGCGGGCGACGACCGCCACGCCGTCCGGGAGGGCCTTGGTCCGCACGCCGAACAGCCGCTCGTCGTCCATGGGCGGGACGATACCTGCGCCGCCCCGCCCGTGAGGCGCCTAGCCGTTGACGGGGTCCGGCACGATCCGGATGTAGGGCTTGGGCTCCTCCCAGCCGTCCGGGTAGCGCTCCTTGGCCTGGTCGGTGCTGACCGAGCCGGCGATGATGACCTTGCCGCCCGGCTGCCACTGCGCCGGCGTGGCGACCTGGTGGGCGGACGTCAGCTGCAGCGAGTCGATCACGCGCAGCACCTCGTCGAAGTTGCGGCCGGTGGTCATGGGGTAGATCAGGACGAGCTTGACCTTCTTGTCCGGCCCGATGACGAACACGTTGCGCAGCGTCTGGTTCTGCGCCGGGGTGCGGTCCGTCGGGTCGCCCTCGACCTCGGCCGGCAGCATCCCGTAGAGCTTGGAGACGTTGAAGTCGGTGTCGGCGATCATCGGGTAGTTGGGGCGCGTGCCCTGGGTCTCCTCGATGTCGGCGGCCCACCGCTCGTGGTTGTCGGACGGGTCCACGGAGAGGCCGATGATCTTCACGCCCCGACGATCGAACTCCGGCTTGATCGATGCCATGTACCCGAGCTCGGTGGTGCAGACGGGGGTGAAGTCCCGCGGGTGCGAGAACAGCACGGCCCAGCTGTCACCGATCCAGTCGTGGAACTTCAGGCGGCCTTCAGTGGTGTCCGCCTCGAAGTCCGGTGCGGTGTCGCCGATCGTCAGTGCCATGCGCTCGTCTCCTCTGTCATTCAGGTGATATCCGACTGGCTTTCCATGATACGGCCACGACCAGGATGGTCACCGGCGTGCAACATCCTGGCGACAACCCGGGTACCGTCCGGGGCGAGGATCACTCTCATGGCCGTGCCCATCCCGTCACCCGCGGTGATCGCGCACCGCGGAGCCTCCGCCTACGCGCCGGAGCACACCTTCGCGGCGTACGACCTCGCCCTCGAGCTCGGGGCCGACGCGCTCGAGCTCGACGTCCGCCCGCTCGCGGACGGGCAGCTCGCCGTCTGCCACGACGCGACCCTCCTGCGCACCTGCGGGGACCCGCGGCCGCTGGCCCGCGTCGCGGCCGCCGACCTCGCCGGCCTGCCGGCCGAGACGCGGCCGGTGCCGCTCGCCGACGTCCTGCACCGCTACGCCGGGCGCACCGCGTTCCTCGTGGAGCTCAAGCATCCCAAGGCGGCGGACCTCGAGGCGGTGCTGACGGCCGTCAGGGCGGCCGAGGTGGGCGATCGCGTCGTGCTGCAGTCCTTCGACCACGTCGCGCTGCGGGCCCTGCGGGTGCTGGACCCCGTCATCGCCCTGTGCGGCCTGTACCCGCGGGGCGTGCCGGGCCGGCTGCTGCGGGCCGGGCTCGGACGCGCCGCGGAGTGGCTGACGGCGATCGCGCCGTCCGCGGCCGCGGTGGACGCGAGCCTGCTCGCACGCGCCCACGCCCTCGGCCTGCGGGTGCACCCCTACACGGTCAACGAGACGCCGGAGCTCGAGCGCCTCGCCGCGCTCGGCGCCGACGGCCTGATCACCGACGTACCGGATCGCGCGCGGGCGGCCCTAGCGGGCGCTGCGCGGCTGGCAGCCTGAGCAGCCAGTCGACGACCCGGTCGCTCGCCCGGCCGTCCTCCAGCGGGCAGTAGCGGTCGCGGAAGGCGGCGTAGGCCGGATCGGCCGGCCCGAAGAGGGCGCCGGGGTCGCTGAGGACCTCCAGCAGCTCCTCCGTGGTCCGCACGACGGGGCCGGGCGCCTGCGCGGTGAGGTCGAAGCACAGGCCGCGGACCTGGTCGCGGTAGCGCTCGAGGTCGTAGGCGAGGAACGCCATCGGCTTGCCCGTGACGGCGAAGTCGAACATCAGCGACGAGTAGTCGGTCACCAGGACGTCGGCGGCGAGGTGGAGATCGCGCACGTCGGGGTGGAAGGACGCATCGTGGACGTTGGGATGGTCCACCGGCCGCATGCGGCCCGTCTGCATGTAGTGCAGGCGCATCAGCAGATGGTGGTCCTCGCCGGCCTCGGCGACGAAGTGCTCCACGTCGAGGTGCAGGTCGAGCGGCCCGCCGTCGGAGCCGTAGACCTCGTCGTCGCGCCAGGTCGGCGCGTACAGGACGGCGACGGCGTCGTCGGGGATGTCGTAGGCGGCCCGCACCACGGCACGGGTCGCGGCGCGCTCGGGCGCGAGCAGGATGTCGTCGCGCGGCGCGCCGACCTCCAGCACGTGCCCGGTGTAGCGGAAGGCACGACGGAACACGCGGCTCGCGTACGGGGAGGGCGACAGCAGGAGGTCCCAGCGGGCGACGTCGCGGTCGAGGACCTCCATGCGGAACGCCGGCGTCCACAGCGAGTCCCAGTGGATCCGCTTCAGCGGGGTGCCGTGCCAGGTCTGCACGTAGGTCGTGTCGGGCGACTTCTCCCACGGGAACTCGATGCCGTGGTTGGCGACGACGACGTCGGCGGTCTCCAGTGCCCGCACGCACGCGGGACTGCCGTAGCGGCGCGTCTCGATGCCGGGGGGGAACCCCGCGGCGTGCTCGGGATCGACCAGCCAGACGTGGCGGTGGCCCTCGTCCCGGTCCAGCAGCGCCTCGTAGATGGCCCGCGGATTGTCAGAGAAGCGGCCCGAGAAGCTGGAGTAGACGATGTTCAACGCCCTGCGGATCCTACGAGGCGGTTGCGTGGGGCGGTCGACAGGCGTACCGTCGGCGCTCCGTGCTGCCGCGCCACCGCACCTGTGCGCAGATGGCGGCCCACGAGCTGCTCGCCGAGACGCAGCCCGACTACCGCCGCCGCCGGCTCGCCGCCGAGGCGCAGACGCGCGAGCGGATCGCCAGCGGCGAGGCGATGCGCGTCGCGGCGCAGCTCATCACGCTTCCCGTGGCCGTGCACGTCGTCCAGCGTGCGGATGAGCCGCCGGTCACCGACGCGCAGATCGACAGCCAGATCGCCGCCCTCAACCGCGACTTCTCCGCGACCAACCCGGATCGCGACCGGGTGCCCGCGGTCTGGCAGGGTCTCGTCGCGGACGCCGGCGTGGCGTTCGAGCTCGCCGCCGTCACCCGGACCGCGACCACCGTGCAGGGCTTCGGCGCCGACGACGCGGTCAAGTCCGCCGCGACCGGCGGCCACGACGCCACGGGGACCGACGAGGTCCTCGACGTCTGGGTCTGCGAGCTCGCCGGCGGGCTGCTCGGCTACGGCCAGTTCCCCGGCGGCCCGGCGGCGACCGACGGCGTGGTGCTGCTCGCGAGCGCGTTCGGGACGGAGGGGACCGCGACGGCGCCCTTCGACCTCGGCCGCACCGCCACGCACGAGGTGGGCCACTTCCTCGGCCTGCGCCACATCTGGGGCGATCGCAACGACTGCACCGGCGACGACCTCGTCGCGGACACCCCGCCCGCGCGGGAGGCCAACGTGGGGACCCCCACGTACCCGCACGTCTCCTGCGACAACGGCCCGGACGGGGACATGTTCATGAACTACATGGACTACGTCGACGACGCCGCCATGGTGCTCTTCACCCGCGGCCAGGTCGCCCGCATGAACGCGACGCTCTCCGGCCCGCGCAAGGCCCTTGCCGGCCTCTGAGCACCTGCTCGGGCGCTGGACGCACGCGCACGAGGAGGACACCGGCGAGGAGCGTGTCTACCGGCCCGCGACGCACCGGCTCCCGCCCGCCCGCGGGCGTACGTCCTTCGAGCTGCGTGCCGACGGGACCTTCGCCGGCGCGGCGCCGGGCCCGGCCGATCGACCGCAGGCCATGAGCGGGCGCTGGACGCTCGCCGGGGACGACCTGACGCTCATCCCCGGCGGCGACGGCCCGGCGCAGACGCTGCGGATCACGGCCGTGACGGCCGACCGGCTGGCGGTCCGCGTGCGGCGCTGAGCCGCCCCGGCTAGCGCTCGTAGACCACGAAGCCGCTGTCGGTCGCCACGCGGTCGTAGAGCGCGCGAGCGGTCGTGTTCGTCGCGTGCGTCTGCCAGTAGACGTGGCGGTCGCCGGCGAGGGCGTAGACGGCCTCGATCAGCGCCCGGCCGACGCCGTGGCCGCGGGTGCCGGGGGCCACGAACAGGTCCTCGAGGTACACGTAGCGCCCGCTCGACCAGGTCGAGGCGTGCACGACGACGTGGGCGAAGCCGAGCAGCGCGTCGCCGTCGGCGGCCACGAGGCCGTGCAGCTCCGCGTCCTCACCCACGAGCCGGGAGAAGACGTCGTCGGTGACGGCGTCCGGCAGCTCCTGGCGGTAGAACTCGAGGTAGCCCGCCCACAGCGGATCCCAGCGGGCGCGGTCCTCGGGACGCAGCGGGCGGATCTCCATCAGCGGCCTGCGCGCTTGCGCGGGGTCTCGTCGGGCCAGTGCCCGTGTTCGTCGAGGAAGCGACGGGCGTCCTCCTCGGCCACTCGATCGGACTCGCCCGAGTTGCCCATCCGGACGAGGAAGGTCACGAGGATGAGCGAGAACGCCGAGCCCCAGCACATCGCCCAGCCGTCCCACCGGACGCCGCCGTCGGCGACCAGCAGCAGCACGATCCCGGCCGCGAACAGCGCAGCCGGCAGACCGACTCGGAGCGCGAACAGCAGCTTGGGAGACATGCCCGCACACTAGGTCGAGCCACGCCGGAGGGTCAGTCGGCCGGCAGGCTGCCGGAGGGCGGAGTCCCCAGCACCGGGTCCTCGGCGCCCGGTGTTGGGCCGCCGCGGTCGAGCACGAACCACACGTGCGAGCTGCCCTCGTAGACGCCCCACGAGGAGGCGACGCTGCTGACGATCGCCAGTCCGCGGCCGGTCGCGGCGTCGACCCCGAACTCGCGGATCTCGTGCTCGAACCCCTCCCCCTGGTCGATGACCTCGGCTTTGACCTCGAGGTCGGTGAGCGTGAGGCGCACGTCCACCGGGCCGGTCCCATGCGCGACGGCGTTGGTCACCAGCTCGGTGGTGAGCAGCATCAGGTCCGCCAGGACCGGAGCCGAGAGGAGGTGCCCGAAGCGGGCGGTGGCGGCTCGACGGACCTTGGCCGGGGAGGTCGGGTCAGGGTCGAGCCCCAGCGACAGGGAGAGGTGGTCCATGGAAGTTCCGCGCCAATTTCGGTCAGGAGCCTAACAGCCTTCGGTGGGTTCGCCCGCTGCGATGTTGCCCCCCGGACCTTCCGGGAAGACGCGTCGCACTGTCATCGAGCGAAGGGGCCGAACATGGCGAAGAGCGACGACCTGCTGAGCCGGCTGCAGGGCAGCGGGTTGCGCAAGAAGGTCGCGCAGACGTTGGCGGACGCGGTGGGAAGCGGCTCGCGCCGGGCGACTCCGCCGAAGGTCGTCCGCGACGCGGTCAAGGACCTGCGACAGCTCGCATCCGAGCTCGAGGACCGGGCCACGGGCGGGTCCTCCAAGCGCAAGGCGGCGGCGAAGAAGGCCGCGGCGACGCGCAAGCGCAACGAGTCCAAGCGCAGCGCCTCCGCGAAGAAGGCGGCAGCCACGCGGGCCAAGAACGAGCGCGCCACCGGAAAGCCCAAGCGGGCGGCGAAGAAGCCGGCCGCCAAGAAGCGGGCGGCGAAGAAGGCGGCGGCCAGGAAGCGCTGAGCCTCACGCCCACGGGGGGACGGTGTGCGCCGACCGGCGCGCCGCGGCGGGTAGCTTCCCGGAGGTGAGCGACGCCCGGCACGAGCCTGCACGCGACTCCACGGTCCCCCCGTGGCTGCGGGTCGGCTCGGAGTGGTCGCTGCGGCTGCTGCTGATCCTCGCCGCGATCGCGGCCGCCGGCTACGTGTTCGGCTACCTCCACGTCGTCCTGCTGCCGATCATCCTCGCGCTGCTGCTGACGACGCTCCTGCTGCCGCCGAAGCGCTTCCTCGCCGACCGGGGCCTCAAGCCGGCGCCGGCCACGGCGCTCACGATGCTCGGCGCGATCCTCGTCCTCGCCGGCATCGGGACCGCGATCGCGCCCGCGATCGGCAACCAGGTCGCAGACCTCGGCACGGGCATCCAGGATGGCGTGCGCGAGGTCACGAACGTGCTCGCCGACGAGCCGTTCAACCTCAGCCGCGCAGACATCGACAAGCGCGTCGACGCGTCGCTGGACCAGCTGCGGGCCAACTCCTCCTCGATCTCGCGGGGCCTGACCACGGGCGCGGTCCTGCTCGGAGAGGTGCTGACGGGCCTGATCGTCACGCTGCTGCTCACCTTCTTCTTCCTCAAGGACGGGCGGAGGATGTGGGCGTGGCTTCTGTGGCTGCTCGCGCGCGGTCGCCGCGACGAGGCCGACGAGCTGGGCACCCGCATCTTCACCGCGCTGTCGGGCTACATCCGCGGCATCGCGCTGGTCGGGCTCTTCGACGGGATCCTCCTGGGCATCGTGCTGCTGATCCTCGGCGTCCCGCTCGTCGTGCCGCTGATGATCCTCACGTTCTTCGGCGCGTTCATTCCGCTGATCGGCGCGTTCCTGGCCGGGTTCGCGGCGGTGCTGATCGCGCTCGTCTCCCAGGGCGCCGTCGCCGCGGTGGTCGTGCTGGTGGCGATCATCGTCATCCAGCAGGTCGAAGGGCACCTGCTGTACCCGATCCTGATGAGCCGCACGGTCCACCTGCACCCGGCCGCGATCGTGCTGGCGCTGACCGCCGGCGGGGTGATGGCGGGCATCGTCGGCGTCTTCCTGGCCGTCCCGTTCGCGGCGACGATCTCGACCATCATCACCTTCGTCCGCGGGGATCCGGAGCCCGAGGGCCCGGGCACGACGGACGCGGAGGAGGCGCCCGCGACGGCCTGACGCCGCCGACCGCGGGGCCTCAGGTCTCGTCCGCCGCGACGAGCGCGCGGGAGACGGTGCGGTCGCGGCCGGCGTCCTTGGCGGCGTAGAGGGCGAGATCCGCGCGGCTCTGCAGCTCCCGGGCGGACTCCCCCCGCCGCATCTCGACGAGGCCCGCGGAGCACGTGAGGGCGCCGGGGGTCGCCGCGCGCAGCCGCTCGAGGATCGGCAGCGCGTCCGCCAGCGGGCAGTCGGGCAGCAGCACCCCGAACTCGTCGCCGCCGAGCCGGGCGAGCAGGTCGGTCGGGCGCAGCTCCCGCGTCCAGGCCTCCGCCGCGGCGCGCAGGACCGCGTCACCGGCCTCGTGGCCCTCGCTGTCGTTGCGGGCCTTGAAGCCGTCGAGGTCGACGAGGGCGAGGCAGACGGCGCGGCCGTCGAACCCGGCGGCCGCGAGCTCCGTGTCGAGCCTCGTCGTCCAGGCGCGCCGGTTGGCGAGCCCGGTGAGGGGGTCGGTGGCCGCCTGGCTCTCGAGCCGCTGCAGCAGCGCGAGGCGCTCCTGCTCCCGCCGGCGGGCGAGGTCCGCCTGGAGACGGACCTCGTCGAGCAGCCGCTGCACGGTGATCCCGACGACGGTCACGAGCCCGGCGAGCAGGATCGCCGACCGCCAGCCGCCGGCCGGGTAGGAGGGGGCGCCGATCAGGGCGACGGGCGCGACGAACATGACGATGACGCCCACGATCACGAGCGCGAGGTCCAGCCGGTTGCCGTGCAGGGCGATCCAGACGACGGACAGGATCGCGAGGCCGCCCATCCCGCCCGTCGCGCCGCCGGTGGCCTCGCGCAGCAGCGCGACGGACACGAGGTAGAGGAGCGGGGGGAGCGCCTTGAGGCCGAGCGTGCCCGAGCGTGCCCGCGCGCACTCGGTCAGGACGGCGAGCCCGGTGAGAACCGCAGCGGCCGCCAGCACACCGGTGTGCAGCGGCGCGGCGGGCTGGAGCGCAAGGAGCAGACCGAGGCCGCCGAGCACGCCGAAGGGCCAGCTTCCCGTGGGCAGCCGCCGGGTCTGGCGGTTGGTACGACGCCGGCTCATCGGCCGACCCTACGGCAGCCGGGGGCGGCGCGGGGGCAACAGGCGAAGAAGGACGGTTGCGCGCCAGGTCTGGGGGAACCACGGGTCCATGGCCACCAGCGCAACGACCCCGACCGTGATCGTGGGCTACGACGGATCCGACGGCGCCCGCGCAGCGGTGCGGTACGCAGCGAGCCGGCTCGCCGGCACCGGGCGGGTGATCGCCGTCTGCGCGATCCACCCGTCCTCGAGCTGGGCGAGCGCCGGTGCCGGCCTGTCGGGGACCTCCGACTCGGAGGCCGCGCGGCACAAGGCGCGCGCCGACGCCGTGCTCGCCACCCTCGACGAGCTCGACCTCGGCGGCGTCAGCGTCGAGAAGGTGCCGGGGGACGGCAATCCGGCCGACATCATCCTGCGCGTCGCCGAGGAGCAGGCCGCGTCGGAGATCGTCGTCGGCGGCGGGCGCCGTCGCGGGCTCTCCCGCCGCCGTCTCGTCAACGCGCTGCTGGCCGGCGCCGCCTGCCCGGTGGTCGTGGTCTGAGCGCTACCCCCTGCGGCGGCCGCGGCGACGGCCGATCAGGAAGCCGAGGAGCAGCGCGGCACCGACGGCGACCGGCAGGGGGTTGGCCCTGGCCGTCTCGACGGCCTGGTTCGCGCCCGCCGCGACCTGCTCGCCGGTGGACGGGGCCCCGGGGTCCGACGAGCCCGAGGCGCCGCCGGCGGTGGCGTCCTTGACCTTGGCCTTGACCTCCTCGGCCTTGGCCCTCGCGTCCGTCTTGATCTCCTCCACCCGGTCGTGCGCGCGGGCCTTGACGTCCGTCTTGGCGGCGAGCGCCTCGACGGTGTCACCCAGCTGCTCGCGGGTGGCCTCGATGTCGGCGCGGATCTCGTCCGGCGTCTTCGCCGCGTCCGCGGTCCTCTTCCTGTCGTCGGCCATCAGGAGCCGCTCCTGCCGTTCGCGGCCCGCTGCTTGACCTCGGCGACGTCGGCCTTGGTCGTGTCGATGGCCTGTTGCGGCGCCGGCGGGGTGGCCGCCTGCACCTTGTTCTTGCCCGTCAATGCGAGCACGCCGGCGATGGCGGCGAGCACGATGGTGACGATCAGCGCCGACAGCCAGGGCGCGATGGCGGTGGCGAGCAGGAGGATGATCGCGGCGATGAGCGCACCGAGGGCGTAGAAGCCGATCGCGCCCGCGCCGCCGAAGAGGCCGGCGCCGATGCCCGCCTGCCTGCCCTTCTGGGACAGCTCGGCCTTGGCGAGCTCGAGCTCGAGCCGCATCAGCTGCGTGCTCTGCTCCGACAACTGCTTGACGAGCTCCGCAGTCGACGACTGCGTGCCCGGGGTGTCCTGGCTCATGGCGCTCCTGCGCTCGGAAACGGGTCTGGTCTCGCGCTGTCCGGCAAGCCCCCGGCGAAAACCGCATGACGGGTGCGCCCGCTTCGGGTTGGCGCGTCCGGCACGAGGGCAGTCCTCGCCCATGCCCACCATCAAGACCGTCGGCGCCGCCGGCCTCCAGGGCTGGCGCGCCAAGGTCGGCGACCTGGCCGCCGGCCCCGTGTCCGACCGCACGCCGCTCGAGGCCGATCAGGTCCGCGCCGCCATCGGCGGCCTCTTCTTCGCCCTCTCGCTCATGTACGTCGTCAAGACGCTCAAGGCCGCCGCGGAGCAGCGCTGATCGCGCAGCGCGTCACGGTCGTCGGCGGCGGCCCCGCCGCGCTGGCGGCCGTCCGCGCCTACCGAGCGGCGGGCGGCGCCGGTGACCTCACGCTCGTCACCGACGACGACCGGCCGCCGTACGAGCGGCCCCCGCTGACGAAGGCGCTGCTGCGCGGCGAGCAGGGGGAGGACACGCTGGCGCTGGAGCCCGACGCCTTCTACGCCGAGCAGGGCGTGGAGGTCGTCTACGACACCGCGACCGGCCTCGACGCCGATGCGCGCGTGCTGACGCTCGCCGGCGGCGGCGAGCGCCCCTACGACCGCCTGCTGCTCGCCACGGGCGCGGAGCCGCTGACGATGCCCGGCGCCGAGCTGGCACACGTCCACCTGCTGCGCACCGCCGCCCAGGCCGTGGCCCTCCGCGACGCGATCGCCCCCGGCGCCCGCGTGGTCGTGGTCGGAACGGGGTTCATCGGCTGCGAGGCGGCGATCTCGCTCGCCCGCGCCGGCGCGGACGTCACGATCGTCGGGCGGGAGGAGATCCCGCACGCCCCGCGCATCGGCGCGGAGGCGGGCCGCCGGGTGGGCGGCTGGCTCGCGGAGGAGGGTGTCGCCGATCGCCACGGCGCGAGCGTCGAGGCGATCGAGGCCACCGGCGTGGCCCTCGACGGCGAGCACCTCCCCGCCGACCTCGTCCTGCTCGCCCTCGGCGTGCGCCCGCGCGACGAGCTGGCCCGCGGCGCGGGCCTGCGCCTCGGCGCCGGCGGCGTCGGGATCGCGACCGATGCCGCCCTGCGCACGACGGGCGACCGCGTGCTCGCGGCGGGCGACTGCTGTGAGGCCGCCCACCCCGTCGCCGGCCGGCCGCTGCGCGTGGAGCACTGGGGCGACGCGCTCGGCCAGGGCGAGGTGGCGGGTCGCCGGCTGGCCGGCGACCGCTCCGCCCGCTGGGACGCCGTCCCCGGCTTCTGGTCCCAGCTCGGCGACCGCTGGCTCAAGCACGCGGCGTGGGGCGACGGGTTCGCCTCCGCGCGGCTCGTCGACCATCCCGGCGGCGGCTTCACCGTCTGGTACGGCGACGAGAACGGAAGGCTGGTCGGCGTGCTCACGCACGAGGCCGACGACGACTACGACCGCGGCCGGCGCATGATCGCCGCCGGAGAGGACACCCCCACATGACCGACGACCACCCCCCGATCGTGCTGCTCGACGTCGACGGCACGCTGATCGACTCCAACTACCAGCACGCGCTCGCCTGGCACCGCGTCCTGCGCGACCTCGGGCAGACCCATCCGCTGGTCGAGCTGCACCGCGCGATCGGGATGGGAGGCGACCAGCTCGTCAAGCACGTCGCCGGCGAGGCGTTCGACGCCGAGCACGGCGAGACGGCCGCGGCGCTGCAGCAGCTGCGCAACCGCGAGATCAACGGCGACGTGGCCGCGCTGGAGGGCGCGACGGAGCTGATCCGCACGCTCGTGGATCGCGGCTGCGACGTGGTGCTCGCCTCCTCCGGCGCCGGAGAGGACACCGAGCGCTACCTGCAGAAGCTCGGGGCGGAGGACCTCAAGCACACGACGTCCTCCGACGTCGAGGCGACCAAGCCCGAGCCCGACCTGATCAAGGCCGCGCTGCAGCTCGCCGACGGCGACGGACCCGCGCTGCTGATCGGCGACTCGACCTGGGACGTCGAGGCGGCCAAGCGCGCCGGCGTGCCGACCGTGGGGCTGCTGACGGGCGGGTTCTCCGAGTCCGAGCTCACCGAGGCCGGGGCGGTCGCCGTCTACTCGCGGCTGGAGGACCTCATGGAGGACCTGGACGCGGTGCTCGCCAACGCGCGGCGGCCGGGATGACGGCTCAGGAGGCGGCGCCGCCCGGGACGACCAGGGCCGTCTCGTAGGCGAGGACGACGAGCTGCGCGCGGTCGCGCGCGTCGAGCTTGGCGAACAGACGGGCGACGTGGGTCTTCGCCGTCAGCGGCGAGACCACGAGCGCTGCCGCGATCTCCGCGTTGGAGAACCCGCGGCCCACGAGCGCGAGCACCTCGCGCTCGCGGGGCGTGAGCTCCGCGAGCGCTGCGTCGTCGCGGGCCGCCGACGGCGTGGCGTCCTGCGCGACGAACGCCTCGATCAGCCGCCGCGTCAACCGCGGCGCCAGCAGGGCCTCGCCGGCCGCGACGACGCGCACGGCGGCCAGCAGGTCCGGCGGGTCGATGTCCTTGAGGAGGAAGCCCGAGGCGCCCGCGCGGAGGGCGCCGAACACGTACTCGTCGAGCTCGAAGGTCGTGAGGACCACGACGCGGGTGTCCGCCAGCGCGGGGTCGGCAGTGATGCGCCGCGTCGCCTGCAGGCCGTCGAGCCGCGGCATCCGGACGTCCATGAGCATCACGTCGGGGTGCTCGTGCGCGGCCGCGGCGACGGCCTCCTCGCCGTCTGCGGCCTCCGCCACCACCGCGACGTCGGGCTGCGCGTCCAGCAGCGCGCGAAAGCCCGCCCGCACGAGCGCCTGATCGTCGGCGAGCGCGACCCGGATCACGCCGGCGTCCCGGCCAGAGGCAGCGTCGCCCGCACCTGCCAGCCCCCGCCGTCGCGCGGGCCGGCCTGCAGCGTCCCGCCCAGTGCCCGGGCGCGCTCGCGCATCCCGCGCACGCCGCTGCCGGCGCCGCCGCCGTTCGCGGTCGCGCCGGCCCCGGCGCCGTCGTCGACGACGGCGACGTGCAGGACGCCGTCCGCGTTGCAGACCGACACCGCGGCGGTGCGCGCGCGGGCGTGGCGCAGGACGTTGGTCAGCGCCTCCTGCACGATCCGGTAGCCCGCGGCGTGGACGGGGGCCGGGACGTCGTGGAGCTCGCCCACGTCGAGCTCGACCGCCACGCCGGCGGCGCGCAGCTGCGCGGCGAGCCCGGCGAGGTCCCGCAGGCCGCCGGCAGGGCCGGTGGGCGCGGGGCGGTCGGTGTCGCGCAGCACGCCGAGCGTCGCGCGCAGGTCCGTCAGCGCCTCGCCACTCGTGCGCTTGATCTGCCGCAGGGCCTCGCGCGCCTGCGCGGTGTCGTCCTCGAGCAGGTGGGCCGCCACGCCGGCCTGCACGTTGATGGCGACGATCGAGTGCGCGACGACGTCGTGGACCTCCCGCGCGATCCGCAGCCGCTCCTCCCCGAGGCGCGCCTGCGCCTCCACCTGCGCCGCGGCGACGCCTCGGTCGGCCTCCTCCCGGGACCGTCGCTCCAGCGCGCCGACGGCGAGCGCGAGCTCGCAGAGCGCGACGTTGCCGATGATGATCGAGGCGGCCTCACCGCCTGCGAACGGCAGCACGCTCACGATCACGGCGACCGGCACGAGCCCGGCCGTGACGAGCACGTTGGCCCGCGACGCCGTGCGGGCCAGCTCGAACAGGGCGTAGGCCGGCAGCAGGGTGATCGTCGCGGTCGGCTCCAGCCGCCACAGGATCAGGACGATCCCGGCGGTGATGAGGCCGATCATCGCCAGCAGCGGAACCCGGTCGCGCAGCACGATCGGGAGGCAGCCGGCGAACGCCGCCGCCACGCCGGTCGCGTCCACCGGCGGCCCCTCCGCCGACAGGGCCGCGTCCGCGACCAGGATCACCGCGATGCCGACGACGGGCAGCCACAGCCGCAGCGTCGGATTGCGTGCCGGCCGGTCGAGCACCCTGAGCCGGATGCTACGCCCCGCTCGCGCGGGCCATGCCGTGCTCGCGCAGGCCGACGCGGTCGTGGAGGCGCCGCAGCGACCGCGGGGACCACCAGTTCCAGCGGCCCAGCAGCGCCATCAGCGACGGCACGAGCAGCGAGCGGACGACGAACGCGTCGAGCAGCACCCCGGTGGCGGTGGCGATCCCGACCTGCTGGATGAACGGCACCGAGCTCGTGCTGAACGCGCCGATCGCGACCGCGAGCAGCACCGCCGCGGCCGTCACGACGCGGCCCGTGCGGGCGAGGCCGGTGGCGACCGCCTCGCGCTCGCCGAGGCCCGAGTCGCGCGCCTCCTTGATGCGGCCGAGCAGGAACACCCCGTAGTCGGTCGAGAGGGCGAAGATCAGCGCGGCGGTGACGAGGAAGTCGGTCGGCTCGACGCCGCCGTTGGACACGTAGCCGAGCAGGCCCTCCAGGTGGCCGCCCTGGTAGATCAGCACGAGCGGGGAGAGCGCCGCGCCGACCGTGAGGGCGTTCATGAGGATCGCCTTCAGCGGCAGCACGACGGAGCCGGTCATCAGCCACAGGACGACGAACGTCAGCGCCGCGAGCAGGAGGACGGCCGGAAGCAGCCGCGCTCCGATCGCCGCCTGCTGGTCGACGAAGCCCGCCGCGGGGCCGGTGACCGCCGTGGCGAACGGCGCGCGGGTGTCGCGGGCGGCCGCCACGACGTCCTGGGCGCGCGGCCCGGCGGGGTCGCCGGGCACCGTCAGCTCGACCCGCCACACGTCGCGGGACAGCGCCTGCGGGCGCGAGACGGCCTGCACCGCCGGGATCCGGCCGAGCCGGCGGGCGTAGGCGGCGACCTCGGCGCCGGCCGAGCGCGGGGCGGTGACGGCGACCGTCACGGGCGCCCGGCCGATGCCGCCGAAGTCACGCGCCAGGCTGTCGGAGACGACGCGAGAGCTCTGCGACGTCGGGATGGCGGTGGCGTCGACCGGCGACCACGTGACGTTCAGGGCGGGGAGGGCAGCGGCCAGCATCACCGCCGCGGTCACGGCGGCGACGAGCCCGGGACGGCGCATGACGGCGTGCGCGAGGCGGTGCCAACGGCCCTCGGCGGCGGACGCGGCCCTCCCGTCGCGGCGCAGCAGCTTGCGCCCCCACAGGGCCAGCAGGGCGGGGGAGACGGCGAGGGCGGCGACCGCGGCGACGATCGCGACGCTCGCGCCGGCGATCCCCATCGACTTGGCGAAGCCCTGGGGGAAGACGGTCAGGGTCACCAGCGCGACGGCGACCGTCGCGGCGGAGAAGGCGACGGTGCGCCCGGCGGTGCGCATCGTCGTCGCAAGGGCGGGGCGGACGTCGTCGCCGGCCTCGAGCTGCTCGCGGAAGCGCGTGACGAGGAACAGCGTGTAGTCGATCGCGAGCCCGAGCCCGAGCCCGATCACGAGGTTGAGCGCGAACACGTTGAGCCCGTAGGCCAGGTTGACGGCACTCAGCACGACGAACGTGCCGAGCACGGTCGTGACGCCGACGACGAGCGGCAGCAGCGCCGCCCGGCCGCGGAAGAACAGCAGCGAGAGGAGCAGCAGCAGCGGGAACGCGATCAGCTCGGCCCGGCCGAGGTCGCTCGAGACGGTCTCGCCGATCTGGCGGTTGGCGAGCTCCGAGCCGCCGACGGTGACGGCCTTGTCGTCGGCGAACGCGGCCTGCACGTCGTCGACGACGGCGTCGGCGTCTGACCCGTCCCGCAGGGCGGCGGTCACCAGCGCGCGCTCGCCGTCCGCGGAGATCGCGGCGGGGCCGCGCGCTGTGGCGATGCCGTCGACGGCGCGCAGCGCGGCGGCGGCGGCCGCCGCCCGGGCCTCGACCCCGCCGGCAGGACCACGGACGAGGAGGAGGATGCCGTCGTCGCCCTCGCGGCCGGTGGCCTGGGCGAGCTGGTCGGCGGCCCGCACGGACTCCGCGTCGCCGGGGGCGAAGCCGCCGTCGGCGCTCAGCCTGCCGGCGACGGGGCCGCCGACGACGCCCGCGACGACGACGAAGAGCGCGACGAGGACGAGGGTGAGGCGAGGGCGTGCTGCGGAGCGCAGACCGAGACAGGCGAACATGCCGACCATGCTGGCCCGTCCGGCCGGCGGGCGCATCGGCCGGGGGGAGGAACTTCGGCCGGCGGCCCCTGCTCCCCCGGGAGTACGTGCGCCCACTCGCGGCACCCCGCACCCACGAGCCGGTACGTCGCTGTACCGTTAGGGCATGGCCGTCACCACCGAAGCCCCGCCGGAGCACCTCGACGTCCTGATCGTCGGTGCCGGCCTGTCCGGCGTCGGCGCCGGCTGCACGATCGCGCGCCGCTTCCCCGGACGGTCCTACGCGCTGCTCGAGTCCCGCGACGCGATCGGCGGCACCTGGGACCTGTTCCGCTACCCCGGCATCCGGTCCGATTCCGACATGCAGACCCTCGGCTACAAGTTCGCGCCGTGGAAGGCCGCGAAGGCGATCGCCGACGGCCCGTCGATCCTCGCGTACGTGCGTGAGACGGCCGAGGCCTACGGCGTCACCGACCACGTGCGCTACGGCCACAAGGTCGTGCACGCCGCCTGGTCGACCCCCGACGCGCGCTGGACGATCGAGGTCGAGCTCGTCGAGACCGGGGCGCGCAAGACGCTGACCTGCGGCTACTTCCTCATCTGCTCCGGCTACTACCGCTACGACCAGGGCTACCTGCCGGAGCTGCCGGGCGCCGACCGCTTCCAGGGCACGATGGTGCATCCGCAGCACTGGCCGGAGGACCTCGACTACACGGACAAGAAGGTCGTCATCATCGGCTCGGGCGCCACCGCGGTGACCCTCCTGCCGTCGATGGCCCCCGACGCCGCGCACGTCACCCAGCTGCAGCGCACGCCGAGCTACCTCGCGGTCCAGCCCGGGACGGACAAGGTCGCCGGCCTGCTCTCGAAGTACCTCCCCGACAGGGTCGCCTTCCCGCTCGTGCGCTGGAAGAACGCCGCCCGCTTCATCGGCGTCTACCAGCTGAGCCGCCGCCGGCCGCAGGTGCTCAGGCACTTCCTGCGCATGATGACCGCGCAGCAGCTCAAGGGCACGGACTTCGACGTCGACGTGCACTTCAAGCCGCCGTATGACCCGTGGGACCAGCGCCTCTGCGTCGCCCCGGATTCGGACTACTTCAAGGCGCTGCGCAGTGGCAAGGCCTCCATCGTCACCGACAGGATCAAGACGATCACGGAGACGGGGATCGAGCTCGAGTCCGGCGACACGCTCGACGCCGACGTCATCATCACCGCGACGGGCCTCAACCTGCTGCTGTTCGGCGGCGCGGGGATGAGCGTGGACGGCAAGGAGCTCGACATGCGCGAGCAGCTCGCCTACAAGGGCATGATGCTCGAGGGCGTGCCGAACATGGCCTTCGCGATCGGCTACACGAACGCGTCCTGGACGCTGAAGGTCGACCTCGTGTTCGACTTCGTCACCCGCGTGATCGAGCACATGGACAAGGGCGGCTTCTCCGTCAGCGTCCCGGTCAACGACGACCCCGGCATGGAGCGCGTCCCCCTGATGGACTTCCAGGCCGGCTACGTGCTGCGGTCGATCGAGTTCCTGCCCGAGCAGGGCACCAAGGCGCCCTGGAACCTGCGCCAGAACTACGCGCTCGACTACATGACGCTCAAGCGCGGCAACGTCGACGACGGGGTGATGCGCTTCTCGGCGCCCGCCCCCGTGCCCGAGCGCGAGCCGGACCCCGTCGCGGCGTAGGCGGTGAACCGGGCGGAGGTCGCACGACGCTTCGCCCGGGGTGACGACTGGTTCGCCTCCTCGGCCGCTGGGTGCGTCCTTTGCCCGACTGACATCATGTCGGCCATGACGACGGACGGAGATGGAGCGGGCCGCGGCGGTCCGTTGCGCGGGCTGCGCATCGTCGAGCTCGCGGCGATCGGCCCGGTGCCGCACGCCGCGATGGTGCTCGCCGACCTGGGGGCCGACGTCGTGCGCGTCGACCGGCCCGCGGGCGGCAAGGGGCTGACCGTCGGCAGCGGCGCGGACGCCGTGCAACGCAACCGCACCGCCGTCGCCGCCGACCTGAAGTCGGCCGACGGCGTCGCGCTCGTGCTCGACCTCGTGCGGTCGGCCGACGTGCTGATCGAGGGGCTGCGGCCCGGCGTCGCCGAGCGGCTCGGGGTCGGGCCCGACGAGTGCCTGGAGGTGAACCCCAAGCTCGTCTACGCCCGCATGACCGGGTGGGGCCGCGACGGCGAGCTCGCCGACCGTGCCGGCCACGACATCAACTACGTCGGCCTCACGGGGACCCTCGAGGCGATCGGCCGCGCCGGCGAGCGCCCCGTCCCGCCGCTGAACCTCGTGGGCGACTTCGGCGGCGGCTCGATGCTGCTGGTCGTCGGCATCCTGTCCGCCCTGTGGGAGCGTGAGCGCTCCGGGGAGGGTCAGGTCGTCGACGCCGCGATGGTCGACGGCGTCGCGGCGCTCTCCGCGATGGTGTGGGCGTTCCGCGGGATGGGGGTCTGGCGCGACGACCGGGGCCAGAACCTCCTCGACGGGCACGCGCCGTTCTACGACACCTACGTGTGCCAGGACGGCCGCCACGTCGCCGTCGGCGCGCTCGAGCCCCAGTTCTACGCGGAGCTCGTCGACGGACTGGGCCTCGGCGAGGAGGAGCTGCCGCCGCAGCTCGACCCCGAGGGCTGGCCCGAGCTGCGCAAGCGCTTCACCGCCGTGTTCAAGAGCCGCACGCGCGACGAGTGGGCACGCGCGTTCGCCGACACCGACGCCTGCGTCACCCCGATCCTCTCCTTCGGCGAGGCGCCTGAGCACCCCCACCTCGCCGCCCGCGGGACGTTCATCGAGGTCGACGGCATCACGCAGCCCGCGCCCGCCCCGCGCTTCTCCCGCACGCCGGCGGGGACGCCCGAGGGCCCGACGACGGACGTGCTCGGCGCGGACGCCGCGCGGGCGCGCTGGGCGTAGCCGCCGCGCCCGGGGGTAGCCGCAAGGGGATGACCGTCTCCGACGCCCCACTCACCCCGCTGAGCTTCCTGGTGCGCTCCGCCGACGTGTGGGCGGACCGGCCGGCGGTCGTCGACGGGGAGCTGCGGCACTCCTACGCCGAGCACGCCGAGCGGGTCGCCCGCGCGGCGGGGGCGCTGCGCGACGAGCTCGGGGTGGCGGACGGCGACCGGGTGGCGACGCTGCTGCCCAACGCGTCGGCGCAGCTCGAGCTGCACTACGCGGTGCCGGGCGCCGGCGCCGTGCTCGTCCCGCTCAACACGCGGCTGGCCGCGCCGGAGTACGCCTACGTGCTCGAGCACTCCGGCGCGAGCGTGCTGTTCGCCGCCGAGACGCTGCGTGAGGTCGCCGAGGCGGCGCTGGCCGAGCTCGGGGACGGTGCCCCGCGCGTCGTGTGGGTCGGCGCGCCGGGCGACCGGGACGCCGACTACGAGCGGCTGCTCGCCGCCGCGCGACCCGCGGAGCTCACCCTCCCCGAGGACGAGCGGACGCTGCTGTCGATCAACTACACCTCCGGCACGACGGGGCGGCCCAAGGGCGTGATGACCACGCACCGCGGCGCGTACCTGCACACGCTCGGCGTGATCGCCGAGGCCGGGCTCACAGTGCGCAGCGCGTACCTGTGGACGCTGCCGATGTTCCACTGCAACGGCTGGGCCTACACGTGGGCGGTCACCGCGCAGGGCGCGACCCACGTCTGCCTGCGCGAGGTCGAGCCGCCGCGCATCTGGGCGGCGCTGACGCAGGAGAGCGTGACGCACATGTGCGCGGCGCCGACCGTGGTGTCGATGCTCGTCGGCGCCGACGAGGCGACGGCACTCGAGACCCCCGTCGCGCTGTTCATCGGCGGCGCCCCGCCGGCACCGGCGCTGCTCCAGCGGGCCGCCGCGCTCGGCGTGCAGATCACGCACCTCTACGGGCTGACGGAGACCTACGGGCCGCTGGCCGTCTGCGCGTGGAACCCCGCCTGGGACGAGCTCGACGAGGACGAGCAGCTGCAGCGGCGCGCGCGCCAGGGCGTCGGCACGATCGTCTCCGAGCGCCTGCGCGTGGTCGACGAGGAGATGGCCGACGTCGCCCGCGACGGCGAGGCGCTCGGGGAGATCGTCATGCGCGGCAACAACGTGATGACCGGCTACTACCGCGACGAGGAGAGCACGGAGGAGGCGTTCCGCGGCGGCTGGTTCCACTCCGGGGATGTCGGCGTCGTGCACCCCGACGGCTACATCGAGCTGCGCGACCGGCTCAAGGACGTGGTCGTCTCCGGCGGGGAGAACATCGCCACGGTCGAGGTCGAGCAGGCGCTGATGGCCCACGAGGGCGTCGAGGAGGCCGCCGTGATCGGCGAGCCGGACGAGCGCTGGGGCGAGGTGCTCGTCGCGTACGTCACCGCGCGGGGCGGGGAGGACCTCGACACGGACGCGGTCAAGGCGACGGTGCGCGAGCGGCTCGCGGGCTTCAAGGTCCCCAAGCGCATCCACGTGCTCGACGAGCTGCCCAAGACGGGCACGGGCAAGATCCAGAAGTTCGAGCTGCGCGACCGCGGCTAGGTGCCGCCGGCCGTGCGGAAGCGCCCGCCGCAGCGCGCCCACACGCCGCGGCGCTCGCGCCTGGCCGTGTCCGCAGCGTCCTCGAGCGCGCCGAGGATCCGCGTGCGGTTGCCGCCGACGACGTAGGGCTCGGCCCAGCCGGCGCGCACCATCGCGAGCTGGAAGGACCGCGCGTCCGGCCCGCCGAGATGGAGGATCGCGAGCGTGCGCCCGTAGCGGTCCTGCGCGTCCTCGCCCGCGGGCTCGACCGTGACCGCGTCCCCGGGGCCGGTGAGGGTGCGGGCGAAGGCCGTCGCGGCGGGCCCGCACGCGTCGGGGGCGCCGAAGCGGGTGGAGGAGGACTCGGGCGCGTCGATCTGCACGAGCCGGACGGTGACCTCCCGGCCGCCGCGGCGCACCACGACGGTGTCGCCGTCGACGACGTGGTCGACCGTGGCGGCGTAGGGGTCCGCGGCGGCGATCGTGTCCTCGCCATCGCCGTAGCCGCCCTGGAAGGCCGTGACGGCCGCCACCGCCGCGACGACGAGGATGACCAGGAGCGGTGGGGAGCGGCGGCGACGGCGGCGCATCGGCTGAGCCAGGATGGCGCTCGGCGCGGACGGGTACGGTCGGGCCGATGGGATCGACGGCCCGGTGACCGCGCCATGGCGCCACGAGCTCGGCGCGGTCTTCTGCGGCGGAGCGCTCGGGACGCTCGCCCGGGCCGGGCTGGCCGAGGGCCTGCCCCACCGCGTCGACGCGTGGCCGTGGCCCACGCTCGCCGTCAACCTCCTCGCCTGCGCGCTGCTCGGCTGGGTCGCGGTCCGCCTGCGCGACGTCCCGGCCCGGCCGTTCTGGGCCACCGGGGTGTGCGGCGGGCTGAGCACGTTCTCGACGCTGCAGGTCGAGCTCGTGGAGATGGCCGACGCCGGAGCGTGGGGCCTTGCGGTCGCCTACGCCGCGGTCAGCGTCGCCGGCGGGCTCGCGCTCGTCGCCGTCGCGGCGGCGCTCGCCCGCAGGACGGCGCCCGCGTGACGGTGCTCCTGTGGGCCGGGGTCGCGGTGCTCGGCGGGGCCGGGGCGGTGGCGCGGCACCTGCTGGCGACCGCCGTCGCGGCGCGCACCCGGGCCGAGCGGCCCGCCGGGATCCTCGTCGTCAACGTCCTCGGGGCGTTCGCCCTCGGGGTGCTGACCGGCGCGGGGGTCAGCGGCGACGCGCTCCTGCTCGCCGGTGGCGGACTGCTCGGCGCCTTCACGACGTTCTCGACCTGGATGCACGACGCGCACACGGCCGGTCCGCGGGGTGGCGCGCGTGCCGTCGCGGGCGCGCTCGTCCTCGGCCTCGCGGCCGCGGCGCTGGGTCGTCTCGCCGGCGCGGGCTAGGGGTCCGGCGGCGTCCTCACCCCGGGCGCTTGGCCGCGTACATCTCCCGGTCGGCGCGGGCGATGATGCTCTCCACGTCGTCGTCCTCGGCCGCCACGGCGGTGCCGACCGTCAAGCGTGGCGTCACGACGGCGTCGCCGACCCGCGTGGGGACCGACACGGCGAGGCTCAGCCGACGGGCGACGCGCTCGATGTCGCGCGGGTCCGTGAGGTCGGGGCAGACGACCACGAACTCGTCGCCCGAGATGCGCCCGACCGTGTCGCTGGTCCGTGCCGCCGTCTGCAGGCGCCCGGCGACGGTGCGCAGGACGTCGTCGCCCGCCCCGTGGCCGTGGGCGTCGTTGACGGCCTTGAGGCGGTCGAGGTCGGCGAAGACGACGCCCAGCGCGCGACCCGAGCGCTGATGGGAGCGCAGCTGGCGCTCGAGCAGCTCCTGCATCAGCCGCCGGTTGGGCAGGCCGGTGAGATCGTCGCGTGTGGCCAGGTGGGCCAGCGCGTCGTTGGCCTCGGCCAGGCGCTTGGTCGCCATCCGCAGCTCGAGCAGGGCAGCGGTCTGGCGGGCGAGGACGCGCAGGCCCTCGATCGCGGACGCTGGGAGCTCCCGCGGCTGCCGGTCGGCCACGCACACCGATCCGAGCGCATGGCCCCGGGGGCTGATCACCGACACGCCGGCGTAGAAGCGCAGGCGTGGCTCGCCGGTCACCTGCGGGTTGTGCACGAACGTGGGGTCCTTGTGCGTGTCGGGGACGACGACCACGCCGTCGTCGGCGACGATCGTGCGGGCGCAGAAGGACGCATGGCGCGGCGCCTCGGAGCTCTCCAGGCCGATCAGCGCCTTGCCCCACTGGCGTTCGGCGTCGACGAAGTTGATGATCGCGATCGGCGTGTCGCACAGCGCGGCCGCGAGCTGCACGATGTCGTCGTAGTGCTGCTCGGGCAGTGTGTCGAGCACGCCGAGCTCATGGAGCTCGGCGAGCCGGTCGACCTCGTTGTCGGGAACGGGCGGACGCATCGGATGCCCTCCTAACGGACGAGCAGCCCTGAAGCTGTCGTGTACGCGTCAGGGCTTCCACAGCGTGACGCCCGCGCCGTCCATCCGGGGCAGCGCGGCGGCCAGCCCATGGAGGTCGACGTGAGCGGTCACGAGGCGGGCCGGGTCGATCCGGCCGCTCGTGACGAGGCCGAGCAGCGCGGGGTAGGCGTGCGCCGCGAGGCCGTGGGATCCGAGCAGCTGCAGCTCACCGCCGATCACCACGTCCATCGGGACGGCCGGCGCCGTCGGCAGCAGGCCCGCCTGGACATGGCGACCGCGCTTGCGCAGCCCGTGCACGGACGCGACGAGCGCGGCTGCGGCGCCGGCGGCGTCGACGGAGAGGTCCGCGCCGCCATCGGTGACGTCCTTGACCGCCGCGCCGTCGTCGAGGACGTCCTCCGCCCCGAGGTCCGCCGCCAGGGCGCGGGCCTCAGGAGCGGGGTCGATCGCGACCACGCGGGCCCCTGCGGCGGCGGCGAGCATCACCGCGGCGAGCCCGAGGCCGCCGCAGCCGTGCACGGCGACGCGCTCGCCGGCGCGCAGGCGGCCGACGAGGAACAGCGCGCGGTAGGCGGTCGCGACGCGGCAGCCGAGCAGCGCGGCGACCGCGTCGGAGATCGCGTCAGGAAGCGCGATCACGTTGACGTCCGCCCACGGGATCGCGACCCGCTCGGCGAACGCGCCCCAGGCCGCGAACCCCGGCTGGCGCTGGCGGTCGCAGATCTGGTGCGCGCCGTCGCGGCACTGCGTGCAGGTGCCGCAGGCGCAGGCGAACGGGACGGTCACGCGCTCCCCGACCCGGACACGGCGGACGTCGGCGCCGACGGCCTCCACCACGCCGGCGAGCTCGTGCCCCGGGACGTGGGGCAGGGCGACGATGTCGGGGTCGTGGCCCATCCACCCGTGCCAGTCGCTGCGACACAGGCCGGCGGCCGTGACCCGGAGGACGACGCCGTGCGGCTCCGGCTCGGGGTCGGGCACCGCGCGCACGCCCGGCTGCGCGCCGAACGCGTCGTAGACGACGGCCTGCACCGGCGTCGCTAGCCGATGCGGCGGGCGCCCACGAAGTGCTCGCCCCAGTAGTCGCCGAACACCGGATGCTCGCGCACGCCGTGGGTCGTGGCGGAGATGACGGTGGAGGGGCTCGTGGCGATGCCGACATCGGACGCGCCGGGGCCGCCCGTGTCGAAGAAGACGAGGTCACCGCCCACGATCGCCTCGCGGGCGACCGGCCTGCCCGCCCGGTACTGCTCGAAGGACGAGCGCGGCAGCGTGAGGCCGGCCGCGGCGGCGCTCCAGACGACGAGGCCGGAGCAGTCGAAGCCCGCGGGGCTCGCGCCGCCCTGCGCGTAGCGGGTGCCGAGCACGGACCCGGCCGCGTTGACGAGGTCGGCGGCCCGGGCGGAGGCGGGGGCGCCCGGCTGCAGCGCGGGGGCGGTCGCCTCCGTGCCGGCTTCGGCGCCGCCCGTCCGGGCCGGGGCCTTGGACGGGCGCAGGGCAGCACGGGTGGCCGCGTCGACGCGGCCGGTGATCCGCAGCCCATGGCGCCGCTGGAAGCGCCGGACGGCGCGCACGGTGGCGGGGCCGAAGTGGCCGTCGGCGGTGAGCTCGAGGGCGCGCTGGAGCGCCTTGACGGCGGCGCCGGTGCTGCCGGGGCCGAGCGCCGCGCCTGCGCCGACGGCAGGCGGGGCGGCCACGATGGCGGGCACGGCCGCGACGGACAGGGCGAGGACGAGCAGGGTGAGACGGAACCGGCGCATGACTGGGCCGTTCGACGGGCGGGGGTCGACTCCCCCGGCTGCAACGCCGCGTTCAACGGCGGTCTGACCGGGCCGCGTCCTCGCGGCCCGGTCAGGCGTCGCGGGGGACTACCGGATGCGCACCGGCGCACGGGTGGCGCCGGCCACCAGCACGTACCGGCCGCGGGCGAGGCGCCTGGCGCCACGCAGGGTCACGCGACCGGTGCGCCGCACCGTCGCGCGGGCGACCGTGCGGCGGCCGCGGACGAGCCGGGCCGTCCGCGCCTTCGACGCGCCGGCGGGGAAGGTCACCTTGCAGGTGACGGTCCGGCGGTTGGCGACGCGGCAGGTGACGCGGGCGTCGCGGCCGGCGGCGCCCTTGGAGCCCTTGTCGCCCTTCGGCCCGGCCGGGCCGTTGGTCCCGTTGGTCGCCGTTGGTGCCGTTGGTGCCGTTGGCACCGTTGGTGCCGTTGGTGCCGTTGGCGCCGTTGGCGCCGGTGGCGCCGGTGGCGCCCGGTGCACCGGGCGCCCCGGGCGCGCCGTCGGAGCCGGTGCCGCCGCCGGCGATCGTGCTCGGCCGCTTGCCGTTGAGGACCCCGAAGATGTCCGTCTCGTCGATCGTGCCCTGGATGTTGGCGGCCTGCGGACCCGTGGCCCACACCGGCACCTCGGCGCCCGTGTGCGACTGGGAGCCGCTGGTCGTCGCGCCGAGGCCGGTGTCGGCCGTGCCGTAGGCGACGCGGATCGGCGCGCCGTCGGCGGTCTGCACCGTCGCGTGGCTCGTCGAGGCGGGCAGGTCACCCGTGGTGTAGGTCATCTGCGACGTGTGTGCGTGGTCGGCGGTGACGATCACGAGCGTGTCCGGGTGGTCACGCTGGAAGTCGAGAGCGACGCCGATGGCGCGGTCGAACCCGAGCAGCTCGCCGATCTGGCCGCAGACGTCCGCGGCATGATCGCGCTTGTCGATCGAGGCGCCCTCGACCTGGAGCGTGAAGCCGTCCGGATCGTCGTCGAGCAGCGAGATGGCCTTCGAGGTCATCTGGTCCAGCGCCGGCTCGGAGCCGCGCGCCTGCGGCTGGCAGCGGGTCGTCGCGCTGCCGCCCTGCACCTGCACGTCGCGGTTGGGGTTGGCGTCGTAGTAGGCCTTGTTGCGGGCGTACAGCGGCGCGTACTCCGTCGTCATGTTCTTCGCGTTGAAGAGCCCGAGGACCTTCTTGCCGCCGTCCAGCGACGTGATCGCGTTCAGCGCGGCCTTGTCGGTGACGTACGTGTAGCCCTTGGACTGCGCGTAGTCGACGACGGTCGGGGAGCCGTTGGCCGCGGTGAGCGGCTGGTCGTAGCGGGCCTGGCCGCCTCCGAGGTAGAGGTCGAAGCCCTCGTCGACCTGCTGCTCGGCGATCGAGCCGAGGCCGCCCTGGGCCTTCGTCTCGGACGCGCACGTCGTGGCCGCGTCGCTCGGGCCCTGGCAGGCGCGCTGGGAGATGTGCGCGGAGGGCGCCGCCGGGGTCGCGTCCGTGATCTCGGCGGTGGTGACGTCGCCCGTCGCCTTGCCGCGATCGCGGGCGAGCTCCAGGTAGGTGCCGTAGCCCTCGTTGGTCCCGGGGACGTTGTCCGCGGAGGAGGGGCTCTGGGACAGGCGCGAGTCCTGCGTGCGCTTGCCGGTCGACCACGCCGTCGCGGTCGGGGCGGAGTCGCCGACGTAGTTGGGCTCATAGCCCGGGCCGGGGCCCGGGCGCAGGACGTAGTGGATCGAGGAGCCGCGGAAGGCGAGGCGGTCCATGTTCAGGCGCCCGGCGGCCCCCTTGCCGTAGTAGCGGCCGAGGGTGACCTCGGAGTCGCCCATGCCGTCCCCGACGAGCAGGATGACGTTCTTGGGGCGGGAGGAGTCGATCTTCCCGGCCAGGGCGGCCGAGTAGTCGTCCTCGCCGCCGGCGCCTGCGCCGACGGCGACGCCGCCGGCCGCGAGCAGCGTCAGGGCGGAGCCGAGCAGGCCCGCGGTGAGCCGCCGCTTGGTGAGCTTCGAGTGCGTTCGCATCGCTGCGCCACACTCGCGGCCGGCGCCCGGTCGGGTGTCACCCCGCCGTTACGGATGTGTCACACGGCTGTGAACGTCAGCGCCACGGCGCCAGCGCGCGCAGCGCGGAGCCGCCCGAGACGATCGCGCGGACCGCGCGCGCGTCGAGCCGGCGGGCGGGGACGACGGCGCGCACGATCGCCCGCTCGCCGATCTCCTCGTGCTCGACGGCGGCGCCGCGGACGCCGACGAAGCGACGCTCGAGCGCCCGTTCGGACTGCCCGAGGTGGCGGACGTACTGCGGTGCGGCGCAGATGCGGACCACGGCGCCCTGCGGTTCGGATGCGGAGACGGCGAGGCCGGCGCCGAGCGCCGCGTCGTTGCCCATCGTGGCCGGGCCGAGGATGGTCTGCGCCAGCGCGTCCCCGAGGCAGGACTGCACGGCGCTCTGCGCAGCGGGGGTGATGGCGCTCGTCTCGGGCTTGGCGCCCGGCCGGAACGGCTTGCGCGCGCTGCCGACGGCGATCGCGGCGCTGCGGGCGTCGTCGCCCAGGACGGCGGTGGTGACCGTCGCGGCCGGCAGCGGCAGGTCGGTGGCGCGCAGCCGCTTCGCGTCGGCGTAGGCGAGGCGCGTCTGCGCGGCCGCGTCGTCGGGGACGAGGGCGAGCGCCCCGGCCGTCGCCGGGGCCGCGGGCTGTCGCAGGACGGCCGGGGACGCCGGCCGGGCGGAGAGGTGCCCGGCCGCGTCACCGGAAGGCGCCGTGGACCCGCCGCAGCCCGCAAGCGGTGCGGCGGCGGTGAGGAGAGCCACGGACGCGACGATCCGGCGGGTACGCGTGCCCCGCGGGGCCTGGTCGAGCGCAGTCGGCCGGATCATGCGGGGGAGCGTCGCGGACCGCGGCCGCGGCGGCGTGAACGTGCGGTGAAGCGGGCGCGGCGTGGCTGCGACACTGGCTCGCATGAGCCTGGCCCTCGACCGCGCACGCGCGTGACGTCCTCCCCGGGTCCGGCTCCGGCATCGACGCCCTGGGAGGGCGAGATGCAGCGCGCCGACAAGGTCATCCTCGCCGGCATCGTCACGGCCGGGATCTACGGCCTCGTCATGCTGCCGCTGATCCCGCTGCTGGCGTCGTCGCACCCGGCGCTGCTGGAGCTGCTGCGCGGATCGACCGCCGCGATCATCAACATGGGCGCCCGCGCGGAGGTCGGGCAGACGTCGTTCGTGCTCGCCGTCGTGCTCGCCGTCCCGAGCATCATGATGTTCGACTGGGCCTTCTGGTGGGCCGGGCGCCGCTGGGGGGACCGCGTCTTCGCCCTGCTGCTCGGCGGGCAGACGGAGCGGGGCGAGCGCCGGCTCGCGCGCATGCGCCGGCTCGAGCAGCGCTTCGGCCCGTTCGCGGTCGTGCTCGCCGACATCCTGCCCGTCCCGTCCCCGCTCGTCTACGCGCTCGTGGGCAACGGCGGCATGCGGTTGCGCACGTTCCTCCTGCTCGACACGCTCGGGACGCTGCTGTGGACCGGGATGCTCGCCACGCTCGGCTTCCAGCTCGGGCAGGGCGCGGTCGACGTCGCCGATGCCGTCGCGCGCTACTCGCTGTGGGTGACGGTCGGCCTCGTCGTCCTCATCGTGGTCGTGCAGGGCGTGCGCGGCGCCCGGGACGCGCGATGACCCTCGCCGGCTACGACCACCTGCTGCGCGCGGCCGACCGGCTGCGCTGGGACGACGCGGACGTCGACGTCGCGGCCGACGCGCCGGCCTGGCGGGCGCTCGACCCCGGCCTGCGCACGCGGCTGGACCGCCTCGTGGCCGGCTTCTGCGTCGCGGAGGCGGCGGTCGCGGAGCACCTCGCCCCGTTCGCGGCCGCGGCGACGGACCCCGCGCTCGCCGCCTGCTTCGCGGCCCAGGCCGACGACGAGGCCCGCCACGCTCGCTTCTTCCACCGGGTCGCGAGCGAGACCGCCGAGATCGGCTTCGAGCCGCGCGGGGCGGCTGCGGACCGATCTCGTGTCCTGCGCGACCTCGCCGGCCCGGCGCTCGTCGACCTGTTCGAGCGCGAGCTCCCCGCCCGCGCCGCCGCGGTGGCCGCCGGCGGGCCGCTCGCCCACGGCGTCGGGCTCTACCACCTGATCCTCGAGGGCGTCGTGTTCATGGCCGGGCAGAAGGCCCTGCTGGACGCGCTCGAGCGGGCCGGCACGCTCCCCCGCGTCCTCGACGGCGCCCGCCGCGTGCAGGCCGACGAGCGCTGGCATCTCGGCCTCGGCGTGCAGGCGCTGCGGACCCTCGGCGCGGACGCCGCCGCGCTCGACCTCGACGGCGCCCTCGCCCTCGCCGAGCGCTGCTGGGACGTCGCGGACGTCGACCTGCCGGCCATCCTCGCCCGCCACCGCCGCCGGCTGGACCTCGTCACGGACGCCCGGCGCGTCCGCTCGAAGGTCGTCGCCATCGGCTAGGCGAAGGGCCTGCCGGCGCGCCCCCGCCGCCTACAGCCCGAGCGCGTCGATCAGCTGCAGCCACACCTCGGCGCGCGTCGGGAACGGCGCGACCGCGTGGCGCAGCCGGTCCAGCCCGACCTCGCCGGCGATGGCGATGGACGCGGCGTGGACGGACTCGGCGACCTCCGGCCCGACGGCCGTGTAGCCGACGAGGACCTGCCGGTCGGTGTCGACGATGAAGCGCGTCGTCCCCTCGCTGCCCGGGCCGACGAAGGACCCGCCCGCGTTGCCGCCCGTGGGGAAGTCGTAGCACTGGACGTGCAGGCCGGCCTCCTCCGCGGTCTGCTGCGTGTGCCCGACGGCGGCGACCTGCGGGTCGGTGAAGACCACGCGCGGGGGCGGGGCGTCGTCGACGGAGGGGATGAGGTGGTCGTCCGCGACGCCGAGCAGCACGCGGGACACGATGCGCGCCTGGTACTTGCCCATGTGGGTGAGGAGGTCGCGGCCGTTGACGTCGCCGATGGCGTAGAGCCAGTCCAGGCCGCCGACGCGCAGCTGGCGGTCGGTGGCGACCGGCTGGTCCTCCGGGATGTCGAACTGCGCGAGCCCGAGGCCGGCGACCCGCGGGGTGCGGCCGAGCGCGGCCAGGACGTGGGACCCGCGGACGCTCTCGCCCTCCCCGATGCCGACGACGACCTCGTCGCCCTCCCGGGTGACGGACTCGACGCGGCGGCCCGTGGTGATCTCGACCCCGATCGACTCGAGGCCGTGGGTGACCTCCTCGCAGGCGAACACCTCTTCGTTGGGGAGCAGGTGGCGGCTGCCCTCGACGAGCACGACCTCCGAGCCAAGCGAGCGCCAGGCCTGGGCCATCTCGACGCCGACGACGCCGCCGCCGAGGATGATCAGCCGCCGCGGGGGCGTCTTGGCGCCGGTGGCCTCGCGGTTGGTCCACGGCTCGGCCTCGGCCAGCCCCGGGATCGGCGGGATCTTCGCGGCCGAGCCCGTGGCGAGGATCACGGCCCTGCGCGCCTCGACGTCCTCGTCGCCGACGCGGAGGGTGCGCTCGCCGGTGAGGGTCGCCTCGCCGCGCAGCAGCGTGATGCCGTTGTCCTCCAGCCACGGGACCTGGCCGGAGTCGTCGTAGCCGGAGACCATCTCGTCGCGCGCATGGAGCACGGCCTCGACGTCGAGCTCCCCGGTGAGCGCCGCCGCGGCGGACGGGTAGCGGCGTGCCTCGGCCAGCACCTCGGCCGGGCGCAGGAGGGTCTTGGACGGCATGCAGGCCCAGAAGGAGCACTCGCCGCCGAGCAGCTCACGCTCGACGATCGCCGTCTCGAGCCCGCCGGCGGCCAGCCGTCCCGCGAGCACTTCGCCGGCGGGACCGGCACCGATCACCACAGCATCGAACGTGCGCATGGGTTCGACGGTATCGGTCATGGGAAGATGGTCGCCATGCGCGGTGGCATCGATCTCGGCGGCACGAAGATCCAGACGGTCGTGGTCGATGGCGACCACACCGTGCTGGGCGAGGCTCGTGGCAAGACGCCGACCGAGGGCACGCCGCAGGACGTCGCCGACGCGATGGTGCAGGCGATGGCCGAGGCCGCCGAGGCCGCCGGCGTCAAGACGAAGGACCTCGCCGGCGTCGGGGTCGGCACGCCCGGCAGCGTCGACGCCGGCGCGGGGACCGTGACCTCCGCCCGCAACCTCCCCGGCTGGGAGGGCGAGTTCGCGCTCGCCGACGCGCTCTCGGACGCGCTCGGGACGACGGTCAAGCTCGGCAACGACGTCGACCTGTCCACCCAGGCGGAGTTCCACCTCGGCGTCGGCCGCGAGCACGATGATCTCCTCGGCGTGTTCTGGGGCACCGGGGTCGGCGGCGGGCTCATCCTCGGCGGCAAGCCGTGGGTCGGTCGCGGCTCCGCGGGGGAGATCGGCCACATCGTCGTCGAGCAGGGCGGCCGCCGCTGCCCCTGCGGGCGCGCGGGCTGCATGGAGGCCTACGCCGGGCGCCTGGCGATGGAGACCACGGCGCGCCGCCGCCACGAGGAGGACGACGAGGACACCGTCCTGTTTCAGCTGATGAAGAAGCGCGGGCGCACGCGGCTCACGAGCGGCGTGTGGGCCAGGGCGATCGAGGAGGACGACAAGCTCGCGGCCGAGCTGCTGGAGGAGGCGATCCAGGCGATCGGCACCGCCGTGGCCTCCGTCGTGAACCTGCTCGACGTCGGGGTCGTGGTCATCGGGGGCGGGATGGGCGTGCGCTTCGGCGAGCCGATCGCGGCGCGCATCCGCGGGGCGATGCAGCCCCACCTGTTCTCGGATTGGCGTCCGCCGCTGGTCGAGGTCGCGGGCCTCGGGGACCTCGGCGGCGCGATCGGCGCGTCGCTGCTGGTCGCCTAGGCGGCGTCGTCGCGCAGCTGCGCGCGCTTGACCTTGCCCGACGGGGTGCGGGGCAGCTCGGCGGCGAACTCGACGATGCGCGGGTACTTGTACGGCGCGGTCTGGGCCTTGACGTGCTCCTGCAGCTCGCGGGCGAGCGCGTCCCCGGCCGTGTGACCGTCACGCAGCACGACGACCGCGCGCACGACGCTCCCGCGGTCGGGGTCGGGCGCGGCGACGACCGCGGCGTCGGCGACGGCGGGATGGCCGGTGAGGCAGGACTCCACCTCGACGGGACCGATCCGGTAGCCGCTGGAGATGATCACGTCGTCGGTGCGGCCGCGGAAGAACAGCCAGCCGTCGGGGTCCACGTCGACCTTGTCGCCGGTGTGCCACGGGCCGGTCGGGGCGGGCTCGCCGAGGTAGCCGACGAAGAAGGTCGGCACGGTCGCGGGGTCGGCGAGCAGCTCGCCGTCGTCGGAGATCGTCAGGCCGACCCCGGGCAGCGGCCGGCCCATCGACCCGGGCCGCACGTCCGCGCCGGGGGGCGCGCCGGTCAGCTGTCCGGTCTCCGTCTGGCCGTAGCCGTCGCGGATCGGCAGGCCGGTCGCGGCGCGCCAGGTCTCGAGCACCGGGGCGTCGAGCGCCTCCCCGGCGGCCACGAGCCCGCGGAGGGAGGCGACGGGGCCCGGCGCGGCGCGCTTGGCGATCACGCGGTACTCCGTCGGGGCCATGCAGAGGACGTCGACGGCCTCGGCCTCGAGGATCGCCAGCCGCTCCTGCGGGTCGAAGCGCGCGTCGTGCAGCAGCGCCGCCGAGCCTTGGAGCCACGGGGCGATGAAGACGTTGCGGGCGCTCTTCGACCAGCCGGAGGCCGCCGTGCACCAGACGAGGCCGCCGGGCCGCGCGCCGAGCCAGTGCTCGGCCTGCAGGCGCTGGCCGCCGAGGTAGCGCTGGCCGTGCAGCACGGCCTTCGGCTCCCCGGAGGTCCCGGAGGTGAACGTGATCAGGCAGCCGTCGGTGGGGGCGAGCTCGACGGCCGGCGCCGGGTCTCCGAGCAGGAAGGCCGGGTCGGGGATGTAGCGCACGCGGGTGGGCGCGCCCAGATCGAGGGCCGCCTCGAGCGAGGCGCGGTTGCGCTCGTCGCACACGACGAGCTTCGGCTGCGCGACGTCCAGCCGCGCCCGCAGGTCCTTGGGCCGCAGCTGCTCGGTGCAGGGGAGCACGATCGCGCCGATGCGAAAGCAGGCGACCATCGTCAGCACCCACTCGGGCCGGTTGCCGATCAGCGTCATCACGACGTCGCCGCGGGCGATGCCCTCGGCGTGCAGCGTGCCGGCGACCCGGGCGCTCCCGTCGGCCACCTCGCCGAAGCGCCACTCCCACCGGGTGCCGTCGCGGGCGAGCTCGACGAGCGCGCGCGCCTCGGGATCGGCGGCGTCGACCACGTCTCGCGCGAAGTTCACCCCCTGATCGTCGCAGAGGGCGGGCGTGCGGCGCGGCGTGCACGGCGTCGCCCTCCCGCGGGCCGCGAGGCGGACCACCCCGTCCGCGCGGGAGACGTGGCGCGCCCCGCGAACCGTCCGGGTCCACGAGCCGCACCACCCCGTCGCGGAGACGGGCGTGGCGTGGCTCGCGGACCGCGGTCAGGCGACGGGGGCGCCGGCCCGCTCGGCCGCCACGGCCGCCAGCGCCGCCCGGTGGCGCCCGCCACCGCCGAGCAGCGCCGCGTCCAGCTGGGCGCGCTTGTAGAGCCAGTGCACGTCGGCCTCCCACGTGAAGCCGATGCCGCCGTGGGCCTGGATCGCGCTCGCGCACGTGTCCCGCCCGCCCTCGGCCGCCGCCGCGGCGGCGAGGGCCGCCGCCTCCGGTGCGCGCTCGGGGTCGGCGTCGGCCGCCCACGCGGCGAAGTACGCCGTCGAGCGGATGCTCTCGGTGTCCAGGAGCATCTGCGCGCAGCGGTGCGCCACGGCCTGGAAGGAGCCGACGGCGACCCCGAACTGCTTGCGGTCCTTGACGTAGGCGACCGTCATGTCGAGCGCCCGCTGGGCGATCCCGACCGTCTCGGCCGCGAGGCCGGCGAGCAGGACGGCAGCCGCGCCGGCGCCCAGCGGCTCCCCCGTCCCCCCGACCGTCGCGTAGCGGCGGGTCGGGTCGATCGCGACGAACCGCTCGACCGCCGGCCCGGCGATGAGCTCCGCGCTCCCGTCGTCGGCGAGCACGACGGCGACCGCCGCCAGGCCCGCGCCGCCGTCCGCCGCCTCGGCGTCCGGGCCGGCGTGCCCGCCGCCGGTGGCCGCGAGCTCGCGCCGCCCGACGGCGGCGCCGAGGCTGCCGTCGACGAGGCCGGGCAGCCATCGTGCGCGCTGCTCGTCGCTGCCACCGGACTGGATCGCGGCCGCGGCGAGCGCGACCGGGAGGAAGGGCACGGCCGCGCAGGCGTAGCCCAGCTCCTCCAGGAGGGCGGCGAGCTCCACGACCCCGAGGCCCTGGCCGCCGTGCTCCTCTGCGACGGCGATCCCGGGCCAGCCGAGCTCCGTGAGCTCGGCCCACAGCGCCGCGTCGTCGGCCTCGGCGTCGGCGGCCGCCCGCACCGCGGCCCACGTCGAACGCGCCGCCAGCAGCTGGCGGGCGACGTCCTTGATCTCGCGCTGGTCGGCGCTGAGGTCGAAGTCCATCGGGCTACCTCGCCTTCGGGAGGCCGAGCACGCGCTCGGCCACGATGTTCTTGAGGATCTCGGTCGTCCCGCCCTCGATCGAGTTGCCCCGCGCGCGCAGCAGCTCGAACGCCCACGGGTCGCCGGCGCGCAGGGCGTCGGGACCGATCACGTCGGCCGCCAGCTGCACGAGCTGCTGGTTGGTGTCTGACCACATGAGCTTCGTCAGCGAGCCCTCCGGCCCCGGCGTGCCGTACTTCTCGATCTGCGTCAGCCCGCGGTAGGCGGTCAGGCGCAGCACCTCCGCCCGCAGGTGGAGGCGGCCGAGCGCATCGGCGATCGCCGGGTCGCCCAGCCTTCCGCGCACCCCGGCCTCGCGGATGAGGGCGTCCAGCTGCTGGCGCAGGCGGACCTGGAGGAAGAACGCGAGGCCCGACCGCTCGTTCATCAGCGTCGTCATTGCGACCTTCCAGCCGTTGCCGACCCCGCCCAGGACGTGGGCCGCGGGGATGCGGACCTCCTCGAGGAAGAGCTCGTTGAACTCCGGCTCGCCCGTGATCTGGCGCAGCGGGACGACCTGCACGCCGGGCAGCTCCATGTCGAGCAGGAAGTAGGTCAGGCCCTTGTGCTTCGGCGCGTCGGGGTCGGTGCGCGCGACGAGCATGCACCACTTCGAGTACTGGGCGCCGCTCGTCCACACCTTCTGGCCCGTGACCACGAAGTCGTCGCCGTCGGCGACGGCGCGGGTCTTCAGCGACGCGAGGTCGGAGCCGGCGTCGGGCTCGGAGAACCCCTGGCACCAGATCTCGTCGGCGTTGACGATCGGGCCGAGGTGGCGCTCCTGCTGCTCCGGCGTGCCCCAGCTCATGATGGTCGGCCCGGCCAGGAGCAGGCCGAGGACGTTGGCGGGCAGCGGTGCGCCCGAGCGGCCGAGCTCCTCGAAGAAGATCGCCGACTGGGTCAGGGTGGCGCCGCGGCCACCGAAGTCGCGCGGCCAGTGCACCGCGGCCCAGCCGCCGTCGGCCAGCGTGCGCTGCCAGTCGCGCCGCCAGGCGTAGTGCGCGTCCTCGTCGCCGGTGGGCTCCGGTCCGGGAGGATGGGCGGCGAACCAGTCCCGCAGCTCGTCGCGGAAGGCCGTCTCCGCCTCGTCGAAGGTGAGGTCCATGCCGGCGAGTCTGGCACGGCCCGCCGGCGCGCGGGTAGCATCCGGCCCATGCGGCGGTACGCGGTGGCGCTGATGCTCGTGGTGGCGGCCATCTGCGTGCCGGCGCCGGCGCCGGCGCACGCGGAGGTGCGGTGGATCTGCTCGGCCGCGACCACCGACGACGCCTGCGACGGCTCGCTTGCCACCACCGTGACCGCGGCCGACGGCCGCACGGAGGTCTCCGAGCCGCGGGTCCCGGCCGACCCGCCCGTCGACTGCTTCTACGTCTACCCCACGGTCTCCAATCAGCCCGGCCGCAACGCGACGCAGACCCCCGACCCCGAGGTCGTCTCGATCGTCAGGCAGCAGGCCGCGCGCTTCTCGCAGCGCTGCCGCGTGTTCGTCCCGCTGTACCGGCAGAACACGGTGGCCGGGATCTTCGCCGGTGGCTTCACCGACGAGAGCCGTGAGATCGCCTACGGCGACGTGCTGGAGGCGTTCGAGGCCTTCCTGCGCGACGACAACCACGGGCGCGGGATCGTCCTGATCGGGCACTCGCAGGGTGCCGGGGTGCTGCGCCGGCTGATCGCGGAGACCTTCGACCGCGAGCCCGCCCTGCGCCAGCGGCTCGTCGCCGCCTACCTGCTGGGCGGCAACGTCCTCGTCAAGGCCGGCGGCGACCGTGGCGGGGACTTCGCGGCCGTCCCCCTGTGCGGCCAGGCCGGGCAGACCGGCTGCGTCGTCGCCTACTCGACCTTCAACGACGTCCCGCCCGACGACACGCGCTTCGGCAAGCCGCCCGCGCGCGACCGCCTCACGGGCAAGGTGCCGCCGCCCGGCGTCGAGGTCGCCTGCACCAACCCGGCGTCGCTGTTCGGCAACGCCGAGACGGAGGTCCACCCGATCCTGCGCGCGGAGCCGTTCGCGCCCGGGCTGATCGCGGCGGGCATCGTCGCCCTCTACGGCGGTCCGCAGCCGACCGCGGACACGCCCTACCTCGTCACCCGCGACCGCTACGTCGCGCGCTGCGAGCGTGTCAACGGCAGCCACGTGCTGCTGATGCGCGGCCTCGCCGGCGCCCGCACGTTGCACCCCTCACCGGACGCGACGTGGGGCCTGCACCTCGTCGACGTCAACGGGACCCTCGGCGACCTCGTCGGCCTGCTCGGCACCCAGACGCGCGCGTTCCTGCGCCCGCGGCTGCAGCTGCGCTCGCGCATCCGCATCCGGCGCTCGGGTCAGGTGTGCAGCTCGCCGCGCGTCCGGGCCGTGGTCACGGGTGCGATCCGCCGCATCCAGCTGCGCATCGCCGGCCGCCGGGTCGTCACGGACGGCGCCGCGCCGTTCACCGTCGGCGCGCGGTTGCGCCGCGGCCGCGTCAACCGGATCCGGGTCCGCGTCCTCGGGACGGACGGCCGGACCCGCACGCTCACCCGCCGCGTCCGCGCCTGCTGACGTCGAGCAGCTCGTCGTGGCGGACGAGCTTGACCCGCGGACGGCCCGACGGCTCGCCGCGCTCGCGCTCATGGGCGTCGATCGCCTCCCAGCCCGTCCAGTCGACGTGGTCGGGGGCCCGCGCGGACAGCCACGCGTGCGCCGCGTCCGCCCCGGGCTCTGACGGGGCCTGCAGCCGCCCCGCCTCGAGATCCTCGATCAGGGCCTTCGTCGTCTCGTTGGCGTCCTTCTTGTTCGTCCCGATCACGCCGGAGGGGCCGCGCTTGATCCAGCCGACGCAGTACTCCCCGGGCTGCAGCGCGCCCGCGGCGTCGGTCACCCGGCCCCCGTCGTTGGGGATCAGCCCGCGGCGGTCGTCGAACGGGACGCCGGGGATCGGCACGCCCGTGTAGCCGACGGCGCGCAGGACCAGCGCGCACTCGATCTCGTCGACCTCGTCGGTCGCGACCGCGCGGCCGTCGACGAGCGCGTTGCGCACGACGCGCACCGCGCGGACCTTCCCGTCGGCGTCGCCGAGGACCTCGACGGGGGAGGTGAAGAAGCGCAGGTCGATGCGGTGCGTGCGCGCGCCCGGCTCGTGGGCCGCGTACTCGCGCAGCAGCTCGACGTTGCGCCGGGCGGTGGCGTCGTCGGCCAGGCTCGCCTCGCTGTCGGCGTCCAGCTCGAGGTCGCCGTCGCGCACGACGACGTCGGCGCGGGCCAGGTCGCCGAGCTCGCGCAGCTCGGGGTTGGTGAAGGCGGCCTGGGCCGGCCCGCGGCGGCCGAGCAGCACGACGTCGGTGACGCCCGCGCCGTGGAAGGCCTCGAGGGCGTGGTCGGCGGTGTCGGTGCCGGCGAGCTCCTCCGTGGCGAGCACCAGCATGCGGGCGACGTCGACCGCGACGTTGCCGTTGCCCACGACCACGGCCCGCTCGCCGTCGAGCTCGAACACGTCGTCGGCGTGGTCGGGGTGGCCGTTGTACCAGGCGACGAAGTCCGTGGCGGGGTAGGAGCCGCGCAGGTCCTCGCCCGGGATCCCGAGCTTGCGGTCCGTCGAGGTGCCGACGGCGTAGACGACGGCGTCGTAGTGGGCCAGGAGCTCCTCGCGGGTGATGTGGTTGCCGAGCTCGACGTTGCCGAAGTAGCGGAAGCCGGGCTTGGCCGCCGTCTTCTCGTAGACGCGGGTGACGGACTTGATCTTCGGGTGGTCCGGCGCGACGCCGGAGCGCACGAGCCCGAACGGCGTCGGCAGCCGGTCGATCAGGTCGACCTCGCAGCCCGCGGCGAGGAGCTGGTCGGTGGCGTAGAACCCGGAGGGTCCGGCGCCCAGGACGGCGACGCGCGCAGGCATCGATCCAGCCTAACGCCCGGTTGGCGGCGCGTCCCGGCGATAGGCGGCGTTGCGGCGGCGCAGCACGACGGCGGCCAGCAGGCTCGCCAGGAGCGAGCCGACCAGCACCCCGACCTTGACGTGCTCGTCGCGCGCCGTCCCGATGCCGAAGGCCAGCTCGCCGATCAGCAGCGACACGGTGAAGCCGATCCCCGCGAGCAGCGACAGGCCGACGACGTCCGTCCAGCGCAGATCGGCGTCGAGCTCCGCGCGCGTGAACCGCGCCACGAGCGCCGTCGCCCCGGTGATGCCGATCGCCTTGCCGAGCACGAGCCCGGCGATGATGCCGTAGGCGACGGGGTCAGACAACGCGTCTCCCAGGCCGCTGAGCCCGCCCACGACCACACCCGCCGACAGCAGGGCGAACACCGGCACGGCGAAGCCCGAGGACAGCGGCCGCAGGCGGTGCTCGAAGTGCTCGGCGAGGCCCGGGCCGGCGTCGGGCCCGCCCGCGGCGTCGGAGCGCACGACGGGCACGCTGAAGGCCAGCAGGACGCCGGCGACGGTCGCGTGCACGCCCGACTCGTGCACGAGCACCCAGGTCGCGAGCGCCAGCGGCACCAGCAGCCACCAGCGACGCTCGCGCCGCTGCACCAGCAGGGCGAACAGGGCGAGCGGGACGAGCGCCAGCGCCAGCCACGGCACCTGGAGGTCGGAGGTGTAGAAGAGCGCGATGATCGTGATGGCCAGGAGGTCGTCGACCACCGCGAGCGTGAGCAGGAACGTGCGGATCCCGGCCGGCAGATGGGTCGAGATGACGGCGAGGATGGCCAGCGCGAACGCGATGTCGGTGGCGGCCGGGATGGCCCAGCCGCCCGTGTCGCCGTCGGCCGCCACGACGTTGACGGCGGTGTAGATGAGCGCGGGGACGGCCATGCCGCCGATGGCCGCGGCGACCGGGAGCGCCGCGCGGCGGGGGTCGCGCAGGTCCCCGGCGACGAACTCGCGCTTGAGCTCGAGGCCGGCGACGAAGAAGAAGATGGCGAGCAGCCCGTCGGCGGCCCAGGTCGCCAGGGACAGGTCGAGGTGGAGCGCGCTCGGCCCGACGACGGCGTCGCGCACGGCCTTGTAGGAGTCCCCGACGGGCGAGTTGGCCCACACGAGCGCGATCGCGGCAGCGATCGCCAGCAGCACGCCGCCGACGGTCTCCGAGCGCAGGATCCCGGCGATCCGCGCCGCCTCCGCGCCGCTCGCGCGGGCGAACAGCCGCTCGCGCCGCGTGGCCGCATCGCTCATTCGCGGCCCTGGACGAAGCGCTCCGCGAGCGTCCGGAAGAACGCCCGCCGGGGCACGATGCCCGCGACGCGGCGGTCGTCGTCGACCACCGGCACGATCGAGACCCCGTGGTGGAGGAAGATCTCCGCCAGGGAGAGGTCCGAGAAGTCCGGGCCGACCTCCACGTGCTCGGCGTTGACGTACTCCCCGATGCGCTCGACCCGGCAGTGGTCGCGCTTCTCCAGCGCCCGGTCCAGCGAGGACACGAGGAAGCGCGCGCCCTTGAGCTGCCCGACGTAGCCCGGGAACAGCGCGGTCATGAACTCCGTCTCGCCGAAGATGCCGACGTAGCGGTCCTTCTCGTCGACGACGGGCAGCGCCGGCACCTCGACGGTCATCAGCGTCCGCACGGCGGCCTCGATGGTGTCGTCGGTCCGAAGGATGTCCTTCAGGAAGGCGGTCTCGGCGAAGGTGCGGGTCATAGGTACCTCAGGGCGATGTACCCGGACGCGATGATCAGGGACACGATGGTGACGGGCAGGCCGTAGCGGAGGAAGGTCATGAAGCCGATCGGCGCGCCGGCCCGGGCCGAGAGCCCGGAGGCGGCGACGTTGGCGGCGGCGGCCACGATCGTGGCGTTGCCGCCGAAGCAGGCGCCCATGGCGAGCACCCACCAGTACGCGTCGTCGCCGTCGCCCCCGCCGAGCTGGTCCACCACCGGGATCATGGCGGCGGTGAAGGGGATGTTGTCCACGAGGCCGGAGCCGATGGCCGCCGTCCACAGCACGCCGTAGAGCTCGGCGGTCCGGTTGCCCCCGGTGATGCTCGCGATGCCGTCGGCGACCTCGCCGAGCGCCCCCGTCGCCTCCAGCGCGCCGACCATCACGAACAGGCCGATGAGGAAGAACAGCGTCGGCCACTCGATGCCGGCGAGCGCCTCCTCGAGCTTCTGATGGGTGACGAGCAGCATGACGGAGGCGCCGAGCAGCGCGACGGTCGCCGGCTCGAGGTGCAGCTGCTTGTGCACGAAGAACAGCAGGATCGTGGCGACGAGGATCGGCACCGTGCGGCGCGCCTCCTCCGGCTCCTCGATGGAGCGGCGCGCGTCGAGCGCCATGACGTTCTCGCGCGCTTCGGGGGCGACCTGCAGGCGGGAGCGGAAGGCGAGGTAGAGCCCGGCGACCGAGACGGCCAGCACGACGAGGACGACAGGGGCGAGGTTGGTGATGAAGGCGCCGAACGACAGGCCGGTGTGCCCGGCGATGAGGATGTTGGGCGGGTCGCCGATCAACGTCGCGGTCCCGCCGACGTTGGACGCGATGATCTCGATGATCACGAGCGGGATCGGGTCGATGTCCAGCGCGTCGGCGAGCACGAACGTGATGGGCACGATCAGCAGCACCGTGGTGACGTTGTCCAGGAACGCCGACAGGACGCCCGTCGTGACCGCCAGCGCCAGGACGATCGCCAGCGGCCGCCCGCGCGAGAGCTGACCCGCGCGGATCGCCAGCCACGTGTAGACCCCGGTCCCCTCGGTGATGCGGACCATCAGCATCATCCCGACCAGCAGGCCGATGGTGTTGAAGTCGATCGCCTCGACCGCGCGCTCCTGGTCGATCGTCCGGGTGGCGAGGATCGCGACGGCGCCGAGCAGGGCGACCTTCGTGCGGTCGACGCGCTCGGACGCGATCAGCGCGAGCGCGACGACGAAGATGAGGATGGCGAGAAGGATGGTGGCGGAGCCTCAGAGCAGGGGTCGACATGTTGCCGACCAGGCTTCCCGGCGCACCGCGATCGACCTTAGCCGTCCCGGGCGGCGATCAGCCGACCTGCGCGTCAGCGCCGGTTGAGGCGCGCGACCGCACGGACGAGCGCGCCGTCACCCGCGGTCACCTGGTCGCCGGCGATGATCGTGGGCCGCCTGCCGCGCCGGCGCGCGCAGGCATCGAAGCGCGTCGTCACGGTCCGGACGCTGTTGACCTCGCCGGACGCGGCCAGGTCCGGCACCTGCGGCGGGACGTCGGGCGACCAGTGGTTCATCAGGAACAGCCGGCCCTCGGTGCCGCCGCGGTTGGGCGCGCAGGACGCGGCGAGGTTGGCCGGGTCCGTCAGGCGGTCCGGGGTCTTGAACGTGTACGGGGTCTCCTGGAGGATCCCGTCGTAGGCGCTGCGGTACCACGGCGCCCGGTGTCCGCCGCCGTGGCGCTCGGCGAGCACCACGACCTGCTGACGGGTCCGGATCATCCGGCGCAGCGTGGGCCAGCGGCGGGTGCCGCCGCGGTACACGGAGCGGGTCAGGCCGCTCGCGCGCATCGCGTCGACGACGTCGGCGGCCGGGATGGCGTCCTCCACCACGACCACGAGGACGTTGTCCGGGTGGGCCTTGACGAAGCGGCGGATCTGCGCGAAGCCGGTGACCAGCGGGGTCGCCCCGAGCTGACACGCGACGTGGCAGAGGTAGGTGTGGCGCGGGCCGGGCGGGGCCGTGCCGTCGTCGTCGGTGACGACGGAGCCGTCGGGCCGGCGACGGCCGAGGTGCGCGTCGATCAGCAGCGCGCGGATCCCGAGCTTGAGCTGGGCGGGCATCGCGAGCGTCTGGTTGGGGATCTTCCAGCCGAGGTCGGCCGCGGACATGGCGTTGTGGGCCCCGGCGAGGACGACGCGGTCCAGCGTGCGGTCGCACAGGCGGGCGAGGCCGTTGCAGCGCCTGGGGTTCGGCGCGGGCCTCGCGCCGGCGGCGGGCGCGCCGGCGAGCGCCAGCAGCAGGAGCGCCAGCGCGGTCGCGAGACCGCGGCGGGCCGTCACGGGGCGAGGGGCGCGAGCGGGCACGCCGCCACGCTACTCCGTGGGCTCGGGGTTCGAGCGCAGGGCGAGCAGCTTGTCGCCGGGCTCCAGCGCCTGGCAGCCGCGGTCGTCGAAGCGCAGCATGCGCTCGCCGCGCAGGACGCCGAACACCGGGCCGGGATGGCTGGCGTCCTTGAGCGACTTGCCGACGTCGTCGGCGGCGATCTCCCGCTCGACGAGGTCCAGGCCCGAGCCGAGGTCGAGCAGGTCCTCGAGCACCTCCGCGAGCCGCGGCTTGGTGGCGGCGAACCCGAGCATGCGGCCGGCGGCGCTCGAGGACGTGATCACCTCGTCGGCGCCGCTCTGCTTCAGCGCATGGCGGTTCTCGTCCTCGCGCACCGCCGCGATGATGCGCACGTCCGGGTTCAGCGAGCGCACCGTGAGGGTGATCAGGACGGTGGCGTCGTCGCGGTTGGCGGCCACGATCACCGCGGCGGCGTCCTTGACCCCGGCGCGCTCGAGCGTGGCCGGGCGCATCGCGTCGCCGTGGATGCCCACGTGGCCGGCCGACACCGCCTCGCTCACGAGCCCGCCGTCGGTGTCGACGACGACGACGTGGTTCGGCGGCGTCTCGTGGCCGATCAGGATCTCGATGGCGCGGCGGCCCTTCGTGCCGTACCCGCAGACGATGGTGTGATGGTGCACGGAGCGCCTCCAGACGCGCTCGCGGAACGCGTTCCGCGAGCCTTCGGCGAGGACCTCGAGGGTGGTGCCCACGAGGAGGATGAGGAACAGGACGCGGGCGGGGGTGACGACGATCGCGTTGAGCAGCCGGGCGGCGTCGGTGACCGGCGTGATGTCGCCGTAACCCGTCGTGGAGACGCTCACCGTCGCGTAGTAGAAGGCGTCGAGCAGCGAGACGCCGTCGTCGTTGGTGTCGCGGTAGCCCTCGCGGCCGAGGAAGGCCACGAGGGTGACGACGAGCAGCAGCAGCAGCGCGAAGGCCAGCCGCGCCTCCAGCTGGCGCAGCGGGCCGCGGCGCCGCTCGGGCAGGCGCAGCTCGGCCTGGGGCGATGGCGACGAGAGGCCGGGCATCGAGTCGTGCGAGCCTACGGCCTGCCCTCCCGCCGGCAACGGAGGGGGACCGCCCGGGGTTGGCGCCAGACGCGGGCGGGCACCCACAGCCCATGAGCACGGCAGCCGCAGAGCAGCAGCACCTGATCGGGGGCGCGTGGCGCCCGTCGCAGTCCGGCGCGACGTTCGACCGCATCGACCCGTTCACCGGTGAAGCCGTCACGGTCGCCGCGGCCGCCGGGCGGGCGGACGCACGGGCCGCGGTCGAGGCCGCCGCCGCGGCCTTCCCCGCGTGGTCGGCGACGGCGCCCGCGGAGCGCTCGCGCCTGCTCGAGGCGGCCGCCGACCTGCTCGACGCGCGCGCGCCGGACATCGCGCACGCCGTCACGCAGGAGTGCGGCGGGACGTTCGGCTGGGGCATGTTCAACTGCGGCCTGGCCGCGGGGATGCTGCGCGCCGCGGCCGGCCTGACCTCCGCGGTGGGCGACGCGGCGGAGACGATCGAATCCGGCGTCCCCGGCCTGCAGGCGCGAGCCGTTCGCCGCCCCGCCGGCGTGGTCGTCGGCATGGCGCCGTGGAACGCGCCCGTGATCCTCTCCACCCGTGCTGTCGCCGCGCCGCTGGCGTTCGGCAACACGGTCGTGCTCAAGGCGTCGGAGAAGTGCCCGCGCGTGCACGCGGCGGTGGCCGGCTGCCTGCAGGACGCAGGGCTGCCCGACGGCGTGATCAACCTCGTCGTCCATTCGGCCGAGGACGCTCCCGACGTGGTCGACGAGCTGATCGCCCACCCGGCCGTGCGGCGGGTGAACTTCACCGGCTCCACGCGGGTCGGCCGCATCGTCGCGTTGAAGTGCGCCGAGCACCTCAAGCCGTCCGTGCTCGAGCTCGGGGGCAAGGCGCCGCTCGTCGTCCTCGCCGACGCCGACCTCGACGAGACCGCGAACGCCGCCTCCTTCGGCGCGTTCATGAACTCCGGGCAGATCTGCATGTCGACGGAGCGGGTGGTGGCCGACGCCGCCGTCGCCGAGGCCCTGGGCGAGCGGCTGGCCGCGCGGGCCAACGCGCTCGTGGCCGGCGATCCGCGTGACGCGGGGACGATGGTCGGCCCGGTCGTCGACGACGCGTCGCGCGCGCACGTGCTCGACCTGATCGAGGACGCCCGTGCGAAGGGCGCCTCGGTCCTCACGGGCGGCGTCGACGCGGGCGGCAACGTCGTCACCCCGGCCGTCGTGTCCGGCGTGACGAAGGACATGCGCCTCTACGCCGAGGAGTCCTTCGGCCCGGTCGTCGCGATCATCGCCGCCGACGGTCCCGACGACGCGGTCCGGATCGCCAACGACTCCGACTACGGGCTGAGCGCCGCGGTCTTCACGGGGGACGAGGCCGCCGGACTCGCCGTCGCCGACCGGATCGACTCGGGCATCTGCCACGTCAACGGCGCCACCGTCCACGACGAGCCCCCGATGCCCTTCGGCGGCGTGAAGGCCTCCGGCTGGGGGCGCTTCGGGGGCACGGCAGCCCTCCACGAGTTCACCGACCTGCGCTGGATCACCGTCCAGCACGGCGACCGCCACTACCCGATCTGAGTGATGGGTTCCGCACGTTCGCGACCGCATGTGTCCTCAACGTGCGGCGCCCACCCCCAGACGTTGCCGCACGCGAGCGCAGACCTTGCGGACGTCCAGGTCCTCCCCGGGCTCGCGCAGGACCCGGTAGCCGCGGTCCTCGAGCCACGCGGTCTTCACGCGGTCGCGCCGGTAGGCGTACCGGCCCTTGTGGGTCTCGTAGAAGTCGAGCTCCAGGACCACCTTCTCCGCACGCCAGAGGAAGTCGACCTCCCAGGGCCCGACGTCCTGGTTGACCTCCGGCGGGCGGATGCCGTGCTCGGGGAACTGTGCGTTGAGGGCGGCCTCAGCCTTGGAGCGGGTGAAGACGTGGGCGCCACGGACCACTCGGCGCCGCCCGGGCGCAGCCTCGACCTGATCGCGGTCGATCAGCCCGAGGCGCTCCGCGGTCGCCAGCGCCTGGTCGACAGCGGTGGGGACCACGACATCGGCCAGATCGACGAGCGTCCGGGCCACGGTGGTCACCGGAATGCCGTGCACCAGCGTGACGTTCCCCGCCAGGGTCCTGGACTCGTGCACGCGGATGCCCGGGCGGTCCCGTCGGCGGCCCGGCGCCGTGACCTCGACCGCTCGTCCCCGCTGCTGCCGGATGCGGTGCAGATCGGCGGCGCTCCGGTGGCTGAGGACCGCACCCGGCCCTGCGGCGAGCACCGCGGCCAGGTAGCGGCCGTGCGTCGTCAGTGCCGGGTGGCCGACCGCGTAGACGCCGCGGTGCACCGGATGCAGCCGGCCCGCAACGACGCGGTGGCGGACCTGCCGGGCGGTGACGCCGAGCGCCGTCAGCTGCCGGGCGGCGACGGCACCGTGCTGCCGGGCGGCGAGCGCGGCGATCGCACGGTCGACCTCCGCACGTCGAGGACCCATGCTGTCGTGAACGTGCGTCACCTACGTCATACCCCGCGGCATGGCTGAACTCGCCCCCCTCGCCGAGGGCGTCGCCGCGCTCGTCCACGACGGGGACGCCGTCGCGCTGGAGGGGTTCTCGCACCTGATCCCCTTCGCCGCCGGGCACGAGGTGCTGCGGCAGGGCCGGACGGAGCTCGAGCTGATCCGGATGACGCCCGACGTCCTCTACGACCAGATGATCGGGATGGGGGCGGCGCGCAGGCTCGTCTTCTCCTACGGCGGCAACCCCGGGGTCGGGAGCCTCCATCGCTTCCGGGCGGCGGTCGAGCACGGGGTGCCACGGCCGATCGAGCTCGAGGAGCACTCCCACGCCGGGATGGCCAACCGCTACGCGGCCGGGGCGTCCGGGATGCCGTGCGCGATCCTGCGCGGGTACGCGGGAACGGACCTCGTGCACCACACGAACGTCAAGACGATCACCTGCCCGTTCACGGGGGAGGAGCTCGCGGCGGTGCCGGCGTTGAACCCCGACGTCGCGATCGTCCACGCGCAGGAGGCCGACCGCAAGGGCAACGTCCAGCTCTGGGGCATCCCCGGGGTGCAGAAGGAGGCGGTGCTGGCGGCGGAGCGGTCGCTCGTGACGGTCGAGCGGATCGTGGAGGCGCTCGAGCCGCGGCCCGGCGCGACCGTGATCCCCGGATGGACGATCGACGTCGTCGCCGAGGCCCCCGGCGGGGCCCAGCCCTCCTACGCCCACGGCGTGACCGCGCGCGACAACGACGCCTACCGGGAGTGGGACGCGATCGCGCGCGACAAGGATCGCTTCGACGCCTGGATGCAGGAGCACGTCCTTGTCTGAGCCCGCCGACCGCGGCGAGGTGCAGACCGTCGCCGCCGCCCGGGCGCTCGCGCGCAAGACGTCCGTCTTCATCGGCGTCGGACGACCGAGCACCGCGGCGATCCTCGCCCGCCAGGTCCACAACCCGGATCTCGTGCTCGTCTACGAGTCCGGGACGATCGGCGCCAAGCCCGCCAACGTCCCGCTCTCGATCGGCGACGGGGAGCTGGCCGAGACGGCCGACCTCGTCGTCTCCGTTCCCGAGATGTTCAACTACTGGATCCAGCCGGGCCGGATCCAGGTCGCCTTCCTCGGCGCCGCCCAGGTCGACCGCCACGCGAACCTCAACTCCACCGTGATCGGCCCCTACGACCACCCGAAGACCCGCCTGCCCGGCGCCGGCGGCGCGCCGGAGATCGCGATCGGCTGCCCCGAGGTGGTGGTCATCGCCCCGCACTCCACGCGCACCTTCGTGGAGGCGCTGGACTTCAAGACCACCAGCGGCGGGCACACCACCGCCGTGATCACCGACCTGGGGATCCTCACGCCCGTCGGCGGCGAGCTGACGCTGACGACCATCCACCCCGGCGTCACGACGGCTGAGGTGCGGGAGGCGACCGGCTGGGCGCTGCGCGTCGGCGACGACCTCGCGACCACCGCCGACCCGACGGACGAGGAGCTGCACGCGCTGCGGCAGCTGGTGAGCCGGTGAGGGACGCCGACGTCCACCCGGCGCTGGACTCGCCGGACTACCGGTCGACGGCGCTGCGGCACCCACAGCAGCCGCTCGTCCTCCTCCCGCATACCGACACGGAGACGACCGGCCCCGCGCTGGGCGACCTGCGCCACGGTCCGCTGGACGCCGATCTCACCCGCCAGCACGCGGGGGAGCCGATCGGCGAGCGCATCACCGTGAGCGGCCGCCTGCTCGACGGGACGGGACGGCCGCTGCGCGACTCGCTCGTCGAGGTCTGGCAGGCCAACGCCGCGGGTCGCTACGCGCACCGCTGGGACCGCTGGGACGCGCCGCTCGATCCCAACTTCTCCGGCGGCGGGCGCTGCGTCACCGACGCCGAGGGCCGCTACCGCTTCACCACGATCAAGCCGGGCCCGTACCCGTGGGGCAACCACCCGAACGCCTGGCGCCCCGCGCACATCCACTTCTCCTGCATGGGCCCGCAGTTCCACCAGCGGCTCGTGACGCAGATGTACTTCCCGGGCGACCCGCTGTTCCCGTTCGATCCGATCTTCCAGTCCGTCCGCGACCCGCGGGCCCGCGAACGACTGATCGCCGGCTTCTCGATGGGGGAGACCGTCGAGCGCTTCTCGCTCGGGTACACGTTCGACATCGTCCTGCGCGGCCCCGACGAGACCCCGATGGAGGAGGTCCACGGATGAGCGGCCTGACCCCGTCGCAGACCGTCGGGCCGTACCTCTCGCTCGGGCTGCCGTGGGAGGACGGCCCGGTCGCCGACCCCGACGGCATCACGATCGCCGGCCGCGTGCTCGACGGGCACGGCGAGCCGGTGGTCGACGCCCTCGTCGAGACGTGGCAGCCCGCCCCGCGCGCGTTCACCCGCTGCCCCACCGACGACGACGGCCGCTGGTCGGTCAGGGTCCCGATGCCGGACGGGCCCGCACCCCATGTCGCCGTCAACGTCTTCGCCCGTGGCATGCTCCACCGCGTGGTCACGCGCGCCTACCTCGACCCGCAGGCCGCGGACGCCGTGCTGGCGAGCGTCCCCGCCGAGCGCCGCGGCACGCTGATCGCCGTGCCGGAGGGCGGCCGCGCCTACCGCTTCGACGTGCGGCTGCAGGGTGCCGATGAGACCGTCTTCTTCGACGTCTGACGGCCCGCCCGCCGCCACCGCGGCCGACGCCGTCTCCACCGGCGAGTGGGTGCGGGCGATGCTCGACGTGGAGGCCGCGCTGGCCCGCGCCCACGGCGCCGTCGGGACCATCCCCGCCGACGACGTCCGTGCGATCGAGCGCGCCTGCGCCGGGGCGTGGGACGCCGCCGCGATCGAGGCCGCGGGGGAGGCCCACGCGTCCCCCGTCGTCGCGCTCGTGGACGCCCTGCGCGAGCGCGTCGGGCCCTACGTGGGCGTCGGCGTCCACCTCGGCGCGACCTCCCAGGACGTCATCGACTCCGCCGCGATGCTCGTGACGGGTCGCGCGCTCGTGCCGATCCTCGCCGACGCCGGCGCGGCCGCCGACGCGGCCGCCGCGCTCGCCGCCGCCCACCGCGACACGCCCGTCCTCGCCCGCACGCTGCTCCAGGCGGCGCTCCCCACGGCCTTCGGCCTCAAGGCCGCCGGCTGGCTGGTCGGGATCGACGCCGCCCGCGCGGCCGTCGCCGGGCTCGACCTCCCCGTGCAGATGGCCGGCCCCGTCGGGCACGAGGACCCGGCGCTCGCCGACCGCCTCGCCGCCGAGCTCGGCCTCGCCGCCCGCGCGCTGCCCTGGCAGGCCGACCGCACGCCGGTCGCGCTCGTCGCCGGCGCGCTGGGCACGCTCGCCGGCGCGCTCGCCAAGCCGGCCCGCGACGTCGTCCTGCTGAGCCAGACGGAGGTGGGGGAGGTGGCCGAGGCCCGCGCCGGGCGCTCCTCCGCCATGGCGCACAAGCGCAACCCGGCCGCCGCGGTCCAGGCGCTCGCGGCCGCCCACCGCGTCCCCGGGCTCGTGGCCACCCTCCTGGCCGGCATGGCGGGAGAGCACGAGCGCGCCGCGGGCGTGTGGCAGGCCGAGCGCGCCACGCTGAGCGCGCTGCTGGCCGCCACGGGGGACGTCGCGCGCCACACCGCACGGTCGCTCGCCGGCCTCGAGGTGGACGCCGACCGCATGGCCGCGAACCTCGCGGCGGCCGGCGTCGAGGGCGACCTCGGCGCCGCCGGCGTCTACGTCGACCGCGCTCTCCGCGCCCACAAGGAGCTCCCCGGATGATCCTCTCCCACGCCACCGACGGCCCCGACGACGCGCCCGTGCTCGTGCTGGCCGGCTCCCTCGGGACCCACATGGACATGTGGCGCCCGCAGGTGGCCGACCTCGCCGGCCCGTTCCGCCTCCTGCGCCTCGACGTCCGCGGCCACGGCGGTTCACCCGTCCCCGACGGGCCGTACACGATCGCCGAGCTCGGCCAGGACGTCCTGGACACGCTCGACGCCCTCGACGTCGAGCGCGCGCACTTCTGCGGCCTGTCGATCGGCGGGATGATCGGCCAGTGGCTCGCCGCCAACGCGCCCGAGCGCGTCGAGCGGCTCGTCCTGCTCTTCACCGCCGCACGGGCGCCCGACCCGCAGGTCTTCCGCGATCGCGCCGCGGCGGTCCGGGAGGCCGGCTCGGCCGCCGGCCTGATCGAGGGCCTGCTTCCCCGCTGGCTGACCGAGCCCTACCGCGCCGCCCATCCCGAGACGGCCGAGTGGCTCGGCGCGATGGTCGCCGAGTGCCCGCCGGAGGGCTACGCCGGCTGCGCGGAGGCGATCGCCGCGCTCGACGTGCGCGACACGCACGCGCGCATCGCGGCGCCCACGCTCGTCGTCGGCGGCGCCCAGGACGGCTCGCTCCCGCCCGAGCACGCTCGCGCGATCGCCGCAGCGATCCCCGGTGCCCGCTACGTGGAGCTCGACCCCGCCGGCCACCTCGGCAGCGTCGAGCGCGCCGCCGACCTCGACCCGATCATCGCCGCCTTCCTGCAGGAGGACTGACGTGCCCGACGACCCCCTCTACGACGCCGGCATGCGCGTCCGCCGCGCGGTGCTCGGCGACGCCTACGTCGACCGCGCGACGTCCGGCGCCAGCGAGCTGACCGCCGACTGGCAGCGCCACATCACCCGCACCGCGTGGGGCGCGGTGTGGACGCGCGACACGCTGGACCGGCGCACGCGCTCGTGCATCACGCTCGCGACGTCAGCGGCGCTCGGCCGCGACGGGGAGGTCGCGATCCACGTCCGCGGCGCCCTCAACAACGGACTGACCCCGGCCGAGATCGTCGAGGTCTTCCTCCACATGTCCGTCTACGCCGGCGTCCCCGCCGCCAACCACGCGATCAAGATCGCCGAGGGCGTCATCGCCGAGGTCGAGGCGGAAGCGGGCACCACCGAGGGGTGAGGCGGCGCAGGTCAGCGTCCCGCCGTGCGCGGTGGCGATGCCCCGCGCGATCGCCAGTCCCAGTCCGCTGCCGCCGTCGCGGCGGTCGCGCGCAGCGTCGAGGCGCACGAAGCGCTCGAACACCCGCTCGCGGTCGTCGGCGGAGATCCCTGGACCGTCGTCGTCGACGGTCACCGACGTCGGTCCGACGCTGACGCGGACCTCGGCGGCGGCGCGCTCGGCGTTGTCGAGCAGGATCGTGAGGACCTGCTCGAGCCGGTCGGCGTCGGCCTGGACGCGGTGGCGTGACCCGTCCGACGACTGCGGGTCGACGGACGTGCGCCGTCCCGGTCCGACGGCCGGCCGGCGGCCGACCACGTCGCGGACGAGGGCGTCCAGCTCCACCGGCGCGCGCCGCAGCGCGACCGACTCCGCGCGCGTCGCGGCCAGCAGGTCGCTGACGAGCCGACCGGCTCGGCGGGACTCGCGCACCACCGTCACGGCGAGGCGCTCGCGGCGCGCGCGGTCCTCCCCGTCGCGCAGGAGCGTCTCACCCGTCGCCTGGATGCCCGCGATCGGGCTGCGCAGCTCGTGGGAGGCGTCGGCGAGGAACGTGCGCATGCGCGCCTCGGCGGTGCGCGACTGCTCCAGCGCGGCGTCCTGGGCGTCGAGCATCTCGTCGAAGGCGACGCCCAGGCGGTCGAGCTCGGTGTCGGTGCCCCGCGGGCGCAGCCGGTCGCCCGTGCGGCCGCGGGCGATGCCGAGCGCGACGCCGCGGACGTCGTCGAGCGGCTGCAGCGCCCGGCCGAGGCCCCGCCAGAGGCCGAGCCCGGCCACCGCGAGGGCGAGAAGCGAGGCGCCGAGCTCGAGGCCGATCAGCCGCGACAGCGTGCCGGCGGCATCGGCGCGCGAGACGCTCAGCAGCAGCGACGCCCCCGTGGGCAGCGTGCTCTGCAGGCGCAGGACGTCCCCGTCGCGGGTGATGCGGCCGGTGGACCCGGTGGTGACGGGTGGCGCGGGCGTCCCCCGCGCGGCGGCGCGCCGCCGTGCGAGGCGCCGCGCGAACCCCCGCGGCCCGCGGCCTGCGGGGAGCGGTGGCGCCGGGACGCCGCGCACGAGGCCGCCCGAGGTCTCCACCGCGGCGAGCGTGTTCTGCGTCGAGAGCCGATCCGCGAGCGCCTGCGCCGGCATCCTCGTCGCCAGTCGCTGCGCGAGCTGCGCGCGGTCGGTGAGCCGGCGGTCGAGCTCGCGCTCCAGGCTCGAGCGCAGCGCGAGGAACACGAAGGCCCCGACGGCGACGAGCGCGACCGCGAGGACGCCGAGCGCCACCGCGGTCACACGCACGCGCAGCGAGCGCCGGCTCACGCCCGCAAGACGTAGCCGAGCCCGCGGGCGGTGTGCAGGATGCGCGGCCCGTGGGCCTCGAGCTTGCGCCGCAGCGCGCTGACGTGGACCTCGACGACGTTGGGGTCGTAGTGCTCGTACCCCCACACCTGGGTGAGCAGCTGCAGCTTCGAGAGCACGAGGCCGGGGTGGCGGGCGAGGAAGCCCAGCAGCCGAAGCTCCGTCGCGGTGACGGGGATCGGCGCGCCGTTGCGCACCACGCGTCCGCCGGGCTCGTCGACGACGAGGTCGCCGACCTCCGCGACGAGGGAGTGGAGTCGACCGGAACGCCGCAGCAGCGCGCGGACGCGGGCGAGCAGCTCCTCGAGCACGAAGGGCTTGACGAGGTAGTCGTCGCCCCCGGCGTCGAAGCCGGCGAGCCGGTCGGCGACCGCGTCGCGCGCCGTGAGGAACAGGACGGGAAGCGCGTCACCGGCGCGGAGGCGGCGGGCGACGGTGAGGCCGTCGGCGCCCGGGAGCATCACGTCGAGGACCGCGAGGTCGGGCCGGAACGCGGCCGCAGCGGCGATGGCCTCTGCGCCGTCGGCGACCGCCTCGACGAGCAGCCCGTCGGCACGGAACGCGTCCGCGACGGCGTCGCGGACGGCGTCCTCGTCCTCCACGAGCAGGATGCGGGCGGCGTTCATGCTCCTCCCAGGGTGGACCCCGAGCCTGAGCGTCGCCTGAGAACCCCGGGGCGTCAGGCGGTGGTCGGGCGCTCGCCGGCCGTCGTGCGCAGCGACAGGAGGATCGAGCCGATGATCGTGACGATGATGACCCCCAGGGAGAGGCCGACGGGGATGTGGATCCAATGCTCGACGATCATCTTGAGCCCGATGAACACGAGGATCAGCGCGAGGCCGACCTTCAGGTAGACGAAGCGGTCGGCCGCGTTCTCGAGCAGCGCGTAGAGCGCCCGCATGCCGAGCAGCGCGAACGCGTTGGCGCTGAAGACGATGAACGTGTCGGTCGTGATGCCGAAGATCGCGGGGATCGAGTCGACCGCGAAGATCACGTCGGCGGTCGCCACGGCCATCATCACGGCGAACAGCGGCGTGGCCAGGCGCTTGCCGTCCTCGCGCACGAACAGCTTGGGCCCGCGGTAGTCGTCCGTGACGGGGAAGAGCTTCCTGACGATCCGCACGCCGACGTTCTTGTCCGGGTCGATGTCGTCCTCCTCGTCGCGGTGGCGGGCCATCTGGACGCCCGTGTAGAGGAGGAACGCGCCGAAGATGATCAGCACCCAGTCGAACGTCTTGACGAGCTCCGCGCCGAGCAGGATGAACAGGAAGCGCAGGACGAGCGCGGCCATGATGCCGAACTCGAGCACCCGCTGGCGGTGCTCCTCCGGCACGGCCATCGCCCCGAAGATCAGGGCGAAGACGAAGACGTTGTCGAGCGACAGCGACCGTTCGAGCAGGTAGCCGGTGAGGAACTCCGAACCATCCTTGGTGGTGCCCGTGAGGAAGACGACCCCAGCGAACGCGAACGCGAGCCCGATCCAGAACAGGCTCCACCACCCCGCGCGCTTGAACGACGCGCGCGAACCGTCCTTCGGCTCGAAGAACTTGAAGTCGACGACGAACGCGACCAGGACGAAGGCGACGAGCCCTGCCCATACACCGATGCCATGATCCATCCCTCCGAGCTTACTCGAAGTAAGTACTGGCTCCGCGGCGTGGGGTACCGTCGCGTTCCTCAAGATCTCCGGTCGCAGGCCGAAGGACACAGGCATGGGCGCTGAGCCGGTCATCGACGCTGCGGTCCTGCTCGAAGGGATCCTCACCTTCGACGCGGACGGCCGCGTCCTCACCTGCAACCAGCAGGCGGCCGAGATCCTCGGGTGCACGATCGAGCACGTCCTCTCGGGCCGGGGCGGTCAGCTGGAGCCGCCGACCGACAAGGACGGCGTCGCGCTCGCAGACGTCGACCAGCCACTGGCGCGCGCGATGCGCAGCGGCGAGCCCGTCACCGGCACGATCCTCGGCCTGCGCCGCCGGGGCGAGCAGCGCCGCCGCTGGGTGCAGTGCAACGTCAACCCGGCGAAGGACGCCGCCGGCCGGGTCATCGGCGCCACCGCCGCCTTCCTCGACGTCACCGAGCGCCGCACGCGCGAGCGGGCGCTCGCCGAGGCGCACTCCCACTTCCGCGCGGTCTTCGCCGGCGCGACGATCGGCATGGCCGTGACCGACCTGCGCGGCGGCATCGTCTCCGTCAACCGCGCGTTGTCGGGCATCATCGGCCGCGGCTCGGAGGGCCTCGTCGGCGTCCCGTTCCACGACCTCGCGCACCCGGCGGAGACCCGCCGCCTCAAGCTCGAGCTCGACGAGCTGCTGGCGGGCCGCACGAACGCCGCCCGCCTCGAGCTGCGCCTCGGCCATGCCCGCGGCGACGACGTCTGGACCCAGCTCGACGCGGCGGTGCTGCGTGACGCCGACGGGGTCCCCGTCCTCGGTCTCGTCCAGGTCCAGGACGTCTCCGAGCGCCGCCGCCATCAGGAGCACCTCGAGCATCTCGCCGACCACGACACGCTGACGGGGCTGCTCAACCGCCGCGGCCTCGCCCGCGAGCTCGAGCGCCAGGCCGACCGCACCCGCCGCTACGGCGCCGAGGGCGCGCTGCTGCTCATCGACCTCGACAACTTCAAGCACGTCAACGACACCCTCGGCCACAAGGCCGGGGACGAGGTGATCTGCGAGATCGCCGAGCGCATCGTCCAGCGGGTGCGCCGTTCCGACGTCGTCGCCCGCCTGGGCGGCGACGAGTTCGCCGTCCTGATGCCGCGCGGCGGCGTCGAGGACGCCCAGCTCGTCGCGTCCTCGCTGCTGCATGCCCTGCGCACCAACGAGCCGATGGCGGCCGCGGGCGGCCTGCGCATCACCGCCTCGATCGGGATCGCGGCCTTCGACGGCGAGGTCGACGCCGAGGAGGTCCTCGTGCAGGCCGATCTCGCGATGTACGACGCGAAGGACTCGGGCCGTGACGGTTCGCAGCCCTACATCGAGGAGAGCGGCACCCAGCCCCGCGCGCACGAGCGCACCCACTGGCTGCGCCGCATCCGCACGGCCGTCGACCACGGCCGCCTGCGCCTGCTGGCCCAGCCGATCGTGTCCGCCTCCAGCGGTGCGCCGGTCATGCACGAGCTGCTCCTGCGGATGGCCGCCGACGACGGCAGCCTGGTCACGCCCGACGCCTTCCTGCACACGGCGGAGCGCTTCGACCTCGTGCAGGAGATCGATCGCTGGGTGATCGCGCAGGCCTGCGCCATGCTCGGGACCGCCCGCCGTCAGGGCTGCGATCTCGCGCTCACGGTCAACCTGTCGGGCAAGTCCGTCGGCGGGGACCGGGTCCTGACGACGATCCAGGACCAGCTCGCGGCGTCCGGCGCCAACCCCAACGACCTCGTCTTCGAGATCACCGAGACCTCGGCCGTCACGCACATCCAGCGTGCGATCGAGTTCGCCTCGGGCGCCCACGAGCTCGGCTGCCGCCTGGCCATCGACGACTTCGGCTCCGGCTTCGGGTCCTTCCACTACCTCAAGCACCTGCCGTTCGACTTCCTCAAGATCGACGGCGAGTTCGTCACCAACGGCCCCACGAGCCGCGCGGACGAGCTGATCGTCGACGCGGTCCGCGACCTCGCCCACGGCCTCGGCCGTGAGGTGATCGCCGAGTTCTGCGCCGACGCCTCGCTGCGGGACTGGCTCACGGCCCGCGGGATCGACCTCCTGCAGGGCTACCACGTCGGGCGCCCGGCGCCGGTCGAGCGGATCCTCGCCGGCGCCACCGTGTAGCGCCTACGCCGTCAGCGCGTACAGCGTCCCGTTCGCGACGCCCGCGGCGTCCGAGACGTCCGTGCCGTGGGCCGTGACCCAGGCGCTGACCTCGGAGGATCCGCCGCGGTCGCCCATCCCGCCGCCGGAGAGGAGCACGTACTTGAGCCGGCCGCTTGCGACGAGCTGCTCCAGCTGGCTGACGGTGGGCGCGTTGTCGGAGCCCCGGAAGCCGCCCATCGTCACGACCGCCTCGCCGGTGGCGATGATCACGTCCGCGGTCGCCTGCGAGCCGCTGGCCGCGAACAGGTACGTGGCCGAGCCCTGGTGCTCCTGCAGCCACGTGACCGTGTCGGCGGAGACCGCGCCGCCGTCGTCCATGCCACCGCCGAAGCTGCCGCTCGTGGCCGAGGACGGCCCGGCGAGGACGTTGTTGCCGTTGAGGCCGTGGCTCATCGTCGCCACGCTGTAGGCGGCGGGACCCGCGGCCATCGCGAACGTCGCCGCGACCAGCGCGATCGCCGCGCCGCGCCTGCCGAGCAGCCCCGGGGCGCGCAGCGCGACCGACGCGAACACCGCGATGCCCGCGGCCGCCGGGACGGCCACCAGCAGCCAGGGCTGGAAGCCGTCGGCGCGCTTGAGCAACATCACCGCGACGGCGGCCGTGGACAGCACCGCGAGGTCGAGCACGACCACGCCGGCCCACGAGTCACGCGCCCAGCGGGCGAGCGTCACCAGCCCGGCGCCGCCCAGCGCGGCGTAGGCCGGGGCCAGCGCGCTGACGTAGTACGGGTGGAACGTGCCCTGCTGGGTGGAGAAGACGCCCGCGAGCACGACGGCCCAGACGCCGAACAGGATCCAGCCGGCGCGGGCGAGGTCGGTGCGGGCGGCGCGCCGCGTCAGCCACAGCCCGGCGGCGACCGAGACCGCGGCGACCGGGATCAGCCAGGACGCCTGGCCGCCGACCTGCGCGTCGAACATCCGCCACAGGCCCGCGGGGCCGCCGAAGGACGCGCCGCCGCCGCCGCCCGCGCCGCCCTCGCCGAAGATCCGGCCGAGGCCGTTGTAGCCGAGGATCAGATCCCAGGCGCTCCCGTCGGTGGAGCCGCCGACGTACGGGGCCGATCCCGGCCACAGCGTGACCGCGAGCGGCCAGGCGGCCGAGACGGCGACCATCGACGCCCCGGCGGCGAGCAGCTGCGTCAGCCGCGCGCCGAGCTTCGGCGGGCCGGCGATCCCGTAGGCGAGCGCGAGCGCCGGGGCGATCATCCAGCCGGCGAGCATCTTCGTCATGAACGCGAGGCCGACGAACGCCCCGGCGAGGACGAGCTGCCGGGTGCGGCCCGACTCGAGCGCCTTGACGACCATCCAGGTCGCGGCGACCAGCAGCAGGACCATCAGCGCGTCGGGGTTGTTGACGCGGCCGACGGCGACCGTGATCGGCGTCAGGGCGAGGGCGCCCGCGGCGAGCAGGCCGGCGGTCGGCCCGAACAGGCGCCGCACCGTGGAGAACAGGAGGCCGACCGCGGCGACCGTGCACAGCGCCTGCGGGAGCAGCATCGCGAACGAGCTGAAGCCGAACACGCGGACCGAGAGCCCCATCAGCCAGGTCGACAGCGGCGGCTTGTCGACCGTGATGAAGCTGCCGGGGTCCAGGGACCCGAAGAACCACGCCTTCCAGGACTCCGACGCCGACCTCACCGCGGCCGCGTAGTACGTGTTCGAGTAGCCGGAGCTCGACAGGTGCCACAGGACGAGGACGGCGGAGACGGCGAGCACGCCGAGCAGCACGGGGCGGACCCAGGCGGCGTCTGCGGCGTGACCGCGGGCCAGGCCGCGCAGGCGGCCGGCCCGGCCGGCGCGATCGGTCGTGTCGCCGCGGGGCCGGGCGTGCGGAAGCGAAGGGGCGCAGGAGGGCATGCCGCCACCCTGGAGGCCGCCCGTCGGGACGTCCTGCGAGGCGCCTGGGTGGTTCCTGGGCGCCGCCGGCCGACGTAGGCTGGCCGGACCGTGACCGTCGAGGCCCCCTCCACGCACCGCGACCGGCTCCTGGCCGGGATGGCCGCCGCCGTCAGCGAGCGCGGCAGCCTCGCCGGCACCACCGTCGCCGACGTCGTCCGCCACGCGCGCACCTCCCGCCGGACGTTCTACGAGCACTTCGTGGACCGCGACGCCTGCTACCTGGAGCTCTTCGGGGCCGCGATCGCCGCCCAGATGCAGGCGGTCAACGCCAACGTCAGGCCCGGACCGATCGGGGAGCAGCTCGAGAGCCTCGTCAGCGCCTGGCTGGACACCCTCGCGGAGGCGCCGGACCTGGCCACGAGCTTCGTCCGCGACCTTCCTGGGCTCGGGGCGCGGGGGGCCGAGGCGCAGGCCGCGTCGCTCGAGCGCTTCGCGACCCTCCTGGTGGAGCTCACGGCCGACCGCGACGACGTCGCGTCGCTCTCCCACGACATCGCCCTGGCGGTCGTCGCCGGTCTGCGCGAGCTCGTCGTCACCGCGCGCGGGCAGGGCCGCGACGTCCACGAGCTGCAGCCCGTGGCCGTCCAGCTGCTGCGCGCGGTCTCCGCCCCGGGGTCCGGCTAGCGCTTCGCGCGCACGACGACGGTCCCGCCGTGCTCGGGGATCAGCGTCACGTTGCGGTGCAGCGCCTTCTCGGGCGCCGGCGTGACCGCCTCCATGTCCGTGCGGCGGGCGACGATCTCGAGCACCTCGCGCAGCTCGGCCAGCGCCAGCGCCGCGCCGAGGCAGCGGCGCGTCCCCCCGCCGAACGGGATCCAGGTGTAGGTCCCCGGCTTGGTGGCGACGAAGCGCTCGGGCCGGAACACGAACGGGTCGGGGTAGACGTCGGGGCGATGGTGCAGCAGCGTGATCGACATGCTCACGGGCGAGCCCGCGGGGATCACGTACTCGCCCAGGCGCCAGGGCTTCTGCACCAGCCGGCCGACCATCGGGATCACGGGCCGGTTGCGCATCGCCTCGTAGACGGTCGCGTCGACGTACTCGCGGTCGGGCTGCTCGGCCCTGACGCTGTCGCGCAGCGCGTCGTAGGCGGCCGGGACGCGCACGAGGCGCTCGAACGCCCACGCCAGCGTGTTGGCCGTCGTCTCGTGGCCGGCGAGCACGAGGGTCAGCAGCTCGTCGCGGATCTCGCGGTCCGAGAGACCGACGCCGGCCTCGTCGGTGGCCGAGAGGAGGAGCGTCATGATGTCGGTGCCGTCGCCACCGGCGGCGCGGCGCTCGGCGATGACCGTGAGGACGGCCTCGTCGACGCGGTCCATGATCCACTTCAGCGGCCCACGCGGCTCGGTGCGGCCGAGGTTCATCGCGTCCACCGCCGCCCACCACGGGCGGGTGCTCATGGCGAGGAAGCGCTGGACGGTGTCGCGCACGGCGCGCTCGTTCGAGCCCGGTGCGCCGCCGTCCTCGATGCCGAAGACGCCCGCCATGATCACGTCGAGCGTGACGGACTGCATCGCGGGGGCGAGCGGGAAGGGCTCGCCGACCGGCCAGCGGTCGACCTCGGCCTCGATGACCTCGCGGATGATCGCGACGTAGGACTGCACCGCCTCGCCGTGGAACGGCGGCAGCAGCAGCTTGCGCTGGCGCATGTGGCGCGACCCGTTGGCGGTCAGCACGGAGTTGGGGCCGAGGATCGGCCGTAGCGGCGACTCCGCCGTCAGCGACGGCACGTCCGCCGGCTTGGCGGTGAACAGCGAGCGGACGTGGTCCGGGTGGCTCGTGAAGGTGAACGTCGCGTCGGCCACCGCCAGCGGCACCTGGAAGGTGTCACCGAGGCGGCGGGCGTACTCGGCCTTGAAGCTCAGTGGCCGGCGCAGGAACCGCAGGGTGGCGATCGCGCGCGGCAGCCCCACCGACGGCGGGAGGTCGATCGGCGTGTCCGCGGCCACGGGGCCGGCGGGGGAGGGCGCGAACGAGGCGCTGCCGTCGGGCTGCGGCGCGCTTCTCGGGGGGTCGGCGACGGCCATTGGTACGTGAGCGTACCAGTGTTGGCGACGGCCCGTCAGCCCGTCCGGCACGACCGCCCGGCCGGAGGGTGCGAGGGCCCGCTCATCTCGTTCTCATGCGCCGGGCTAGCGTTCCGGCCCGTGAGCGACCCCTTGACCATGCTCGAAGCGGTGCTGCTGGGCGCCGTGGAGGGGCTCACGGAGTTCCTGCCCGTGTCGAGCACCGGGCACCTGACGATCCTCGAGAAGCTGCTCGGGCAGACGATCGACGATCCGGACGTCACGGCCTTCACCGCGATCATCCAGATCGGGGCGGTGCTCGCGACGGTCCTGTTCCTGCGCCGCGACATCGTGCGCATCGTCCCCGCGTTCCTGCGCGGTCTCGTCCGCGCCGACGCCCGCGACGACGCCGACTACCGCTTCGGCTGGGCGGTCGTCCTCGGGACGATCCCGATCGCGATCGTCGGGCTGCTGTTCAAGGACCAGGTCGAGACCACGCTGCGCTCGCTCTGGTTCGTCGCGGGCGCGCTGATCCTGTGGAGCGGCGCGATGGCCTTCGCCGACTCGCGGGCGACGCAGGAGCGCCATGAGGCCGACGTGACCTGGCGTGACACGCTCGTCATCGGGGTCACGCAGTGCCTCGCGCTCGTCCCCGGCGTCTCGCGCTCCGGTGCGACGATGTCCGCCGGCCTGCTGCGCGGGCTGGACCGCGTCACCGTCACGCGCCTGTCGTTCTTCCTCTCCGTCCCGGCGCTGCTGGCCGCCGGGGTGCTGCAGGGCGTCACGGAGAGCGACCGGATCGCCTCCGGCGTCGGCTGGGGCCCGACGATCGTCGCGACGCTCGTGTCCTTCGCCGTCGCCTACGTGGCCGTCGCGTGGCTGCTGCGCTTCGTCGCGCGCCACACCTACTCGGTCTTCATCGTCTACCGCGTCATCCTCGGCGGCGTCCTGCTGGCCCTGCTCGCCACCGGCGCGCTCGACGCCGTCTGACGACCGGGGAGCCGTCAGCCGTAGGTCGGCGACCCGGCGTCGAGCGCCGCGCGGATCGCCGCCGCGTGGGCATCCGCCACGCCGTCCACGAGGGCGTGCACATCGGGGAGCACCGCCACGTCGCGCTCGCGCATCAGGCCGTCCTCGCGGCCGGCGGCGAACGTCTCGAGCGCCTCGCGCAGCCGTCCGATCCGGGCGACCGTCAGCGTCAGCCGCACGCCCTGGCCGGTGGGAACGGGGGCGGAGAGCTCGTCCGCGAGCCACGTCAGGTCGCGCATCGCGAGGATGTCGTCGACGGACTCGAGCACCGGGACGCGGTAGCGGTCCTCCAGCACGCGCTGGGCCGCGTGCGCGCCCGCCTCCAGCTGCGCCGACGTGAGGTCGAGCGTGACCTCCACGAGGCGCCCGCCGTCGGCGGACGGGCGGACGTCGACGGTGTACGGGACGTGCATCCCCGAGTGGATACCCGCCCGTGCGGACGGTCCGAACCTCCGGGCGCTTAGGCAACGCTCAGTTGGCGCAGAGGAGCCGCCAAGCTGGGTACCCCAGAGTCATCCCCATGATCGGACTCCCCCCACGCAGCGGCCGGCCCGTCCGGCTGCTCCTCAACCGCACCCTCACCGGCTGGTCGCTCGTCTCGGACACCGGCATCACCGTCTTCCGCGCCTACGGCCCCTGGGCCCGGCGGGACTGCCTCGAGTTCGCGCGCGGTGCCGGCACGCTCAACCTCGGCGGCGGGGCGCGCCCCGCCTAGTCGCGCCGCCCCGCCTGCGAGCTCACTGGAGCTCGTAGGAGATGTTCCCGGTGTCGTCCTTCTGCGTGATCGCCACGTCGCGCACGTCCTCGCCGGCCGTGGCCTTGCAGGTGGACTCGGCGCCCTGCTCGAGCTGCACCAGGTCGGGGCAGTCGACCTCGACCGTCGTTCCCGTCTGCTGCTTGATCCCGTCACCGACGGCCGCCTGGATCTTGCCCGTGTTGAGGACCGGCGTCGAGGCCTCGAAGCGCTTCTTCTTCTTGATCTCGCCGCGGGAGACGACCTTCGTCCCGTCCGCGGCCGTCACGTCGCACTTGAACGTCGTCCCGGCCTTCCCCGCGATGTCGTCGGGACAGGCGACCGTCTTCACCGTCACGCCCGTCTCCTTCTCCAGGACGGCGGCGATCTCGTCCTCGATCTTGCCGTCGTCGACCGTCTTGCCGATCGACGCGGACGCGGAGCATCCGGCCAGGGGCACGAGGAGCAGGAGCATGAGGAGTCGGCGCACGGCGCACAGGTTGATGGATCAGGCGGCGGCACGCGCCGGATCCGTTGGCGGCGCGCGGCCGACGAGCTAGGGTCGCCGCGTTGCCGGTGTCACCGCGGCCTGCTCCACCGCCACTTCGGCACCCGCCGGGGGGACTCTCGAGTGGCTCGTCCGCGGCCGACTGAGCCGCGTCAAGACCCGAGGAGACCCCATGATCGAGTTCACCGAGGAGCAGCAGGCCTTCCGCAGTGCCCTGCAGGACTTCGCGCAGCGCGAGTGCGGCACCCGCGAGCAGCGCGACGCGCTCACCGACGGCGGCCGGCATCCCCACCACCAGGGCACCTACGAGCAGCTGGCCGAGCTCGGCTACGTCGGGGTCTCGATCCCCGAGGCCTACGGCGGGATGGGCGGCGGCCTCGTCGACATGTGCATCTTCCTCGAGGAGACGGCGCGGGGGCTCGTCCCCGTCGGCGGCTTCGGCGTGTCGATGATCGTCGCGGGGGCGATCGAGCGCTCGGGCTCCGACGAGCTCAAGGAGGAGCTGCTCACGGGGCTCGCCCAGGGCCGGGTGGAGTGCATCGCGATGTCCGAGCCCGAGGCGGGCTCCGACGTGGGGGCCCTGAAGTGCAAGACGATCCGCGAGAACGGCGGCTACGTCATCAACGGGCAGAAGACGTGGATCTCGGAGGCGCACCTCGCCGACCACGTGCTGCTCGTGGGCCGCTCGGACGCCTCGGGGTCCAAGCACGAGGGGATCACCATGCTGTCGGTGCCGCGCGAGGCGGAGGGCGTCGAGATCCGCCCGATCGACACGATGGGCGGCGAGGTCGTCAACGACGTCTTCTTCACCGACACCCGCGTCGACGCCGCGCGGCTGATCGGCGAGGAGGGCAACGGCTGGATGCAGCTGATGGCCGGCCTCAACGTGGAGCGGCTGATCCTCGCCGCGCTGATGCTCGGCCAGGCCGAGCGCGCCTTCGACGACCTCCTCTCCTACGTGAAGGAGCGCAACCAGTTCGGCCGTCCGATCGGCTCCTTCCAGGCGCTCAAGCACCGGATCGCCGATCTGGCGGTCGAGATCGAGTGCGCGAGGCTGCTGACCTACGACGTCGCACGGCAGGTCGACGCCAAGCCCGGAGCGATGTTCCCCCGCGAGGCGTCGATGGCCAAGCTCAAGTGCACGGAGCTGGCCAAGGCCGTGTCCCTGGAGGGCATGCAGATGATGGGCGGCTACGGCTACGCGACGGAGTACGACATGGAGGGCCACGTCCGGCGCTCCCTCGTGGGCACGATCTACGGGGGCACGAGCGAGATCCAGCGGGAGATCGTCGCGAAGACCTACGGGCTCTAGCCCATAGCCTGCCGTCCGTGAACTGGACGGTGGACATCCCGGCGGACGAGCTTCCCGACCTCCCGCCCCTGCCGACGCCCCTGCGCGCCGCGCTCGACGATGCGCTCGAGCGCCCCGCGGTGCAGCAGCCGAGCTGGCCTGACCCGGGCTACGTGCACAGCGTGCGGGCCCTGCTCGAGAGCGTCCCGCCGATCACGGTGCCGGTCGAGATCGACCGGCTGCAAGAGCGCCTCGGGGCGGTCGCGCGCGGGCAGGCGTTCCTGCTGCAGGGCGGCGACTGCGCCGAGACGTTCGTCGACAACACCGAGGAGCACCTGCGCGGCACCATCCGCACGCTGCTGCAGATGGCGATCGTCCTCACCTACGGGACGTCGATGCCGGTCATCAAGGTCGGCCGCATCGCCGGCCAGTACGCCAAGCCGCGCTCGGCCGACATCGACGCCACCGGCCTGCCGTCCTACCGCGGCGACATGGTCAACGGGCTGGACCCGACCCCGGAGTCGCGCCGGCCGGACCCGGGCCGGATGCTGCGCGCCTACGCCAACGCCGCCGCGGCGATGAACCTCTCCCGCGCGGTCACCGGCGCCGGCGAGGCCGACCTGCACCGCCTGCACGAGTGGAACATGGACTTCGTGCGCAAGTCGGCGGCCGGCAAGCGCTACGAGCGCGTCGCGACCGAGATCGAGCGCTCGCTCGGGTTCATGTCGGCCACGGGGGTCGACGACTCCTCCCTGCGCACCGTCGAGCTCTACGCGAGCCACGAGATGCTCGTGCTCGACTACGAGCGCGCCCTGCTGCGCCTGAGCGACGATCGCCTGTTCGCGACGAGCGCGCACCAGCTCTGGATCGGCGACCGCACCCGTCAGCTCGACGGCGCGCACGTCGCACTCGCCGCGCTGCTGGCGAACCCGATCGGGGTCAAGATCGGCCCGTCGACGACGCCCGCGGAGGCCACGGAGCTCCTCGGCCGGCTGGACCCGGAGCGCGTGGACGGCCGCGTCACCCTCGTGTCGCGGATGGGCAACGCGCGCGTCCGCGACCACCTCCCGGCGATCGTCGAGGCCGTCATGCAGTCCGGCCACCTCCCCGTCTGGCAGTGCGATCCGATGCACGGCAACACGGAGGAGTCGCCGAGCGGGCACAAGACCCGCAGCTTCGACCGCGTGCTGGACGAGGTCGAGGGCTTCTTCGAGGTCCACCAGCGCCTCGGCACGCACCCGGGCGGCATCCACATCGAGCACACGGGCGAGGACGTCACGGAGTGCCTCGGCGGCGCGCAGGAGATCTCGCACGAGGAGCTCGGCTCCCGCTACGAGACCGCCTGCGACCCGCGCCTGAACACGCAGCAGTCGATCGAGCTGTCCTTCCTCGTCGTCGAGATGCTGCGCCGCAACGCCGGCGTCTAGCCGGCCGAGCCCAGCAGCTCGTTCAGCGAGGCGTCGATGACGGCCTGGTCGGCCGGGTTGAACGGCGCCATGTGACCCCAGGTGGTGTCGATGCGCTGCACCCGGGCGTCGGGGATGACGGCGGCCTCGTGGTCGCTGTCGACGGGCGGGAAGTAGCGGTCGGTGTCGGCCTGGGTGATGATCGTCCTCGCGGTGATGGCCCGCAGCGCCGCGTCGTGGTCGCCGCCGAACTGCGGCTGGTCGCCGAGGTCGTTGTGCCACCACGTGGCGAGCTGCGCGAGCAGGTCGTTGGCGTCGTTTGAGAGGTAGAAGGCGTCCCAGAAGTCCTCGATGAACTGATCGACGGAGCTCGCCCCGAACGCGCGCCACGTCTCCTCGCGGTAGAACGGCTCGGAGAAGCCCCAGCCGGCGTAGACCGCGGCCATCGCGCGGACGCCGTTGACCGGGGGACGCTCGGGCGGGTAGAAGCCCTGCTGCCACGCCGGGTCGCCCTCGATCGCGCGGATGTTGGCCCGCAGGAAGACCTTGTTGAAGTTCGCCGTCTTCGAGGAGCCGTTCACGGGCGCGAGCGCGCCCACCATCTCCGGGTGCAGCGCGGCCCAGGCGTAGCTCTGGCACGCGCCGTAGGACCACGAGCCGACGAGGCGGATCCGCTCGACGCCGAGGTGCTCGGTCAGCAGCCGGTGCTGCGCGACGACGTTGTCGTAGGTCGTCGTGCGGGGGAAGCGGCCGCGGTCGAACGGCGCCGGGGTGTTGGACGGCGAGGAGGACTCACCGGCCCCGAAGTGCCCGGGGATGACGATGAACCACTTCGCCGGATCCAGCGCGCGGCCCGCACCCGTCAGCCAGGTCGCGACGTCGGCGCAGGACGCCGTGAACCACGTCGGGCACACGACGACGTTGTCCTTGGCCGCGTTGAGCTCGCCGAGCGTGCGGAAGGCCAGATGGGCGTCCGGGAGGACGGACCCCTTCTGCAGCGCGAAGTCGCCGAGCAGGAACGTCTCTGGGGAAGCCATCCCCTGGCCCTACCCGCTCCGCGGGCGCTCAGCCGAGCGTGCGCACATCGATGACCGCGCGGTAGCGGACGTCGCCCGCGACGACCTTGTCGTAGTAGGCGGTGGCGTCCGCGGCGTCGATCAGCTCGACCGTCGCGGTGATGCCGTGCTCGGCGCAGAAGTCCAGCATCTCCTGGGTCTCGGGGAGGCCGCCGACCATCGACCCGGCGAGCGCGCGGCGCATCGTCAGCACGGAGAAGGCGCGCAGCTCGAGGTCGTCGGTCGGCGCGCCGAGGTTGACCATCGTGCCGCCGCGGCCGAGGGTGCCCAGGAACGCGTCGAGGTCGACGGCGTCACCGACGGTGTTGAGGATCAGGTCGAAGGCGCCGCGGTAGGGCTTGAGCGCGCCGGGTTCCCCCGTGGCGACGTAGGAGGTCGCCCCGAAGGCCTTGCCGTCCTCGGCCTTGGCATCGGTGCGGCTGAGCACCGTGACCTCCGCGCCCATCGCCGCGGCGATCTTGACCGCGACGTGCCCGAGGCCGCCCATGCCGATCACGCCGACTCGCGAGCCCGCGCCGACGCCGTAGCGCTTCAGCGGCGCGTAGGTCGTGATGCCAGCGCACAGCAGCGGCGTCGCCCCCGCGAGGTCCATCCCGTCGGGGATCTTCACCACGAAGTGCTCGCGCACGACGATGCCCCGGCTGTAGCCGCCGTAGGTGACCTCGCCGTCAGCGCCCTTGGCGTTGTAGGTCTGCACGACGCCCTGCTCGCAGAACTGCTCCTCGCCGTCGTCGCAGGCGGCGCACTGCAGGCAGGAGTCCACGAAGCAGCCGACGCCGACGACGTCGCCGACCCGGTGGGCGGTCACGTCGGCTCCCACCTCGGCGACCTCGCCGACGATCTCGTGACCCGGGACCATGGGGAAGATCGCGCCGCCCCACTCGTCGCGGACCTGATGGATGTCGGAGTGGCAGATCCCCGCGTAGCGGATGTCGATGCGGACGTCGTCAGGGCGCAGGTCGCGCCGCTCGATCTCGGTCGTCTCGAAGGCGGCGCCGGCGTTCGGCGCGGAGAGGGCGGTCACGGTGGTGCTCATCCAGGTGGTTGTGCTCGCAACGACGCCGGCGCAACCCTCGCGACCCGGTCTGGCGCCGCGCCGCTAGACCAACGCGCGGATCACGACGTCGGGCACCTGACGCCCGGCGTCGGTCAGGACCAGGCGCTCGCCCGCGCGCTGCAGCAGGCCGTCGGCCAGCATGCGCTGCGCGCTCGCCCGGCCCGCGGCGTCCAGCACGGCAGGGTCGAGCCCCTCGATCCGGCGGGTCTCGAGCATGATCCGCTCGAGGCGGCGCTGCTCGGCGTCGAGGTGCTCGCGGCCGGCGAACGGCAGCTCGCCGGCCGCGACCGCGCGTGCGTGCTCGGCCGGGTGGCGGTGGGTCCAGAAGCGGGTGCCGGCGACGTGCCCGTGCGCGCCGGGCCCCGCCGCCCACCAGTCCGCCCCGGTCCAGTAGCCGGCGTTGTGGCGGGAGCGCGATGCGGGCCCGGCAGCCCAGTTGGAGACCTCGTACCAGCCGAGGCCGGCGGCGGTGAACGCCGCGTCGGCATGCGCGTAGCGGCGGTGGAGCGCGTCCTCGTCGAGCGCGGGGAGGCGACCGGCGCGCACGTCGGCGCGCATGCGCGTGCCCGGCTCGAGCGTGAGCGCGTAGGCGGCGACGTGGTCGGGGCCGGCGGCCAGCGCGGCGTCGACGGTCCGGGCCCAGTCGTCGTCCTCCTCCCCGGGCGCGCCGTAGATCAGGTCCAGCGACACGTGCTCGAAGCCGGCCTCGCGGGCCTCCCGCGCCGCGGCCGCGGCACGGCCGGGGGTGTGGCGGCGGTCGAGCGTCGCCAGCACGTGCGCCGCGCCGCTCTGCATGCCCAGCGACAGGCGGGTGAAGCCGGCGGCGCGCAGCGCGGCGAGGTCGGCGGCGTCGACGGACTCCGGGTTGGCCTCGACGGTGACCTCGGCCCCGGGAGCGATCCCGAACGCCGCCCGCACGCCCTCGAGCACCGTCGCCAGCGCTGCGGGGCCGAGCAGGGTCGGCGTCCCGCCGCCGAGGAAGACCGTGTCGGCCGGACGCACGTCGTCTGCGAGCGACGCGGCACCCAGCGCCAGCTCGCGCACGGCGGTGGCGGCGAAGTGCGCGGGGTCGGCGCCACGCACCCGGCCGGGCACGTAGGTGTTGAAGTCGCAGTAGCCGCAGCGGTGCGCGCACCACGGCACGTGGACGTAGACGCCGAACACCGCACCGAGGGTACGGTTGCCCCATGCTCGAACGCGATGTCGTCCCCGGCGTCCACCGCATCGCAGAGGGCGGGGTCAACTGGTACGCCGTCGAGGCCGGCGAGGGGTCGGCGCTGACCATCGTCGACGCCGGGCTGCCGCAGTCGTGGGGGACCCTGCAGCGCCTGCTGGGCGAGCTCGGCCGCGCGCCCTCGGACGTCGCGGCCATCGTCCTCACCCACGCCCACCCCGACCACATCGGCTTCGCCGAGCGTGCCCGCAGCACCCTCGGGATCTCCGTCTGGCTCCACGAGCGCGACGTCTCCCTCAGCCGCCACCCCATGCACTACGAGAAGGAGCGCTCGCCGCTGCGCTACCCGCGAGCGCTGCCGACCGGCCTGGCGATGGCCCGCATGGGCGTGCTCCGCACGAAGGCGATCAGCGAGGTGCGCGGCTTCTGCGACGAGGCCGCGCTCGACGTCCCGGGGCAGCCCCTCCCGGTGTTCACCCCCGGTCACACCCACGGGCACACGGCGCTGCACCTCCCCGACCGCGACGTCCTCTTCACGGGGGACGCGCTCGTGACCCACAACCCCTACACGGGCACGGACGGCCCGCAGCTCGTGTCCGCGGCGGCGACGGCCGACGAGGTCGCGGCCGTCGCCTCGCTGCAGCCGATCGCGCTCACCGGGGCCGGCACGCTGCTGCCCGGACACGGCGACCCATGGCGCGACGGGGCCGAGGCGGCCGTCGCGGCCGCCCGGGAGACCGGGCCGAGCTAGGTTCCCGGCATGCCTGACGACCGCTTCGCGCTGCTCGCCGACCTCGCCGTCAACGTGGGCGCGAACGTCCAGCCCGGGCAGATCGTGGCCGTCGGCTGCGAGCCCGGCAAGGAGCCGCTGACCCGTGCGACCGCCGCCGCCGCGTACAAGGCGGGGGCGAAGTTCGTCGACGTCCAGTGGTTCGATCCGTGGGTCAAGCGCGCCCGCATCGAGCACGCCCCCGACGACACGCTCGAGTTCGTCCCGCCCTGGTACGGGGAGCGGATGCTCGCGCTGGGCGAGGCCGGCGCGGCGCGGATCGCCTTCGCCGGCCCGACCGTCCCCGGCGCGCTGGACGGCGTCGACCCCGTCCGTGCCGGGCGCGACCGGCTGCCGGCGCTGAAGGAGTCCACGATCGTCCTGGGCAAGCGCCAGAGCAACTGGACGATCGTGCCGTGCCCCACGCCCGCCTGGGCCGCGATGGTGCACCCCGACCTCGCGCCCGAGGACGCCATGGAGCGGCTGTGGGAGCAGCTGCTGCACGTCTGCCGCCTCGACGAGGCCGATCCGGCCGCCGCCTGGGCCACCCGCGCCGAGCAGCTCGGGGCCGCCGGCGCGACCCTCGCCGGCCGGGGCTTCGACGCCCTCCACTACGAGGGCCCGGGGACGGACCTGACGATCGGCCTGCTTCCCGGCTCGCGCTGGATCTCGGGTGGCATGGAGACCGCCTGGGGCACCTTCCACATGGCCAACCTCCCGACGGAGGAGGTCTTCACGAGCCCGGATCCCCAGCGGGCCGACGGCGTCGTCACCTCGACGAAGCCGCTCGTGCTCACCGACGGCACCGTCGTCCGCGACCTCGTCGTGCGCTTCGAGGGCGGCCGGGTGAGCGAGCTGACCGCCGCGACCGCGCAGGAGCAGATGCGCACGATCATCGCGATCGACGAAGGCGCCGCCCGCCTCGGCGAGTGTGCGCTCGTCGACGACCAGGGCCGCATCGGCGCGCTGGACACCGTCTTCTACGACACGCTCCTCGACGAGAACGCGGCGAGCCACATCGCGCTGGGCGCGGGCTTCCCCTTCACGGTCGACGACGACCTCGCCGACCGGGTCAACGAGTCCGAGATCCACATCGACTTCATGATCGGCTCGCCCGAGCTGACCGTCACCGGGATCACCGCCGACGGGGAGCGCGTGCCGGTGCTCGTCGGCGGGCGCTGGGCGGTCTAGGACCGGCCAGCCACTACTCTCCACCGCTGTCCAGGAGAGGTGCCGGAGCGGTTGAACGGGCACGACTGGAACTCGTGTAATGGGTAATCCCCATTCGAGGGTTCGAATCCCTCCCTCTCCGCTCCTGCGCCCGGTTCAGCCGGGCCCGGGCTCCGTCAGGAGGTCGTCGAGGCCGAGCGCCCCGAAGCCCATCGCGATGTTGCCCTCGTTGTCTCGCGGCCACTGGTCGTGCGGGCGGTCCCACGCGAGCTCGAGGTCGTTGCCGTCGGGGTCTGCGACGTAGACGGCCTCGTGCGTGCCGTGGTCGGTGAGCTGGCGCAGCGGCCAGTCGACCGCGAGGAGGCGGCGGACCGCGTCGGCGAGGCCGGCGCGGGTCGGGTAGTTGAGCGCGACGTGGTGCAGCCCCGCGACGCCGTCGGGCGTCGGGCCGCCGCCGGCGGACTTCCAGGTGTTGAAGCCGAGGTGGTGGTGGTAGCCGCCCGCGGAGATGAACAGCACGTCGCCCGTCGTGCCCCAGCCGGGGACGTCGCGCGCCTCGGCGACGACGTCGAAGCCGAGCACGTCGACGTAGAAGGCCCGCACCCGGTCGATGTCGGCGGTGCGCAGGTGGACGTGGCCGATGTGCACGCCGGGGTCGATGCCGGGCACGGTCAGCTCACGTCGAGCGGGAGGACGACCTTGAGGTCCCCGCGCAGTTTGCGGTCGAGCACGATCTCCAGCCGCCAGTCGACGGTGGCGTGGTGGTGCGACGTCGTCGGCCCCTTCCTGGGGACGGGGAGCTCGAGCGCGAACGAGCGGGTGCGGCCGGCGGCGAACTCCTCCTTCTCGCTGAGCTCGAGCTCCAGCTCGGTCTCCTCGCGGATGATCAGCGACGCGCGCGCCAGCGACTGGGACGCGAACAGGTCGCTGCCCGGCAGCTGCGACATCCCGAGCAGGTCGGGGAGGTCCACGGTGGCGAAGCCGTCGCGGCTGTCGAAGCGGCAGCGGCGGATCATGCGCGCCTTCACGACGCCCTTGACGTCGTCGGCGGGCGTGAAGTCGATCTCGCCCGTGTAGGTCTTGCCGAGCCGGACGGCACGCGGGATCCCGGTCAGCTTGAAGCCGTCGTGGGCGACGTCCTCGGGCGCGACCTCCTGGGCCGGCCTGCGGACGTAGATCGTCGCCTCCTGCGCGTCGTCCTTGCCGCCCTTGCGGTCCACGCGCGCCCAGGCGGTCCACTTGAGCACGCCGGCCGAGCCGGGCGGCGCCTCCGCGGGGAGCTTGATCGTCACTCCGCCCGGGCCGAGCTGCAGCGGGAGGTCCTCCGCGTGCTCGTAGACCTCGAAGGAGCGCTGCTCGACCCGGCGGTCGCGGTGGGCGTCGCGGTCGTGCTGGTCGTAGTGCTCGTCGTCGTCGTAGGCGAGGAAGTAGCCCGTCGCGGTGACGCCGGCGCGGATGGCGCGGTCCTTGTCGTCGATCTCGCCGCCGAGATCCCAGCGGACGTGCACGTCGCCGCCGGCCGGCACCCGATCGGGATCCACGGTCAACTCGAGCTCCGTCGTTCCGGCCTTCAGGATCTTGTCGAGGAAGCCCATCGGTGCAGACTACGCCGGGACCGCGCCGCGGCGAGCCACCTCGTCGCGGACGGCCGGGGCCACCTCCGTGCCGAACCGCTCGATCGAGCGCATGACCTGATCGTGAGGCATCGTGCCCACGCTGGGCTGGATCAGGAAGCGGTCGTGACCGAACAGCTCGTGCTGGTGCAGGACCTTCTCCACGACCTGCTCGGAGCCGCCGGTGGCGAGCGCCCCGCGCAGGGAGAGGGACGCCTCGTACTGCGGCATCGACATGGGCGGCCACCCACGCTCGCGGCCGATGGCGTCCATCAGCGTCGTGTAGGGGCCGTGGAAGTCGCGCGCGGCGCTGCGGGCGTCCTCCCCGACGTAGCCGTGGGTGTTGACCGCGACCTTGAGCGCCTTGGGGTCGTGCCCGGCGGCCTCGGCGGCCTGTCGGTAGAGGTCGACGAGCGGCTTGAAGCGCTCCGGCATCCCGCCGATGATCGCGAGCACGAGGGGCAGGCCGAGCGTCCCGGCGCGCACGACCGACTGCGGCGAGCCGCCGACGGCGACCCAGACGGGCAGCGGGTCCTGCAGCGGCTGCGGGAAGACGCCGGCGGCGTCGAGCGCGGCGCGGTGGGGGCCGGACCACGTGACCGGGTTGCCCTTGCGCAGCTCGAGCAGCAGGTCGAGCTTGGACGCGTAGAGCTCGTCGTAGTCGTCCAGCGACTGGCCGAAGAGCGGGAAGGACTCCGTGAAGGACCCGCGCCCCGCCCAGATCTCCGCGCGCCCGTCCGAGAGGAGGTCGACGGTCGAGAACTGCTGGAAGACGCGCACGGGGTCGTCGCTGGAGAGCACCGTGACGGCGCTGCCGAGGCGGATCGTCGACGTGCGCTGCGAGGCGGCGGCGAGGACGGTGGCGGGGGAGGAGACGGCGAAGTCCGGCCGGTGGTGCTCGCCGACGGCGAACACGTCCAGGCCGACCTGGTCGGCGAGCTCGATCTCCTCGAGCAGGTCCCTCAGCCGCTGGTGCGCGGAGACGGTGCGGCCCGTCCTGGGGTCGGGGGTGCGCTCCGCGAAGGAGGTGATGCCGAGTTCCATGATGCAGCTAAGCATAGCTGAGTTACTCAGCAATCCTGATAGCGTGTGGGGGGTGGACCACCACGCCTCCCCGTCGATCTGCCCCCGCTTCCATCGCGCCGTCGAGCTCATCGGCGCGCGCTGGTCCGGCGCGATCCTCTCCGCGCTGCTGCGGGGGGCCGCGCGCTACGCGGACGTCAAGGCCGCCGTCCCCGGGCTCAGCGACACCATGCTGGCCCAGCGGCTGCGGGAGCTCGAGGCCGCCGGCCTCGTGGCGCGCGACGTGCGGGCGACCACGCCCGTGCGCGTGGAGTACCGGCTGACCCCCAAGGGCGCGGCGCTCGCGCCCGTGGTCGGGGCGCTGGAGACGTGGGCCCACGACTGGCTCCCCGAACACGACACCAAGGCGGCGTAGTGCCCAAGCTCCTCATCATCGTCGGCTCGACGCGGCCGGGCCGCGCCGGCCTGCCCATCGCCCAGTGGTTCGAGGGCATGGCCCGCGAGCACGGCGGCTTCGACGTCGAGGTCGCCGATCTCGCCGCGATCGGCCTCCCGTTCATGGACGAGGCGGCCCACCCGCGACTGCGCCAGTACGAGCACGACCACACGAAGGCCTGGAGTGCGACGGTCGACGCCGCCGACGCCCTCGTCATGGTCACGCCGGAGTACAACTACGGCTTCCCCGCGCCGCTGAAGAACGCGATCGACTTCCTCCACGCGGAGTGGAAGCACAAGCCCGTCGGCATCGTCTCCTACGGCGGCGTCGCGGCCGGCACGCGTGCGGCGCAGATGCTCAAGCAGGTCGTCACGACGCTGAGCATGATGCCGCTGTCGGAGGCGGTCTCGATCCCGTTCCACACGCAGTTCATCGACGAGGACGGCGAGGTGCAGCCCAACGAGGTGATGGAGCAGTCGGCGACGGCGATGCTCGGCGCGCTCGCCCGCTGGGAGGACGCGCTGCGACCGCTGCGCGAGGGGTCCCGCGCAGCGGCCTGAGCGATCCGGCGGCCTACCGGTGACCGGAGTGCCGCGGCGGCCGCTTGCGCGGCGGCGGCGGCACGGCCGGCGCAGTGGGCCGGTTGACGCGCTGCTGCAGCTTCGGCGGCAGCACAGGACGGCGCGTAGGGGCTCCTGGACGACGGGGCATGTGGTCTCCTTCGACGACGTGTGACGGGTCTCGGGCGGTCCACGGCGCCGGCGCGTCGCCACGACGAACGGGCCGTGTGGCGGGGACGTGAGGCGCAGGGCGGACCGGGCGGCACGCGGGCCACGCTGCAGGGCAGCGGGCACGGGGCGTGCGAGCGAGCGGGGTCGGCCTCAGAGCGTCTTCACGATGCGACGAACGTAGCATCGGATCCGCGGAGCGTCCAGCCGAGCAGGGCGGCCCGGCCGGGCTAGGCCCGGTAGTCCATCCGGCGCCGCTGCTCGCTCTCGGGCCGCCAGCGCGCCCAGGCGCCCGGGCCGCCGACGCGCGCGCGTCCCAGCTCGGTGCCGTCCGCGTCGACGGCGGCGACCTCGACGAGCGCGTCCCCGCGGTAGCGCATGCGCACCTCGACCTCGCCGCGGAGCGCCCGGGCGACCAGCGCTGCCGCCGCCTCGACGTCCGCGGGGTCCTCGACGTGGTGCGCGGCCGGGCCCACGAACACCAGCGCGTGGACGCGGGAGACCTGCGCGGCGACCACCCAGTCGGGGTCCTCGACGTGCGTGAGCGTCACGCCGACCCCCGCGTCGCCGAACTGCACGCCGTCGTCCTCGGCGCGCGCGAGGCGCAGCGCGAGCGGCATGAGCTCCCGCCGTAGCGCCGCGTAGAAGCGCGCGGGAGCGTCGGGGAGGTCCGGTGGTGGCTCTGGCAGCTCCACGCCGACGAAGGCTACGGTTGACCGACATGGCCGACGACGCGCGCTACCAGATCACCCCCTCGGCGCTCCAGGAGCTCGAGGCGGAGCTCGAGAAGCTGGAGACGGTCGACCGCAAGGAGATGGCGGCGCGGATCAAGACGGCCCGCGAGTGGGGCGACCTCAAGGAGAACGCCGAGTACCACGACGCCAAGAACGACCAGGGCCACCTCGAGACGAAGATCCTGCGCATCCAGGACCGGATCCGCAACGCGATCGTCGTCGAGCCGCCCGCCGCGAGCACCGGCGTCGTCACGCTCGGCTCGACCGTCGTCGTCCACGACGAGGAGAAGGGCCGCGACAGCACCTACCTCATCGTCACGACGCAGGAGGCCGCGCCGGCCGAGGGCAAGCTCGGCCTGGACTCGCCGATCGCGCAGGCGCTCGTCGGCGCCGCCGAAGGCGACGTCGTGGAGTTCCGCGCGCCCAAGGGCGTGCGGCACCTGCGCGTCGTCAAGCTCAGCTAGGGGGTGGGGGCGCGGAGCCCCCGCGGCCGTAGCCCGGGGGCTGCAGCTCCTCGTCGACGCCGAGGTCCTCGATCTCGGCCATCGCGATGATGTGGCGGGCGCCGATGGCGACGTACTCCAGGGCCTCCTCCGGCCCGCCGTCGACGGGGGACAGCGTCGCGTCCACGAGCGGGATGAAGCCGGTCTCGTGGCCGTTGAGGAAGTCGGTGGAGCGGCTGCGGTAGCCCTCCGTCGGGAGCTGCAGCGTCCCGGCGATGCGCAGGCGCGCGGTGTCGATCTGGACGCGGACGCGGCGGGCCTGCATGCGTCCGGACCCTATACGTTCGATGCCCCATGGACCTCGGCGAAGACCTCTTCCTCCCCTGGCTCGACGAGGGCCTCGACCTCTTCGACACGCACACGCACATCGGGCGCAACGACCCGGACGGCTACAAGCAGACGCCGGCCGAGCTGACCGCTGCCCTGGAGATCTGCGACGCGCGGGCGTTCACCTTCCCGATGCACGAGCCCGACGGCTACCCGGCCGCCAACGACGAGGCGCTGGCGGCGCAGGAGGCCTCCGACGGCCGGCTCGTCGCGTTCTGCCGCGTCGACCCCAAGCTCGGCGACGCCGCCGTCCGCGAGGCGGAGCGGATGCTCGACGCCGGCGCTCGCGGCATCAAGCTCCATCCGCGCGCCGAGGCGTTCGGCATGGATGCGCCCGCGGTCCGCGGCCTCACCGCCCTCGCGCACGAGCGCCGGCTGCCGCTGCTCATCCACGCCGGCCGCGGCATCCCGGCACTCGGCGTCGACACCGTCCGCCTCTCCGGCGAGTTCCCCGACGCCCGGCTGATCCTCGCCCACTGCGCCGTCTCGGATCTCGCGTGGCTCCCGTCCGAGCTCGGCTCGCACCCCAACGTGTACGTGGACACGTCGTGGTGGATGCCGGCGGACTTCACGGCGCTGATGGCGCTCGTCCCGCCCGGGCAGATCCTGTGGGCCAGCGACTCCCCCTACGCCTCGCCGACCGTCTCCGCGGTGCAGACCCTGCGCCTCGCCCGCCAGGCCGGCCACGGGGAGGCCGCCGTCCGCTCGATCGCCGGCGGCCAGGCCGCCCGCCTCGCCGACGGCCGGGACCCGCTCGACCTCGGGGCGGCGATCGGGCCCGGCGCGCCGCTGCATCCGCTGATGGAGCGCGTCGTCGGCTGGTTGACCGCCACCCTCGGCCAGCTGATCGGCGGCGCGGAGGACGTGACGGAGTTCCTGTCCCTGGGCCGCCTGGCCTGCGGCGTGGGGACCGACTCCGAGCTCGCCCCGGTGTGCTCGGCGGTGCTCGAGCTGCTCGATCGCTTCGAGGCCGAGCTGGCCCCGCCCCCGCCCGGCCGCCGCTTCCCCGCGGCCATCGTCTTCCTCATGGCCGCGACGATCGTCGCCCGCACGCCGGACGTCGCGCTCGGCCCGCTCCCGGACGCGCCGCCCCCGGCGCGGACGGCCACCTAGCGCGTCGCCCGCGGGGCCGCGCGGTTGGTGAACGGCTCCGCCCGGCGGCACGGCTCCCCGCGCAACGGGCAGGGCGGCAGTCCGTCCGCGAGCGCGACGCCCCCCACCACCGGCAGCCGCAGCTGCGACCGTCGCCGGCCGCCGCGGGCGACGTCGACGATCGCGGTCCCCTTCGGCCTGGCCTCGCCGAAGGCCCAGATCGGCTGGTCGCCGTTGACCGCGGAGATCGTCACCCGGATGCGCGAGCCCGCCCGGTACGGGTGGCCCTGGTAGTAGAGCGGGATGGTGAGGCGGTTGAAGCGGCCTGGGCGCAGCGGCCGCCGCGTCGCCTTGCGCAGGCTGAGCACCGGCGCCAGGGGGCGGCTCTTGACCGGGTCGAGCCGGCGCATGCTCGCCCTCAGCCAGCCGCTCTGGACGAACAGCTCCTGACCGTCCGGGCGGACCTCGGACACGGTGGCCTGCAGGTCGACGTCGCGCGCGCTGGAGCGCAGCCACAGCCGCGCGAAGCCTGCGCCGATGACCGTCGTGTCCGCCTTCAGCGCCGGCGTCACGTAGGAGAGCGCCCTGCGTGCCGCGGGCTGGGACCACTGGTAGCCGGGACTCGCCGTCCAGAGCCCGTTCTCGCCGCCGGAGGTGCTGCCGCTGAAGTCGTTGAGCGGCCGGGCCTTGGGGTCCCACGTGAACCGGTCGGCCCGCGCGCGCTTGGCGGGACGGGCCTGCAACCGCCCGCCGGCGCCGAGGAAGAACGACCGGCCCTTCGTGCTCGGGACCGGCCACGAGTCGAAGGACTGCTCCGACCGCGCGTAGGGCTGGCCCGGCTCGCCGCCGCCGCCGTTCTCGAACAGCACGCGCACCGGCTTGAGCGCCTCGAAGGCCTTCAGCGCCCCCTCGTAGGTCGGCTCCCGCTGGATCGGGTCGTCGGGGAGCGTGACCCCGTCCACGCCCATCGCCGACGCATACACCACCGGCGCGGCGGCCCGGACCGCAGCGGACCCCTGCGACGGCGCCTCCTGCGCGACGTAGAGCTTGAGGAAGTCGTACCAGCGGTTGAAGGTCTGCGGCGCGAGCGAGTCGATGTGCGTCCCGTTGGTGAACGTCGACCACTTGCGGTCGGTCCCCGTCAGGCGCGCGGCCAGGGTCGGGCAGTGGCCGCCCGTCTGCTCGTCGGTCCATTGGCACACGAGGAACGTGGGCACGTCGATCTTGTCGACGAACGTGACGGGCGACAGCGGGTCGGCGACCTTGGGCCGGTACGTCGAGTTCGCCCGGATCTTCTTCAGCAGGTCGACGGCCTCCGGGTGCAGCGCCTGGTTGGCGGCGCACGTCGCGTCGCCCTCCTCGATGCGCTTGTGGGCCCACGGCTGTCCGGTCTCGGCCGTCGCGGGCCGCGCCTCGTTGATGCGCTCCTTCGCCCAGGCGACCGCGAAGCCCGTGTTGAGGACCCCGCCGGGGTAGAGCGTGGTCTGCGTGTTGTCGATCGTCGACAGCGGCGCGATGGCCGCGAGGCTCGGCGGCCGGCGCGCCGCGGTGAACAGCTGGGAGATGCCGCCGTAGGAGATGCCCATCATCCCGACCTTGCCGCCCTTGACCCAGGGCTGGCGGGCGATGGTCTCGACGACGTCGTAGCCGTCGAGGGACTGCAGCGGCTCGAAGAAGTCGTACGCGCCGCCGGAGCAGCCCGTGCCGCGCATGTTGACGTCCACGACGGTGAAGCCCATGAGGTTGGCGATCACCGCGATCCCGTTGTCGGGGCCCGCGGGGTTGGCGTAGCCGTAGCCGGAGTACTCGATCAGCGTCGGCGTGGGCGCGGCGGCCGGGAGGTCGGGCAGCGCGACGCCCTTGGGCAGGGCCCCCGCGAGGTCGGTCGGCGGGTGCACATCGATCGCGAGCTGCGTCCCGTCGCGGGTGGTCAGGTACTGGTAGCCGTCCGGCTTGATCGACTGGTCGTAGACGCTCGTGTCCGGCGGCGCGGAGGCGTCGCCGAGGACCCGCAGCGGCGCGGAGGCCGCCTCGCCGTCAGGGGTGACGGTGTAGCCCGCACCGGGGGCGATCGCGCGGAACAGCGCGGCGCCGCGCTCGTTGGCGGCGCGGCGCTTGACGACCTTGCCGGCGCTGTCGCGCAGGGTGACGGCCTGCTTGGCGGCCAGCCCCGCGACGTAGACCTGCCGCACGCTGCCACCGGCCTCGTAGTCCGCCGACCCCTGGGCCGGGGCGGTGCCCGGCAGCAACGCGGCGAGACCGGCGATGGCCAGGGCCGCCGCGAGCCCGCCACCTCGAGCGAAGCGTCCTCTCATCCCTCCGGGAACGTACCAGTGGGGTCCGGACGGCGGTCCGGTCCGGGCTCAGCTCGCGTAGACGTCCGGGACGGAGCGACGCACGCGGTCGGCCGCCTCGTCGTCGGGCTCCTGCTGGGAGCGGCGCTCGGCGTCGACCCGGGCGCGGTAGAGCTCGACCTCCCGGTCGCGCGTCTCGTCGTCCCAGCCGAGGGTCCGCTGCATCAGCTCGGCCGCCGCCTCCGCGGCGTCGACCCCGCGGTCGAACGTCTCGATCGAGATGCGCGTCCGGCGGGCGAGGACGTCGTCGAGGTGGATGGCGCCCTCGCACTTGACGGCGTAGGCGATCTCGACCTTGAGGTAGTCCTCGGCGCCCGGGAGCGGCTCGCCGAGCTCGGGGTCGGCGTCGATGTCCTCGAGGAGGTCCTCGATCAGGGCGCCGTAGCGACCCAGCAGGTGCTCGATCCGGACGGGGTGCAGGCCGGACTCCTCCGACAGCTGGCGGCGGCGGTTCCACAGCGCGTGGTAGCCGGCCGCGCCCAGCAGCTCGGTCGTCTCGGTGACGGACTCGGGCACGCGCTGCTCGAGGCCGCGCGCGGCCATGTCGATCGCGTCCTTGGCCATCACGCGGTAGGTCGTGTACTTGCCGCCCGCGACGGCGACGACGCCCGGGACCGGGACCGCGACGCTGTGCTCGCGCGAGAGCTGCGACATCTCGTCGGACTCGCCCTCAAGCAGCGGACGCAGGCCGGCGTAGACGCCCTCGACGTCGGAGTGCCCGAGCGGGGCGACGAGCACCTTGTTGACCTGCTCGAGGACGTAGTCGATGTCCTTCTTGGTCGCCGCGGGATGGTGCTTGTCGAGCTCCCAGCCGGTGTCGGTGGTGCCGACGATCCAGTGCCGGCCCCACGGGATCACGAACAGGACGCTGGAGGCCGTGCGCAGGATCAGCCCCGTGTCGAGCTGCAGGCGGTCGCGCGGGACCACGAGGTGCACGCCCTTGGAGGCCCGCACCTGGAACTTGCCGCGCTCGCCGAAGAGGTGCTGGACGTCGTCGGTCCACACGCCGGTGGAGTTGACGACCTGGCCGGCGGAGACCTCGATCTCCTCGCCCGTGAGGCCGTCCTTGACGCGGACGCCCACGACGCGGCCGCTCTGACGGGTGAAGCCGACGGCCTCCGCGTTGGCGAGGACCGCTGCGCCGTGGTGGGCCGCCGTGCGGGCGATCTCCATCGTGTGGCGCGCGTCGTCGACCTTGGCGTCGTAGTACTGGATCGCCCCGACGAGGCTCTCGGGCTTCATCGCGGGGGCGATCCTCAGCGCGCCCTTGCGCGTGAGGTGCCGGTGGCGCTTGAGGCCCTTGTAGCCGCCGAGCGAGTCGTAGAGCAGCATCCCGGCGCCGATGTAGGCCCGCTCCCAGCCGTGGTGGGTCAGGGGGAGCATGAACGGCACGGGCTTGACGAGGTGCGGCGCGAGCGTGTTGAGCAGCAGCGAGCGCTCCTTCAGCGCCTCCTGGACGAGCCCGAACTCCTGCTGCTCGAGGTAGCGCAGGCCACCGTGGATGAGCTTGGAGGACCGGCTCGAGGTGCCCGAGGCGAAGTCGCGCGCCTCGATGAGCGCGACGGTGAGGCCGCGGGATGCCGCGTCGAGGGCGCAGCCGGCGCCGACCACGCCGCCACCGACGACGATCACGTCGAAGCTCTCGGTGCGCAGCCGCTCGAGGTTGCGCTCGCGCTGCTTGGGGCCCAGGCGGCCCTGCCGGAAGGTGGTGAGGTTTGGGGCCACGGCGTTCCAGGCTAACTGCACCTGCGGAGAGAGGAGACACCTGTCATGAAGAACAGGCGCTGGCAGCAGTCGGTCATGGGTGAGCTCGTCGCGGAGGCGTTCGGGACCTTCGTCCTGCTGGCGTTCGGGCTCGGCTCGGTCGCGATGACGGTCGCCGCCCTCAACCAGTCAGAGCGCGGGACGAAGGCCTTCGACGCCTCCGGCGACTGGCTGCTGATCTGCTTCGGCTGGGGCTTCGCCGTGACGTTCGCCATCTACATCGCCGGCGGCGTCACCGGTGCGCACCTCAACCCCGCGGTGACGCTCGCCCGCGCGCTGCGGCGCGGGTTCCCGTGGGCGAAGGTCCCGACCTACTGGGCGGCCCAGATCATCGGCGCGTTCCTGGGCGCGGCGCTGATCTTCTGGATGTACCACGACGCGATCGTGTCGCTCGAGGACGCGATGAAGATCTCCCGCGGCTCCGCCGACGGGGCCGCGACCGTCGGCATCTTCGTCACCACGCCGGCGCCCTACTTCGCCACGCCCTGGGGCCCGCTGCTGGACCAGATCGTCGGCACGGCGTTCCTCGTCGGCTGCATCTTCAGCCTCCAGGACGAGCGCAACGCCCCGGTGAAGGGCAACCTCGCCCCGCTCGTCGTCGGCTTCGTCGTGCTGGCCATCGGCATCTCCTTCGGGGCCAACGCCGGCTTCGCCATCAACCCCGCGCGCGACCTCGGGCCGCGCCTGCTGGCCGGGCTGGCCGGGTGGGGCTCGACGGCGCTGCCGGGCGACTACGGCGACGTCAACGGGTACATGTGGGTCCCGATCGTCGGGCCGCTGCTCGGCGGCGTGATCGGCGCCTACCTCTACGACGTGCTGATCCGGACGCCGCTGAAGGCCCGCGGGGTCGAGCCGGATCCGGAGATGATCGAAGCGGGCTCAGACGCGATCGAGGAGAAGGCATGAGCGAGCACAAGTACGTCGCAGCCATCGACCAGGGGACGACGAGCTCACGCTGCATCCTCTTCGACCAGGACGGCGAGGTCGTCTACGTCGATCAGCGCGAGCACGAGCAGATCACCCCGAAGGCCGGCTGGGTCGAGCACGATCCGAAGGAGATCTGGAAGAGCGTGCGCCAGTGCATCGGCGGCGCGCTCGCGTCCTCCCCGGCGGAGGCGGGGGACGTCGCCGCCATCGGCATCACCAACCAGCGCGAGACGACGGTCGTCTGGGATCGCGAGACCGGCGAGCCGGTCCACAACGCGATCGTCTGGCAGGACACGCGCACGGACAAGCTCGCCCGCGAGCTCGGCGGCGACGAGGGGCCGGACCGGCTGCGCAAGCGCACCGGCCTGCCGCTGTCGACGTACTTCGCCGGGCCGAAGATCAAGTGGATCCTCGACAACGTCGAGGGTGCGCGGGAGAAGGCCGAGGCCGGGCAGCTCGCGTTCGGGACGATGGACACCTGGGTGCTGTGGAACCTCACCGGCGGCACCGACGGGGGCGTCCACGCCACCGACGTCACCAACGCGGCGCGCACGCTGCTGATGGACCTCGAGACGCTCGAGTGGATCCCCGAGCACTGCGAGCTGATGGGCATCCCCGAGTCGATGCTCCCGGAGATCCGCTCGTCCTCGGAGCACTACGGCGACGCAAAGGGCACCGCGCTCGGCGGGCGCCCGGTCGCCGGGATGATCGGCGATCAGCCCGCGGCGCTGTTCGGCCAGGCGGCCTTCGATCGCGGCGACGCGAAGAACACCTACGGGACGGGCTCGTTCCTGCTCGTCAACACCGGCGACGAGATCGTGCACACCGACAAGCTCCTCACGACGCTCGCCTACAAGCTGGGGGACGGGGACCCGGTCTACGCGCTGGAGGGATCGATCGCCTACACGGGCGCGCTGATCCAGTGGCTGCGCGATCGCCTGGGGATCATCAAGGACGCCCCGTCCGTCGAGCAGCTCGCGGCGGAGGCCGACGACAACGGCGGCGTCTACTTCGTCCCCGCGTTCGGCGGCCTGTTCGCGCCGTACTGGCGCGACGACGCCCGCGGCGCGCTCGTCGGCCTGACGGCCTACGCGGGCAAGGAGCACATCGCCCGGGCCGCGCTGGAGGCGGCCGCGTGGCAGAGCCGCGAGGTCGTCGACGCCGCCAACGACGTCGCGGACGTCCCGTTCACCGAGCTGCGCGTGGACGGCGGCATGACGGAGAACGAGCTGCTCATGCAGTTCCAGGCCGACGTGCTGGGCGTCCCCGTCATCCGTCCGAAGGTCACGGAGACCACGGCGCTCGGGGCGGCCTACGCGGCGGGCCTCGCGGTCGGGTTCTGGAAGGACCAGGACGACGTGCGCGAGCGCTGGGCCGAGGACAAGCGCTGGGAGCCCGACACCGACCGCGACGACATCGAGCCGATGTTCGCGCAGTGGCAGAAGGCCGTGCAGCGGACGCTCGACTGGGTGGTGGAGGAGTAGCCGCGGGCGCCGCGTCGCGGGCGGGCGCGGTGTCCACGTCAGGGCGCGAGGCGCTCGAGCCGCCAGCCGTCGCCGACGCGGACGTAGCGCAGGCGGTCGTGCAGGCGGCTCGGACGGCCCTGCCAGAGCTCGACCGTCGCCGGCACGACGAGGAAGCCGCCCCAGAACGGGGGCCGGGGGACCGCCTCGACCCCCGCGAAGCGGGCCTCGACGTCGCGCACGCGCGCGTCGAGCTCGGCGCGATCGGCGAGCACCTCGCTCTGCGGCGAGGCCCAGGCGCCGAGCTTGGAGCCGCGCGGGCGCTCGTCGAAGTAGGCGTCGCTCTCGGCCTCCGGGAGCCGCTGCGCACGGCCGCTCACCCGGACCGTGCGGTGCTGGAGCAGCCAGGCGAAGGTCAGCGCGACGCGGGGGTCGGCGGCGATCTCCCGGCCCTTGGCCGAGTCGTAGTTGGTGAAGAAGCGGAAGCCACGGGCGTCGACACCGCGCAGGTAGACGATGCGGGCAGCCGGGGCGGTGGTGGCGACGGTCATCGCCTCCGGCTCCCCGACACCGGCGTCGCGGGCCTCCGCGAACCAGCGCTCGAACTGGGTGATCGGATCGGGGTCGACGTCCTCGGGGCCGAGCGGCGGGGCGTGGAAGTCGCGGTGCTCGGCCATAGGTGGGATCCTCCCACGACCGTGCACGACGTGAAGCTCTCGAGCGCCACCAAGGTGCTGTTCCCGGCCGACGGCGTCACGAAGGCCGACCTCGCCGGGCACTACGCGACGGTGGCCGAGGCGATGGTCCGTCAGATACGCGACCGGCCGGTGTCCCTGCAGGTGTTCCCCGGCGGGATCGGCCGGACGGGGCACTTCATGAAGGCGATCCCCGACTACTTCCCGCCCTGGGTCGACCGGGTCGAGGTCCCCAAGAAGGGCGGGACGGTCGTCCATCCGCTCGCCAACGAGCCGGCCGCGCTGCGCCAGTTCGCCCAGCACAACGCGATCACCCCGCACGTCTGGACGAGCCGCGCCGACCGCCCGGACCGTCCAGACCGCCTCGTGGTCGACCTCGATCCCGACGTCGACGACACCTGGGCGGACATCGTCGCCGCCGCGCAGGTCGCGCGCGACCTGCTGGCCGGTGCCGGCCTCGAGCCGTTCACGATGACGACGGGCTCGCGTGGCGCGCACGTCGTCGCGCCGCTGCGGCGCGAGAGCGACTTCGGCGCCGTCCGCGAGCTGGCGACGCGGCTGGCCGAGCGGATCGTCGAGACCGACCCCGATCGCTTCACCACCGAGTTCCACAAGGACAAGCGGGAAGGCCGCCTCTACATCGACATGCTGCGCAACCGCCCGGCGCAGACCGTCGTCGCGCCCTACGCGCTGCGGGCGCTGGACGGCGCGCCGATGGCGACCCCGCTGCGCTGGGACGAGCTGGCGTCCACCGGCCCCCAGGAGCACTCGATCCGCGATGCGGCCGAGCGCGTCGCGGACGACCCATGGGCGGACCTGCAGGCCGCCGCCGCGTCCCCGCGGTCGGCGGCGAAGGCCCTGGCCGCCTGACCCCGCGCCCCAACCCGCGCCCGCGCCCCCAACCCGCCGGCGCCCACCGAACACGTCATGACGTGGTCAGACAGCACCGGCCGCCGCGCGCGGCGCTTCGGAGCTGGATCGCAGGCCGGGAGGGCGGCGCGTGCCGCCCCTGCGCGAGCCCCCGATGCGGCCCACGCCCCACGCCAGCGCGGCGGCGAAGGCGAGCGCGATCGCGAGCACCACGAGCGGTGCGACGGTCGTCAGCCAGGCGGCCACGCCGGGCTTCTGCTCGCGCTGGAGCACCCGCTTGTCGGCGACGAAGGCGCGTGACTCGCCGGCGGCCGGCGGACGGACCTCGGGCGCCGGGATCGCCGCATCGCCCGGCAGCCGCACGGGGACCGAGAGGATGGAGCGGCCCGCCTGCACCCGCACCATCGCCTTCCAGCTCCCGCTGACGGGCACGGGCTCGGACACGCGGTAGACGCCGGGGGTCCCAGCCGGCTCGAGGTCGTCGACGTGCAGCTTCGCGCCGCCCTGCCACGCGGTGATCGTGGCCCACTGCGCACCGTCGCCGAGGTCGGGCGTCAGGCGCACGGTCGCGCCGTGGTCACCGAGCGTGACGGCCGCGCGGGCCCCGGGGACGTCGTCGACCGCGAGGCCGTTGCCGACGCACGCCGCGACGGCGACGAGCGACGCGACGGCCAGCGCGGCGGGGCGACGGACGCGGGGCAGCTCACCGCGCAGGCCGAGCGCGAGCAGCACGCCGAGCGTCCCGCCCGCCACGCCGGCGATCACCGCCAGCGGTAGGCCCTCGCCGATGATCGCCGGCGTCCACGCCAGCGGCATCGCGACCTGCGTCCAGCCGTACTCAGCGGCGAAGCCGACCGTCCCGACGCCGAGGCCGGCAGCGAGCCCGAGGAGGAGCGGCCGCCGGACCAGCGCGAGCGCCGCGACCTCGACGACGAGCGCCTCGACGACGTAGAGCGGGACCGTCGGGGTGGTCTCCCCGAGCAGCGGACCGACGAGCAGCCCGATCGAGCCGCGCACGACGAGGAAGAACGCGACGGCCGCCAGCGCCCCGCCGCGGCCGAGCCACAGGCGCGCCGCCGTCAGCGCGAACCCGGCCGCGAAGGCGATCAGCAGCGGCTGGAAGACCATCCGGAACTGCGGCACGCCGAAGTCGAACTCCGCCTGGAAGGTCGACAGCCCGATCAGCAGGCCGCCCATGAGGCCGACGCGGCGCAGGTGGTTGATGATCCGGACGACGCGCGGCTCGGCACTGGTGTCCACGTCCCGCGTCGCCTCCCCGAGCAGCACCGCGAGCCCGATGAGCGTCATCCCCGCGCCGCCGATCAGCATCAGGTGCGTCGGGCCCCAGAGGGTGACGTCCTGGCCGAACAGGCGGTGCCAGACGTCGTCGAGCGGGAAGCCGGTGAGGGCGAAGGCGCCGCAGGCGGCGATCAGGAGGCCGCCGACCGGCGCGTACCAGCCCTCGGCGATGCGGACGGGCCGCGGCCCGGGGCGCTCGCCCCCGACCGGCAGGGCGATCGCGACGATCCCGGCGGCGAAGATGCCGAACAGGCCGACGAGGATGAAGTAGTGCGCCGGGTTGGCCAGCGGGCCGGCGTCGCGGCCCTCGTCGATGTGCAGCGAGATGTCCCAGTACATCCCGAACAGGGCGACGAAGAGCGACGCGCCGCCGAGGAAGGTGGGCAGGGCGGCCCAGCGGGGCAGCCCTGAGACGCGGCCGGCGACGTCGGCGGCGGCGCCGAGCCAGCGGACCTTGCCGCTGCGGTGGCCCTGGCAGAGCCAGAGCAGCGCGACGGTGACGAGCGTGGCCATCGCGGTGGCGATGGCGATCTGGCCGACGGCGGCACCGCCGGCGGGTTCGCTGCCGGTGGCGGCGGCGATCAGGTTCATCGGACTCTCCCCAAAATGGTCACAACGAGAACGTACCGCCATATGGTGGCACGTCAAACAGTGGCGTCTGTGCGGATGCGCACGGGTACGCTGGTCCCGATGGCGTCCACGACGCGCTCCCCCGACGAGAGGCCGCGGCGCGGCGGGACGCGGCGGGTGCCGCGCGCGGTGCGCGAGGAGCAGATGCTCGAGCAGGCGGGCGTCGTGTTCGCCGAACGGGGCTTCCACGCCGCCTCGATGGACGAGATCGCCGAGCGGGCCGACATCTCCAAGCCGATGCTCTACGCCTACTTCGGCTCCAAGGAGGGGCTCTACTCCGCCTACCTGACCCGCACGGGGGAGCAGTTGCTGGCCGCGATGGACGCGGAGGTCGACCTCTCCGCGCCGCCGCGTGCGCAGGTCGAGGGGTCGATGCTGGCCTTCCTGGGCTTCGTCTCCGAGCACCGTGACGGGTGGGCGACGCTCCAGCGCGAGATCGCCGTCGGGACCGAGCCGCTGGCCGGTGACGTCGCCCGCATCCGCGGAGCGATCGTCAAGCGGATGGACGCGTTGCTCGTGACCCGGCTGGACCCCGAACGCGCCGACGCGCTGGCCCACGGGTTCGTCGGCGCCGGCGAGTCGCTGGCGACGTGGTGGCTCGACCACCCGGAGCGCACCCGCGAGGAGGTTGCGGCGCTGATCATGGACGTCGCGTGGTCCGGCCTCGCGGCCGCCATGGACGCCTGACCCGAGCGGCGGCGAGCGCCGTCCGGGGTCCTGCGGCGCCCTCCTCTTGGGGGGTGGCGGAGGTTGATGGGCCATGCTGCGGTCAACCTCCGCCACCCCGGGTGGGAGCGGGCGGCGGGGCGGTCGGGGCAGCTTGACCCCCGTGCCCGCCCACTGGTACAACCACTGGACATGAGCGTCGCTCCCGCCCGTACCGGCACCGTCACGCCGATCGAGCGCCGCCTCGTCTCGGAGGCGGTGTTCGAGCGGCTGCTCGCGGACGTCCTGGCCGGTCGGCTCGAGCCCGGCGACGCCCTCCCGAGCGAGCGTGCGCTCAGCGAGGGCTTCGAGGTCAACCGCCACGCCGTGCGCGAGGCGCTCAAGCGGCTGCAGCAGGCCGGCCTCGTCCTCATCGGCCAGGGCGGCGCGACCCGCGTGCGCGACTGGCGCGCCGAGGCGGGGCTCGACGTGCTGACGAGCCTGATCGGCGTCGCGACGGGGGAGGCCCGCACCGCGTTGCTCCACGACGTGCTCGAGCTGCGGGCCTGCATCGGCGTCGACGCCGCGCGACGCTGCGCCGAGCGTGCGCCGGGGGCCGACATCCCGCCCGTGGCCACCGCCGCGGCCACCACGCCGCCGCCCGCCGCCCCCGCACCCTTCCCCGACCGTGCGGAGGCCTACGTCGCCTTCTGGGCCGCCATCGTCGCCGGTGCGGGCAACCTCGCCACCCGGCTGGCCTTCAACACGCTCGTCGCCGCGCAGCGCCACGGCGACCTCGACCCGCGCATCTACGCCGCCGAGATCGACGACGCGCCGGGTCAGCGGGCACTCGCCGCCGCGATCGCGGCCGGCGACGGCGGCGCCGCCGCGGCCCGCGCCCACCACCTGCTCGACCGCACCCTGGAGGCCCTCGCCCGGTGATCGACGTCCTCTACTACGCGTTCCCCTTCTTCCTCATGCTCCTCATCGCCGAGTGGGCGAGCTTCCGCCACCTCGCGCACGACTTCGAGGACGAGGACGCGCCCCTCGGCTACGAGCGGCGCGACACCCGCACGTCGATCACGATGGGCGTCGGCTCCGTCGTCGTCAACGTCGGCTGGAAGGCCGTCGTCGTCCTCATCTACGCGGCCCTGTACGAGCTCACCCCGCTGCGCCTGGACCCCGGCAACCCCTTGACCTGGGTCGCCCTGTTCCTCGCCGACGACCTCTCCTACTACTGGTTCCACCGCGTCTCGCACGAGAGCCGGCTGTTCTGGGCCTCGCACGTCGTCCACCACTCGAGCCGGCACTACAACCTCTCCACCGCGCTGCGCCAGACCTGGGTCCCGATGACCTACCTGCCGTTCTGGCTCTGGATGCCGCTCGCCGGCTTCCCCGTCTGGATGGTGCTGCTGGCCCAGTCCTGGAGCCTCATCTACCAGTTCTGGATCCACACGGAGCGCGTCCGCCTGCTCCCCAGGCCGTTCGAGCTCGTGCTCAACACCCCGAGCCACCACCGGGTCCACCACGGCTCCAACAGCCAGTACCTCGACAAGAACTACGGCGGGATCCTGATCGTCTGGGACCGGCTGTTCGGGACCTGGACCGTGGAGGGGGAGCGCGTTCGCTACGGCCTGACGAAGAACCTCGACACGTTCAACCCCGTGCGGGTCGCCTTCCACGAGTACGGCGCCATGTGGCGCGACGTGCGCGCGGCCCGGGGTGCGCGCAACAAGCTGGGCGTGGTCTTCCACGGACCCGGGTGGTCACCTCCGGGGTAGCGGGCTGCTAAGTTTGGCGGACCAAACATGGAAGTCACGACCGCCAAGCCCTCTCCGCCGCCGCCGCCTGAGGACGACCGGGACCCCGACTCGGCGCCCGCGATCCTCCATCCCACCCTCGCCGAGCTGCGGGCGCGCGGGAAGTTCCGGGGCGGCCTCGCCCTCCTCGGCCCGTCCTTCGTCGCCGCGGTCGCCTACATCGACCCGGGCAACTTCGCCACGAACATCTCCGGCGGCGCGCGGTTCGGCTACCTCCTCGTCTGGGTGATCGTGATGGCGAACCTGATCGCCATGCTCGTGCAGTACCTCAGCGCGAAGACCGGGATCGCGACGGAGCGCAACCTCGCGGAGCTCTGCCGCGAGCACCTCTCGCGGCGGACGTCCTTCGGCCTCTGGCTCCAGGCCGAGGTCGTCGCGATCGCCACCGACCTCGCGGAGTTCGTCGGCGCGGCGATCGCGCTCAACCTCCTGTTCGGGCTCCCACCGCTGACCAGCGGCCTGATCACGGCGATCGTGGCGTTCGCCATCCTCGCCCTGCAGCAACGGGGCTACCGCCGCTTCGAGCTCGTCATCGCGGGGATGCTCGGCATCGTCTGCCTCGGCTTCCTCTTCAACCTCGCGCAGGTCGACATCGACGGCGGCGCGCTGCTCGGCGGCGTCCTCCCGCGCTTCGACGGCACCGACTCGATCCTGCTGGCCGTCGGCATCCTCGGCGCGACCGTCATGCCGCACGTGGTGTGGCTCCACTCGGCCCTGACCCAGGACCGCGTCCGCACCGACACCATGCGCGAGAAGCAGCAGCTCGTGCGCTTCGAGCGCTTCGACGTCTTCATCGCCATGGGCCTCGCCGGCGTCATCAACCTCTCGATGCTCGTGATCGCCGCCGCGCTGTTCCACGACGCCGGCCGCACCGGGGTGGAGACGATCGAGCAGGCCCACGCCGGCTTCGAGACCTTCCTCGGCGGGGGTGCCGCCCTGGCCTTCGCCGTGGCACTGCTCGCCTCCGGGCTGTCGAGCTCGAGCGTCGGCACCTACGCGGGCCAGGTCGTCATGCAGGGCTTCATCCGCCGGCGCATCCCGCTGTTCCTGCGCCGCGGACTGACGATGGCGCCGTCGCTCGTCGTCCTCGGCCTGGGCGCCAACACCACCGACGTGCTCGTCCTCAGCCAGGTCGTCCTGAGCTTCGGCATCCCATTCGCCCTGGTCCCGATGATCGTCCTGACCTCGCGGCGCTCGATCATGGGCGACCTGGTCAACCGCCGGATCACCACCGTCGTCGGCTCGATCGTCGCGTGCGTGGTGATCGGCCTCAACCTGTTCCTCGTCTACGACACCGTCGCCGGCCTGTGACCGAGTCCGCCGCGACCGAGGACTACGCGAAGGCCATCTACGCGCTGCAGGAGCGCGCGGAGGGTGACGGCACGGTCGGGACCACCGCGCTGGCCGACCGCCTCGGCGTCACCGCCGGCTCCGTCTCGGCGATGCTGCGCCGCCTCGACGCCGACGGCCTCGTCACCCACGAGCCCTACCGCGGGGTCCGCCTGACGGCCCACGGCGAGCGCGTCGCCCTCGAGGTGATCCGCCACCACCGGCTGATCGAGCTGTTCCTCGCCGAGGTCCTCGACGTGCCGTGGGACCGCGTGCACGCCGAGGCCGAGGTGCTCGAGCACCACATCTCCGAGGAGCTGGAGGAGCGGATCGCCGCCAAGCTCGGGGACCCGACGACGGACCCGCACGGCGACCCCATCCCGACCGCCGAGCTCGAGCTGCCGCCGTTCAGCGGGGAGGCGCTCGAGGGGCTCGAGGCCGGGGACCGCGGCGTGTTCGTGCGGGTCTCGGACGCCGATCCGGCCATGCTGCGCTGGCTCGACGAGCGCTGCGTGCGACCCGGGGATCGCGTCGAGGTCGTCGCCCGGCAGCCCTTCGGCGGGCCCCTCACCGTCCGTGTGGGGACCGCCGAGCACGTGCTTGGCGGTGGCATCGCCGCCGCCATGCGGATACAACTCGACCCGTAGCCCCCGCTCAGGTGGGGTTTCCACCGACCGGGAGGGCCAGCCGCCGTGCGCAGCACCATGCAGGAGACGCCGCTGTCCATCGCCCGGCTCGTCCATCACGGGACGACGGTGCACGGGGACTCGACGGTCAAGACCTGGACGGGCGACGGCTTCCGGGAGGCCACCTACGCCCAGCTCGGCCGCCGGGCGGCGCAGCTCGCGCACGCCCTGCGCGGGCTCGGCGTTGACGGCGACCAGCGGGTCGCCACGTTGATGTGGAACAACCAGGAGCACTTCGAGGCGTACCTGGCGATCCCGGCGATGGGCGCCGTGCTGCACACGCTGAACCTGCGCCTGTTCCCGGAGCAGCTCGTCTACATCGCCAACCACGCCGACGACAGGGTCGTGATCGTCGACGGAACGGTCGTCCCGCTGCTCGCCGGCGTCCTGGCCGACTTCGAGACCGTCGAGCACGTCGTGGTCACCGGCGCCGACACCGACCTGTCCCCCCTGGAGGGCAAGGGCGCCGAGCTGCACCGCTACGAGGCGCTGCTCGCAGACCAGCCGGAGACGTTCGAGTGGGCCGACGTCGACGAGCTCGACGCCGCGGCCATGTGCTACACGAGCGGGACCACGGGCAACCCGAAGGGCGTCGCCTACTCGCACCGCTCGATCGTCCTCCATTCCATGGCCGGCTGTCAGGGCGACACGTTCAACCTCTCGCCGAAGGACTCGGTCCTGACGATCGTCCCGCAGTTCCACGCGATGGCGTGGGGCCTGCCCTACTCGGCGATGACCGTCGGCGCGTCGCTCGTGATGACCGACCGCTACCTGACGCCCGACCACATCCTCGCGATGACCGCGGCCGCCCGGCCGAACAAGGCCGGCGCGGTGCCGACGATCTGGCAGGGCGTGCTCGGCGCGCTGAAGGCCGGGGAGGGCGACATCTCCTCGCTCGAGGAGGTCATCGTCGGCGGCTCGGCCTGCCCGCCGTCGCTGATGCGGACCTTCGAGGAGGACTACGGCGTGCGCATCATCCACGCGTGGGGCATGACGGAGACGTCGCCGCTGGGCTCGGTCGCGCGGCCGCCGGTGGCCGCCGAGGGCGAGGAGGCGTGGCGCTACCGGATCACGCAGGGCCGCTTCATCTCCGGCGTGGACGCCCGCATCATCGCCGAGGACGGCACGGAGCAGCCGTGGGACGACGAGGCCGTCGGCGAGCTCGAGTGCCGCGGTCCCTGGATCGCCGGCAGCTACCACCGCGACGACGACCCCGAGAAGTTCCGCGACGGCTGGCTGCGCACGGGCGACGTCGGGCGCATCTCCCCCGACGGGTACCTGACCCTGACCGACCGCGCCAAGGACGTGATCAAGTCGGGCGGGGAGTGGATCTCCTCCGTCGACCTCGAGAACGCGATCATGGGGCACCCGGCGGTCGCGGAGGCCGCCGTCGTCGGCATCCCCGACCCGAAGTGGGACGAGCGTCCGCTGGCGTCCGTCGTGCTCGCCGACGGCCACCACGCGACCGTGGAGGACCTGCGCGAGTTCCTCGCCGACAAGGTCGCCAAGTGGCAGCTGCCGGATGCGTGGGCCTTCATCACGGAGGTTCCGAAGACCTCGGTGGGCAAGTTCGACAAGAAGGTGCTGCGCCAGCGCTACGCCGACGGCGACCTGCCGGTGAGCACGGTCGCGTGAGCACCGAGTGGGAGCAGTGGGAGGGACGGTCACGCTGGCGGCGCTGGATGCTGCGCCTGCTCGCGCTCCTGGCGCTCGTCGGCGTCCTCGGCGGCCTCTACGCGATCTACCAGGCGGCGATCGCCGACGACGGGCCCGCCCCGACGGGGATCGACACCGAGCTGCAGGCGATCGCCAAGCCGGCGGGTGAGCTCGCGGACGCGCTGGAGGCGCTCGAGCCCCGGTCGCGCAACCGCACCAAGGCGCGGCGCGCGGCCGCGCGCGCCATCGCCGCCACACGGGCGGCCCGGCGTGCCTACGACGCCGACCCCGACATCGCCGCCTCCAACGAGGGCGCCCGGATCGACAACGCGGTCGACCTCGAGCGCGAGTACCTCAACGCCGTCGCGGCGACGCTGAAGGACCCGGCCAGCCGCCTCCAGGCGCAGCTCCCCGCCCGCGCGGGCCGGGCGCGGCGCGCGCTGGACGCGCTGCCGGACGACTTCGGGCTCGCCCAGGAGGTCCGTGGGGTCAAGGCGCTGCGGGCCTGGGCGAAGGCCAACGACCGCTGATCGGCCCGTCGGGGACCTAGCCTGGCCCGCGTGCTGCGGTTCGTCCTGACGCGCGCGGTCGTGATCGTCGTGGTGCTCGTGAGCATCACGGTCATCACCTTCCTGATGCTCCACCTCCTGCGCCCGGAGGCGTGGGCGTTCGACACCCGCCCGCTGCTGACCCAGCTGGCCGGCTACCTCGCCGACGCGGCCCGGCTGGACTTCGGGACGTCCTGGGACCCGCAGCGCAACCAGGTCTCAGACGTCCTCGCCGCGGGGCTTCCCGCCGACGTCTGGTTGCTGGCCGGCGGTCTGCTCGCCGGCTGCGCGTGGGGCGCCGCGGCCGGGGTGCTGTGCGCCGCCCGACCCGCGTCGCTGGTCGCGCGCGCGCTGACCGCCGTCGGCTCGGTCGCGCTCATCGCGCCGGTCTACTGGGTCGGGCTGATGCTCCTGCTGGCCTTCGGGTCGGGCTTCGGCAACGTCCTCTCGATCCCGATCGTGCGCTCCAACGCCTACGCCGCGCCCCAGGACGACCTGCTCGGGTTCCTCGCCGCGATCTGGCTGCCGTGGCTCGTGCTGTCGCTGCCGCTCGGGGCGCTCGTCCTGCGGATGACGCGCTCGGCGATGGTCGACGCGCTCGACGCCGACTTCCTGCGCACCGCGCGCGCCAAGGGCCTCGGGGAGGGCGCGGTCGTCGGCCGCCACGCGCTCCCGGCCGCGTCGACGCCGGTGCTCACGCTGGTGGGCACGCAGATGGCGACGCTCGTGACGAACGTCGTCCTCGTCGAGACGGTGTTCTCGATCCCCGGCGCCTATCAGGGGCTGACGGCGGCGATGAACGACGGCAACTTCCCGCTGCTGCAGGGCCTCACCGTCGCGACGGCCGCCCTCGTCGTGGTCGCCTCGCTGCTCGTGGACCTCCTGCAGGCCTGGCTGGACCCGCAGGTTCGTCGGGCGTAGCGCTCGCAGCCGCGGCCTACAGCTCGGGCTGCGGGGTGCGCGCCGGGCCGTCCTCGGGATCGGCCCGGACCCAGCGCACGATCTTGCCGCCCCTGATGGTGAAGAGCACGCCCGCGCGGTTGCCGACACCGCTGCCGCACGGTGACGGCGCGCCCGGGCGCTCCGTCAGCACGTAGGTGGCCCGGACCCGGCCACCCGAGAGGGTGCGGGCGCGCACGAGCGCGGCGCCGCAGGGGAAGGAGGCGTTGAACACCCGCACCTGCTCGCGGGTGGCGAGCTCGAGCGGCGGCGTGCCGTTGGAGACCACCGCCGGCAGGGCGAACAGCTGCCCGGCACGGTCGAGGTCGTCGGCCTTGACGGCCTTCGCCCACTCCGCCGCGATCTCGACGCCGTCGGTCGGCAGCGGCGCGGGGGTCGCGGTGGCCGCCTTGCGCCCGGGCTCGCCGGAACCACCACCGCAGCCCGCCAGCAGGACGAGGAGCAGCGGCAGGAGGAGGACGCGATGCACGTCTGGAGGGTGGCAGGCCCAGCGTCACCCCGCCGCACTGGGCGCCTGCGAACTCCGCGGGGAATAGGGTCAGCCCGGATGCGCCAGCAGCTGCGACCCCTCTTCGACCGCGTCGTCATCAAGGAGCTCGAGCCGGACCGGATCCGGCAGTCGGGCCTGCTCGTCCCCGCGGGCAACCACGAACCGCCGCCCCACCACGGCATCGTGCTCGCGGTCGGTCCGGGCCTGGACTGGTGGGAGAGCGTCGGCGTGCGGATGCCGATCACGCCCGGCGACCACGTCGTCTTCCCCGCCCAGGCCGGAGCGTGGGTGGAGGTGGAGGAGGAGCGGCTGCTCGTGTGCCGGGTGACCGAGCTGCTCGGCGTGCTCGAGGAGGCGCCGGCGGGGACGGAGCCGTGACCGGCGCCGGGCGCACCCTGGACGACGTCCTCGCGCGCTTCTTCCGGGCCCAATCGCCGCCCACCGGCATCGCGGGGCTCGAGCCGGAGGGCGTCGACCACGTCGTCCGCACCCTCGGTCTGGACCCGGGCCGGCTCGACGAGGACGAGCGGTCCGCGATCGAGGCGATCGTGGTCGCCCTCGGCCTGCGCGTGGACGAGGACACGCTCCTCGCGCTCGCCCAGGCGCTCGGCCGCGCGAGCGGCCGCATGGTCGACGCCGAGACCGAGATCGTCCGTCGGCGCCTGCGCGACACCGCGCCCGAGGACCGGCCCGAGGCGCTGGATCTGTTCCTGCATGCCACCCGGCCGCTCACCAGCCGGCTGCTGGACATGACGCACGCGATCCGGCTCCACGCGGCGCTGCAGGACGCGGTCGGGGACGAGGGCCTCGAGGAGTCGCTCGTCCCGCGCCGCTCGATCGCGCTCGTCGACCACGTCCGCTCGACGCCCTGGCTGCGCCACGCCTCCGCCGTCGAGACGGCGGCCTTCGTCGACCGCCTCCACGACGTCGCCCAGGAGGTCTGCGCCGGCCGGCGCGTGGCCGCGGTGAAGTTCGCCGGGGATGGCGTCTACCTGTCCGGGCCGCGGCCCGAGGACGTCCTGCGCGCGGCGCTCGATGCCGTCGCGGCGCTCGACACCGAACCGCTGCGCGCCCGGGGCGGGCTCGCCCAGGGCCCGCTCGTGCGCCGTGCGGGCGACTACTTCGGCTACGCCGTCAACCTCGCCTCGCGCCTGACGGAGGCGGCCGAGCCGGGAACGGTCCTCGTCACCTCCGACGCGGTCCCCGCCATCCCCGAGGGGCTGGACGGCAGCGCCGGACGCGTCGAGCTGCGCGGGCTCGACGGGCCCTTCGACGTCTGCGCGCTGCGCCCGTGAGCGCGCGCGAGCGCCTGTCTGCGGCGCAGGCACGGCGGCTCGCCCTCGCCGCGCAGGGCTTCGGTCGCCCGCCGGCGACCGCGGACGCCCCGGCGGGCACCCGGCAGATGGGGGCGATGGTCGACCGCCTCGGCCTGCTGCAGATCGACTCCGTCAACGTCCTCGAGCGTGCGCACTACCTCCCGGTCTTCAGCCGGCTCGGCGCCTACGACCGCGCGGCGCTGGACCGCAGCGCGCACTACGCGCCGCGGCGGTTGTTCGAGTACTGGGGCCACGAGGCGTCGCTGATCCCCGTCACGACGCAGCCGCTGCTGCGCTGGCGGATGGAGCGCGCTGCGCACGAGGCGTGGGGCGGGATGCGCCGGATCGCCGTCGAGCGCCCGGAGCTCGTGGCGGGGGTGCTGGAGGAGGTCCGCGCGCGCGGGCCGGTCGCCGCGAGCGACCTGCGGATCGAGGAGTCCCGCCAGAAGGAGAAGTGGTGGGGCTGGTCCGACGTCAAGCGCGCGGTCGAGTTCCTGTTCTGGTCGGGGGAGGTGACGTCGGCACGCCGGCGCGGCTTCGAGCGCCTCTACGACGTCCCGGAGCGCGTCCTGCCGAGGGCGGTGATCGAGGCGCCGACGCCCGCCGCCCCCGACGCCCAGCGCGAGCTCGTCCGGATCGCCGCACGCGCCTACGGGGTGGCGACGGCGGGGGATCTGCGTGACTACTTCCGCCTCCCGGTCGATGCCGACGTGCCGGCGCGGATCGCCGAGCTCGTCGAGGCGGGCGAGCTGACGCCGGTGACCGTCGAGGGCTGGGACAAGCCGGCGTGGCTGGCGGCGGGCGTGACCGTCCCGCGCCGCATCGACGCTCGCGCGCTCGTGGTGCCGTTCGATCCGCTCGTGTGGGAGCGCGCACGGGCCCTGCGCCTGTTCGGCTTCCACTACCGGATCGAGATCTACGTGCCGGCGCCCAAGCGGGTGCACGGCTACTACGTCCTCCCGTTCCTGCTCGGCGACCGGCTCGTCGGGCGCGTGGACCTCAAGGCCGACCGCCAGGCGGGCGTGCTGCGCGCCCAGGCGGCCCACGCCGAGCCGGGGGCGCCGGCGGAGACGGCCGAGGCGCTCGCGCAGACCCTGGCCGAGATGGCCGCGTGGCTCGGGCTCGAGGGCGTGGCGGTGCAGCCGTCGGGCGACCTCGCGCCCGCGCTGACCGCCGCGGTGGCGGCGGCCGCCTAGGCCGCGGGGGTGAGCCGCATGCTGAGCGTCTGACGCGCACGCCAGAGCAGCTGGCCGACCGCGTTGGGGTCCAGCTGCAGCTCCTCCGCGATCACGGTGCGGGGCTGGTCCTCGTAGGCGTCGCGGAAGACCGCGAGGCGCTGGCGGTCCGGGAGGGCGCGCACCGCGGCGCGCACGAGGCGGCGGCGCTCGGCGGCCTCGAGCTGGCCGGCGGGGTCGCCGCCTGCGGGATCGGAGACGGCGACGTCGGCCACGGCCGCGACCCGGCGCAGGGCGCGCAGCCGGCCGAGGGCCGAGTGGACGGCGGCGGTCTGGACGTAGGCGTCGAAGCGCAGGAGGCGCGTGTCGAGGCTCGGAAGCCGGGCGAGGCACGCGAGGAGCGCGTCCTGGGCGGCGTCCTCGGCCTCGGCCTCGCAGGACAGGATGCGTGCGCAGGCACGGCGTGCGGCCTCGAAGTGCTCGGCGTACAGCGCGGACGTCGCGGCGGGGTCGCCCGCAGCGGCGGCACGCAGGCGCGCGGCGTCCCCGGACACGGCGGCAGGGTGTGGCATGCCACGAGCATCCCCGACGGACCACGATCTGGCATCGGGGTACCCCCCTGACATTCGCAGGGCAGGGTCCGTCCTCCCGCCCTGCGAACATGTGTTCGTGTCCATGATGCTCCATGCTGACGTCGACGCGTTCTTCGCCGCCGTGGAGCAGCGTGATGACCCGGCGTTGCGCGGCCTGCCGGTGGCGGTGGGGGCCGGGGTGGTGATGGCGGCCAGCTACGAGGCGCGCGCGTACGGGGTTCGCGGCGGCATGGGCGGCGCCCGCGCGCGGGGCCTGTGCCCGGGCCTCGTCCAGGTCCCGCCGCGATTCGAGGCCTACCGCGCGGCGAGCGTGGCCGTCTTCGCAGCGTTCCGGGCGGAGTGCGACGACGTGCGCGCGTCCTCGATGGAGGAGGCGTTCATGCGGCTGCCCGCCGGGCGGGCGTCGCCCGCAGGGGCGGCGGTCGCGGTGGCGCGGGCGCTCGAGGTCGGCGCCCGCGTGCGCGAGCGCGTCGCGCGCGAGGCCGGGCTGACCGTCACCGTCGGGGGCGGGTCCACCCGGCTGGTCGCCAAGATGGCGGGGCGGACGGTCAAGCCCGACGGCCTGCGCGTCGTTCCGGCGGCCGACGAGCTCGCGTTCCTCCACGGGCTCCCGGTGGAGGACGTCTGGGGCATCGGCGCGGCCACGGCGGGCAGGCTGCACGAGCACGGCCTGCGGCGGCTGGGCGACCTCGCCGACTTCGACGTGGCCGCCCTGATGGCGATCCTCGGGAAGGCGTCGGGGCGCGCGCTGCACGCCATGGCCGCCAACCACGAGCCGCCCGTGCACCGCAACCGCGGCCGCCGGTCGGTCGGCGCGCAGCGGGCGATCCGGCGCACGGGCTGGTCAGCGGACCTCGACGAGGTGCTCGCGGGGCTGACCGACCGGATCGTCGCTCGGCTGGCGCGCGGCGGCCACCAGGGGCGCACGGTGGTGCTGCGGCTGCGCTTCGGGGACTTCGAGCGGGCCACGCGCTCGCGCTCGCTCCATCAGCCGGCCTGCACCGCCCGGCCCATCCTCGCCACGGCCCGGGCGCTGCTGGCCGAGGCGCGCCCGGACGTCGAACGGCGGGCCCTCACCCTGATCGGCCTGACGGTCACCAACCTCGGCGCGCCGCACATGGGCGAGCAGCTCGAGCTGGGCGCGCTGGCACCGGAGGGCGCCGGGTAGGCGGACCTCATGCAGACACGACGACTTGGCGATTCCGACATCGAGGTCTCCGAGATCTCCCTCGGCTCCTGGCTGACCTACTCCGGCGGCGTGGAGGCCGACCAGACGGCGGCGTGCACCCGCAAGGCCTTCGACGTCGGGATCACGTTCTTCGACACCGCCAACGCCTACGGCGACGGCGCAGCCGAGACCGCGTGGGGGGAGATCCTCAAGGACTACCCGCGCGACTCCTACGTCCTGGCCACGAAGCTCTACTTCCCCGGCTCCCACGGCGGCGGGTTGTCGGCGGAGCAGATCCACAAGCAGATCGACCTCTCGCTCGAGCGGCTGCAGACCGACTACGTGGACCTCTACCAGTGCCATCGCTACGACGTCGACGTCCCGACGGCGGAGACGATGCAGGCGCTGACGGAGGTCGTGCAGTCCGGCAAGGCGCGGGCGATCGGCTTCTCGGAGTGGACGCCGGAGCAGATCGAGGCGGGCCTGGCTGTGGAGGGCGCGACGAAGTTCGTCTCCTCCCAGCCGCAGTACTCGATGCTCTGGCGTGCGCCGGAGGCCGAGGTCTTCCCGCTGTGCGAGCGCAACGGCATCTCGCAGATCGTCTGGTCGCCGCTCGCCGAGGGGCTGCTGACCGGCAAGTACAAGCCGGGGGAGGCGCCGCCGTCGGACTCCCGGGCGGCGTCGGAGGAGATGAGCTCCTTCATCAAGCAGCGCATGGACGACGACGCGCTCGCCGCCATCCAGAAGCTGATCCCGATCGCGGACGAGGCGGGGCTCACGATGGTCGAGCTCGCCCTGGCCTGGACGCTGCGCCGGCCCGAGCTGGCCTCGGCGATCATCGGCGCCTCCAAGCCGGAGCAGGTCGAGGCCAACGCGAAGGCCGCCGGCGTCAAGCTCAGCGACGACACGCTCGCCGCGATCGACGATGCGCTCGGCGACGTCCCCGTCACGGGACCCACGTTGGCACCCGGCGCGCACGACGGACTCGGCGACAACGGCTGACGTAGGGTCCTCCTCATGTCCAGCCACATCGGCGTCACCGGCCTCGCCGTGATGGGCGCCAACCTCGCCCGCAACATCGCCTCGCGCGGCACTTCCGTCGCCGTCCACAACCGCACGACAGCCCGTCTGGACGAGTTCATGGACGAGTACGGGTCGGAGGGCGACTTCACCCGCTGCGAGTCGATGCAGGACTTCGTCGACGCGCTCGAGACCCCGCGCCGGATCATCGTCATGGTCAAGGCGGGCGGTCCGGTCGACGCGGTGATCGAGGAGCTCACGCCGCTTCTTGACGAGGGCGACATCATCATCGACGCCGGCAACTCGCACTTCCCGGACACGATCCGGCGCGAGAAGGACTGCGCCGGCAACGGCCTGCGCTTCGTCGGCATGGGCGTCTCCGGCGGCGAGGAGGGCGCGCTGAAGGGCCCCTCGATCATGCCGGGCGGCCCGAAGGAGGCCTGGGACGAGCTCCAGAGCGTGCTCGAGCCGATCTCCGCGCAGGTCGACGGCGAGCCGTGCGTGGTCCACGTCGGCCCCGACGGCGCGGGGCACTACGTGAAGATGGTCCACAACGGGATCGAGTACGCGGACATCCAGCTGATCGCCGAGGCCTACGACCTCCTGCGCCACGTCGGCAACCTGTCCGTGTCCGAGATCGCCGACGTCTTCGAGGAGTGGAACTCGGGCGACCTCGAGTCCTACCTCATCGAGATCACCGCGATCGTGCTCCACAAGCAGGACGACAAGACGGGCAAGCCGCTCGTGGACTCGATCGTCGACCAGGCCGAGCAGAAGGGCACCGGCCGCTGGACGGCCATCGACGCGCTCGGGCTCGGCGTGCCGCTGACCGGGATCACCGAGGCCGTCTTCGCCCGCGGGCTCTCGGCCCAGCGCGAGGAGCGCTCCGCCGCGGCGCAGGTCCTCAAGGGCCCGACGCCGGGCGAGCAGGACCAGTCGACCGACACGCTCGTCGACGACGTGCGCCAGGCGCTGTACGCGTCGAAGGTCGTCGCCTACGCCCAGGGCTTCGTCCAGATGGCGATGGCGTCGAAGGAGTACGGCTGGGACCTCGAGCTCGCCGACATGGCGAAGATCTGGCGCGGCGGCTGCATCATCCGCGCGAGGTTCCTCGACCGCATCTCCGAGACGCTGCGCGAGAACCCGGACACAGCGAACCTCCTGATGGTCCCGTACTTCGCCGACATCGTGGCCGACGCGCAGGACGCGTGGCGGCGCGTCGTCGCCCGCGCGGCGATGGAGGGCGTCGCGATCCCGGCGTTCGCCTCCTCGCTGGCCTACTACGACGGCTACCGCCGCGAGCGCGGCCCGGCGTACCTGATCCAGGGGCTGCGCGACTTCTTCGGGGCGCACACGTACCTGCGCCTCGACGAGGAGGGCACCTTCCACACCCGCTGGGGCCAGGACGGGTCAGAGGTCCGCACGGACGGCTGACCCGGGCGTCTCCGGCCCGGGATCTCGCGAGAACCGATCTGACCGGCCAGGAGACGGTCGATTCGGTTCTCGCGGCTAGCGCGGGCGCCGCAGGACCGCAGCGCCGGTGCTGACCGTGCCGCCCGGCGTCGCGTCTGCTGCCGTCGCCGTGAGGGCGACGGTGCCGCGGCCCCGGCGGGCCAGGCGCTTGCGCGCGGCCCGCGTGAGCCGCACGCGCACGGTCCTGGTCGTGCCGGGTGCGACGGTGAACGGGGCGGACGCGACGGCCGTCCTCAGCGGGCCGCCCGTCGCGGCGACCGTCCCGGTGCAGGGCGCGGCGGAGACCTTCGGGCACAGGACGCCGACGCCGGCGCGACCGCGTCTGCCCACCCGGCCGGGAGCGGTGCCGACGCGGACGGCGCGGGCCCGCGCCGGGCCGGCGGCCGGCAGGTCGGGGAGGGTGAACGGCGCGAGCAGCTGGTCGAGCGCGAAGTGCTGGAAGCCCTCGTCGGGGTTGGGACGCCCGCCGTCGGCGGGGACCGTTCCGCCCGGCGCGACCTCGATCGACGTCCCGTCGGTGAGCGCGCCGAGCACGCGGCGGTAGAGCTCGGCCTCGGTGTCGGCGCCGCCCGCGAAGGTGCCCGGATCCTGGCTGCCGTTGCGGGCCACGACGATCCCCTGCGTGGGCAGGACGGTGACGACTTGCCCGAGGAGTCCCTCGAAGTGGAACGTGTTCGTGGGCAGATCGGGGAAGTAGCGGCTGTCGCGGACGGGACGCTCCGTGACGGTCGGGCCGATGCAGGGCTTGGCCGCGTTGACCCAGATCAGCCAGCCGTAGCAGCCGTTCGTGGTCGAGGGCGAGACGGCGCGGCGGACGTAGCGCTTCGACAGCAGGCGCTTGCCCTTCCACACGCCGCCGCGGCGCATCAGCTCGCCGAGCTTGGCGTAGTCGTCGGTGCGCATCTGCACGCCGAAGAAGCCCTGGGTGTGGCCCTTGGAGTCGCGGGTCCAGGTCCAGTCGCCGGGCGCGATGCCCAGCGGCGTGAACAGCTCGCGCTGGGCGAAGGCCTGGAAGTCCTCGCCGACGGCGCGGCCGACCGCCTCGGCCAGCAGCGCAGGGCCGTCCTGGGAGTACTCGAAGAACGACCCGGGCTCGCGGGCGACGGGCGTGGACAGCGCGTTCTTGAGCCGGTCGGGCATCGCGATGTCGTAGTCGCGCGTGCCGTTCCACTGCAGACCGCTCGTCGCGGTGAGCAGGTCGCGGACGCGGATCGCGCCGTGCGGGGCGTCGGCCTCCGGCAGCAGCGCGCCGACCGGGTCGTCGGGGGAGAGCAGCCCCAGCGTCATCGCCCGGCCGTAGATCAGCGACGTGACCGACTTGCCCAGCGACCAGCTCTCGTAGCGGGCGTCGCGGTTGTTGCGGTAGTTGACGTCCGCGCCGACGAGGCAGCCGTTGCGGAACACGCGCACGCTGTAGCCGAGCTGGCTGGAGCCGTAGTCCATCGCGGCTTGCAGCTTGGCCGCGTCGAAGCCCTCCTCGGCGGGCGGGACGCGCGTCCAGCGGCCCTCGGGTTCCGGGCACTGCGTGTTCGCGGCCTGCGCCGGCGCGCCCGCACCCAGCATGGCCAGCACCGACAGCACGCCGACGATCGTCCCCCGCATGGGGCCGATGATGCCAGCTCAGTCGCGCCAGCGCGCCTCGTCGGCCCCCAGGGCGGGCGGGGCGCTGCGGTAGGTCGGCGGCGTGACCGACAACCCGATCGGGCTGCGCGGGAGCGGGACGCCTCCCGCGTCGGCGATCGGCTCCAGGCCGAGCCGCGCTGCGAGGGCGAAGGCGCCGGCCACGTCGTTGACCGCGCCCGCGGGCACCCCGGCCTCCGTCAGGTCCGCCACCCAGCCGGCCACGGGCCGTGTGCGCAGCCGGGCCTCGAGCGCGTCGCGGAGCGCCTCGCGATTGTCCACGCGGTCGGTGTTGGAGGTGAAGCGCGCGTCCTCTGCGAGCCCGACGACGCGGCAGAGCGCGCGGAACTGCTTGTCGTTGCCGACGGCGAGCACCAGCTGCCCGTCGGCCGCGTCGAGCAGCTCGTAGGGCGCGATCGAGGGGTGCTGGTTGCCCATGCGCGTCGGCACCGCGCCCGCGGCCGTGAAGCCGGAGGCCTGGTTGACCAGCCCGGCGAGGAGGGAGGAGAGGAGGTCGACCTCGACGCGCTGGCCCTCGCCCGTCGCGCGCCGGTGATGGAGGGCGGCGAGGATGCCGGCGGTCGCCTGCATCCCGCAGACGACGTCGACGAGGGCGACGCCGACCTTCTGCGGGTCGCCGTCGGGCGCGCCGGTGACGCTCATGAGCCCGCCGAGCGCCTGGACGAGCAGGTCGTATCCCGGCAGCGCCGCAGCCGCCGGGGCCGTCCCGAAGCCGGTGATGGAGCAGTAGACGAGGCCGGGGTTGTCGGCGTGGAGCGCGTCCCATCCCAGGCCGAGTCGCTCCATCACGCCGGGGCGGAAGTTCTCCACCACGACGTCGGCCTCGGCCGCGAGCCGGCGCGCGGTCGCCGCGTCCTCGGCGTCCTGGAGGTCGAGCGCGACGGAGCGCTTGTTGCGGTTGACGGACTGGAAGTAGGTCGCCGTCCCCGCCGCGTCGTGCGGCGGCCCCCACGCGCGGGTGTCGTCGCCGCCGCCGGGACGCTCGACCTTGAGCACGTCGGCGCCGAGGTCGCCGAGCGTCATGGTCGCCAGCGGGCCGGCAAGCACACGCGAGAAGTCGAGGACGCGGAGACCAGGCAGGGCTGAGGGGGCCATCGCGCGCCAGTGTCGCAGCCCCGTAACGGACCTAAAGGCGCGCTGTGGTCGTGGGGACGACACGAACGCGCCTTTAGGTCGCGTTGAGGTCGGGTATGGGGCGCACATGGCCGCCCATGCCGACAGCGGACCTGGCCGTCGGGTCCTCTACGCGAGCCTCGTCGGCACGTCGCTCGAGTGGTACGACTTCTTCCTCTACGGGACCGCCGCCGCGCTCGTGTTCGGCGACGTGTTCTTCCCCGACGCCGCGCCGCTGATCGGGACGCTGCTGGCGTTCGCGACCTACGCGGTCGGCTTCGTCGCCCGGCCGCTCGGTGGGATCGTCTTCGGGCAGATGGGGGACCGCACCGGGCGCCGCAAGGCGCTCGTGATCACCCTGCTGATCATGGGGACGGGCACCGTCCTGATCGGGTGCCTGCCGACCTACGACCAGGTCGGCGTCCTGGCGCCCATCCTGCTCGTGGTGCTGCGCTTCGTGCAGGGCATCGGGCTCGGCGGCGAGTGGGGCGGAGCGGTGCTGATGGCGATCGAGCACGGCGACGAGCGCCGGCGCGGGCTGTACGGCTCGGTCCCGCAGCTCGGCGTCCCGCTCGGCAACCTCCTGTCGGCCGGCGTGCTCGGCCTGCTCGCCCTCCTCACGAGCGAGGCGGCCTTCCAGTCGTGGGGCTGGCGCGTGGGCTTCTGGCTCTCCGGGGTGCTCGTGCTCGTCGGGCTGTGGATCCGCACCCGCATCGACGAGTCGCCGCTGTTCGAGCAGGCCCGCAAGGAGGCCGGCGACGCCCGCTCGCACCCCGTGGTGGACGTCGTCCGCGAGCACCCGCGCGAGCTCGCCCTGGCCTCCGCCGCACGGATCGGGACCGACGTCGCCTTCTACACCTTCGTCCTCTTCATCCTCACCTACGCGCAGGACGAGCTCGACCGCTCCTACGAGCTGGGCCTCGGCGCCGTGCTCGTCGGCTCGGCGGTGCAGCTGCCGCTGATCCCGCTGTTCGGCCGCCTCTCGGACCGGCTGGGCCGGCGACCGGTGTACCTGGCCGGCGCGATCGGGGCGGCGGCCTGGATGCTCGTGTTCTTCGCGCTGCTGGACCGCAACGCGTTCGGCTGGATGGCGCTCGCCGCGACCGGTGGCCTCGTCTGCCACGCAGCCATGTACGGGCCGCAGGCGGCGTTCGTGGCCGAGATGTTCGGCACCCGGATGCGCTACTCGGGCGCGTCGCTGAGCTATCAGGTGTCCGGCGTGCTGGGCGGGGCGGTCGCCCCGATCATCTCCACCGCGCTGCTCGCTGCGACGGGCTCCTCGTGGGCGGTCGTCGCCTACGTGCTGGTGATGCTCGGGGTGAGCGTCACGGCCCTGGCGCTGGCACCGGAGACGGCGCGGGCGGACCTCTCGGCGGTCGACGAGCGCCCGCGGCGGGCGCCGTCCGCGCGTCCGGCGACGGGCTGAGCCCGTCCGTTCACGGTCCACCGGGCGGCGACAGGCCGTAACGCCCGGCGACCGCCGCGCTTGCCAGGCCATGGCCCGTCTGATCCCGCTCGTCTGCGTCCTCGTCCTCACCCTCGCCGCACCGGCCGCCGCCGCCCCCACCGCCCTCGGCACCGGCGACTCGCCCTCGATCACCGTCGATCCCAACGGGACCTCGCACGTCGTCTGGAACGAGTCGCGCCCCGGCGCCGAGGCCGACATCACGCACTACTGCCGTCTCCCGCGCGGGGCCACGGCGTGCGCGAACCCGGACACGACGCCGATGGACATGGTCGGCGCGCAGTACTCCAAGGACACCGGCGGCCCGAAGATCCTGCGCGTCAGCGCGGACCAGCTCGTCGTGCTCACCCACCGCTACCCGGCGAACGTCGTGCATCCCGACGGGGTCACGCGCGACCGCACGACCTACACCTGGACCTCGTTCGACAACGGCGACTCCTGGCAGGGGCCGGGCATCGGCGGGACCGTCGAGCCGTCGGGCGACGCCGCGGTCGTCGGCGGCGACGACACCCGCATCGCCGTGATCACGGACCGCTTCACGCCCGGGACCGACGTCCAAGTGCTCGACCCCGGGGCCTTCACGTCCGCCTTCGCCCGGCTGTCGGGCAACGACGCCGTCGCCGACGGCACCGTCGCCCCGGACGGCACCGCGATCGTGACGGCGTTCGCGAACAACGCCGGCGGCGTCAACGTGCGGCGCGTGCCGGCCGGCGCCGACGTCGCGTCCGCGGGCGCCTACAGCGCCGCTGCGATCGCCGGGGAGGAGCTGCCGCGCCTGGCCGGCGGGGCCGGCGGGACGTTCCTGCTCACGCGCCGCATGTCAGACCAGACGATGCTCGTGCGCGGCGTCTCCGCCGGGGTGCCCGCCGCCGAGCAGGTCATCTCCGGCCCCGGCGCCGGCCAGGCGCGCGCCCTGGCCGAGGACGTCGCCGGCAACCTGTACGCCGCGATCTCCACGAGCGGCTCGCCCCAGACCGTCGTCGTGCGCAAGGCCACCGCGGCCGCGGGCTTCGATCCCGGGACCGCGCTCCCGCTGGGTACGACCGTCTCCAGCCTCGCCCTCGGCGCGGCGCCCGACGGCGGCGGCGTCGTCACGGGCGTGCTCGACGGCGGCCAGGTCTTCGTCGACGCCTTCGGCACCGGCCTGCCCGCCCCGCCGAGCGCGACGCCGCCGGCGCAGCCCCCGCTGCCGCCGGGCGCGAAGGAGGGCTGTGACCTGGCGAAGTTCGGCGACGTCTCCTTCACGGCCATCACCACCGGCGGCGCCTGCTTCCTCAAGACGAAGGACCCGAAGTTCAAGGGCTCGCTGGAGGCCAAGGGCGAGGGCGTGGACCTCAACGGCCTCAAGCTGGTCCCGATCGGCAAGGCGAAGATCCTCTTCGACGTCCGCAAGCGCACGCTGCACACCACAGGCGACGTCCAGGTGATCCTGCGCGGGCCGGGCATCGGCGACGTCCCGATCTACCGGGGCAAGCTCGACCTCGACCTCAACGACAAGCGCGGGGAGTCGCTGTTCAAGGACTTCGACTTCCCGAAGGGCCCGGACATCAAGGGCTTCCCGATCGACGCGGACTTCGACGTCAAGCTCGCGGGCGACGGGGTCTCGATCCCGATCTCGCTCAAGCTCCCGCCCGTCCTGCTCGGCCTGTCGGCGAAGGCGACCCTGCGCACGACGACGGCCGTGGGCGCGCGCCTGGACTCGTTCGAGTTCACCGCCGGGAAGATCCCGCTCGGCCCGATCGCGATCGACGGCCTCAAGATCGCCTACACCGGCCAGTCCGACACCTGGACGGGCGACGTCGGCCTCAAGCTCCCGCTCGGGACGATCAGCGGCGGCGCGACGTTCGTCGACGGGGACTTCGCCGGGGCGAAGCTCAAGATCCCGTTCCTGCGCCCCGGCATCCTCGTCGCGCCGCAGGTCTTCTTCACGGGCCTCGGCGGCGCGTTCAACCTCAAGCCGGCCTTCCTGGTCAGCGGCACGGCGACGTTCGGCGCGGGGTACACGCCGCCCCCGACCGACGTCTTCGCCGCGGAGATCGAGGGGACGATCACCTTCACGCTCGTCAAGGGCGAGGCGCAGTTCATCTACGACGGGACGGGCAAGTTCTTCGGGATCGGCTTCGGTCACGAGCGCGCGATCATCACCACGGACGGGTTCGTCGGCGTCGACGGGGACTTCGACCTCGACTTCGGCGTCGGCTCGATCAAGGGCGGCCTGACCGGGTTCTTCGACGGCGGGACGAAGACGTTCGGCGCGTCAGGCCAGGTCCAGACGACGGCGCTCGGGATCACCCTCAAGCGCGCGGGCGCGGCGCTGTCGGGCAAGGGCCTCGGGGTCTGTGTGGACTCCACCCCGGTCCCCGTCCCCGGCCACGAGCTCGGTGGCGGCCCGGTCCAGGTCGGCTACCACTGGACCGAGCCGTTCCCGAAGGCCGTCGACATCTCGACGCCTGACGACTGCGACCTGCGCGACTTCAAGCAGGACCGCCCGGCGGGCCGCGCGCGGAGCGCCCAGGCCGCCGGCGGGACGCCGTTCACCGGCCCGGGTGATGGCGACGTCGAGCTGACGGGCGCCGGCGGCGCACCCGACGTCGACCTCGTCGCCCCCGACGGCACCCGGATCACGCCGCAGCCGGAGGGCACGCCCGGCGCGGACCGACGCGTGCGCGTCACGAAGCTCGGGGCGCTCGGGCGCACGCTGCTCTCGTTCAAGGGCGCGCCGACCGGCACGTGGACCGCGGTCCCGCGCGCCGGGTCGGCGGCGGTCGCGGGGGTTCGCGTCGCGGTCGCGACGAAGGTCCCGACGGTCAGCGGCGCCGTCCGCGGCAGGGGCGCGCGCAAGACGCTGCGCTACCGCGTCAAGGGCGCTGCGGCGGGCACCACCGTCCAGCTGCAGGAGACCTGGAACGGCGGCTCGCGGCCGCTCGCGACGCTCCCGGCCGGCAGGCGATCAGGCAAGCTGCGCCTGCGGTTCAACCGCGGGCCGAAGGGCCGGCGGACGGTGCTGGCCGTGGCGACCAACGGCGCCGCGACCTCCGCGCCCCAGGCGGTGACGACCTACACGGCGCCGCCGCGCGCGACGCTGGGCGCGGTCCGCCGGCTGCGCGTCAAGGGCCGGCGGGCGACCTGGCGGCGCAACGGCCGGCCGGCGACGCTCGTCGTCGTCGCCCGCCTGAAGTCCGGCCGCACGGTGGCACGGCAGCTGCGAGGGAAGGCGCGCAGGGTCGCGTTCGGCTCGACGCTCGCGCGGGTGACGGTCACGCCGCGGGAGCTGACCGGACGCACCGGCAAGCGCGCCTCGGCGAAGGCGCCGAAGAAGAAGAAGCACCACCGGCACCGCCGGCGCAAGCCGTAGCCCCGCCGCGACCGGGTGCGTGGGCATCCGGGCCGGCGGGCAGTCTGCGCGCATGAAGCGCGCAGCTCGGCTGGGGCGTCGGTTCGGCGCCCGCGGGCTGCTGTGGCTCTGGAACGCCTGTCGGGAGGCGGTGGAGGACCGCATCCACCGCGACGGCGCGCAACTCGCGTTCTTCGCGCTGCTGTCCTTCGTCCCGCTCGCGATGCTGCTCACCGTGCTGCTCGGGTTCGCGTTCGACGACGAGGACGCCCGCCGCCGCCTGGTGACGACGGTCTTCGACGCCGTCCCGCTCGCCTCCGAGGGCGACCGCAAGGACATCGAGCGGTCGGTGCTGGACGCCCTCGAGCGCGTCGGCGGCCTGTCGGTGGTCCCCGTCGTGCTCCTGATCGTCTCGGCCACGGGCGTGATGGGGGCGCTGCGCCACACCATCAACGTCGCCTACGACATCGAGGAGCGCCCGTCGATCCTCGTGCGCAAGGGCATCGACGTCCTGCTCGTCGTCGCCGGCACCGCGGTGCTCGGCGTCGCGATGACCCTGCGCTCGACGGGCGACGCCGGTCAGGTCCTCGGCTTCCTGCTCGTGACCGCGGTGCTCGCGAGCGCCTACCGGTTCCTGCCGACGCGGCGCCCGCGTTGGCGCGACGTCCTCGGCGCCGCGTTCCTCGCCTCGCTCGGCCTGGTGATCGTGCGCGAGGCGCTCGAGTTCTACTTCCAGGACCTGTCGGACCTCGGGGCGCTGTACGGGTCCTTCGGCGCCCTGATGGCGCTGCTGCTGTTCACCTACGCATCGGCGCTCGTGACGCTCTTCGGCGCCGAGCTCGCGTCGGAGCTGCCGCGCCTGCCCGACGACCCCGAGCCGGAGCGCCGGGTGGGCGCGTTCGCGGCACGTCTGCGCACGCGCCGGCGCAGGGCGAAGCTGTAGGATCCCGCTCCGTGCTCACCGTTGCCGCCGGCATCACCCTCGTCCAGATCCTCGAGCTCGCCCTGATGCTGCTCGTGATCCTCCCGGCCGTCACGACGCTGCCGATCATCATCGCGCTCGTGAAGACCTACCTGGAGTGGAACGAGAACCAAGAGCTGCGCCGCGCCCGCCGGCGCTGACGCGTCAGCTCGCCAGCAGCTCCAGCAGGCTCTCCGCGTGCTTGTCCACGAACGAGGGCCCGATGCCCTTGATCGCGAGCAGCTCGTCCGCTGACTGCGGGCGGCGCCGCACGACCTCGCGCAGCGTCGCGTCCGTCGCCACCGTGTAGGCGGGCTTGCCGTCGGCGCGCTCGCGCCGCCAGGCCTTCAGCGGCTCCATCTCCGCGTCGGCGACCGGCGGCCCGTCGTCGGCCGGCGCGGACGAGCGTCGGCTCGGGCGCCCCGCGCTGATCGGGGGAAGCCAGTCCACCGGGTCGTGCACGTCGCAGCAGCGGCCCAGCGGCGCGATCGGCTCCGGATCGCCGAAGTGGTCGAGCAGCTGCCGGCGCCGGCACGTCTCGCCCTCCCCGGCGTAGCGCTCGATCGAGCGGTAGGCCTGCCAGCGTCGGTCGGTCGCCGCGCGACACAGCGCCGACGTCCTCCCCAGGTCGAGCTCGGCGTCGGCGAGCTGCACGCGGACCTGCCCGCCGGCGCCCGGTGCGAGGGTGAGCGCGCCCGCACGCTCGGCGATCGCCAGCGCGATGCGGTCGCGATCCTCGCCCGCGTCGAGCTCGAGCGCCCCGCCGGAACGGCCCGCGGCGGCACGCAGGCGCCCGACGAGCGCCCCGACCTGGTCGACGCCGACGGCGGCCTCCTGGATGAAGCGCACGAGGCGCCCGAGGTCCGAGCGCGAGGCGAGCAGCACGGCGCGGCCGGGCCGGCCGTCGCGCCCCGCGCGGCCGGCCTCCTGGTAGTAGGCCTCGAGGCTGGACGGCAGCGCCCAGTGCCACACCGACCGCACGTCGGCCTTGTCGACGCCCATGCCGAAGGCGTTGGTGGCGACGACGACGTCCGCCTCCCCGCGCATGAACGCGTCCTGACGGCTGGTGCGCGTCGCCGCGGGCATCCCCGCGTGGTAGGCGACCGCGTCGAGCCCGGCGCCGACGAGCAGCTGGGCGACCTCCTCCGTGCTCTTGCGCGTGCCGCAGTACACGACGGCCGGCCGTGACTCCGGCATGGAGACGCCGGCCAGGAGCGTCGCGCGCTTGCGGGCGACGGAGCCCTCGCCGTCGAAGCGCAGCACGTCGAAGGAGAGGTTCGGCCGGTCGAAGCCGGAGCGGACGCGCTCGGGCTCGTGCAGGCCGAGCCGGGCGACGATCTCCTCGGCGACCTTCACCGTCGCCGTGGCGGTGCAGGCCATCACGGGCGGCCGGCCGAGCTCGGCGATCACGGCGGCCAGGCGGAGGTAGTCCGGTCGGAAGTCGTGGCCCCACTCGCTCACGCAGTGCGCCTCGTCGACGACGAACAGCGCGATCGCCCGCGCGGCCAGCGCGGCGCGGAAGCGCCCGGAGGCGAAGCGCTCGGGCGCGGCGAAGCAGACCTGCGCCGACCCGTCGCGGATGGCGTCCAGCGCCCGCTGGTTGTCCTCCGCGCCGCCGCCGGAGGCGAGCATCACCGCCGGGTGCCCGAGCTCCGTGAGCCGCTGGCACTGGTCGCGCATCAGCGCGATCAGGGGGGAGACGACGACCGTGAGGTCCTCCCCGGCGAGCGCCGGCAGCTGGTAGCAGAGGGACTTGCCGCCGCCCGTCGGCATCACGACGAGCGCGTCGCGCCCGTCGAGGGCGGCCTGCACCGCCTCACGCTGGCCCGGGCGGAAGCTCGACAGCCCGAGGTGCGACAGCAGGGACTCGGGGTCGGCGTCCAGCGGCGCGCGCGCGGGGCGGGTGGCGGCCGTCGTGGCGGGCGCGAACAGCGTGCCCGCCAACGCTCCGCCGGCGGCTGTGGCGGGCGCGAAGCCGCTGCCGACCGGCTCGGCGTGCCCGCCGCCGGCGTCCTCGGGCCCGGGGTCCATCTCCGCGAGGTGGGCCCAGCGGCCGTCGTCATCGTCGTCGTCGGCCGCGGCCACGGGGATCGCCGCCGCCGCGGCCACACGCGTCGCCGCCAGCCTGGCCAGCGGCGTCAGCGCCGCCTGCTCCTCCGGCGAGAACGAGTGCCAGGAGGCGCGCAGCGCGTCAAGCGCCGGCCCGGCGTCCGGGGCGGCCGGGTCGGCGAACACGTCGGCGAGGGTGGTGAGCGCACGCTGCACGGCCTCCGACCGTAGCTCGCGGACCGGACCGCACGGACAGGGGCCCCCCTCCCCTCAGTACGCGAAGTCCGCCGCCGTCGGCGTTCGCGGATCCGCCACCGGCTGGGTCATCCGCAGGTTGTTGCCGAACGGGTCGCGGAAGCCGCAGTCGATGCCGTACGGGCGCTCCGTCGGCTCGTCCGTGAACTCCACGCCCTTGGCCTTGAGGTCCGCGTAGGTCGCCTGGCAGTCGTCCACCGTGAGGATGAACGCGAGCCCCGTCGCGCCCTTCGTGACGAGCTCGCGCACCGTCTCGGCCGTCGCCGCGTCGTGGGCCGGCGGGCCGGGACGCTCCAGCAGGATCTCGCGCTCGGGCTGACCGGGAAGGCAGACCGTCAGCCAGCGCATGAAGCCCATGTCGACGTCGGCGGCGACCTCCATGCCGAGCTTGCCGACGTAGAAGTCGAGCGCCTCGTCCTGGTCGAGGACGAAGATCGCGGAGTGGGTGATGGCGGTGAGCATGGACCCGAACCTAATCGCGCTCGGGCGCCTGCGCTTCTCCGAAGCTGCTCGGTCGCATCCAGGCCATCGCGAAGCAGTTCGGGACCGCGCTCGGCGGCGGCGCGTCGCGCCGGTAGGCCGTCGGCGTCGTCCCCACGATCGAGCGGAACGTGCGCCCGAACGTCCCCAGGCTGGCGAAGCCGACGTCGAGGCAGACGTCGAGGACGGGCCGGTCGGTGTGGCGCAGGAGGAACATCGCCCGCTCGATCCGGCGCCGCTGCAGGTAGCGGTGCGGCGTCTCCCCGAAGGTGGCCTTGAACGTGCGGATGAAGTGCGCCTCGCTGACGTGCGCGATGCGGGCGAGCGTGCGGACGTCCAGCGGCCCCGCGTAGTCGCGGTCCATCGCGTCGCGGGCGCGCAGCAGGCGGCGGTTGGTCTCCTCGGCGGCGCGGCTCACGGCCCGGGATGATGACGCGCACCCCGGACCGGGTACGGGGCGTCCATCGCCGGCCGTTCGATCCACCACCTGGGCGCCGACCACGCGCACACCACCTGGGACCGCGACCGGGCGCCGCAGCTCGAGGTCGAGCCCGGCGCCACCGTCGAGCTCGACGTCGTCGACGCCTCCGGCGGGCAGGTCGGGCGCGACTCCGACGCCTCCGCGCTGTCCGCCTTCGCCTTCGACCGGCTCAACCCCGTCACGGGGCCGCTGTTCGTCAAGGGCGCCGAGCCGGGCGACGCGCTCGAGGTGGAGATCCTCGATCTGCGCCCCGCCGACTGGGGCTGGACCGCGCTGCTGCCCGGCTTCGGGCTGCTCGCCGACGACTTCCCCGACCCGTGGCTGCGCATCTCCGCGGTCGACGGCGACGCCCGCGTGGTCCACTTCGGCGACGCGGCCCTCCCGTTCGAGCCGTTCCCGGGGACGATCGGCGTCGCGCCCGCCGAGCCGGGCGAGCATCCCGTCCTCGTCCCGACCCGGTGGGGCGGCAACCTCGACGTCAAGCACCTGCGCCCCGGCGCGACCCTCCTGCTGCCCGTCGGGGTGCCGGGCGGGCTGCTGTCGGTGGGGGACACGCATGCGGCGATGGGCGACGGCGAGGTGTGCGGGACCGCGGTGGAGGCGCCGATGCAGATCGCCCTGCGCATCGGCCTGCGCAAGGCGGCGCAGCTTCCCGCGCCGCAGTTCCTCGTCCCCGCCGGCGAGCTCGCGCGCGTTGAGGCCGGCGGCTTCCACGTCTGCACCGGCGTCGCGCCGGACCTGATGCAGGCGTCGCGGGACGCGGTCCGCGCCGCCCTGGAGCTCCTCGCGCGCACGCGCGGGATGGATCCGGAGGAGGCCTACGCGCTCGTCTCCGTCGCCTGCGACCTGCGCATCCACCAGCTCGTGGACGCCCCGAACTGGACGGTCGGCTGCTTCGTGCCGCAGACGCTGCTCGGTGCCTGAGACGCAGGGCGGCTTCAGTCGTCGCGCGAGTCGTCACCGCCGCCGCCGCGACGTCCGTCGTCGCGGCCGGAGCCGGCACGGTCGTCGCTCCCCCGCGGCGTCGCGGTCGGGACGGCCGGCACGGCGGTGCGCGCCGGCGGCGGCGCGACGGTCGGTGCCGCCGTCGGCACTGCGGTGACCACGGGCGGTGCCGTGCGCGCGGGGGTGGGGGTCCGCCGTGGTCGGACCCTGCGGCGGGGTCGTCGCGGCTGCCGGTCCGTCCGTGACCGCGGTCGCGGGGTCGGGGACGGCGCGAGCTCACGGCCGGCGCTGAGGGGCTCCGACGACAGGCCGATGGGCTGTGTGGCCAGGCGCGAGGCCGCGTACGCCGCAGCGGCCGCGAGCACGAGCCCGGCGAGCGCCATCGCGACCCAGCCGACGGTGCGCCGGGTCACGTGCCCACCTCCTCGGCCACGCGCCGGGGGGAGCGATCGCCCGTGAGGACGACCACCGCACGGAGCCCCGCTTGTGGCAGGTTGGCGAGCGTGACCTCTCCGCCCCAGCTGCGCGCCAGCCGGCGCGCGATCGCGAGCCCGAGTCCGCTGCCCGCCGGATCCTGACGTCCGGCGTTCCCGCGGTGGAAGCGCTCGAACACGACGTCGAGCTCGTCCGCGGCGATCCCCGGCCCGGTGTCCTCCACCGCGATGAGACCCGGCTCGGCGCGCACGATGACGTGCCCGCCGGCCCGTGTGTAGGCGATGGCGTTCTCGACCAGCGCGTCCAGCGTCCGGGCGAGCGCGGCAGGGGGGACGCGCGCCTCGCCCGAGGCGCCCGCCACCTCGAGGCGCACGCCCCGCGCCGCGGCGGCGCCTCGCGAGCGCTCCACCGCCTCCCGCGCGGCGGCAAGCGGGTCGACCGGCGCCCGCGCCGCCGGGGCGCCGTCGGCGCGCTCGAGCGCGAGCAGGTCCTCGACGAGCGCGGCGAGCCGGTCGATCTCGCGCAGGCCGGCGTCGAGGTCCCGCGCCTCGGGAGCGTCGTCGGAGGTCGCGTCGCGCACCGCCTCCAGGCGCAGGCGCACGCCGGTCAGCGGGGTGCGCAGCTGGTGGGAGGCGTCGGCCACGAAGCGCCGCTGGACCTCGAGGGCCCCGCCGAGGTGGTCGGCCATCTCGTTGAAGGACACCGCGAGGGAGCGCTGCTCGGCCGTGCCCTCCACGGACGCGCGCCCGGCGAGGTCGCCGCCCGCGATCTGGCGGGCCGTGGCCTCCAAGCGGCGAAGGGGCCGGGCGATGGCCGCGGAGATCACGGCGCCGGCGGCGAAGCCGACGAGCAGCACCACGAACGCGACGAGCGCGATGCCGCGCCAGCGCCCGCCAGGTCGCCCGGTCGACGGCGGCGACGCTCTGGGTGACCCGCACGGCACCCAGCACATCGCCGCCGCGCGCGATGGGGACCGCGGTGGCGAGCAGCTCACCGTCGAGGGTGTCGCTGCGGCGGCGGCCCTGGACCGTCCGGCCCGCCAGTGCGCCCGCGACCTCCGGGCGGGAGGCGTACCCGGCGCCCTCCTGCTCGAGCCCCGCGGAGTCGGCGAGCACGGTGCCGCGCCGATCCACGAGCAGCACGCGCCCGCGCAGGGTCTGCGCGGCGCGGCGGACGAGGTCACGGCGTCTTCCCCGGTCGCCTGTGGCGAGCAGGTCGGACGCCGTCGCGGCGACGACGTCCGCCTGCCCCCGTGCCTGCGAGCGCACCTCCGCGTCGACCCGCGAGCGCAGGTTCAGCGCTGACGGGACGCCCGAGCGCGATGGTGGCGAGCAGCAGCACGTACGCCAGTGCGAGCACCAGGGCGCGGCGCAGCGTCATGTCGGCTCGTCCGCGAAGCGGAAGCCGACGCCCCGAACGGTGTGCAGGTGGCGCGGGGCGGCCGGGTCGTCCCCGAGCTTGCGCCGCAGCCAGCCCACGTGGACGTCGAGCGTCTTGGTCGAGCCGAACCAGTTCTCGTCCCACACGTCGTCCATCAGGGCCTCCCGCGTGACCACGCGGCCGGCGTCGCGGACGAGGCGGGTGAGGAGGTCGAACTCCCGGCGGGTGAGCTCCAGCTCGTCGTCGTCGAGCCACGCGCGGCGGCCCGCGACGTCCAGGCGGACGCCACCGGCGACCAGCTCGTCGCCGGCGACGGCCGTGCGTGTGCTGCGCCGCAGGACGGCGCGGATGCGGGCGACGACCTCGGCGGCGGAGAACGGCTTGACGACGTAGTCATCGGCACCGACCTCCAGGCCGACGATGCGGTCGGTCTCCGTGCCGCGCGCGGTGAGCATGATGATCGGGACGTCGCGGCGCCGGCGCACCTCCCGGCACAGGTCGCGGCCGTCGCCGTCGGGCAGGCTCAGGTCGAGCAGCAGCAGGTCGGGGGAGAGGCGCTCGTCGAGCTCGAGCGCACGTCGGAGGGTGCCCGCGGTGAGGGTCTCGAAGCCGGCGCGCTCGAGGGCGGCCGTCATCGGCTCGGCGATCGCGGGCTCGTCCTCGACGTACAGGATGCGCGGACGCTGCACGCTTCGCATCCTGACGCACCGCGGCCCGCGGACGCGCGCCTTTGCCGAGCCTTTACCCGGGCCTGCCCGGCGGTTGGGCGCCGAAGGAACACCCTGGTGGCCATGAAGACCAATCGCATCATCGCCGTCGTCGCCGGAGCCGGCCTCCTCGGAGTCGGCGTCGCCGCGGCCACACTGCCCTCGGCCCCCGTCCCGGCGTCGGCCTCCCCGTCGGTCGCGGCGACGGCCACCCCCGAGCCGATCGTCAAGACGAAGGTCGTGCACGAGACCGTCCATCGCACCCGCCGCGCCAAGGCCCATCACGGCCCCCGTCACCACGCCGCGGCCACGGGGCGCGAGAGCGCTCCCGCGGCCACGGCGGCCGCGACCGCCGCCCCCACGACGGCGCCCGTGACGAGCAGGCCGGCCCCCGCGCCCGCCACGCCGGCAGCGGCGCCCACCACGCGCGACGACGACGCCACCGAGCCCGAGCACACCGCGGCCACGCCCGCTCCGCAGGTCCGCGAGCAGGGCGACGACGACCGCGGCGAGACCGAGGCGGGCGACGACGACGCATCCGAGCACCGGGAGGGGTCGGGCGAGCACGGTGAGTCCGAGGGCGGCGATGACTGAGCCCCACCGGGTCCGGCGCGGACCCGGTCCGCTGCCCGTCGCAGCGGCGTCGCTGGCGACCTTCTCCGCCGCGTTCGGTGCGATCGTCGCCACAACGCAGCCGAAGCCGGCTGCCGCATCCACCGCCCATGCGGCGGTCGTGCGGCCGGTGGTGGTCCAGCGCATCGTCCGGCGGCGGGTGATCGTCACGCGGGTGCTGCCCGCGCGGACCCCACGGCCGGCCGTCGCGCCGAGCGGCGCCGGGGTGACCGCCGTCGCGGCCGCGCCGTCGTCGTCCTCGACCGCTGCCGCCCCGGTGGCGCCCCCGTCTGCGCCGGCCCCGGCGGCGCCGGCCTCTGCCCCGGCGGCTCCGGCACCCGCCGCGGCCCGTCCCGCGCCCGCGGCGCCGGCACCCGTCGCTCCGGCTTCTGCCCCCGTCACCACGCGCTCGTCGTGACGGGGGCGGGCACCACCGACCGCACGCTGCGCGCGATGGGCACGGACGTGCGGTTGATCGGGACCGGGGTCGACCGCGCCGAGGACTGGCTGCGCCGCTATGACGCGGCGCTGTCGCGGTTCGCGCCCGAGAGCGAGCTGCGTCGGCTCAACGCCGACCCGCGCCCCGTCGTCGCGGTCTCCCCGCTGGTCCTCGGCGCCGTGCGGGCGGCGTTGTGGGGCGCCCGGCGCTCCGGCGGGCTCGTCGATCCCACCCTCGGGGTCGCCATCGTCGCCGCCGGCTACGACTCGACGTGGACCGGCCCCGCGGAGCCCATCGCCGCAGCGCTCGCCGCGGCACCCCCGCGGCGTCCCGCGGCACCTTCGGACGGCTGGCGCCGCATCCGGCTGGGCGCCGGCACCGTCGGACGGCCACCCGGCGTCGCGCTCGACACGGGCGGCACCGGCAAGGGCCTGGCCGCCGACGTCCTGGCCGCGATGATCAGCGGCACCGCTGACTGCGGCGGGGACGTCCGTGTGCAGGGGACCCGGGAGATCCACGTCGAGCATCCCCTCACCGGGGACACGTGCGAGCGGTTCGTCGTCACCGACGGCGCCGTCGCCACGTCCGGCGTCGACCGCCGGCTCTGGCGCGGCGGCCACGGTCCGGCCCATCACCTGCTGGATCCGTCGACCGGGCGGCCGGCCTGGACGGGACTGGTGACCGCCACGGCACTCGCCCCGACCGCGCTGGAGGCCGAGGTGCTCGCCAAGTGCGCGCTGCTGCGCGGCAGCGCCGATCCACTGGTCCACGGCGGCCTCGTGGTGCGCGAGGACGGCGAGGTCGTGATCGCCGGCCGGCGCCCGGCGGCGGTCCGGCTGCGGCGGGCGGCATGAGCGGCCACGAGTGGTGGTACGTCAGCCGGGCCGCGGGGATCCTGGCGCTTGCCGCGATGACCGCGTCCGTTCTGATCGGCCTGAGCCTCGGCGGCCGGATGTCCGGCCGCAGCCTGCTCGCGTTCCGCCGGCTGCACGAGCAGCTCTCGCTCACCGCCCTGCTCGCCCTCGGTCTGCACGGCGAAGCGCTGATCGGGGACCGGTGGCTGCGTCCCGGCGTGCTCGGGGTGACCGTGCCGTTCGTCATGGACTACCGCCCGCTCGCCACCGGCGCCGGCATCGTCGCCGGGTACCTCGCGCTCGCGCTCGGGCTGTCCTTCTACCTGCGCAAGCGCATCGGGATCCACCGCTGGCGCACGCTGCACCGCTTCACCGCGGTCGCCTGGGGCCTCGCCGTGGTGCACGCCCTCACGGCGGGGACCGACGCCGACCAGGTCTGGCTGCGCCTGCCGACGCTGGCCTCGGCTGCGGCGGTGGTCGCGCTGCTCGCCGTCAGGTGGTCCGGCGCGTCGCGAACGCCGCGAGCCGCTCGCCCTGCATCGGTGCGTCGGTGAGGTCGGGCTGGCGTCGATGGCCTTGGCTGCGTCCCTCGTCGAGTGGGCGGGGTCAGCAGCAGCAGCGGTCGACCGACTGCGGGGCCGGCCCTACTCGCGGCACAGCGGCCCGGCGTCGGACAGGCAGCGCGTGTCCATCCCCGACGCGTAGAAGCTGGCCTGGTTGCGGGCCCGCATGAGGAAGTCGCTCGTGATGTTGTTGGAGCAGTTGACGACCTGGCGCTCGGTCGCCACGAGGTAGCGGCAGTAGCGCTCGATCCTGGCGCCCGTGTCCCAGCCGGTGCCCGAGCTCGTCTCGACGAGGTAGAGGGCCACCACGCCGAGCACCGCGGTCCAGAGGACGAGTCGTCCGATCACAGGTCGGCAACATCGCACACCGGCGGGCCCAGGCGAAGCGCCGGCCGGTCGCGGGTACGCTGGCGCGCACTCGTGCGTGCGCCCCTGTCCTGCCTGGCCTGTGCCGCGCTGCTCGCCGGCTGCGGCGGCGGAGACGAGCGGCGCCCGGCGGCGCCGGCCCCCGCCCCGTCCGCGACCGCCGCCGCGCCCGCCCCGTCGGCCACCGTCACCGGCTCGGGTCCGAAGGCCGCCGTCCGCCGCGCGGTCGTGGCCTTCTACGACGCCCAGGGCCGCCGCGACGGGGAGGCCACCTGCGCGTTGATGACGCCCGCCGCGCGGCGCTTCTACGCGGAGGGCTTCGGCGGCGGCCGCGTCAGCTGCCAGGAGCTGTTCGGGCCGGACGGCGCCCGCCTGTTCTCCGTCGGCGCGCCCTACTCGTCCGGCATCTTCAAGGCGGCGACGGTGGCGATCGCCGGGGGCGGCACCCGCGCGGTGGCCAAGGCGCTCGACGAGACGATCACCCTCGAGCGCGTCCGCGGCCGCTGGCTCGTGACCGAGCCCTGATCACGTGCCGCAGAACGTCTGGTAGCCGCCGAACTCGGGCGGCGCCGGCTCGCCGTAGGCCTCGAGCCCGGGCCGGTCCGTGAAGGGGTCAGCCAGCACGGCGAGCAGGCGGTGAAACGGGCCCGTGTCGCCGGCCGTGGCGGCGGTCAGCGCCTCCTCGACCTTGTGGTTGCGCGGGACGAAGGCCGGATTGACGCGGTCCATCGCGGCCGCCACCGCGTCGGGCTCGCCGCCCTCGGCGCCGAGCCGCTGCAGCCACCGGCTCGTCCACGCGTCGATCGCGGGCAGGGCGTCCACGACCTGGCCGCGAAGGGGACCGGGGTTGCCCCGCACGGCAGTCGAGAGCGCCCGCAGCGTGCCCGTGTGGTCGGCGCGCTGCGCGGCCATCAGCCCCAGCAGCTCCCCGGCGAGCTCCGCGTCGCCGTCGCGCGCCTCCGCGAGCCCGAGCTTGGCGCGCATCCCCGCGTCGAAGTGCGCCTGGTAGCGGTCCGGGTAGCCCTCGAGGACGGCGGTGGCGGCCGCGACCGCGGCGTCCTGGTCGGCGTCGATCAACGGCAGCAGGGTCTCCGCGAGCCGTGCGAGGTTCCACTGCGCGAGGTGCGGCTGGTTGCCGAAGGCGTAGCGGCCGCCCTGGTCGATCGAGCTGAAGACGGTGCGCGGATCGTGCGCGTCGACGAAGGCGCACGGGCCGTAGTCGATCGTCTCGCCGGAGATCGTCATGTTGTCGGTGTTCATCACGCCGTGGACGAACCCGACGTGCATCCATCGGGCCAGCAGCGACGCCTGCGCCTCCACGACGGCCTCGAACAGCCCCAGGTAGGGGTCGCCGGCCTTCAGCGCCTCGGGGTGATGGCGCGCGATCGCGTGGTCGGCCAGGCGGCGCAGCAGCGCGCGATCGCCGCCGGCGAACGCGTACTGGAACGTCCCCACGCGCAGGTGGCTGGCGGCCACGCGCACGAGCAGCGCGCCCGGCTGCGGCATCCCGCGCGAGACCTGCTCCCCCGTCGCGACGACCGCGAGCGCCCGGGTGGTCGGGATGCCGAGCGCGTGCATCGCCTCCGAGATGACGTGCTCGCGCAGCATCGGCCCGACGACCGCCTTGCCGTCGCCGCCGCGGGCGAACGGCGTGCGCCCGGAGCCCTTGAGGTGGATGTCGCGGCGCCGGCCGCGGACGTCGATGACCTCCCCGAGCAGCAGCGCCCGGCCGTCCCCGAGCCGGGGGGACCAGTTGCCGAACTGGTGCCCGGCGTAGACCTGCGCCACGGGCGTCACGCCGGCCGGGATGCGCGCGCCGGTGAGCAGTCCGATGCCCTCGGGGGTGCGCAGCGCCTCGGGGTCGACGCCGAGCTCGGCCGCGAGCTCGGCGTTGAGGGACACAAGCCGCGGGGCGGGTGCCTCGGCGGCCTGCCACGGGAGGACGAGATCCTGGAGGTCCCGCGCGTAGGTGGACTCGAAGTGCAGCAGCGACGGGGCGGCGACGCTCATGCTCCGAGCCTACGACGCGGGCGTGCGACGTACCCTCGCGCGATGCCCGCACGACCCCTGCGCGAGACGATCGACCCGGGCTGGGCGACGGCGCTCGCACCCGTCGAGGACTCCATCGCCGCGATGGGGCGGTTCCTCCGGGACGAGGTCGCCGCCGGCCGGCGCTACCTGCCCGCGGGCGACCGCGTCCTGCGCGCCTTCCAGCGGCCCTTCGACGAGGCGCGTGTGCTCGTCGTCGGCCAGGACCCCTACCCGACCCCCGGCCACGCGGTCGGCCTGTCCTTCTCCGTCGCCCCCGACGTCCGGCCGCTGCCCCCGAGCCTCGTGAACGTCTTCCGCGAGTACCAGGCGGACCTCGGCCTGCCGCAACCCGCCAACGGGGACCTGTCGCCGTGGGCCGAGCAGGGGGTCGTGCTGCTCAACCGCTCCCTGACCGTGCGGCCGGGGGCGCCCAACAGCCACCAGGGCCGCGGCTGGGAGGCCGTCACGGAGGCCGCGATCCGCGCCCTCGCCGCCCGCGGCGGGCCGCTCGTCGCGATCCTCTGGGGTCGCAACGCCCGCAGCTTGCAGCCGCTGCTCGGCGACGTGCCGACGCTCGAGTCCGCCCATCCGAGCCCGCTGTCGGCCCGCAACGGCTTCTTCGGCTCCCGGCCGTTCAGCCGCGCGAACGCGCTGCTGGCCGCGCAGGGGGGCGAGCCGATCGACTGGCGCCTGCCGAGCGCCTGAGCCGGTGCAGCAGGGCGGTGATGATCCCGACGGGCATCCGCCGCGCACGGTCGATCCTCATGGTGTTCCACTCTCCGCTCGTGAGCGGAATGAGAGTGGATCAGCGCCGGGGCGAACCGAGTGACCGGAATGCGGCGGGTCGATGACCAGGCTAGACCAGTCGGGCGCGGAGCGCACGGGGGTCTCGGAACCTTCGAGGCCCATCGGCACGGACGCACCAGGACTTGAGCCGGATCCCGGTAGAGTGGAACACCGGCTGACTGACTGATGGGCACGGCTGGTTTCGAACCAGCGACCTCTCGCGTGTGAAGCGAGCGCTCTCCCACTGAGCTACGCGCCCTGAGTGCTGCCGTTCGCAGGGTATGTGGCGGTCTGACGGCGCCCGACGGCTGCGTCCCGTCGGCCGGCGAGGCAGTTTATCCGGAAGCTGTCCCGGTGTCCCCAGGGGCGGCGTCGTCGAGGGCCGGCAGGGGCGCACGGGCCCCGACGAACCAGCGACCGTCCAGGAACGGGACGCCTCCAAGCTCCTGGGCCAGGCCGTCGGCGGTCAGGTCCTCGCTCTGGTCGAGCCCCACCGCGTCCCCCGGCAGATGGCGTGTGAGAAAGCCCGTGCCGCACGCGACGTCCAGCGTCCTGGCCGCGGGCAGCGCTCGCAGCGCTCGCAGCGCTCGGATGAGCTGCGCTCGCTCCCCGTCCCAGCCGGGGCGTGCGAGATCAGCGAACCTGCCCGGCTCGACCACCACTCGTCGTACTCGGCCGCGCGACGGTCGTAGTAGGCAGCTGTCCGGGGGTCGCTCGCGAACGTCATCTCGATGAGGCGGCGCGCTCGAGCAGGAAGGGCGCAAGCCGGCGGGGCACGACACCGACCACTGCCCACACCGCTGCGCCGGCCGCCGGTCGTTCGTAGCGCAGGTGCGTCGTGATGGAGACCGTGCGCGGGGAGCAGCGCAGGACGAGGGTGCCGCGACCCAGGGGCCCGGATGCCTCGATCTGCATGGCGTGCTGATCGCCGGCCGTGATGCGCCAGCCCTGGATGTGCTCCGCGGACCGGCCGGGGCCGAGACGCAACCGCAGCACCCTCCAACCGGCGGCGGTGGCGATGCCGCCGACCCTGGGGCCCTCTTCGAGGGCGCGCCGGAGCACCTGCTCCGGGTCGCAGACGAAGCCGTCGG